>NZ_SROY01000009.1:0-16294 GCF_005862345.1 Thermomonas fusca | reverse complement strand
GTCTTGCCGTGGTCGACGTGACCGATCGTGCCCACGTTCACGTGGGGCTTGGTGCGCTCGAACTTACCCTTTGCCATTGCCTGAAACTCCGAGATTGGGGATTTGGGACTGGGGTGCCGCCTGCGCGACCCCCCGGGAATGCTGGTTCACGGGATCCGGGACCAATGTGGATCCCGGATCTCGCGAGGCGGCCGTCAGGCCTTCTTGATGACCGCTTCGGCGATGTTGTTCGGTGCCTCTTCGTAATGGTCGAATTCCATCGTGAAGGTGGCACGACCCTGCGACATCGAGCGCAGCGAGGTGGCGTAGCCGAACATTTCGCCCAGCGGGATCATCGCGTTGATGATCTTGCCCGACGGGCTGTCGTCCTGGCCCTGCAGCACGCCGCGGCGGCGGCTAACGTCGCCCATCACGTCGCCGAGGTAATCCTCGGGACTGACGATCTCGACCTTCATGATCGGCTCCAGCAGGACCGGATCGGCCTTGCGGAAACCTTCCTTGAACGCCATCGACGCGGCCAGCTTGAACGCCATTTCCGACGAGTCGACGTCGTGGTACGAGCCGAACACCAGCTTGACCTTGACGCCGACCACCGGATAGCCGGCCAGCGGGCCGCTGGTGATGGTTTCGCGCATGCCCTTCTCGACCGCCGGGATGAACTCCTTCGGGATCACGCCGCCGGTGATGTCGTTGACGAACAGGAAGTCGTTCTTGACGTCCGGGTTCGCCTTGTCGGCCTCGGTCATCGGCGACAGCTCGATCACCACGTGGCCGTACTGGCCCTTGCCGCCCGACTGCTTGGCGTGCTTGTAGTCGCTCTTGACGTCGGTCTTGCGGATGGTCTCGCGATAGGCCACCTGCGGCTTGCCGACGTTGGCCTCGACGTTGAACTCGCGCTTCATGCGGTCGACGATGATGTCCAGGTGCAGCTCGCCCATGCCGGCGATGATGGTTTGGCCGGACTCTTCGTCGGTGCGCACGCGGAAAGACGGATCTTCCTGCGCCAGACGGCTCAGGGCGTTGCCCATCTTCTCCTGGTCGGACTTGGTCTTCGGCTCGACCGCCATCGAGATCACCGGCTCCGGGAAGCTCATGCGCTCGAGGATGATCGGCGCGTCGATCGAGCACAGGGTGTCACCGGTGGTGACGTCCTTCAGGCCCACCGCCGCGGCGATGTCGCCAGCCAGCACTTCCTTGATCTCTTCGCGATTGTTGGAATGCATCTGCAGCACGCGGCCGATGCGCTCCTTCTTGCCCTTGACCGAGTTCAGCACCTGATCGCCGGCGTTGAGCACGCCCGAGTAGACGCGGAAGAAGGTCAGCGAACCCACGAACGGGTCGGTCATGATCTTGAATGCCAGCGCCGAGAACGGCTCCTTGTCGCTGGAATGACGCTCCAGCTCCTTGGTCTCGTCGTCCACATCCACGCCCTTGATGGAGGGCACGTCGACCGGCGACGGCAGCAGGTTGATCACGCCGTCCAGCATGGCCTGGACGCCCTTGTTCTTGAACGCGGTGCCGCAGAACATCGGCACGATTTCGGTCTTCAGGGTGCGCTGACGCAGCCCCTCGACGATCTCGGCTTCGGACAGCTCGCCCTCGTTGAGGTACTTGTCCATCAGCTCTTCGCTGGCCTCGGCCGCGGCCTCGACCATGAACGCGCGCGCCTCGTCGGCCTCCGCCTTCAGGTTTTCCGGAACGTCGCGGTACTCGAAGGTCAGGCCCTGGCTGGCGGTATCCCAGTGGATCGCCTTCATCTTCAGCAGGTCGACCACGCCCTCGAAATTGTCCTCGGCGCCGATCGGCACCTGCATCGGCACCGGGGCAGCGCCCAGGCGCGCCTTCAGCTGGTCGCGGACCTTCAGGAAGTTCGCGCCGGTGCGGTCCATCTTGTTGACGAACGCGATGCGCGGCACGTGGTACTTGTTGGCCTGGCGCCACACGGTCTCGGACTGCGGCTGCACGCCGCCGACCGCGCACAGCACGAACACCGCGCCGTCGAGCACGCGCAGCGAACGCTCGACTTCGATGGTGAAGTCGACGTGCCCGGGGGTGTCGATGATGTTGAAGCGGTGCTCCGGCAGGGACTTGTCCATGCCCTTCCAGAACGCGGTGGTGGCGGCGGACTGGATCGTGATGCCACGCTCCTGCTCCTGCTCCATCCAGTCCATGGTGGCGGCACCGTCGTGCACTTCACCGATCTTGTGGCTCTTGCCGGTGTAGAACAGGATGCGCTCGGACGTAGTGGTCTTGCCGGCATCGATGTGGGCCATGATGCCGAAGTTGCGGTAACGCTCGATGGGAGTGGAACGGGCCACGGGAGCCTCTCAATTTTTTCGGATTTCGGAATGACCGAATGCCGCCTGTCGGCGGCCTTCGGGGTCTCACGGCCTGTTCGGGGCCGCGAGGCGGGATGGCAAGGATCGCGGCCACCCGCCCTGGAACGCCGCCGGAATTACCAGCGGTAGTGGGCGAACGCCTTGTTCGCGTCGGCCATGCGGTGGGTTTCTTCGCGCTTCTTGATCGCGCCACCACGGTTCTCGGACGCGTCGATCAGCTCGCCGGCCAGCTTGCGCGGCATCGAGTTCTCGCCGCGCTTGCGGGCGGATTCGATCAGCCAGCGCATCGCCAGGGCCATGCGGCGGGAGGCGCGCACTTCGACCGGCACCTGGTAGGTGGCGCCACCGACACGGCGGGACTTCACCTCGACCGACGGCGACACGTTGCCCAGCGCCTTCTCGACCAGCTCGAGCGCGCTCGGGTTCTTCTCGCCGATCACGTCCATCGCGCCGTAGACGATCTTCTCGGCGACCGACTTCTTGCCGCTCTGCATGACCATGTTGATGAAGCGGGCGATGGTTTCGCTTCCGTGCTTCGGGTCTGGCAGCACCGAGCGCTGCGGAGTATTGCCTTTACGGGACATGTTGCTTCTCTCGTAGGGCGGGCGGCAGCCCACCGTTTATCTGCGTGGATGAACCTGTTCCCGGACGATGCCGGGCGGCCAGCCGCTTAGGACTTCGGACGCTTGGCGCCGTACTTGGAGCGCGCTTGCTTGCGCTTGGCAACGCCGGCGGCGTCCAGCGAACCGCGCACGGTGTGGTAGCGCACGCCCGGCAGGTCCTTGACGCGACCGCCGCGGATCAGCACCACGCTGTGCTCCTGCAGGTTGTGGCCTTCGCCGCCGATGTACGAGATGACCTCGTAGCCGTTGGTCAGACGCACCTTGGCGACCTTGCGAAGTGCCGAGTTCGGCTTCTTCGGGGTGGTGGTGTACACGCGGGTGCACACGCCGCGACGCTGCGGGCAGTTAGCCAGCGCGGGCGAGGTGCTCTTGTAGGTTTCCGGGCTGCGCGGCTTGCGCACCAGCTGGTTGATCGTTGCCATTTCGGGGCTCAATTGGCGGGCCTGGGGCCCATTCGGAGACAAAGCGGGCCGGATCCAAGTCGCAATCCAGCCAGCCAAGACGAAAAAGTATAGCCCGCGCTCGATCTTGCGATCAAACGCAGCCATACCGAAAAACCACCCCACCCGCATCGCGGGCAGCGGTGATTGATCTGCGATCCCGTCCGTCCTGGACCCAACACGAGGCGCTTCCTGCGACCTCATTTGGTGATCTGGATGGCTAAACGCCATCGAATAACCGGGCGACTATACCAGCTGCCCATCGCTACGGCAAGCCCCGCCCGGCGATCAGGCCGGGCGGGACTGGAACTGCATTACTCCGCCGGCGTGGCGTCGGCAGGTTCGCCGGCCAGGGTCGCCATTTCCGCCTCGGTCAGGCCCGAAGCGTTCTTGCGGCGCTGGCTGTGGTAGGCCAAGCCGGTGCCGGCCGGGATCAGACGACCGACGATCACGTTTTCCTTCAGGCCGCGCAGGGTGTCGCGGGTGCCGCGCACCGCCGCCTCGGTCAGCACGCGGGTGGTCTCCTGGAACGACGCGGACGAGATGAACGACTCCGTCGCCAGCGAGGCCTTGGTGATGCCCAGCAGGACCGGCTCCACCTTGACAGCGATCTCGCCCTTGCGGGCCAGACGCTCGTTCTCCTCGATGGCGCGCTGGCGCTCGACCTGCTCGCCATTGAGGAACTTGGAGTCGCCCTGGTCCACGATCTCGACCTTGCGCAGCATCTGGCGAATGATCACCTCGATGTGCTTGTCGTTGATCTTCACGCCCTGCAGGCGATAGACGTCCTGGATCTCCTTGACCAGATAGGCGGCCAGCTCCTCGACGCCCTTCAGGCGCAGGATGTCCTGCGGGCTCGGCTCGCCGTCCACCACGGTCTCGCCCTTCTCCACGTGTTCGCCTTCGAACACGATGATCTGGCGGTACTTCGGGATCAGCTCTTCGTGCTCCTCGCCATCCGGCCCCTTGATGATCAGGCGCTGCTTGCCCTTGGTGTCCTTGCCGAACGAGATCACGCCGGACTTCTCGGCCAGCACCGCCGGATCCTTCGGCTTGCGCGCCTCGAACAGGTCGGCCACGCGCGGCAGACCACCGGTGATGTCGCGGGTCTTGGACGCTTCCTGCGGGATCTTCGCGACCACGTCGCCCACGCCCACGGCGGCGCCGTGCTGCAGGTTCACCACCGAGCGCGGCGGCAGCAGGTACTGCGCCGGCAGGTCGGTGCCCGGGATGTTGAGGTCGTTGCCGTCCTTGTCGACGATACGCACCACCGGACGCAGGTCCTTGCCCTGCGAGCCGCGGCGCTTCGGATCGGTGATCTCGCGCGAGGCCAGGCCGGTCAGTTCGTCGGTCTTCTCGATGACGGTCACGCCGTCGACGAAGTCGACGAAGCGGATGAAGCCCGCCACTTCCGAGACGATCGGGTGGTTATGCGGATCCCAGTTGGCCACCACCTGTCCAGCCTTGACTTCACCGCCATCCTGCAGCTGGATGGTGGCGCCGTAAGGCAGCTTGTAGCGTTCGCGCTCGCGACCGTGGTTGTCCAGCACCGACAGTTCGCCGGAGCGCGACACCGCGACCAGGTGGCTGTCGGCGTGGGTGACGAACTTGAGGTTGTTGAACTTCACCGAGCCGGTGGTCTTCACCGTCACGTTGTCGATCGCCGCCGCACGCGAAGCCGCACCACCGATATGGAAGGTACGCATTGTCAGCTGGGTGCCCGGCTCGCCGATGGACTGCGCGGCGACCACGCCCACGGCTTCACCGTGGTTGACCAGATGGCCACGGCCCAGATCGCGGCCGTAGCAGTGCGCGCACACGCCGAACGGCGCCATGCAGGTGATGGTGCTGCGCACCTTGATCACCTGCACGCCGGCTTCTTCCAGGCGCAGCGCCCAGGCTTCGTCGATCAGGGTGTTGCGGGTGATGAACGGATCCTCGTCGTTGCCCGGCAGGAACACGTCCTCGGCCACGATGCGGCCCAGCACACGGTCCTTCAGCGGCTCGACCACGTCGCCGCCCTCCACGATCGGGGTCAGGGTCAGGCCGTTGAGCGTGCCGCAGTCGGTTTCGGTGATCACCACGTCCTGCGCCACGTCGACCAGGCGGCGGGTCAGGTAACCGGAGTTCGCGGTCTTCAGCGCGGTATCCGCGAGGCCCTTACGGGCACCGTGGGTCGAGATGAAGTACTGCTGGACGTTCAGGCCCTCGCGGAAGTTCGAGGTGATCGGGGTCTCGATGATCGAGCCGTCCGGCTTGGCCATCAGGCCACGCATGCCGGCCAGCTGGCGGATCTGCGCCTGGCTACCACGCGCGCCGGAGTCGGCCATGATGTAGATCGAGTTCATCGACTTCTGGTCGATGGTCTCTCCCTTGGCATTCAGGACCTTCTCGGTACCGATGGTGTCCATCATCGCCTTGGCCACGCGCTCGTTGGTGCGCGACCAGATGTCGACCACCTTGTTGTAGCGCTCGCCGGCGGTGACCAGACCCGACTGGTACTGCTGCTGGATTTCCAGCACCTCGGCCTCGGCCTCGTCGAGGATCGACTTCTTCTCCAGCGGGATGGTCATGTCGTCGATGCCGATCGACACGCCAGCGCGGGTGGCGTAGGCGAAGCCGGTGTACATCAGCTTGTCGGCGAACACCACCGTGTCCTTCAGGCCCAGCATGCGGTAGCAGCTGTTGATCAGGCGGCTGATGTTCTTCTTGCTCAGCTCGGTGTTGGCCAGCGCGAACGGCAGGCCCTCCGGCAGGATCTCGCGCAGCAGCGCACGGCCGATGGTGGTGTCCACGATCGAGGTCTGCTGGCTGCGGCTGCCGTCCTCGGCCAGCACGGTTTCGGTGATGCGCACCTTGCACTTGGCGTGCAGCTGCACCACCCGGTTGTCGTAGGCGCGCTTCACTTCGGCGATGTTGGCGAACACCATGCCCTCGCCCGCCTTGTTCTCCAGCGCGCGGGTCATGTAGTACAGGCCCAGCACCACGTCCTGCGACGGCACGATGATCGGCTCGCCGTTGGCCGGCGACAGGATGTTGTTGGACGCCATCATCAGCGCGCGCGCTTCCAGCTGCGCTTCCAGCGACAGCGGCACGTGCACGGCCATCTGGTCACCGTCGAAGTCGGCGTTGAACGCGGTGCAGACCAGCGGGTGCAGCTGGATCGCCTTGCCTTCGATCAGCACCGGCTCGAACGCCTGGATGCCGAGGCGGTGCAGGGTCGGGGCGCGGTTCAGCAGCACCGGGTGCTCGCGGATCACCTCTTCGAGGATGTCCCACACCTCGGCCTCTTCGCGCTCGACCAGCTTCTTCGCCGCCTTGATGGTGGTGGCCAGGCCGCGCAGCTGCAGCTTGGCGAAGATGAAGGGCTTGAACAGCTCCAGCGCCATCTTCTTCGGCAGGCCGCACTGGTGCAGCTTCAGGTACGGGCCCACCACGATGACCGAACGGCCGGAGTAGTCGACGCGCTTGCCGAGCAGGTTCTGGCGGAAGCGGCCCTGCTTGCCCTTGATCATGTCGGCCAGCGACTTCAGCGGGCGCTTGTTGGTCCCGGTGATGGCGCGGCCGCGGCGGCCGTTGTCCATCAGCGCATCCACCGACTCCTGCAGCATGCGCTTTTCATTGCGCACGATGATGTCCGGCGCGTTGAGCTCCAGCAGGCGACGCAGGCGGTTGTTGCGGTTGATGACGCGGCGGTACAGGTCGTTCAGGTCGGAGGTCGCGAAGCGGCCGCCGTCCAGCGGCACCAGCGGACGCAGGTCCGGCGGCAGCACCGGCAGCACGGTCATGACCATCCACTCCGGACGGTTACCGGACTCGATGAAAGCCTCGATCAGCTTGATCCGCTTGGTCAGGCGCTTGAGCTTGGTTTCGCTGCCGGTGGAGGCGATCTCCTCCTTCAGCTGCACGATCTCGCTCTGCAGGTCGATCGTGCGCAGCAGGTCATAGACCGCTTCCGCGCCCATCGCCGCGTCGAAATCGTCGCCGTGCTCCTGGCGCGCCTGCAGGAACTGTTCTTCGGTCAGCAGCTGGCCGCGCTCCATCGGGGTCAGGCCCGGCTCGGTCACCACGAACGCTTCGAAGTACAGGATCCGCTCGATGTCGCGCAAGGTCATGTCCAGCATCAGGCCGATGCGCGACGGCAGCGACTTGAGGAACCAGATGTGCGCGACCGGCGAGGCCAGGTCGATGTGGCCCATGCGCTCGCGGCGCACCTTGGCCAGGGTCACTTCAGTGCCGCACTTCTCGCACACCACGCCGCGGTGCTTCATGCGCTTGTACTTGCCGCACAGGCACTCGTAGTCCTTGATCGGACCGAAGATGGCGGCGCAGAACAGGCCGTCGCGCTCGGGCTTGAAGGTGCGGTAGTTGATCGTCTCGGGCTTCTTCACCTCGCCGTAGGACCAGGAACGGATCAGGTCCGGGCTGGCCAGCGCGATCTTGATCGAGTCGAAGTCCAGCGTCGGGCGCTGCTGGTTGAAGAGGTTCAGCAAATCTTTCATTTGGATTCTCCGGGTCGGGGGCAATGGGTTCTGCAGGTCGGCGCGGCGTGATCGCCGCGCCGTCGCGAAACTCAGCGCTCCTCGAGTTCCATGTTGATGGCCAGGCTGCGGATTTCCTTCACCAGGACGTTGAAGGATTCCGGCATGCCCGCGACCATCTCGTGCTCGCCATCGACGATGTTCTTGTACATCTGGTTGCGGCCCTGCACGTCGTCGGACTTCACCGTCAGCATTTCCTGCAGGGTGTAGGCCGCGCCGTAGGCTTCCAGCGCCCAGACTTCCATTTCACCGAAGCGCTGGCCGCCGAACTGCGCCTTGCCGCCCAGCGGCTGCTGGGTGACGAGCGAGTACGGGCCGGTCGAACGCGCGTGCATCTTGTCGTCGACCAGGTGATTCAGCTTCAGCATGTGCATGTAGCCAATGGTGGTCTGGCGGTCGAACGCCTCGCCGGTGCGGCCGTCGAACAGCTGGGTCTGGCCCGATTCCGGCAGATCCGCCAGCCGCAGCATGGTCTTGATCTCGGCTTCGGTGGCGCCATCGAACACCGGGGTGGCCATCGGCACGCCGTCGGTGAGGTTCTTCGCCATGCCCAACAGTTCCTCGTCGCTGAACTGGGTCAGGTCCACGCGCTCGATGTGGGTCTTGCTGTCGTGGTTGTAGATCTCGCCGAGGAACTTGCGCAGCTCGGCGACCTTCGTCTGTGCGTCCAGCATGCGCTGGATCTTCTGGCCCAGGCCCTTCGCGGCCAGGCCCAGGTGGACTTCCAGCACCTGGCCGATGTTCATGCGGCTCGGCACGCCCAGCGGGTTCAGCACGATGTCGACGGTCTGGCCGTCGGCCATGTAAGGCATGTCCTCGACCGGGACGATCTTCGACACCACGCCCTTGTTGCCGTGGCGGCCGGCCATCTTGTCGCCCGGCTGGATGCGGCGCTTCACCGCCAGGAACACCTTGACCATCTTCAGCACGCCCGGGGCAAGGTCATCGCCCTGGGTGATCTTGGAGCGCTTGTCGGCGAAGCGGCGCTCGAACTCCTTCTGGTGCGCGTCGAGCTGCTTGGCGGCGCGCTCGATCGCATCGGCCGCGTCGTCGTCCTTCATCCGCAGCTGCAGCCAGTCGGAACGCTTGATGCCGTCCAGCACCAGCGACGAGACGGTGTCGCCCTTCTTCACGCCCGGGCCGCCGTTGGCGATCTTGCCCAGCAGCTGCTCGCGCAGACGGGCGTAGATCGCGTTCTCGAGGATGCGGAACTGGTCGTCGAAGTCCTTCTTGACGCGCTTGATCTCGTTTTCCTCGATCTGGCGCGCGCGCTTGTCCTTCTCGATGCCATCGCGGGTGAACACCTGCACGTCGATGACCACGCCGTCCATGCCCGGGGGCACGCGCAGCGAGCTGTCCTTCACGTCCGAGGCCTTCTCGCCGAAGATCGCGCGCAGCAGCTTCTCTTCCGGGGTCAGCTGGCTCTCGCCCTTCGGCGTCACCTTGCCCACCAGGATGTCGCCGGCGCGAACTTCCGCACCGATGTAGACCACGCCGGACTCGTCGAGGCGGCCCAGCGCCTGCTCGGACACGTTCGGGATGTCGGCGGAAATCTCCTCCGGCCCCAGCTTGGTGTCGCGCGCCTGCACGGTCAGCTCTTCGATGTGGATCGTGGTGTAGCGATCCTCCTCGACCACGCGCTCGGAGAGCAGGATCGAGTCTTCGAAGTTGTAGCCGTTCCACGGCATGAACGCGATCAGCATGTTCTGGCCCAGCGCCAGCTCGCCGATGTCGGTGGACGGGCCGTCGGCCAGCACGTCGCCGCGCGCCACCACGTCGCCCACGTTCACCAGCGGGCGCTGGTTGATGCAGGTGTTCTGGTTGCTGCGGGTGTACTTGACCAGCGAGTAGATGTCCACGCCGGCATCGTGCTCGCCGGAGATCTCGGACTCGTGCGCCTTGACCACGATGCGGCCGGCGTCGATCTGCTCGACCACGCCGCCACGACGCGCGTTCACGGTCACGCCGGAGTCGCGCGCCAGTGCGCGTTCGATGCCGGTACCCACCAGCGGCTTCTGCGCGCGCAGGGTCGGCACCGCCTGGCGCTGCATGTTCGCGCCCATCAGCGCGCGGTTGGCGTCATCGTGCTCCAGGAACGGCACCAGCGCCGCCGCCACCGACACCGTCTGCATCGGCGAGACGTCCATGAAGTGGATCTCGCTCGGCGGCTTCAGCAGGTTTTCACCCTGGAAGCGGCAGGCCACGAACTGCGCGGAGATGTTGCCCTTGTCGTCGCGCGGCGCGTTGGCCTGGGCGATGACGTACTCGTTTTCCTCGATCGCCGACAGGAACTCGATCTCGTCGGTGACGCGGCCGTCCACGACCTTGCGGTACGGCGTCTCGAGGAAGCCGTAGCGGTTGGTGCGGGCGAACACCGCCAGCGAGTTGATCAGGCCGATGTTCGGGCCTTCCGGGGTCTCGATGGTGCAGACGCGGCCGTAGTGCGTGGGATGCACGTCGCGCACTTCGAAGCCGGCGCGCTCGCGGGTCAGGCCGCCCGGGCCCAGCGCCGACACGCGGCGCTTGTGGGTCACTTCCGACAGCGGGTTGTTCTGGTCCATGAACTGCGACAGCTGCGAGGAGCCGAAGAACTCCTTGATCGCGGCCGCCACCGGCTTGGCGTTGATCAGCTCCTGCGGGGTCAGGCCTTCCGACTCGGCCATCGACAGGCGCTCCTTGACCGCGCGCTCGACGCGGACCAGGCCCACGCGGAACACGTTCTCGGCCATTTCACCGACCGAGCGCACGCGGCGATTGCCGAGGTGGTCGATGTCGTCCACCACACCGCGGCCGTTGCGGATTTCGCACAGCACCTTCATCACGTCGAGGATGTCGGACTTGTGGGTGGCCTCGTTGCGCAGGCGCACCGATTCCTCGTCCTTGCGGTCGGCAAAATACTTGGCGTCGTACAGCACCGGTGAGCCGGTGACTTCCTTGCGGCCCAGCCTGCGGTTGAACTTCATCCGGCCGACCGTGGACAGGTCGTAGCGCTCGAAGGTGAAGAACAGGTTGTGGAACAGGTTCTGCGCGGCGTCCTTGGTCGGCGGCTCGCCCGGACGCATCATCCGGTAGATCTCGACCAGCGCTTCCAGCTGGGTCTTGGTGCCGTCGATGCGCAGGGTGTTGGACAGGTACGGGCCGCGGTCGAGGTCGTTCACCCAGATGGTGCCGACGCTGGCGATGCCCGCCTTGCGCAGCTTGTCCAGGGTGTCGAGGCTGATCTCGTCGTTGGCGGAGGCCAGCAGCTCGCCGGTGGCCGGATCGATGACGTCGTGCGAGAGGATGCGGCCGAGGATGTAGTCGTCCGGCACCGACAGCGCGGCAACGCCGGCGGCTTCCAGCTGCTTGACGTGGCGCGCGGTGATGCGCTTGCCCGCTTCGACGATGACCTTGTCCCCATCGGCCAGGTCGAAGTCCAGCGTTTCGCCGCGCAGGCGCTCGGGCACCAGCTCCAGCTGCACGCCCTCGGATTCGATGTGGAAGGTGTTGATGTCGAAGAACTCGTTCAACATCTCTTCGTTGTTGTAGCCCAGCGCGCGCAGCAGCACGCTGACCGGCAGCTTGCGGCGGCGGTCGATGCGGGTGTACAGCGCGTCCTTCGGGTCGAACTCGAAGTCCAGCCACGAGCCGCGGTAGGGGATCACGCGGGCAGAGAACAGCAGCTTGCCCGAGCTGTGGGTCTTGCCGCGGTCGTGGTCGAAGAACACGCCCGGGCTGCGGTGCAGCTGGGAGACGATGACGCGCTCGGTGCCGTTGACGATGAAGGTGCCGTTGTCGGTCATGAGCGGGATCTCGCCCATGTAGACCTCCTGCTCCTTCACGTACTTGATCGCCTTGGTCGACGACTCGCGGTCATAGATGACCAGGCGCACGGTGACGCGCAGCGGCGCGCCATAGGACAGGCCGCGGGTGCGGCACTCGCGCTCGTCGAACGCCGGCTCGCCCAGCTTGTAGCCCACGTATTCCAGCGCGGCGTTGCCGCTGTAGCTGGAGATCGGGAACACCGACTTCAGCGCGGCATGCAGGCCCTTGTCGTCGCGGGCGGAGGCGTCCACGTGTTCCTGCAGGAATTCGCGGTAGGAATCCACCTGGATGGCGAGCAGGAAGGGCACTTCCAGGATCGAACGGCGCTTGCCGAAGTCCTTGCGGATGCGCTTCTTTTCGGTGAACGAATACTGTTTGGCGGTAGTCATGGAGCGTGCGCCTCGTCATGTGCGGCCGCGGGCGGCCAACGGGGGAATATCAAACTGGCAGTGGGAAGTCGCTGGTATTGCCGGCACCAGCACGCCTTCTCCCGCTACTTCCGACTGCCAACTCGAACGGTCTGGAACGGTTGCTTCTACAACGGCCAAAGGCCGGGGACTTTCGTCCCCAGCCTTCGGTGGTCGCCAGCGTGTTCTGCCAGGCGACGCAACAGCGGATTACTTGACTTCGACGGTCGCGCCAGCGGCCTCGAGGTCCTTCTTCATCTTCTCGGCGTCTTCCTTCGACACGGCTTCCTTCACGGTGCCGCCGGCCTCGGTGAGGTCCTTGGCTTCCTTCAGGCCCAGGCCGGTGATGGCGCGGACGGCCTTGATCACTTCGACCTTCTTGTCGCCGGCCGACTTCAGGATGACGTTGAACTCGGTCTGTTCTTCGACGGCGGCGGCCGGGCCGGCGGCGGCGACAGCCATCACCGGGGCGGCGGCGGAGACGCCGAACTTCTCTTCGATGGCCTTCACCAGCTCCATCACTTCCATCAGCGACTTGGCGGCGATGGCGTCGACGATCTGCTCGTTGGTCAGGGACATTTCAATTACCTCTGGATATGTTTCGTATGAGTGGGAACGTTGTCAGGTCGCTGGGATTCAGGCCGGTTCGGCTTCGGCGGCGGCTTCGGCAGCCGGAGCGGCGTCGCCGCCACCCTGCTGGTCGGCCACGGCCTTGACCGCACGGGCGAACATCGCCGCCGGTTCGGCCAGCACGCGGGCCAGCATGCCAAGCGCCTGTTCCAGGGTCGGCAGCGAGGCCAACACTTCGACGTGCGCGGGGCCGTACTGCTGCCCTTCGACCACGACCAGCTTCGGTTGCAGCTTGTCGTTACCCTTTGCGAATTCCTTGATCAGGCGACCGGCGGCGCCGGGCTCCTCGGTCGAGAACGCATACAGGAGGGGGCCGACCATCGAGTCCTTTGCGACTGCGAAATCGGTACCTTCCACGGCGCGCGCGGCCAGCGTGTTCTTGACGACTTTCAAGTACACGCCGGTTTCGCGGGCCTTCTTGCGCATCGCGGTCATCTGACTGACCGTGGTGCCTGCGTATTCGGCTGCGATCAAGGAGTGTGCCTTGGCGGCAACTTCGGCCACCTCGGCGACAACGTTCTGTTTCTGGGACAGATTGAGAGCCATAGTCACTCCTCTTATGAACTCCGCCCCCGGCTCCAGCCGTTGACGGTCCTGGGCGATGCCGGTCCTTGGCATCGGGGATGCACTGCATCCCGGTGGTGGCCATCCAGAGGTGTCTTGAAAACAACATTCCAGAAGGGCATCACCATCTGCGCAGGCCAGCATCCTGATCGGATGCGGATTAAGCGATCCCGCCTTCGGCAACGGCGATTCCATGCCATGTGAGCATCCATGCCCGTCGTTGCCCTGCGCGAACCGCACCTGCGGTCTTTGACGGCTTCCGCTCGAGGGCTCGAGCGGGGCCTTCAAAATTTCGAACCACCGCGTCGCCGGGGCGACGCGGTATGGAGCATTACTTCAGGGTCAGCGAGGACTGGTCCACGGTCACGCCGGGGCCCATGGTGGAGCTGATCGAGATCTTCTGCAGGTAGGTACCCTTCGAAGTGGCCGGCTTGGCCTTGATCAGGTCCAGCAGCAGCGCCTGCAGGTTGCCCTTCAGCGCGTCGTTCTCGAAACTGGCCTTGCCGATGGTGCAGTGGATGATGCCGGCCTTGTCGGTGCGGTAACGCACCTGGCCAGCCTTGGCGTTCTTGACCGCCTCGGCCGGGTTCGGCGACACGGTGCCGACCTTCGGATTCGGCATCAGGCCGCGCGGGCCCAGCACCTGGCCGAGCTTGCCGACCACGCGCATCGCGTCCGGGGTGGCGATGACCACGTCGTAGTTCAGGTCGCCGCCGATCATCTTCTCAGCCAGCTCGTCCATGCCCACCACGTCGGCGCCAGCGGCCAGGGCTTCGTCAGCCTTGGCGCCGGCCGGGCAGAACACCGCCACGCGCACCGACTTGCCGGTACCGGCCGGCAGCACGGTGGAACCGCGCACCTGCTGGTCGGACTTCTTGGCGTCGACGCCAAGACGCACGGCCACGTCGATCGCTTCGACGAACTTGGCCTTGCTGTTGTCCTTGAGGATTTTCAGGGCTTCTTCGATGGCGTAAGCCTTGCCCGGGACGGTGGCGGCGAGGATCGCCTTCTGTCGCTTGTTCAGTGCCATTGTCTCAGCCCTCCACCGTCAGACCCATGGAACGGGCCGAGCCCGCGATCGTGCGCACCGCCGCGTCCAGATCGGCCGCGGTCAGGTCCGGTTCCTTCGCCTTGGCGATGTCTTCCAGCTGCGCGCGCGTGACCTTGCCCACCTTCTCGGTGTTCGGGCGCTTGGAGCCCGAGGTGACGCCCGCCGCCTTCTTCAGCAACACGGTCGCCGGGGTGCTCTTGGTGACGAAGGTGAAGGTGCGGTCCGAGTACGCGGTGATGATCACCGGCGTCGGCAGGCCCGGCTCCAGCTTGGAGGTCGCCGCGTTGAACGCCTTGCAGAACTCCATGATGTTCAGGCCGCGCTGACCCAGCGCAGGACCGACCGGCGGCGAGGGGTTGGCCTGACCGGCCTTCACCTGCAGCTTGATGTAACCAACTACTTTCTTTGCCATTGGATTGTCTCCGGGTGCGAACGCCTGGGTTGCAGGCTCCCCATCGGACCGGGATCATGTTTATTTGGAGGCGACGCGTCCCGGCGTCACGCCGCCACCCTTCATGCTTGCTGCCCACGCCACCTGCCGCCGAGGCGACCGACACGCAGTCAGCTCCCGCGAGGGAGCCGACAATGATAACAGGTTTTCGAGGAGCGCCGCCCGCAGGCGGTAATCAGGCCTTTTCGACCTGACCGAACTCCAGCTCCACCGGGGTGGAACGGCCGAAGATCAGCACCGCCACGCGCAGGCGGCTCTTCTCGTAGTTGATCTCTTCGACCACGCCGTTGAAATCGTTGAACGGGCCATCGACCACGCGCACCATCTGGCCCGGCTCGAACAGGACCTTCGGCTTCGGCTTCTCCACCCCATCCTGCACGCGCTGCAGGATGGCGTCAGCCTCCTCGTCGCGGATCGGCAGCGGACGGTCGGCGGTACCGCCGATGAAACCCATCACCTTCGGGGTTTCCTTCACCAGGTGCCAGGATTCGCTGTCCATGCGCGGGATACCGTCTTCGGTATGCGTCGCGATCTGGACCAATACGTAACCGGGGAAGAACTTGCGTTCGGAACGACGCTTCTGGCCGCCACGCATCTCCACCACTTCCTCGGTGGGGACCAGCACCTCGCCGAAGCGCTCCTGCATTTCCATGCGCACGATGCGGTCGCGCAGCGCCTGCGCCACCGACTTTTCGAAGCCGGAATAGGCGTGAACCACGTACCAGCGCTTATGGACTTCGGAATTGCTCACTGGGGTCTCCATCACGAACCGAGCAGCGCCTTCACGACGAGCTGGATCACCCAGTCGAAGGCAGCGAGAATGAGGCTGATGATGATGACCGCGGCGATCACGACCCACATCGTACGGGTGGCTTCCTGCCGGGTCGGCCAGACCACCTTGCGCAGTTCGAAGCGGGATTCGGACAGGAAGCCACGGGTGCGGACACCCTTGGCGGTCCCGAAGAACACCACGCCGCCAAGCACCAGCCCCGCAACGATCGCCAGAATGCGGACGCCCGACGGCCAGGAACCCTCGAACCAGTAGTAAACGAAGATGCCCGCAGCCACCAGCAACAAGGCCGCGGCGTACTTGGCGATATCCCCGGCGCTGGCGGACTGGGTAGGCAGCGTATGGCTGGTCAAAACGTCATCCCTCTACAGGGAATCCACGACGGGCTTCCCGCGATTGGCACGCCAGGAGGGACTCGAACCCCCAACCTGCGGTTTTGGAGACCGCTGCTCTGCCAATTGAGCTACTGGCGTATCGAAAAAACTTGTTGCTTCCGAAAAAGGCAACGGCGGCTTGCGCCGCCTGCCTTCACCCCACCCCGCTTCTGCAGGCAGAAGCGGCGGAAACGCAGGGGCTTACTTGATGATCTTCGCCACCACGCCGGCGCCGACGGTGCGGCCGCCTTCGCGGATCGCGAAGCGCAGGCCTTCGTCC
>NZ_SROY01000008.1:0-106595 GCF_005862345.1 Thermomonas fusca | reverse complement strand
TACGCCCAAACGCTGGTATCCACTACTATCAACCCCGGACTCTAGATCAACCTGCTACTGAAAGCGGGGGGACGTCGCGGCTTCGTCAACGGCTCCGGTGATTTCTAGCGCGAGCCGTTGGCGAACGACATCCGGCAGATCGGTCGCGTTCGCCAATGCCATCGCGGCGTCCGCCTGGCGCCCAGACAGCGCCAATGCTTGCACTTCAAAGTTCTCCAGAAAGCCCTGATGGAAGTACGGACGAATGTGCTCGCGAATGGCGGGCCACTGATCGATGGAATCGCCGGGACGCTGCGCCAGCAGCAAAGCGACGCGCGCGCGCGCATCATTCATGTTCAATGCCCCGTACGTCGCGGCGCGCTGGTCGATCTTTTGAGCCAATTCCTTCTGATCAATGCCTAGGTTTGCCGCGAGCGCCAACGGCACCCACCGCGCGTGCTCTTCCGTCCCTACCGCATTCCAGTGCTGCAACACTTCCGCCGCAGCGGCAGTGGCTGTAGTGCGATCCTGCAGTTGCAGCCACAGGCAGTACTCCAGCGCCAACGCCGCCGTGTCGGAGATCTCGAGGCGCTGTGCGGCGCTGTAGAAACGCCGAAACATTGCCGCGGAACGCCGTCGCAAGATGAGGGTTTCCGCTCGATCCATCAGCGGCAGTTCATTCGCGACCGGCGGCCCTCCCAGGACAATGGTGCGCAGCTGTGGGGCAACGCTGTGCGCGACAAGCACGTTGGCACCGACCCATAGCAAAGCGGGACAAGCATCAAACGCCTCAGCCTGGATACGGTCCAGCCATTTCAAGGCCTCATCCCATCGCCCTTGCTTCACCATGTCCCCAAGCACCAGACAACTACCATCGGCATCGAGGTGGGCGGGCGTCAGCCCGACGGTTTCGATCCAGCGCAATCCCTCGCTTATATCCTCGCGGCGCGCGAGCGCGTAGCGAATTGTCTGGGCCGGCCCAGCGCGTTCGTCCACAATCAGCTTGCGGGCCTTCGCCACGTCCTTCTTGCTTAAGAGCAGAGCTTCAATCAGCGTTACGTGCGATTGTGGCGAGAGCACCTTGGCCTCGCTTAACAATGCGGCAGCAAAGTCGTGGTCCACGTCGGAGAGGACGCGTGCGCACCAGCTCAGGGCTAGCGCCCGCAGGGCTTTACCGCCCAGCTGACACGTTCCGCCGTCGCGAACGTCAGTTGCCAAGCGACGCGCTAGATCGGCGGGTTTAGCCTCGGGAAAAAATCGAACCGCTTTCAACCGTGCCAGCCGCCTTTCAACGTCGGCGTTCACCTGCTCGGTCGGCGGGTTCTCGGCCAGTGCCGCGGCTTCGAGCAGTTGCTGATAATCGCGGTGAGGCAGTGACTTGCGAGTTTCCTCTTCCAGCAACGTCTGTAAACCCACATAGCTCAGCTGGCGGCTGCCCGTAGCGTCAGTCGACACGCGCGTGGCCGCATCGATTACGGCTGACAGCAGTCGCCGGCCCTCGCCCCAAGGCAGGCGATGATCATGATGGGCGATTTCTGAAAGGCGCTCCTCCAGCTGCAGGCGTAGTCGACTGGTGTCGGGCTCGCTTGTTGCCCAAGTAATGGGGACAATGAGCTCGGCGAGAATCTCATCGGCCGACTTCGCCGTCAGGAACGAGTGCAAGCGGGACTTGGCGGGGGCTAATGCCTTCAGCACCGCGATGAGCGGCAAAGGATCAATCCCAAGCTTCTGCACGTCTCCCCAGTAGCTCAGCCCGGCTTTGCCTGCGGGGCGGTGGGTTCGTTTCTTCTCGGCGCCAATACGGCCCGTTGTGCGATAGACAAACGCCAAGCGCTTACCCGGGTTTCGCTCGCGCAGCTCTACGACACGGTCAAGAAATTCCAATGCGGAGTTCAGGGTCGTCGGCGCGGCCAGATGCTTCAGCTGATGAATTTCGGCCCCATCGCCCCTAACGACAGCGAGATCTTCGGCGACCTCTACGACGAGCGTTTCGCCGTCGCGCAGTTGCGCCCATGCTAGAGCAGTCGCGACATCTTGATAGTAATAGCCGCGCTTACTCCCAATGGCCTCGGTCCCGGGAACACCTTCCAGACGCGGAGCTTGGCGGCTCATGCAGGCGTCCCCTGCAGTTCCGTTTCAAACTTGACCAGACATCCCTCGAAACATACGGATGGCTTCACTTGGGATACTGGAAATTCAAAGGCCCGTCCCGTCACCGCGATGTCCACGTCTGCCGTTGACATCCACGTGTGGGCTGCGATGGGCTTGCGTTGGCGTTGGATGATCTCGGAGAATGTCGACGCGCTAGCTCGCAGCGCATCGGACAGGGTCGCTCGTTGAACCGGTCGCACCTGTGCTACCTCCTCACCGAGCGCGGTCAACGCATAAACCAACGCTTGGCGACGCCGGTTTGATTCAATCAAGCCCAAGTTCGCCAATTTGCGAATACGTCGATTGAAATTGCCCCGGTCAACGCCGAGCCAATTAGCCAACTCCTGCTGCGTCGGCTGGTCGCCCAGTGCGTTGAGGCGGGCGATCTCCTGCAGTGTTTCTAGTCCGTGCGGAATCGCGCGCGCCACTACCCGAAGATCACTCAGCCAGAGGTTCTGTGTGGTCCCATTGAGTACTTGAACAATTGTCGTTGCAACCCATAGATCGAAAGATGGCTGATGCAAGCCCAGTCCATGGCTGTGGATGGCGGTAGACGCTTCTTGAGCAGCAGCCCGCGCCTGCTCGATCGCTACTTGGCCATGTTCACTACGGGGTTGCGTGATGGCCCTGAGGACCTGTCCCACCAATCGCTCGAGTACTTCGGTGCTTGGTTGCATGGGGGCATGACCTTGCGAACAATCGTAGCCAATTGTAATCTTTAGGTCACCGTCATCCAGCTCTTTCCCTCCACGGGCTTAAGCGCTCTATCGATGATTCTGTTGCCGCTTCGGGTCGGAAGCCGCCCTTCCCTACCCCCGACAAAGGTCCCTAATCTGCTGCCCTCGCCTCCGGCGAGATGCGGCATCGGCTGTTTGAAATGCGCCATAGCCTGGATCGGCCGTCTCGTAAGTGTCCGTGACAACGGGGGTGAACCCTTTCTTCATCGGACTGCGGAAAGAACGCTTCTCCGGGCTTGGCGATATACCACGCCCCGATTAACGCATCGCAGTGCTCGCAGTGGTTGGCCAAGTACGTGGCGTTCGCCATCATTGAGTGACCGAACCGCATCCAGGGAGACCGCGCTCCTACCTGGTTCGCCGCTTCGACATTGAGCGCGCCCAGCTGCATGAATAGCGTGCAGTTCTCAGCGGACTCGTACCCCTCTTCGCCGAGCGCTTCATAGTCTGCAAGTCCTATCGCGCTGACCCGCGTGGCTGTCCGCACTTGTAGCAAGTGTGCGGACCGGTCAAGAGCGCAAAGCGCTGAGCGCGAATGAGTGGCCCTTTTGCTTCGCCAACTGTCAACGCCGTCATTGGAAACTAACCCGCCCCTCGTTCTTCTACCTGCGCCAGCAAAGCCTCCCTATCCATGCCCTTCAAGTGCTTTGCAAGATAGCTTGCACACAGGGTCTGGCCATCGGGGCGCGCATTGTTGACAGCATCTGCAGCCAAGATGATCGCGTGCAGCACGTCCTTGCGAGTTCGCCCCCCATGCGACCAGTCGGCAGGCAGCCGCGCAACCGCTCCGATCGCTTCCTTGCCGGAGAGATACTGCACCGCAGTGATCATCGACCAGTTCAGCCCGATTTCCTCCCGCAGGCGCCGTGCCGCATCTTTCTCGTGCAGTCGCTCCTCGATTACATCCAGGAGGGCCATGGCCGCCGCAGCGGTCTTGCCCTGAGAATCGAGGTGGCTCTTCTTGCGGGGGAACGGATGCATCAGGTTGATGATGATGGGACTATCCGCCCCATGTTGACAATGACCCGCACATAGCGGGATAACAGTGTTGCCGCGTGGGCAGAAGCCCCCGGTGTATTGCCTGCTTAGCTCAAGGCAACAGGTTCCCGATCGGATCGCGCAACGCGACGACGGGAGGTTCTTCCCCTGTTTTTCCTGGACTAAGCATGCCCAAGCTCCAACGACTCAGAACCCAAGCCTTCCACGCACAGCGCGGACTCTGCTGCTATTGCGGCCTCCCTATGTGGCAGGCCTCACCCGACGAGCTGAAAACGTTTGGCCTGCGTGCCCGCACGGTATCGCCATTACGTTGTACTGCCGAACACCTCGTTGCACAGCAGGATGGAGGCAAGGATGTGGTGGGGAACATCGCCGCCGCCTGCTGGCTGTGCAACACCCGCCGCCACAAGCGTAAGTCGCCCCCTCTACCCGAGGTCTATCGGGCCTTCGTGGCACGACGAATGGCAAAGGGGAAGTGGCATCCGCCTAAGGTCGCTAGGTTGCTTAGGGGCACATCATGAGCAGATCGTTGACTCAGCACCACACATGTGTCGACGAGGCAGTACGCCCGAATCCTCCATCGCTGGGTAGAAGAGGCTGGACTCCATCGGCGCCTACGGCACCCACCCGATGCGTAGGACCAAGGCCTCCCTGATCTACCGTCGCACTAAAAATTTACGTGCCGTGCAACCGCTTCTTGGCCGCACGACGCTTGAAAGCACAGTGCGCTATCTGAGCATTGAGATGGATGAAGCTCTAGAGATCGCCGAACAGATGGATATCTGAACTCACCAATCGATTGGGGCCTTGCGGGTGCACTGGCGCTCTCTGCTGCCGCTGGAACCAGCATCGACGGGGCCCTTTGAGGCGGCGCAACTTCTTCGCATGGTCTCGGGCATCCCGTCTTCACCGCGGCCCAGCTCAGGCTATTGCAAATGACAATCGTTCGCGTTTAAGGTGTGGGCACTGAATTGGCGCTTCCCGCCAATCCGCTTGCCTGAAGACTCCCTACCCCATGCCACGATTCCACCACCGCACGAATCACCTCCGCCTGTCCCTGCTGTCCGTCGCCCTCTCAGTCGCCGCACACGCTAATGCACAGACCATCCGATCCGGCCAGACGGAGACTGAGCCAACCGATCTGGACAAGGTGCTGGTGGTCGCACAGCGCGCAGACCGCATCAGCAACGGCGCCACCAACCTCGACATCCCGATCAAGGAAACCCCGCAGTCGATCAGTGTGGTGACCGCCGACCAGATGCGCGACTTCGCCGCCAACAATCTCAACGATGCCCTGCGCCTGGCTACCGGCATCCAGGTGGAGGAGTGGGAAACCAACCGCACCAACTATTTGGCGCGTGGTTTCGAGATCAAGAACACGCAGGTCGATGGCGTCGGCCTGCCCAATGACTGGGGCATCGTCACCGGCGCCATGGACGCGTTCGGCTACGAAAAGCTGGAAGTGATCCGTGGCGCCAACGGCCTGCTGACCGGCGTAGGCAATGCTTCGGGCACGATCAACTATGTGCGCAAGCGCCCAACCAACGAGGAGCGGGGCCTGCTCGGCGTGAGTGTTGGCTCGTGGGGCAAGCACCGCGTCGAGGTGGATTATTCGACCCCGCTCACCAGCGACGGCCGCTGGGCCGGCCGCGTGGTGACCGCGCGCGAAAGCAGCGATTCGTACCTGCGCGACTACAGCAACGACCGCAGTTTCCTGTACGGCGTGGTTGACGGCCAAGTGGGCGAGAACGGTACGCTGACCTTCGGCTATTCCTGGCAGCAGGCTGACTCCGACGGCAACATGTGGGGTGCGCTTACCTTCAACAACGCCGACGGCAGTCAGGCCGAATGGGACCGCAGCGCGTCGACGACCCAAGATTGGACCTACTGGAACACGGTCACCCGCACCGGATTCATCGAGTACGCCCACCATCTCGGCGAGTCGTGGAAGCTCAAGGCTTCGTACAACTATCGCGCCAACACCAGCGATGACCAGCTGTTCTTCGCCTACACCGTGACCGGGCTGGATCCGGTGGCGCATACCGGCTTGGTGGGCTGGGCGTACAAGGGCTATTCGTTGATGCAGTCGCACCTGGGCGACATTAGCCTGTCCGGCACCTTCGAGGCGTTCGGCCGGGAGCAGGACGCAATGTTCGGCTTGAGTTTGGCGCGCAGCCGCCAAGACTACCTGTACAACCCCACCGACTCCTCCAGCCCCGCGTTCGGCGTCTTGCCGCCCTTCCCCTATGCCGGCAACGCTGTCGCCGAGCCGGACTGGGGCGAGCGCGTCCTCGACAACCGCGCCGACCAGCGCCTCAAACGCGCCTACGGCGCCACCCGCCTGACGTTCACCGACCGATTCAAGGCGGTGGTGGGCGTCAACTGGGCGGGTTACGAGCGTGAAGGCGTGAACATCGGCGAAGCCTTCAGCCAAACCAAGACCAGTCCGTACGCCGGCCTGACCTTCGACTTCAACCAGGACATCTTGGGCTACGCCAGCTACTCGGACATCTATCAGCCGCAGGACCAGACTGACATCAACGGTGAGTATCTGGCACCGACCAAGGGCGTGAACTATGAGGTTGGCGTCAAGGCGCAATGGCTGGACAAGCGCCTGCTGACGACCTTGGCCTGGTTCAGCGCCAAGCAGGAAGGCCTGGCCAATTACATGGGCTACGACTTCGACGGCGGCCGTTACTACTACGCGCCGGTAGACGTGCAGTCCAAGGGCTTCGAATTCGAAGCTACCGGGAGGCTCGGCGAACGCACCCAGCTGGTGTTCGGTTACACCCATCTGCAGATGGACGGCGCAGACGGCCACGACACCTTCCCGTGGGCGCCGCGAAACACCGCGAACCTCACCGTGAGCACGCGCCTTGCCAGACTGCCGACGTTGTCGCTCGGCATCGGCGGGCGCTGGCAGGACCGCACCTGGACCGAGGAGAGCTACACCACGATGGTGGTGCGTCAGGGCAGCTACGCGGTGCTCAACGCCTTCGCAACCTGGGACATCCGCCCAAATCTGACCCTGCGCGCCAACATCGGCAACCTGGGGGATGCCAAGTACATCAACAGCATGTACCAGATCGGCTATTACGGCGCGCCGCGCAACTATAGCCTCGGTTTGGACTGGCGCTTCTGAGCACGCCACGATGATTGCCATCTGCCTATTGCTGGCCGCCCTCGCCGGTCTGTGCTTCTACTTGGGGAGTCCGCACCAGCGGCTGTGGCCGGCATCGCGGATCCGGGCACGGACGCTGCGGATCTCAGGATGGGCCGGGCTCGCGCTGTCGCTGGCCGCGGGCACGCCGCAAGCAGGCGTATGGGCGGGGCTGTTCTCGGCGCTGACAGCGTTGATGGCGGCGCTGGTCGCGCTGCCCTATTTGGATGCCGCGTGCCGGTTGCGCGCGGAGATTCAACGATGAGGCACTCGGCGATGTGGCCGCGCTGGCTGGCGCTGGGCCTGCTGGGCCTGCCATTGACCATCGGCATCGTCGGCGTGTTGGCGCTGGCGACGCCAGGGCCCGCATCTATCAGCGCACTGCCATGGATGTTGTTGGTGTTCCCGGTCTGGATCGGCGTGATGGTGCTGCCTTTCGTATTCTCCAGCGGCCGCCTTGCGTGGGTATGGCTGTGCTTGGCCACCGCTACCAGCCTAGGGCTCCTGTACGGGCTGAAGGCGCTAGGCTGGCTGGAGGTGGCCGCATGAAGCCTGCGACTCTGCGCAATTTCCTTCACTTGCACACTTGGGTGGGCCTGCTGTCCGGCCTGGCCCTGTTCATCGCCTTCTATGCGGGCGCGATCACAGTGTTCTCGCACGAAGTCGGCGACTGGAACCGACGTGGCGCGCAGGCGCGGCTCACACCGGATCCGATCGAGCGATCCCAGCAGCTGCTGGATCGGCTCCTGCGTGAGAAGCCCCAAGCCGCCGAGAGCATCTACATCGTGCTACCCGGGGAACACGGCCCGCAGCCGACGGCTTACTGGTACGAAGCGGCCACTGCCCAGTCGCACAAGTTCGCCTTCGACGACCACGAAGCGTTGCGCGAAAGCGCGTTCGGCGACGCCTTCATCGAGTTCATCTACGACCTGCACTTCACCGCCGGCCTGCCGAAACCCTGGGGCACCTACCTGTTCGGCATTGTCAGCCTGCTCTACGGGCTGGCGCTGGTCAGCGGCGTGGTGATCTACGCACCGAGCTTCTTGAAGTCCCTGTTTGCCTTACGGTTGGGTCGGAACACAAAACAGCTGTGGCAGGATGCGCACAACGCCATCGGCATTCTTTCGTTGCCGTTCCATGTGGTGTTCGCCTGGAGCGGAGCGGTGCTGACAATCGGCCTGCTGCTGTTGCTGCCGTTCAACGCGATGGTCTACGACGGCAAACTCAATCAGTTGCTAGAACGCGACTATTTCGGCGCGCCGCAGAAACCGGCCGCGGGCGTAGCGAAGCCGACCCTGCCACTGCACGAGCTGCTGACGCGCAGCCAAGCCGCGATGCCGGGACTGGAGATCGAGGGCATCGGCATCACCCAGGCCGGCGACGCCAATGCGCAAGCTACTGCCTACGGGATCATCGAGCAACGCCGGCTCAACACCCTGGGGGCGGTGGTGCTGGATGCCACCAGTGGACGCTTGGTCGCGTCCTATGCGCCGACCACGATGACTCCAGGGATGTGGATGCTGCGCGGCCTGCAGGCGTTGCATTACGGCAGCTTTGGCCACGAAGCGATCAAGTGGTTGTACTTTGCGTTGGGGCTGGCGGGCGCCTTCCTGTTCTACAGCGGCAACCTGTTGTGGATCGAGGCACGGCGCAAGCGCCGGCAACAGGAACAGCCGCGCAGCGCTCGAGTGATGGCTGCGCTCACCTTGGGCGTCTGCCTAGGCTGCATTGCCGGAGTCTCCGCTGTATTCATCGCTGGCGCACTGTGGCCGGGCTGGCGGGTGGCACCGCTCTACTTCGCGGTGTTTCTGGCCTGCTTGGCTTGGCCTTGCCTGCGCCAGCCGGCCCGCGCGGCGCAGGAACTGCTATGGCTCTGCGCAGCGCTGACCGCCCTTATCCCGGTGGCGGGCTGGATCGGCATGCGCGAACACCTGTTCGCCGCCGCTTGGCACGGGCACTGGCACCGCTTCTTCGTCGATGCCATCGCGATGGCGATGGCGCTGACCTATGCCGCGATGGCGCGAGGTGTACACAAGCGCGCCACTCAGGGCGATCCGAACAGCGTGTGGGCGCTCCGATGAACCTTCGATCTAGCATGGGTCGGTCCCAGTCGCAGCCTTGGGTCAGAGGACGGCAAAACGTCACGACCAAAATCGGCCAGAAACGGACCGTCCACTCCGCGACTGATTGCGCACTGCATGCGCCGATGGATCTAGAGAGGTGGGCTAGCGGTCGGTGCCCGTAAAGATGAATCCCCGCAGCCAAGACAACATCTTGGCTGCGGGGCTTTAGTCCAACTGGGCCTCAATCGAGACGACGGCTATTCTTGATCATCTGGTAGTAGGTCGCAGCTCCCGCCTTAGTCAGTCCGGCTTTCGCCATGAAGACCTCCACGATTTGCTTGCGAGTGGCCTATTTCGATTCATCAACAGGCACTGGGCGCTCCCTCACACCTCCACCCTGTTCTTTATATCGTTCCCAGGATTTTTTAAGCATCTCGTCAAAGCGTTTTCCGCTTGCACCATCAGCCATTTCGAAATCAGTAGGCCAGAGAACTATCGGCCCCGAGAATACCCCGTCACCATTCCGTGCTGGTAGCAATCTCAGCGTGCCCTTCTGACTATCTTCGACTTCCAGTTTAAATGAAGAATAGACTGCTCTTTGATTGCTGACGATGTCCCAAACGTTCCCAGAGAAAGCCCCCAGTGCGTTCACTTTTCCGTCAATCATAATTCTCGACCACGGAAATGGACCACTTTCCATTGATTTCGAAACAATTTCGCCACTGAAACGACCGGAGCCGTCGTAACCAATATCAAGCTGGATTTCGCCCACATCCTTCTGTTTCTCTTCGGTGCCGATTAGATTGAGCTCTTTCCATGATGAGGGATCGCTGGAGAATCGCCCCACAAACATCTTGTAGTTCAATGCCCAAGAAGAAACCGCTTCCGTTGCTTTTGGTGCATTACTTGTAAAAGAGACGATCTTGGATGGAAGCTCTAGTAATCCGAGAAATAGACTTACAAACCAGCCAGAGAGAAGGAACAGGATTTTTCCTGTTCGCAACCACGGATGCTCCATGCGTATCGGCAGCAGCTCGGTTCCTTGGCGTGCGTGGTCCCTTTTAAGTTGAGGTGTCGCTTTGTTAGGTCTTGGCGACCGGGCTTGCTTCTTCTTCATCGGCTCACCATTAAGAGATCCTTCCATGGACAAACATCGATCTTGAAGCAAAAACATTCACTTATTTCGAAGTAAGGCGCAGAACGAAAGTTTTCTGCATGGACCGAAATAGGCGTCCATTGAGTTGGCAGCAGACTACTAATGACAAGTAGATCATCGACTTACGTGCCGCGCCAAGTGACCGCTTTGGGTCAGAAGCCGTGCCTTCCCTGCGCCCGATAAATCGACCTAATCCCACCATCGGGAGTCAACGTCCCGCCAACAGGATGCGGGCCGAAGTGTACTTCGGAAACCGATCTACACCTTCTTCCAAAGTGTGCGCACTGCATCCAGTCGCTCCAGGCATTCGATGTAGCGCGCCATCCCATGATCCGCCACGCGCTCGCGCACATGGTTCTTTGCGAGCGTGTCCCAATCTTCACCGCCCGCCGCGACTTGCCCGAGCATCGGCGTCAGTTGTTCGGCTATTCGCTCCCACAGTGTCCTGTTCTGATGCAAACGCCCGCTCGCATCAAAATACCGGACGTTGCCTATATGGGAGTAACCCATCGATTTGGGCGGCGGGACAAGCGGCACGATATCGCGATCATTGACATATCGAAAGATTCTCTGCGCCAATTCAATGGGAACACTCTTTGCCCAGCCATCATTCCCGACCCGCGGTTGGCCAAAGGTATACACCCCCGCTACTCGAACACCGACGGTCTCGATCGCTTCCAAGCGATACGCCGCCAGAACCGCAAGCGCACCGCCGAGACTGTGCCCGGTAAACCACACTGGCAGAGCAGCGCGTGTCACATAGTTCAACAAGTCTGGCCACACGTGCTCTAGCGCTGCGTGAAATCCGGAATGAATCCCGATGCTTTTATCGTCCTTCCCCCAAGGACTTTTTTTCTGCCGAGCATTCGCATCTGTCAGCCAATCCTCGAGCTTGGTCTCGGTCCCTCTAAAGGCCACGATGCACACCTCTGGCCCCGTAAACACAAAACCTTGAGTTCCACCCGCCTCGAACGGCTGCGCAGACAGACGATGATGCTGTAACAACGAGCTTCCTTGCAGCGCCGCTGCGTCGCTGTAGGCGAGGTTCGCCAGATGCGCGAGCCAGAACGCATGCACATTGCTCTCCGCAAAGCGAAGCGGTTGGAACCCACCCAAGCGTTCCACTTCAAGCGACTCGAGATCCAGCGGCTCATGCGCCAACGGGGACCGCGGCGCCAAAGACTCAGCCCTCGACGACGATCCCTGCTTTTCGAGTTCCGCACGATTGGCGTCAATAGTGCCGGCCCTCAAGGTCAACATCTTCTTGAGCGCACCAAACCAGAAATCCGCTCCAAGCCCAATCGCTAGGATCGTCAATAGCCATCCGACGATCGCCCACACTAGCGCCGAAGACCCCCATAGCTGCCGCCCCTGACTGTCGGCCCATCCAAGCAAACCGGTCCCTGTCGGACTTTTGAGCACACTGTCCCGGAACTCCTTCAGGGGTACGCAGTCACGAGGACCTTCAGGGCATGCGGCAAAGACCTGCTCGGCCATCGCCAGATTCTGGGCGCGGAATGATGGATAATTGTAAAGGGACGATGCGAGGCGAATAGTGTCCGCATTGGTTGCCAGGACCAAGATGAGGCCTGCCCCATAGAGCGCGAAACGGACACGTCGCTTGAACTCACCCGTCGTCCGCTCCATGGACTGTGCGTACCATTTTCGAAGCTCAGTACTCAGCGCTTCCTGAGAGCCACCCGCACGAACGCTCATCGCCTGCCACAGCACCGCCAGATCATTGGGAATCGCGTCGGGCGCGGCGTAGTCGGGCTCAAGCTGCCACGGCAATTCAATTCCCTGCAGCCAATCCAAGATTACATCAGCGAAGACCTGATCAGGAATCTGAGAAGGAAGCCGCCTAGCATTCATCGAGCGTGCGATGAGCATAGCTTCGTGGCGCGATGTGGAGGTAAAGACGCCCCACCCGAGCCACTTTCGCCACAATGCTCCTAATATGGGTGCCCGATCAAATTTTCCCCCCCATGCTGACCGCGCAGGAAGAGAGGCTTTACCGCTAGCGAGATCGCAGATGCGGCGATCCTTATAGAACATATCGACCAATCGTTTCCCAAGGAGCACCCGGAGCTTGTTATGTAAGAGACGGCCTCGCCACTGACGCCATTCGATGACACCCTCCACTAATGCAGTCGCGCAAAGGCTGAGCACCAGAAACAAAAAGGTAAGACCAATAACGACTTCTACGATTGGCGAATCGAACATCGTGCTTCCTCCAAGTCCCTGCGCGATATTTTGAGATCTTCGCGATCGAATGCATTGCAAAGAATGAGCAGAAAAGGCGTACTGGATCTAAGTGCTTGCGGCCGATCGCTCTCATTCAAACACTATTACTGCTGGTCGTCGCACCGGCGCGATCACTTCGTTGATCGAGGAGGGCTGTTGATCGCAGGCCATCGCACCCCAGCCACGTGCCGTGATCTTGTTTAGGGCCCGCATCACCGGTAGATGCCCGTTCCCCAAGCAATGCTTGTTGCGCCAGGAGTTGCCGTGCTCCCGCCTCGCCGTTCGATCCTCATCCTCGCATAGGCCCGCTTGGCGCCGCCATCCGATGCGGCCCGAGTCGGCATCCTGCTGGTAGTTGGCGGGTGGGCACTCCGCTTAAGGTGGTGGTAGATGTCCGCTTAGCGTCGATAGCAACCTCCAGAGCACTAATTTAGGCGCGCATCAAGATATTTCCTTACTGCGGCCATTCCATCGACGCCCTCCTCCGCCACCGGGTCGATCGCGGATTGTCCAGCAAACAGTGGCGCGCTGCTGGGGCACATCATCCAGCCGTCGGCTTGGAGCTCATTAGGAAAGATCGTGTGCAGCGCCGTATAGATGCCAAGAACGTAGCTGATGCGAATAAGCACATCACGGGGCGCGTGGGCACAGTCGCCGCGACGCCATGAGTCGAGAGTCCTTTGATCTGGCCAACCAAATAGTGGGCGCTGTTGTCCGGGGGACATCTGCCACTTCTCGGATATGCGAAAAAAGTCCGGAGGCCAGGACCCGCCAACTCTTGCTCGGTCATAGGTCTGCTGCGATTGCGCGACTCCGAAGGGAAGTCAGCCTGCGGGCTTGGAAGGCGTTTAGCAACCTTCCAACATGGCAGCGCCGCCCCTAAGGCGGCGCTGGTGGTGACGCACTTTGTGCGAGCTGTTACTCCCGCTGCCCCCTTCACGGCGCGCTCCGTGCTGACAGAGTGCGGGATCCGATCTGATTCCCTTCTGGGTGCGACTGCGTAACCACGAGGACATGGTGCTCTGATGGTGCGCGCGTCGCCATAGGAGAGTGGCGCGTAAGCGTGTAGGATTTTTCTGAAGGGTCCCGACGAGAGCGTGCTAATGAGCCCTCTCCGAAAGAATGCATGGAAGTGATTGGCTCCGCGGCAGCAGGTCGCAGCGTGCTGCACGCTTTGCTGTGAGTCCGAGGTGACCCTCCCTACCCCCGATAAATCTCCCTAATCGCTTACCCGACGCCTACCGCGTAAGCCCGTTAGTAATACTGCCGGATGTAGCTGTAGGCCTTCTCGAACAGCTCTTCATCCGCATGCAGCTTGTATTTGAAGAGGGCTTTGCGCAGGGCCTTCTTGACTTCACGCTCACCGGCCTGCGTGCCTTGCCAGCCCGGGAAACGGACCAGTCGCACAATCTCGTCGATGTCCGCGACCACGCGTTCGACCATGATGGGCGTCTCGGCGGTCTTCACCTCGTTGAACAATTCGGTCAGCGCCGCCTTGCCGCGATCCTCGTCCTCTTCGGGCGGGACCTCCTTCTCGGCTTGCAGCGTCTCCTTGGCGATTTCCAGTAGCTGCTTCAGAAATTCGACACTGTTGATCTGGCCAGACTCGAACCGGTCTTTCAGCGCATCAAGCCGCTCCGACAGCTTCTTGAACTTGGGGTTGCCGCCATGCCCGCGCAGCCTGCGCTTGAGCTTGATCTCGATCTCCTTGGCCTTCTTCGGGTCGGGGTTCGACAGCACGGCCTCCAGCAGATCAGCGTCCAGCACCAGGGTGTCGAGGTCATCCCGCACGGCGTCCACATGCACGTTCTGGTGGATCAGCTCGATGGTCTTGGCGCCTAGCGAGTGCCAGATCAGCTTGCCGTGGCCACTGGAGGGCTGCACCGACTGGTACACCTGCGACAACCACTTGTAGTCCTTTTCGAAGGGGCCCAGAACGGTGTCCGGTGACAGCGCCTCCCAGATCTTGTTGAGCACGCTGTACTCAGCAGCAAAGTTGTCCCGCACCTCATTGTTGGGTAGGCACTGCTGCGCGGCGATCAGGCCCTCATATCCCTGCAGGGTGCGGTCGCAGCCAGCGAAGAAGGCCAGACATTTCTGCATCGCCTCAGGCAGCTTGTCCTTCAACTCCTGGATGTTGCTGACCACCTGCTTGACGCTCTGGTCGTCGAACTCCAGCGCTGCTGCCACATCATCGAAGATGCCGAGGTAGTCGACGATCAGGCCGTGGGTCTTCTGCTCGGAGTAAGTGCGGTTCACCCGGCAGATGGCCTGCAGCAGCGTGTGGTCGCGCAGCGGCTTGTCCAGGTACATGGCCTGCAAGATCGGCGCATCGAAGCCGGTCAGCAGCTTGGCCGTGACGATGATCAGCTTCAGAGGGTCGGCCGGGTCGCGGAAGCGATCGAGCAGCCGTTCTTCCTCATCGCGTGAACGGTCATAGGCCGCGTACTCTGGATGCTCTTTCTTATCGGACGCCTGCACCGACATCACTATGTCCGTGGCCTCGGGCGGCAGCAGCTTGTCCAACTCGGTCTTGAACAGCAGGCACGATTCCCGGTCAAAAGTGACGATCTGCCCCTTGAAGCCATTGGGCTCCACCTTGGTCTGGAAGTGCTCAACGATGTCTTCGCACACCTTGCGGATGCGCTCTGGCGTCTTAACCAGCACGGCCATCTTGGCGGCGGTCTTCGCGAGGTTGTCCTTGTCGAGATCCGACAGGCCGCCGGTCAGGTCTTTGTAGGCGGCGTCCAGCGCGGCCTTGTCGATGTGCAGATCGATCAAGCGCGGTTCGAAGTGCAGTTTTAGCGTGGCGCCGTCGCGGATCGATTCCTCGAAACCATAACGGCTCATGTAGCCCTTCTCATCCTCGTCGGCTCCGAAGGCATAGAAGGTGTTGCGGTCGGCGCGGTTGATCGGCGTGCCGGTCAGGCCGAACAGGAACGCGTTGGGCAGCGCCTCTCGCATCTTGCGGCCCAGGTCGCCTTCCTGGGTGCGATGCGCTTCGTCCACCAGAGCGATGATGTTGCTGCGGTCGTTCAGGCTGCCTGTGGCCTCGCCGAACTTGAAGATCGTGGTGATGATGATCTTGCGCACGTCCTGAGCCAGCAGCTGCTGCAGCTTCTCGCGGGTATCCGCCTTTTCCAGGTTGGGAATGTCCGCCCCGGTGAAGGTGCCAGTGATCTGGGTGTCCAGATCGATCCGGTCCACCACAATCAGCACGGTGGGGTTCTTCAGGCCGGCATGCATGCGCAGCTTCTGCGCGGCGAACACCATCAGCAGCGACTTGCCCGAGCCCTGGAAGTGCCAGATCAGGCCCTTCCTGGGGTAACCTGCCAGCACGCGCTCGACGATCTTGTTCGCCGCCTCGTACTGCTGATAGCGGCAGATGATCTTGATGCGCTGCTTTTTCTTGTTGGTGGCGAACAGGGTGAAGCTGCCGAGGATGTCCAGCACCACATGCGGGCGCAGCATGCTCTCAGCGGACAGCTTGAGCGACTTCAGCGGGTGGTGCTGGCCATCGTCGCCATCACCATCCAGATGCCACGGCCCCCAGTCCTTGACCGGCAGGCCGATGGACCCGTAGTGGTAGGCCTTGCCTTCGGTGGCCACCGAGAACACGTTGCAGACGAACAGCTCGGGTACGAACTTCTCGTAGTCGTCGTGCACCTGCACGGCGCCATCGACCCAGCTAATGCACTTCTTGACTGGCGTTTTGGCCTCGATCAGTACCAGCGGCAAACCATTCACCAACAGCACCAGATCAGCCCGGCGCTCGGTGGGGCCAGCGCGGTAGCTGTACTGCTGGGTGACGATGTACTGGTTCTGCGCCAGATCATCCAGGTCGATCAGCCGCACCGGCACATGCTCGTTGTTGTGGCCGAAGGGCATTGAGCGCTCGCCACGCATCCACGCCGTCATTTCCTCGTTGGCCCGGATCAGACCATCGGAGCGCACCGAAAGCACGATGGCGCGCAACTTGTAGAGCACTTCATCCGCACGGTCGGGTTGAGCGGCAATCTCTGAGTTAAGGCGAATCAGCGCATCGCGCAGCCAAGGTTCGACCAGTACCTCCTGAATCTGGCGCGGCACCTCAGCAGGGGCGGCGTAGCGCCAGCCGATGCCCCTGGGGCTCGGACCATAGCTGGATTGAGGCTCCTGAACGGTGTTGGCCGGTACAGCCTTGGTCGGGCCTGTGAGCAGGTCGCGGACGTAGGCTTCGACGGTGTTGGATTCGGTGAAGCTCACAGTCAGGCCTCCCCAAAGGCTTTATTCAAAAATGACCGTTTGATTGACGAGACAGCGCCCCTACGCTTGTCAAGTGCCTTCTTGGCGCGTTCTATTTCTTCTATGGCTCGGCCAATGTCCTCTTGTTGGCCCTTATCGAGGCGGACCATCGGCGCCGAAAGAAATTTCTCTTGAGAAATATTCTTTGCTTCCGTTCCTGAGCACAGGGCTTCGATGTATGAGCGGAACTTCGGCAATTTTGTCCAAGCCAATATGAATTGCTTTGGAGGTGCGTCAGCAGTGAAGTGCAGCCTCCATGTTTTGTCACACAACATTAGATTGTTGGGCGTAGACTCAACGATGCAGGTACGAGCAACGCCCTGCGGCTGGGCATTGGCTCTTGTTACCAGGAAATCGCCAATTTCGACGGTTGCTTCAGGGATGAAATCATTCGGGTTCAGTAGCGCTTTGTTTTCCTCTGGGCAGTAACCCTGCGAACCGACCGCGCTCACCTTCAATACACCAAGCTCGTGAGGTTTAGCGCGCAACGATGAAGCTTTAGGGCTCTTGCCAGCTTCAATGCTTTTTACGACGCTTTTCATAGTCGTCATGAGCCATTTGTCATCGTCTCCAAGAACGGATTGAATGGCTGAGCGCTCGGCAATAGCCAACTCCCTTTGCGCAGAATCAAGTTCGTGACGAAGTTCGTCGATCGATGAGAAAGCGGTCGCTAGGCTAATTTGCTCGCCCATCGACGGCAGCGCAAACTCTTGCGCTGCCATTGTTTTCCAATTGATCGTGGGAGATAACGAACCCACCGAGATCTCCACTGCCCGGTTCATGAACAGATCACTCTGCATGAAGAACGGTAGAAACTCGGGCAGCACCACGTCGGGCTTGGCTCGCAGCACCATCGCGTGTGCCGAACAGATACCGTCGAACTCGGCCACACCCAACTTGCGTTGATACGCGCGACGGCGACCAAAAATGATGTCGCCCTTCTTGAACATAAGCTTTGTGGCTTCAACTTCATCTGGCGTGCCCCAGCGCCGAATCTTCAAGGAATCGGCATCCAGATGTTCCAGACCAACGTAATGCTCCATGCCCGACTCGGACGGGTTGTCGATACGGACATTGACGTTCGTCGCCATCTGATCGAACCGCCAGACCTTCCAACCTGGCTTCAACTTGTTGTTATCAGACACGCTCGATGTCCTCCGTAATCAGTCCATCCAGCGTTTCCACCAGCGCATCCATCTGTTGCCAGAACGCACGGCCATCGGTTTGCCATTGGTCCCAGGTAGAGCGCAGCGATACCGCGTCGCCATTGCAGTCGGTGGCGATGGCGGCGGCAATGCGCTTCACGTACAGCGGGATTGAGAGGTTGCCCGCATTGGCACCGATCTCGGCCAGGGTGGCGACCTTGGCGAAACCGGGCACATCGGCAAAGGTTTTGTACGCGGTCAGGATGCGCTGTTGCTGCTCGGGCTTCAGAAAGCTCTGCGCCCGTTCCCGGGTGACCTCATTCACCGCGTCGATGAAGATCACCTTGCCTTTGCGAGCGGCGGCCTTCTTGCGGTTGCAGATGACAATGCACGACTCCATCGGGGAGTTGTAGAACAGGTTGGGGCCCAAGCCGATGACGGCCTCGACCCAGTCCTGCTCGACCATCTTGGCGCGCATGGCCTGTTCTTCATTACGGAACAGCACACCGTGGGGCCAGAGCACGGCACTACGCCCCTTGGCGGTAAGGCTAGTCAGGATGTGCTGCTGGAAGGCGTAGTCGGCGCGGCCCTGCGGCGGCGTACCCAGCGAGTTGCGGCCCCACTTGTCACTGCTCCAGGCCTCGCGATTCCACTGCTTGATGGAGTACGGCGGGTTGGCCAGGATCACGTCGAACTGGCGCAGGCGGTCGCCTTCGATGTGCTTGGGTTCGGCCAGGGTGTCACCCCGGATGATCTCGAAGTCCTCCACGCCGTGCAGGAACAGGTTCATGCGGGCGATGGATGAAGTAATGAGGTTGCGCTCCTGCCCGTAGAGCTTGAGCGTGCGGTACTCGCCGCCCGAGCGCTTCACTTCGTCCAGCGCCGAGATCAACATGCCACCGGTGCCGCAGGTAGGGTCGTAGATCGACTCGCCTGCCTGTGGCGCCAGGAGTTGCGTCATCAAGTGGACGACGGTGCGGTTGGTGTAGAACTCAGCCGCCGTGTGGCCGGAGTCGTCCGCGAACTTCTTGATCAGGTATTCGTAGGCGTTGCCGAGCTCGTCCTCCGGCACGTTGGCCACCGAGAGTGTCTGCGTCGAGAAGTGCTCGATCAGGTTCTTCAGCGTTTCATCGGGCAGGCGCTCGCGGTTGGTCCACGGCGCATCGCCGAAGATGCCATCGAGCAGATCCGGGTTGGCGGTCTCAATGGCGCGCATGGCTTTCTGGATGGCGGCGCCCACGTTTTTGGGTGCCTGGCGCACATCGTTCCAGTGCGCGCCCTCAGGAATCTGGAAGCGGTGGTTCTCCGCGAACTGCGCGTAGGAGAGGTCGCCGCCTGAGTTGGCCAAGGCCGCTTGGTATTCCTCCTCCCACACATCCGACACGCGCTTGTAGAACAGCAGCGGGAAGATGAACTGCTTGTAGTCGCCGGCGTCGATGAGGCCGCGCAGCAGCACGGCGGCGCCCCACAGGTAGCTTTCGAGTTCTTGTTGGCTGATGCGTTTACTTGGGTGACTCATTTCAGCCATCCCCCTTCAGTCATGACCTGTGCGATCCGCTCTTCGGCTTCACGGCAGCGGGTGAGCGCGTCCTTGAATGCCGTGATGGCGTCCGGCAGCGGTGGGATGTCTTCTTGCAATGGCGGCAGGACATAGCGCGAGATGTTCAGCGTCCAGTCCTCGGCTTTGATCTCCTCGAGGCTGACCACGCGGACCGCGTCCTGCACATCGGCAAAACCGCGATACCAGCCGAGGATCTCGGCGGCGTGCTCGGGTTCCAGATAGTTCTGCGCCCGCCCACGACGGAACAGCCGTGACGCATCGGCGACCAGCACCTTCTTCTTGTGCTTAGCTGGCTTGCGCTTGCGCAGAACCAGGATGCAAGCAGCCAAGCCAGTGCCGTAAAACAGGTTGGGCGCCAAACCGATGACAGCTTCGACCAGATCCATTTCCAGCAGCTTCTGGCGAATGCTGCCTTCCACGCCTTTGCGGAACAGGGCGCCCTGGGGCAGCACCACGGCCATCCGGCCGCTGACGTCGGCCATCGACTTGACCATGTGTTGTACCCAGGCGAAGTCACCGCTGGATGAGGGTGGCAGGCCGGCAAAGTTGCGGCCGAAGGGATCGTTCAGCCACAGGTCCTCGCCCCACTTTTCCAGCGAGAAAGGGGGGTTGGCGATCACGCAGTCGAAGGTGGCCAGTCGGTCGACCTCGAAGAAGGCCGGGTTGCGCAGCGTGTCGCCGCGCACCACCTGGAAGTCTTCAATGCCGTGGAGGAACAAGTTCATCCGCGCAATGGATGAGGTGGTGAGGTTCTTCTCTTGTCCGTACAGCTTGCCCCATAGCCGCTTCACGTCGCCATGCTGTTCCTTCACGTGCTGCACAGCGGCCAGCAACATGCCGCCGGTACCGCAGGCCGGGTCGTAGATGGTCTCGGCTTCTTTGGGATCGAGCATGTCGATCATCAGCCGCACGACGCTGCGCGGGGTGTAGAACTCGCCGGCCTTCTTGTTGGTGGCGTCGGCGAACTTCTTGATCAGGTATTCGTAGGCGTCGCCAAGCAGATCCGAGTTGACGTTCTTGTTGCCAAACGGCAGCTTGGAGAAGTGCTCGATCAGGTCCTTGAGCAAGGCATCAGACAGCCGATCCTTGTTCGACCACTGAGCATCGCCGAACACGCCGTACAGGGTTTCGGGGTTGGCCTTCTCAATCTCGCGCATCGCGCGCTGAAGGGCCGTCCCGACATTGCTGGCCTTGGTGCGAACGTCGTTCCAGTGGCAGTCTTCCGGGATCTGGAAGCGGTGCGATTCCGGGAACCAGGCCAGTTGCTCGTCGCCGGTCTCATCAACGATCTCCTGGTACTCCTCGTCCCAAACGTCGCAGATGCGCTTGAAGAACAGCAGCGGGAAGATGTAGGTCTTGAAGTCGGCCGCATCCACTGGGCCGCGCAGGATGTTGGCGGAGGCCCAGAGGTGGGCCTCCAGCTGGCTCAGGGACGTTTCGTTCATGCCCCGCCCTGCTGAATTGCCCAAGATAAATCAAAGACTTGAATCAAATTCTGCACGCGATCCCCCTTGATGAGCCCCATTCTAGGCCGGGGTGTCTCATTGGGCGAGATGCGCTTTTTTATAGAATCACCCCAGGGAGAGGGGGGCGATGGCAGGGCAAGCCGGGCGCAATGCAAACACCGCTGGATTGAAAGTGCCCTTCGGAGAGCACGACGGGGTCTTGTACCCTCCGTCGGCGGTGGACAGTGGACTGGCCTGCGGTTGCTACTGCCCGGGTTGCGGCCGGCAACTAATGGCCAAGAAGGGCGCAACCCAGCGCTGGCACTTCGCTCACCACCACGGCGGAGGCGATGAGCACTGCTACGAGACGGCCGTACACAAGATGGCAAAGCAGGTCCTCCTCGCCGCAGGTCAGATTCAGCTGCCCAGTTGGAAGCGCATTGCTGCCTGCCCCGACCTCGACCACCAGATGCACCAGGAAGCCCTGAAACGCCCCGCACGCCTATGGGAATACACCCAGGCCAAGGAGGAGGTCTGGATGGTCGGCATGCGCCCAGACGTGGTGCTTGAAGATAACCAGCCCACTACGGTGCCGCTGCTGGTGGAGGTCAAGGTCTCCAACGCCGTCGGCCACGATAAGGCCGCCTTGGTACGTAAGCGCGGCTGGGCCATGATTGAGATTGATCTGTCCCAGCTGGATGCCGACGCGGTGCTCGACGATGCGTTTGAGCGCACCGTGCTCCGTGAAGCTCCTCGATTCTGGATTCATTCGCCGACGGCCGAACGCAAGTTTGAGCAGGTCTTGGCAAATCTCGAGCAGCAGGTCGCTAACCGAAACGCCCGGATCCTGGCCGAGCGCGCCGAGCGTGACGCGGCCCGGCGCAGCTGTGAAGCCAAGCTGGACGCAGACAGTCAACGCAGGGAGCGGTTCCGCCAGAAGCTCCGTGCCCCGCACCTGAGCGATCTAGAGGCACTCGTCGAACTATCCTCGCCCTCGGCCGCGCGGGAGCAGCTGTTACGGCTGTCCGCGCGGGATGCGCCGGCGATCAGCCTAGCCCGCCGGCGCTACCTGGACAACGCCCCCCTCCCCCCCTTTCTCGCGCAGCTCCCGACCGGGTGGCAGCTGATCGACGCCCACCCCCATCTGTGGCAGCTGACCCTGTGGGGGCAGTTCGTGCGTGGCCAGCCCGTGGGTACCCGAATCCAGACCGGAAAGTGGGTCCCGCATTTAGGCCGGATGTTTGGCTTCAATGTCCCGCTGAAGCGACTCTTTGACGCCCAGCAGCGCGATTGGCAGCAGGCCCGGGCAAAAGGCTATCCGCGCCGATACCCATATTCGGCTTCCTTCTTCGAGGACTGGGAGAACGAACTGATTCCCTCCCCCTTTGACTTGGTCGGCGATCTAGCGGATCAGCTATGGGCTGCCTCGCTCGTCGAGTTGCAGGAGATGGGCGTGTACGAGGTGATAGCAACTGAGCCGGACCTGACCGCCTTCATGCCTAATCGTCCCGTCCGAACGACGGAGCAGAGCCCGGCGTTACCTCCGCCGCCCGAGATTCTGTCGGAGCGCCATGAGCGCATAGTCGCCGAGCAGGTCGTCAAACATGAAGGGCTAGCCGAGCCGTACCTCGTCTGTGTGATCTGCGATACCCCACTCTCTCTCGGCAACCGATGTGGGTGCGGGACTAGCCTAAAGCCTAGGGTCGTGCAGCCGACGTCGCCGAGTTCATGAAGAAGATCCCAGGTGATGCACGGACTTGTCGGTAGCCGACAGGGGTGGAAGGCGAACTTCCTTACCCCCGATAAACATCCCTAATCCCTCCCCAACGTCCGCTACCGGCCAGAAGCGGACACAGGAACTTGCTGTCGCGCCAGCATCATATGAGCCCCGGAGGCGCTGGGATGTAGGAGGGAAGGTCTCGTTGTTGGATCGGCAAAGTAGGTATGGCGGGGCTCACTGGCTGAGAAACGGCGCCCGGGACGGTGAAATTGGTTCCTTTCAGGGTTAGTCTGGGTATAGGGGAAAGGTCCATGTCCGGACCTGCGCACTGATTGCCATGGAATTGTTAGAAGAACTACTGGAGATGTCAGCCGGATGGCCGGCTTGGCAGAGCGATGCGCTGAGACGCATCTTCGCTGTGGGCGAAATCAGGGAGCGTGATCTGGTCGATATCCGGGCCATGTTGGAGGAAACGGAAGGCGCTCCCAGCCCGGTCCCATTGGACGCATGCCATATACCGACGATGGGGAATGGTCAGACGACCGTGCTGCTGGAACTGAGAGATCTCCAGCACGTTAATAGGTTTGCCCCAGGCAGCGGAATGCAATTCAATCCCGATGGCCTGAACATCGTGTTCGGGACCAATGGTGCAGGCAAGTCTGGCTATTCTCGAGTCTTGAAGCGTGCGTGTCGGGCTCGGCGCTCAGCCCCTGTCTTGTCCGACGCCTATGCCGATACCCCTGGCACACCCAGCGCCACGATCGTGGTGCTGGATGAGCAAGGTAACCCGCGGCTCTACGATTGGCAGGAAGGACTAGGTGCCGACGCCCACCTGGCAATGGTGGCTGTATACGACAGCCATTGCAGCGAGGACTACATCTCCGAGGAAGGGACCTGCGACTATCAACCTTACGGACTCCCACAACTGGGGGAACTTACTCAGGGAATGATGCGATTGCAGGCGACCATTAGGCACGAACGCGAAGCGATTCGCCTGGATGCATCCCCGTTCGCAGGTCTCAAGGGTACGCACCCCGTCGGTCAGGCCATCCAGGCCCTGTCCGCAGACACTGATCTTGACCAGATCCGGCAATTGAGTGTGTTCAGCCAAGAACACGAAGACCGCATCGTCGAAATCGATCAGTTGCTAGCCAACCTAGATCTTGAACCCTTGGCTAGAGCAAAGGATGGCTTGGCCACGCGCCTGGACCAAGCAGCCTCTAAGTGTCGAAGCATTGAAGGCGTTTCCTCGGATCGGGCCGTGGACAGGCTTCATGAGCTGCATGCCGCGGTCCTTGCGGCTATGGAGGCAGATCGGGTGGCCCAGGCACTTCTTCACGTCGAAGGCGACGAGGAGCTTACGGGCACGGGTAGCGACACTTGGAAGACACTTTTCACGGCTGCCGAAGCGTTCTCGGCGCAGGTCTACCCCCACGCTGAGCACCACCCTTCAACCGACGACGGGGCGCACTGCGTTCTGTGCCAGCAGCCGCTTGCCGAAAGTGCCAGGGAGCGGTTGAACCGCTTCCGCACCTATATTGCGAGCGAGGCGGCAACCGCGTTGAATACCGCCGACACGGCGCTTTCCAATGCGGCCCAGAAGGTTGCACAAGGCATCACTGAAGTCATCGACGAGGCGACTCTTGGAGACTTGCAGGAACTTGATGCCACCATTGCCGACCTGATTGAAGTTCACCGGAACGCGTGGTCTGCGAGGCAAAAGTGGACCGCACAGGCATATGCGACGGGCAACTGGAGTTGCCCCCGGCCTATACCGGCACCGCAGCCCGCCTTGTCGGCTGCCCTTGCCGAGAAAGCTACTGCATGCCTTGCCAAGGCGGTTGAGCTGCGCGCTGCAAAAGATCAGACACGGATCCAGGCACTTACCGATGAGAAGACCAACTTGACGGCCAAACGGGGTTTGGCGGCGGCACTGCCATTGGTCGAGCAGTATGTTCAAGACGCGCGCAAGGTCAGGCACCTGAGATCATTGGAGGATCAGCTTCAAACTAAGACCTTGTCCGTCCGCATCACCAGGATGTCTCAACAGCACATCACGGAAGAATTGCTGCAAGCCATGAGGCAGGAGCTTTTATGGCTCGGCGCGAGAACACTGAAGCCGGCTTTGAAATCTCGCACGCAGTATGGCGAAAACATGATCAGCTTGACGTTGGAGAACACCAGTTCTCCCCCAGGAACGATCTTGTCAGAAGGCGAACAGCGGGCAATGGGATTAGCCATGTTTCTGGCCGAAGTGCAGCTTCGGGCCGATAAGTCCACGTTGGTGTTCGATGACCCTTCAACCTCTCTGGATCATCGCTTCCGCAAGAGGATGGCCAGACGATTGGTAGATCTGGCAAAGGAACGCCAAGTTGTCGTCTTTACCCATGATGCCGTGTTCCTGACAGAGCTACGAATGGCCGCAAACGGTCAGGAGTTGGTGCCCACGCTTAAAACCGTAGAGTGGGCAGATCAGCGGCCAGGGGCAATCATTGAAGGACTGGCGTGGGAGAACGAGAAGTTCTTCTCCCAGCTGGATCGCATCCAGAAAGAAGCGATTGATCTTGCCCGCAACTGCAATGACCAGCTCAACGATGCGGAAAGTCGCAAGGTAAGAAGCCTTTACGCGATGCTACGTGGCGCGCTTGAGCGTGGCATCCGTGAGATTGTTCTGTATGACACGGTCCATCCATTTGCTGATCAGGTCAAAATCGAGAACGTCGGTGCCGTCATTGGCTTTTCCTTGGACGACTGGAAGTCCATCGTGGAGCTGCATGATGAGTGTAGTGGGGTGATTGCCGCCCATGACACGCCATCTGACAGTCAGCAGGAGATCCCTCATCCTTCGGAGCTTGTAGAGAAGCTGAAAGCTATCCGGCCTGTGTTCGAAGGGTGCAAGAAGCGGAATTCGGATTTTGATACCACGACACTTAAGCCGCATCGAGAAAAAAGGAATGCACTTCGCAAGGCCTGACTGCCCTATCACACGCCATTGAGATCCAGGTGCCGAATGGTAAAGGGCAACTACACACCCGAACAGATCAAGGTCATCGAGCGCCGGCGGCCATGTGGTGGTCTCCGCTGTAGCTGGGTCAGGCATAACTAAAGGGGTGCCAAGGACAGTTTCTAGATAGTCAATCACTCGCTGCCGATGTCCGCTTCGGGTCGGAAACGGTCATGCCAATCTAAGCTGTCTAGTCTTGGTCTAACTCGTAACCGCTTTAATCCTAGGCGCTGCACATATCTCGTCTAGTCCCGCCCCGCGGTTGCGGCAGATCGTTTGCCGCGCACCTGACTTAGGGGCTGCGTGCAAAGGGCAGGAGGACCAGTGTCAGCAGCGATAACCCTGCCCCCATCCAAAAAGTCCACGCAGGCCCTCGCTGGTCCCAGAGCCAACCCTGGCATCGCTGAGATGGCGACCAATAGACACAGCACCGGCACGCGGTAACGCTCGCGCGTGGCAACGCCAAGGACACGGGAAGACATAGAACCTCCGAATCAACAAACACAAGCAAATAGCGCATTGGCGCCAGCGCGAGATTGCGTCCTCGATTCGGGGGGCTAGATCAGAAAACTACAGAAACGCAGTCGAGGCGGTGGATCCGATCGGACGATCGGAATCTCCGTTTGTAATGCGACCTGAGTCACCGGTGTCGCCAAGACGGGGGCAAAGGCCAGCGGCGGCAATATCAACGCCGGCACGGATAACTGAACGTGGTCTGCGGCGGTCGTCAGATCCGGGACACAGTGCTTCTCGCACAGGGCTGGATTGTCCTGGTCCGGTTGCATGCCCATCTCGGCGCAGTGCTCGGCCATTGCCGTCATCTCCGGCGGCATCTGTTCCATCGGACAGACATACGCCGCCAAGGCGACCTGCTGGAACAGCAGGCACAGGACCACCACAAGGGCCATACGTAAGCGGTGGCGGGCTCTGTGGATCATGAGGAAGATCCTACTCCAGTCGGACAGCAGCTAGGAAATAATGGTGTATCAGGCAGCCCGACCGAGTCTTCATTTCCCGAGGTCCTTGGAACCAGACCGCAATAAACGCAAGCCGTTGAAGATCACCAGCAGGCTAGCTCCCATATCGGCAAAGATCGCCATCCACATGGTGGCGCTTCCGAAGATGGCAAGCACCAGGAACACGGATTTGACGCCGAGCGCCAGCACGATGTTCTGCAACAGAACGGTCCGAGTACGCCGCGACAGCCGGATTGTTTCGGGAATGCGTCGCAGATCGTCATTCATGATGACGACGTCGGCCGCTTCCATGGCAGTGTCGGTCCCCGCGCCTCCCATGGCGAAACCCATGTCTGACCGCGCCAGCGCGGGCGCATCGTTGATGCCGTCTCCGGTCATCGCAGTTAGGCCGTAGCGCTCTTGCATTTCCTCGATGGCGGTCAGCTTGTCCTCGGGAAGCAGATCGCCCCGGGCGTCATCAATGCCGGCCTGGCGCGCGATGCTTTTGGCTGTGGCCGTGTTGTCGCCGGTCAGCATCACCGACGACACACCCAGCGCATGCAGTTCCGTGAGCGCCTCGCGCGAACTGTCCTTGATCGTGTCGGCCACCGCGAAGATCGCCAAGACCTGGGTTTCCGACGCCAGCAGCGTGACGGAACGTCCCTCGGCTTCATGCACCGCGAGCCGCGCCTCGATATCCGGGCTGCACTGATTGCGCTCTTCGATCAGGCGATGGTTGCCTAAGACGAGTGTCTGACCATCGACGCTGGCGCGGACGCCACGTCCGGGCAACGCGGTGAATTCCTGCACATCACCCTCGCCCTTGGCCAATCCCTGAGCGATGGCCTTGGACACGGGATGATCCGATTGCCCGGCGAGAACGGCTGCCCAACGCAGGACCGATTCCTCAGACACTTCTTTCGCCAATGTCTCGGTCGCGACTAGTTTGGGTTTGCCTTCGGTGATCGTGCCGGTCTTGTCGAGCGCGATCGCCTTGAGCTTGTGGGCACCCTCCAGATAGATACCGCCCTTGATGAGGATGCCGCGCCGCGCTGCAGCGGCGAGACCGCTGACCACGGTCACGGGTGTCGCGATCACCAATGCGCACGGACACGCGATCACAAGCAGCACCAGCGCCTTGTACAACGACTGCGACCATGTCCAGTCCATCAGCCACGGCGTGAGCAGGGCCACCGCGACAGCCAGGGCAAAGATCGCCGGTGTATAGATCGCGGCGAACCGGTCGACAAACTGCTGCGTAGGGGCACGGCTGCCCTGCGCTTTTTCGACTGCATCGATGATGCGCGCCAGGGTTGTATTGTTGGCGGCTGCGGTAACCCGCATCTCGATCATGCCGGTGTCGTTGATCGTCCCGGCGAACACGGGGTCGCCCGGTGCCTTGTCGACGGGAATGCTTTCTCCGGTGACGGGTGCCTGATTGATCGCGGTGTTGCCCGCGGTGATGACGCCGTCCAACGGTACACGTGCGCCCGGTTTGACCCGGACGATCGTTTCCAGAGCAACCTCGGTCGCGGCGATTTCCTTCCAGTCGCCCCCGGCCTCACGTACCTCCGCGGTGTCGGGGGCGAGATCGAGCAAGCTCTTGATGGCGTTGCGTGCGCGATCAAGTGCCCGGCCCTCGATTAGTTCGGCAATCGCGTAAAGCGCCATCACCATGGCCGCCTCGGGCCATTGACCGATCAGGAACGCCCCGGTAACCGCCACTGCCATCAATGCATTGATGTTGAACTGTCCGCGACGCAGCGCGGCCAGGCCTTTCTTGTACGTCGAGAGGCCGGCCAGACCGATGGCGGCGGCGGCCAACGCCATGCCCAGGACTTTGAACGCCAACGTTTCCGGGGCGAAAAAGGCGAGCAATTCCGCAGCGATGGCGAGCGCCAAGCCAAATCCTAGACGCCACAGTCCTCGGGAGACAGGTGCAATTGCGCCCGGAGCTGGGCCATCGTTTGCAACCGGTTGGGGATCGAACCCGGCTTTACGGATCGCCAGCAACGCCTCGGGTATCAACGCCTCCGGGGCGTCGATGGTGACGATGCGTGCGCCCAACTGGAAACTGAGCCCGCGCACCCCGGCGACTGGCGCCAGAGCACGGCGAATTTCGCTTTCCTCGGCCGCGCAATCCATGGTGTCGATGCGGAACGCCGTCCCCTTGCCTACCGCCGCCGTTTGAGCTTGTGCCGGAGGAGGGCCAGAATCACAACAATGGTCTTTGTCTGTGTGCGCACCAGTGGCGCCCGTATCGTCGACTTCATTTGTACTCACAAACTTCTCCGAAAACCATTCTGTTCAACGTTGATGCACTTGGCGCCATTGCATGAGGTCAGTCCGCAGCACGATCAAGAATCTCGAACTTGATGGCTGTTTAAGCTGAACACCCAGAACGAGTCCTTCACGCATGTATTGGACCTTCGACCACCGTAGAGGCATCTACCTGCAACGTGGCGTGTTCGATATCGAATGCTGCTGTCAGCGCCGTAGCCAACGACTGCCGCACCACGTCGGGCGGTTGAGTTTCGTCGGCCAGGATGATGTGCGCAGTCAACACGGGTTCCTTGGATCCAAGCGCCCAGACGTGCAGGTCGTGAACCTTTGCAACACCTGGGTGCGCCAGCATCATGTCGCGCACTTTGTCGAGATCCATCCCCGCCGGCACGCTCTGCATGAGCACGCCGCCCGCTGCCCGCAACAGCGTCCAGGTGCGGGGCAGCACCCAGAGGCCGATCAGGACGGCAATGATCGGGTCGGCCAAGGTCCACCCCGTCATCATGATGATGATTGCACCACCAATCACGCCGACCGAGCCAAGCATGTCAGCCCAGACCTCAAGGTAGGCGCCCTTGACGTTCAGACTGTCGCCGCTGCCCGCCTTCAGCAACCGCATGGAGATCAGGTTCACCACCAACCCGAGCGCCGCGATCACCAGCATGCCCGTAGACGCCACATCGGGAGGCTGCCGGAATCGTCCGACAGCCTCCCAAAGGATGTAACCCGCCACGAGGAACAGCATCCCTCCGTTCACCAGAGCGCCGATGGCTTCCATGCGCGCAAAGCCATACGTGCGCTTGGCATCCGGTGGCTTGCGACTCATGCGCACAGCGAACAACGAGATGGCCAGTGCGATGACATCCGTCCCCATGTGCGCCGCATCCGACAACAAGGCCAGACTGTTGGTGATCAAGCCGCCGATGACTTCGGCGATGAGGAAGACGCTGGTGAGCCCGAAGGCCCACCACAACGGCTTCTCGTACTTGATCTCGCTGACGTGCTCGTGGCCTTCCGCCATTTCAGGACTCCTGCCTGACACCACCGATGGCGATGGCCTGCTCGACATTGCTGATATAGACCCACCCTGCTTCGATCTGCCCGGTGCGTCCGACGCGCTGGAAAACCTCCAAGGCGCGCGTCACTTCATCGTCCTCGCAGAACAACTCCATTTGCACCTCACTGATCACCTGGTCGCCGAACTCGACCGAGTACTGTTGTTCTCGGGCGCTAAGCGCCCGGAGCAATCCCTTGACATCGAACAAGCTCAAGCGCTTGAATCCGCTTGCTTCCAAGGCATGGATGAGATCCGAAACGCGATTGCGGTGCACGAACGCCTTGATCTGTTTCATGACGCGTTCTCCCTGGAGTTGCGCTCGACGGCTTTGCGGTCGGCGCGGTTTTCGAGCCATTCGTAAAGAACAGGCAGCAAGATCAGGGTGAGCAAGGTCGAGCTGATCAAGCCACCGACCACCACTGTTGCCAGCGGACGCTGCGTTTCGGCGCCGACGCCACTGGAAAGCAGCATGGGCACCAGTCCCAGGATGGCGACGCTGGCGGTCATCAACACCGGTCGCAGGCGCAGCGCAGTACCTTGCACCACCGCCTCGCGCACCGACAGGCCTTTCTCCCGCAACTCGTTGAGGAAGCTGACCAGCACGATACCGTTGAGCATCGCCACACCGAATACCGCGATGAAACCGATCGCCGAGGGCACCGACAGGTATTGCCCGGTGACGAACAACGCCAGCAATCCACCGATCGTGGCGAACGGCACGTTGACCAGGATCAGCGAGGCGTACTTGATCGAGTTGAACGCGGTGTAGAGCAGCACGAAGATGAAGAAGATCGTGATGGGCACGATCAGCGCCAGTTTCGCCAATGCCCGTTGCTGGTTCTCGAACGCCCCGCCCCACTCAATCCAGTAGCCTGCGGGCAATTTCACCTGTTGCTTGATCGCAGCGTCGGCCTCCTTGACGAAGCCATCCACATCGCGCCCACGCACGTCCATCTGGATGACGGCATAACGTTGCAGCTGTTCGCGACGGACGAAGGAGTAGCCCTCGCCGACAGTGACATCGGCCACTTCCGACAACGGCACCACGGCGCCTGTTGCAGTGCGCAACGGGATCTGGCGCAGCGATTCGACCGAATTTCGGGTGGCATCGCTCAAGCGCACCGCGATATCGAAACGCTTGACGCCGTCCAGCAACACGCTGACCGGTTCACCGCCCAAGCCGTTGCGCACGATGGTGAGGACCTCTTCGGCGTTCATGCCGTGGCGGGCCAGTTCATCGCGATCGACTTCGATGCGGATTTGCGGCTTGCCGACGTTGGCTTCAAGCGACAGATCGGCCACGCCCTGCACATTGCCCAATGCTGTCTTGAGCTGCCCGCTGATCCGGTCAAGCTCCTGCAGGTCCTGGCCGTAGAGTTTCAATGCCAATGTCGCGCGGACGCCCGAGATCAGTTCCTCCACCCGCATCTGGATCGGCTGCGTGTAGCCCGGCACGACATTGGGCACGACTTTTTCCAGCGTCTCCTGCATCGCCTCTTCAAGCTGCTTGATGTTGCGCCCGCTTTTCCATTCGTCTTCGGGCTTGAGAGCGGTGTAAATCTCCATGTAGTTGACGTCTGCGGTCTCACCTTTCTCGGCGCGGCCGATCATCGCCAGCGTCGTGTCGACCTCCGGGAACTGCTCGAAGGCCTTGGCGATGGTGTTGCTGGTCTTGATCGATTCGTTGAGCGAAGTGGACGGTATCCCCGTCACCCGCCACATGATCGAGCCTTCCTGCAACTGCGGCATGAATTCCTTGCCGAGGAACGGAAACAAGGCAAGGCTCGCCACCAGTGCGACGACGGCGCTGACCACCACCACTTTCTTGCGCCCAAGTGCCTTAGCCAACAGCGGCTGATAGCCACGCTTGATCCGCGCCACCAGCCATGTGTCCCGCTCCGGCTTGGGCTTGAGGATCATGGACGCAAGTACCGGGATCAGGGTCAGGCTCAGGATCATCGAGCCAGCCATCGCGAAGGCAATGTTGAACGCCATCGGCTTGAACATCTTGCCTTCGAGCCCTTCCAGCGCGAACAGCGGCAGGAACACCACGATGATGATGGTGATGGCGAACGTGACCGGACTAGCGACTTCCTTGGCGGCCGCCAGCACCGCCGACGTTCTGTCGACCTTTTCGCCGTGTTCCAGACGCTCGGCCATGATCCGGAACGCGTTTTCGACCATGACCACCGCACCGTCAACCATCATGCCGATGCCAATTGCCAATCCGGCCAGTGACATCAGGTTCGCAGACAGACCGGCTTGGCCCATGCCGATGAACGCGATCAGCATCGCCAATGGCAACGTGATGACCACCACCACCGCCGAGCGCAGATCGCCCAGGAACAGGAACAGGATGATCGCGACCAGGATCGAACCTTCGACCAGGGCGCGGGTCGCCGTGCCGACGGCCTTGTTGACCAGATCGGTTCGTTCATAGATTGGTCTCAGTACGATGCCCTCAGGCAACGCATCGCGCACCACATCGAGCTTGCCCTTGACCGCCTCCACAACGTCTTTGGCGTTTTCACCGATGCGCGCCAGGGCCATCCCCAGCACCACTTCCTCGCCATCGCGTGTCACTGCACCGAACCGGGGTGCCGGCGCTTCAACGACAGTTGCGACGTCGCGCAGATAGACAGGTACGCCGTCCTCGGCCTTGAGCACGATCTCGCCGATGTCCTCGGTCGACTTCAACAGGCCCAGGCCACGCACGAGGAATTGCTCGCGGCCCACATCCATGACATTACCGCCGACCTGGCCATTGTTGGACGGCAATGCATTGATCACATCGCCAAATCCCAAGCCACGCGCATACAGGCGCTGGGGATCGATCTGCACCTGGTATTCGCGCTCACCACCACCCCATGACGTCACATCGTCCACGCCGGGCGCGGTGCGCAGGATCAGGCGCACGGTCCATTCCTGCCAGGTGCGCAGGTCCATGTCGGTGACTTTGTCCTTGCCGACGCCGGGCGCGCGTTCGACCGTGTACCAGAACACCTGGCCGAGACCGGACGTGTTCGGACCCATGCTCGGTTTGCCATAGCCGTCGGGCAGTCGATCGCCTATTTCCTGCAGGCGTTCGTTGACCAGTTGCCGGGCGAAGTAGATGTCCATGTCGTCCTCGAAATAGACGGCGACATAGGACAGCCCGAACAGACTCACCGAACGGATTTCCCGCACCTTTGGCAAGCCGGCCAGAGCGGATTCAACGGGTGTGGTGAGCAGGAGCTCGATGTCTTCCGCGGCAAGGCCCGGAGACTCGGTGTAGATATTGACCTGGACCGGAGTCACATCGGGGAATGCGTCGATCGGTACATTGCGCACCGCATTGACGCCGAGGAAAGCGACCACCGCAAAGATGATCAGGACCAGGAACTTGTAACGCAGGGACATTTCCACCAGGCGATTCAGCATGGCGCACCTTCCCGCGTCAGGAGCAGGAGATCAATGTGCATCACCCTCTCCCAGTTGCGACTTGAGCATCTGCGACTTCACGGCAAAGGCACCGGCCACGACCACTGTGTCACCCGCTTTCAACCCTTCGCGGATCACGGTGCGATCGCCGATGACTTCGCCCGCGCGGACCGGGACCGGTTCGAGCGCGCCTTCTTTGTTGCGGCGGAACACCACCGTCTCGCCCTCGAGTTGCACCAATGCATCGGTGGGGAGTGAGAGTTGGGTAGCGGCGCTGTTGTCGGTGTTGGCAGCGGAGGCCGCCTCGAAATACACCTCGACGAAATCGCCGCCATGCAGGCGATCGTCCTTGTTCGCAACTTCGATCCGCACCGATGCGGTACGCGTGGCATCCGACGTGCGGTGAGCGCTGCGCAAGACCTTGCCGGCGATGCGTTTGCCGCCGATCACTACGGTCGCCGGACTTCCCGTTTCGATGCGAGGCGCCGTGCCCGGCGCCATCTTCGCGTCCACCCACACCACTGACTCATCGACGAGCCGAAACAGCGCCTTCCCCGGCTCGATGCGCTCGCCGACGATGAACTCGTCCTCGGTGATACGACCTGCGTGCGGTGCGGTCAGGGTGAACTGCCCATTGACACTGCCGCTTGAGGTGCCCGGCAAACCATAGGCTTGAGCCTTGGCGCGCGCGCGATCAACGGCGATTTTCGCTTCGTTGATGCGACGGCCGGCCACCGCTTCACGGCCAAGCGCCGACACGCGGCGCCATTCCTGTTCGGCGATTCGCAGGTCAGCCTGTGCATCGGAAACGTCGACACTGGCCAGCGTGGCCAGCGGTGCGCCTGCACGAACCTCGTCGCCGAGCTTGGCGTGGCGGCGCACCACCAGCGACGCGACACGTGGGGTGATCAACGTGGTGCCATAGGCACTGTCGACCACCTCGCCGGGCGCGCGCAGTTCCTCACTGAGCGAGGAAGACTGCAAGGTTTGCAGGGTGATGCCGGCGGCCTTGAGCGCCGCCTCATCCATCTTCACCAGCGCCGCCTCACCTTCTTTACCTTCCTCAGCGTGTTCGCCGCCCTTTTCGGTGCCTTCCGCAGGGGCGTCCTTGCCCGATGCGGCATGGTCCGCTTCGGCCGCTGGCGCCTTGGCAGGTTCGGCTTCGGGCGATTTGGAGCAGGCGGCAATGGCCAGCACCAGCGCGACGGTCACAGGCAGGGACATCAATCGGAACGGGGTCATCGTGTTCTCACTCATGGGGTGCCCTCCAACCCGGCCCAGCGTTCAAGCTGACCGGTGGCGGCGAGGTAGTCGGCGTAGGAGCGCCAAAGGCGGGCTTCGAGTTCGGCGCCGGCGAGCTGCGTGTCCAGGGTTTGCTTGAGTTGCTGAAGATAGTCGGAGGTCGACAGTTCGCCTTCGCGCCACAACCGTTCCAGTAACGTTGTGCGGCGCTCGACATCGGTACCGCGGCTGGCTTGCCAGCGAGTCCACGACGATTGCGTGGCCGCATAGGTGTCGATTGCCCGTTGCCGGTCGCCTTCGAGCTCGATTCGCACGCGGTCGCGATCGGCGACCGCGACATCGGCGTCGGCCTGCGCCGCTACCACTTCGGCGCGATAGGAGTTGCGCACGAACAGCGGCACGCGGATCGACACCCCGACCACGTTGTCGCTGGGACCACCCATATCGAAGCGTTTCCGTCCACCGTAGGCCCCAAGCGTGGGGTCGGCGATCCTGTTGCGCCGGGCGACCGTGACCTCGCGCTCGGCCGCCACTGCAGCGGCCTGGGCAACCAGCCAGTCCGGCAGTTGCTCGATACTGCTGTCTGCCGCGGTAGGCGGCGGCAAGGTGCCAGTCGGCAACGTCAGGTTGGCAAGCAACTCCGGTGACCCGCCCACGGCACGAAATCGTGCCTGCGCTTCGGCCTGCTCTGCCATCAACTGCGATTGCTCCGCTTGCGCCTCATCCCGCGCCAGCAAGGCGAGGTCGCGTTCCAGCCCCGAGATGTCGTCGGCGGAAAACTGCTTCTGCGCCAGATCAACGAAACGCGTCATCAGTGTCAGACGCCGTTCGCCGGTGCGCACGCGTGCGTTGGCTGTCTGCAATTCGGCCCAACCGGTGAACCACTGCTTGGCGAAGTCGCGTCGATGCAGCCGGGCTTCGGCGGTCGCTTGATCCACGCGGGCGGATGCCGCATCCCGGCGCACGCGGCGTTTGCCGCTCAGATCAAGGGTAAGACTGAGCCCAGCCGTCGTGGTGCGGTCGGGGCCTTCGTCGTCGGACGCAAGTTCGGCTTCGGGGTTGTATAGCGGCTGGCCCGCGGCATCGAGGCGGGCCCGGGCCGCGGCGAGTTGTGCCTCTGTCGCGCGGTAACTGGGATGGCGTTGCCAGGCGGCCTGCAGCGCGCCACGAATGCTGGCCGGGGCCAGCACATCTGGGGTTTTGGCAGCGAAAGCCGACTCTGGCAGCACAAAAACAGCCAGAGCGGCGAACGCCAGCCGCACGACGAAGCGTCGTCGCGGCGAACGAAAAAAATGCATTGGTAGATCCTCTGAGTCGACGGTGTCCGATGGCATCTCATGCCAAAGGGTTACAACACGTCACTCAGGAGATCGGTGGCCTCAGTTCGAGGGATATCGAGGCGCTGGGCGGCGAGCCAGACACGGTGGCATCGAGACCGCGTCGTGGACTCAAGGCGAACGCCATGGAGGTCGGTGTCAACGCAGCAGCGTGGTGGGAGCTGCAGTGGCTGCAAGCGCCGGCATGGCTCGTGAGAGGCACTGAGGGGGCCTCGACTCCCGACGTGTCAGACATCACAAGCGCGTGGTCGCTGCCGGCACCCAACCCCATGTCAGCAAAGTCGTGCTGGGCGCATGCCGCAGCCGTCCCAATCTTTAAGGCGAAGACCAGCAATACGAGCACTGCCAAGCGCGCGGAGGCGCGCAGGCGGGCAAGTAATCGTCGGGAAACGGCCGGGGGCATCCGTATACCTTACACACTGCCGGGGTTGTTATGAAATCTCATCTTGACTAGTGCTAGCACGAGTCTTGAGATGCGACAGGCTGGCATCAGTCAACATCATCTTTAAGGAATGACGGCTTCTCGAGCGGCCGCTATGGGTCGAAAGCTGACTACTGCACTCGCCTGGTATCGCTGCATTCATTCCACGTTTACATGCGGATGTATAATCGGGTGCATGGCTCTGCGTGCGCTCCTGATGCGGTTGTTCCTGGTCGTTGCGCTTTTGGCCAACGGTCCGGGCGTCGCGGGCGCGTCCATGCATCTGGAGCACCTGCGCAACTCCGGCGATCTGTCTGACGTGGCTGCGGTGCAGGCAGCAGCAGAGGCAATAACCGCCTGCCACGGGGCCGAAGCGACCGCTCCAGCGGCCGTGGATCACGGCCCCCCGCAGGCTACGAATGAGGCCGGCGACGCATCGCCAGCGGATGACTGCTGCCGGGCGGGCGATTGCTGCGCATGCATGCACCATTGCTCAGCGGCACTTGCCTGGTCGATGCTTGCCGACCTCAGCACCGGCTACCGGCAGACCGCCGAACCTTTCCTGTCCGGGCACGCATCCGCGGCCCGGGCCAACCTCCTGCGACCTCCGATCGGCTAAGTGTCGCGGCGCGCCGTCATCGGCGCCGCTGGATCTGTCCGTGAGTTCCGCACTGACAGAGTAATGCTCGCTTCGCGAGCCTTCGACCTTTTCCCGGAGTTTCCATGTCTTCCGATTCTTTCGGCCGTGCCGAGGGGCTGTCTGTCCCGTCGCGCCGCCTCTTTGTTCAGGGACTAGCCGCCGGCGGCGCCGTTGCGGCACTCGGCCTCTGGCCCCGTTCGAGCTGGGCCGTCCAGGCCGAGGGCGTACCCAACGTGCTCTCGGGCACCGACTTCGACCTGACCATCGGCGAGACGCCGATGAACTTCACCGGCGCCACGCGCACCGCGATCACGGTCAACGGATCCATTCCGGCACCGCTGCTGCGCTGGCGCGAAGGCACCACCGTCAACCTGCGGGTCCGCAATGCCCTGCCCGCCGGCTCCATCCATGGCAGCCAGGCGTCGATCCACTGGCACGGGATCCTGCTGCCGGCCAACATGGACGGCGTGCCCGGGCTCAGCTTCAACGGCATCAACCGCGGCGAGACGTATCAATACCGCTTCGACGTCGTGCAGGGCGGCACCTACTGGTACCACAGCCATTCCGGCTTCCAGGAGCAGGCCGGCCTCTACGGGCCGCTGATCATCGAGCCGCTGGAACCCGAACCGTTCGCATATGACCGCGATTACGTGGTCATGCTCAGCGACTGGACCGATCTTGATGCGAAGCGCCTGTTCGCCCGGCTCAAGAAGCGCTCGGATTTCGACAACTTTTCCAAGCGGACGGTTGGCGATTTCTTCCACGACGTGGAGCAGAACGGCCTGGCCGCTACCGTCGAAGACCGCAAGATGTGGGGCCAGATGCGGATGACGCCGACCGACCTGTCGGACGTCAACGCCAACACCTATACCTACCTCATGAACGGCACGACCTCGCTCGGCAACTGGACCGGGCTGTTTCGGTCGGGCGAGAAGGTGCGCCTGCGCTTCATCAACGGCTCCGCGATGACGTACTTCGACGTGCGTATTCCCGGCCTGAAGATGACCGTGGTCGCGGCCGATGGCCAGTACGTGCGTCCGGTGACCGTTGACGAGTTCCGCATCGCCACCGCCGAGACCTTCGACGTCATTGTCGAACCCACCGGGCAGGATGCATTCACCATCTTCGCCCAGGACAGCGGCCGCTCCGGCTACATCAGCGGCACCCTCGCGGCCAGGGAAGGCTTGCGCGCGCCGATTCCGAGCGTCGACCCAAAGCCGATCCTCAGCATGGACGACATGGGCCATGGCGGAATGGGTGGCGGCGGCCACGACATGTCGTCGATGGCTGGCGGTGCCATGGCCGGAATGGATCACAGCGGCCACGACATGTCGTCAATGTCCTCCAATGCGACAGCCGGCGGCAGCATGGCCGGCATGGACCACGGTGGCGGCGGGATGCAGGAACACCCTGTCACCGAAACCGGCAATCCCCTGGTCGACATGCAGACGATGGCGCCCGTGCCCAGGTTGGATGACCCGGGCATCGGCCTGCGCGACAACGGTCGCCGTGTGCTGACCTACGCCGATCTGCGCAGCACCTTCCGCGACCCCGACGGGCGCGAGCCCGGGCGCACGATCGAGCTGCACCTGACCGGACACATGGAGCGCTTCTCCTGGTCGTTCAACGGCGTGAAGTTCGCCGACGCACAGCCGCTGCGCCTGAACTACGGCGAGCGCCTGCGGATCGTGCTGGTCAACGACACGATGATGTCGCACCCGATCCATCTCCACGGCATGTGGAGCGACCTCGAGGACGAATCGGGCAACTTCATGGTGCGCAAGCACACCATCGACATGCCGCCCGGCACCCGGCGCAGCTACCGGGTGCGTGCCGATGCCCTTGGCCGTTGGGCCTACCACTGCCACCTGCTCTACCACATGGAAGCCGGCATGTTCCGCGAAGTGCGGGTGGAGGAATGAACGCCATGATCCGTTCCCACCGCCATTCTCTGGCCATCGGCCTGGCTTCTGCACTATCACTCGCAGCCGGCATCGCGCCGGTGTGGGCGCAGCAGGCGGACCATGCGGCGCACCAGCCGCCAGCGAAACCCGCTGCAAGCCAGCCGCCGGCCAAGCCTGTGGACCCGCATGCCGGCCACCAGCCGAGCCCGCCCGCCAGGAGTTCCGAGGACGAGGGGGCGATGGACCACGCCAACATGGGCCACGGCGCCATGAAGCAAGGGGCCGCAGTCATGGCTGGCGATGATCACTCCAAGATGGACCACTCGTCGATGGTTCATCAGCCTGCTGCCAGCCAGGATCTTCCAGCCACGGCCGAGCCGCGCGAGCCCATCCCGGTCGTTACACCGGCAGATCGGGCCGCCGCGTTCCAACCACTCGACGCCCACGTGATGCACGGCGAATCGATCAACTCGTACTGGTCGCTTGACCGGCTTGAAGCGTGGGACGCGGATGAGCGCGGCACCGGCATGTTCTGGGAAGCGCAAGGCTGGGTCGGCTCCGACTTGAACCGGCTCTGGCTCCGCAGCGAGGGCGAGCGTGCAGGCGGCTCTACCGAATCGGCGGATGTGGAAGTCCTGTACGGCCGCGCGATCGCCCCCTGGTGGGACGCCGTCGCCGGCATTCGCCATGACTTCGGCTTTGGCGGCGCCCTGTCGCGCACCTATGCCGCGCTCGGCGTCATCGGCCTTGCCCCGTACAAGTTTGAAATCAAGGCGACCGCCTATCTCGGGCAGTCCGGCCAGGTCGGACTCGGCGCGGAAGCCGAATACGAAACGCTGTTCACCAACCGCCTGATCGGCCAGTGGCTGGTCGAGGGCGAAGCATGGAGCAAGGACGATCCGGCGGTTGGCATCGGCAGCGGACTGAGCAAGGTCGAAGCCGGTTTCCGCCTGCGCTACGAGTTCCATCGCCGGTTTGCGCCCTACCTCGGCGTGGTCTGGGAACGCGCTTATGGCCGAACCGCGGATCAGCGTCGCGCGCAGTCCGGGGACATCGACGACACGCGGATCGTGGCGGGCGTTCGTATCTGGTTCTGACAGGCAAACGCACATTGAAACCCGACACCCGAACCACGCCTGACTGTGACGGCTGGCAAGCACACAACCATCGATCTACTGGAGTCTCTGCATGAACGCAATGACAACTTCCATCACCCTCGCCCTGGCGCTCGCCATCGTGCCGCCAGCGATGGCAAAGGCGACGCAGTCCCATGCACAACATCACCCCGTCGCCGCGGCCAGCGCGGACGTGGATGTTCCTACCGACGCAACAGCCGCGGTCGCGGTGGCCGAACGCTTCCACGGCGCGCTGTCCAGCGGTGACATGGCCACGGTCGAAGCGCTGCTCGCAGCCGACGTCCTCATCCTGGAATCCGGAGGCGCCGAGCGCAGCCGCGAGGAATACATGGGCCACCACGCCGTCAGCGATGCGGCATTCCTCAAGGGCGCGCATCGCCAGCTGCTCCGCCAGCGTGCACGGGTCGCGGGCGAGTTCGCTTGGGTCGGCACCGAAAGCGAGCTGCACGCCAAGAAGGACGGCAAGCCACTGACCGTCCAGAGCACCGAGACGATGGTGCTGCAACAGACCGCGGACGGCTGGCGCATCGTCCACATCCATTGGTCCTCGCGAACCAAACGCTGAGCGGGGACTCCGAAATGAAGGCTTACAGATTGAACCGCCTGACCTGGGTTGCCTTTGCGGTGGCGGGCCTGGGTGCTTGCACCCAGGCGGCTACACCCACGCAATCCACCATCGCGCCCGCTGCACAGGTCGTCCAGGAAACAGCCGACGCGACTCCCGCTGCCCTGCCCCGCATGACCGTCCACAAGACCCCGACCTGCGGGTGCTGCGGCAGCTGGATCGACCACGTGAAAAAAGCAGGCTTCACCGTGGATGTGCATGACATGGACGACCTGGGTCCGGTCAAGGAGCGCCTGGGTGTTCCCTATGCCAAGGGCTCCTGCCATACGGCCGAGGTCGGCGGATACCTCATCGAGGGCCATATCCCGGCCGAGGACATCAAGCGCCTGCTTGCAGAGAAGCCGGACGCACGCGGCCTAGTCCTGCCGGGAATGCCGCTCGGTTCGCCCGGCATGGAGGTGCCGGACGGGCGCCAGCAGCCGTACACGGTCGAACTGGTCCGGCACGACGGAACCACTGAGCCGTTCTCACAGCACTGAACAGCCACCAAGCAATGCCGCCGAACGGAGGCATTGCACCACCTTCGCAACGAGGATCATCGATATGAACTTGTCAAACGTTTTTCGCTCCATGGCGCTCGTCTTCGCGATCGCAGCGGGCCAGTTCTCGCTGCAAGTTGCCCACGCCCACGCCGCGCTGCAGCAGTCCACGCCGGCGGCAAATGCGGTGGTGGCCTCGCCGAGCCAGATTGATCTGGTATTCAACGAAACGCTGATTCCGCGGGCCTCGCGCCTCAAGTTGCTCATGAAGCACGGCAGCTCCACCATGCCGGTCGAGAATTTCACGACCGAGATCGTCAACAACGGCAAGACGCTGCGTGCCAAGCTGCCCAAGCCACTGGCTGCGGGTGCCTATCGCGTGGAATACCGCGCCGTTGGGGGCGACAACCACCCGATGACGGGCAGCTTCAGCTTCACTGTGCGCTGAGGATCCCGACATGTTCGACCCGGCGGCGTACGTGTTGCGGTTCCTCGAGTATCTGGTCCTGATGGTCCTGTTCGGGGTGCCATTGTTCGGATGGTACGGTTCGCATCGAACCGCCATCGCCGACGCCTTGAGCGATTGGCCGCTCAGGGGAGTTCTGTTGCTGGGTGCCGCCGTCGGTCTCATGCTCACCGGGACCGACGTCGTGGTCAAGACCGCGAGCATCTTGGGGATGCCGGTTGCCGACGTCGATCGCGCATCGCTGGGCTGGTATTTGTTCGAGACGTCCGCAGGCCTGGCAGCGACAGCGAGGGGCGCATTGCTGGTCATCCTGATCGTCGTGCTCGGATGGCAGCGCCGCCGCGGAAAGGTGGAGTCCGCCTTTCCGCGGCTGGCAATGCTGGCGGGCGGCGCACTTGCTACGCTGGCATGGAACGGCCACGCCGCCGCCGGTGAAGGCGCGTCCGGTGCGCTGCGGCTTGCTGCGGGCCTGGTCCACCTTCTCGCGGCAGGCGGCTGGGTTGCCGCGGTACTGGTGTTCCTGGGCCTGCTCCTGCGCAGGGAGGCGGTCTCCGGCAGTGGGCACCTTCGAACGACGCATGATCTTCTGCACGGATTCTCGACGCTCGGCACGGTCTTCGTCGCTGCGCTCATCGTGTCCGGCATCACGCACTACGGTGATCTCACCGCATGGTCGTTGTCGACACTGCTCGAGAGCACGTACGGGAACCTGCTGCTGGTGAAGCTTGCCCTGTTCGGAGGCATGCTGGGTCTGGGTGCATTGCACCGCTGGACGCTGGTGCCGCGCCTGGGACGCGCCTTGGAAAGCGGCGATCCTGTGCAGGAGGTGCGCGCCCTGCGGCAGAGTGTCGCGGCTGAAGCAGCACTGGCCATCCTGATCCTGATCGTCGTTTCTGTGCTGGGAACGCTCAGCCCCGCGGCTGCCTGAGCGCGATGGCGCATAGTCTTGATGGTCCCTCCCCCGCCGAGCATCGGCACGAACTCCCCCGCCGTCTCTGTTCCTGACCAGAAATTGATCTGGATCAGTTGCACCGGATCAGACAAAGAGTAAGCTCCGACCATGATCCGCCTTCGCCATCGGAACTGGTTCAAGCGCACTGCCCTCCTCGCGATGGTGGCGTTGCTCTGGTCCCAGTTCGCACTGGCCGGTCATGGCGGCTGTCTGGATCTCAAGGCCACAACCGCCGCAGTCGCGGCCGACGCGGACACCCACCACGACCACGGTCACGGTTGTGGCGCCGAGCTTCCCTCGGCTGACGAGGCACTGTGTACCGCGCACTGCAGCGAAGGCGACCTCTCGGCAGACAGCGGACGCATCCCGCCGGTTCCGCCGCTGCTTGTCGGCGTGTGGTTCTCCTGGTTCGCGGTCGCGGAAGTCGCGGACGGTGGCCCCGGGGTTACGTCCACATGGGTCGATTCGCCACCCACGCCTGCCTGGCACCGACCCACCGCGCATCCCGCGGCCCTCCTGCTGATCTGATGCCCGAACGCTGACTGCGCCGCACGCCTGTGCGGTGCAGTGCTGTGCGTTCGTGCCGTGCGCGTCACGGCATGTGTTCCTGCCCCGGCCGAGCGACTGCGTCGCGTCGGCCCAAGGACACTGATATGGCATCTCCGTTCTACCTGTGGCAGGCCAGCCGCCTGCACTGCCACCCGCTGTCCTGCCAGCGGCCACCGCGGCGGCGCCTGCTCGCCTGCGTGCTCGCCGGCGCCTTGTGGGCGCTGGCGCTGCCGGTGACCGCAACCGAGCCCATCCCGGGACACAGTCTCGAGTCGATCCGGACCTGGGTGCTCGAACACAACCCCGAGCTTCGGGCCATGGGCTTGGAAACCCAGGCTGCCGAAGCGCGGATCCTGCCGGCGGGCGCCCTGCCCGACCCAATGGCCTCAGTGGGATTTCGCGGCCTCGATCCGGACAAACCCTGGCGCACCGTCGGTGCCGACCGTGAGGTCAACTACGCGCTGCGCCAGCGCTTCCCGCTCTGGGGCAAGCGCGACCTGATGCGGACTGCGGCCAGCCAGGACGCGGTCGCGATCGGGCTCGATCGCATCACCGCGGCGCGCGACCTGCTGTCCGACGCCGAGGCGGCCTACGCACGTTATTGGCATGCCGATCAAGCGGTAGCCGTGCTCGATCGCCGCATCGCCCTGCTCCGCCAGGTCGAAGAGATCGCGGGAGTGCGCTACGCCCTTGGCCGCGCGCCACAGCAGGATGCCATCCGCGCCCAGGTCGAGCAGACCAGCCTGCAGCGCGAGCGGATCGAACGCCTCGCCGCCAAGCAGGAGGCGGCCGCCACCTTGAACGCGGTGCTGGGGCGCCGTTCCGATGCACCGCTGGCGGCTCCCGACGAGGCGCCGCGCCTTGCCGTCCGCAGCGCTTCGCTTGCCGAGGCTCTGGACGCCGCCGACACGCACCCCGCGGTCCGTTCGCAGCAGGCCCGCGCCGAGGCCGCGCGCACGAATGTGGTGCTGCAGCGTCGCAACCGCTTTCCCGACATCACCGTAGGCGTGGGTGCGATGCAGCTGGGCAACGGCATCCAGAGTACCGAGCTGATGCTCGAGGTGGAGATCCCGTTCCAGCAGCGCGCCCGCCGCGAGCGCGAGCGCGAATCGCGCCTGCTCGAGGAAGCCGCGCTGGCCCGCAGGGACGCCACGCTGCGGGCCGTCGAGGAGCGAGGCGCTTCCGCCTGGTCGCAGTGGACCAGCGCCCGCGAACGCCGGCAACTGATCCAGAACACGCTGCTGCCGCAGGCCGACGCCACCTGGCAGTCGGCGCTGGCGAGCTACCAGGTCGGCGAAGTCGACTTCGGGACGCTGCTGGAAGCACTCAATGAATGGCAGGGCGCCGACCTCGCACGGGTCGATGCATTGCGTGACGAACTGTTGGGCGCCGCCGCCGTGCGCGCCATCGAAGGAGATATCCGATGACCCGTGTCCAGACCCTGTCGCTCGCCATCGGCGTCGCACTCGCCGCCCTCACCACAGGCTGGATGGCCGGCCGCGCGACCAACGAGTCGCCGACCGCAGCTACATCCGCCGAGGCGCCTGCCGCGGAGCGCAAGGTGCTTTATTACCGAAATCCCATGGGGCTCCCCGACACCTCGCCGGTGCCGAAGAAGGATCCGATGGGCATGGACTACGTTCCGGTCTATGCCGACGACGCGCCGCCGGCGGCGCCGGGCACGGTGGTGCTGCCGCCGGACAAGGTGCAGGCGCTGGGCGTGCGCACGGAAGCGGTTACGCGCGGGGCACTGTCCGCCACCGTGCGCACCAGCGGCACGGTCGAGGTCGACGAGACCCGACAGTACGTCATTGCCCCGCGCTTCGAAGGCTGGGTGGAGCGGCTGTACGCGAACCAGACCGGCATGCGGGTCCGCGCCGGGCAGCCGCTGCTATCCGTCTACAGCCCGCAGTTGGCTGCGGCGCAGCAGGAATACAGGCTCGCTGACGAGACCGCCCGCAGGCTGGCCGGATCCGATCCCGCCAGCGCGGCATCGATGACCCGCCTACGCGATGCCGCCCGTACCCGCCTGCGCAACTGGGAAATCAGCAATGCGCAGATGGGCAAGAAGGCCCTGATCCTCACCGCGCCGGCAAATGCGGTGGTGATCGAAAAACCGGTGGTCCAGGGCGCCCGGTTCGAGGCGGGCGAGACCATCCTGCGCCTGGCCGACCTGTCGATGGTGTGGGTGGTCGCCAAGGTGCCGGCGGCGCAGGCCGCGGGCATAGCAATCGGCCAGCCCGCCCGCTTTGAAACCGTAGCCCTGCCAGGCCAAGTGGCCAAGGGCAAGGTCACCTTCGTGCAGCCCGTCATCGATGCAATGACGCGCACCGTGGACGTGCGCATCGCATTGCCCAATCCCAACGGCGACCTGCGGCCCGGGCTCTACGGGACGGTGCTGCTCGAGGCGCCGGGAACCGGCCCGGTGCTCACCGTTCCGCGTTCGGCCGTGCTGGACAGCGGCACGCGCCAGATGGTGCTGGTTGAGACCGGCGCGGGCCGTTTTGTACCGCGCGACGTGACCCTGGGTCGTCGCGGCGGCGAGCGCATCGAGATCCTCGACGGGTTGTCTGAAGGCGAACAGGTCGTGGTGTCCGCCAACTTCCTGATCGACGCCGAGAGCAACCTGCAGTCGGCACTCAAGGGGCTTGAGGGTCACGCAGGACACGGGTCGCCCTCCGGCACCAGTGAAGATCCGCAGCGCGAACAGTCAGGCGATGGCGCCGCCGACCCGCACGCCGGCCATGGTGCCGAGGCAGCGGATCCGCACGCCGGGCACAGCGAGGAGGCGGCTGACCCACATGCCGGCCATGCCATGCCTGCGGCGCCGGCGGATGCGCCGGCTCCCGCCAGCGCCCTTGACGCACCCGCCGGCCAAGACGGCCATGGCGGCCACGGGATGATGAGCGACCACGCCGCACCTACTTCCCCCACCGGGCACGAGGGGCACTGACATGCTTGGCCGTCTCATTGAATGGTCGGTACGCAACGTCTTCCTGGTGCTGGTGATGGCGCTGGCGATCGTCGCCGGTGGCATCTACGCGCTGACGAACACGCCGCTGGACGCCCAGCCGGACCTCTCGGACGTACAGGTGATCGTGTTCACCGAGTACCCAGGGCAGGCGCCCCAGGTGGTCGAGGATCAGGTCACCTATCCGCTGACCAGCGCCCTGCTCGCAGTTCCGAAATCGCGAGACGTCCGCGGCTTCTCGTTCTTCGGCGCCTCCTTCATCTACGTTATCTTCGAGGAAGGCACCGATCTCTACTGGGCGCGCTCTCGCGTGCTCGAAAACCTCAACGTCGCGTCGAAGAACCTGCCGCCCGGCGTGGCACCCGCACTGGGCCCCGACGCCACAGGCGTCGGTTGGGTATACCAGTATGTGCTGAAAAGCGATCGCCACTCGCTGGACGAGCTGCGCGCGATGCAGGACTGGTATCTGCGCTACCAGCTGACCACGGCGCCCGGCGTGGCCGAGGTCGCCAGCGTCGGCGGCTTCGTGCGCCAGTACTCGATCACCGTCGATCCGGTCCGGCTGCGCGCGTTCGACATCCCGATCTCACGGGTGTCCGAAGTGATCGCCGCGAGCAACCGCGACGTCGGCGGCCGCGTGATCGAAATGGCCGAGACCGAGTACATGGTCCGGGGACGTGGCTACCTGCGCGGCATCGAGGACATCGAGAGCCTGGTGCTGCGCGCCGAAGGCGGCGCACCGGTGCTGATCGGCGACGTCGCCCGGGTCGAACTGGTGCCCGACGAGCGCCGTGGCATCGCCGACCTGGACGGCGAAGGCGACGTCGTGGCGGGGATCGTCATTGCGCGGTTCGGCGAGAACGCCCTGGCCGTGATCGGCGGGGTAAAGGACAAGATCGCGGAACTTGCACGCGGCTTGCCCGAAGGCGTCAGCGTCCAGGCGGTCTACGACCGGTCAGATCTCATCGTGCGTGCGATCAAGACGCTGCGCACGACCTTGCTCGAGGAGAGCCTGATCGTCGCGCTGGTTTGCCTGCTGTTCCTGTTCCATGCGCGCAGCGCGCTGGTCGCGATCGTCATGCTACCGGTCGGCGTGCTGATCGCAGTCATCGCGATGCGTGCGCTCGGCATGAACTCCAACATCATGAGCTTGGGCGGCATCGCGATCTCGATCGGCGTGATGGTCGACGCGGCGATCGTGATGATCGAGAACGCGCACAAGCACATCGAGCGCTCCGACGGCTCCCGAAGCCGAGCCCAGCTGATCATCGACGCCTGCCGGGAGGTCGGGCCGGCGCTGTTCTTCAGCCTGATGATCATCACCGTCTCGTTCCTTCCGGTGTTCGCCCTGGAGGCGCAGGAAGGCCGCCTGTTCAAGCCGCTGGCCTTCACCAAGACCTTCGCCATGGCCGGTGGTGCGCTGCTTTCGGTGACCTTGGTGCCGGTGCTCATGCTCCTGTTCGTGCGCGGCAAGATCATGCCCGAGCAGAAGAACCCGGTGAACCGGTTCCTGGTCGCGGCCTATCGGCCCGTGATCGACGTCGTGCTGCGGCACCGCATGGCCACGATCGCGATCGCGCTGGTCGCCCTGTTCGCCAGCCTGTGGCCGGCGTCACGCCTGGGCAGCGAGTTCATGCCCACGCTCAACGAGGGCACCCTCCTGTACATGCCAGCGTCGCTGCCGGGCATGTCGGTGACCAAGGCGTCGGAGCTGCTGCAGCAGCAGGACCGGATCATCAAGGGCTTCCCGGAGGTGGAGTCGGTGTTCGGCAAGGCGGGCCGCGCCCTGACCGCCACCGATCCTGCACCTTTGGAGATGTTCGAAACCGTCATCAACCTCAAGCCCGAGGACGAATGGCGGGACGGCATGACCACCGACAAGCTCATCGCCGAGATGGACGCGGCGCTGAAGTTCCCGGGCGTCGCCAACTCCTGGACGATGCCGATCAAGGCCCGCACCGACATGCTGGCCACCGGCATCCGCACGCCCGTGGGCATCAAGATCTTCGGTAACAACCTGGACCAGCTGGAGGCCCTGGCCACCGAGATCGAAGCCGTAGTACGGCAAGTGCCGGGGACGACCAGCGCCTTCGCCGAACGCCTGACCGGTGCCTACTACCTCGACATCACCCCCGACCTGGCCAGCCTGGCCCAGTACGGCGTGACTCTGGGCGAGGTGCAGGACGTGGTGGCGGCCGCGCTGGGTGGCGAGATGGTCACCACCATCCTGCAGGGCCGCGAGCGTTTCAGCGCGATCGTGCGCTATCCGCGCGAACTGCGCGACGACCCGCAGCGCATCGGGACCCAGGTGCTGGTGCCGGTGCCCGGCGGTGCGCAGGTGCCGCTCGGCGAGTTGGCGAAGATCGAGGTTAGGAAAGGGGCGCCCAGCATCCGCACCGAGAACGCCATGCTGGCCGCATACATCTATGTCGATACCCGCGAAAGCGACCTCGGCCGCTACGTGAAGGCGGCGCAGGAAGCGGTCACTCGACAGGTGCAGTTCCCATCGGGCTACTACGTGACCTGGAGCGGTCAATACGAGTACATGCAGCGCGCCGCCGAAAAAATGCGGGTCGTCATTCCGGTGACGCTGGCGCTGATTTTCCTGCTGCTGTACCTCAACTTCCGCCGCGTCACCGAGTCGCTGATCGTGATGCTGTCGGTGCCGTTCGCCCTGGTCGGCGGTATCTGGCTGATGTGGCTGCTCGACTACAACACCAGCGTCGCGGTGATCGTGGGCTTCATCGCGCTGGCCGGCGTCGCCGCGGAAACCGGCGTGGTGATGCTGATCTACCTCGACCACGCACTTGAAGCGCGTGCCGCGCAGAGGCAGGCCGAAGGCCGGGCACTGGATTCACGGGACCTGCGCGAGGCCATCATCGAAGGCGCGGTCGACCGCGTGCGCCCGAAGATGATGACCGTGGTCGCGATCATGGCGGGCCTGCTGCCCATCATGTGGAGCAGCGGTACTGGCTCGGAAGTCATGCGCCGAATCGCCGCGCCGATGGTAGGTGGCATGGTGTCTTCGACCATCCTCACCCTGGTCGTGATCCCGGCGCTGTACTCGCTGATCAAGCAGCGGCAGCTGGCCAGGAAGCCGCACCCCTCCTCCGCACTACCCAAGGAGATGTAGTGATGGGGCCGTTCAACGCAGGCAGGGACCGACGGTTCATGCAGCTGTGGCCGCGAACATCCGTCCGTCTACGGCCAATTCGCGCGTTACTGGCTTCGCCCACCGCAAGGCCGGTTGACCTGTGTGCGAGACACAGGTCTAGCCTGATCAACACCTCGCCGGGAGCAAGCCGATGACGACCAAGGAAGAAGTGACGCTGCCGCTGATGACGGTCCGCCAGCTGGCACGGCAGGGCGATGTCACGGTGCATGTGGTGCGCAACTACCTGCGGCGCGGTCTGTTGCAAGCGGCCACGCATACCGAGGGCGGCTACCAGTTGTTCTCCACGTCGGAGCTCCTTCGCCTGCACTTCATTCGCACGGCGCAACACCTTGGCTTCACGCTGGGGGAAATCGAGGAAATCATCCACCACAGCCTGCTGCGGCACAGCCCTTGCCCACTGGTGAGGGACATCATCCGACGCAGGCTCGACGACACCCGTCACCAGCTGGACACGCTGCTCGCCATGCACGGACGGATGGAGCATGCCGTGCGCGCCTGGGCTTCGCTGCCGGACTCCATTCCAACTGGCAACGATGTCTGCGCATTGATCGAATCTGTTGCCGCTGCTGAAGGCGGCGGGTTCGTCAAGTCCACCCCGCGGCGACTTCTTGGACGCCGCCCCACAGAGGAGAATTTGCCATGACAGCCTCCAGTCCTGCCCCCTCAGGCTCCCGACGCTGGGTCTTCTGGATCTTCCTGGCGCTGGCCGTGTTCTATCTCGCCGTCGAGCACCGCGCCCACCTTGGGGGGACGCTTCGCTGGTTGCCCCTGGCCATCCTGCTGCTATGTCCCTTGATGCATGTGTTCATGCACAAGGGGCATGGCGGTCATGGAGGTTCCGGAAGTCATGGGCGCGACGGCAATGCCGACGACACACCCCATGGCCAGCATGAGAGCCGTAGCAAGCGGGCACTGAACGACGAAACGTCCGACACCTCGAACGGAGGGCACTGACATGCAGGCACCCGACTCCGGCTACGGCCTTTGGCTGCTGGCCGCCATCAACACCGCGTTCTTCATCTTCTTCGCCTGGAGCTTCTACAAGCCCTTGACCCGCTGGGACTGGCGGGGGTTCGGGATGTTCTCCGCCTTCGTCGTGGCCCTGTTCGCGGAAATGTATGGCTTCCCGCTGACGTTGTACGTCCTGGGCGGGTGGCTCAGTGCCAATTATCCGCAAGTGAACTGGCTCAGCCATGACGCGGGCCATCTGCTGGAGATGTGGTTCGGCTGGCGCGCCAATCCGCATTTTGGTCCATTCCACATGGCGAGCTTCGTCCTGATCGGCGGTGGCTTCTGGCTGCTGTCGGCCGCTTGGCCAGTGTTGTATCGGGCGCAGCGTGAGGGCCGGATGGCCCGAGACGGCGTGTATGCGCGCATGCGCCACCCGCAGTACGTCGCTTTCGTGTTGGTGCTGACCGGTTTCCTGCTGCAGTGGCCCACGCTGCTCACACTCGCCAGCTATCCGGTGCTCGTGTGGGCCTATGCCCGCCTGGCGCGCCGTGAGGAAAAGGACTGCCTGGGCCGCTTCGGCGACGAGTACGTCCGCTACATGCAGCAGGTGCCGGCCTTCATTCCGCGACGCAGGCGCGGCCCCGCCCCATCCCAGGGAGAAGTCCGATGACACACGTCCACGAACCGCCAGTGCGCACGCGCACCTGGCCCATCGGCGACATGGTGAGTGCCGGCTGCGCGCGCACGCTGGAGAGGGCCGTAGCCGCGTTGCCCGGAGTCAACGCCACCATCGCGAATTTCGCCACCGCGACCCTGCAGGTGTCCTACGACCCGGCCCGCCTGTCGTCGGGCGCGGTCGCCACCGCGATCCGCGACTGCGGCTTCCAATGCGACGCCTCGATGCCCGCTGCCGGCCCGGGCGCAGGCGCGCACGCCCACGCTGCGCATGCCCGGCACGGACCGGGTACCACCGCGGAGCACCCTGCCGACGCCCACGCCGGCCACGGCGATGACGCCAAGGATGCCGGGGGTCACGACGCCCATGCGGGCATGAACCACGGCAGCGATCTGCACGCCGCGGCGCGCGACATGGGCCGCCGCTTCCTGGTCGCTCTCGCCTTCGCGATCCCGGTATTCGTGTGGTCGCCCATGGGCGGCCTGATGGAGCCGCCGCCGGTGCCGTTTGGACTGCGCGAGAACGTCTGGTTGTTCCTGCTGGCGACCGGCGCCGTGCTGTATCCGGGCTGGCCGTTCTTCAGTGCGGCGATTCGTTCGCTGCGCCGCGGCGTGCTGGACATGGCGGTGCTGGTGCTGCTGAGCGTGGGCACCGGCTACGGGTTCAGCATCGCGTCGACGTTCTTCTTCGACGGACCGAACTTCTACGAGGCCTCGGCGGTCCTGCTGACCTTCGTCCTGCTCGGCCACTGGCTCGAGATGCGGGCACGCGCCGGCGCTTCGGACGCGATGAAGGCGTTGTTGAAGCTGTCCCCGCCCCGCGCGGTGGTGCGCCGTGACGGACAGGAGCTCGACATCCCGACCGCCGAAGTCCTGGTCGGCGATATCGTCGTGGTGCGGCCGGGGGCGAAGATCCCCGTCGACGGCACCGTCGCTGAAGGCAGCTCCCAGGTCGACGAATCCATGCTGACCGGCGAGTCGATGCCCGTGCGCAAAGACCCAGGGGCCTCCGTTGTCGGCGGATCGATCAACAAGAGCGGTGCATTTGCCTACACCGCCACCAAGATCGGCAGCGATACCGCGCTGGCGCAGATCATCAAGCTGGTCCAGACCGCACAGAACTCCAAGGCGCCTGCGCAACTGCTCGCCGACCGCGCTTCGCAGTGGCTGGTGCTGGCCGCGATCGTGATCGGGCTGCTGACCTTCGCGGTCTGGTTCTGGTGGCTGGGACAGCCGCTCATGTTCGCGCTCACGCTGACGATCACCGTCTTCGTCATTGCCTGTCCCGACGCACTGGGTTTGGCCACCCCGATGGCGATCATGATCGGCACGGGCCTGGGCGCTCGACACGGCATTCTGTTCAAACACGCCGAAGCCATCGAGAAGAGCGCCCGGCTGGACGTTGTGATCTTTGACAAGACTGGAACCCTGACGGTCGGTGCACCGGAGGTGGTCGACATGGCGGTCGCACCGGGCTGGACGCAGGAGCGGCTACTGGCCACGGCCGCTGCGGTCGAGGCGCATTCGGAGCACCCGCTGGCGCAAGCGATCCTCAAGCGCGCCGGTCCGGCAGCCGAACGCGCTACGGCCTTCACCAACATCGACGGCCAGGGCGCCACCGGGGTGGTTGACGGGGTGCAGGTCCTGCTGGGCAATCGCATCCTGATGGTCGAACACGGAATCGATCTATCCGTGCTGGAAGCGGAGGCCGCGCGCCTTACCGGCGCCGGCCGCACCGTGATCTATGCAGGGGTAGGCGGCGAGCTTGCGGGCTTCTTCGCAATTGCCGACGCGATCCGCGAGACCTCGCGCGCCGCCATCGACGAACTGCATCGTCGCAACATCAAAGTGGCGATGATCACCGGCGACAATCGCCCCACCGCCGAACGCGTAGCTCAGGATCTGGGGATCGACATCGTACTGGCAGACGTGTTGCCTGGCGGCAAGTCCGACGAGGTCATCAAGCTGCAGTCGCAGGGCCTCAAGGTCGGCATGGTGGGCGACGGCATCAATGACGCACCGGCGCTGACCCAGGCCGATGTCGGCTTCGCGATCGGAGCCGGCACCGATGTCGCCATCGAGAGCGCCGACATCGTGCTCATGCACAGCGACCCCTACGACGTCGTGCGCGCGACCGCCATCGCCCGGGCTACCCTGCGCAAGATGCACCAGAACCTCGGTTGGGCCGTGGGTTACAACGTCCTGGCCTTCCCGCTCGCGGCCGGTGTTTTCTATCCGTTCGTGCTGTCGCCGGAAATCGCCGCCCTATCGATGTCGGGAAGTTCGGTGATCGTGGCCCTCAATGCCTTGCTTCTCAAACGCCTTCCACTGGCGGACGTTGCCGCCTCCCCTCGCATCCAGTCCAAGGAGTCCACGCCATGAATCCCGCGACGCATCTTTCCCACCCAAGGGCCCGAGGCACGTATCCCCGCCGCTGGTATGCCGCGCTGGCCTTGGCTGCTCTGTTCGCCTTCGCATTGCCGGGTGTCGCCTCGGCGAGTGAAGGCGGATTCCGTCACAACGTACTGATGCGCGGCCAAGTGTTGGAGAAGCAGAACGAAACGCTCGTCGTCTGCGTCGGACAGGCCGACGGCGCCCAGGTCGGGCAGGTGCTGGATGTGATCCGGCACAAGCGCCGCATCCGGCATTCGCGGACCGGCGGTCCACGCTACCGCCGTGAAAACGTCGGCCAAGTGCGGATCGTTGAACTGTTCGACGGTCACTACGCGGAGGCGGAAGTGATCTCCGGCAGCCCCAAGGTCAACGACACAGTGGAGCTCGTTCGCCCCTGACCAGGCGCGTCGCACGGGGATGCGCGTCGGCCCTTCCAACGCCTCCCGCAATCGCTTCCTTTCGAGACAGGAGTCACCTCATGACAGCGTCTTCCAACCCCACCCTGCAGTTCCTCGGCGCCGCGGGCACAGTCACCGGCTCGCGCTACCTGGTCGAGGCCAACGGCCAGCGCGTGCTGGTCGACTGCGGCCTGTTCCAGGGCTACAAACAGCTGCGCGAGCGCAACTGGGCACCGTTTCCCGTCGACGCGGCATCAATCGATGCGGTGATCCTGACCCACGCCCACTTGGACCATTCGGGCTACCTGCCCGCACTCGTCAAGCAGGGGTTCCGCGGCCGGATCCACTGCACCCACGGCAGCGTGGCGCTGTGCGGCCTGCTGCTTCCCGACAGCGGGCACCTGCTGGAAGAAGAGGCGAAGTACGCCGCGCGCAAGGGCTACTCGAAGCACAAGGAGCCGCGACCGCTCTATACGGAAGAGGACGCCCGTCGCAGCCTGAAGCAGCTGCAGGGACATGACCATGAACGCGACATCGAGGTCGCGCCCGGCTTCACGGTGCGCTTCCACCCCGCAGGTCACATCCTGGGCGCCGCCCACGTCAGCCTGGATGTCCAGGGCCAGCGCTTGCACTTCAGCGGCGACTTGGGACGGCAGCAGGAATCGCTGATGAATCCGCCGACGCCCCTGCCCGCCTGCGACGTACTGGTCTGCGAGTCCACTTACGGCAATCGCGAACACGTCCCGATTGACCAGGAAGCGGAATTGGCCCCGATCATCCGCCGTGTTGCCGCGCGCGGGGGCGTTATCGTCATCCCCGCCTTTGCTGTCGGCCGCGCCCAGGCGCTCATGCTGCATATCGCCCGGCTGCGTGAGCGTAAGGAGATCCCTCGCGTGCCGGTGTACCTCAACAGCCCGATGGCGATCAACGCGACCCGGCACTACCACGCCCACCATTCCGAGCACCACGTGTCCGAAGAGGACTGCCAGCGGATGTTCGACGTGGCCACCTTCGTCAACACGGTGGAAGAGTCGAAGGCGCTCAACCGCCAGCGCGGGCCGATGATCATCATCTCGGCCAGCGGCATGATCACCGGCGGGCGCGTGCTGCACCACATCGAGGCATTCGGCCAGGATGACCGCAACGCGATCCTGCTGGCGGGCTACCAGGCCGGCGGAACACGCGGTGCCGCACTGGCGGCGGGAAAGCGCACCTTGCGCATGTTCGGCCGCGAGGTCCCGATTCGTGCCGAGGTGGTGCAGTTGGAAGGCTTTTCCGGCCACGCCGACGCCGGGGAACTCCTCGACTGGATGCGCACCGCGCCGTCCGCGCCGCGCATCGTCTACCTCACCCACGGCGAGCCCGACGCAGCCGACACGCTGCGCGGGCGTGTGCAGCGCGAGCTGGGCTGGCGCGCGCGCGTGCCGGAGCACCTGGAGCAGGTTGGCCTGGAGGATGTGCGGTGACGACGCCGGGCCACACCCGCCTGCGCGTCACCCGTGCCGGCATCGACACCTACCAGCAGCCGGTGGTCTATATGCACCGCGACTGCGAAGTCTGCCGTTCGGAAGGATTTGTCGCGATGACGCGCGTGAGGCTGGCCGTCGGTACGCGCACGCTGGTGACGACGCTGAACGTGGTCGTCGACGCCCGGCTTGGTCTGGACGAGGTGGCCCTGTCGGAGGCCGCGTGGACGCTCCTTGATCCCATGCCCGATGCCCTCGCCTCGGTGCGGCATGCGGAACCCGCGTCGTCGGCAGGCGCGCTCCGTGCCAAAGTGTTCGGGGCGCGGTTGGATGACACGCAGTACCTCGCCCTGGTGCAGGACGTGATGGAAAGCCGGTTGTCGGACCTGGAGCTTGCCGCGTTCGTCACGGCCAGTGCGGGTGACCGCCTGGACCACGCGGAAACCACGGCGCTGACGCGGGCGATGATCGCTGTCGGCCAACGCCTGGACTGGGGCGAAGGCCCGGTGCTGGACAAGCACTGCGTGGGCGGCTTGCCGGGCAATCGCACCACCCCGATCGTGGTGGCCATCGTGGCTGCGCTGGGCTACCGCATCCCGAAGACGTCCTCGCGCGCAATCACCTCGCCCGCAGGCACCGCCGACACGATGGAAGTAATGGCGCCGGTGGCGCTCGACCTGCCTGCGATGCAGCGGGTGGTGGAGCGCGAGGGCGGCTGCATCGTCTGGGGCGGCAACGTGCGCCTGAGCCCGGCCGACGACATCCTGATCCGGGTCCAGCGGCCGCTGGACTTCGACAGCGACGGCCAGCTGGTTGCCAGCGTACTGTCGAAGAAGATCGCCGCGGGCTCAACCCACGTGCTGATCGACATGCCGGTGGGTCCGACCGCCAAGGTGCGTGGCGAGGCCGCGGCGCACAGCCTTGGCGCACGGCTTGCACACACCGCGGACGCGCTTGGATTGCACCTGGGCATCCATCGCTCAGACGGTACCCAGCCGGTGGGTCGGGGAATCGGTCCGGCGCTTGAAGCGCACGATGTGCTCAAGGTGCTGCGCAACGCTGCCGATGCGCCGGCCGACCTCCGCGAACGCGCACTTGCGCTGTCCGCGGCGCTGCTGGACATGGCACCGGGCAACAACGCCGCCACCGGACTGGAGCGCGCGCGCAGCGTGCTGGATTCCGGGGCGGCGCTGGCCAAATTCCTGGCGATCTGCGAGGCCCAGGGGGGCTTCCGCGAACCGCAACGCGCAGCATTCACCGCCGACGTTCCGGCAACCGCATCGGGCCGGATCGCGGCGATCGACAACCGCAGGCTGGCCAAGCTGGCCAAACTGGCTGGCGCGCCGACTTCCCCCACGGCTGGCCTCGAGACCGGTCTGCGCGTCGGCGATACGGTCGAGCGCGGACAGCCCCTGATGACATTGCATGCGGAGTCTCCGGGAGAACTGGCTTACGCCCTTGAGCACGCTCCGGCGTTGCAACCCTTTGCCCTCGCGGAGATCCCATGAACCGTGTACTGATGCCCTTCCCGGCCGATGCGGCCTTGGCTGGCACCTTCGCCGCGCCCTTGCAGGCGCGGGTTTCACCCGTAGGCTGGCGGCACTTCCCCGATGGTGAGTCGCTGGTCACCCTGGACGACGCATTGGTTGGCGCCGATGTGGCGATCCTGGTCAGCCTGCGGCACGCGGACGCCTTGGCCCTCCCCTTGCTTTTCGCTGCCCGGACCGCCCGCGAGTTCGGGGCGCGCTCGGTCGGCTTGATCGCACCCTACCTGGGGTACATGCGTCAGGACACTCGGTTCAATCCAGGGGAGGCGGTCAGTACGCCACTGTTCGCGCAGTTCCTCGAAGAGGCCTTCGACTGGCTGTTGACCGTGGACCCGCACCTGCACCGCGTCGAGCGCCTGCAGTCGCTGTACCGGATTCCGACGGCCCACGTGTCGGCGACGCCGGCCGTGGCCCGCTGGATCGCAGAGACGGTCCCCGACGCGGTGCTGATCGGCCCCGACAGCGAGAGCTTGCAATGGGTCGAGGACATCGCCGCCCGCTCCGGCATGCCCTACCAGGTGCTGGCCAAGGAACGCTATGGCGACTACGACGTGCGCGTGAGCCTGCCCGACCCGCAGGCGGTGGCCGGCCGTACCCCGGTCCTGATCGACGACATCGTGTCGTCCGGCAACACGATCCTGGAAACCCTCGCACACCTGCGTCGATTGTCGCTGCCGCCGCCGTTGCTGGTCGCCATCCATCCGGTGTTCGCGGGCGATGCCTATACCCGTCTGCAGGAAGCGGGCCTGGCCCGCATCGTGAGCACCGACACCATTGCCCACCCGTCGAACGCGATCGCGCTGGGCGCGGACCTCGCTGCCGCGGCATCGAGCCTGATGACCGCTTCGACCGATTCCCCGGAGGGGCCATGAACCTGCATCTCAACTGCTGCACCGCCGACCAGCTGTCGACCGCCGAGCGCCAGCGGATCCTTGAACTCGCCGACGCCCACCAGCAGGCCGATCCCCAGTTCGCTCACTGGGCGGCCGGCTACGGGGTGATCCGACATGACCCGCTTACGCAGCTGCGCGTCCGCCAGATGGTCGATGAGCTGGTTGCCCTAGGCCGTACGCCCGATGCCGGCACCGCATGGCAGCGGCTTGCCGCGGCCGACCGCGTCACCAGCGCCGGCATGTGGCTGGTGGCGCACATGACCTACAGCCAGCGGGTTCGTACCGACGGTGCGGCCCTCGAGTCGGATGACTTCAAGACCACGCCCGAAGGCCACACCGGCGGGTCCCTCAACATGGTGCCCGCCTATGCCGGCTACCTGCTGATGGACGCCCTGGATGGCGTCACCCGCGCGTGGATGATGGGCCAGGGGCACTGCGTGGCCGCGATCGACGCGCTGAACCTTCTGGTTGGCAACATGACTGACCGGCACGCCGAACGCTACGACCGCACCGACGAAGGGCTGAGCCGGTTCGTCAGGGACTTCTACGCCTACACACTCAATCCGGACGGAACGCCGGCATCGCCCCTCGGCTCCCACGTCAATGCGCACACCGCCGGGGGCGTGATGGAAGGCGGCTATCTCGGCTTTGCCGAGCTGCAGTACGTGCATGCGCCGCTCAAGGATGAACGCCTGGTCGCCTTCCTCAGCGACGGTGCGTTCGAGGAACAGCGTGGCAGCGACTGGGCGCCACGCTGGTGGCGCGCCGAGGACAGCGGACTGGTCAGCCCGATCATCATCCTCAACGGGCGCCGCATCGAACAGCGCAGCCAGATCACCCAGCAGGGCGGCGAGCGGTGGCTGGACCGGCACCTGCGATTGAACGGCTTTGATCCGATCGCGCTGGACGGGCGCGATCCGGCCAGCATCGCGTGGGGCATCCACGTGATGGAGTCGCGCCTGCAAGCGGGCGCCGCTGTTCCCGCCGACGTGCGGCTGCCCTATGGCATCGCCGAAACCGTCAAGGGCTTCGGCTTCCCCGGCGCCGGGACCAACGCCTCGCACAACTTGCCGCTGCCGGGGAATCCGGCGAAGGATGCCGCGGCGCGCACGCTCTTCAATGAAGGCGCAGCGGCGCTGTTCGTGGCCGCGTCGGAGCTCGAGCAGGCCGTTGCCGCACTCAACAGCCACGATCTCCAGCAGCGGGTGCGCGAGCGCGACCATGCGCTGGCCGATCGCCAGGTGGAACCGCCCCGCGTCCCGGCGATCGCCGACCGCGGCGCCGGCGGCGAGAGCTCGCCGATGACCGCGCTCGACGAGCAATTTGTCGCCATCGCCGAAGCGAACCCCGGGCTGCGCGTGCGCGTGGGAAATCCGGACGAGTTGCGCAGCAACAAGCTCGACCGCACCCTGGACGCGATGAAGCACCGGGTGCACGAGCCCGAACCCGGTGTCGCCGAATCGACCACCGGCGCGGTCATCACCGCACTCAACGAGGAAGCCGTGGTATGCGCGGCGCTCGGCAACAAGGGCGGGCTGAACCTGGTGGTCACCTACGAGGCGTTCGCACCGAAGATGCTTGGCGCCGTGCGCCAGGAATTGATCTTCGCGCGCCACTTGGCGCAGGCTGGGCGCCCGCCCGGCTGGCTGGGGGTGCCGCTGGTGCTGACCTCCCACACGTGGGAGAACGCCAAAAACGAGCAGTCCCACCAAGACCCGGCCATGGCCGAGGCGCTCCTGGGCGAAATGGCCGACATCTCGCGCGTGGTGTTTCCGCCTGACGCCAACGGCGCCGCCGCAGCCCTCGCCCACGCCTACACGCAACGCGGCACGGTCACCACCCTGGTCGTCCCCAAGCGACCGGTGCCGCACGAGCTGACACCGACGCAGGCGCAGGCGCTGGCCACCCAAGGTGCGCTGTGCCTGGCCGGCAACCCGGCGACAGCGGCGATCCTGCTGGTCGCCACCGGTGCTTACCAATTGCAGGAAGTGCGCCACGCGCAGGTGCGCCTCGTTGAACGTGGCGTGTCGGCAGCGATCCTGTATCTCGGCGAGCCCGGCCGGTTCCGCACGCCGCGCGATCCGGACGAGGCGCGGTACGTGCACTCCGACAGCGAGGTCCATGCACTGTTCCCGGCGGAACGGCCGCGCATATTCGTCACGCATACGCGGCCCGAGCCCTTCCTGGGCGCGCTGCGCCGGCTCGACACTGGCCCGGCCACGACCGCGGCGCTCGGCTTCGTCAACCGCGGCGGCACGCTGGACGTGCCGGGACTGCTGTTCGCCAACCGCAGCACCTGGGCGCACGTGGTCGATGCGGCTGCGGGCGTCCTCGGCGAGTCGCGTGGCAGCCTGCTGTCCGAAGCGGAGCTGGCGGCAGTGGATGGCCGGGGCGATCCGGCCACCGTCCTGCGCCCTGCAGCGGGCCCGGCATCGTGAGCCGCCCGGCCAGGACCTCGTGCTGATGGCGGGCACAGTGCGGCGGGGAGGCCAGATTGCCTGGGCCGGACTGAAGCTCGGAGTCGCCGTGCTCCGCCTGCGCCGGCGCGCACCCGACCTGCTTCCCGCATACGTCAGCACCACCCTGGTGGGGCTGGGGACCACCTTCGTCAAACTGGGCCAAGGCTTGAGCCTGCGCTGGGACCTGCTGCCGGCGCCCTATCGCGATGCGCTGTCGCGATTGCACAGCGACGTACCGGCATTTCCTGCGGACCAGGCCAGACACATGGTCGAACAGGCGTTCGGCGCGCCGGTCGACGCGCTCTTCGCCAGCTTCGATGACAGGCCGCTGGCCGCAGCGTCAGTGGCCCAGATCCACCCTGCGCGCATGCATGACGGTCGGGACGTCGTCGTCAAGATCACCCGCCCCGGCATTCACGCCCAGGTGCAGGCCGATCTGCGGCTCCTGCGGCGCACGATGCGCGTAGCTCAGTGGGTCTGGCCGCCCCTCAGGCGACACCGCCCGCTCGAACTCGTGGACGAACTGGGCGCATTCCTGCGCGACGAGATCGACATGCGTCACGAGGCGCAGAACATGCGGCGCATGGCCAAGGTGCTCGATGCCCTGCCCGGCATTACCCAGCCGCACGTCGTCGAGCCGTACGCCAGCCGCGACGTGCTGGTCCAGGACCGCAGCCACGGCACCCGCCTGGAGACCGCTTACGGAACCGCGGCCGCTCCCGCGCTGGCGAGCGCGCTGCTCGATGCCTACGTGCATCAGCTCTTCGGCGCCGGCGTATTCCATGCCGATCCGCATCCGGGAAACCTGTTCTTCTTCGACGACGGTCGCCTGTGCCTGCATGACTTCGGCTCGATCGGCGTGCTCGACCCGGCATCCCGGCTCGCGCTGGGCGGCATGGTCGAAGCCATCGCCGCCGACGACGCCGAAGGCGTGCTGGATGCGGCAATCGCCTTGGGCTTCTTCCCGCCGCAGGTCGAGCGACGCTCGCATGTGCGCGAGATCCACCTGATCCTGGCCGAGATGGCCAGCCGTCCGCTGGCGGAGTGGTCCATTGCCGAGGCGATCTGGCGCGTGGCACGCATTGGGCAGGGCGCAGGATTCCGGCTACCCGCCCACCTGTTGGCCCTGATCCGCACGTTGTTCTTGGTCGAGAACACGCTGCGGGCACTGGATCCGGACATGGACCTGCTGGGCACGCTGTCGGCGCAGGCAGCCGACGTCATGGCGATCGTCGACGCCAGCCGACCCGCGCGCCGTCCGCTGGCGATGCGGCTGGCACGCACCGCCCGCCAGCTGCCGCAGATCGCCACCGACCTGTTGCGACAGGCACAGCTGAGTGACGGACGACCCGCGTTCTCGGTGCACCACCACGGCCTGGCTCCCACGCACGAGGCGCTTGCGCGCACCGGCAACCGGCTGGCGCTGGCCCTGGTGACCTTGGGCCTGTACGTGAGCGGCTCCCTGCTCGCCCTGCACAGCACCGGTCCGCTGCTGGCCGGACATCTGCCATGGCTGTCCGTCATCGCGTTCGCCGGCGCAGCGCTCCTGTCGCTGCGGCTCGTCGTTGCCATAGGGCGATCAGGCCACCTGTAAGCGCAACAACGCCACTGATGTCCGGAGGAACCGCCATGAAACGTCGCCTTGTCCTGTCCCTCGTCGGCATGCTGTCCCTGGCCGTCGGCAGCGCGTCCGCCACCGAGGCGCCCATGGCGGGTCCAGTCCAGCATATCGATGGATACACGCTGTATTTCGGCATGGTGCCCAGCGCGATTGCTGCGCCCTCGATCGGAACCCACAGCCCCGGTCCGCGCGACGCGCACGGATTGCCGCGCGGGGACTATGCGCGCGAACATCACCTGCTGGTCGTCGTCGAGCGCATGCGCGACGGGGTGCGTCCGACAAACGTGCAGGTCGTGGCGACCGTGCCGATCGCCGGGCAGACGATAAGTCGCACGCTCGGGGCGATGTCGATCAACGGCTCGATGAGCCACGGCGCCGTGTTCGTACTCGCGGGCCCGGGGCGCTACGTCTTCACCACCACCGTGCGCGTGCCTGGCGAGCCCGAACTGATCGTCGCCCGCTTCTCCTATACGCTGGCGCACAATCCATGACCACGCTGCCAGGCTTTGCCGACCCGGCACATCCCGGTCTTCCCGAACGCCTGCATGTGGAGTCTCTCGGCCGGGGGTCGCTACGGGTGACGTTCCTGCCGGGCCTGGGTGGCACCACGCGCTACTGGACCTCGACGCCGGTGGCACCGGCGTTCCGGCATGCGCAGACCGAGCTGGTCGATCTCTACGGGTTCGGGCACTCGCCCCGGCCCTGGTGCCGCTACACGGTCGAGCGGCACGTCGACGCGCTCGCACGCACCCTCCAGGCCGGCCCGCCGCGGGTCCTCGTCGGCCATTCGCTCGGCGCGGCGCTGGCGCTCGCCTTGGCCGCGCGCCACCCCGACCGGGTCCAGGCGCTGTGCTTGTTCAGCCTGCCCGACTACGGCTCGCGCGCTGGCGCGATCGAATGGTTCGCCAGTCAGCGCGGTGGCTGGGTCTACACGAACATGCTGGCGACCGCGCTCGCGTGCCTGGTCACTCGCCGCGTGGCGGGCCGTTGGCTGCCTTATCTGGTGCACAACGTTCCGCCCGAGGTCGCGCGCGACCTGGTGTTGCACAACATGGCCTCGTCCACCACATCGCTGTGGGAGGTGCTCTACCGGCACGACGTGCGGGCCGACGCGGCCGCTCTGCCACCGGACCTGCCAGTAGCGTGTGTGCACGGCCTGCGTGACGCGACGGCACCGCCTGCGCGCGTGAACGAGCTGGCGGCGCGTTTCCCGCTCTGGCGCCATGTGACGCTGGATGCCGACCATCATCCGTGGTTGCGCGATCCGGGCGCCTGCCATGGGGTAGTCGACGCCCTCTGCGAAGCGGTGCGGCCCCAAGCCGTCCGCGCCGAGGCGATCGCGTGATGGCCGGACGCGAACCCGTCGGCATCCCGAGCGCGCGGCCGGGGTTGGCGGCGAGCGCAGCGGTTGCGCTCGCCTACGGCGTGGTGCTGCCGGTCCTGCCCACGGTGGTGGCTTCGTCGCCTTCGCCGGCGCGCGCGATCGCCGAGTTGATGGCGGTCTACAGCGCCGCCATGGTGGTGACGGCACCGATCTGGGTACGGGTCTGTCGCCAACTTCCGGCACACCTGCTCGTGCGCCTCAGCCTGCTTGGCCAGGCCGCGGCGATGATCATGCTCCTCTGGTCTTCGGAAACGACGATGCTGCTGTTGGCGCGCGGCCTACAGGGCATCTTCGCAGGCGCCGCGCTCCCCGCCCTGCAAACCGCCGCTTCGCGCGCCGCTGGCAGTGAGGGCGACCGCTCGCAGCGCCTGTCGGACCTGACCCGAGTCGCGCTGGTCGGCGGCCTGTTCGGCCCGGGCGTGGGAGGCGTCGTGGCGCCCGACGACAGCCTGGTCGGCCCGGTCCTCATCGGCTTCGCCGTGCTCGTGCTTGCAGCCGCAGCGCAGCGGCCTGCGCCCGAGTCCTCCACCATCGTCGTGGCCGGCAGGGGTTCGCCCACGCGCCATCGCGACGTCGCCGTGTTGGTGCTGCTGGCCGCGCTGGCGGCTGCGGCAATGAGCGTCTACGAGGTGGGGCTCGCGACGCAGGGGCGCCTGGTGGATGGCCTTTCGGCACGGGCGATCGGCTTCATGTTCACCGGCTGCGGGGTGGTGATGCTGCTGAGCCAGTCGCTCGTGTTCCGACCGCGCCACGACCCGTTGCGCGCATTCGCCTGGGTGGCGCCCTCGTTCGTCGCCACCGCTGCCGGCCTCGCGTTGCTCGCCTGGCTCGGGGGGCGATGGCCGAGTGCGCTCGGCCTGATCCTCGTGGCGGCAGGTGGCGGCGTGCTGCAGCCGGCGCTCGTCTACTGGACCTCCCGCGCCGCGGGGGCCGCCGAGGCCACCAGTCTGGGGTGGCGCGCTTCGTTCACGAGTGCCGGCCAGGCGCTTGGCAGTCTTGCCGGCGGTTTCGCATTCGCCGCCACCCTTGCCGGAAAGATGGTGCTGTCCACCCTCCTCTTGACCCTGCTTGCCGCGGCCATGCTCGCGCTCGCACGACGCCGCGCACCGGCCGGGCTTCCACTTTCCGTATCGACTCAGGAGCGATGACCGTGTCCCAGACCACTCTCCCTGCTGCCGACCGCGCTGCGCCGCCCGGTAACGTCCCCCAAGCTACGCCGCCGACGCGCCGGCCGGTCCCTGGCCAAGCGGCCGTCGCCACTGTCCTTGCACGCGCCGACGTGCTTGTCGACGGGCCGCGCTCCTGGGACATGCGCGTGCACGATCCCGGGGTGTTTCCCCGCCTGCTGCGGAACGGCTCGCTCGCACTCGGCGAAACCTACATGGATGGTGCCTGGGACTGCGAGGCGCTGGACCAGATGCTCACGCGCCTGCTGCGTGCGCGGCTGGATGAAGCCGTCATCGGCTGGGCCGACCGCTGGGACGCCCTGCGTGCGCGGCTGTTCAACCGCCAGCGGGGCCGGCGCGCCTTCAAGGTCGGCGAGCGCCACTACGACCTGGGCAACGATCTCTACCGCGCCATGCTCGGGGCGCGCCTAATCTACAGCTGCGCGTACTGGAGCGAGGCGGCCGACCTCGACGCCGCGCAGGTCGCCAAGCTCGACCTGATCGCGCGCAAGCTGCAGCTCGCGCCGGGCATGCGTGTGCTCGATATCGGCTGCGGCTGGGGCGAGGCCCTGCGCCACTTCGCCGAGCACTACGGCATCAGCGGTGTGGGCCTGACCATCTCCAGGGAGCAAGCGGACTTCGCGCGCGAGCGTTGTGCCGGGTTTCCCGTCGAGATCCGCGTGCAGGACTACCACGATGTGCGCGGCGAGTTCGACCGGGTGTTTTCCGTCGGCATGTTCGAGCACGTCGGCGTGCGCAACTACCGCGCCTACTTCGAGACAGTGCATCGCTGCCTGCGGCCGCACGGCCTCACGCTGCTGCACACCATCGGCACCAACCGCTCGACCAACCACACCGACCCCTGGATCGAGCGCTACATTTTCCCCAATTCGATGCTGCCCTCGGCGGCGCAGATCACCGCCGCCAGCGAGGGTCTGTTCGTGCACGAGGATTGGCACAACTTCGGTGCCGACTACGACCGGACGCTGCAAGCCTGGCGTGGCAACATCGAAGGTGCGTGGTCCCGGCTGCCGGCCCGCTACGATGAACGTTTCCGCCGCATGTGGCGCTACTACCTGCACGCCAGCATGGCCGCGTTCCGCAGCCGCAACGCGCAACTCTGGCAGCTTGTCCTTTCCCGCGACGGCGTGCCGGGCGGCTACGTCGCGCCCCGCTGACAGGAGGTCGCCATGTGCTTTTCCGCCACCGCAAGCTTTACCGCCAGCGTCGCACTCACCGGCATCGGCGTGCTTGCGCTGCGCGCCGCGCACACGCCCGGCGAGCGCATGTTCGCCTTGATCCCGCTCCTGTTCGCCGCGCAGCAGGCGACGGAGGGCCTCGTATGGATGAGCTACCCGTGGGATACACCGACCTTGCGCGCCTGGGCAACGCAGGTCTATTCGGTCTTCTCCCACCTGGTCTGGCCCGTCTTCATCCCATGGGCGGTGCGTGCACTCGAGCCCGTGCCATGGAGACGGCGCGTGTTGGTCCTGCTCGGTGTCGCCGGCCTCGCGAGCGCCCTGTTCCTCCTCTTCGGCATGGTCGTCACGCCGATTGACGTGGTCCCGACCGGGGGCCACCTCGCGTATCGCTCACCACATTTCTTCCTGCCGATATCACTGACGCTGTATCTCGCCGCGACGACGGTGGGGCTGGGCGTGTCGAGCCAGCCGGTGATCCGCTGGTTCGGCGTGCTGGCACTGGCATCGGCGGGCTTCACCTACCTGGTTTATGCGCGCTGGTTCATCTCGGTCTGGTGCTTCTACGCCGGCTTGCTCAGTGTCATGGTCTACATCGAGCTCGCGTCGCGCCGAACCGCAGCTCGCCCTGCACCCTGACCTTCTTGCACTTCATGATTCCCGCGCTGGCCCGCAGGCACACGAGAGATTCTGGCTGCCGCCAGCCCGGCTTTCATGGCGGTCTTATCTTGTCCTTCCCGTTGTCTCACGGCGCGCCTGCGCCACTTGGCACATGGCGTAGACCGGAGGTCTGATAGAGTGAGCGCCATTCGAGGATCTTCATCAAGCCTGGTGTCCAAGCGACAGCAGCTGACCCGCTACGTGGAATACTCGGCCCGCGTTCCTGAGACAACCGGCGACACTGACAGCCGAGCGAACTCCGCTGTGAGGAGAAGACGATGAGCCAAGCGAAGAAGTGCAGAGTCGCCGTCAACGGCTACGGCGTGATCGGAAAGCGTGTCGCCGAAGCCGTGGCCAGGCAGGACGATATGGAGCTCGCAGGAGTGGCGGATATCAGTACCGACTGGCGTCCGCGCGTGGCGCTGCAGAAGGGCTTTCGCCTGTTCGGGGCCACCGGGGAACATACGCAGGCGATGCGGGAGTCAGGCCTCGAAGTCGTGGGAAATCTGGAAGATCTGCTCGGGGTGAGCGATCTGGTGGTTGACTGCACGCCGAAGCGAATCGCGGCGCTGAACGTTGACATCTATCGACAAAGGGGCATCAAGTTCATCGTCCAGGGTGGCGAAAAGCACGAGGTGACCGGACACTCCTTCGTCGCCGAGGCCAGCTATTCGAGCGCATTGAACCGGGAAAGCACGCGAGTCGTCTCCTGCAACACCACCTCGATCGTCAGAACACTTACTGCATTGAAGCACGCGGGTCTGCTGCGCCGCGCGCGCGGGACGCTGCTGCGCCGCGCCACGGATCCGTGGGAAAGCCATCTCGGCGGCATTATGAACACCCTCGTCCCCGAGCCTGAAATTCCCAGCCATCAGGGGCCGGACGCGCAGTGCGTCGACCCCGCTTTGGATGTCATCACGATGGCGGTCAAAGTGCCGGAGACCTTGGCGCATCTGCATTACTGGTCGGTGCAGTTGACGCGACCGGCCTCCACTGAAGAGGTGCTCGACGCCTTTGCCGCATCGTCCCGGATCGCGCTGATACGCACGGATGCCGGATTGTCGGCTCTCAATACGGTCAAGGAGCTCATGGCCGATCTCGGCCGGCCGCATGACAATCTCTATGAAGTGGCTCTGTGGTCGGACATGTTGAAAGTCGAAGGGGACGAGCTGTTCTACGCTTACATGGTCGACAATCAGGCGATCGTCATTCCAGAGACGATCGACGCCGTCCGGGCGTTGACCGGAACGATGAGCAACGCTAAAGAATCGATCGCCAAAACCGATGCAACACTCGGGATCGGCTTGCTGACCCAAATCGCCGGGCGACGATGATTGCAAAAATATTCGGCGCCCACCTCGGGCTTCAAGCGCGTCCGATCCGGGCGCAACAACGGCTCTGCGATCGATGAACCTTCCAGACCCCGCGTCCTCGAGTCCAGGTCAGGCGATATGTTCGCCAATTTCACGGGACGACCGGGTCCACTTCCGCCAGAAAGTTCGCCCGGCGCGTCCACTTTCGCTTGCCCAGTCACTCGGCACCACCGAAGGCCAGCTGCATTCATCGTCTGCCCCCTGAGGTCGCGCAATGCTGGCCTGGACGTGGGTCAAGCGCTCACGGGCTTCAGGCAGTGTCAGCGATGACGACGCAATGCCAGCGGGCCGGTTGCGCGACGACACCGGAACGACGGGCAGCCGCGACACAACGGATTCGACGGGGCGCCGCCCCGGCCAAGTCCGCCCCTGCGGTCTTGGCGCACCCACTCCGGGTGTCGTCAGAGCCAGCGGCGTGCCCACCAACCGATCAGTTGGGTAACCGGCGAGTGCCATGGCCTGCGCCGCGACCAGTCTTCGGTGACTTCGGCAGCGTCGTCCAGGTCCAGTAGAAACTGGCCGGCAAGCTGTCCATTCAGCGCCGGTCCGTGTTCGAACAGATTGAGCTCATCGTTGACGAAGAAGCTGCGGTAATCGAAGTTCGCCGTACCCACCGTCGCCCAGTCGTCATCCACCAAAACCGTCTTGGCATGGAGGACGCGGGACTGGTACTCCCAGATCCGTACGCCCGCCGCCCGCAAGCTGCCATAGGCGGCGCGCGCGGCCCACTGGGTGATGGGAACGTCGCTCTTGCCCGGCACCAGCAAGCGCACGTCCAGGCCTCGCCTGGCAGCGTCGCGCAGCGCCGCTTGGCTGTGCTGGTCGGGGACGAAGTAGGGAGTGGTCAGCCAGATCCGGTGACGCGCTGCACGGAACGCATCGGTGAATTCGCAGTGCAATACGTGCCGGCAGCGGCGGTTGCTGTTGGGCACCAGCTGCCGGCCGGAGTGCGTTACCGGTGGCCAGGGCGCGCGCGGGTAGGCATCGAAGTGGCGGATGGCATCCTGCACGAGTTCACACTCGAACCGCAGGTGGGTGTCGCGCCACCGGCCGGGGCCGACGGCGGCGGCCGAACTGTCCCGATGAATGTTGAAGCCGCCCAGATAGGCGGCCGTGTCGTCCACGACCAGCAGTTTGCGGTGGTTGCGCCGATGGTACGCCAACGGCCGCCTCCACGACCAGGGGCGGCTCCAGTGCAGTTGGACCCCGGCGGAGCGCAACGCGGCCAGCCGCGCACTGGAAAGCATGCCCCAGGAGCCGACGGCATCGATGCGCAATCGGACCAGTATTCCGCGCGCGGCCGCACTGGCCAGGAGATCGAGGATCGGTTCTCCGGCCTCATCGTCCGCGAAGATGTAGGACTCCAGACGGATGGTGGAACGGGCCGCCGCGATATCCGCGCGCAGATCGGCGTAGAGGGCGTCACCCTCGATGTAATGTCGCATCGCTCAGGGCGCGGACGGACGCGACGAGGCGACCGCGATTGCCGTTCTCTTCGGTTTCTCCGATTTCGCCGATGACTGTCCGGCCCTCCTGGGGAGGAAACCAATCCGCTACAGATCCGCCATCGTTCTCCCACCGGCTGATCGCCTCTTGGCGCATTCGTGCACGCACGGATGCGGCGTTCCTGTCCTCGCGCTGCATGCCTTGACTCCTCTTCTGCTTCTGGGATTCCGTCTAATCCGCGGCCAGCTTGTGGAGCGCCAGTTGTCGCGCCGATACCGGGCTCACGCCGCGTTATTCGATCGCGGTCGCCTCCTCTTCGGTCGCAAGGCAGCGGTCCTCGATCTGGGTGGTCGAGAAGTAGATTTGGAATCGCTCGCGCAGGAGGCCGCTCACCTCCCGCAGCACGCGGTCGCCTTCCGCCATGCTGCGCACCCTGACATGGCTTGAGAAAACATTGACGCCCGACGTCAGGCTCCATGCGTGGACGTGGTGGACGTCGGTGACGCCCTCCAGTTCACGAATCGCGGCGATCGCGGCGTGCAGATCGAGATCCTGGGGCGTGCCTTGCAGGAGGATGTGGAGAGCGTCTTTCGTGATCCCCCATGACGCCCACAGGAGCACTACTCCGAACGCCATCCCCAGCAGCGGGTCGATCGCCAGGAAGCCCGTGAAGCGGATCACCAGGGCGGACACGATGATCAGGAAGCTGCCGACGAAAGTCTGGAGGATATGCCAATAGGCGCCGCGGAGGTTCAAGTCGGCCTTCTGTCGCTCGTAGAGCAGCCAGAGCGCGACCAATTCCGTAGCGATGCCCCCGGCCGCGGCGATCAGCATGGGCGTCGTCGGCAGATCGATGGGCTCCCTCAGCCGCATCGCGCCCATCCCGAAGACGAACAGGGCCATGATCGCGAGGAACAGGCCGTTGAATAGGGCGCCCAGTATCTCTGCGCGCACATAACCGAATGTCCGGGCGGGGCTGGATTTGCGCTCCCCGAGCTGTAGCGCGACCAAGGCGATGAGGACGCCGCCGACAGCGGAGAAGGTGTGGAAAGCGTCGGAAGTGACCGCGACGGAGCCCGTCCAGAGCCCGATCCCCAGTTCAATCACGAAGTAGACGCCGGTCAGCCAGCCCGAAATGGCCAGCGCTCGCTTGTCGGTCGTCGCAGGCGTGTGCCCCGAATGACCAGAACCGGGTTTAGCCATCGTCGGGCTCTTTGGGAGCAGGGCCAGCATCGCTATTATACCTTGGGACGCTCTTGCGGCAGGACTACAAGTACACCGGCCAACCTTCGCCAGGCGGACTCATCCAGCAAGACCGTGCCTGACATCTGCTATCTCGGCCCCTTGCCGACCGTGATTCCGCCGGGACCGGATCCCACCGGAATGGTGCGCGCCGCGCGAGGGGTTTCGGGGTCGATCTCCGAAACAATGTCGGCGAAACTGTTGACGACGAAGACCCTGTGGCCGCTGTGCTGACGGCGACTCCATGAGCACCCGCCAAGGTGATGATCTCAGGGATCACCTTCTGAGTCGTGGTGTCGATGACCGACACGGGGTTGGCGGGCGACTCTTCCGTTCCCTGATTGACGACGTAGAACTCACGTCCGTTGGGCAGAGCGAAAAGTTGGATCAGGCGGGGCCCCAACGGGACTTTGGTGATGACACGCCGGCCTGGGGTGTCGGTCACGGCTACGCTGTTCTCGTCGCGCAGGGAAACGTAGCAGTGGCGTCCATCCGGGGTGAAGCCGACCTGGACCGGAGCCTTGCCGACGGGCACGCGCGCGACCTCTGTCAAGTCTTGTTCGCGCGGGGCTGCGGTGGCTTGATCGACGTCGCGTGCTCGGGCGAAGGCAGCCCCGGCTACTACCACCACATCGTGGAAGCGGTGAAGATCGCCTTCGCCGATCGCGACGAATGGCTGAGCGATTCGAGCTTCGTCGACATCCCACTGCAGAAGCTGCTGTCGAAGCATTACGCCGACGAGCGCCGCGCGCTGATCGATCCTGCGCGTGCGCTACCGATCGGCGGGGTCGAGCCGGGCCTGCGCTACGGTCCCGCTGCCGACCGCCGGCCAGCTGACGGCGACACCGTCTATTTCTGCGCCACCGACGGCGACGGCCTTGTGGTGTCGAACGTTCAGTTGATCTACCACGATTTCGGCTCGGCCGTGTCGCCGGCGACACCGGCGTGCTGATGCAGAACCGCGGCAGCTTCTTCTCGCGCGACGACCGCCACCCGAACCGGCTCGAGCCTTGCAAGACCCTCTTTCCACGCCATCATCCCGGCCATGCTGCTCAGGGACGGTGCGTCGGTGATGGCCTGCGGCACCAAGGGTCGCGAAGGCCAGCCGCAGACCCAGGCGGGCCCTGCCCACACGGATGATCGACCTCGGCTTCCACGAGCAGCACGCCATCGAGGCCCCGCGCTGGGAGGGCTCGCTGGGCCACGCCCAAACGATCCGGTTCGACCGCCGCACCGGCTTCTTCGAAGGCGGTGCCGACTCGCGCGGGGATGGGTCGGCGATGAAGTTCTGACCAGGCGCGTCAGACCGTCAGGTTGATCCATCTCGCCACTGATGCATCATTGCATCTGCATCCAGGAAGGCAGACCCATGGCGCAACACACTCATCATCAAGATCATCAGGCGCATGGCGAGCAACCGCCGCATCCTCCCAAAGGTGCCGATGGCGACGTCCATGCCGGGCACGACAAGCATGCCGGCCACAGCGTGGCGAGCTTCCGCGACAAGTTCTGGCTCACGCTGCTGCTGACCATCCCCACGCTGATCTGGAGCGGGATGATCCAGCATTGGTTCGACTACACCGCACCCCAGTTCCCGGGGTCGGCGTACATCCCGGCGGTGTTCGGCACGATCGTGTATTTCTACGGCGGCTGGCCGTTCCTCCGCGGCGGATACCACGAGCTGAGAAATCGCCTGCCGGGCATGATGACGCTGATCTCGCTTGCGATCACCGTCGCCTTCCTTTACAGCGCGCTGGTCACGCTCGGCGTTGTCGAGGGATTGGACCTGTGGTGGGAGCTGGCGACGCTGGTGGCGATCATGCTGCTTGGCCACTGGATCGAGATGCGTTCGATCAACCAGGCACAGGGCGCTCTCAAGGAACTCGCCAAGTTGCTGCCTGATATGGCGGTGCGGTTGGATGAGATCGGTACCGCGAAGGAAGTCCTTGTCGCAGAACTGAAGCGCGGTGACCTGCTGCTCATCAGGCCCGGCGCGAGCATTCCCGCCGACGGCGTAGTGAAGGAAGGCACCAGCGCCGTCAACGAAGCGATGATCACCGGTGAGTCCAAGCCGATGGACAAGTCGGCGGGCGACCAGGTGATCGCCGGCACCGTCAACGGACAAGGCTCGCTGCGGGTCGAAGTGACAGGCACCGGCGACGAGACCGCGCTCGCGGGCATCATGCGGCTTGTCGAGCAGGCCCAAACGTCGCGTTCGCGTGCCCAGGCCCTGGCGGACCGGGCGGCGTTCTACCTCACGATCATCGCCATCGTCTCCGCCGCCATCACCGCCATCGTCTGGCCACTCCTCGGTCGACCGTGGAGCTTCACGATCGAGCGCGTAGTGACCGTGCTCGTGATCGCCTGCCCCCATGCGCTGGGTCTGGCCATCCCGCTGGTGACCGCCATTTCCACCACGATTGGCGCCCGGAACGGCCTGCTCGTGCGCGATCGACGCGGCCTCGAAGAGGCCCGTCTGCTGAACACGGTCGTGTTCGACAAGACAGGTACGCTCACCCTCGGTTCCCATCGCGTCGTGAAGACCACCGCCGCCGAAGGACTCACCGACGACGAGGTGCTTCGCGTGGCCGCGTCCGTCCAGCGCGATGCCGAACATCCGATCGCGCAGGCACTGATGACCAGCGCAAAGGAACATGGCATCGACGTTCCGATGTCGCAGGACTTCGAGTCCATGCCAGGTCGCGGCGTACGCGCAGTCGTCGAGGAGCGCTCGCTTCACGTTGGCGGGCCGGGGCTCCTGAGAATGCTCGCCGTCGAACCGCCGGAGACGCTTCGGCGGGCCGCCGAATCAGCGGCAGCCGATGGTCAGTCTGCAACCTATCTGGTTGAAGGTGAGCGGGTGCTCGCAGTGTTCGCGATTGCTGACGCCATCCGTCCCGAATCCTTCGATGCGGTCAAGCGCCTGCACGACAGCGGACTCGAGGTTGTCCTGCTGACTGGGGATTCTAAGGCCGTCGCCAACGCGGTCGCGAAGGAACTCAATATCGACATCGTCTTCGCCGAGGTATTGCCCGAGGACAAGGTGGCGAAGATCGAGGAGCTGCAGGCCCAGGGCAAGCGCGTCGCGATGGTGGGTGACGGTGTCAATGACGCTCCGGCGCTGCTCACGTCCGACGTCGGCATCGCCATCGGCACAGGGACGGACGTCGCGGTCGAGGCCGGCGACGTCGTACTCGTGCGCAGCGACCCGCGCGACGTGCCAGCGATCATCGAATTGAGCAAGGCCACCTATCGCAAGATGATCCAGAACCTGTGGTGGGCCGCCGGCTACAACATCGTCGCCATCCCTCTCGCCGCTGGCGTTCTCGCCGCATGGGGGATCCTGCTGCAACCTGCGCTTGGGGCAGTGCTCATGTCGCTGAGCACCGTCGTTGTGGCAATCAATGCGCAGTTGTTGCGCCGGGCGGTGCGGTCCCCATGAACATGATTCGGGGACACCTGTGACCACGCGCCGGCTTCTTGCACTCAACGTTGGCTCGTCCACCCTCAAGGGCGCGTCCTATCTGTTCAACACTGAGGGACACGGCGCGCAGTCTCGTCTGCTCGAGCGCTCCCGGGCCGAAATTCCAGTCGGCGTGGATGCACAGGAGCGCCTTGCCACCCTGCTCGAGGCATTGTCGGAGCCGTGGCCCAGCCCCGACGTGGTGGTGCACCGAATCGTACATGGCGGTGACCTGCACGACGCCCGCGAGCTCGACGAAACCGTGCTCGCGAAACTGGATGCATTGGTGCCGTTCGCACCCTTGCACCAGCCGGTAGCCCTCGCTTTCGCGCGTGCCGCGCGCATGCGTTGGCCGCACGCGCGCCAAGGCGTGGCCTTCGACACCGACTTCCACGCGTCGCTCGCGCCCTGGAGCCGGCGCTTGCCTGTCCCTGAAGCATGGGATGCGCTGGGCATCCGCCGCTACGGTTTCCATGGACTCGCCTTTGCCTCCGCGCTCCGCATAGTGGCCAGCCACGACGCTGGAATCCTGAAGGGCCGCGCTGTCTTCGCGCATCTGGGGGGTGGCTGCAGCGTCTGCGCCGTCGAGGGCGGCCGCAGCCGCGACACCACCATGGCGCTCACTCCGCTGGGTGGAATTCCGAGCCCTACCCGCTCCGGAGATCTCGATCCCGGCGCGTTGCTGTATCTGCTGAGGCATGAACGCCTGGATGCGCAGGCGCTTGAAGACGGCCTGTACCGCAGTGCAGGCCTTGCCGGAATCGCCGGCCATGGCGACATGCGCGTGTTGCTGACGGGTCCCGGCCCGCAGGCCCAGCTTGCCGTGGAGCTCTTTGCAGTCCGGATTGCGCAGTCCATCGCGGCCATGGCCACGGCAATTGGCGGTCTCGACCATGTCGTCTTTTCCGGCGGCATCGGCCATCGCGCGCCGGTTTTGCGGGCTCGCATCGTCGCGCGACTGGCCTGGCTCGGCCTGGCGCTGGCACCTGACGTCAACGATGCTGGAGCCACGCGGATCGACCGCGGGGGCGGGCCGAGCATATGGAACGTCGCGATCGATGAGGAGCGCGAACTGGCTGAATCGGCACTCGCCTGGCTGTAGCCACGACACGCCCCAAGGGTCGGCTCCGGTGGGGAATCACTCCTCGATCCGTGACGACGTGAGCACCGCTGCGAATCCACCACCGGGGGTGCGCATGTTCGTGGTCTGGCCCTGGTACAGCCTGGCCGCGAACAACAGGACACCCGCCTCGGACGCGAAGCAGCGCACATCCGCCTTGAGGGACTGGCCCCCATGCACGATCCGCATGCTCGGTGGTGCGAAGGCCTGTGCGATGTAGGTCGCCGACGCCATAGACGCCCAAGTCCGCCGGGTCAACTTGTCGCCCCGATAACTCCCACGGCTGCCAAACCCTGCTGCAGGCTTGAAGAAATATCCGTTGCGCACTGCCCACAACGCATCCCGGTTCGCGGGCACGAGTTCGACCGTGGGCGGGATCACCTGGCCCAGCAGTGCCGTCGAACCCGCATCGACCCCGAACCCGCCGAGCAGAGCCGGGTCCCCGAGCACCGCAAGGTTGCGCTTGTCGGCAAACAGCGCGTGTGCTCGGGGATGCGGCATCAGCGCGACGTCCCCTGCCAGGTAAGCCTCACGAATGTCTGCATGCGAGGCATCCTCGAGCGCGAAATCGGTCAACCGGTTGTAGACAGTGTCGATTCGACCGTGGGCATCCTCAAGCCCGTCCGAACCAAACGACAAATCCTCGGGAGCGCTGATCACGCAGTCCACGCCATGGTCCCGAAACGCGTTCGCGTACAGCTCAAACTCGGGGTAAAGGAACTGCGCTCGCGGAGTGCTGTCCACGATGGCCAGGCGCGACGGCGTGCGCCCGGATTGCTGCCGAGCATCCTCCATCCAGGCCGTGACGGCCGCATCACGCGCTTGGGCCGCGTTGGTCCAGGTGGCCCATGCTGGCGGCGCGCAAGACCGCACGGCATCGAGCAACAAGGCATTGAGGAGCAGACCGCCTGGATTGGTGTTGACCTCGATCAGCCGCGGCCCATCGACCGTCAGGTGAAAGTCCAGACCCAGGACGCCCCCCGCTGAACCCGGATCATGGGTTGCAATGTCAGGGGCCCATTGCAGGACCCGTTGGCTATATCCCGGGTTTCCTGCGACGTCGAAGACCGCCGCCGCGACTCGTCCCATGGCCTCCAACGCGGGCCGATCAACGAACAAGGCATAGGGTGAAAATAAGTGCGCGTGTACGGCGGGATCAGTCGTGAACTCCGGAAAGGCACCCCGGATCGACTCGTGCAGACGGAGGATGTCGACCACTTCGCATGCACACCGCTGGTTGAGCGGCGCGCTTTCCAGGGTGGCACAGTCGATCTCGCAGCCTGTCTGTCCAACTATTATCGGAGTCCGCGGTTCAACCACAACAGGGATTGTTCTGTTGGATCGGTGGACATGGCACTGTTCCGAACGAGCAGAACACACAGCAGTCGCCTTGATGCGGACGCAAAACCGCTCCACAGCCCGTGCACTCATAGAAGAATTGACACACTGTGATGGGCATTGTCTCGGTCGCCCGATGGCCGCACTCCGGGCAGGTCAAGATGCTTTCCAGCTTGACGTCACTCACCGCCAGTCCGCACCTTGGCCGGGAAGCCTGCTTCCGTGACTGCACGCGCGATTCCGGCTGCATCCGTCTGGCTCGATTCGAACGTCACCGTGACTGTTTCAGCCCGGGTGTCCACCTTCACATCGGCCACGCCCGGCACCTTCTCCAGCGCCTTCCTGATGGTGATGCCGCAGGCGGGACAGGTCATGTTCTCAGCATCGAGCATCACTACGGTTGCGGGCGTCGCAAGAGCGGCACCGACCGACAGAGCAGCCACCAGGGCCAGTATCCACTTGTGCATCGCGCCTCCTACAGAATCCAGACGATGTAATAGGGAAACAGCAGCAACAGGACGATGAGGGCTGTCGCCAACCAGAGCCAACGTCGCCTGCGTCGCAGAGCGTCCGGGGCGATGCAACTGCCATCCACACCGCACCGTGCCGCCGGTCGATACAGCATCCAAAACGCCACGGCCAAGGACAGTACGGCGGCGGCGCTGAACCAGGGCCTCAAGGGATCGAGAGCTGTCAGGGTGCCGATCCAGGCGCCACTGATGCCCAGCAGGACCAGCACCAGCGGCACGACGCAGCAGACCGATGCGCCAATGGCGGCGATGCTCGCGCCAACGATGGCTGGAACAGACGATTTGGCCGGGGTTGTTTGCATCAGAGCATACTAGCCTCTGTACCTAAGTACGGAGTCAAGCCGTGCGTCCGAACACGTTTACGATCAGCCGGCTGGCGGCGGCGGCCGATGTGCACGTCGAAACCGTGCGCTACTACCAGCGACGTAGGCTGCTGCGTCAACCCGAGCGACCCATAGGAGGCGTGCGTCGTTACGACGAAAACGATGTCAATCGGCTTCAGTTCATCCGGCGCGCTCAGATGATGGGATTCAGCCTCGACGAGATCGCTGGCCTGCTAGAGATCACAGGCGAACGTTCTTGCGAGCAGACCCGTCAGCTGACCGAGCGAAAGCTCGTCGATGTCCGTCTACGAATCCGCGAGCTGCGACAGCTGGAGAGGGATCTCGAACAGAAAATAGCGCGGTGCGCCCAAGTGCCGGCGGGAGAGTGCTGCCCAACCCTCGATTTTCTGGAGCGGCCAAGAAAGCCAGCTGCGACAGGCAGTTAGCTCACTTTCGGCCCGTTTTTACACGAATCCCTGCCGACCCTCATCTACACACCAATGTCTCCGATGGCTCACCAAGCCGCCCTGCGCGACTAACCTAGTTGCTCATCCAGATATTTTCGCAAAGCGGCCAATCCATCGACGCCCTCTTCCGCTACAAAGTTGATCGCGGATCGCCCGGCAAATAGCGGCGCACTGTTTGGGCGGATCATCCAACTGTCAGCCTGGTGTTCATTGGGGAAGATGGTGTGCAGGGCCTTATAGATTCCAAGAAAGTAGCTGATGCGGACGAGTACATCACGAGGCATCTCTGCAAAGTCGCCGTCTAGCAATGAATCTAGAGCCTGTTGATCTTGGCAGCCCAACAGTAAGCACTGTTGGGCGTGGGATATTTGCCACTTTTCGGCTATGCGGAAAAACGTCCGGAGGCCGGGGCCCAACAGCCCTTGCTCGGTCATAGAACGGCTGCCACTGCACGGTTGCGAAGGGAAGTCAGGGTGCACGTCTGGAATGCGTTTAGCAACCTGCAAAATGGCAGCGCCGCCCGTGGGGCGGCGCTGATGGTGACGCATTGTTGTGCGAGCTGTTACTCCCGCTGCCCCCTTCACGGCGCGCTCCGTGATGACAGAGTGCGTGATCCGATCTGATTCCTTGCCGGGTGCACCTTCGGCCAGAAGCGAGCCCGTAAAGGCGATCAGTGGTCTGTGCCCATTGCTCCAAGAGGTCAATCTTGGCCCCGTGGCGATCCTGGGAGCAGAAACAGCGCATCAGATCGAACACCCGACTAGGCAGTTAGCGCTCTCGCTTAAGTCTCCGAGGAGAGTCGAGGAGGTCGCCGATCATTCGAGGTAGCCCACCACCAACGCGGAATTGCCGAATGTGAGTCAGCATGTCTACTGCGTTTTCGTCGTGCGAATTGAGAAGATCAAGCATGAACTTATCAATCATCCGAGCTCGGATCTGTTCCACCCCGGTCAGGTTCCCCATAGGCGATGACGCTATGTCGTCGGTCTCTTGGTGCTTGGCTGTCGAGGCTCGCAGCGCATCCAGGAGTTCAGTCCGCAACACACTGTAGTGGTCTTCAAACGCCGCGAGGAAGCTGGAGAGTGAATTGTCGACGCGAACGATGGGCGACTCTGGCTGGGCTGGGTATCGGAGCCTGTCGGTGGACATGAAGCCATCTTTGCCCCATTCCGGATCGTAGTCTTTGGCGCGTTTTCGCACCCAAAATCCGAAGTGCTGCGGTTTGATGGGCTCGTCAGTCCGCCTAACTATTCGCCGTTCAACTAGCGCCACAAGGCTCGTGCGGGCTTCCTCCCCCATCCGCCATCTTCGGACAAAAGCACCAATGGCGCGGCGGATCGCATCAAGGTAAACATCCGCCTCCCTGAACGAAAGAGCGTCCTTGGCCAGACAGAACGCACACGAAAGCAGCGCGATGGCGTCGAGTGATCCGATCTGCGCCACGTCCAGCGCTGCTCGTTTTGTATGCCCGAGATTCCTGTGCTCATGAATCGCTTTCGGGAGGCCAGCCCGTCGAGCCAGGATGCGTTCGGTGGGAGTCAATCGAAGCAACCCTAGGCGCTCCATCAAGGCCAACTGAAGCGGGCGCACGAGGGCGCCGGGGATCTCCTGCTTTCCGGCGAGCGTCCAGAAAGGCGACTCATAGAGTTCTTTCGCGAGCTGGAAAACCGCATCGGCGTGAACAACGTCGATGAGACGTTGTCCATTGAGGCCACGAATGACCCCCGGGTTGCTCCCTGAATAGTAGATGCGATGGAAGAGCCGTCGCCGGCCGCGGCTGTCTGTGGTCAGGTCTTCGGTCGGGAAGTGGCGGTCGATCTCCGGCAGCCAGTAGGCATCGAGGTCATCCCAGGACCGTGCCCCAGCCATCAATTCGTAGACCACGCAGGCCCAAAGGCGAGATCGCACGCGGACGGCGATGTCGTCGGCCCGGTTTGCGCGCACCTGCTTCTCAGCTGAATCCTGATCACTATGGTCTTGGAGTGTCATATGAGCCGAAATGACATATCAGTGACACTCCAGTTAGCCTGCCACTATCGGCCACCACGTGTCACTAGGCGCCACAAGCCATGCGAAGTCGGACGCATCTCACACAACCGCCCGACGTGGCCAGGTCCATGGTCGACATCCACGGGGAATTGGTCGGGGGAACGTCTCTTCAACACTGCCTGGGCTTCCGCAGCGCGAGGTCGTTTCAGCGGGCTCTGCAGGCTGGGAACCTGCCGGTGGAGACCTTTTTGCTACCCGGAAGGCGCGGAAGGTTCGCGCGGACGAGGGACGTGGCGCTGTGGTTGGCCACACTCGGCCGGGAGTCGGGTGAACCGTGAGCGATTTGGTGTCTGGCTCTAGGGCAAAACAACTCCCCACTCTCTAACCGATGCCATGACCTCGGAGCGAGCACCGCCGATGGGCGTGCACACCGAATCTGATGCTACGAACTGGAACAACAGAAACTAAAGAAACTAACCAGGAGGAACTACGCGCCGACCAACGTCCGACTCACTAATTGCCGAACTTTCCAATCCCGGAAAAAGAAACGGGACCCCTGCCAGGGTCCCGCGATGCCATAGGGCGCTCACCCGCAGCATCGTTCTTTTCCTGGGCAATGTCAACTGCTACCTCTGGCAGCCTAATAAAGGACATCCCCAGATGAAAAACAACCGCAAAGAGGCCAACAGCATGCCGTTGGTCGCCGTGACCTCCGCCCTTGACGAGGCCGTCGACAGGCACAACGAGCGGCTCCGTCCCGTCCACTACCAGACCCACTTGAAGGTACCGGGCGGACCGGCATACCGCTGCCACCTGTACATCAGTCCGTTGTCCGCATGGTTCTGAGCTACCGGTTCGAGCCCGAACCCGTGCACTGAGCGCCGAGGCGCCGTTCGCGAGCGCGAGCTGTGCCTTTTCTCACTGCCACTCGACCGGGAAATCCCCGGTCCCTTGCCGTGCGCCTTAGCGGCGCGCGAAGGAGCTGTCATGACTGCTGGAACCACCGCGACCGCGGGCGCTTCGTCCGTGGCATCGCATGCCATTGATCCGAACCTGTCCTACACCCCTCGCAAGCTGACCCGTGGCGAACGTAATCGTCGCGAAGTATTCGTCTTCTTTTCGCCACGCAACCAGCGAGTCGTCACGATCGCCGACGCGGTCAACGCCGCAGTGGCACTCAAGCTCGAATTCGATCCCACCATCCAGAAATACGTCGAGCGTCCGCGGCGCATCCAATTCACCGCCAAACAACAGATTGATGTGTCGTTCTGGACACGCGACACGTCGGGCGAGGAGCGCTTCTACTTGGTGGTTCCCGAAGCAGGCGCCGTTGGCAGCACGACGGGCACCGTCTCCATTCGGGATCGAAACGGACTCGACGACGCCGCCCAGCGCAATGGCATCCGGCTGCACTATGTCACTGAGCTGGAATTGCTTTCCGCACGGGCTTGGCTTGCGACGGGCTTCGAACTGTTGCCGTTGGTGTGGGAATACGGCCGGCTGGCGACGCGCTCGCTTATTCGGAACCAGGTCCGAGCTCGCCTCGCCAACAGCGAACGTGTCTCGCTGTCGAGCCTCATCAAGACACTCGATTTCACGCCTGCAAGCGTGCGTGCAGTCGTGGCCGGCATGATCCATCACGGCGAGTTGCGGTTGGTGGACTATTTGCCGGGCGCTGCCGACGCCGTCTTGGAGATAGCCCGTGCGTAGCCTCTACACGTGCTACCCCAGTGAGGAGCTTGCTGCCTGGTACAAACCGAAGGAATCGGATCTCACCGAATCGATCCGGTCGCGCTTCAAGGAAGCGTGCGCTGCCTTGACGGCGGTCCTCACAGGTGACATGGGCATTACCCGTGCGGCTGACGCGCACGGGTTGTGCCATAAACGCCTGCGCGCCATGGTGAAACGCGCCCCGCAACTGGCGCACGACGGGCAACCGTACGGGTTCAGGGTGTGCGTGCCATGGGGCACCTATCAGCGCGGCGAACAGGAAGGCGATGCGGAAATGCCGCGGCTGGCCGGTCCGCATGCGATGAGTCAGCTCCTCTCGGCGCGCCCCGAAATTGCGATCTGGATCGACGAATTCGGGCAGCCCTTGCCACCCGGGCGACCGCCGAAGGCCTTCGATCGGTTGCACGCGAAGATCGTGGCCGAGCTCAAACGCTTGGACTTGCGGGATTTCTATCCCCTGAATCAAGCGGATCAGGGGCGTCGTGCCCTGCTCCGCTTTATCCGCCAGCGCCGCATCGATCACTCCGATGTCGGCAATCTCGACACCGCCGATGCCCCGCCCTCCACCTTGTCGGGAATTTTCCGGGGAAGCCCGTTCGCCCGTACGGAAATCGACGGACATCGCATCGATATCGAGGCCGTCCTCGGCGTGGCATTGCCCAATGGCGGTTCGGTCAAGCGCCAGATCACTTCGATGTGGCTGCTGGTGGAGATCGAGGTTGAATCCCGCGTCATTGTCGGTTGGGTCCTGCGCGTCGGCAGGGCGTACAACAACCTCGATCTCGGCTCCTGCATCACGAATTCCCTGCAGCCGTGGAAACGCCGGGAACTGACGATCCCTGGCTTGGAGTACGCACCGGGCGCCGGCCTCCCCTCAGGCTCACTGGGCGCACACTCGTCATGGCGTTCGCGCTTGCTGGCCCTGGACAACGCGAAGGCGCATTCGGCCTTGGACTTTGAGCAGGCGTTCTGCCGCGCCCGCGGCGGCATGTTGTTTTATGGGCGTGCACACGAGCCACGTTCCCGCCCGATCGTTGAGCAGTTCTTCTCGCGCCTGGAGCGCGGCGCACTCCGCGATGTGCCGGGAGGTTTCGAGCCCGCCAAGCGCCTGGGCGAGAACAAGATCCGTATCAGCAATTTCGCGCCGAACGACTATCCGATCCAGTTGCATGCGTTCGAAGAATTGCTGGACGTCATCATCGCGAACTACAACGCAACGCCCCACCCCGCGCTGGGCGACCTGAGTCCGCTGCAGTTCCTGCAGATGCAAGGGCCGAAGGCCTTCGCTTTCATGCCTGACACGGCCGAGGAAGATGCCAGCGACATGGGGAGCGTGCTGGTGCCGCTAACGGTTCACGGCAATCGCAACGAAGGCGTCATGCCACACGTCAATTACATGTACGTGCGCTATCGCAGTCCGGATTTGGACCATAAGTGGGAACTGGTCGGTAAAAAGGTGCTAGCCCGCGTCCGTCGCCACGACCTTCGATCGTTCGTGCTGATGCGCACCGCCACCACGCCCCTGTGCGCCGTCCGGGCGGCCGCGCCCTGGAACCGCACAGCGCACGATGAGACCACACGGGCCATGGTCATGCAGTGGTCGAAGTTGAGGGCAGGCTTCTCCATCACCGGCGCGGATTGCGCAATCGCAGCATACGTCGCATTCCTGCGTGCACAGGCGCCAACCTCCCAGCAGGCAGTGGATCAACTTGCTCGCATGGAGCAGGTCCACAACGGCACGCCACCTAGCTCACGTCCGCCGACGATCAATGCCCCCATGAAGATCCCTCCGGGTGGCTGGATCAGCCTCGACGACGAAAACGACTTCTGAAGCTCCGGTTTTCCACCTTCCCGCATGGTGCGCAAGCGCCCAGGAGAACTCATGGACAACAACGAACATCCCATTTTCATCCCCAACAGCTACCAGATCTATACTAAGCCGACCGAATACCTCGCCAATTTCATCCTCTCCAATATCAGTCAAGGTCATCACGGTTGCTCGGTGTACGGCGGTGGCGGGCTCGGCAAGACGACTGCGCAGCAGTACCTGACCGGCAATGCGTCGCGCTGGCTGGTGAACAACAAGACGAAACAGCAGATCGGCGTCGCGGCGCGCATGGTGATGCCCAGCGGCATTCGTCGCTCAGACCGTGCGTTCTGGACCGCTATGAACCGGCGCCTGAAGCTCGTCAACGCCATCCGCATGGATCCCGGCCTGGGCCTCGAACGCCTGGTGAATTTCATTCGCACCCGTTGTGGCCAAGCGCGGCAACGCCGCATGGTGCTCTTCATCGACAACGCCCAGCGCATCACCGAGGCCGAGTACCAGTACCTCGAGGATCTGGATGGTTTGGTGCTCGACGAGAACCTCAGTCTGTTCCTCGTCCTGGTTCGCCAGAGTGATGCCGAGGGTGTCGATGTCGGCGACGACTGGCTGGAACGCCCGTCCCATACCGTGCGCCGCTGGTTCATGGACACTGCCCCGTTCCGGCCGCTGATGGGGATTGCGGAAATCACCCATGCCTTGGGGCGTTACGACCGTTCGGTCGCCTGGCCGACGCCGGACATGCCGTTCTCGCGCTACTTCGCCAAGAACGCGTTCGACCGCGGCTGGTGCCTGTCGAAGGATGCGCCGGTGATCTTCGAGGGCGTCCGATCGCTGCGCACGGAGTACAAGCTGCCCGAAACTGACGCGTGGCCGATGGCAACGTTTACCTTGGTCGTGCACTCGCTCCTCGCCGACATTGCCCACGAGAAATCGGACTTCAACGGTTTCACGCCTGAGCAGGTAAGGCACGTCCTCCTGGCCAGCGGCTATCTCCGCCTGGAGTTCGTCCGGGCCAAGATGCGCATGCCCGACATGGGCCATGACGAGGCCGCGTAATGGCCTGGCGTGACGTCATTCAAGGAGGGCCGGCATTGCCGGCTCTCCTTGGCGCTGATCTCGAACCCTATCCCTATATTTCCGGCTACGGGCTGCTTCGGAGGATGACGCAATTGGGCCGGCTGATGGGCGGTGAGCTGACGGCACTAGGGATTCGCAACCGAGTGACATCCGACGCACTGACCGCGACCCAAAGGCCTGGCGCCCCCAAATCGGGGCTGCTTCACGCACTTGGGTTGCGAGCGACGCGCGTCGGTGACTATTGGTCACCAGAAGTGTGGAGCCCGTTACGCACGGGGCGTGTATTAGAACGCCACAACCTCCCACTGCGCGATTGCCCTCTCTGCGCGGCCCATGGCTACCACTGTGCGCTTTTCCAGTTGCCTTTCATCGATCGCTGTCCATGGCATGCCGCCAAGCTGCACGCAGGCTGTCCTCAGTGTGGTCGAACCTGCTGGGCACGCTTTCACCCGGATCTTCGTCTTGGTCGGTGCGAGTGCGGGTACGACGCATTCGAGGTCAGGACGGCTTCGATCAACATGTGGCATTTCCCGGCGGCGGAAGTCGACGCATGGGCCAGCCGATTTCTGCACTGGGCCGCCGAAGAGCGGAAGTCCCGCCTGCTCGTAGTCCCCGCGCCGCATACCGACTGGATGCCTGGATACGCTGCACTGGCCCGCCAATCGCTTGAACTCGAGGGCATGCTCACAACCGCCAAGCCCACGGCCGAGCTGGAAGAGTTTTCCGATGCTGGGCAGGAACCACCCGAAGGCGAGTTCTGGAGCTGGAGCCTTCTGGGGGGCGAGCGTCCACTGACGTTCGTGCCGCTCCCCGCCTCAATGCACGCCAAGCTCGCTCAGGCAACCCTAGATGCCGTGGCAGCGTTTCCTGCCGATACTCCCACCCCACACGAGCTCGCCACCTTGAATGGTCTGGAGGAAGGACAGACCCTCCAACAGAACCTCGTCAACCGCCCCGAATACCTGATCGCTCCGCATGGGTTGTCCAGCGACCAGAACACTTGGCTCAACCTCTCTGCTGTCGACCCAACGGCAGCCAGTTTCTGCGGCGAGTTGCTGGACAGGGTGATCTCAGGTCTGGATGTGCGCGACGATGGTTGTAGCCGATCCCTTCAGGCTGCCCGATCCCATGCGTTGGATGGGGTCCCGGGGCGACGCCACGTGACTAGAGCGCTGGAAGCCATCCTTGCCCGGGCGTATTCCCAAGGTTTGGAGAATGTACTCAGGTCTATGATGACCGGCGGGAAGGCGCCTGCACGACAACGCTGGGTCTTGCCCACCGCAGAGATCGTAATCGGGAACGAGGTGATTCGTTCGGTCAGGGTATGCTGGACGCCAACACGTCCACCCCCTTTCAGGCGTACAGTCGATATCCCGACGTCCATCTCACCCGCGCCAAAGCACAAGACTGGATCCAAGCCGTCGGCAACGCAGCTGCGGACCCGGAACCGACTGGCGCGCCGAGCTGGCAAAGTACGACAGAAGAAATAGCGGGCAGATCGTCGGCAGTTCGAGGAAATTATGGGCGGTTGCTGGTAGTTCTGTGAGTTCCGGGCGTGTTGTTGGCAAGAAAATCTCCGACGAAACGCCCAGCTAGTTCGCGCTTCTCTTTTGATATCAGTCAGTTAGGTTCAGGGCGAATGCTCCGCGTCAATCACCGGGCTCGGTAAGGATGTGACATTTCCAGCTGGACCGACCAGTCTTTCGTAGACATCCAGCCACCCTTACCCAATTGACGTATGGTGCCGAGATGATGCATGACTTCCTCATCGCGAATCGGGCCGAGCTGATCGCCAGATGCAGGACGAAGGTGGCCCAGCGCGCATCGCCGGGTATGCTCGAGGAAGAGTTGCAACACGGCGTCACCGTCTTCTTGGACCAGCTCATCAAAACGTTGGCGGTCGAACGCTTCGTGGACACGTCCCGCAGCCGTAAGGTCTCCGGGCGTGCGGGCGGCGGCAAGCCGGCATTGTCGGAGATCGGCGAATCGGCGGCCTTGCACGGCAAGGAGCTGCTGCAGCATGGCTTCACGGTCGAGGAAGTCGTCCACGACTATGGCGACCTCTGCCAGGCCATCACCGACTTGGCGTTCGAGCGAGGTGCGGCCATCGGCGTCGATGAGTTCAGGACGCTCAACAGGTGCCTGGACAACGCCATCGCCACGGCGGTGACCGAGTTCGGCTATCAGCATGACTTCGTCATGGCGGGCCTGCAGGCCGACGCATTGAACGAGCGATTGGGATTCTTCGCCCATGAGTTGCGCAACCTGCTGTGCACCGCAACACTTGCACTATCGATCATCAAGGAAGGCAATGTCGGCCTGACCGGTGCCACCGGTGGCGTGCTTGACCGCGCCCTGATCGGCCTTGCCAACCTCATTGGTCGCTCCTTGGCCGACGTCCGCGCCACCGCTGACATGGAGGTACAGCATCGGCTGTTCTCGCTGGCCGACTTCATCGCCGAGATCAAGCTGTCGGCGACGCTGGAGGCGAAGGTCAAGGGGTGCGTGCTGACGGTATCGCACGTCGATCCGTTACTGGCGGTTGATGCGGACCGCGACTTGCTGCTGTCGGCAACGGGAAACCTGTTGCAAAACGCGTTCAAGTTCTCCCACGCGCATAGCGAGGTCACCCTCAATGCCTATTCCTCGGCCGACCGGATCCTGATTGACGTCGAGGACCATTGCGGCGGCCTGCCGCCCGGCGCCGCGGAGCGCATGTTCAACTCCTTCACTCAGATGGGCGCCGACACCAGCGGACTAGGGTTGGGCCTGTCCATTTCACGACGCAGCGTCGAAGCGAACCACGGCATCCTCAGTGTGCGCGACATACCCGGCACGGGCTGTGTATTCACCATCGATCTACCACGTCATGCGTTGGTGACAGGGGTTCTATCCTGAAGTTTAATTTCAACGACGGCGATGGTCTGGAAGAAACGTCACCCCAGTTACATGTCGACACGTTCCGTCGCTTTCTCACCCGCTATAGACTGGTTCACTGAAAAGCTCAGGGCGAGAAACGCCACGATGTCATCCATCCGACGCATCCCGGCGGCGAGCCTGCGCACCGGCATGTATCTGCACAAGATCGGGGGCTCCTGGCTCAGTCATCCGTTCCTGCGCAACAGTTTCCTGCTGGTGAACCCGGAGGATGTCCGGCGCATCGTCGAGGCCGGCATCGAGAGCGTGTGGGTGGACGAATCCCGGGGCGATGCGCTGCAGGACGCGGAAGGCATCGGCGAAGCCCCGTGCGCCCATACCACGGACGAAGATCCGGCCCGAGCGACGCTCCCCGGTGCCGACGCGCAGGCGCCCGCCTTCACCACCCGCCCGCGGACTCCGCTTGCGGATGTTTCGATGGAAGCCGAGCTGGCGCGGGCGCGCAACATCTGCCTGGCCGGCAAGGCGCAGGTGGCGGAAATGTTCGCCGAGCTGCGGTTGGGCAAGACCGTCAGCCAGGAGTCCGTGCTGCCGCTGGTGGATGAGATCGCGTCCTCGGTGTATCGCAACCCGGCCGCGCTGATCAGCGTGGCGCGGCTGAAGACCCATGACGACTACAGCTACCTGCACTCGGTGGCGGTGTCCGCACTGATGCTGGCGCTGGCCCGCCAGTTGAAGCTGGACGAACGGCTGGTGCGCATCGCCGGGATCGGCGGGCTGATGCACGACCTCGGCAAGGCGTTCATGCCGCTGGAGATCCTCAACAAGCCGGGGCGCCTGACCGACGAGGAGTTCGCAATCATGAAGCGGCACTCCGGCGCGGGCGCGCAGGCGTTGCAGGAAGGCGGCTGCGAACCCGACGTGGTCGACATCGTCCTGCATCACCACGAACGCATGGACGGGCGCGGCTATCCGCACGGCCTGCGCGAAGACGAGATCTCGCTGCTGGCGCGGATGGGTGCGGTATGCGATGTCTATGACGCAGTGACGTCGGTGCGCCCGTACAAGCGGCCGTGGGACCCGGCGATGGCGATGCGCGAGATGGCGCGCTGGGACGGGCATTTCGACACCCGCGTATTCAACGCGTTCGTCAAATCGGTGGGCATCTATCCGGTCGGCTCGCTGGTCAGGCTGTCTTCCGAGCGGCTGGCAGTGATCCTGGAACCGGGCGTCGATTCGCTGCTAAGGCCCATCGTGAGCGCGTTCTACTCGATCCGTTCGCGCGAGAAGATCCTGCCGCAGACGCTCGATCTGGCGGCACCGGATTGCCGCGACAGCATCGTCTCGCCGGAAAGCCCGGAACAATGGGGACTGGGCAACCTCGAGGCACTGTGGCTGTGAGCAGTCTGCTGCCGGCGGACGGAACGATGGGTGGCAAGTCGCCGCAGGCCGAAATCTATCGCCTGGGCGCCAGCGGCCCCAGCCTGAATTCGGTGCTCGCCTCGGTGGACGGCATCACCCGCAGGCTCGCCCTGCTCCATATCGACGTCGATGGCATCGGCACCATCAACGCCACCCTTGGCGAAAACATCGTCGAGCAGGCGCTGCGCGTGGCCGCCCGCCGGCTGGTGCAGGCGGTCCCCGGCGAAGCCTGGCTGTGGCGGCTGGGCAGCGAGGAGTTCGTCGCCGCGATCGCCTATCGCGACGGCGACAGCGACGGCGAGACGCTGGCCGAACGGCTGCGCGAGGCGTTCGACGCGCCGGTGCAGGTGCCGCCATTCGTGCTCGACGTGACCCTGTCGATCGGCATCGCCGTCTATCCCGACCACGCCCATGACGCCGCCGCGCTGCTGGTTGCGGCCGAGCAGACCCTGCGCCGCGCCAAGCGCAGCGGTCCCGGCGGCCAGGCGATCTACGTGCCCGATGTGCCGCTGGATCCGGCCAACGATCCCGGCCGCGAACACTCGGGCCACCGCTTCGTGGACGCCATCGCGCAGAGCGAATTCCGGCTGTACTACCAGCCGGTGGTCAGCGCGCAGGACGGCAGCATCGTTGCCTGCAGTTCGCTGCTGCGCTGGCACAACACCCAGGAAGGCGTGCTGCGCGCCAACCGCATCCTGCCGGCGGTGGAGCGCGCGGGCCTGGCCGGCGCGGTGGGCCTGTGGACGATCGAAACCGCGATCGGGCAGGTGCAGCGCTGGCGCGGCATGGGCATCGACTATCTCAATGCCTCGGTGCCGCTGGAAGGCGCGCTGCTCAGCCGCGGCGAATGCCTGGACCTGATCGGCGAGCTGCTGCACCGCTACGACGTGGCCGGCGCGGCGATCGAATTCGAAGTCTCCGAATCGGTGCTGACGCTGGATGCGCCGCACGTGGCGGCCAATCTGGCCGGGCTGCGCGCGATGGGCGCGGTGCTCACCCTCGGCGACTTCGGCATGCGCGGGCTGAGCCTGTCCACGCTGGCGCAGTTCCCGCTGGACCGGCTCAAGATCGACCGCAGCTTCCTGCGCAACATCACCACCAACCCACGCAGCGCGGCGCTGGTGCGCGGCATCATCGCGATGGGCCACCAGCTGGGCATGACGCTGGTGGCAAAGGGGGTGGAAACCGACGCCGAGCTGGGCTTCCTGCGGCGCAATCACTGCGACTTCTTCCAGGGCTATCTGTTCAGCCCGCCGCTGCCCGGCACCGACATCGACGAACTGCTGCGCCAGCGCTTCCTGCTGCCGCATGTGTTCCAGGACAGCGTGTCGATGCAGCCCACCCGCACCCTGCTGCTGCTGGACGACGAGGAGAACGTGCTGCGCTCGCTGGTGCGGCTGCTGCGTCGCGACGGCTATCGCCTGCTGGCGGCGAACAGCGTCAGCGAGGCCTTCGACCTGCTGGCACGCAACGACGTGCAGGTGGTGCTGTCCGACCAGCGCATGCCGGACATGAGCGGCACCGAATTCCTGGCCCGCGTGCGCGACCTCTACCCGGATACCGTGCGGTTGGCGCTGTCCGGCTATACCGACCTGGAAACGATCAGCCAGGCGATCAACCAGGATGCGGCCTACCGTTTCCTGATCAAGCCCTGGGACGATGCCGACCTGCGCGAACACGTGCGCGCGGCGTTCCGGCTGGTGGAACAGCGCGGCAACGGCGGCCACCGCGAATAGCGCGGGGCGCTGGACTCAGACTGTTGGCGCCGGCGGCTCGGCGCGCGGCTGGCGGATCGGCAGGACCACCCGGAAGGTACTGCCCTGCCCCACCCGGCTGGACACGTCGATGCGGCCATGGTGCTTGGCGATGATGCCGTAGGAAATCGCCAGCCCCAGCCCGGTGCCGCGACCGATCGGCTTGGTGGTGAAGAACGGATCGAACAGGTGCGGCAACGCCTCCGGCGGGATGCCGCAGCCGCTGTCGGTGATGCTGATCCACGCTTCCTGGTCGTCGCAGCCGCTGGCCAGCTCGATGGTGCCGCGCTGTTCGATGGCCTGGCCGGCATTGAGCAGCAGGTTCAGGAACACCTGGTTGATTTCCGAGGCCAGGCATTCCACCGGCGGCAGGCTGCCGTAGTGTTTTTCCAGCCGGATCTTGTACTTGAGGTCGTTCCAGACGATGTTGAGGGTGGAATCCAAGCCCTGCAGCAGGTCGGCCGGCTGCATCTTCTGGTCGCGGCCCACCCGCGAGAAATCCTTCAGGTCCTGCACGATCTTGGTCACGCGCTCGATGCCTTCGCGCGATTCCTTCAGCAGGTTGGGCAAGTCCCCGACGATGTAGTCGATGTCCAGCCGCTGGCGCGCCTGCAACAGTTCGTCGCGGCGCGCGCCCGGGTCTTCCGAGAACATCGCCTCGTGGTATTTCTGCACCAGCGCCAGCAGCGCGGTGGAATAGTCCTGCAGGGTGCCGAGGTTGGAGCCGACGTAGCCGATCGGGTTGTTGATCTCGTGGGCCACGCCGGCCGCGAGCTGGCCGATCGAGGCCATCTTCTCCGACTGCAGCAGCTGTTCCTGGGTGCTGGCCAGGCGATCGACCGTGCGCTGCAATTCTTCGTATTGCCGCTGCCGCTCGCCGCGTTCGCTGATGTCCAGCACCACCATGAAGCAGTGCGCGCTGTTCGGGGCATGGCCGCAATGGATCTCCAGCGACAGTGGCGATGCCGACTGCGGGCGCACCGCGCCCTGCCAATGGCCGCGGCGCAGCGATTCGGCCCAGTCTTCGTCGGACATCATCGCCACCAGCGATTCCGGACCGCTGCCGGGCGCCAATTTCTCGGCCAACACCAGCGCCGCCGGGTTGGCGGCATGCACGGTCCGGTCGCCGTCAAGGAACAGCACGGCGAATTTCACCGTGCTGGCGGCCCAGATGGCGTCGTCGCTCCACAGGGAGGACGGCGCGGCGTCCATGTTCATCCGCTGCCCAGCCACCGGGACTGGGTTTGCGCGCTGGCGTAGCCGGCGCCGTTGTAGACGCCATTGGCCTCGCTGCGGCCAAGGTGCCGCAGCGTCCACGCCACCTCGCGGCGGCGACGCGCCAGCAGCACCGCGTTGGCGCGGTTGAGTTCGTGCAGCTCGGAGACGCGGGCCATGTCCTCGGCGCCGGCGCTGCGCTCGGCGTCGGCCAGCGCTTCCAGCTTGGCCTGGGTGGAGCGCAGCAGCGCGTCCACGTCGTGCTCCAGCAGGGCGCGACGCTCGGCCTGCAAGGCCGATTCGAGCGCGTCCAGCGGATGCACGGCCAAACTCATCCCAGCAGCTCGCGTTCCAGCGCCAGCAGGCGGCTGGCGATTTCCTGCGGGTGGATCTCGTAGGTACCCGAGTCGATGGCGTTGCGGATCTCCTCGATCCGCGCCATGTCGGGCTTGCCGGGCGAGGCCAGGTCGCGCGCCATCGCCTTCAGGCCCACCGCCTGGCCGGTCAGGCGCAGGCTGTCCACGGGTGGAGTTGCGGCGACCGCCGCACCCCGCGCCCCGCCGGCACGCACCGGGCCGGAATCATTGACAGTCGCGGCCTCCACGGGTTTCGCCGGCAGCCCGCCTTCGATTTTCGTGGTCATGGGAATGTGACTCCGGTCAAGTGGCTCGCAAGTTCTATCGGCAGGGCAGCGTGCGACTTTAGGGGAATATCGGAATAATTTTCAATTGACCACTTCCACCGTCCCGTCGGCCGCCAGGCGGCCGCGGATGATCCGGTGCGAACTGTCGTTCTCGACGTTCAGGATACCGCCCGCGCGGGCCTGCCCCAGCGCCTTGCCGCCCATCCGCACCTCCGTGCCGCCGAGGCTGGCACGCAGCACCACCGGGTCGCCCCGCTTGACCATGACGGCCAGCGCCGGGTTTTCTTCAGCCGCCCGCGCTGGCTGTGCCATGGCGCCCAGCCGCAGCGGCACGAACAGCCGCCAGCCGGGGCTGTCCGGGCAGCGCACGTCGGCCACCGTGGGGCTGCTGGCGCTGGCTGTCAGCGGCTGGCGGCAGGCCGGCAACCGCAGCCCCGGGGCCACCATCGCCTGCGCCGAGGCATCCGCCTGCAGCGCCGAGATCGCGGCGTCGCGGATCGGTTGCAGCGGCTGCACGTCCTGCGCCGCGACCGCCGCGGTGGCGGCCAGCAGCAGGCAGGCGAGGAACTGGCGGGGACGATCCATCGGGCTTTCTCGCGAACACGGTATTCCCGCATCCGGACGCAAGAAGCATGCCGGACTCAAGCTGGCGCGTTCCGGGCCGACAACGGCGTCATGCAACGCAACCAACTGCTCGACCGCATCGACCAACGCATCCGCCTGGCTGGCCACAACCGGTTGGCCCTGCTGTTGTTCCGCCTCGGCGGGCGTCAGCTTTTTGGCGTGAATGTCTTCAAGGTGCAGGAAGTCCTGCCGCGCCCGGCGCTGTTCACCATGCCGCAGCTGCCCGCAGGGTTCCTCGGCGCCGCCGATATCCGTGGTCGCAGCGTGCCGGTGCTGGACCTGGCCAGCGCCATCGGCCAGCCCGCCGACGGCCCCGCCAACTACCTGGTGGTGACCGAGTTCAACCGCAGCGTGCAGGGCTTCCTGGTGTCGGCGGTGGACCGCATCGTCAATGTCGCGGTGGAAGACGTGCAGCCGCCGCCGGAGTTGGGCAACGACCCGCACTACCTGACCGGCGTGACCCGCTACCACGACGAGCTGATCCAGCTGGTGGACGTGGAAAGCGTGCTGGCCGAAGCGCTGCCGCCGCCGGCCAGCAAGGTCCGGGTCGCCCCGATCGCCCATGCCGGCAACCGCGAGGTGCTGGTGGTCGACGACTCGCGGGTAGCGCGCAACCAGATCCGCCACGTGCTGGACCAGCTGGGCCTGGGCTGCACCCAGCTGTCCGATGGCAAGCAGGCGCTGGATCACCTCAAGCAGATGGTGGCGTCCGGGCAGGATCCGGTGCAGCGCTACGGCATGGTCATCTCCGATATCGAGATGCCGGCGATGGACGGCTACACGCTGACGTCGGAAATCCGTCGCGACCCGGCGCTGAGCGGCCTGTACGTGCTCCTGCACACCTCGCTGTCGGGCGTGTTCAACCATGCGATGGTCGATCGGGTGGGCGCGGACGACTTCGTGCCCAAGTACTCGCAGCAGGAGCTGGCCGACCGGATCACCAGCAGGCTTGCGGAAGTTTCTCGGAATTGATTTTCAAGCCATTGTTTTTCATTGATTTTTATCTGAACTGACGGCGCGGACATTCGCCCCTGGCGGGGCGATGGCACACGCGTTGCATCGGCTCATGCGGACAAACCCCCTCGGAGGGGCGCATGAGCGATTTCCTTGGCATCCACGGTACCGCGCTGGCGCTGCGTGAGCAGCGGCTGCAGGTGCTCGCTTCCAATCTGGCCAATGCCGATACCCCCGGCTTCCAGGCCCGCGACCTGGACTTCAGCACCGCCCTGCAGGCGGCACTGTCGCCGGCCACCGGCGAGGGCGTCGATGCCCTGAGGGCAGCCGCGGACCAGGCCACCTACGCGCGCCCCGGCGTCCAGCCCAGCATGGACGGCAACACCGTGGACACCCAGCGCGAGCAGGCCACCTACGCCCAGGCCGCGCTGGAGTACCGCGCCTCCATGGCCTTCGTCGAATCCAAGGTGAGAACCATGCTCACCGCCATCACCGGCCAGTAAGGGGGCATGCCATGAGCAACCTGCCGATTTTCGACGTCGCCGGCTCCGCCATGCAGGCGCAGTCGGTGCGCCTGAGCACCGTGGCCAGCAACCTGGCCAATGCCAATACCGTGGCCGGCACCGCGGAGGGCGCCTACCGCGCCAAGCAGCCGGTGTTTTCCGCCGAGCCGCTGGCCGCAGACCCGGCGCTGGCGGGGGTGCAGGTGCTGGAGGTGCGCGAAAGCGACGCCGCGCCGATCCGCCGCTACGACCCCGGCAACCCGCTGGCCGACCCGCAGGGCTATGTCTACGCCCCCGACGTGGACCCGGTGGCGCAGATGGTGGACATGATCTCCGCCTCGCGCAGCTACCAGGCCAACGTGGAGGTCTTCAACAGCGCCAAGGAATTGGCCGTCGCCACCCTCAACATGGGCCGCTGAACATGAGTACCGTGACTCCCGCAACGGGCAACGACAGCGCCTATGCGCAGTACGCCTTCCCCACCGCCAGCAATGGCAAGACCGACAGCATGGGCCAGGCCGACTTCCTGCGCCTGATGACCGAGCAGATGAAGAACCAGGACCCGCTGAACCCGCTCAAGGGCAACGAGTTCCTGGGCCAGCTGGCGCAGTTCTCCACCGTGCAAGGCATCGAGAACATGCAGCAGGCGATGAACGCCATGGCCAGCGTGATGGAGAACGACCAGTCGCTGCGCGCCGCCAACCTGGTCGGCCGCGACGCGCTGGTGGAAGTGGACAAGGTGAGCCTGGCCGAGGGCGCGGGCGCCAACGGCGAGATCGTCGCCACCCACGCCGGCCCGGTGCAGCTGGAAGTCGTGGGTGCCGGTGGCCAGGTCGTGCGCCGGATCAGTGTCGAAGCCGCCGGCGCCGGCCCGGTGCAGTTCGCCTGGGACGGCAAGGACAGCGACGGCAACACCCTGCCCGCCGGCACCTACACCTTCCGCGCCAGCAGCGGCAGCGGCGATGCCAGCGAAGCGCTGGGCGTGCGGATGGCCGCCCGCATCGACAGCGTTTCGATCGAGCCGACCGGGCTGGTCCTGAACCTCGCCGGCCTCGGCAGCATCCCCCTGTCTTCCGTCCGTCGCATCGGCTGATCGCCGTCCAACCCTTTCCAAGGAGCGCACCATGAGCTTTCGCATCTCCGTCAGCGGCATGAACGCCGCCAGCCAGGACCTCAACATCACCTCGCACAACATCGCCAACGTCAACACCACCGGCTTCAAGCAGTCGCGGGCGGAGTTCGGCGACCTGTTCGCGGTGTCCGCCTACGGCCTGTCCAACGTCGCCACCGGCGCCGGCGTGCGCATGCAGGCGGTGGCCCAGCAGTTCGGCCAGGGCAACATCGACTTCACCGGCCGCGCGCTGGACATGGCGATCTCCGGCCAGGGCTTCTTCACCCTGTCCAGCAACGGCGCCACCGTCTATTCGCGCGCCGGCAACTTCGGCGCCGACCGCGAGGGCTACGTGGTGAACCCGTCCGGGCATCGCCTGCAGGTGTTCCAGCCCAACGCCGCCGGCGGTTTCGACACCGGCCGCATGGGCGACCTGCAGCTGCCCACCGGCGACGCCCCGCCCGCCGCCACCGGCAACGTCACCGTGGAAACCAACCTCCCGGCCGCGGCCACCGCGCCAACGGTGACGCCGTTCGATCCGCTCGACCCCAACAGCTACAACCACACCACCGCGGTGACCGTGTACGACTCGCTGGGCGCCGCGCACAGCCAGTCGCTGTATTTCGTCAAGACCGCCAACCCCAACGAGTGGCAGGTGCATACCCTCGTCGACGGCAACGCGGTGGGCGGCCCGCAGACCCTGCAGTACTCCGACACCGGCGCGCTCACCTCGCCCTCGCCGGGCCAGATCAGCCTGCCCGCCTACGCCACCACCAACGGCTCGGCGCCGCTGAACCTGGTGCTGGACCTGGGCCGCTCCACCCAGTACGGCGACAAGTTCAGCGTGCTGGGGCTGACCCAGGACGGCCATACCACCGGCCGCCTGACCGGCGTGGAGACCTCGCCGGAAGGCGTGGTGTCGGCGCGCTACACCAACGGCGTGGTGCAGCCGCTGGGCCAGGTGGCGATGACCAACTTCGTCAATCCGCAGGGGCTGCAGTCGCTTGGCGACAACGTCTGGGCCGAAACCTACAACTCCGGCGAGCCGCGCCGCGGCCAGGCCAGCACCGCCGACTTCGGCATGGTCCAGGGCGGCGGTCTTGAAGCCTCCAACGTGGACCTGACCGAGCAACTGGTGAACATGATCACCGCGCAGCGCAACTTCCAGGCCAACGCGCAGATGATCCAGACCCAGGACCAGATCACCCAGACGGTGATCAACATCCGCTGATGAACCCCGCCGCCTCCGCACGCGCGGGGGCGGCCGGAGGCTGCCATGACCGATCGAGCCCTTTACGTTGCGATGACCGGCGCCAGCGCCATGCTGCGCGGCCAGGCCACCGTGGCCAACAACCTTGCCAATGCCGACCGGGTGGGTTTCCAGGCCACCCTGGAAGCTACTGCCGCCAAGCCGATCGAAGGCCCGGGCTATCCCTCGCGGGTGGCCACCGAAGCGCGCACGCTGGGCATCGACGCCCGCATGGGCGCGATCCGGCAGACCGGCAACCCGCTCGACATCGCCCTGCACCAGGAGCGCTGGCTGGCGGTACAGGACGGCGCCGGGGCCACGGCCTACACCCGCGCCGGCGACCTCACCATCAATGCCAACGGCCTGCTGTCCACCGCCAACGGCCAGCTGGTGCTGGGCGCGGACGGCGCGCCGCTGGCGATCCCGCCCAGCCAGAGCATGGACATCGCCAGCGACGGCACCATCTCGACCGTCCCGCTCGGCCAGCCACCTTCCACCATCGCCGAAGCCGGCCGGCTGCAGCTGATTTCCGCCAGGACCACCGAACTCGAGCGCGGCGACGATGGCCTGATGCGCCCGCGCGCCGGCATCGCCCCGCAGCCCGCCACCGGCGCCTCGCTGACCTCCGGCACGCTGGAGGACAGCAATGTCCGCCCGGCCGATGCGCTGGTGTCGATGATCGAACTGGCGCGCAAGTTCGAAATGCAGGTACAGCTCTTGCAGCGTGCAGACGAGAACGCGCGCGCCAGTGCTTCGCTGGTGTCGATGCGCTGACCGCAGCGCCTTGCATCCCCGAATTGAATTGAAAGGACACACGCCATGACCCAGTCCCTGTGGATCGCCAAGACCGGCCTCGATGCCCAGCAGACCAAGATGGCGGTGATTTCCAACAATCTCGCCAACACCAACACCACCGGCTTCAAGCGCGACCGCGCCAGCTTCGAAGACCTGCTGTACCAGACCATCCGCCAGCCGGGCGGCGCCACGTCCGAGCAGACCCAGCTGCCCACCGGCCTGCAGATCGGTACCGGCGTGCGGGTGGCGGCCACCGCCAAGCAGTTCGCCCAAGGCAGTCTGAACCAGACCGGCAACGCGCTGGACACCGCCATCAACGGCCGCGGCTTCTTCGAAGTGCTGATGCCCGACGGCAGCTCCGCCTACACCCGCGACGGCAGCTTCCAGATCAATGCGCAGGGCGAAGTGGTGACCAATGAAGGCTACCCGGTGCAGCCGGGCCTGCAGCTGCCGGAAGGTGCGCAGAGCGTCACCATCGGCGCCGACGGCACGGTCAGCGTGCAGCTGGCCGGACAGGCGCAGCCGGTGCAGATCGGCGCGCTGACCCTGGCCGACTTCGTCAACCCGGCCGGCCTGCAGGCGCTGGGCGAGAACCTGTTCGCCGAAACCGGCGCCAGCGGTCCGGCGCAGACCGGCGGCCCCGGCACCGGCGGCCTCGGCCGGCTGATCCAGGGCGCGCTGGAAGCCTCCAACGTCAACGTGGTGGAAGAGCTGGTGTCGATGATCGAGACCCAGCGCGCCTACGAAACCAACGCCAAGGCGATCTCCACCACCGACCAGATGCTGGCGTTCCTGAACAACAACGTGTGAGCACTGCCATGAGCCGCGTCGCCCCCCTCGCCCGCGCCGCCACCTTGGCCGCCGCCGTCCTCGCCCTGTCGGGCTGCGCCACCGCGAACCGGCTGCAGGGCGACGTGCGCCCGTTCGACACCCCCGTCGCGCAGTACGCGGAAGCCGCGCCGCAGCCGGTGCGCGCCGCGCCCGGTCCGGGCGACGGCGGCGGCTCGATCTATGCCGGCCGCAGCGGCAAGCCGATGCGCCTGTTCCAGGACAACAAGGCCAGCGACATCGGCGACCTGCTGACCATCGTGCTGGTGGAAAGCACCACCGCCACCACCCAGGCCAAGACCGCGGTCACCAAGAAGAGCGGCGTCGACATGGCCGCACCCACCCTGGCCGGGCAGCAGGTCACGCTGAACGGCAAGTCGCTGCTGTCGGCGTCGGTGGAGGGCGGGCGCGACTTCGCCGGCAACGGCAACAGCGCGCAGAGCAACAAGCTGGAAGGCCAGCTGACCGTGCGGGTGGTGCAGGACCTGGGCAACGGCAACCTGCTGGTGCGCGGCGACAAGCAGCTGCGCCTGAACCAGGGCGACGAGATGGTGCAGGTGCAGGGCATCGTCCGTCGCACCGATATCGGTTCCGACAACCGGGTGACCTCCGACCGCGTGGCCGACGCCCGCATCGTCTACGGCGGCCGCGGCACCCTCGCCCGGTCCAACGCGATGGGCTGGCTGGGCCGCTTCTTCAACTCCGCGCTGTTCCCCTACTGAGGCCGGCCATGATGAAACGTATTGCAACCGCGTTGGCTGCGCTGCTGTGCACGCTGGCGCTGGCGCCGCCGGCGCAGGCCGAACGCGTCAAGGATCTGGCGCAGGTGGCTGGCGTGCGCGGCAACCCGCTGATCGGCTACGGCCTGGTGGTGGGGCTGGACGGCAGCGGCGACCGCACCAGCCAGACCCCGTTCACCGTGCAGAGCCTGCGCACCATGCTCGACCAGCTGGGCGTGTCGATCCCGCCCAACGTCAACCCGCAGCTCAAGAACGTGGCCGCAGTGGCGGTGCACGCCGAACTGCCGGCATTCGCCAAGCCCGGCCAGCCGATCGACGTCACCGTGTCCTCGATCGGCAACGCCGGCTCGCTGCGCGGCGGCAGCCTGCTGATGACCCAGCTCAAGGGCGCCGACGGCGAGGTCTACGCGATCGCCCAGGGCAGCCTGGTGGTCAGCGGCTTCGGTGCCTCCGGGCGCGACGGCTCGCGGATCTCGGTCAACGCGCCCAACGGTGGGCGGATTCCGTCCGGGGCCATCGTCGAGCGTTCGGTGCCCGCCTCCAACGCCGGCGACAAAGTCGTGCTGAACCTGCACGAATCCGACTTCACCACCGCCTCGCGGATCGTGTCGGCGGTCAATCGCAGCTTCGGCGCCGCCAGCGCCCGCGCGCTCGACGGCGTGACCATCGAGATCGCGCCGCCGGCCGGCGACCGCGTGAGTTTCCTGGCCGCGTTGGAATCGCTGGACGTGGACCCCGGCACTGCCGCCGCCAAGGTCATCGTCAATGCCCGCTCCGGCACCGTGGTGATGGGCGGCCAGGTCAGCGTGCTGCCGGCGGCGGTGGCCCACGGCTCGCTCACCGTCACCATCACCGAAGCCACCCAGGTCAGCCAGCCGGGCGCGTTCGGCCGCGGCGAAACGGTGGTGACGCCGCGGTCCAGCGTCAACGCCGACGTGGAAGGCAGCCACATGGTGATGTTCCGCGGCGGCACCTCGCTGGAGGAGATCGTGCGCGCGGTCAACGCGGTTGGCGCCGCGCCGGGCGACATCGTGGCGATCCTGGAAGCACTCAAGCAGGCCGGCGCCCTGCGCGCGGAACTGGAAGTGATCTGACCTCGGTGGCATGCCCTTTGCATCCATCCTGACATGCGCCTGCCCGTCGCCACTGCCTTCCCCCTGCAACGCCCCGAGGTGACTCCGCGCGCCCGCGTGGAGGAAGCCGCGCGCGGTCTGGAAAGCCAATTCGCGCAGATGCTGATCAAGAGCATGCGCAGCGCGACCCCGGGCGACCCGTTCGGCGGCGACAACAGCTACCGCGACATGTACGACCAGGCACTGGCGAAGGAATTGACCAAGGGCCGCGGGCTGGGCCTGCAGCCGATGATCGTGCGCCAGCTGTCCGGCACCACTGTTACCCCGGAATCGCCAGCTGGCGGGCTGCCGCTGCGCCAGCCGAACGCGCCGATGGCGCTGCCCGCCGCCGATACGCCGTCCGGGCTGCCATTGCCGGCCGGCCTGCGCGGCAGCTCGCTGACGCTGGCACCCGCCAGCAGCGGTACCTCGCTGCAGGCGATGGCGATGCCGCCGCGCCCGCCGCTGGCCGCCGCCGTCAACACCTGCGACGAAAACGCGCCGCTGGACTGCAGCAGCCCCGAAGCCTTCGCCCGCTCGGTCTGGCCGCATGCGCGCAAGGCCGCCGAGGAGCTGGGCGTGCCGGCGAAGGCACTGGTGGCGCAGGCTGCGCTGGAAACCGGCTGGGGCCGTCGCCTGGCCGGGCGCGAAGGCGTCACCTCGCACAATCTGTTCGGCATCAAGGCCGGCGGCAGCTGGCGCGGCGGCAAGGTCGAAACCGCCACCCACGAATACGTCAACGGCCGGCGGGTCAACGAACGCGCCGCGTTTCGCAGCTACGGCAGCCCGGCCGACAGCTTCGCCGACTACACCCGGCTGCTGAAGAACCCGCGCTATGCCGACGCGCGCGGCACCGGCGGCGACGTCCATCATTTCGCGAAGGCGCTGCAGCGCGCCGGCTACGCCACCGACCCGGCCTACGCGGCCAAGATCGTGGCGATCGCCGACGGCGCTACCATGCGTCGTGCGCTGGCCGGACTGGAGGGTTAAACGATGCCGACTGGCGGCGTACTCGGAACCGGCGCATCCGCCCTGCTGGCGTTCCAGCGGGCGATGTCCACCGTCGGCCACAACGTGGCCAACGCCACCACGCCCGGCTACAGCCGCCAGCGGGTGGAATTCGAAGCGCGAGCGGGCCAGCCGGGCCGGATCAGCATCGGCCAGGGCGTCGACGTGGCCAACCTGCGTCGGCTTGCCGACGGCCTGGTGTATGCGCGCCAGCTCGACAGCGCCGGCGAAATGGGCCGGCTGACCCAGATGACCGGACTGTCGTCGCGGGTGGACAAGCTGATTTCCGACCCCACCACCGGCCTGGCCACCGCCTGGTCCAGCTTCTTCAGCGCCGCCAAGGGCGTGGTGGCCGATCCCACCTCCACCGCCGCGCGCAGCCAGATGCTGACCACCGGCGGCCAGCTGGCCACCCGCTGGCGCTCGCTGGACGGGCATCTGGGCCAGCTCGGCAACGAGGTCGAGGCCAGCCTCAAGGACAACATCACCGCCGCCAACCAGCTGGCCGGCGAGATCGCCAACCTCAACCGCGACATCATCGCCTCCGGCGACAACGCCTCGCCCGACCTGCTCGACCAGCGCGACCTGCGCGTGGGCCAGCTATCGGCGCTGGTCGGCGCCGAAGGCGTGCTGCAGGACGACGGCGCGATGAACGTGTTCACCATCGGCGGCCAGCCGATGGTGCTGGGCGCGCGCGCCATGCAGCTGTCCACCGTGGCCGACCCGTATCAGGCCAACCGCGCACAGCTGGCCGTGCAGTCGCCGGCGGGGCCGGTGCCGCTGCCGGCCGGTTCGGTCTCGGGCGCCATCGGCGGCCTGCTGGAATTCCGCAGCAACGTGCTCGATCCGGCCCGCGCCGAACTGGGCCGCCTGGCCACCGCCTTCGCCGACACCTTCAACGCCACCCAGCGCGGCGGCATCGATTACGCCGGCAATCCGGGCACCGACTTCTTTACCCTGCCCGACCCCAAGGTCTATCCGCACAGCGGCAACGCCGCGGCGTCCACCGCCAGCTTCGCCACCAGCGTTGCCGACGTTGGCGCGCTCACCGGCAACAACCTGGTCCTGCGCTTCGACGGCGCTGCATGGAACGCCGCCCGCGCCGATACCGGCCAGGCGGTGGCGATGACCGGCACCGGCACCGGCGCGGACCCGTTCGTGGTCGAGGGCGTGGAGCTGGTGCTGTCGGGCGCGGCCACGGCCGGCGACCGCTTCCTGCTGCAGCCCACCGCCGCGGCCGCCGCCAACATCCAGCTGGCGCTGACCGACCCCGGCCAGATCGCCGCCGCCGCACCGATGACCGTGGGGCTGGACGCCGGCAACATCGGCAACGTCAGCGGCGGCACCGCCAGCGTCACCGATCCGGCACTGTTCGCCGGGTTCACCAGCGCCAACATCAGCTTCCTCGACGCCAATACCTACACCATCGACGGCGGCCCGCCGATCGCCTACGCCCCCGGCGACACCATCACCGGCAGCGGCTGGTCGCTGGTGCTGAAGGGCAACCCCGCCGCCGGCGACGAAATCAACCTCGGCCGCACCGGCCCGCGTTCCTCCGACAACGCCAACGCGCGCCTGTTGGCGGCGGTGGACGCCAAGGCCGTGCTCAACGGCGGCCGCAACGACGTCACCGCGGGCATGTCGCAGCTCACCGCCCGGGTCGGCGGCGATGCCCGCCACGCCCAGCTCAACCTCGACGCGCAGCAGGTCATGGACGACCAGATCCTGGCCGAGCGCGAATCCGTTTCCGGCGTCAACCTCGACGAGGAAGCCACCAACATGCTGCGCTACCAGCAGGCCTATCAGGCTGCCGCGCAAGTGATCGCCACTGCCGATACCATGTTCCAGGCACTGCTCGGCGCCGTGCGCCGCTGATGCCATGAAGGAGGCCCCATGACCCTGCGCATTTCCACCCAGAGCCTGTACATGCAGGGCCTGAACAGCCTGCTCAGCCGGCAGAGTGAAATCGCCCGCACCCAGCAGCAGATCAGCAGCGGCATCAAGCTCACCCAGGGCAAGGACGACCCGGTCGGCATGGCCACCGCGCAGCGGCTGGACCACCTGCAGGCCGCGCTGACCCAGTACGACAGCGACGCCCTGCGCGTGGACCACCGCCTGCGCATGCAGGAAAACGCGCTGACCGACGCCAACGACAGCCTCACCCGCGCCCGCGAGCTGGCCATCCAGGCCAACAGCGGCGCACTTGGTCCGGACGACCGCAAGGCCATCGCCACCGAAGTGCTGCAGCTGCGCAAGAACCTACTGGACATCGCCAACCGCGACGACGGCAACGGCCGCCGCCTGTTCGCCGGCACCCGCGACGGCGTGATTCCCTTCACCGACAACGCCGGCAGCGTGATCTACCACGGTGACGACGGCCGCAACTCGGTGGAAGTGGGGCCGGATGTCGCCATCGAAGACGGCGATCCCGGCAGCGCCGTGTTCCTGCGCGTGCGCACCGGCGACGGCTACGCCCGCGGCAGCGCCGGCGCCGGCAACACCGGCAGCGGCCTGCTGAACAGCGCCCAGGCCACCGACGCCAGCACCTGGAACGGCGACACCCTCACCCTGCGGTTCACTGCCCCCGATGCTTACGAAATCGTCGATGCCGGCGGCAACCCGCTGGCGCCGCCGGTGACCGGCAGCTGGACCAGCGGCAGCGCCGTGCCGCCCGCATCGTCCGGGCTGGGCGTGGAGTTCAGGATCAGCGGCAGCCCCGCCGCCGGCGACACCTTCAGCGTGGAAACCGCCCCCAACCAGGACGTGTTCGCCACCCTGCAGGCCTTCGCCGACGCGCTGCTGCTGCCCGGCACCGGCCCCGCCGACAACGCCCGCCGCGTCAACGCCTTCGGCAGCGCCATCGGCGACATCACCACCGCGCAGGGCCACATGCTGTCGCTGCGTTCCGGCGTCGGCGCGCGCATGAACGACATCGACACCGCCAACGACGGCCGCAGCCTGCAGAGCCTCACCCTGTCCGAATCGCTGGCCAGCCTGCGCGAAACCAATCTGGCCGAAGCCATCAGCCGCCTCAACATGCAGATGCTGGCGCTGGAAGCCGCGCAGAAGACCATGCTGCAGACGCAAGGCATGTCGCTGTTCAACAAGCTCTGAGGCGGCACCGAGGCTAATATCCGCCACCCGGACATCAGGCCGCGGCAGCCCGCGTCCGCCGGCTGACCACAACCAACCCGACCAGCGCCAGCAGCGAAAACCCGGCGCCGGCGGCGAAGGTCATTGCCGGCCCCGCCGCCGTCCACAGCGCGCCGGCCAGGAAGCTGGCCAGCAGCAGGGCCAGGCCGGTCATCAGGTTGAACAGGCCGAACGCGGTGCCGCGCAGGTCGGCGGGCGCCGCGTTGGCGACCAGCGTGGCCAACAAGCCCTGTGTCGCCCCCATGTGCAGCCCCCACAGCACGGTGCCGGCCAGCACCCAGCCCACCGACGATGCCAGCGCCAGCACCACGTCGGCCGCAACCAGCAGCACGATGCCCAGCGCCAGCAGGCGATGCCGGTCGCCGCGGTCGGACCAGTGCCCGAACGGCCACGCGCTGGCGGCATACACCACGTTCATCACGATCAGCACCAGCGGCACCCAGGTCGCCGTCAGCCCCAGATCACTGGCGCGCAGCAGCAGGAAAGCCTCGCTGAACCGCGCCAGCGACAGCGCCGCGGCGAAGGCGATCACCAGCCAATAGGACGCCGGCAGCCGGCGCAGCTCGTCGCGGTGGATCGGCGAGCGCCGCCGGTGGACCACCTCCAGCGTTTCCGGCTCCTGCACGCCCCAGACGATGAACAACACCGAGACCACCGCCGGCACCACCGCCACCCAGAACACCAGCCGGAAGTCATCGCCGCTGGCAGCCATCAGCAGCAGCGCGATGCAGGGCCCGGCGAAAGCACCCACGGTATCCATCGACTGCCGCAGTCCGTAAGCCGCCCCGCGCGACTCCGGCGGGGTGATGTCGGCCACCAGCGCATCGCGCGGCGCCCCGCGGATGCCCTTGCCGATGCGATCCACGAAACGCGCCGCCAGCACCATGCCCAGCCCCGACGCCAGCGGGAACAGCGGCTTGGTCAACGCCGCCAGCCCGTAGCCCAGCAGCACCAGCGGCTTGCGCCTGCCGAGCCAGTCGCTGAGCGTGCCCGAGAACACCTTGACGATGGCCGCGGTCGCCTCGGCAATGCCCTCGATGATGCCCACGGACATCGCACTGACCCCCAGCACGCTGACCAGGAACACCGGCAGCAGGCTGTGCACCATCTCCGACGATGTGTCCATGAACAGGCTCACGAAGCCCAGCGCAACCACGCCGCGCGGCAGGTGTGAAACTTTCATCAGGCGGCTCCGGCGGGCACTTGCATGGCTGTGCCGGCAAGCTTGCCGGCCCACGACGCGATTGTCGCGCGCGCCACGTCAACAAGCCGCAGCACGACCACGCCCACTTGCCGAACACCGCCGACTACAGGCCGCCAGCACATTGCCGATACCGGCTTGCAGGCCGCTCACCGCACTGCAAAGGCAGGCTTTAGGGAATCTTTAGGGCCTTCACGGAAAATTTTTTATTTCTGCGAAGTCCGCCACAGATCCAAACATTTCTCTCAAGCAACCCATCGCAACGCCGTTACAGGTGACAGCAGAGGACGGGGCCGAACCAAGCGGCGCAAGAACCCCTGCGGCCCAACCGGCAAACCCCGATCCGCGCCGGATTCGATCACCCAGGAGACAAGTGCAATGTCCATCATCAACACCAACGTGATGTCGCTGAACTCGCAGCGCAACCTCGCGGCCAACAACGCCAGCCTGGGCACCACCATCCAGCGCCTGTCCTCGGGTCTGCGCATCAACAGCGCCAAGGACGACGCCGCCGGCCTGGCGATTTCCGAGCGCTTCACCACCCAGATCCGCGGCCTGAACCAGGCGGCCCGCAACGCCAACGACGGCATCTCGCTGTCGCAGACCGCCGAAGGTGCGCTGGCCGAGATCGGCAACAACCTGCAGCGCATCCGCGAACTGGCGGTGCAGTCGTCCAACGCCACCAACTCGTCCACCGACCGCGACGCGTTGCAGGCGGAAGTCACCCAGCTGCAGGCTGAAATCCAGCGCGTGGCCAGCCAGACCGAGTTCAACGGCACCAAGCTGCTGGACGGCAACTTCGCCGGCCAGGCCTTCCAGGTTGGCGCCAACGCCGGCCAGCTGATCACCGTCGACTCCATCGCCAGTGCGCAGACCAGCTCACTCGGTAACGGCAATTTTGCCGCCAACGTGGTCGGCGGCGTAGTCACTGCCGGCACCGTGTCGGGATTGAGCATCAATGGCAAGACGATCGATGACGTCACCGTTACCGCCGATGCAGCGGGTGCCGCCAAGCTTGCCGCTGCCATCAACAACAAGGCTGGCGACACCGGGGTGTTCGCGATCGCGAATGGCGCCAATGGCGTGACTCTTCAGTCCCTCAAGGCCGATACCGACACCGTCGTCGGCGGAACTGTGGCCAACAGCGGCCTGACCGGCGCTACCACCGCCGCTGCGTCCGGCACGGCAACCCAGGTCGATGACCTGAACATCAGCACTTTCCTCGGCGCCCAGCGTGCGATCTCGATCGCCGACAAGGCCCTGACCGCGGTGAACAGCTCGCGCGCCGAACTGGGTGCGATCCAGAACCGCTTCAGCTCGGTGATCGCCAACCTGAACACCACCTCGGAAAACCTGAGCGCCTCGCGCAGCCGCATCCGCGACACCGACTTCGCCAAGGAAACCG
>NZ_SROY01000007.1:0-110248 GCF_005862345.1 Thermomonas fusca | reverse complement strand
GGCATGTCACCAGTAGAGTTCGAGAGGCGCTACGCGCAACGCAGCGACTGAGTGTCTACGGAAATCTGGTCGGTCCAATTACCCCCGGCGAAGCCGCGCACCTCAATGCGGGTGGCGCTTGAGCGACACCGGTTCGTCGCGATAGCGCCAGGTCATCCACATGCCGACCGCAATCGCGTAGCAGATGTTGGGGATGAAGGCGCGATCAAGCGTGGTGATACGCGTGGTGAGCGCGATGAAATTGGTGTAGGCGGCTTGTGAGAGCGTGAATGCCGCGACGATCAGCATGAAGCGGATCGGGATTGGCTGGCGTGTCTTCAGCGCCAGCACGGTGCCTTCGGATACCAGGATGCCCACCAGCACCGGCATCACGCCGCCCATCATCACCATCCACAGCAGGCTGTCCTGTTGGTGCATGCGCACCATCATGTCGGCAAAGGTGACATGCAGTGGGCGGCACAAAAGGAAGATCAATAGTCCGGTGCTGAAGGACATCAGCCTGACGTAGCGTTCGTTGCCTGCGGTCGCCAGGATCACCTTGAACGACACCCATGTCTGCCCGACGATCGTCATCAGGATCAGCATCTGTTGGATGATGGTGAAGGCGTCCCACTTCACGGTGCGGCGTAGTTCTCGGGCAACGGCGCCCGAGCATACGTGGCTATACCTTGGTTGGGAAGCATGGCACCATCGGCCGCGCCAAGGGAACGTCGCGTCAGGGAGGGCGCACCGATGAATGCCGCGAAAGTCGTATTCCTGCTTGTCCTACTCGTTGCCGCGTTGCTCGCCGGCGCGTATCTATCGGGCTTGTTTGTCGGGTTGCTCATCGGTGTGGATGTGCCGCTTGGACCCAAGGTCTGGTGGTCGTACTGGCAAGCCATGGACACCGCGCGCATGCAGCCGTATGTCACCAAGGTCAAGGTTGCGGGGGCGCTGGGTTTCGGCAGCACGATGGTGGTCTGGTTAGGGTTTCTGGTCCTGGCGTTCAAGCGTCAGCAGAAGTCGGCGCATGGCGAAGCCCGCTTCGCGAGCCGGGGCGAAGTTGCACGCCATGGATTGCTCGATGACAAACCCGGTACCGGCATCGTGGTTGGGCGTCTGGGCGGGAAGCTGGTGACGTTGCCGGGCCAGCAATTCGCCATTTTGGCTGCTCCGACGCGCTCGGGTAAGGGCGTCGGCGTGGTGATTCCCAATCTCCTCGAGTACCGCGACTCGATCGTGGTGCTTGACATCAAACAGGAGAATTTTCAGCTCACGTCGGGCTGGCGTCGGGAAATCGGGCAGAGCGTTTACCTGTTCAACCCGTTTGCCGAGGATGGGCGTACGCATCGCTGGAATCCGCTGAGCTATGTCTCCCGCGACCCGGCATTCCGCGTATCCGATCTGCTTGCCATCGCGGCAATGCTCTATCCGGATGTCGGTGAAGAGCAGAAGTTCTGGGTCAGTCAGGCGCGCAACGCATTCCTCGCCTTTACGCTTTATCTGTTCGATTTTCACGATCACGAGATCGCCAGCGGGTTGCCCGCTGCCAAGGCGACGTTCCCTACGTTCGGGCATGTCTATCGGGTTTCGACCGGTGACGGCCGCGATCTCAAGGCCCAGTTCAAGGAGATGCTGGAGCGCCCGTTCGTCAGCCTGGCATGCCGCAATGCGTTCGCGGGTCTGGTGTCGCAGGCCGAGGAGACCTTCGCGTCCATCATCGGAACGTTCAAAGAGCCGCTCAACCCCTGGATCAACCCGGTGCTTGATGCGGCCACGTCCAGCAATGATTTCTGGCTGACCGACCTTCGCCGCAAGCCCATGACGATCTACATCGGCATCACGCCAAACAAGTTGGCGGAAGCGCGTCTGATCGTGAACCTCTTTTTCAGCCAGCTGATCAACGTCAACACACGTGAGTTGCCTCAGGACAACCCGGCACTGAATCATCAGTGCCTGCTGTTGATGGACGAGTTCACCAGCATCGGCAAGGTGGACATCATTGCCAACGCGGTCAGCTACATGGCGGGTTACAACCTGCGTCTGCTGCCCGTCATTCAGTCGATGGCGCAGTTGGACGCCACCTATGGTCACGAGACTTCACGGACCTTGATCACCAACCACGCGATGCAGGTGATCTTCGCGCCGCGCGAGCAGCGCGACGCCAACGACTATTCCGAAATGCTTGGCTACACCACGCTACGCAAGCGAAACCTGAGCCGATCGCGTGGTGCCAATGGGAGCGTTACCCTCACAGACGTCGAGGAGCGCCGCGCGCTCATGCTCCCGCAAGAGCTCAAGGCGATGGGGCGAGAGAAAGAGGTCATCCTCTGCGAAGGGCTGGCCAACCCGATCATGGCCCAGAAAATCCGCTACTACGAGGATCCGCATTTCACCGAGCGCCTGCTCCCGGCCGTGGATGTGGAGCCACTTGCCTTCATGCAGCGCATCAGCCGCACGTTCTGAGCCCCTTGATGGGCCCAAGACTATTTGGCGGTCGCGACGTGACGCAGGGGGTTGAAATGTGACGTAGAGCGTTGCATCATTGCGAAAATTGGACGCAGCGCACTGTCTTTCCAGTTGCCGTTCACCCCATCTTAAGCAATGCGCGGGAAAGGAATCCTCCGTTGAAGTCTCTTTTGCTATCGCTAGCCACGCTGTTTGCGATCTCCGCATGGGGGGCAGACGCCCAGCAGAAGCCCGCCCCGCCGTGCATGGGCGCCTCGATGGACAAGGGCTGTTACACCGAGCTCAGGGATTCCAGCGGCAGGTTGTTCCGCGACGACGATCCATTCCTGTTCTGCGATGACGGGATGAAGGAGCGCCCGCGTGCGTGGAACCCGGTCTCGCCCGCACAGGGGATATGGGCGCCGACACCAGGCTATTGCCCGTACCCGCTGCAGACCTGTCCCTATCCGCTGACGATGCTGAAGGGGTGGTCACAGCGGGAAATTGATGGCGTCTACCTGTTTATGCGCGTGTGTCCCGCAGCCGGGGGCACGGGCAAGTGGGAAGGGAATGGGCGTCCCGAAAACACGCCGCATAGCCACTGAGTCGCCAAGCGTAGCCAAGCTTTGAAGGGGAAGTACACGTGGGGTTCTACCGTAGTGTTTTACCGCTGGTGTTCGCACTGGCGGCCAGCGCATGCCAGACCCAACCGCCGCCGGAATTCCATGGGCGTTGGCGCCCGGTCAACAGGTTGCCTGAGAAGACGCAGGCAATTCCGCTAAACCCAACTTACTTGTTCTACGCCACGCCTGTGGACGGCACGCTGAAGGCGTTGCTGACTCGTTGGGCGCGTGACAGTGGGCTTCAGCTTCGTTACGGCATCAGCACTGACTTCTCGTTGCACGCGCCGGTGGCGCAACTGCATGCGGTCACGGTGGATGACGCGGTGAGCCAGCTGTCGGCCCTCTATGCCGAGCAGGGCATAGCCATCACCACGTCAACGGGCGCCATCGCGGTGGACGCTCGCCCAGCGGCGGCCTCCAACTGAGGCAAGGCGCAACGGCGGCCCAATGGCCGTCGCATCACCGGAATGGGCACTATGTTGAAGCGCAAGACCACGGGCGAAGCGATCGATAAAGCGGTCAAGCGTTCCGTTGATTTCGAGAACACCATTGCCGACATGGCCCGCCGCAGCGAGAAGCGCGCATGGCGCGTCGCGGGTGCGTCACTGGTGATGTCTTTTGTGTTGGCGGGCGGCGTCATCTATTTGATGCCGTTCCTGGAGCGGCGTGAGCCGTACCTCATCATGGCTGATGCATACACCGGCACGGCCTCCGTGGCGCGGCTTTCCAGCGGCAGCGACTTCGTCAACATGCGCGCCAGTGAAGCGGTCAATCGGAGCAACATCGTGCATTACGTACTGGCGCGCGAGTCCTACGATTCCGGGGCCATAAACGAACGCGACTGGCGGACCGTCTACACCATGTCGGCGCCGAAGGTGCGAGAGCAGGTTCGCACTGAACGCAATCCATCCAATCCACAGAGCGCTGCCGCGATGTATGGACCGAACCGCGCGTTGCGCGTTCGCATCCTCAGCGTCACTCCGCTGGGCGCCTCGCAGGGGCGGCCGCCGACCAGCGCAACGGTCCGGTTCCAACGCGTCTTGTTCGAGAAGGCATCGGGTAACACGCGCGTACTCGACAACAAGATCGCGACGATGGAATTCGAATACAAGCCTGACATTCGCATGAACGACGCGGACAGCGTCGAGAATCCGCTGCGTTTCCAGGTCACCAACTACCGCGTCGACAACGATGCCTCGACTCTGGTGCCAACCGAAACAGCCTTGGCCCCAGCGGTTGCTTCGCCGCTCCCGGCTGCTCCGGCGGTTGAACCCGTCGGCCAACCCATCGACCCGGCAGCCCTCCCGGCAACCGCTGCTCCCGCCACCGTAAACAGGTCCCCGGCGCCGGCCGTGGCCACCGAGTCCCCATGATGAGTGCGATGAAAGCAACGAGGCTCGCCTCGGTCCGCCTGCTGCTGCTGTTGCTAGCCATGGTGGCTGGCACGGCCAATGCCCAGGTGATGAAGGAATACATGCATGTGCCGGACGGCATCTACGCCGTACGCACCGGGCTTGGCATCACCACGATGATTGAGCTGAGCCCAAGCGAAACCGTTCTGGATTACAGCCTGGGTTTCACTAGCGGCTGGGACGTGAGCCGCCGCGACAACATCTTCTATCTGCGCCCCAAGAATGTGGACGTCGATACCAACCTGCTGGTGCGCACGGAAACCCACTCTTATGTTTTTGAGCTGAAGGTTGTTGCGACCGACTGGCGTGACCTTGAACAAGCCAAGCGTGCCGGGGTCAATTACAAGGTGATCTTCAAGTACCCGGCCGATGCGCGCTTTGTTGCCAAATCGGAGGACAAGCCGGCGATGCTCAATACCGGCATCCAGGCCGGCCGCGTGTACAGCTTCGACTACGAGTATGCGACCTATTCACGTGCCGCTTGGCTGATTCCGGCGCACGTCTATGACGATGGTCGATTCACCTATATCCAGCTCAAAGACATGCGCGGCCTGCCTACCGGCAGCTTTCCAGCTGTGTACGCGAGAGAGAAAAAACGTTCGGAAGAGTTCCTGCTCAATACGACGGTAGAGGGCAACACCATCATCGTTCACGGGATCTATCCCTACATGGTGATGCGTCAGGGAGACAACGTGATTGGCCTGCGTAGAGGGTTTCTGAAATGAGCAACAACTTCCCTCCGGATTACGATGAGCCCGCGCGGGGCACACAGTCCGCCGCCGATCAACGGTCATCCGCCGCGGACGGCAATCCGTATATGCGCCAAAACGAGCAGGCTTCTCCACCCGACCTTGACGCAGCGGCGCCGACCCTGACCGTCAACGAAGTCCGCCAGCTCAACCGGAAGGCCATGCTCTTCCTTGGCGGGATTGTGGGCCTGCTTTTGTTGATGGCGTTCTGGTTCATGAGCTCGTTGTCCAATCGTGAAAAGGCAGCGCCGAAGAAAGCAGGCGCCGAAGTGGTTACGACGCCGGACCTTCCACAAGTCACGCCGCAGCCCGCGCTCGTGGAGCCGGCACAGCCAATTGACGTGGTCCAGAACGCGCCGCCGTTGCCGCCGCCGCCGCAGAGTTCATACGATGATGGTTACGGCGATGACATGGGTGCGTCGCGCGCGCCGCTACCGCCACCCAGCTTGACCGAGCGGCGCATCGCCGATGGCGGCGGGCAGGCGGGCCAGGGGAGCGGCGCGACGCAAGGGATGGTGCCCGGCATGATGCAGCCACCGGCGCCCATCCAAGCTGAAGTGACCAAGCCCCGCACCGTGGCCAAGCTGCTCAACAACCCGGATGCGCTGATGGTGCGGGGAACCTATATCCGCTGCGTTCTGGAGACGCGGATCGTTACCGATGTGCCGGGTTATACGTCTTGCCTGGTCGCGGAGCCGGTGTACTCGGTCAACGGCCGGAGCCTGCTCTTTCCCAAGGGCACCAAGCTGCTCGGCCAGTATGGTGGTGGGGGTGGTGGCGCCCGGGAACGGGTGGCCGTGGTTTGGGATCGCGCCATCACGCCGCAGGGCGTCGACGTGACCATGGCCAGTCCGGGCATCGACAACCTGGGTGGCGCGGGTCATCCGGGCCAATACGACGCCCACTGGGGCAGCCGCATCAGCTCCGCCATTTTGATCAGCATGGTCAGTGACCTGTTCAAGTACATGGGCGAGAAAAATGGTCCGACCACCGGCGTGGTCTATCCCCAGTCCGGTGTGGTGATCGAGCAGCCGTACCAGAGCAATACCGCGCAGACCGTTCAGCAGCTGGCCCAGCAAGCATTGCAGGAAGGCGCCAATCAAAGGCCGACGATCACCATCAACAATGGTTCGATCCTGAGCGTCTACGTCTCCCAGGACGTCGATTTCACCGGCGTGCTCCGCAGCCGTTGATGCAGGCTGACCACTGGCATGGATGAAGACATTTCCCCGGTCGCCAGGATCTCCAACGAGTTCCTGGAGTACCAGTACGCGGTGTTGGGCGTGCAGGACTTCCTGCGCTCGGAACGAGTGACGGAAATCTGCATTAACCGACCGGGTGAGTTGTATCTGGAGACTCTGGATGGCTGGGAGCGGGTCGACGTGCCGACGCTGACTTTCGAGCGCGCCCGCCAGTTCTGTACCGCGGTGGTCAATGAAAGCAACACGGGTCAGCGCATCACTGATGCGGATCCGATGGTGTCACTGACTTTCCCTACCGGGCAGCGCGCGCAGTTCGTCATCCCACCGGCCTGCGATCCGGGCAAGGTATCGATCACCATCCGTTTGCCGGCGCGGCAGACGCGTAGCCTCGAGCAGTACGAATCCCAGGGATTTTTTGCGGAGATTCTTGAGGGTGACCGCCAGTTGAGCAGTCATGATGCGCACCTACTGGAGCTGCGCGCGCGGCGCGAGTACGGCGAGTTCTTCCGTCATGCGGTTGCCTACCGGAAGAATGTGGTGGTCGCCGGCGCGACGGGCAGTGGCAAAACCACTTTCATGAAGTCGCTGGTTGACCATGTCTCCACGCAAGAGCGACTCATCACCATCGAGGACGCGCGCGAGCTATTCATCTCGCAGCCCAACGTGGTGCACCTGCTCTACTCGAAGGGAGGCCAGAGCGCCAGCAACGTCACGGCCAAGTCATGCATGGAGGCATGCCTGCGGATGAAGCCGGACCGCATCATCCTGGCGGAGCTGCGCGGCGATGAGGCGTTCTATTTCATCCGCAACTGCGCCTCCGGCCACCCAGGCTCCATCACCAGTTGCCATGCGGGGAGCATCGAGCAGACCTGGGACCAGATGGCGCTGATGGTGAAGGCTTCGCCCGAAGGTGCTGGTCTTGAATTCAGCACCATCAAGCGACTGCTCATGTTGACCATCGACATCGTGGTTCACATCAAGGCCCATGCGGGGCGTCGCTTCATCACGGGCATCGACTTCTCGCCCGATCGCGCGCTGGGCGGTGCCGGTGGAGCTTTGCAATGACACGTTCGCAAGCCGCAACATCGCACTTGTTTATCGATGCGCGCGGCTCGGAAGGGGCCAGCAGAAAAGGGGAGGGGAGATGTTGCCGGGAATGGAACTGATGGGTTGCGCGTTGGAAGTGCCTGCCAATGTGATGCACCACGTCGTCAAGGTGGAGTCGTCCTACAACCCCTTTGCGATTGGGGTGGTGGGTGGCCATCTGGCGCGCCAGCCGCGCAATCTGCCTGAGGCCATCGCCACCGCCGAGATGCTCGAAGACCGGGGTTTCAACTTCTCGCTGGGCCTCGCGCAAGTCAATCGCCACAATCTCAAGAAGTACGGCATCACCAGCTATCACGCCGCCTTCCAGCAATGCCCCAACCTGCTGGCGGGCTCACAAATCCTGCGCGAGTGCCATGGTCGTGCCGGAGGGCAGTGGGACAAGGCTTTCAGCTGCTACTACTCCGGCAACTTCACCACTGGCTTCCGCCACGGCTATGTGCAGAAGGTGCGGCAATCCATGCTCGCCCAGCAAGGGAGTGAAGCGCCGTCGTTGGCCATTCCTGTCGTGGATACGCGCAAACCCACCGTCAAGGCCCTCGGGGCGCCAGCCAGTCGGGCGGTAGCCGTCCCCAGCCGTGCCATGCAGGCAGGCCTCGCCGGTACGCCCGGCGACAGCCTCCTGCAGCGGCGCATGCAGGTCGTCATCGCGCCCACCCCCCCCGTTGCTGAGGCGCCTGCGCCCGTTGCGACCGCGGCCGCCGACGTTGGAGTGCAGGCACCTCCCGCTGTCGCCGTCTTGACGTCCTCAGCACCCCCGCAACCCGTTCCCCCAAACCCACGTCCGTCGAATCCCGATTCTGCGTTCGTGTTTTGACCCCTGGCCTACCACCCAAGCGAAAGGAAACTGCAATGAAGAATCGTAAGAAGTCCGTTGGCCGCAAGCTCAAGCTCGCCTCTCTCCTGATCCTGTTGGCCTACTTGGTCCTGCCTGCCGTCGCCATGGCGTTTGGCCAGGATCCGTCGCCGGGTGGCACCGAAGCTCAAGCCAAGCTGTGCGGCGTGATGGGAAACGTGCACTCGATCCTGAAGGTCGCATCCATCCTCATCGTGACTGTCGCCATCATCTTCGCCGGCTACCAGATCGCGTTTGCCCACAAGCGCATCTCCGACGTCGCTCCGATTCTCATCGGCGGCCTGCTCATTGGTGCGGCTGGCCAGCTGGCGGTGATGGTCATTGGCAATGGTGATTTCAGCCAGGATTGCGCCACCGCGATGGTGATGCCCGCCGACCAGGTCTGGAATGCGTAAGCACACCGTATTTCGCGGTTGCACACGGCCCCCCATGTTCATGGGGGTGCCGTATGTGCCGTTCTTCATCGGCGCGGGTAGCGTTCTTTTGCTGGCGATGTACAGCGGCCAACTGTTGCTGCTGCTGCTGGCGCCCGCTGTCATTTTTGTGATGCGGATGATGGCCAAGCGCGATGAGCTGATTTTCCGCCTGCTGGGGTTGTCGATGCTGTTCCGCATGCGGGCACGCAACCTCCGTGAACACGACGGCTTGCTGGTACTCAACCCCAATCCCTACCGGGAAAAGCCGGCTCGCAAGAGCTGACCAACCCATCAGGAACACTTTTCTTCATGTTCAGCCCGGACACTTCGACCAGCGAGTTCCTCCCGTTCTCGACCCATGTATCGCCCACCGTGGTCAAGACCACCGATGGTGATTTCATGGTGTCCTGGGAACTGGCGGGCATGCCTTTCGTCGGGCGGCTCGAGGAGGAACTGGAACACAAGCACGGCGTGTTCAATCGGTTGTTGCAAACCTTGCGTGCACCGGATTTTTCCAACGTGGCGTTTTGGGTCCATGACGTGCGCCGGCGCCGCACCATCGGTGATGGCGGGAAATTTTCCGCCGCGTTCAACCAGGACCTGTCCGACCGCTACTACAAGCGCTTGTCGGCCGAACGCATCATGCAGAACGAGCTGTTTCTGACAATGATGTATCGGCCGATGCCGGAGGGTAAGCGCCTTCGCGAGAAGACCGCGGACATCAGGCGTTTGGCGGCTTTGCAGCAGGATGCCATCGACAAGCTCGACGAGATGTCGATCAACCTCGAGACCGTACTTCGCGACTACACGCCACGGCGATTGGGCATGTACGAGGCCGAGAACGGCGTGGTGTTCTCGGAGTTGCTGGAACTCTACGGTTTCATCCTCAACCGCGTGGATGAACCGGTACCGGTGTTGGATGCGCCGGTGCGCAACTACCTGCCTGTCAGCCGCCACATGTTTTCCAGCAAGAGCGGCGATTTCGTCGTCAACACGCCGGACAATCGCAACCACTTCGGCGCCATCCTGAACATCAAGGAATACGCCGAGGGCACCTATCCGGGCATTCTCAACGGAATGAAATACCTGGATTTCGAGTACGTCATCACCCACTCGTTCAGTCCCAAGGGGCGACACGATGCGCTGAAGACCCTTGAACGCACCCGCGGAATGATGATCTCTTCGGGTGACAAGTCGTTCACCCAGATCGAAGAACTCACCCACGCCATGGACCAGTTGGCCTCCGGCAACTTCGTCCTGGGCGAGTACCACTTCATCGTCACCGTCTACGCCGACAGCCAGGAGAAGCTGGCGCAACAGATTGCGCAGACCCGCGCCGAGCTGTCCAATGCAGGGTTCGTGTCCTCCAAGGAGGACATTGCGGTTGCTTCGTCGTTTTTCTCGCAGTTCCCTGGCAACTGGAAGTACCGCACCCGGCTGGCCAACCTCAGCTCCCTTAACTTCCTGGGGCTGTCGCCGCTGCACAACTTTGCCACCGGCAAGCGTGACCAGAACCCGTGGGGTGAGTGCGTCACGACCCTGCAGACGACGAACGGCCAGCCCTACTTCTTCAATTTCCATGCCACCCTGCCGGGCGAGAACTCGTTTGGCGAAAAGGCCATCGGCAATACGATGGTCATTGGAAAGTCGGGTACGGGCAAGACCGCCCTCATCAATTTCCTGCTCAGCCAGACGCAGAAGCTGGACCCCGCGCCCACGATATTCTTCTTTGACAAGGATCGCGGCGCCGAGATTTTCGTGCGCGCCTGCGGGGGCAACTACATGACCCTGCAGAACGGGGAGCCGACCGGGTTCAATCCGTTCCAGTGTGAACGCACGGAAGCCAATGCCCAGTTCCTGGCAGATCTCGTGAAGGTGCTGGCTGGCAAGCCGACTTATACCGCGCGCGAAGAGGAGGACATCTTCCGAGCAGTCGCTGCGATGCTGGACATGCCCATGCATCTGCGCAGCATGAGCAACTTCCAGAAGAGCCTGCCCAACCTGGGCGATGACGGCCTGTACGCACGGCTCCGCAAGTGGACGCAAGGCAACTCACTGGGCTGGGTCTTCGACAACCCACGCGACACCATCGATCTGACCCGCGCCAACATCATCGGCTTTGACTACACCGAGCTCATCGAGAACGAAGAAGCGCGCGTACCGGTCATCAACTATCTGATCTACCGGTTGGAGTCACTGATCGATGGGCGGCGGCTGATCTACGTGATGGATGAGTTCTGGAAGATCCTCGATGGCAAAGGCGGCTTGAAGGAGTTCGCCAAGAACAAGCAGAAGACCATCCGGAAGCAGAATGGCCTCGGCATCTTCGCCACCCAGAGTCCGGAAGATGCGCTGAAGAGCGATATCTCCGCCGCGCTCATCGAGCAGACCGCAACCCTGGTCCTGTTGCCCAACCCCAATGCGAGCCGCGACGACTACGTGGAAGGTCTCAAACTCACCGATGCCGAATATCAAGTGGTGGTCAATCTGGATGAGCGTTCACGCGCATTTTTGGTAAAGCAAGGGCATGCGGCCAGCATCTGCCAGCTGAACCTGCGTGGCCTGGACGACCAGCTCGCGGTGATTTCCGCCAGTACCGACAACATTGAAGTGCTTGACCGCGTCACCGCACAGGCCGCCTTGGACGCAGGGATTGGCGTGGACGAATTGCAACCCGAGCAGTGGTTGCAGGATTTCTATGACCAGCGAAAGGGATCGGGTAAGGCGCCGCGCATCCTGCGCGCGCCGCGCGCCATCCTGTCCAACCCAGTCACCACCCACGATGCAGTTTGACCAGAATTGCCGGAGGAAAGACATGACGCGTACCGCCCGATCCAAACCCGCGAACCACTCGCGCGGGCCCCAGCGCGCCCTGCGCACTGCTTTGTCGATCTTGATGGGCGCCGCGCTGACGGTAAGCCTCTCCGCCTCCGCCGACTGGCGCGTCTACGACGATGACGTGCATGACGAACTCAAGGAAGTCAACAAGAAGCTTGATGCCCGAAATAAAGTGGGGCAGGGCGACTTTGAGCAGAATCCCACGATTGGCGAGCAACAGGGACGTTACAAGGATCCGCCGCGCATGTTCACCCAGGCCGAGCAGGACTCGATTTCCCAGGTGAGCTTGACCGAGGGCGACCGGTGCCCCGAGCCGCCAACACCGGAAGCGCCTGAGGTCGAAAACGTGTCGATTCCCTCAGTGCCATCAAGCGCCAACGGGATTGCGCAGCAGCAATGGACGATATGCAAGGAATTGCTGGAAACCGAAAAGGCCCAGTTCAAGTACAACTTGATGATGAGTGATTTGGCGCAGAAGCGCTTCGATCGCCTGCAAGTCATCCAGCGTGAGCGCAGGAACAACATCGACGATGACAATGCGGGGCGGATAGAAAGCAACACCAACAAGATCTTGGCGTTGTTGACGCTGATCCAAATCGATCAGCAGCAACAGAAGGCCTATAACGACGCCTACACCGCGCGCATCGCCTATCTCCGAGCAATGCAGGATCGCCTGGGCCAGAAAGCCTTTAAAGGCACGGGGGGCGAGGGCGTCGTAGGTCCCGGTGGCGCGACGAACCACCTGGCCGGCGACATCGCCGCCTTCAGCGTCATGCAATTGGCATTTTCGGATGGGTCACCCATTCATGCCGCGCGTCGCGACTAAACATTTGGGCATGCCTGGCAGCCACCTGGAATAAATATAATGGAAAGCATAGGTCAGTGGTTGTTCTTCAAACTGATATTCGATTTCATTGATACGGAAATCGAGACCTTCCGTCACAACCTGATGACCGGGCTGATTGAATGGATCCTCCTGTTCGGCACGATCATGATCACGGTCTGGATCATTTTCCAGGGGTGGCTCATCGTCACCGGCCGCTCGCGCGAGCCGATGATGGCGTTGGTGACCCAGGCTATGAAGGTGGTGATGATTACCCTGCTGGCCACCAGCTTCAGCTTTGGCGGGCAGAGCATCTCCAACCTGCTGAGCAATACCCTGCCCAAGGCCGTCACCGGGCTGGTGAGTACCGAAGAGGACAATCCGGCAACCGAGATTGACCGCAATCTGGCCTACATGCAGCTGATAACCGGCTTGATGGATGGGTATGCCGCCACGTCCAGCGGCCAAGGGTGGAAGGAGCAGATCGACAAGGCCTCCAACATGAGTGCAATCGGCGTGGCAGGACCGGCGGTCATCGGCGGCGCGCTGCTGCTCACCTATAAGGTCGCCTTGGCCCTGTTCGTCGGCTTGGGGCCACTGTTCATACTCACCCTGCTATTCAACAGCACCAAGCCGATGTTCGCCAAATGGCTGACATACGGGATAGGCACGATATTTTCCCTGGCCGTGCTTTCGTTCATGGTGGCCGTGGCAATGAAACTGGTGGGTGTAGTCGCGGTCGCGATGTTCGTCAAGTACCAGATCATCATGGCTACCTCGTCGGGTGTGGGTTCCGCCGGCATCAGCAGCGTGGCCATGCAGCAAGCCGGTCTGGGGGTGATCCTGACGGTGCTGCTCATTGCCACTCCGCCCATTGCGGCAATGTTCTTCCAGGGCACGTTGGCGAACTTCTCTGCGTATTCGCAGTTCGGACAGGCGCAGGCAAGGGATTCGGCGGGGAATCCGGTGGGAACTGGACCGCGCCATACTTCTGTTGCATCGGCAGCAGACACAACGACTGCCCCACCGTCATATTCGGTTGGAACGGCACGGGCTCCAAAAGGGGCGTAGCTTCGTGATGGTTAAGGTGCAGAACGGCTGGAGCGCTAATATAAGGGTTGCCTGTGAATAAGTCTCAGGATAAGCTTTTTTTGAAGATCGTATTTTTGTTTTTCTTTTGCGCCGCTTCATTCGCACAGGCTCCGCCACCAGGCCGGGGACCTTGTCCAGTGGGTGCTCCCGTTAATGGGTCTTGCGGATCACCATCCAATCAAGGTCATTCCACTCCGCCTGCCGAATACTGGCAAGATCGATTCGGCGCAATGGCTGTAAGTCCAAGGGGGGAGCTTATTGTGATTGAGGGTCAACGCAGCGCTCGACGTGCAAAGAGACTGGTACTGGATGACTGCGGGAAAGATTGCATCTTGCTCATGGAGGTCAGAAACGCATGCCAAGTGTTACTCAAGGCCCCGCTAGGTGACGTAGCAGCGGGGGGGGGCACGATCAGTGTCGCGATAGACAAGGCGCGTGCCCAGTGCACTGCTGCGGGCAACCCGACGTGCGAAACAATTTTCTATCAGGGCTGTAGTCTTCCTGTGCGTATCCATTAGTTGCTAAAAAAATGTTTTCGCAGACAGCTGCCCGGTAGTTAAATGCGCGTGAAGCTGAGTAACGATTTATTCCATACCGTAGCGGTCGCAGTGTTCGTCAACTGCCAGATCATCATGGCGGCGTGTGCGGGCGTGGGTTCCGCGTGCACAGCGCGTGGCCATGTGTCGGGGCAGCTGATCCAGAGGCGACGCGTAAATTGCTTCTCTTAAATTGTTCTTCGGACAATCGCCCTAGCCGTGAGGTGATGGACTTGGGGTGTAGTTATCCTGGTGCGTGTACGGTAGTCCCGTTTTGTTTCTAGGCGACAGGGTTGGGGCAGATGATATATCCATCGCAACACGCGCACGGCTAAATCATAAGCTGCGTTGCGACTATTGCCGCTGACCGCGCTTGCGGCTTGAAAATAGATGATTAGAAGAGGGTTGCGAAGATGCGCTTCATTCCTATTTTATTTGTCGCTGGGCTGGCGCTCACGCTGGGTGCCTGTGATGCGCCAGCTGCGCGGTTCGATACCGCTTCGACGCAAGCGGCCTCCAAGTCAGGGGCCCAAGACAACGGAAAGCACGAAGGAAAGGTTATGGGTAGCGCCATGAGGGAAGAGGGCAATACATTGGTGCAAGAGCAGCCGCCGTCGGTGCCCACCATTCTCTATTTGCTCTACGGTCAGGATGGCGACGGCGCGCACGCTTACGAGATCGCCAACCACATGCGGGTGTCGGTATGGGGGCACCATGCTCTGCGCATTGGGGGCCGGCAGTTCTATACAGCTTTTGCCCAAGATACCCCGGCCAAATACGGCAACCCCCCTCAGCCTGAGGATCCAGCGGAAGGTGTAATGCTCTCGGCCGCGACCTTCGAGCTGGTTCGCCCGGGTACGGAGAAACCCTGGAAATTCGTCGGAGGTGAGCTGGCCTTAGGCTTGTATGGATCGTATGGCCGCGAGATCCGGGTTGATCCGACGCGTCTCAAGGTGGAGCACAAGGTTGACGAAAAGCGTTTGTTGCTCGCGATCCCCACCGTGCAAACTTCACTTGCCGGGGATTCCGATGATTTCGAAATGTCGCTATTCTCGTTCGATCTGCCTGATGACAATGCAGATCACAAGCATGCGTGGCGCTATCTCGGAAGCGTGTTGACCGGCGTCGACAACTCCCGGCTGTGCAAAACCAACCCCAAGGCCGACTGCACCAAATGGTCCGGCACATTTGAGATCGTTCCTGCGCCCGACGAAATGCCGGCGCTGCGGGTGGTCAAAAAGGGCACGACCATCGACGATGCGACCGGAAGCATCCGGGCAGTGGATGCAAGCGATACGTCGCTGTACGTGTACGACCAGGAAGAAAAGCGCTATCGCTACAAGTGAATTGGTATTGTCTTGCTGACTGCCTGTATCTGGCGCAAGGATGCGCCCTGTCGGCTCCCACGCGGCCATGGCCGTTCAAGCAGGAGCTGGTGATGAAACTGAAGTTTGAAGTGAAACTACTGTCCCGGATGGAGGTGATCCGTGACTGATCCCGTGATCGTGAAGGTGACTCCACCCACCGACCAGCGTCGCACATTCCAGATGAGTGACGGCAGTATCGTGGTTCGCGATGGCGGCACAGTCGCATGGCGCAACAACAATCCTGGCAATCTCAAGTTCGAGTACAAAGGAGATGCCGACCAGACCCACAACGTAGCGCGGTCCAAGGAACAGGCCTTGGCCTCCGCGCAGCGACGCTATGACGGTGTGGTGGATCTGGACCAGTGGGGCAATGCTATTTTCGCAACTCCCCAGCAGGGCCGGGCAGCCAAGATCAAGCTGCTGACCAACAATGGCGATTTGACCGTCAAGGAGTTGCTGCCGAAGTATTCAACGGCCGATTATTCCGGAAATACCAACCATGCGGCCCAGGAACAGGCGATTTATGCGGTGGGTGATGCTCGTGGAGTGAATCTGCGGGGCAAGCGGATTTCCCAGATGACGCCCACCGAGATTGCTGCTCTTGCCGATGGTATCGGCAAGTTCGAGGGCATGCGTGTTGGGACCGAGTCGGTGGTTCGTGCTCCGTCGGCACAGGCTACGGCAGTCGCAAAGCCGGCGTTATCGCAGGAGGGGACTGGCCAGAGTCCAGGCATCCAGCTGACAGCTGCGTATGCGATGGGGGTGAAGTACGACGATGTGAAATATGCGATCAATGTTCCGGGACATCGTTTGTTTCACCCGGGGGTGAGCGGCAAGGACCTGTCGCAGGGATATATCGACTGCTCGGGCTGGGTTAGCCATCTGCAGAACGCGACCATGTTCGAGATCAACGAAAAATCCGGTCGTGAGGTGTTTTCAAAAGCCGACAGGCTGTATCCGAACATGATGGGATCTGGGGCGATTGTAAAGCTCGGCTTTGACCGCTCCAAGATCCTGCTCAACGACGCCCAGGTCCGCGCCGGTACAGACCTGAAAGAGGGCATGGTGATTGGCGTGGACAGCGGCCGCACCCGGCATGAGCACTGGAAGGGCATCGACCATATCGTGATGGTGGTCCGGGACCCCCAGAGCGGCGTCCTGCTGGCCAGCCAGTCCTCCGGCAGCAAGGGGGTGCACAGCATGCCGCTGGCCGAGTACCTGCGGGGCGTGCCTGCCAGCTACACGCTCGTGGCCAGCGACCCGTTGGCAAAGGCGCGTGGGCTGTTGCAGGGCAAAGTGGAGTCGCGTGAACAGGCGCCTGCGAACCCGGCCCCCAATGGCCGCGCGCAGCAGGCCGCCCCCGGGAACGGCAGCGCGCGTGATGGCCTCCTTGAGCGTAATGACAGCGGCCCCGCCGTGGTTGAGCTGCAGAAGCGCCTGAATGCATTGGGGTATGGCGGAAAGGACGGCTATCAACTGCGCGGTACCGGCAATTTTGGCGCCAACACCGAGAGCGCGGTACGCGAGTTCCAGCGTGCGCACGGTCTGGCGGTGGATGGGATTGCCGGACCAAAGACCTTGGCGGCGCTGGAGCGCAGTGTCGCGCACCCTCTGCTGTGCGAACGCGCGCACCCCAACAACGGCTTGTATCAGGCGATTGCCAGCCGACTGCCAGCCGGTACGCGGCGTGAGGTGATCGCCAACGTGGTTGTGCAAGCTACGGTGAATGGCATCACCGACGCATCGAAGCTGCGCGATATCGTCCAGTTGGACAACGGCGCCGTGCTGGTGCGCGGCACCACGATTGGCGCCGCGACACGCGTGGATCTGGACGCGCCCACGCCCGGGTTCCAGGCCATGAGCGAACACCTGTCACGCGAGTCGGCTCAGCGCCAACAACAGGCTGCAGAACAGGAGCAGCGGCGCCAGCAACAGCCGGTATTACAACCGGCCGGTCAATAGAAGTGGCTACGGGCCCGGAAAACCGGGCCCGTAGCTTTCTCACCTTATTTTCAATTAGGCCGGTCGCAGCTCGCAACACCCAATCTTCGATTTAGAGCCCTCGCGATGAGCTCAACGTTCCCAGTTTCACGCATCCTCATGATCGGCGTCGCCATTGCGCTGCTGGCCGCCTGCGCCGCGGATGCCGTACCGCCCAAAAGCAGGCCCAGAATGACCTCCATGAACGAGCCACTGATCGTCGGTCCCACCGATGGGAATTTCACCTATACCAACGAGCCGCAGTTGACGAAGTTGGGCCCGCACCGGTTCATGATCCCGGCCAACTACTTCACGGATCAGATCGGTCCGGACTTTCAGGGCGGAGCGATATTGGAACTGGTTTGGCCCAAGCTGGAAGCGGCCCCGCCGGGCTGGACGCGGACCACGAATGCCCTGCAACAGGCGCATCTGGTACGAGCAAATCTGGACTACATCGACAAATGGCCATTGCAGAACGCCATGGACAGCTCGTTGCGCACCGGCTCAGAGGATCCGATCCTGCGCCAGGATCCAACGGACAACATCGATTACCGCACCCGCAGGGAAGACGTGTTGGGCCTGGAACGCTGGGTGGTCAGCGAAGAAGACAAGACGCGCTACCTCAAGCTGACCGAAGGGCAGCGCGATCGTTACGGATTGCCCGCAGATCCCTGGGATTTCGAGGATTGGTATCTGCGGCGGGATTCGCATGGTCATGTACTGACCCATATAGAGTGCGCTCCGGCGACCCAGCCTGATGGCTTGATCATCGTGAATGATTCCTTGTTCCGAGAGGACACCACCCGGGTAGCTCTATGTTCGCACGCGTTCTCTGTTCCGAAATACGGTGTTTCGCTCAACGTCACCTATCCCCGCGTGGTGATGCATGAGTGGGAGCACATCGAAGCGCGCTATCGAGCAGTGCTGGATCGGTATTACATCGGCACTGAGCGCGGCAGTCACAAGCCATGAGCGGATTGACCGGGGAGGATTTGGCCATCCTCAAGCACTATGCGTACAAAGCTAAGAACCGCGAGCTCTATTGGAATTACCTCGCCCACCTTCCTGGTAACGATGGCTACGGATTGCTGGCGCTTGGCGTTGTTCGCAACGACAGCATGCCTGGCGCAGTGGCTAATGCCTATGCGCAACACAACGGCGGGCGCAAGCTGAGCGAGCGCGAGTGGGAAGCATTCGGGCAGCAACTGATCAAGGAAGATTTCGAACGCAGACGCCTACAGTTTGAGAAGAATCATGATCCCCAAGCTGCGCTGAACCTGCCAGTCAAGGATGTCCAAGACGCACACGACGTGTCGTTTTCCGTACGTGGCCTGCATCGCGATGCCTGGACCCCTCGCCGCCTGCTGGAAGCCGCGCGCAAGCAGGACGGTGAGCAGGCCGCAGAACATGTGTGGTCCAACATGCTGGACAACTCATGGAAGGGGCTCTCGCGCGGAAGTGATACCGTCAATGCCATTCGGCGCTACATGCCGGTATCCGAGGCGGCTGGCTACACGGCGAAACTGGGCCTGGCCACCTTCATGGCCAAGTACAGCCGCGACGCGGTCAATCCCGATGTCATTGGCGGGGACGCTTTCCACTATCGCTACAGTCCACGCGACCGCAGTTGGTCTTCCATCACGGAGCCCAGTCAGGGAGGCTTACCGGTAATCCAGACCGTCACCGACCCGCGCACGCTGCGCGAACTCAACGACGCCCGGCAGCTGCGTCTGGAACGGCAGGAAAAGGCGGGGCAGTTCCATCCGGACGACCCCTACCGGGAGATCGCACAGAGCCCGCGGACCATTGCACAGCGGGAGCCGGCTGACACCGACCTGCCAGGGCGAGCTTCGCTCACACGCAGCCTTCCCACTGGCTTCGCGCCTGCGCTGCAGGCGCCTGCCGACATCCGCCATGCGGGGCATCCAGGGCACCACGCCTTTGCCGACGCGCTGGACGCGGTGCGTCGCATGGAGGCGAGCAGCAGAATCACCTCCGGTGCGCACAGCGAAGTACTGGCGGCACGTCTTGCGGCCGAAGCCGCCGAGCGCGGACAGGGCATCACCCATGTGGAGCTTGGCCGCGATGGGCAGATCCACGTGATCGAACGGCATTTCGCATTGGAACCCGGCAAGCGCTTTTCCATTCCTGGCAGCGCAGCCATCCGCGACAACATCGAGCAGAGTTCCAGCCGATGGCTGGAGGCCAGCTCGCCACACCATGCCGCGCCGCCGGCGGGTGCGCGCAGCGCAGAGCAGACGGAAGCGCTTGCGCGCCTGAGCCCTGAGGACAGGGTGTTGTTCGCTCATATCCGTGCTGCCGTCCCGGCGCGTCTCGATGACGACATCGTGTCACGGAGCATGGTCGAGGCGAAGCGGGCTGGCATCCATGGTCGCGACGACATCCGGCTCATGGGTTTGAATGGCAACGCGCTTTACATATCGGGCAACTTCCCCGGACGCAGCGCGATTACCGATGTCTCGCAGCCCGCTCCGTCATTGCCACACTCGCTCGAAGCCAGTAGTGCGCTCAGCCAGCAGCGAGAGCAGCCCGCCACACAGTCATCGCAACCTGTTGAACAGGAGCGCGCGCAGATGCAGGCACGCAGCCTCTCGATGGTTTGAGCGTTCTGGGGACGGCAAGGGTGCGGGCTTCGCGACTAGTTCGTTTGCAAGGCCGATGCAAATGACGCTGCCCTGTTTGGATTCTCCCGCCCTTCTGGGCGGCAGCGGTTTTCCGCGCCGCTAGCGTTCGCTTCCCGGATCCATGCGCCTTGTGGCGGGGAGGGCGGGGAGTTCGTCATGCAGCCGGGCAAGGGCGTCGGCCAACCGGCTCGCGCAGCTGTCCAGGCCGCCCCCGTCCTCGCGGCGGCAGGCGTCTTCGATGTCGGCGCAGAGGTCCGCGATCAGCGCGGCGCCCATCGCGCGCGATGAGGACTTCAGCCGGTGGGCTTCGGCGGAGGCCCGCGCATAGTCCCGCGCGCGGGCCGTGGCCAGCATGTCCGCGATCGACGCCGGCGCCATCTTGCCGTACTCCGACAGCAGGTCCTGGACCGCGGCTTCGTCGTCGCCGATCAGGTTTCTCAGCACGGACAGGTCGATGATGGGGTCGTTTCCGCTGCGGGCCGGCGGCGCCGGGGCGACAGGCGCGGTGTCGATCGCGGCGCTGTCCGCCAGATGTTTTTCCAGCGCGGCCTCCAGCTGTTTCAGCCGCAGCGGTTTGGTCAGGTAGTCATCCATGCCCGCGGCGAAGGCGGTTGCGGCCTCGCCGCGCAGTGCGTTCGCGGTCAACGCGATGATCGGCATCCGCCCGTCGCCGGATTCTTCTTCGCGGATGCTGCGGGCCAGCGTGTAGCCGTCCATCAGCGGCATGTGGAGATCGGTGATGAGCATGCCGAAACCGCCCTTGCGCCACAGCGCCAGGGCCTCCTCGCCATTGCCCGCCACTTCCGCGGCGTACCCCAGGATCTCCAGCTGGCGCAGGATGACCTTCTGGTTGATCGCGTCATCCTCGGCCACCAGCACCAGCTGGCCCGCCGCGCGCGCCGCCGCGACGCTCGGCGGCGGGGCGGGCTTCGTCCGCGAGGGCGCCGCAGGAATCCATGCCGGCTTTGTGATGGTGAAGTGGCCGGTCGCGGCGGCCACCGCGCGGATCAACGCATCGCGCCTGAGGATGTTGCCGTCCAGCGACACGATGCCCTCGGCTTCCAGGCGCGGTGCCCTGCGGTTGCCGCGGGTGATGATGACCCTGGCCTGGGTGCCGGATCTGGCTCGGGCGTTCTCCAGCAATCGGCCCTGCTCGGCGCGGTTGGCGATGCCCTCGATGGCAACGCGTTGTGAAGGGGATTCGGACAGGAACGCGTCCAGGTCGTCCACCGGGCCGATGACGTCGGCGCCCGCCGCCCGCAGATAGTCGCCGATGTCGATGAGTTCATCCACGTCGCCATCCGCAAGGACGCAGGTGATGCCGTCCAGCCGCAGCGCCTTGGCGTCTTCCTCCACGGCGTCCACCCGCGCCATCGGCAGGAACACGGCGAAGGTGGACCCGATCGACAGCCGGCTGGAGACCTTGATGCTCCCGCCCATCAGGTCGACCAGGCGTTTGCAGATCGCAAGCCCGAGGCCGGTGCCGCCGAAACGGCGGGTGGTAGAGGCTTCGCCCTGCTTGAACGGGCTGAACAGCCCGGCGATCACCTCGTCCGACATGCCGATGCCGTTGTCGGAAACCGAGATCGAATAGGAATCCGACAGCGCATGCATCCGCACCTCGACCCGGCCCTGCTTGTCGCTCCCGCTGGGGCTGAACTTGATGGAGTTGCCCATCAGGTTCACCAGCACCTGCCTCAGCCGCACCGGGTCGGTGTAGATCCAGGCGGGAAGCGACGGGTCCACGTACAGCGAGAGCTGCGTGCCACGATGCCGGGCAACCGGCAACAGGTTGTCGCATACCTGCTCGGCCAGGTCGCGAAGGTTGACGGGTTCGCATTCCAGCTGCATGTGGCCGGCTTCGATCTTGGAGAAGTCCAGGATTTCGTCGATCAGGCCCAGCAGCGAAAACGCGGATTCGCGGATGGTCTGCACCGCATCGGTCTGCGCGTCGTTCAGTGCGCTGTGCGCCAGCACCTCGATCATGCCGATCACGCCATTCATCGGCGTGCGGATCTCGTGGCTCATGGCGGCAAGGAACGCCGACTTCGCGTGATTGGCCTGTTCCGCCTCCACCCGCGCCCGCGTCAGGTCCTGGATCAGCCGTTCGCGTTCGCTCAGGTCGCGCAGGGTACCGATGAAGAAGCGCTCCCCGTGCGCGCTGTACTGGCTGATCGACAGCTCCAGCGGCACCGTCTTCCCGGACCTGTGGATCGCCCGCACCGAGTGCGCATCGAAGGCCGGCGATGTTCCGGCACGCGACGCCTGCAGTCGCAGGAAGCCGCGGTATCGCATCCGATCCTCTGCCGTCATCAGCATCGACACATTGCGGCCCACGACTTCGTCGATCCGGTAACCGAGCATCCGGCTCACCGCGGGATTGGCGCTGCGGATCGTGCCGGCCTGGTCGATGGAAATGACGCAGTCGTTGAGGTTGTCGAGAAGGGCGCGGTGTTCCTGCTCCTTTTCGTTGAGTTCGGCCAGTGCGCCCTGGTGTTGCCTCACCCGCAGCGCGAGATCCGCGGCGAGTGCCTGGGTGCGCAGCTCCGCGTCGTGCTGGCCGGTGATTTCCCTGGCCACGGCGAGGACCTGGCCGGGAGGCGACGGGTCGGCTCCGAGCGGGCTCGTCTGCACGTCCCACCAGGCGAAGCTTCCGTCCCAGCGCCGCACGAAGGCCCGGAACCGGCCGACTTCACCGGCCAGGGCCTGGTCAAGCGCGGCCTGGGCCGCATGGCCCTCATCGGCGCTCCACAGGTCGAACCAGCTGCTGCCGGCCGGCTCCTGTCCCGCGGGCACGCGCAGCATGTCGCGGGCGGCACCTTCGACCTGGACGATCCTGCCTTCGGCGTCCAGCACGATGATGCAGTCCTGGCTGGCCGCTGCGATCTGCTGCGCGGAAACCGGCGCTCCCGGCGAGCAGCTGGCCGCCGGACGCTGCGCCGACGGCACAAGGCCCTGGCTGTCGGCGTCCCTGGTCATTGCCGCATCGCCTGTGTTCGGCGCGGCGTCAGGGTCCGGCCGCGGTCGCGGGCGATGGGCGTTGCGCCCAGTCCGCCAGCCAATGGCCGAGTTCGGCGATGGGCAGGCCGGGTGAGATCAGGAACCCCTGCGCGCGCGAGCAGCCCCGTTGTGTGCAGGCCTGCCACTGCTCGGGCGACTCGACGGCAACGGCCGTGCAGCGGAGCCGCTGGTTCGTGGCCCGCGTCGCCATGGCGTTGAAGCCTTCCTGCTCGGCCACCGAGTCCGAGGTGCCGGTGTGCGCTCCGATGCGGATTTTCACCTCGTCGAAAGGCGTGCTGCCCAGGGCCGCGGAATCCCGTCCGCCGCTGCCGAACCGGTCGATGGCCAGACCGACGCCCTGCATCGCAAGCCTTGCCAGATTGGCGAGCAGTGTGGCGTTCGGGCTTGGCCCCAGATCCGCTTCCTGGATTTCGATCCTCAGGGCGGCTGCAGGCACGCCGGCGGTGACCAGGAGCTCGGAGAGACGCTCGGGAAAATCGGTCGTGCCGGCCAGGGCCGCGGACACGTTCACGCTCACGAACGCTTCCCCGACCAGCCCGCGTATTGCCGGCAGGTCGGATGCGACGTGCAGGAGGACCTGCCAATCCAGCTGCGCCAAGCCATCCGCCCGCATGGCCGGCAGGAACTCGTTCGGCAGCGCCAGTCGCCCGCCGGGCACCGGCAGTCGCGCCAACGCCTCGAACCCCGCCGGCCGATCGCTGGCGACGTCGATGATGGGCTGGTAGAGGATGCGCGCCTGGTGCATCGCCAGCACCCTGCGGATGTCATCCGCGTCGATCATTGGACTCGGCGCGGCATCGCCGCGGTAGGCCTGCAGCAGGTGCGTGAGCACATCGGGAGGTACCGGCTTTTCGGCGTACGCCACCATGTTCAGCCCATACGCCTTGCCCACCGCAAAAGCGGTCTTCAGCGTGGCCGCGCCCGCGCCCGAGAGCAGCACCACGCCGCCGCGGAAACCGATGTCGGACAGGTGCCTGAGGAACTCGATGCCGTCGATTTCGGGCATGACCAGGTCGCAGAAGAGCAGCCCGACGTCGTGATCCGCGTTGGCCAGCAGTTCGATGGCGGGCCTGACCCGGTCCAGCGAAGTCACCCCGGTGAAGCCGCGGTCTTTCAGCCGCAGGTTGCGCAGCTGGATGTCCAGAAGCCGGGGAAGAAAGGGGTCGTCGTCGACGATGAGGATCTTCATGGATGCTGTCCTTGACGCTGTCAAGTTCGAGGCGGGGTGCAACAGCTCTGCCAGCATGACCATAACTCCGGGCCGGTGATAAGGACAGCAGGGCCGCCCATCAAGCATTGCCGCGCCAGGCAGTTCGCGCCGGCAGGGCAGCCGGTCGCGGGGCCGGGATCGGGGATAATCGCGGGCACTGGATGGGATCGCGTCCGCGCCGCCGTGGTGCGCGGCGGGCATGGAACGGGAGGGCGGTACACACGATGCAAGCAAGCGCGCCCCTGTTCGAGCTGGTGCCGGCCGGCCTTTTCGGCCCGCTGGCCTCGGCCAACCGGCAGCACCACTGGGCGCTGCTGTGCCGGCTGTACGACGAATTCTTCGGGCCGGACGCGCCGCTGGCGCCGCCGATCGGATTCCAGCGTCGCGAGGTCACCGCCGCCATCGAGCGCTACCTGCTCAGTGACGATCCGTGGGAGGACGAGGACGGGCAGGCGCCGGACGCGCCGCTGAACGTCCGCGCCAACGCCATCCACGAGCGCTTCCGCGCGGCCGGCTGGCTGCGCCAGGAGCGGGTGGGTGCGCGCGAGATGGTCAGCATGCCGCCACTGGTGGCGCAGTTCCTGGCCACCCTGGTGGAGTTCGCCGAGCACGGGCCGACCTTCGTGTCGGTGAAGGTCCGCTCGATCGAATGGCAGCTGCGCCAGGTGGTGGAGGGCAGGGCCGGCGGCGATGCGCTGGACGAAGCCGCCGACCAGGCGCGGCGGCTGCTGGTGTCGCTGAGTTCGATGAGCCTGAAGGTGCGCGACCTGATGCCGGAGCTGTCGCGCGCCGAGAGCACTGCCCAGTTTGCGCGGCTGTGGTTCGAGCGCTACGTGTCCGGCTTCTTCGTCGGCGATTACGCCGAGCTGCACAAGGCCGACCATCCGCTGGCGCGGCGCGGTGCGATCCTGGCGATGGCGCGCGAGATCGACACCGGCGACCGGCGCGCGGCGGTGCTGGGTTGGTACGCCGAGTACCTCACCTCGGGCGACATCGGGCGGGCGGAGGCGCGGCTTGCGCGCAGCCTGCGCCGGCTGCACGAGCTGGAGCGCATCGACGAATACCTGGGCCGGCTGGACGAGGATATCCGCCAGGCCAACCGCCGTGCGCTGGCCTTCCTTGATTACCGCCTGCGCGCGCCGGCCAGGCTCGACGTGCTGCTTGCGCGCGCGATCCGCGGTGCGCTGGCGGCGCCGGACGATGCGCTGCGGCTGCCGGTGGCGCCGGGTGCGCTGATGGACGACGAGCAGCTGCGTCCGCCGCGGCGCAGGCCCGCCGCCATCGCCCGCAGCGCCAATGCCGTGGCCCGGCCCACGCCGGAGCAGCAGGCGCGGCTGGCGCTGCTGCGGCGGATCAAGCGCGCGCGGCTGGTGACGGCCGAAGACATGGCCCGCTACGTCGGCCGCCACCTGCAAGAAGGCGGCCGGGTGGACTCGGCCCAGCTTGCCATCGACGGCATCGCCGACCTGCGCGCCTACCAGACCCTGCTCACGCTGGCGCTGCGCAGCCAGCGCATCGGCGGCCTGCGTCGCGACGATCCGCTGACCCGCCTTGCCAAGGGCTTCCGCGTGGAGCTCATCGACGCCGGCGAGCGCAACGACAACGGCTACCTGCGCGCCCCGCGCTTCGCCATCCACCGCATCCGAAAGACCGCATGAAACGCAGCTGGAACGTCCTCTCGCAACTCTCGAACGGCACCTACGCGGTGGCCGATTTCGAGCGCGCCGCTTATCGCCTGGTCACCGAGCAGGTGTTGTACGCCAGCGACCGCGGCGCGCGCATCGCCTACCACCTGGTGGAGGATCATTTCGACGACTACCTGGCCGCGCTGGCGCCGCTGGGCATCCGGCTGGAGCGCAACCCGCACTACCGCTACGTGGTGGCGCTGCCGGCGCATGCCGAGGGCGTGCCGGTGACGCTGGAGGAAACCCTGCTGCTGCTGGTGCTGCGCCAGCGCTACGACGAGGCCGCGCGGCAGGGCAACATCGAGGAGCTGGGCGAAGTGGTGGTGGAACTGCCCGAGCTGCAGGAGGCCTACCAGGCGCTGATCGCGCGGCCGATGCCGGAGGTCGGCAGCCTGCGCGCACTGGCGCGCACGGCCAGGCGCTGGGGCGTGGCGCGGCTGGTGGACTCCGAGCCGGACGATCCGCAGCCGTTCCACCTGCGCGTGCGCCCGGCCATCGTCGACATCGTGGGCGAAACCTGGCTGCAGCGGCTGGACCAGCACAACCGCGACGACGAGATCGAAGACGCCGAAGCCGCGGGCATGGAGGACGACGATGCAGCTGCTTGAGCGCGTGCACCTGGTGCAGTTCTTCCTGTTCGAGGCGCAGACGCTGGAGCTGTCGCCCACCAGCGCCATCATCGCGCCCAACGGCGCCGGCAAGAGCGCGCTGCTGGACGCGCTGCAGATCGTGCTGCTGGGCGGCGACCGCTCGCGTATCCGCTTCAACGCGCAGGCCGGCGGCAGCGCCCGCGCGCGCTCCATCCGCGACTACTGCCTGGGCACCTGGCGCAGCGGCGAGGAAGGCCGCAAGCGGCGCACCGCCACCACCTACATCAGCCTGGTGTTCCGCGACCAGGACAGCGGCCTGCCGCTGACCGCCGGCATCGCGCTGGGCGCCAGTGCGGACGAGCCCGATCATCGCGTCTACGGCCAGTACATCGTCCCCGGCGTGGCGCTGTCGCTGGAAGACCACCTGGAGCGCGCCAACGGCCGCGAACTGCCGCTGGCCTGGGCCGGCTTCAAGGAACTGCTGGCAAAGCGCTGCCGCGAAGCGGGCAGCGGGCCGGGCCCGGAGCTGCATGCCGGCAGCGAGCGCTTCCTCAAGGACCTGCTGCTGCGCCTGCGCGCCGCGCCCGCCGGCCAACCCGACGTCAATGCCTACCGCAAGGCGTTCCAGAACGCGCTGAACCTGCAGCGGGTGGAGGACGTGGACCTGTTCGTGCGCACGCTGGTGGCCGAGGACCGGCCGACCGACATCGCCCGTTTCCACGCGCTGCTGGAGACCTTCCGCCAGCTCAAGGACAAGGTCGAGCAGGTGGTGGCGCGGATCGCCGCCGCCGAGGGCGTGGACGCGCAGTACGAGAAGATCGCCCAGCAGGCCACCCGCGCCGCCAGCTGCCGCGCGCTGGCCGCGGAATTCGCGCGCGATCTGCTGTCGGAGCAGGTGGAGCAGGCCGAAGCGGCTTGCGAAGCGGCCACCCGCCAACTGGCCGACACCCGCCGCGCGCTGGGCGAAGCCAGCAGCGAACAGGCGGCCATCGAAGACGCGCATGGGCAGGCGCAGGCACGGCTGCAGGGCAGCGCCGGCTACGGCGAGCAGGCGCAGATCGACGAACTGGCCGGCCGCGACCGTGGCGAGCTGGCGCGGCTCAAGCGCGAGCTCACCCGCAGTGTCGGCATGGTGCGCGAGCAGTGGCAGGCGGCCGCCAGGCTCGAGCTTCCCGCGCTGGACGCGGCCGCGCTGGCGCAGGCGCAGGCGGCGTGGCAACGCTGGTATGACGCGCTGGCGGCGCTGCCGGTCGATGCCGAACTGCCGTGGCAACCCGCCGCGCTGTTTGCCGAGGCGCAGCAGGCGCTGGCTGCCGCGCAACCGCTGATCGCCGCCGTCGACGGGCACGCCCGCGCCCTGCATGCCGGCGTGGACGAGGCGCAGGGCCGCTTGGCCGCGGCGCGGCAGAACCAGAAGCGCTTGGCCGCAGGCAAGGCGGAGCTGCATCCCGACGTGGTGCGGCTGATGCACTACCTGCAGGACGAAGGCATCGCCGCGCGCCCGGTCTGCGATCTGGTGCGGGTGCGCGATCCGGCCTGGCAGGGCGCCATCGAGGCCTATCTGCGCGGCAACGTCGAGGCGCTGCTGATCCCGGCTGCCGACGAGGAGCGCGCGGTGAAGCTGTATCGCGCGCTCAGCGGCGGGCGCAGCGTGTACGGCGTCAAGCTGGCGCTGTCCAGCGCGGCGCGGCGCGGAAGCGAGGATCCCAGGCCGGGCAGCGTTGCCGCTCTGCTGGAAGGCGACAACGCCGAGGCGCTGGCGTTCCTGCGCCGCACCCTTGGCGAGCTGCGCTGCGTGGACAGCGAAGCCGAGCTGGTCGCCAGCCGCCAGAGCCTGACCCGCGACGGCCTGCTGGCCAAGGGCGGCAGCATCGAGCGTCGGCGCCTGCCGGCGGCCGACGAGCTGAAGATCGGCGCCAGCGACAACCGCGCCCGCCTGCGCGTGCTGCGCGAGGACATCGACGCCGCCGAGCGCGAGCTGCGCGAACTGGAACCCGCGCTGCGCCGCGCCGATGCCTGCCAGCGCGGGCTGGCGCCGCTGGCCGATCCCGAACCGCTGGCGCAGGCGCTGCACGATGTGGCGCTCGAACATCGGCAGGTGCTGCGCCGCTACCGGGACGCGCAGGAAGGCCGCGAGGCCGCGCAGAACCCCGACCTGCTGCGCGCCTCGGAACAGCTGCGCGAACTGGCCGAACAGCTGGCCGCCTGCCGCAGCCGTCGCGACGGGCTGCTGGGCCGGGTGGCGCTGGACGAAGGCGCGGAAACCGCCGCGCAACGCCTGCTGGACGGCCTGCGCGGGCAGGAGGAACTGGTGGCGCGGCGCGCGGTGGAGGCCTTCCGCGACGCCGACGTCGATCCCAACCGGGTCGAGCGCCTGCGCGAGGAAATGGATGGCAAGTGGCCCACGCTGAAGGAGCGCGGCGACCGCTGCGAGGAGCGCGCCAGGGACAGTGATCGGCAGCTGGACAACCTCAAGCCCGAGGCATGGGGCACGCTGTCGCAGTACGCCAAGGACCACGGGCTGGCGCTGGAGTTGGCGCCCGCCGACTGGCGCGCCGCGCGCCGCCTGCTGGCGAGGGAGCTGGCGCAGCTGCGCGAATCGGAGCTGGCCAATTACCAGCGGCAGGCCGACGAGGCCTACGCCACCGCCACCGAGACCTTCCGCAGCAACGTCGCTTCGGCGCTGTACGACAACTTCAGCAAGCTGAAGTACCAGATCGGCACGCTCAATCGCACCCTGCGCGCCAGCCCCGCGTTCTCCAACAACGAGCGCTACCAGTTCCACTACGAGGTCGCACCCGAATACCGCGAGCTGCACCGCTTCATCCAGCGCGTGGCCGACGTGGGCGGCGAGGATGGGCTGTTCGGCAGCGCCGGCGAAGTGCCGGCCGCCTTCCGCGAGCTGATCGAGGACAACGCCGCGCAGCGCGGCGCCGCCTCGGCGCTGGACGACTACCGCCGCTTCTTCCGCTTCGAGGTGCAGATCCGCCAGGACGACAAGGTGATCGGCTCGCTGTCCGAGCGCATGCGCTCCGGCTCCGGCGGCGAACACCGCGCGCCGCTGTACGTGATCGCCGGCGCCGCGCTGGCCGCCGCCTACGGCAAGAGCGCGGCGCATCCGGGCGGGCTGGGGCTGATCCTGCTGGACGAATTCGGCGACAAGATCGATGCGCAGAACGCACGCGCCACCGTCGACTACCTGCGATCGCTGGGCCTGCAGCTGGTCCTGGCCGCGCCCGACACCGCGCAGGGCACGCTGTCCGGCGTGCTGGACAGCTACATCGAACTGTTCCGCGACGGCGACCTGCTGCAGGCCGAACGCATCGAAGTGGGCGAAGCGGCGCGCGCACTGCTGCTCTCCGACCAGTTCGACCTGCACCCGGAACTCCTGGCCGAGGAGGCCGCGCGCATCGCCGCCGGCAAGGCCGAGGTGTGAGCGCGGCAGGCGCGTCGCGGACCGGCGCCTGATCTTTCGCCGCGGCCCCGGCCTAGGCCGCATCCGGGCCGGCCGCGCGCAGCCGTTGCTACACTCGGCCCATGATCGAAGCGCGCCGCTCCCGCAAGAAGACCCGGGTCACCTCGCTGGACATCGCCCATCGGGCCGGGGTGTCGCAGGCCACGGTTTCGCGGGTGCTGGCCGGCAGTCCGCTGGTCAACGCGGAGACGCGGCGGCGGGTGGAGCTGGCGGTGCGCGAGCTCAACTACAAGGTCGACCGCCATGCCTCCAGCCTGCGCACGCAACGCGCCGGCACGCTGGCGCTGCTGTTGTTCGAGGACCCCACCCAGGACGATTCGCACATCAACCCGTTCTTCCTGTCGATGCTGGGTTCGATCACCCGCGCCTGTGCGCGCCACGGCCACGACCTGCTGGTGTCGTTCCAGCAGCTGTCCGACGACTGGCACGCCGACTACGAGGACAGCATGAAGGCCGACGGCCTGATCCTGCTGGGCTACGGGGACTACCTCGCCTACGAGAGCAAGCTGGCGCGGCTGGTGGAGCAGGGCACCCATTTCGTGCGCTGGGGCCAGGTGCAGCCGGGCCAGCCGGGCATTTCCATCGGCTGCGACAACCACGCCGGCGGGGTGCTGGCGGGCCGGCACCTGCTGGCGCAGGGGCGGCGCCGTATCGCGTTCCTCGGCGATGCCTCGACCCGGTTCCCGGAGTTCTTCGCCCGCTACCAGGGCTGCGACGCGGCGCTGCGCGAGGCCGGTGCGGCGATGCTGCCGGAGCTGCAGGTGGACGCCGACAGCACCGAGCAGGCCGGCGCCGATGCCGCCAATGCGCTGCTGGCGCGCGGGCTGCCGTTCGACGCGGTGTTCGCCGCCAGCGACCTGATCGCGATCGGCGCGATGCACGCGCTCAAGCAGGCCGGGCTGCGCATTCCCGAGGACGTGGCGGTGGTGGGCTTCGACGGTACGTCGATGGCGCTGTATGCCAACCCGCCACTCACCACGGTGGTGCAGGACACCTCGAAAGCCGGCGAGTTGCTGGTGCAGGCGCTGCTGCAGCAGGTCCGCGAGCAACCGGCGCAGAGCGCGATGCTGCAGCCCACGCTCGCGGTGCGGGCGTCCAGCGGCGGCTGAATTATCGCGGCAGCCGCGCGCCCGCCATCGCCGCATCCAGCGCCGCGACCAGCGCCGGTTCGGTGACCGGCGCATCCAGCAGGTAGACCTGCACGCCATGCGCCGGCACGCTGGCTTCGAGCTTTCCGCCCGCGGCGACCTCGATCGCTTCGCCATCCAGCGCCGACGTCCAGCGTCCCGCCTGCAGCATCGCATCGATCGCGAAACGCGCCGTCGCATCGCCCTTGTTCAACAGCACCAGCGCGATCTGCGCGTTGCCGGCGTGCTGGTACACCCGGTAGAACGCCGCGCGTGTGCCCTGCAGCTCGACGTTGACCTGCAGGCCACGCTGCAGCGCCGGCGCGGCTTCGCGCACCTTGGCGATGCGCGAAAGCGCCATGCGAATCGGGCTGGCCTTGGCCGCGGTGATGCCCTCCACGCCGAAGTAGTTGCGGTTGCCGCCGTGCTCGGGCCGGCCGCGCATGAAGCCCATCTCCGAGCCGTAATAGACCACCGGGATGCCGCGCGCGGTGAACAGCCAGTTGTGCGCGTCGATGAAGCCGGCGTCGCTGGCATCCATGCGCGGCATGTCGTGGTTGTCGTAGAAGGTGGCGAGGTCGTAGGGGTTCGCATACGGCCCGCCGGTGAGGTGCAGCGCCGGCGCCAGCCGTTCGAAGCCGGCCTGCTTGTGGCCGAAGGCCTCCTCCATCGCCTGCTTCATCGGGAAGTCCAGCACGCTGGTTTCGCCGTGGCCGGGCAGGGTGTGGCGGGCGATGGTGCCGGCGTTGTAGTCGAAGGCTTCGCCGAACATGAAGAAGCCGGGGTGCTTGGCGCGGATGCGGCTGGTGAACTGCTGCCAGAACGCATCCGGCATCCACGCGATGGTGTCGATGCGGAAGGCGTCGGCGCCCTGTTCGATCCATTGCTCGTAGGCGCCGGCCAGGTAGTCCAGCACCGCGGGATTGTTCTCGTTGAGGTCCGAGAGCTGGGCGAGGTTGCCGCTGGCGTATTTTTCACCGTCGACCGGGCCGACGTTGTTGTAGAAGCGGTGCAGCGGGTTGCGCGCGGGGTCTAGCTTTTGCGGCGGCAGGTTCTGGTGGTCGGCCAGCAGCTTGCCGTCCTTGTCGTAGAGCTTGCCGAAGCCGGGCTGATCGCGCTCCATCCCCCACGCCGGCGAGCCGTGGTTGCCCACGATGTCCAGCACCAGCTTCATGCCCTTGCCGTGGACGGCGTCGGCCAGCCCGCGGAAGTCCAGCCCGGGGCTGGGCAGGTGCTCGTCGAGCTTGTGGAAATTCACGCCCCAGTAACCGTGGTAGCCGGTCTTGCCCTTGTCGGCGAGGCTGCCCCCGCAGGTCGGCGCGGTGCCGCCGGTGAACGGCTCGTCAGGGTTGTCCACGACGGGCGTGATCCACACCGAGGTGAAGCCCATCCCGCGGATGTAGTCGAGGTTGTCCGCAAGCCCCCTGAAGTCGCCGCCGAGGTAGCCGATATTGCCGGCCACGCCGTTGCAGGGCGCCAGCGGGAGGTCGAAGGTGCCCTGGTCGCGCTGGTCGTTGGCGGTGTCGCCGTTGACGAAGCGGTCGGTCACCACGAAGTACACCGCCTCACGGGCGAACGGTTCCAGCGTGCCGTAGTAGTCGTTGGCGGTGCGCGCGGCGGGTGGCGCGATGCTGGCGCAGCCGCTGGCGGCGGCGAGCAGGGCGAGAGCGAGGAGGGTGCGGATCTGGCGCATGGCGGGCCTCAGGCGTGGGCGGCGGGTTCGGGCACGCGCAGCACGCAGGCCCCGGCGACAAGCATGCTGGCGCCGCCCAGCACGAGGATCTTCGACGGGTCGTCGGCGAACACGTGCTTGAGGATGTAGCCCAGCGTGGCCACCGCCACCAGCTGCGGGATGACGATGAAGAAATTGAAGATGCCCATGTACACGCCCATCTTTTGGGCGGGCACGCTGTCGGACAGCAGCGCGTACGGCAGCGACAGGATCGAGGCCCAGGCGATGCCGACGCCGGCCATCGACAGCAGCAGCCAGTTCTCGTCGGGCAGGAACGGGATCGAGGCGAGGCCCAGCCCGCCCAGCGACACGTTGACCAGGTGGCTGCCGCGCAGGCCGAAGCGGCGCGCCATCCACGGGATCGCGATCGCCGCCAGCGCGGCGAAGCCGTTGTAGGCGGCGAACAGCACGCCCACCCAGTTGGCGCCGGTGTTGTAGGCGGCCGAGGCGGTGTCGGTGCTGCCGTAGTACACGCTGGTGACGGTGGCGGTGGTGTAGATCCACATCGCGAACAGCGCGAACCACGAGAAGAACTGCACCACCGCCAGCCGGCGCATGGCGGTCGGCATCGCGTAGATGTCGTGCATGACGTGGGCGAAGCCGTTGTCGCGCCCCACCACGTTCAGCGCCAGCAGGGCCACGCCGTAGGCGGCCAGCAGCGCGCCCAGCAGGTACAGCTCGCGCGGCAGGCCCTGCCATGCCACCCCGGCCAGCCCCAGTCCGCCCAGCAGCAGCCACAGCAGGCCGAAGCGGGTGGCGCGCGGCCGGTCCAGCGGCGCGCGGTCCAGCGGCGGTGCCTGATCGAAGGCCTGCAGCGTTTCCGGAGGATATTCGCGGGTGCGCAGCACCGTCCACGCGATCGCGCCCAACAGCACGCCGGCGCCGGCGTAGAAGGCGTAGCGCACGGTGTCGGGGACCTCGCCGGGACCGGCGGTGTTGGCGACGCCCCACTTCGCCAGCAGCCACGGCAGCAGGCTGGCCACCACCGAACCGATGCCGATGAAGAAGCTCTGCATCGCATAGCCCTTGGCCCGCTGCGATACCGGCAGCTGGTCGCCGACGAAGGCGCGGAAGGGTTCCATCGACACGTTGATGGACGCATCCAGCACCCACAGCAGCCCGGCGGCGATCCACAGTGTCGGCGAGTCGGGCATGAACAGCAGCGCCAGCGAGGCGAGCAGGGCGCCGGCGAGGAAATACGGCCGGCGCCGGCCCAGCCCGGTCCAGGTGCGGTCGGACAGGTAGCCGATCACCGGTTGCACCAGCAGGCCGGTCAGCGGCGCGGCGATCCACAGGCCCGGCAGCGAATCCATCTCCGCGCCCAGGGTCTGGAAGATGCGGCTGACGTTGGCGTTCTGCAGGGCGAAGCCGAACTGGATGCCGAGGAAGCCGAAGCACATGTTCCAGATCTGCCAGAACGACAGCTGCGGTTTGGCGGTGGTGCCGGTGGTATGCATGCGGTCCCCAGTGCGCGCGATGGCCGGCCGGAACGGGCGGCGGGGTAGATATACCGCACCGCTTCCGCCGCGCCGTGCATGTAAACGTATTCACGCGCCAGCGGTGCCGCAGCCGTGGCGGCGCGCGGCATAGTCCGCGCTTGTTGCAGGGGCGTGGAGCGGGAATGGCTGGACAGCACTGGTGGCGCGGCGCGGTGATCTACCAGATCTACCCGCGCAGCTTCCTGGACACCAACGGCGATGGCGTGGGCGACCTGCCGGGCATCCTGGCGCGCCTGGACTACATCGCCTCGCTGGGCGTGGACGCGATCTGGATCTCGCCGTTCTTCACCTCGCCGATGGCCGACTTCGGCTACGACATCGCCGACTTCCGCGGCGTCGACCCGCTGTTCGGCACGCTGGCCGATTTCGACCGGGTGCTGGAAAAGGCGCACGCGTTGGGCCTGAAGGTGATGATCGACCAGGTGCTCAGCCACTGCTCGGTCGACCACGCCTGGTTCCAGGAGAGTCGGCAGGATCGCGACAACGCGAAGGCCGACTGGTTCGTCTGGGCCGACGCCAGGCCCGATGGCACCCCGCCCAACAACTGGCTGTCGATCTTCGGCGGGGTGGCGTGGACGTGGGAGCCGCGCCGCGGCCAGTACTACCTGCACAACTTCCTTTCGTCGCAACCCCAGCTCAACTTCCACAACCCCGAAGTGCGTGCGGCGCAGCTGGACAACCTGAAGTTCTGGCTGGACCGGGGCGTCGACGGCTTCCGCCTCGACTCCATCAATTTCCCTTTCCACGACGCGCAGCTGCGCGACAACCCGCCCAAGCCCGCGCACCTGCGCACGGGGCGTGGCTTCAGCGCCGACAATCCCTACGCCTTCCAGTACCACATCCACAACAACACCCAGCCGGAAAACCTGGGCCTGCTGGAGGAAGTGCGCGCGCTGCTGGACCGCTACCCGGATGCCGGCGCGCTGGGCGAGATCTCCTCCGAGGATTCGCTGGCCACCACCGCCGAGTACTGCACGCCGCAGCGGCTGCACATGGGCTACAGCTTCGAGCTTCTGACCGCGGACTGCAGCGCGGCCTACATCCGCGCCACGGTGGAAGCGCTGGAAGCGAAGATGACCGAAGGTTGGCCGTGCTGGGCCATCTCCAACCACGACGTGCAGCGCGCGGTCACCCGCTGGGGCGGCGGCGAAGACGCCGCGATGGCCAGGCAGCTGCTGGCGCTGGTGTGTTCGCTGCGCGGCAGCGTCTGCCTGTACCAGGGTGAGGAGCTGGGGCTGCCGGAGGCAGAGGTGCCGTTCGAGGCGCTGCAGGATCCCTACGGCAAGGCGTTCTGGCCCAGCTTCAAGGGCCGCGACGGTTGCCGCACGCCGATGCCGTGGACCAGCTTGGACGACGCCGGCTTCAGCAGTGCCTCGCCGTGGCTGCCGGTGCCGGCAGCGCATCGCGCGTTGAGCGTGGAGGCGCAGGAGCGCGACCCCGCCTCGGTACTGCACGCCGCGCGCGCCTTCCTGCGCTGGCGCAAGACGCAGCCGGCGCTGGTGCAGGGCACGATCCGCTTCCTCGACGCGCCGGCGCAGGTGCTGGCGCTGGTGCGCGAACACGCGGGCCAGCGGCTGCTGCTGGCGTTCAACCTTTCCGCGCAGGCCTGCGACTGGACGCTGCCGGTGCCAGCGACCCTGCTGGACGTACCGGGCCTGCCTTCACCCGCCGTGGAGGCTGGCGTGCTGCGGCTGCCGCCGCGCGGCGTGGCCTGCGCGTTGCTGACCGACTGAACGGAGGAGCAGGGCATGCAGGCGAAGACGATGGAGATGCCGGTGCGCGTTTCGCTGCTGGCGATCGCGCTGGTCCTGGCGCTGCCGGGCGGGGCCAACGCCGAACAGGTGGCGCAGGTGAAGTCGCCGGATGGGCGCATCGAGGTGCAGCTGGACCTCAACGGCGAAGGCCGGCTGGCCTATCGGGTGTTGCGCGACGGCAAGCCGGTGCTGAAGGATTCGCGGCTGGGGTTCATCTTCCGCAACGGCCGCCAGCTGCTGCGAAATCTTGCGCTGGACAAGCAGGCGCAGCGCAGCGCGGACCACACCTGGGAGCAGCCCTGGGGCGAGCGCCGCTACGTGCGCGACCACTACAACGAGCTGCGCGCGGGCTTCGTCGAGAAGGACGGCGACCATCGCCGCTTCGACATGGTGTTCCGCGTGTTCGACGACGGCATCGGCTTCCGCTACGACGTGCCGGCGCAGCCGGCGCTGCGCGAGGCGCAGATCGTGCAGGAACTGACCGAATTCGCCGTCGCCCGTCCGGCCACCGCGTGGTGGATCCCGGCGCTGGAGTGGAACCGCGAGGAATACCTCTACCACCGCACCCCGCTGTCCGGGGTCGGGGTGGTGCAGACGCCGATCACCCTGCGCACCGACGATGGCCTGCACCTGAGCATCCACGAAGCGGCGCTGGTCGATTACGCCGGCATGAACCTGATGCGTGGCGGCGACGGCGAACTGCGCGCGCTGCTGACGCCGGGCAGCCCGGCGCCGGTGGTGCGCAAGACGCCGTTCGTCACCCCGTGGCGCACGATCACGCTGGGCGAGCGCGCCGGCGCGCTGGTCGAATCCAACCTGATCCTCAACCTCAACGAGCCCAACGCGCTGGGCGACGTGGGCTGGTTCAAGCCGTCGAAATACGTCGGGGTGTGGTGGTCGCTGCACTTGGACAAGGAGAGCTGGGCGACCGGCCCCAGGCATGGCGCCACCACCGCCAATACCAAACGCTACATCGACTTCGCCGCCGCCAACGGTTTCCGCGGCGTGCTGGTGGAAGGCTGGAACGTGGGCTGGGACGGCGACTGGTTCGCCAACGGCTGGGGCTTCGATTTCAGCAAACCCACCCCGGACTACGACCTTGCCGCACTGGCGAGGTACGCCGGCGGCAAGGGCGTGCACCTGATCGGCCACCACGAAACCGCCTGCGCGGTCAGCCACTACGAGCGGCAGATGGACGCCGCGTTCGCGAAGTTCGCAGCGTTGGGCATCGACGCGGTCAAGACCGGATATGTCTGCGATGCCGGCCAGATCGAGCGCCAGGACGCAGCCGGCGCGCCGGTGCTGCGCGAATGGCACGAGGGCCAGTGGATGAGCAACCACCACCTGCGGGTGGTGCGCGACGCGGCCAGGCACCACGTGGCGATCAATGCCCACGAGCCGATCAAGGACACCGGCCTGCGCCGCACGTATCCGAACTGGATTTCGCGCGAAGGTGCGCGCGGCATGGAGTTCAACGCCTGGGGCAACCCGCCGAACCCGCCGGAGCACGAGGTCACGCTGGTGTTCACCCGCCTGCTGGCCGGGCCGATGGACTACACCCCCGGCATCGTCAGCCTGACCGGCCGCAACGGGCAGGAGATCCAGAGCACGCTGGCGCGGCAGCTGGCCCTCTACGTCGGCATCTACAGTCCGATCCAGATGGTGGCGGACCTGCCGGAGCATTACGCCGCGCATCCCGAAGCGTTCCGCTTCATCAGGGATGTCGCGGTGGACTGGGATGAGTCGAAAGTGCTGGCCGGCGAGGTCGGCGAGTACGTGGCGATCGCGCGCAAGGCGCGCGGAAAGCCCGAGTGGTTCGTCGGTGCGATGAACGACCGCAATCCGCGGACGTTGGCACTGGCGCTGGACTTCCTCGAGCCCGGCAAACGCTACCGCGCGCAGATCTATCGCGACGGTGAAGGCGCTTCCTTCCAGGGCGACGCGCGCTTCCGCTTCGTCAGCGAGGAAAAAACCGTGGCCCGCGGCGACGTGCTGTCGCTGTGGCTGGCTGGCGGGGGCGGCGCAGCCGTTCGGCTGCTGCCGGTTGTGCCCGAATCGAGTTCCCCGGCAGCACCCTGACTCGTGCCCTGGCGGTACAAGGACGGTGCGTGGGACGCGCCTGCGGGCGGCATTCGATTTTTGCTGCAAGCCAGCATTGGCGCGGGCTGCACGGCATCCGCCGGGAGCGGCAATGAATACGTATGCAGCATCTTCTGTTGGCCGATGGCGCGACTACCATCGCAATGTTCATGTGATGCGCGTGGCGCAGGCATGAGGAGCGGACGACCACAGTCCGCCATTTCCGAGAACCATTTCTGGAGGGGAACATGGTGCAGTTGAAGCGAAACCTGTTGAGCGTGGCGCTGGCGTCGGCCGCGATGATGCTGACCGCCCAGGCGTTTGCGCAGGAGGCACAGCCGGCCGCGCAGGACGCGCCGGCCGCGAAGAAGAAGGCGGATGCCAAGAACCTGGATACCGTGGTGGTGACCGGCATCCGTGGCGGCATCGAGCGCGCCATCGACATCAAGAAGGATTCCACCTCGATCGTCGAGGCGATCTCCGCCGAGGACATCGGCAAGCTGCCCGATGTCAGCATCGCCGAATCGATCGCGCGCCTGCCGGGCGTGGCCGCGCAGCGCGTGGCCGGCCGTGCGCAGGTGCTGAGCGTCCGTGGCCTGTCGCCCGACTTCTCCACCACGCTGCTCAACGGCCGCGAGCTGGTCAGCACCGGCGACAATCGCAGCGTCGAGTTCGACCAGTACCCGTCCGAGCTGATGGCCGGCGTCACCATCTACAAGACGCCCGATGCGGCGCTGGTGGGCCAGGGCCTGTCCGGCACGATGAACATGCGCACCGTGCGTCCGCTGGACTACGACAAGCCGGTGATCGCGATCAGCGGCCGCTGGCAGCGCAACTCGCTGGGCTCCGCCGCCAACCAGGGCGCCACCGGCAACCGCTTCAATGCCAGCTATATCGGCCAGTCCGCCAGCCGCACCGTCGGCTACTCGATCGGCTATTCGCATTCCGATACGCCGATCCAGGAGAACCAGGTCGGCCTGTACGAGCCGTGGAAGACCGATGCGCGTCCCGGCCTGCCGGCAGGCACCTGGGCGTCCGACGGCATCAAGGCGCTGCGGCGTACCGGGTACACCAAGCGCGACGGCGTAATGGGGACGCTGGAGTTTCGCCCCAGCGACCGCTGGATCAGTACCGTTGATCTTTTCCACTCGCGCGCGGAGCAGGAGAACACCGCCAACCAGTGGGAAATGAACACCCAGTACAACGGCAGCTTCCCCTGCAATCCGGATTGCACCTACAGCGATGCCGACGTCAACGGCAATGGCACATTCACCGGCGGCAGCATCGCCGGCGTGTACCCGCTGGTGCGCGGGATGTACAACCATCGCGACGACACCATCAATGCGGCGGGTTGGCGCAACGAGTTCTTCTTCGGTAACGGCGTCACGCTGACCGCGGACGCAAGCTGGTCAAAAGCCAACCGCGAAGAGCTGAGTCTGGAGAACAACACCCAGCTGGTGCCGGCGCCGCAGTACGACAATGTGCAGCTGACCTACCGCGAGGGTGGGTTCTCCCAGATGGTGCCGACCTTGGATTACTCGGACGCCAGCAAGCTGTTCCTGCGCAATTCCATTTACGGGTCAGGCTACGGCAAGGTGCCGAAGGTCGAGGATGAGCTGAAGGCGCTGCGTTTCGACCTCCAGTTCCCGACGCCTGCGGCGCTCGCCAATGCATTCTCGGAGCTACGTGTGGGCGTGAACTACGCCGACCGGAGCAAGCAGAAGTGGCAGCCGGAAGGCAATATCGATGTGGGCGCGCAGGGTGACGTGGCGATCGAATCCGATCTGCAGTACGGACTGGTCGATCTGGGCTTCGCCGGCATCGGCCTGATCCCTTCGTGGAACGTGCCGGGCGCGGTGGCGCGCTACATGACGTTCAACCCGACCGACGACACCGCCGCCTACCTCATCCCGAAGGCGTGGACGGTGAACGAGAAGATCGGTACTGCTTACCTGCAGGCGAGTATCGACACGATGTGGGGGGCGGTGCCGGTGCGCGGCAATGTGGGCGTCCAGGTGCAGCACACCGACCAGTCGTCCGATTCGCGGGTGTGGGACAGCTCGCAACCGGCCGGGCAGGAGATTCGCCCGTACCGCAATGGCACCACCTATACCGATGTGCTGCCCAGCCTCAATCTCGCCTTTTCGCTGGCCAATGAGCAGACGCTGCGCGTGGCGCTTGCGCGGCAGGTCGCGCGCGCCCGGGTCGACCAGCTGCGCGCGTCGGTGGAATTCGGCGTGGATACATCCAACGGCAAGCCCGGTGCCGGCGGCGGCAATCCGTTGCTCAACCCGTGGCGTGCGAACGCCTTGGACATCTCGTGGGAGAAGTACTTCGGCTCCAAGGCGTACATCGCCGCCGCCTACTTCTACAAGGACCTGCGCAGCTACATCTACACCCAGCTCCGCGATGGCTACGACTTCTCCGACTTGCTGGTCGGCTGGGTCCCGCCGGCCGGCATGACGGTGCCCGTGCAGACCAGTGGCACGATGACGGCGCCGTTCAACGGCAAGGGCGGCAAGCTGCAGGGCCTCGAGCTGACCGCATCGATGCCGCTGGACCTGATGTTCGGCGATGCCTTCACCGGCTTCGGCGTGGTGGCAAGCGCCAGCTTCACCGACAGCAGCATCAAGATCCTGGACCCGGAAAGCGCAAACAGCGTCGGCAGTGCCCCGATCAGCCTGCCGGGCCTGTCCAAGCGCGTCTACAACCTCACTGCCTACTACGAGCGCAACGGCTTCGAGTTCCGCGTGAACAACCGCCGCCGCTCGGACTTCATCGGTGAGATCGGCAACTTCGATGGTGCCCGGACGCTGCGCTACGTGGTCGGCGAGAACATCACCGATGCGCAGGTCAGCTACAGCTTTGGCGAGAGCAGCAGCCTCAAGGGCCTGAGCCTGCTGTTGCAGGCCAGCAACCTCGGCGACGAGTCCTACGCTACTTATGCCGGCAGCAAGGATCGCCCGCTGGAGTACATCAAGTGGGGCCGCACCCTGCTGCTGGGCGCCAGCTACCGGTTCTGATCGATCCCAAGCCTATCCCTGGCAATGCCAACCCCGCCGGTGCGAACCGGCGGGGTCTTTCTTGCCGGAGGCGGAAATGGCCAGCCGGATCTGTCCTGTGGGCCGTTTGGCGAGCGGATGTTTGTGCAGGCCCGCAGTCGGCGAGCGGGAAGGTGCGTGCTTCTACGGCTTTCGCGTCAGCGCCGCCGCCTCGCGCGCCAGCTTGCCGATGCGTTCCCAGTCGCCGGATTTGATGGCATCGGCAGGCAGCATCCACGAGCCGCCCACGCAGGCGACGTTGGGCAGCGCCAGATAGGCCGGTGCCTTCGCGATGTCGATCCCGCCGGTGGGGCAGAGGCGCGCCATCGGCAGCGGGCCGGCGAAGCCCTTGAGCGCGGCCACGCCGCCGCTGGCTTCGGCGGGGAAGAACTTGAAGCGCTGCCAGCCGTGTTCCAGCCCGCGCATCAGCTCGGAGGCCGTTGCTACTCCGGGGATCAGTGGGGTTGCGCATTGCTTTGCGGATGCATAGAGCGCATCGGTGCAGCCGGGCGAGATCGCGAACTGCGCGCCGGCCGCTTCGACGCGGCGCAGGTCGGCTTCGCTCAAAACAGTGCCGGCGCCAACGCAGGCCTGCGGCAGTTCGCGCGCCAGCAGGGCGATGGCATCCAGCGCGCAGGCGGTGCGCAGGGTCACTTCCAGCACCGGCAGGCCGTTGTCGGCCAACGCCCGGCACAGCGGCAGCGCGTCTTCGATGCGGTCGATGGTGATCACCGGTACCACCGGCGCGCGGGCGAACACGGCGTCGACGAGCTGGCTGTGGCGTGCGGTGTCGAACATGTTCAGAGCTCCGTGGCGCGCAGCGCGCAGGCGGCGCCGAGCAGGCCGGGGTGGGGATGGGTGATGACCTGGACCGGCAATGACTCCAGCAGCGGCGCCAGCCGGCCCTTGGCCAGGAAGCGTTCGCGGAACGCGCTGCTGCGCAGGAACGGAATGAAGCGCGGCACGATGCCGCCGGCGATCACCACGCTGCGCGCGCCGTGGATCAGCGCGCAGTCGCCGGCCACGCTGCCCAGCACCGCACAGAAGCGGGCCAGCGCGCGGCGCGCCGCCTGGTCGTGGCCGTCCAGCGCCGCCGCCACCACCTGGGCCGGATCGCGCAGCAGGGGCGCGCGCAGGGTGGTTTCGCCCGGCTGCGGCAGCTGTCCCGGCAGCACCGCGCCGGAGCCGCGCAGCACCGCGTCGATTTCGGACAGACCCTTGCCGCACAGCAGGCGCTCGGTGGAGGTGCGCCCGTGCTGCGCGGTCAGCCACGCCGAGATCGCGCGTTCCTCGTCGCCGATCGGCGCGAAGCCGACGTGGCCGCCTTCGGTTTCCACCACGTGCCAGCCGCTCGCCTCGCACCCCACCAGCATCGCAACGCCCAGCCCGGTGCCGGGGCCCAGCACGCTGATCGGGCCGCGCTGCGGTGGTTCCGGCGCGCCGTGCAGGGTTACCAGGTGTTCCGGAGACAGCGCCGGGATCGCCCATGCCACCGCGCCGAAATCATTGAGCATGCGCAGCTCGGAGAACCCCAGCGTGCGCTGCAGTTCGCTGCGCGAAAACGACCAGGCGCGGTTGGTCAGGCGGATCTCGTCGCTGCCCACCGGGCAGGCCACCGCCAGCGCGGCGCGCGCGGGCTTGTGGGTGACGCCGGCCAGATAGTGTTCGATGGCGTGCTGCAGGCTGGCGAAGTCGGCATTCGGCAGCGATTTCGATTCGCGCAGTTCGATCTTCGACGCGTCCAGGTCGACCAGCGCGAAGCGTGCATTGGTGCCGCCGATGTCGCCGACCAGGGCGAGGCTGGAATGGCTCATGCGTCGTTCCCGAACAACGAGCAGGCGCCGCGTTCGGCGGAGCCGACGCCGCTGCGCATCAGCCCGAACAGCTCGCGGCCCATGCCCGACTGGTTGCCGGCCAGATCCGGCAGCGCCACGCCGCGCGCCTGCCATTCGGCGGCATCCACCAGCGCGTCCATGCCGCCGGCCTCGGCGTCGATGCGGATCAGGTCGCCTTCGCGCAGTTTCGCCAGCGCGCCGCCGTCGGCGGCTTCCGGGGTCACGTGGATGGCCGCCAGCACCTTGCCGGACGCGCCGGACATGCGCCCGTCGGTGAGCAGGGCGACGCGCTGGCCGCGGTCCTGCAGCGCCGCCAGCGTGGGGGTGAGCTTGTGCAGTTCCGGCATGCCGTTGGCACGCGGGCCCTGCCCGCGCACCACCGCGATGAAGTCGCCCTCCAGCCCGCCGGCCTTGAACGCGGCCAGCAGCGCGTCCTGCGATGCGAAGATCCGTGCCGGCGCCTCGTGCCGGCGGTACTGCGGCGCCACCGCGGAAATCTTGACCACCGCGCGGCCAAGGTTGCCCTGCAGCCGGCGCAGGCCGCCCTCGCTGTCGAACGGCGCGGACACGGGCCGCACGATGTCGATGTCCCGCGATACCGCCGGCGGATCGCGCCAGCGCAGGGCAAGGTCGTCCAGATACGGCTGCCGGGCCTGCTGGCGCAGGCTGCCGCCGTGCACGCACAGGATGTCCTCGTGCAACAGGCCGGCATCCAGCAGCTGCGAGATCACGAAACCCATGCCCCCGGCGGCCTCGAAATGGTTCACATCGGCGGAACCGTTGGGGTACACCCGCGCCAGCAGCGGGGTGGCCTTGGAGAGTTCGTCGAGGTCGTTCCAGTCGATCAGCAGGCCGGCGGCGCGCGCCACCGCGACCAAGTGCAGGGCATGGTTGGTGGAGCCGCCGGTGGCCGCCAGCCCGACCATCGCGTTGACGATGGCCTTCTCGTTGACGGTCTGCGCGAGCGGGCGGTAGTCCGCGCCCAGCGCGGTGATGCGCAGCGCCTGTTCGGCGGCGGCCACGGTCAGCGCGCTGCGCAGCGGCCCGTTCGGCGGCACGAAGGCGGTGCCGGGCAGGTGCAGGCCCATCACTTCCATCAGCATCTGGTTGGAATTGGCGGTGCCGTAGAAGGTGCAGGTGCCGGGCGCATGGTAGGAAGCGGCCTCCGCATCCATCAGCTCGTCCTGCGTCGCCTGCCCCAGCGCATAACGCTGGCGCACCTCGGCCTTCTGCTTGTTGGGGATTCCCGACGGCATCGGCCCGGCCGGTACGAAGATCACCGGCAGGTGGCCGAAGCTGAGCGCGCCGATCAGCAGGCCCGGCACGATCTTGTCGCAGACGCCCAGCATCAGCGCCGCGTCGAAGCTGTCGTGCGAGAGCGATACCGCGGTGGCCAGCGCGATCACGTCGCGCGAGAACAGCGACAGCTCCATGCCGTCGCGGCCCTGGGTGACGCCGTCGCACATCGCCGGCACGCCGCCGGCCACCTGCGCGCTGCCGCCGGCATTGCGCGCGGCCATCCGGATCAGCGATGGGTACTGCTCCATCGGCTGGTGCGCGCTGAGCATGTCGTTGTAGGCGGTCACGATCCCGATGTTGCCGCCGCGCCCGCCGCGCAGCGCCGGCTTGTCCTCGCCGGATGCGGCGAAGGCATGCGCCTGGTTGCCGCAGGACAGCTTGTAGCGGTACGGGCCGGCCGCGTGTGCGGCGTCCATGCGGGCGAGGTAGTCACGGCGCGTCGCCAGGCTACGCGCGGCGATGCGGGCGGTGACGCGTTCGACGGCGGGATGCAGCGCGGCGGTGGACATCATGGACTCCAGTGGATGTGGATCGGCGCCGGCGCATCCGCGTGCAGCAGGGCGGCCAGCGGATACGGCGCGGAGGCGCTGGCCCGGCAGGCATCGAGCACGGCGCGCTTGTCCTCGCCGGTGGCGAGCAGGTGGATTTCCCGCGCGCGCAGCAGCCGCGACAGGGTCAGGCTGATCCGTGGCCATGGCGCGGACGCAGGCAGCGGATGCGGGGTGATGGCGACCACATCGGTGCCGGTGGTCGGCGCAAGCGCTTCCTCGATCCCGGCGGCGCCGGCAAACAGCGAGGCGAAATGACCGTCGGCGCCCATCCCCAGCAGCACCAGGTCGAACGGCTGCGGATGCGCCGCCATCGCCGCGCGCGCGAGCGCCAGCGAATCGTCCGCGCCGCCTTCCGGCGACGTCAGCGCCAGCACGCTGGCCTGCGGGTTGCCGCCCAGCGTGGCCTGCAGCTGGCCGACGTTGGAGGCCGGATGCGCATGCGGCACGCAGCGGTCGTCGGTGGGAACGGCCAGCACCCGGCCCGCCCAGTCGATCGCACCGAGCCAGGCGTACAGCGGCAGCGGCGTCTGCCCGCCGGCCAGGGCCAGAAAGGCTTCGCCGTCGCGCTGGATGGCGGCGCGGCAGGCGCGCTCCAGCGCGGTGCCTGCGTGTTCGAGCAGCGAGAACCTGTCAGCGTGGTCGTTCTGGATCCAGTCCATGGTCAGCTCCCGTGTCCGTGGCTATTCGCGCCAGCCGTGGCCGAGGCGATCCACCAGCGATACCGACGCGCCCGGCCCCCAGGTGCCAGCCGGGTAGGGCTTTGGCAGCATGCCGGCGTCGCGCCAGCCATCGGCGATGGCATCCACCCACTGCCATGCGGCCTCGGTTTCGTCGCGGCGCACGAACAGGGTGCCGTTGCCTTCGATGGCATCCAGATAGAGGCGTTCGTAGGCGATGCGCTTGCGTGAGTTGAGGAATTCCTCGTGGAAGTCCAGGTCCAGCGCCACCTGCGACAGCCTCAGGCCGGCGCGATCGAGACCCGGGGTCTTGCTCATCAGGTCCAGCTCGATGCGCTCCTCCGGCTGCAGCTTGATCAGCAACCCGTTCGGCCGCATGTCGGTGTCCGCCGGGCCACCGAAGATCGAATAAGGCACCTTGCGGAACTGGATGTAGATCTCGGTGCTGCGCGAAGGCAGGCGCTTGCCGGTGCGCAGGTAGAACGGCACGCCCGACCAGCGCCAGTTGTCCACGTGCGCGCGCAGGGCGACGAAGGTTTCGGTGCGGCTGGCACGGCCCAGTTCTTCGGCGTAGCCCGGCACCACCCGGCCTTCGCTGGCGCCGGCTGTGTACTGGCCGATCACCGATTCGGTGCCGACGTTGCCGCGGTCGATCGGCCGCAGCGAGCGCAGCACCTTGATCTTCTCGTTGCGCACCGCGGTGGGCTCGAACCGCGCCGGCGGTTCCATCGCCACCAGGCACAGCAGCTGCAGCAGGTGGTTCTGCAGCATGTCGCGCAGCGCGCCGGAATCGTCGTAGTAGTCGCCGCGGCCCTCCACGCCGACCGTCTCGCCGACGGTGATCTGGACCTGTTCGATATGGCGGGCGCTCCACAGCGGCTCGAACAATGAATTGCCGAAGCGCAGCGCGATCAGGTTCTGCACGCCTTCCTTGCCGAGGTAGTGGTCGGTGCGGAAGATCCGCTCCTCGTCGAAGGCCATGGCAACGCTGTCGTTTATCGCGATGGCAGAGGCCAGGTCCTTGCCGATCGGCTTCTCCAGCATGACCCGCGTGCCCGGGCCGGCCACGCCGTTGGCGGCCAGCGCCTGGCAGGCCGGGCCATAGAACCGGGGCGCGGTGCTCATGTGGTAGAGCACGTCGCCGTTGCGCAGCGCATCCACCCGGCCGGCCAGCGCCTGCATCGAAGCGTCGTCGTCGGCCCCGGCGGCGCAGTAGTCCAGCCGTTCCAGCAGCCCGCGCAGGGCTTCGTCGCTGCGTTCGGCGGCGGGGATGCGCTCGGCGATGCTGGCGGCCACCAGATTGGAAAATCCTTCCCGGTCCAGCTCGCTGCGCGCGGTGCCTAGGATGCGCATGCCGTCGGGCAGCAGGTGTTCGGCCTGCAGGCTGTACAGCGAGGGCAGCAGCATGCGCCGGGCAAGATCGCCGGTGGCGCCGAAAATGGTCAGCAGCGAAGCTGGCGTGGCTTGCGACACGGGGGATTTTCCGGCAGGGGCGTTCTACCGCAGCTTAAATGCTTTGGTGCCGGGTGTTGCGGTGCACACGTTTGCAGTCGTTTTACCCGGACAAACCGGAACCGCGTTGCGGAACCGGCATACGCCTAGGTATCGCGCGGCTGTCATGTTTACAATCGGGAGTTTCCCCCTAGGGCCATTCCATGACCCGCGCTTCATCGTTCAACCGCGAACAGCTGCTGGCCAGCGCACGCGGCGAGTTGTTCCCGAACAGCCTGGCCCGCCTGCCGGCCGACCCGATGCTGATGTTCGATCGGATCGTCGACATCAGCGACGACGGCGGGGCCCACGGCAAGGGTTTCGTCCGCGCCGAACTGGACGTCCATCCCGACCTCTGGTTCTTCAAGTGCCATTTCCTCGGCGACCCGGTGATGCCCGGCTGCCTGGGGCTGGACGCGATGTGGCAGCTGGTCGGCTTCTACCTGACCTGGCTGGGCGCGCCCGGCCGCGGCCGCGCGCTGGGTTGCGGCGAGGTGAAGTTCACCGGCCAGGTGCTGCCCACCGCCAAGGTGGTGACCTACGAGATCGATGTCACCCGCGTCATCAACCGCAAGCTGGTGGTGGCGCAGGGCGACGCCCGCACCCTGGTCGATGGCCGCGAGATCTATACCGCCAAGGACCTGCGGGTAGGCCTGTTCACTTCCACGGAGAGCTTCTGACATGCGTCGCGTCGCCATCACCGGCATGGGCATCACTTCCTGTCTCGGCAACGACCTGGACAGCGTCTCGCGCGCGCTGCGCGAAAGCCGCTCCGGCATCCGCACGCTGCCCGACTCGGTGGAGCGCGGACTGCGCAGCCAGGTCGGCGGCGCGGTGGACCTGGACCTCGACGCGGTCATCGACCGCAAGCTGAAGCGCTTCATGAGCGACGCCGCGGCCTACAGCTACGTGGCGCTGCGTGACGCGATCGCCGATGCCGGCCTGTCCGAGGCGCAGGTCAGCGACCCGCGCACCGGCCTGATCGCCGGTTCCGGTGGCGGTTCCAGCCGCTGGCAGGTGGAGACCGCCGACATCCTGCGCGACCGCGGCGTGCGCAAGGTCGGCCCGTACATGGTGCCGCGCACGATGTGCTCCACGGTGTCGGCCAACCTCGCCACCGCGTTCAAGATCAAGGGCCTGAGCTATTCGATCAGCGCCGCCTGCGCCACCTCCGCGCACTGCATCGGCGCCGGCGCCGACCTGATCCGCCACGGCGCGCAGGACATCGTGTTCGCCGGCGGCGGCGAGGACCTGGACTGGACGATGACGGTGATGTTCGACGCGATGGGCGCACTGTCGTCCGCCCGCAACGCCGAACCGGAAACGGCCTCGCGCCCGTACGACGCCGGCCGCGACGGTTTCGTCATCGGCAGCGGCGGCGGCATGCTGGTGCTGGAAGACTGGGACCACGCGGTCGCGCGCGGCGCGCGCATCCACGCGGAGCTGGTCGGTTACGGCGTGACTTCCGACGGCGCCGACATGGTGGCGCCGAGCGGCGAGGGTGCGGTGCGCTGCATGCGCATGGCGCTGGAAGGCGTGAACCGCCCGGTCGACTACCTCAACACCCACGGCACTTCCACGCCGCTGGGCGACATCGTCGAGCTCAACGCGGTGCGCGAGGTGTTCGGCGATGCGGTGCCGCCGATTTCGTCCACCAAGGCGCTCTCCGGCCACTCGCTCGGCGCGGCCAGCGTGCACGAGGCGATCTACAGCCTGCTGATGCTGCGCGACGGCTTCATCGCCGGTTCCGCCAACATCGACGACCTCGACCCCGGCGCAGAAAGCTTCCCGATCGTGCGCGAGAGCCGGGATGCCAAGCTCGACGTGGTGATGTCCAACAGCTTCGGCTTCGGCGGCACCAACGCCGCGCTGGTGTTCGCGCGGGCCTGAGGCCCGACGATCCCGACAGTGAGACCGGTCGCCGCATTCGTGCGGCGACGTTTCCCACGATGACCCTGCCGATGTCGCCGCCTGGCGGCGGCGGGGTTTTTCGTGATGGGGACGACGGATTCGTCTGCAGGATGCCGGTAAAATACGGCTATGTTGATGTTCCATACATCAAATATGCTGTTTTTCTATCGCATTGCCGGAGCGGAGAGCCCGTGATCACCTCAGCCCAGATGCGCGCCGCGCGCGCCCTGCTTGGCATCGACCAGAAAACGCTGGCGCAAAAGGCCGGCCTGTCCCTGCCCACCATCCAGCGCATGGAACTCAGCCATGGACATGTGCGCGGCGTGGTCGATTCGCTGGTCAAGGTGGTGGCCGCGCTGGATGCGGCCGGGGTGGAGCTGATCGGCGAGCGCGCTGCCAGCAGCGGCGGCGGACGCGGCGTGCGGCTCAAGGCGGAGGAGCAGGCATGATCGCGCTGGTCGAAGCCGCGCGCGCGGGGCTGTTCCGGCGCGCCCAGTGGCTGCCCAACATCACCGCCGGGGTGATCGTCGGGGTGGTGGCGCTGCCGCTGGCGATGGCGTTCGCCATCGCGTCCGGGGTCAAACCCGAGCAGGGGCTGTACACGGCGATCATCGCCGGCATCGCGGTGTCGCTGTTCGGCGGCTCGCGGATACAGATCGCCGGCCCGACCGGCGCCTTCATCGTGATCCTGGCCGGGGTGGTGGCGAAGTTCGGCGTCAGCGGCCTGCTGCTGGCCACGCTGATGGCCGGGGTGATCCTGGTGGCGATGGGGCTGGCACGGCTGGGCGCGGTGATCCGGTTCATTCCCGACCCGGTGATCGTGGGCTTCACCGCCGGCATCGCGGTGATCATCTGGGTGGGCCAATGGCAGTATTTCTTCGGACTGCCGGCGCCCGGCGAAGGGCCGTTCTACCTGAAGACCTGGCATCTGCTGCAGTCCTTCAATCACCTGCATCCGGCGACCTCCCTGCTGGCCCTGCTCAGCCTCGTGCTGGCGGTGTGGGGGGCGCGCATCCCGGGCCTGGCGCGCGTGCCCGGCCCGCTGCTGGCGATGGTCGTGGCCACCGCCGTTGTGATGGTCTTCGACCTGCAGGGTGTTGCCACCATCGAATCCACCTTCGGCGCCATCCCGCGCGCGCTGCCGGCGCTGCAGCTGCCCGAGGTCGGCTTCGATCGGTTGGTGGAGCTGCTGCCGGCGGCGTTCACCATCGCCATGCTCGGCGCGATCGAATCGCTGCTGTCGGCGGTGGTGGCCGACGGCATGGCCGGCACCCGCCACGATTCCAACCAGGAGCTGATCGGGCAGGGCGTGGCCAACATCCTGTCGCCGCTGTTCGGCGGCATCGCCGCCACCGGCGCGATCGCCCGCACCGCCACCAACATCAGGAACGGCGGCACCTCGCCGCTGGCCGGGGTGGTGCACGGGATCACCCTGCTGCTGATCCTGCTGGTGCTGGCGCCCTATGCCGGCAAGGTGCCGCTGGCCGCGCTGGCGGCGATCCTGTTCCTGGTGGCGTGGAACATGAGCGAAGCGCGCCGCTTCCTGCGGATGCTGCGGCAGGCGCCGCGCGCGGACGTGGCGATCCTGCTGATCACCTTCGTCCTGACCATCGTCACCGACCTGGTGGTGGCGGTGAACATCGGCGTGATCCTGGCGATGTTCCAGTTCATGCGTCGGATGAGCGCGTCGGTGTCGGTGGTGGAACACGGCCAGGCCAGCCTGCGCCAGGAGCTGGCCGAGGCCGGGCTGGAGGTGCTGCCGAAAGGCGTGCTGGTCTATGCCATCGAGGGGCCGTTCTTCTTCGGCTCGGTGGATTCGCTGGAGCGCGCGCTGTCGTGGTCGCGGGAACCGCCGCGCTGGGTGCTGCTGCGGCTGGAGCGGGTGCCGCTGGTGGATGCAACCGGCCTCAAGCGGCTGGAATCGACCATCGAGAACCTGCGTCGTCGCGGCGTTGAAGTGCTGCTTAGCGGCGCCAACCTGCGCGTGCTGCGCAAGCTGGTGCGCGCGGAAATCGTGCGCCGCGAGGGGCCCGCCGTCTATTTCGGCGATCTTGCCACCGCGCTGCGCCACGTGGACGCAGCGCGCGAGGCGGGTTACAGCACTTCGGAAGCGTAGTCCGCCAACCGCGAACGCTCGCCCCGGCGCAGCGTCACGTGGGCGCTGTGCGACCAGTTCTTGAACCGATCCACCGCGTAGGTCAGGCCGGAGGTGGTCTCGGTGAGGTAGGGCGTGTCGATCTGCTCGACGTTGCCCAGGCAGACGATCTTGGTGCCGGGGCCGGCGCGGGTGATCAGCGTCTTCATCTGCTTCGGGGTGAGGTTCTGCGCCTCGTCCAGGATCAGCCAGCGCGACAGGAAGGTGCGCCCGCGCATGAAGTTCATCGAGCGGATCTTGATCCGCGAGGCCAGCAGGTCATTGGTGGCCGCGCGGCCCCAGGCGCCGCCGTCCTGGTTGTGGGTCAGCACTTCCAGGTTGTCGGTCAGTGCGCCCATCCACGGTGTCATCTTCTCCTCCTCGGTGCCGGGCAGGAAACCGATGTCCTCGCCCACGCTGACGGTGGCGCGGGTCATGATGATCTCGCGGTAGCGCTGCTGGTCCATGGTCTGCGCCAGGCCTGCGGCCAGCGCCAGCAGGGTCTTGCCGGTGCCGGCGGTGCCGAGCAGGGTGACGAAGTCGATGTCCGGGTCCATCAGCGCGTTGAGCGCGAAGTTCTGTTCGCGGTTGCGCGCGGTGATGCCCCAGACCGAATGCTGGGCGTGGCGGAAGTCGTCGACGATCCGCAGGGTGACCCGGTCGCCCTCCACCTTGGCCACCTTCAGCTCCGACTGCTCGTCGCCGGGGAGGAAGGTGAACTGGTTGGGGTACCAGTCCTCGTCGTCGCTGCGGGTGATCTCGTAATAGGTGCGGCCCTTGTCGGTCCACGACTTCAGGTCCTGGCCGTGGCGCTGCCAGAAGTCCTCCGGCAGCGGCGTGGCGCCGGTGTAGAGCAGGCTGAAATCGTCCAGCGCGCGGTCGTTCTCGTAGTCCGCGCTGACGATGCCGGCGATCGAGGACTTGATCCGCAGGTTGATGTCCTTGGACACGAACACCACGTCGGCCTCGGGCTGCGTTTCCTTCAGCGCCAGGATCGCGCCGAGGATGGCGTTGTCCGGCACCACCGCGCCGAACCGCTTGCCGGCATCGAAATTGCCGGTCTGGAAACGCAGGCAGCCGGTGCTGGCGGCGCCGCGCAGCTGCAGCCCGCCGGGGCGCTGCAGGGCGATGCCGCGGGTGACGTCGGTGCTGCCGTGGGCTTCGATCAACTCGTTGAGGAAGCGGCTGACCTGGCGCGCGTTGCGGCTGGCTTCGCTGGTGCCCTTCTTGCCGTTGTCCAGTTCTTCCATCACCTGCATCGGCAGGTAGACATCGTGTTCCTCGAACTTGAACAGCGCGGTGGGGTCGTGCATCAGCACGTTGGTGTCGAGGACGTAGATGCGCTTGCTCCGGGTCATGCGGAAATCCTTTCGGTCGGACAGCAGCAGGCCACCGCGTCCCGCGAAGCGGGGCAGTGGGGTGTGATGAAAACGGAGGCGGTCACGTGGTCTGTGCGGCCTTGAGTGCGTCGAGCACGGCCCGCGCGTGGCCGGGGACTTTCACCGGCTGCCATTTCTGGCGCACCACGCCGGCGGGGTCGATCAGGAAGGTGCTGCGGACGATGCCGACGTATTCGCGGCCGTACAGCTTCTTCGGCTGGATCACGCCGAAGGCTTCACAAAGCGTGCCGTCGGGGTCGCTGATCAGGTCGAACCGGAAGCCCTGCTTGGCGCAGAAGTTCCGGTGCGCCTTCAGCGAGTCCTTCGATGCGCCCAGCACCACCGCATTGGCGCGCTTGAACTCCGGCAGCAGGCCGTTGAAGTCCAGCCCCTCGGTGGTGCAGCCGGGAGTGGAATCCTTCGGGTAGAAATACAGCACCAGCCATTGGCCGGCGTAGTCGGCGAGCGTGGCGGGCCTGTCGCTGGCGAGCGCAAGCGGCAGATCGGGGATGCGGTCGCCGGTGTCGATCATCGGCGTCAGTATTTCATCGGATCCATGATCGCGTCGAGGTTCAGATGGTCGCAGAACTCGAGGAAGTCGTCGCGCAGCGCGGCGATGTGCATGTCCGCCGGCACCCCGATGGTGAGCTGCGCCGAGAACATGTCGGCGCCAGTCTGCATCGCCCGGTAGCGCGAGCAGTGCAGGCTCTCGATGGTGATGCCCTGGTGGTCGAAGAAGTCGGCCAGCTGGAACAGGATGCCCGGCTTGTCGGCGGCGATCACTTCGACCACGTACGGCAGCAGGCTGGACTGCAGCGCCTTCGGGCCGGTGCGGTACCACACCAGCTTCAGCCCTTCCTCGCGCTCCAGCTTGGTCAGCATGGTCTCGAGCTTGGCCACCGCGTCCCACGAACCGGTGACCAACGCGGTGACCGAGACGTCGCGCCCGACCGTGGCCAGCCGCGTGTCGACCAGGTTGCAGCCGGAGTCGGAGATGCGGCGGGTGACCGCCAGCAGCGGCGACTGCGGATGCGTGGTGTACGCGTTGATCAGCAGGTGGTTCTCGTTCGGCTGGGGCCGGGGGGCGGCGGTTTTGCTCAAAGCGGATGATCCAGGCGTGGGGAAATGCCGCCAGCACATGGCCGCATGGTCGCCAGCATACTTGCCGGCGCTTTCGAGCCGCAAGTAAGATCAAGGCCATACGCGAGTTCCCCCCATGCGCCCAGCGTCCCGCGCGGCGCCTTGCCCGAGCCTTTGCCCTTGCGACTTTCCGGCAGCATCACCGCCCTGGCGACGCCGTTCACGGCCGCCGGCGATATCGATTTTCCCGCCTGGGAGCGGCTGCTGCAGGCGCAACTGCAAGCAGGCACGCAGGCGGTGGTGGTGGCCGGCTCCACCGGCGAGGCCGCCGCCCTGTTCGACGACGAATACGACCGCCTGCTGCGCGTCGCAGTGGAGTTCGCGGCCGGGCGGATGCCGGTGCTGGCCGGCACCGGCCAGTCCAATACCGCCAAGACCATCCGTTTCAACCGGCGCGTGGCCGCACTGGGCGCCGATGCCGCGCTGGTGGTGACGCCGCCGTACGTGCGACCCACCCAGGCCGGGCTGCTGGCGCATTTTCGCGCGGTGGCCGACGACGGCGGGCTGGCGGTGGTGCTGTACAACGTGCCCGGCCGCACCGGCTGCGACATGCTGCCCGACACCGTCGGCGAGCTCTCGGTGCATGCCAATATCGTCGGCATCAAGGAAGCCCGCGCCGAGGAAGACCGCATGCAGGCGCTGCTGCCGCTGCGCCGCGACGATTTCGCGGTGCTCAGCGGCGATGACCCGACCGCCGTGCGCGCCATGCTGGCCGGCGCCGACGGGGTGGTGTCGGTGGCCTCCAACGTGGTTCCGGCCACCTTCCGCCGGCTCTGCGATCTTGCCCGCGAGGGCGATGCGGCCGGTGCGCAGGTGCTGGACGAGATGCTGGCCGAGCTTTACCACTTCCTCGGCCTGGAGCCGAATCCGATCCCGGTGAAGGCGCTGCTGGCGCTGGACGGCATCGGATTCGGCCTGCGCCTGCCGCTGCAACCGCTATCATCCGCGCATGCCGGACAGGCCAGCCGCCTGCATGCGGCCATCCGCCAACTCGAACAACGCAGCCGCGCCAACGCGGCCTGACAGGAGATCCAGATGCATCGCATGTTCCGCGCGTCCACGGCCGCCCCGCTTGTCGCCATCCTGCTGGCGACCAGCCTGTCCGGCTGCCACTGGTTCAAGAAGAAGAACGAGCTGTACACCCAGAGCGGCGAATCGCGTCCGCTGGAAGTGCCGCCGGATCTCGACCGTCCCGCCGCCGACCGGGCGATGGCGCTGCCGACCGCTGGCAACAGCGTCACCGCTTCCGGCGCCCAGGCGGCCCGCCCGGGCGCGGTTGCGCCGGTGGGCTTCAACGCCGCGGGCGAGCGTGACGCGGTGTTCGCCAAGGTCGGCGACGTGCTGGCCGCCACCAGCGGCGTGAAGATTGCCAGCAAGGCGCAGATCCTCGGCACCTACGATGTCGACTATATGGACGCCAAGTTCCTGGTGCGCGTGACCAAGGCCGGCGACGGCACTTATGTCTCGGCGGTGGATCCGCGCGGCTTGCCGCCCAGCGGCGAGGCGGCGGGCAAGCTGATCGGTCTGCTCAAGGCGGCCATCGCGCCGTGATATCAGGCGCTGCCTGAATTGCCCCCAGGGTTTGCGATGCAAACCCTGGGTCTCGCGCAGCGCGCATTCGCGCCTTTGCCGCGAATCGCTCCCTGACTCAGGGGGCTGGTTGCGCTCAGCGCTCCAGCAGCGGCAGCTTGTTCGGCTTGCCGTCCCATTCCGCAGCGTCGGCCGGCGGGTCCTTGCGCACGGTCAGCACCGGCCATTCCTTCGCCAGTTCGGCATTCAGGCCGACGAAGAGTTCCTGGCCGGCGGGGACGTCCTCTTCCGGGAAGATCGCGCCGACCGGGCATTCCGGCTCGCACAGGGTGCAGTCGATGCACTCGTCGGGGTCGATCACCAGGAAATTCGGGCCTTCGTGGAAGCAATCGACCGGGCACACTTCGACGCAGTCGGTGTGCTTGCACTTGATGCAGTTTTCGGTGACGACGAAGGGCATGGCGCGGATTCCGTGGAGCGTTGCTGCGAGGCGGCTAGTTTAACGCGGGCGGCGCCGGTTACTGCAGTTCGCGCAGGTCCAACCGGCGCAGTCGCGGCGCCAGCCGGGCGGTGGTGGCCACCACCCCCAGGGTCACGAAGCCGCCGACGATCATCGCCGGCACCAGCCCCATCAGCCGCGCCATCACGCCGTCGTAGAACGCGCCCATCTCGTTCGACGAGCTGACGAAGATGCCGTTGATCGACGACACCCGCCCGCGCATTTCGTCCGGGGTGACCAGCTGCATGATGGTGGAGCGCATCACTACCGAAACCCCGTCGCAGACGCCGTACAGCACCAGCAGCAGGGTCGACAGCCACAGGTGCCGCGACAGCGCGAAGGCCATCGTGCACAGGCCGAAGCAGGCCACCGCCAGCAGCAGCACCCGCCCGGCGTGCCGTTGCAGCGGGTGGCGGGTCAGCCACAGCGCGATCATGATCGAGCCGACCGCCGGGGCGGCGCGCAGGATGCCCAACGCCTCCGGACCTTCGTGCAGGATGTCCTTGATGAAGGCCGGCAGCATCGACATCGCCCCGCCCAGCAGCACCGAGAACATGTCCAGCGCCATCGCGCCCAGCATGATCTGGTTGCCGGCGACGAAGCGCGCGCCTTCGGCAATACTGCGGAAGATCGGCCCGCGCTGCTGCGGCAGCGCCGGCTCGGACACCGGCGTCGCCAGCAGGGTGGCGGCCGCGAGCAGGGCGAAGCCCGTTCCCACCGCATAGGCCGCGGGCTTGCCCATCCAGCCCACCAGCACGCCGCCGGCGGCGGGGCCCAGCACCAGTCCGACCTGGAACACCACGCTGCCCAGACTGGCGCCGCGGCCGAACTGCGGGCGCGCCAGCACCCGCGCGAACAGCGCGTTGTAGACCGGGCCGAGGAAGGAGCGGCCGATGCCGCCCACCGCCACCGCCAGATAGATCGGCCAGGTGCCGTGGACGGACAGCCCGCCGGCGGCGATCAGCGCCAGTACACCGGCATTGATCGCCAGCAGGGTGCAGGCGGCCGCGCCCAGCTTGCGCCGTGGCAGGTGGTCGACCAGATAGCCGGAGAACGGGGCGATGCAGAAGTACGGCACCACTTCCGCCAGCCCCACCAGGCCCAACGCCAGCGGGTCGCCGGTGAGCTCGTAGATGTGCCAGCCCACCGTCACCGCGACGATCTGGTAGGACAGCAGGGTGCAGATGCGGTACAGCAGCAGCCAGCGGAAGCCGCGGCTGTGCAGCGGCGGGGCCGGCGCCGCGCTCATTCCGGCAGGGCGGCGCGGGCGCGTTCGCGGATGAAGGCCAGCAGCGCGGCCATGCCGTTGCTGCGGGTCGGCGAAAGGTGTTTGGCCAGGCCGATGGAGGCGATGTAGTCCGGTTCGGTGGCGATGATTTCCGCCGCGCTGCGACCCGAGTACACCCGCAGCGCCAGGTAGACCAGGCCGGAGACGATGGCCGAATCGCTGATCGAGTGGAAATCGAGCCGGCCGGCGTCGCCCTCGGCCACGATCCAGACCAGCGACTGGCAGCCCTGCAGGCGGTGCTCCTCGGTCTTCCATGCGTCGGGAAACTCGGGCAGCTTGCGGCCGAGGTCGATCAGGTACTGGTAGCGCTCCGACCAGTCGCCGAAGAAGCCGAATTCATCGGCAATGGCGGCCTGGGCGTCGGCGGCGCTGGGTTCGAGCGGGAAGGGGGTGTTGGTCATGTCGTTCCTGGAAACTTGCTGGCTGCCATCCGTGGCGCTGCATCCATGATTCGGATCATCCGGCCCGGCCATGGATGGCCGGGCGTTCGGAAGCGCAGCCGGTGCCGATAGGGCACCGGCTATGCGCGCTTCCTCACCCATCTGACACCCTGCGGCGTGTCTTCCAGCAGGATGCCTTCGTCGGCCAGCTGCTGGCGGATGGCGTCGGCGCGAGCGAAGTCGCGGGACTTCTTCGCCTCGATGCGTTCGTCGATCAGGCCCTGGATGCGGCCGTCGTCGCCATTGTCAGCGCCGCGCGCGAACCATTCCGCCGGAGTCCGCTGCAACAATCCCAGCACCTTGCCTGCGCCCAGCAGCTGCGCTTTCAGTGCGGCTTTTTCTTCAGCCGATGCGGCCTTGCGCGCCTCGCCGGCGATGCGGGCGATTTCCGCCAACGCGGCCGGGGTGTTGAGGTCATCGTCCAGCGCGGCCTCGATGCTGGTCGGGGTGGCGGGCTCGGCTTCGACATCGACCAGATCGCGCAGGGTTCCGTACAGCCGGTCCAGCGTGCGCACGCACTGCTCGATCAGCCCGTCCGACCATTCCAGCGGCTGCCGGTAGTGGGCGCTCAGCAGCGCGTAGCGCAGCGCTTCCGGCGGGTGCCGCTGGACCAGGTCGTGCACGCGCTGGATGTTGCCGACCGACTTGGCCATCTTGGCGCCGCCGAAGTTCAGCATGCCGTTGTGCAGCCAGAACCGCGCGAACGGCTTGCCGCCGTGCGCGCATTCGCTCTGCGCAACTTCGTTCTCGTGGTGCGGGAACGCAAGGTCCACGCCGCCGGCGTGGATGTCGATGGTCTCGCCCAGGTGCGCTTCGGCCATCGCCGAGCATTCGATGTGCCAGCCCGGACGGCCGCGGCCCCAGGGCGATTCCCAGCCCGGCAGGTCGTCGCTGGAGGGCTTCCACAGCACGAAATCGCCGGCGTCGCGCTTGTACGGGGCCACTTCCACCCGCGCGCCGGCCAGCATTTCGTCGGTGTCTCGGCGCGACAGCTTGCCGTAGCCGTCGAAGCTTCCCACCGCGAACAGCACATGGCCTTCCGCCGCGTAGGCGTGGCCATCGGCGATCAGGCGCTCGATCATCGCGATCATCTGCGGCATGTGCGCGGTGGCCGCCGGCTCGATATCCGGGGCGAACTCGCCGGCAACGCCCAATGCGGCCATGTCCTCGCGGTAGGCGGCGGCGTATTTGTCGGTGATCGTGGAGATCGGCGTGCCCAGCTCCTTCGCAGCGGCGTTGATCTTGTCGTCCACGTCGGTGATGTTGCGGGCATAGCGCAGACCGCCGTAGCGGCGCCGCAGCAGCGCGGCCAGCACCCCGAACACCACCGGCCCGCGGGCGTTGCCGATGTGCACGTAGTTGTAGACGGTGGGCCCGCACACGTACATGGTCGGGCAGTCGGGCGACAGCGGTGCGAACGGTTCGGTCCGGCGGCTCAGGGTGTTGTAGAGATGCAGCGAGGTCGTCGAAGGGCTCATGGCGGCGGGCGCGTGGGGTGCGCCATTGTAGCGGGCGGGCAGTACCGGCCGCGGCGACAGCGACGATTCAGGCGGTTGCTGCCGCGGGCCGATAAACTCCGCGCATGTCCTTCACCCGCAACCTCGCCGCGTTCTGCCTGCCTGCGGGCCTGCTCGCGGCGGCCGTGGCGTTCGCGCAGGACACGCCGCGCGAGGTGGTGCTGCCGGCCGAGAACGTGCGTTACGACTACGCGCAGGTGCTGTCGGTGCGACCGGTCTACCAGACCCTGCGCACCACCGCGATGGAACGGGTCTGCGACCCGCGCGAGCCCGCCATCAGCGCCACCCTGGCGCGGGTGATGAGCGCGGTGCGCAGCCGCAGCGCCGCCGACAGGGCCGAAGAGGCCAGCAGCTGCCGGATGGAGCCGGTGCTCAAGGAGCATCGCCGCACCATCGCCTACGACGTCGATTACATGTACCGCGGCAGCAAGTTCCGCACCCGCATGGATCGCGACCCCGGCAACCGGCTGCGCATCCGGGTTTCCATCGCCCCCCAGCCGTTCGACTGATCGCTTGCGCCGGGCCTGCCGGCATGCGAGCATTCCGTCCCGATGAACGCCCACCTCGCCACGCGCCACGCTGACTCCGCCCGGATGGCCTCCGGCATGACGTCGCGCGCGCGCCGACCGGAACCCTCACATCCCGCTGGGTAATCCGGACGCGTTCTCGTGCTTCACCATCCGAACCCAGCCCCCAGGCTGGGTTTTTGCGTTTTGGCGTGCAGGATGCGCAGTAGCGGCCAGCCCCCAGACTTCCTCCCACCGAGCCCACCCCCCATGAAGCACTTCCTCAATACCCAGGACTGGAGCCGCGCCGATCTGGACGCGCTGCTGGCGCAGGCCGCGGCGTTCAAGCGCAACAAGCTGGGCGACGCATTGAAGGGGCGCTCGATCGCGCTGGTGTTCTTCAACCCGTCGATGCGCACCCGCACCAGCTTCGAGCTGGGCGCGTTCCAGCTGGGCGGCCACGCCATCGTGCTGCAGCCCGGCAAGGACGCCTGGCCGATCGAGTTCGACCTCGGTACGGTGATGGACGGCGATACCGAGGAGCACATCGCCGAGGTGGCGCGGGTGCTGGCGCGCTACGTCGACATGATCGGCGTGCGCGCGTTCCCGAAGTTCGTCGATTGGGCGGTGGATCGCCAAGACCGCGTGCTGAAGGCGTTTGCCAAGTACTCGACGGTGCCGGTCATCAACATGGAGACCATCACCCATCCCTGCCAGGAGCTGGCGCATGCGCTGGCGCTGCAGGAGCACTTCGGCAGCAACGACCTGCGCGGGAAGAAATACGTGCTGACCTGGACCTACCACCCGAAGCCGCTGAACACCGCCGTGGCCAACTCGGCGCTGACGATCGCGACCCGCATGGGCATGGACGTGACCCTGCTGTGCCCGACCCCGGAGTACGTGCTGGACGAGCGTTACCTCGGCTGGGCCAACCAGAACATCGCCGAGAGCGGCGGCTCGTTCCAGGTCAGCCACGACATCGAAAGCGCGTACAGCGGCGCCGACGTGGTCTACGCCAAGAGCTGGGGCGCGCTGCCGTACTTCGGCAACTGGGCACCGGAACAGCCGATCCGTGAACGCTTCAAGCACTTCATCGTCGACGAAGCCAAGATGGCGCTGACCAACGACGGCGTGTTCTCGCATTGCCTGCCGCTGCGCCGCAACGTGAAGGCCACCGACGCGGTGATGGATTCCCCGCGCTGTATTGCGATTGACGAAGCCGAGAACCGCCTGCACGTGCAGAAGGCCGTCATGGCCGCGTTGCTGCGCTGAAGTCTCCCTTTTCCCTCCCGTCTTCCCCTCGGACACCCTCATGACTCCCCCCAACGACTCCCGCGACATCGTCCTCGCCTTTTCCGGTGGCCTCGACACCAGCTTCTGCGTGCCCTACCTGAAAGAGCAGGGCTGGAACGTGCACACCGTGTTCGCCGACACCGGCGGCGTGGACGCCGAGGAGCGCGCGTTCATCGAGGCGCGCGCCGCCGAGCTGGGCGTGGCCAGCCACGTCACCGTGGACGGCGGTCCGGCGATCTGGGACGGTTTCGTCAAGCCGTTCGTGTGGGCCGGCGAGGGCTACCAGGGCCAGTACCCGCTGCTGGTGTCCGACCGCTACCTGATCGTCGATGCGGCGCTGGCGCGCGCCGCCGAGCTGGGCACCAATGCGATCGCGCATGGCTGCACCGGCATGGGCAACGACCAGGTCCGCTTCGACCTGGCGGTGAAGTCGCAGGGCAACTACCGCATCGTGGCGCCGATCCGCGAGATCCAGAAGGAGCACACCCAGACCCGCGCGTATGAGCAGGCCTATCTGGAGGAGCGCGGCTTCGGCGTGCGCGCCAAGCAGAAGGCCTACACGATCAACGAGAACCTGCTGGGCGTGACCATGTCCGGCGGCGAGATCGACGCCTGGGAAGCGCCGGGCGAAGGCGCGCGCGGCTGGTGTGCGCGGCGTGCGCAGTGGCCGGAGGACGTGCTGGAGGTGACCCTGCGCTTCGTCAACGGCGAGGCGGTGGCGCTGGATGGCAACGAGCTGCCGGGCGAGAAGATCCTCGCCAAGCTCAACACCATGTTCGCCCAGTACGGCGTCGGCCGCGGCATGTATACCGGCGACACCACCATCGGCCTGAAAGGGCGCATCGTGTTCGAGGCGCCGGGCCTGGCCGCGCTGCTGGCCGCGCACCGGGCGCTGGAGGAGGCGGTGCTGAGCAAGCAGCAGAACCGCTTCAAGCCGGACGTGGCGCGCAAGTGGGTGGAGCTGGTCTATGAAGGCTTCTTCCACGATCCGCTGAAGGCGGATCTCGAGGCGTTCCTCGCCTCCTCGCAGCGCACCGTCAACGGCGAAGTGGTGCTGCGCACCAGCGGCGGCCGCGTCGATGCCGTCGCCGTGCGTTCGCCGCACCTGCTGCACGCCAAGGGCGCGACCTACGCGCAGAGCGCCGACTGGGGCGTGGAAGAGGCGGAGGGCTTCATCAAGCTGTTCGGGATGAGCAGCACGCTGTGGGCGGAAGTGAACGGCGGGCAGGGCGGTGGCTGAGATGCTCGACGCGGTCCTGCGTCATCTCGAAGCGCTGGTGTCCTATGACACCCGCAACCCGCCGCGCCTGATCGGCACCGGCGGGATCTTCGACTACCTGCGCGCGCAGCTGCCGGAGTTCCGCTGCGAGGTCACCGACCATGGCGACGGCGCGGTTTCCCTGCTGGCCGTGCGCGGCAACCCGCGGCGGGTGTTCAACGTGCATCTGGACACGGTGCCGTCATCCGCCGCGTGGACGGCTGACCCGCTCCGTCTGCGGGTCACGCCGGACCGTGCCATCGGCCTCGGTGCCTGTGACATCAAGGGCGCTGCGGCCGGGCTGCTGGCAGCCGCCAACGCCACCACCGGCGACGCCGCGTTCCTGTTCTCCTCCGACGAGGAAGCCAACGACCCGCGCTGCATCGCCTGGTTCCTGAAACAGAATGCCCTCGCCCGCGACCACGGCTTCAACGAGGCGATCATCGCCGAGCCCAGCCGCTGCGAGGCGGTGCTGGCGCATCGCGGCATCAGTTCGGTGCTGCTGAAGTTCAAGGGCGAGGCCGGGCATGCGTCCGGCGCCAACGCGATGAATACCAACGCGCTGCATCAGGCGATGCGTTGGGGCAGCAGTGCGCTGGCGCTGGTAGAGGGCGAGGCCGGCGCGCGCTTCGGCGGGTTGACCGGCCTGCGCTTCAACATCGGCAAGGTCGAGGGCGGGATCAAGGCCAACGTGATCGCGCCGAGCGCGGAAGTGCGCTTCGGCTTCCGCCCGCTGCCGTCGCACGACATCGACACGCTGCACGCGCGCTTTCGCGCCTGTGCCACGGACGGTGCGCTGGGACGCTATGAAGAAACCTTCCGCGGGCCTTCGCTGCCAGCCGGCGACATCGCGACCGCCGAGGAACGCCGCCTGGCCGCACGCGACCTGGCCGACGAACTGGGCCTGCCGATCGGCAATGCGGTCGATTTCTGGACCGAGGCCTCGCTGTTCTCGCAGGCCGGCCTGACCGCCTTCGTTTACGGTCCCGGCGACATCGCCCAGGCCCACACCGCCGACGAATGGGTGGCGCTTGCGCAATTGCAGCGCTACGCCGAGTCCATCACCCGCATCCTTGGAACCGATCCCTCGTGACCCCGATCCTCTCCCCGCACGCCGTGCACGATCCGCAGACCCGCCAGACCATCGTGCGGCTGCTGTCCAGCATGGGCAGCGCGAAGGAAATCTCGCAGTACCTGAAGCGTTTCTCCCAGCTCGACGCGGCGCGTTTCGCCGTGGTCAAGGTGGGGGGCGCGGTGCTGCGCGACGACCTCGACGCGCTGGTGTCCTCGCTGGCCTTCCTGCAGGACGTGGGACTGACCCCCATCGTCATCCACGGCGCCGGCCCGCAGCTTGACGCGGAGCTGTCCGCCGCCGGCATCGAGAAGAAAACCATCGACGGCCTGCGGGTGACTTCGCCCGAGGCGCTGGCGATCGTGCGCCGCGTCTTCCATGCGCAGAACCTGAAGCTGGTCGAGGCGCTGCAGGCGGCGGATGCCCGCGCCACCTCGATCGTGTCCGGCGTGTTCGAGGCCGATTACATGGATCGCGAGCGCTTCGGGCTGGTGGGCGAGGTGAAGCGCGTCGACCTGGCGCCGATCCAGGCCAGCCTGCAGGCCGGCTCGATCCCGGTCATCGCCTCGCTGGGCGAAACCGTGGGCGGGCAGATCCTCAACGTCAACGCCGACTTCGCCGCCAACGAACTGGTGCAGGTGCTGCAGCCGTACAAGATCGTGTTCCTGACCGGCACCGGCGGGCTGCTGGATGCCGACGGCCAGGTCATCGATTCGATCAACCTGTCCACCGAGTACGACCACCTGATGCAGCAGCCGTGGATCGAAGGCGGCATGCGGGTGAAGATCGAGCAGATCAAGGACCTGCTGGACGGGCTGCCGCAGGCGTCCTCGGTGTCGATCACCCGGCCCGACGAGCTGGCCAAGGAGCTGTTCACCCACAAGGGTTCGGGCACGCTGGTGCGGCGCGGCGAGCGTGTGCTGGAAGGCGCGGCCTGGAGCGATTTCGATCTGGGGCGCTTGCGCGGGCTGATCGACTCGGCGTTCGGGCGCAGGCTGCTGCCGGACTATTTCGAGACGACGAAACTGCATCGCGCCTACGTCAGCGAGAACTACCGCGCCGCGGTCATCCTCACCCGCGAAGAGGCCGGCGTGTACCTCGACAAGTTCGCGGTGCTGGACGAGGCGCAGGGCGAGGGCCTGGGCCGGGCGGTATGGCTGGTGATGCGCGAGCAGAACCCCGCGCTGTTCTGGCGGTCGCGCCACGGCAACCCGGTCAACGCGTTCTACGACGCCGAATCCGACGGCTGCATCAAGCGGGAGAAGTGGAAGGTGTACTGGTATGGCGAAGCGGGCTTCCCGCTGATCGAGCGTTATGTCGCGCTGTGCGCGCAGCGGCCGGCCACGCTGGAGGAACCGCGGTGAGCCGGCTCAAGGTGGGCCTGGTCGGCGCGCGTGGCCATACCGGCGCGGAGCTGATCCGCCTTTTGGCCGCGCATCCGCGCTTCGAGTTGGCGTTCGTGACCTCGCGCGAGCTGGACGGCCAGCGCGTGGCCGACCACAACGCCGGCTTCGCGGGCGAGCTGCGCTACAGCTCGCCCGACTACCGCGACCTGCCGGGGCTGGGCGCCGACGCGGTGGTGCTGGCGCTGCCGAACGGCAAGGCCGCGCAGATCGTCCAGCAATTCGATGACGCCGGCGCCGATCCCGTCATCATCGACCTGTCCGCCGACTACCGCTTCGATCCGTCCTGGTACTACGGGCTGCCGGAGCTGACCCGCACGCGCTATGCCGGGCAACGGCGCATCAGTAATCCCGGCTGCTACGCCACCGCGATGCAGCTGGCGATCGCGCCGATGCTGAACGTGCTGGACGGGCCGGTGCAGTGCTTCGGCGTCAGCGGCTATTCCGGCGCCGGCACCACGCCCAGCGACAGGAACAATGTCGAATTGCTGCGCGACAACCTGATGCCGTACGCGCTGGCCGGCCACGTGCATGAGCGCGAAGTGCCGCACCAGCTGGGCCATCCGGTGGAGTTCATGCCGCACGTCGCCCCGCATTTCCGTGGCATCACCTTGACCGCCAACCTGCACCTGTCGATCGCGTTCGAGCGCGAGGAAGTGCTGGCGCGTTACCGCGGCCGCTACGCGCAAGAGCCGCTGGTGCGGGTGCAGGACGAGGCGCCGTGGGTCAGCCGCATCGCCGGGAAACATCACGTCGAGATCGGCGGCTTCACCCTGTCCGGCGACGGCAGGCGCCTGGTGGTGGTGGCCACCGAGGACAACCTGCTCAAGGGCGCGGCCACGCAGGCGCTGCAGAATCTCAACCTTGCCTTCGGGCTGGACGAACTGGCCGGCATTCCGGTGCAGGAGGAGGCGGCATGAGCGATCTTCTGTGGCAAAAACCCGGGGTGGCGGTGGACGCCGGCATCCAGGCCTTCCTGGCCGGCGACGACGTGCTGCTGGACCGTGAATTCTTCCTGCACGACATCAAGGCCAGCGCCGCGCACGCCGAAGGCCTGCAGCGCATCGGCATCCTCACCCCCGAGGAGCTGGGCGGGCTGAAGCGCGAGCTGGCCAACCTTGCCGACGATTTCCGCAGTGGCGTCTTCGTCCTCGACGAGCGCTTCGAGGACGGCCATTCCGCCATCGAGGCGCGGCTGACTGAACGGCTGGGCGATGCCGGCCGCAAGATCCACACCGGCCGCAGCCGCAATGATCAGGTGCTGGTGGCGACGCGGCTGTGGCTGAAGGAGAAGCTGGCGCGGGTGGCGCAGCTCTCGCGCGACATTGCGAAGGTTGCACTGGACCGCGCCGAGGCAGAGAAGGAGCTGCCGATTCCCGGCTACACCCACATCCAGCGTGCGGTGGTGTCATCGGCGGGCATGTGGTGGGCCGGCTGGGCCGAGGCCTTCATCGACGATGCCGTGCGCGCCGCCGACACGCTGGCGCTGGTGGACTGCAATCCGCTGGGGACCGCCGCCGGCTACGGCGTCAACCTGCGGCTGGACCGCGAGCACACCACCCGCGCGCTGGGCTTCGCACGCATGCAGGTGTCGCCGATCTACGCCCAGCTTTCGCGCGGCAAGTTCGAGCTGGCGGCGCTGGAGGCCCTCGGCGGCGCGACGCTGGACCTGCGTCGCATCGCATGGGATCTGTCGCTGTTCACCAGCGCCGAGTTCGGCTTCATCGCGCTGCCGGCGCAGTACACCACCGGCAGCTCGATCATGCCGAACAAGCGCAACCCCGACGTGATCGAACTGATGCGCGCCACCCACGCCAGCGTGGCCGCGGCGCGTACCGAGATCGAACAGCTGCTGTCGCTGCCGTCCGGCTACCACCGCGACTTGCAGAGCAGCAAGGGCGCGATCTTCCACGGTTTCGGTCGTGGCCTCGCCGCGCTGGAGCTGTTGCCCGCGCTGTTGGCCAACCTCGACTGGCGCGAAGACCGGCTGCGCGCGGCGATCGACTCCGGCATGTACGCCACCGACGTGGCGGTGGAAGCCGCGATTGCCGGGGTGCCGTTCCGCGAGGCCTACAAGGCCGCGGCGGCAAGCAGTGAAACGGCCGGGCAGGGGCGCACGCCGGAAGGCTCGCTGGCGGCGCGTACCTCGCCGGGTGCGGCGGCCGATCTGCGGCTGGACGCGTTGCGCGCGCGCTGGGAGGCATCGTGAGTGCCGGGATCGTGCGCCATCTGGTGATGGTCATGCGCCGGCCCGGTTTCGATGTCGGCCTGCTGCCGGCGCATGCGGCGTTCCTCGACGAACTGCGCGCGCGCGGCGTGCTGGAAACCAGCGGCGGTTTCAGCGACGGCAGCGGCGGGGCCTACCTGCTGCGCGGCATCGCCGACCTGGAGGAGGCGCGCAGCATCGCGGCATCCGATCCGCTGGCGATCCACGGCGCGTCGGACATCGCCGTCCACGAATGGAAGACGGGTTGAACCATGGACACGCAGGCCTTCCTCCCACAGGTTTTGCCGGCGTGGAAGCGCGCGGTGCTGAAGGTGGGCAGCAGCCTGCTCGCCGCCGAAGGTGGCGGCCTCAGTCCGCGCTTCGCGTTGGGGCTGGCGCAACTCGTGCTGGAAAGCCGGCAGGCCGGACGCGAGGTGGTGATTGTTTCATCGGGTGCAGTGGCGGCCGGGCGCGCGATCCTGCCCAGGGCCGGCGACGCCGCGCCCACCATCGCCGCCAAGCAGGCGCTGGCGGCGCTGGGGCAGGCGCAGCTGATCGCGTTGTGGCAGCGCTTCTTCGACGCGCCGGTGGCACAGGTCCTGCTGACCCATGACGACCTGCGCGACCGCCGCCGCTACCTCAATGCGCGCAGCGCGCTGCTGGAGCTGTTGCGGCTGGGCGCGGTGCCGGTGGTCAACGAGAACGACACGGTTGCCGTCGATGAGCTGAAGCTGGGCGACAACGACAACCTCGCCGCCGCGGTCGCCTCTCTGGTGGACGCCGACCTGCTGCTGATCGCCACCGATATCGCCGGCCTGTACAGCGGCCACCCCGGGCGCGACCCCGCTGCGCGCCCGGTGGCGCGCATCGAGGCGGTCACGCCAGCGGTGCTGGCCATGGCCGGCGATGCCGGCGCGCTCGGTACCGGCGGCATGCGCACCAAGCTGGAAGCCGCGGCCAAGGCGGCGACCGCGGGCATCTCCACCGCGCTGTTCAGCGGTCGCGATGGCGCTGCCGTGGCGGCGCTGGGGCAGGGCAGGCTGCACGGCACCCTGGTCAGTGCACAGGGCAGCCGCCTGCGCGCGCGCAAGCAGTGGCTGCGGCATGCGCCGGCCGCGGGGGTGCTGCAGATTGACGAAGGCGCGTGCGCGGCATTGCTGCGCGGCGCTTCGCTGCTGCCGGGCGGCGTGCGCGCGGTGGCCGGCGACTTCCGTCGCGGCGACGTGATCGAGGTGCGAGCCGCCGACGGCAGCGTGCTGGCGCGCGGGCAGGCGCAGTACAACGCGCAGGACGCCGCGCGCATCGCCGGTCGCCACAGCCGCGAGATCGAGGCCGTGCTCGGCTTCCGCTACGACGAAGCGATGATCCACCGCGACGATCTGGTCCTGCTGCAGGCGGCCGGCCAGACGCCCATCGACAGCAACGGGGAGACCACGGCATGAGCGGTTACGTGCGCGAGCTGGCACTGGCGGCGCGCGCGGCGCAGGCGACGATCGCCGCGACCGACGCGGCAACGCGGCGCGCATTGCTGGAAGGCATGGCCGAGCGGCTGCTGGACGGGCAGGACGCGATCCTTGCCGCCAACGGCGGCGATCTGGAACGTGCACGCCTGGCCGGGGCAGGCAAGGCGACCCTGGACCGCCTCGCGCTCAGCCCCGAACGTGTGCGCGGCATGGCCGAGGCGCTGCGCGAGGTGGCCGCGCAGGACGATCCGCTGGGCGAAGTGACCCGCCGCGACGTACGTCCGAACGGGCTGGTGGTCGAACGCCAGCGCATCCCGCTGGGGGTGGTGGCGATGATCTACGAAGCACGACCGAACGTGACCGCCGAGGCGGCGGCACTGTGCCTGAAAGCCGGCAACGCCGTGCTGTTGCGCGGCGGCTCCGAGGCGGCCGCCAGCAATGCCGCCATTGCCCATTGCCTGCATGCGGGGCTGCGCGCTGCCGGGTTGCCGGAAGCGGCAGTGTCGCTGGTCGCCGACACCGCGCGCGAACACGTGCTGGAGCTGCTGCAGCTCAGCGACCTGATCGACCTGGCGATCCCGCGCGGTGGTGAAAGCCTGATCCGCTTCGTCGCCGAACACGCGCGGGTGCCGGTGATCAAGCACTACAAGGGCGTCTGCCACCTGTACGTGGACCGCGCCGCCGACCCGGACCTGGCGCTGGGCCTGCTGATCGACGGCAAGACCTCGCGTCCCGGCGTCTGCAACGCGCTGGAAACCCTGCTGGTGCATCGCGACATCGCCGCGGCGTTCCTGCCGCGCGCGCTGGCGGCGCTGCGGGCCAGCGGGGTCGAAGTTCGCGGCGATTCCGCGACCCGCCGGTTCGATCCCTCACTGGCCGAAGCCGGCGAGGACGACTACGCCGCCGAATTCCTCGATCTGGTCATCGCCATCCGCGTGGTCGATTCCATCGACGAGGCGATTGCCCATATCCATCGTTACACCTCCGACCACACCGAAGTCATCGCCACCGACGATCCGGCGGCGGCGCAGGCGTTCGTCGACGCGTTGCGCAGCTCGGCGGTGATGGTCAACACTAGCTCGCGCTTCAACGACGGCGGCCAGCTCGGCCTGGGCGCGGAGATCGGCATTTCCACCACCCGCCTGCATGCCTATGGGCCGATGGGGGTGGAGGCGCTGACCATCGAGCGATTCGTGGTGCGCGGGCAGGGCCAGCGCCGGCATCCCCTGCCGGGCGGCAATTGAACCGCCCCGCGCCGCTCAGCCGCCCGGCTTCGCCGCGGTTGCCTGCGTGGCGGTGGACGCCTGCGCCGGCGGCACCGGCATGGCCTGGTTGCGGTTCAGCGCGGCGTCTTCCGCGGCCTTGGTCATCACCACGATGCTGATGCGGCGGTTGATCGGGTTGAGCGGATTGATCGCGTCGAACGGCACCGCTGGCCCGAAGCCGACCACGCGCACCACCTTGGCCGCGGCCATGCCGCCTTCCAGCAGCGCGCGGCGGGCGGCGTTGGCGCGGTCCGCGCTCAGCTCCCAGTTGCTGTAGCCGATGCGGGTTGCGTAGTTGGCGGTATCGGTATGCCCGGCCAGGCTGATGCGGTTGGGAACCCGGTTCACGAACCCCGCGATCTCATGCAGGATCTCGCTGGTATAGGGCATCAGCTGGGCGCTGCCGAGGTCGAACATCGGCCGGTTCTGCTTGTCCACGATCTGGATGCGCAGGCCTTCCGGGGTGAGGTCCAGCAACAGCTGGTCCTTGAACGGCTCCAGCGCCTGGCTCTTGCTGATGGCTTCCTCCAGTTCCTTCTTCAGCGTTTCCAGCCGCTGCTGTTCCAGCTTGCGCTGCTGCGCATCGCTGGGCTGGTCGGCGGGGTTGCGGGTGAATTCATCGCCCGGCCCCTTCGGCAGGTCCATGGTGCCGCCCAGCTTGATCATGGAGTTGCTGGCGCCGCCGGGCCCGCTCATGCCGGGGGCCGGGGCGGGGCTCGCGCCGGCGATCGGGCTGGGATTCTTGAAATAGTCGGACACCGCCTCGCGCTGTTTGGTGGTCAGCGCACCGACCAGCCACATCACCAGGAAGAACGCCATCATCGCGGTGACGAAGTCGGCATAGGCCACTTTCCAGGAGCCGCCATGGCCGCCGCCGCGCTGGACCTTCTTGATCCGCCGAACGATGACGGTGGGTTTTTCGTCCTTGCCGGCCATGGCTTACTTCAGCGACTTCAGGTGTTGTTCGAAGTCGGCGAAGCTCGGACGCAGTTCCGAAGGCACCGTCTTGCGCGCGAACTCCAGCGCGATCTTCGGCGGGTAGCCGCGCAGGCTGGCCAGCAGGGCGGTCTTGACCGATTCATAGATGCGCGAATCCTGCTCGGCGCGGGCCTCCACCGCGGCGGCGAGCGGCGCCACGAAGCCGTAGGCCAGCAGGATGCCGAGGAAGGTGCCGACCAGCGCGGCCGCCACGTGGCCGCCGACCTCGGCGATGTCGCCGCCGATCGAGGCCATGGTGATGATGATGCCGAGCACCGCGGCCACGATGCCGAACCCGGGCAGGGCGTCCGCCACGTTGTTCAGCGCGTGCGCGGGCGCCAGCTCCTCGTGGTGGTGTTTTTCCAGCTCCAGCTCCAGCAGCGGCTCCAGCTCGTGCGGCTCGATGTTGGAACCCACCATCAGGCGCAGGCAGTCGGTGATGAAGTCCATCAGGTGGTGGTCGTCGCGGATCGACGGATAGTTGGCGAACATCGCGCTTTCCATCGGATTGTCGATATGGCTCTCCAGCGCCATGAAGCCTTCCTTGCGCGCCCGGTTCAGCAGTTCGTACAGCAGGCTGAGCGCATCGCGATAGTCCTTGCTCTGGTAGCGCGGGCCCTTGAGCACGCCGAGCACCGCCGCGAACGTTTGCTTGATGGTCTTGGTGGGGTTGCCGGCGAGGAATGCGCCGAAGGCGGCGCCGCCGATGATGACCAGCTCGAACGGCTGCCACAGCGCCGCGAGCTTGCCGTGCGAGGCGACGAAGCCGCCGAGGACGCTGAGGGTGACGACGATGAAGCCGACGATGATGAGCATGCGGGTGAGGGTCGCCCTGCGGGGGATTCCTACATTAACGGATCCACCCGCGATCTCTGCAGCATCTTCGGCGCCGGCTCCACGTCAATCTGCCGCGATTCCGGACAGGCGCTCATCAGCTGGAAGCGCTATGCCTTATCGCGAATAGGCCAGGCCGGCGGTCCTTCCTAGACTCCCGTGATCCTGCAGGCCCGGCCTGCGGTCCGCCCGGGAGCCCCCGCATGCCACGCGCCGCGTCATCCATATTCGGGCTTGCCGCCCTGATCCTGCTGGCCTGTCCCGCCGTTCGTGCCGGTTGCGCGACGGGGGACGAGCCTTTTGCCCCGCCTGCCGCAGGCGAGGGTCAGTCCGCGCCGGCGGCCGCGCCGGCTGCCCAGGCTCCGCCACCGGCGGCTGCCGATGTTCGCGCCGAGGCGCGCGAGGTGCTGGCGGCGGTCGGCCGGCTGGAGGACGCCGACACCGCACTGTCGCTGGCCGCGGAAGGCGCCGCGCTGTACGACGCCGAGAAGGTCAAGCTGGACGGCTACGCCTATTGCAGCCAGGCGGTGGAACTGGCCGAACAGGGCGAGTTCCGCGAGAGCGCGCGCGCGGCCAGCAAGGCGCTGCACGTGGCCCTGCAGAGCGGCAATGTCGATCTGCTGGGCAAGGCCTACCGCGACCTGGCGATTGCCTTCAGCTATGCCGGGCAGCTGCAGCGCGCCGAGCAGTTCGCAAACCTGGCGCTGAAATACCCCGGCCTCGATCCGACCCAGGTGAACGGCCCCGCGCGCAAGGTGATCGGCGACGTGCGCACCCGCCAGGCGCGCTATGACGAGGCCATCGCCGCCTACGACCAGGCCGGCGCGGAAAGCTCGGCGCGCTTCCGCCCGCTGGTGGAGGCATCGCTGGCCAATGCGCTGATCCTGTCCGGCGACCTGGCCCGCGCCCGCGCCACCCTGGACGCGGTGCCGGCGCCGGCCGACGCCCGCCAGCAGGCGCAGCTGCAGCGCACCCGCGGCCGCCTGCTGCTGGCGGAAAACAAGCCGGAGGAGGCGCTGGCGCTTTACCGGCAGCTGGCCGACGCCCCGGCCGCCGGCGATGAAGACTTCTACCGGGCCTGGGCGCTGGACGGGATCTCCCGGAGCCAGGCCGCGCTGGGCCAGGACGCGGAAGCCGCGCAGGCGCTGGACCAGGCCATCGAGGTGTTCGATCGCGCGCGCTCGCAGTTCCGCAGCGACGAATTCAAGATGGGTCTGTTCTCCGATCTGCAGTCGGTGTTCGAACGCGCCATCGGTCTGCACAGCCGGCTGGGACAGCCGGCGCAGGCTTTCGACATCAGCGAGCGCAGCCGCTCGCGGGCGCTGCTGGATGCGGTGTCCGGCCGGGTCGACTTCGACCAGGCGGGCGTGGCGACGCTGGACGCCGCCGCGCTGCAGGCGATGCTGAAACCGGACGAGGTGGTGGTGGCATTCCACACCCTGCCCGATCGGCTGCTGGCGTGGGTGCTTTCGCACGAGGGCGTGCGCGAGATCAGGTATCCGGTCGCGCTGCCGCGCGCCGACCTGGCCAGGCTGGTGGATGCCTATCGCGATGCGCTGATCCGGGTCAGCCCGAACGCGCCCGAGGTGGGCGGCAAGATCGGCCAGCTGCTGCTGGCGCCGCTGGAGCTGCCGGCTGGCAAGCGGCTGGTGATCGTGCCGCACGGGCCGCTGCACTACCTGCCGTTCCAGGCGCTGCGGCTGGACGGCCAGTACCTGATCGAACGCAATCCCATTTCGATCGCGCCGTCGATCAGCATCGCCGCCCGGCTGGCGCAACGCACCCCGACGGCCGCGCCGCAGCTGCTGGCGTTCGGCAACCCCACCATCAATCCCGAGGTGGCCGACCCGCTGCCGGGCGCGGAAAAGGAAGTGCAGGAACTGGCGCAGCGTTTCCCCGGCGCCCAGCTGTTCTTCCGCGAGCAGGCCAACAAGGACAATTTCGCCCAGAACGCGCCGAAGTCGAGGCTGGTGCATATCGCCGCGCACGCGATGGCCGACACGCTGGACCCGCTGCACTCCAAGGTGCTGCTTGCCGACAAGGACGGCAAGCCCGACTACCTGGAGGCCAAGGACGTGTTGGGCATGCGCCTGGATAACGTCGCCATGATCGCGCTGTCGGCCTGCGAATCCGGGCTGGGGCGGGTGGAGAACGGCGACGAGGTGCTGGGCTTCACCCGCTCGTTCCTGTCGGCCGGCACCTCGACCCTGCTGGCCTCGCTGTGGCCGGTTTCCGATGCCGCCACCGAGAAACTCATGACCACCCTGTACACCGACCTCGCCGGCGGCATGCAGGTGCAGGACGCGATGCGCGAGGCGCAGCGCGCGGTGATGGCGGACCCGGCCACGGCGCACCCGTTCTACTGGGCGCCGTTCAACCTGATCGGCAACTGGCGCCTGCGGGTGGCCCAGTGAGCGCGGCGGCAGAAGGACAGGCAATGATGAAAATGGACACCCGGATCGCGCGGCGCCGCAATCTGCTGGCGGGCGCGCTGCTGCTGGCCTGCGCGCCGCTGGCACAGGCTGCGGACGAGGTCGCGGAAGGGCAGTCCACGCCGCCGCAGCAGGCGCAGGCGCTGCCGGAGCCGCAGATGGCCGCGCAGGCTCAGGCGAGTTTCGTGCTGCAGGCGGTGGAGTTCGTCGGCGTGAGCGGGGTGCCGGAATCCGAGCTGCAGGCGGCGGTGGCGGATCGCATTGGCCAGCAGGTCACCCTGCAGGATCTCGAGCAACTGGCGGCGAAGGCCACGGCGGTCTATCGCGACCATGGCTATGCGCTGGTGCAGGTGTTCGTGCCGGTGCAGGAAGTGGTGGATGGGCGGGTGCGGCTGAACGTGGTGGAAGGCGCGCTGGGCCAGGTCAGCATCGACATCGCACCGGGCGCGCCGATCCGGCAGGAGCGGGTGGCGAGGACGCTGGCGATCCTCAGCCCCGGCCAGCCGCTCAACAACCGCGACTACGAGCGCGCGATGCTGCTGCTGTCGGACCTGCCGGGGATCAAGCCGCAGTCGGCCATCACCGTGGGCGCCGCCTCCGGCGCTTCGGACCTGACGGTGCAGGTGGGCGCCCGCGACCGGATCAACTACGGGCTGGAGCTGGACAACTTCGGCACCCGCGATTCCGGCCGCCTGCGCCTGACCGGCAGCCTGCGCTGGGCCAGCCCGTTCGAGCGCGGCGACAACCTCGACCTGCGGGTGATGGCCGCCGAAGGCATGCACACCGCGTTCGGGCGGATCTCCTACGAAAGCCCGGTGGGCTACAGCGGGCTGCGCCTGGGCGGTGGGTTGGCGCGGGTGCAGTACGAGTTGGGCGGGCCGTTCGCGGCACTGCAACCCACCGGCGTCGGCGAAGTGGCCGACCTGTCCTTCAGTTACCCGTTGATCCGCCAGCGCGGCACCAATCTGTTCCTGCGCGGCGGCTTCGACGACAAGCGCCTGACCGACCGCTTCGAAGCAGTGGGCTACCAGACCCGCAAGCGCATCCATGGCGCCACCCTGGGCGTGTCGCTGGAGCGCCGCGACCGCTGGGCCGGCGGTGGTTATACCAGTCTCAACGTGCAGGCCTACCACGGCCGGCTGGATATCCGCGACGCCATGGGCGAGCTGTTCGACCGGCCGCCGTTCGGCTACGGCACCGAGGGCAGCTTCAGCAAGTTCTCGCTGCAGTTCGCGCGCCTGCAGTATCTGGCACCGAAGCTCAGCCTGTTCGTGGGCGGCGGATTGCAGCGCGCCAGCAAGAACCTCGACACCTACGAAAAACTGTCGCTGGGTGGTCCAAAGGCGGTGCGCGCCTATGCCACCGGCGAGGTGCTGGTGGACGACGGCTGGCTGGCGACGATGGAACTCCGTTTCGCGCTGCGCCCGGACACGACCCTGTTCGCCTTCGTCGATGCCGCCCGCGGCGACCAGTTCCACGACCCGCGGCCGTTCGATGGCGACCTGTCACGCAGCCTGCGCGGCCATGGCCTGGGCTTCAACTGGAGCAAGCCGGGCAACGTCACCGTCAACCTGAGCGTGGCCTGGCGCGACACCGAGGCCGGCGTCACCGACGGCGGCGACCGCAATCCGCGCGTGTACTGGTCGATCCAGAAAGCGTTCTGAGGAGAAGGGCAATGGGCATCAACAAGAGCACCCGCATGCAGCAACGGATCCTGCGCCGCCGCCTGGCGCTCGCCCTGGTGGGCGCGATGGCGATGCCGTCGGCGCTGGCGCAGAGCCTGCCGGACAGCGGCAGCGTGGTGTCGGGAGCGGTGTCGATCGCGCCGCCCAGCGGCTCGCAGCTGACCATCACCCAGACCAGCAAGGGCGCCATCATCGACTGGGGCAGCTTCAGCATCGGCAGCGGCTACGGGGTCACCTTCGACCAGCAGTTCGGCGCCTCCAGCGTGACCCTGAACCGGGTGGTGGGCTACGGCTATGGCGCCACCGCATCCGCCATCGATGGCACCCTGAGCGCCAACGGCAGCGTGTTCATCATCAATCCGGCAGGGATCACCTTCGGCGGCGGTTCGCAGGTGAACGTGGGCGCGCTGGTGGCGTCGACCATGGACATCAGCAACGCGAATTTCGACGCCGGCGTTGCCAGCGGCAGTTACCGGTTCGAGCCGATGACGGACGTCGGCAATCAGGCCATCACCACGGATGTGGGCGCCGCCATCACCACCACCGCGGGCGGCACGGTGGCGCTGCTCGGTCGCCAGGTGTTCAACCAGGGGACGATCACGACGCCCGGCGGCAGCGTGGTGATGGGTTCGGCCGAAAACGTGACCCTGGATTTCGCGGGTGACGGCCTGACCATGTTGACCATCCAGGGGCCGGGGGTCGCCAAACCCGGCTCGACCGCCTGTCCGTCCTTCCCCTGTCCGGGACCGGTGCTTCCGACCCTGGCCAACAGCGGCACCATCAATGCCGACGGCGGGCAGATCCTGATGCGTACCGCCGCCTCCAGCGTCGGTGGCGGCGACATCATCAACGTCGGCACCCTGCGGGCGCAGAGCCTGGTCAGCAGGGGGGGGCGCATCGAGTTGACCACCGATGGCCTGGTCTCGATAGGCTTCTCGTCGCCTACGGCGGACCCCTTCACCGGCGAGCTGGACGTCTCCGGCCAGGCCGGCGCCAGCGGCGGCACCGTGCTCGTGCGGGCCAGCGATTTCGTCATGTTCAACAATGATGCCGCGCCGCTGAACCCGACCGACCCGGCGTCGGTCGGCAGCCTCATCAATGCCTCCGGCGCGATCAACGGCGGCGTGGTGGACATCGTGGCGACCAACCAGGCGCGGATCTATTCGCTGTCCTCGATCCTGGCGGATGGCGCGGCCGGGCGGGGTGGCCAGGTATCGCTGGTAGGCGGAGATACCGCACTCGGTGCGCGCGCATGGATCAGCGCCAATGGCGGCGCCGGCGCGGGCGGCCGCATCGACGTGTCCGGCAGCAGCGGGCTGTCACTGTTCGGGCTGCTGTCGGCCACCGGCACCAGCGCCGGCGGCATCGTCAGCACCTCCACATTGGCCGACGCTTTCGACCTGCGCGGGCTGCGGGTCGAGGCCGGCTCGCCCGGCGTGGCGGGCATCTGGACGATGTCGGCACCGTATCTGTCGGTGATCAGCGGCAGCGATGCCGGCGAGCTGGACAGCGCGGCCGGCGGCAGCAATCTGCAGGACGCCGAGATCAACCATGCGCTGTCCACCGGCACCAGCGTGGTGCTGCGCTCCGCCAGCGATGTCTACCTCGACGATGCGCAGATCCAGACCGACAGCGGGCTGGACCTGCTGTTCGCGATCGATGCCAACGGCAGCATCGGCGGCACCGGTTTCTCCATCGTGGGGCAGGGCGGCCGGCTGGACATGCGCTTCAACGCAGATGCCGCCAGCACCGACACCGGCTTTGCCGGCATTTCCTTCAGCAACGCAAGCCTGGACAGCAACGGCGGCAGCATCCTGATGTATGGCCAGTCGGACACCGCCAACGGCTTTGCCAGCAGCTATGCCAGCGGCATCCGCCTGGATGCGGTCACCTTGGCCACCGGTGGCGGCAACCTGCTGCTGCGTGGCGCCTCCACCGGCGCCGACGCAGGTTTCGACGACGCCGGCGTGGCGGTGTCAGGCGGCAGCCTGGACGTCGGCAGCGGCGACATCCGCATCGTCGGCGAAGGTGCGCAGTTGGTGAGTGGCGTGCGCATCGCCAGCGGTCCACTGCAGGCCGGCAGCATCGACATCCGCGGCCTGGCCAGCGGCAGCGGCGACGGCATCGTGCTGTCTTCCTACGCAATCGATTCCGGCGGCGGCGACATCTTCCTGGACGGGCGCGGCGGTGGCACCGGGGTGTCGGTGTCCTATGCCAGCTTCGACAGCGGCGGCGGCGATATCGTCGTGCATGGCGAGGGCGGTAGCGGCAACGGCGTGGACCTGTTCGGCTCGATCAGCAGCGGTGGCGGCCAGGTGTCGCTGGACGGCAGCAGCGCGCAGGCCGAAGGTCTGGTGTTCCAGGCTGGCTATGGCGGCGGCATCGTCAGCGCCGGCGGCGACATCTTCCTGTCCGGCGTGGGCGCCACCGGTGGTGCGATGCTGGTCGGAAACGGCTACGGCACCACCACCCTCGACAGCGGCGGCGGCGAAATCGGCATCCATGGCAGCGCTTCCGGCCCGGCCGCGGTCGGCGTCACGCTGTCCCAGCTGCCGGTGCTGTCCGGCGCCGGCAACATCGGCGTGGTGGGGCTCTCCGGCGCCGGCACCAGCATCGCGTTCTCGCCCGGCAGCAGCCTGACCACGACGTCCGGCGACATCAGCGTGGCGGGCGTGGGCGCGGACGTCGGGCTGCTGCTTGACGGCGCAGTGACGCTGGCCACCGACAGCGGCCGGCTGGACCTGCGCGGACGCGGCACAGCCGCCGCTGCGAGCGGGCTGGTGATCGGCAACGGCGTGAGCATCGTCACCGGCAGCGGCGGGATCGCGCTGGCGGGCGAAGGCGGCAGCGGCGCCGGCGTCGCATTGGGTGCAAACACGCTGCTGGATGCCGGCAGCGGGATGGTGGTGCTGCGCGCCGGCAACGACGGCAGCAGCGATGCGGTCCGCATCGATGGCGCCATCCGCGCCGGCGCCGGCGTCAACCTGCGGCCGGGCGGGGTGGACCTGAACGGCCTTGCCTACGACCGCATCGACGACGGCATCCTGCTGGGCAGCGGCGGCGGGTTCGCGCTGGATGCCGCCGAGCTGGCGATGATCGACGCACCGGAGCTGGTCATCGGCAGCCGCCAGCACGCCGGCGCGATCCGGGTGACGCAGGACACCGTCCGCAACGGCAATCTGACCCTGCAGAACCAGGGCGGCAGCGGCGGCATCGAGCTGCAGGCCGGTGTGGATGTCGGCGGCGGCGTGCTGGCCCTGCTCAGCGGCGGCAGCATCGTGCAGACCGCGACGGCGGCGATCCACGCGCACAGCCTGCTGGCACAGGCCGGCGGCGACGTGCTGCTGGGGCTGGCGCAGAACGATGTCGCCAGCACCACCCTGGCTGGGCAGGCCGGCGGCGATTTCCAGTTCCAGGACGCCACCGACCTGGCCATCGGCAGCGTCGCCGCCAGCGGCTTCGACGCCGCCACCGGCGCGCTGTCGGGCGAGAGCAGCAGCGGCATCACCGCGGGTGGCGAACTGCTGGTCCGCAACCTGGCTGGCGACCTGACCCTGGGCGCCGATCTGGCCGCCACCAACATCGACCTGGTGACCGCGGGCCGGCTGCAGAATCCGGCGGGCGCCGGGCTGTCCGCCAGCGGCGACTGGCGGGTCTGGGCCAGCACCTGGGAGGGCGAGAACCGCGGCGGCCTCGGCGGCAGCGGCAACCTGCCCAACCTGTACAACTGCGCTTACCTCGGCGCCTGCGGGGTCACCGTCGCCAGCGGCGACAACCACTTCATCTACGTCCAGCAGCCCACCGCAACCATCACCGTCGACAGCCTGTCGCGGGAATACGGGTTGGCCAACCCCGCGTTCACCTACTCGGTGTCGGGCGCGGTGCTGGGAGACGCGCTTGCGAACGTGGCCAACGGCACGCCGGGCACCACCGCCGGGATCGGCAGCGATGTCGGCCAGTACGCGATCCTGGGCAACTTCACCTCGAATGCCGGCTACCGCATCCAGATCCTGCCCGGCACATTGAGCATCACCCCGGCCACCCTGCTGTTCACCGCGGACGCGATCACCCGCTACCTCGGCATCCCCAATCCGCGGCTGGGTGGCACCGTCACCGGATTCCGCAACGGCGATACGCTGGAAAGCGTGTTCGGCAGCGCCGCAGTGTGGAACTCGCCGGCAGGCCCGCTGTCGCCAGTCGGCTATTACCCGATCAATGGCGGCGCCAGCGCAAAGAACTATGTGTTCGCCCAGGCACCCTCCAACGCCACTGCGCTGCAGGTCATCCCGCTGCCGTACATCGACGGCAGACCGGTCAACCTGATCCACGAGACGGTGGACACCTATGTCTACGACCGCAACCTCGGCACCGCGCCGGTCTGCGCCATCAATGCCACGCTGGATGATCAGCCGCTGGCGTCGGCGGGTGACGCGCTGGCGATGGAATGGTCGAAGGTGCGTACCCGGCCGAACCTCACCAACTGCTTCGAAAGCCAGCGCCGCAACGGTTGCGGCGATTTCTGAAGAGCAGGCGGCGACGCGGCCGGCTGCCGGGCGGCAGCTGGCCGGCGCAGGGGTGCATGCAGGACTAGGCCGAACGGTGTATCGAATTCGCCGCGCAGCGGTAGCAGACTCTTTCCATCACGCGGGCGATGTCCGCCCGGCATGCGCGCGGCGCATGTGACCGATCCGGCCGCCAGGCCGCAAAACCACGAGGATGCATCAATGAACATGATCCAGATTGTCCGCGGCGCGCTGGCGGTTGCCCTGCTGGCCGGGTGTGGCGGGGCGTTCGCCCAGGACGCGCAGGGCGCGCCGTCGGTGGATTCGATCATCAACAGCCTGAAGGCCGAGAGCACCGAACAGGCACAGGGCCAGACCCGCGCGCTGCGCCCCGGCGCCGCGGCGATGGCCACCACCGCGCCCCCATCCGTGGCCAAGCCGGCCAAGGCCGCCTCCATCAACATGCAGATCAATTTCGATTTCAACTCCGACCGGATCTCCGGCAGCTCCGAACAGACCATGGCTACGCTGGCCAAGGCGCTGGTGTCGCCGCAGCTGGAGAACCGCAGCTTCACCGTGATCGGGCATACCGACGCCAAGGGTTCCGCGGGCTACAACAAGGCGCTGTCGGACCGTCGCGCCGCTGCCGTGCGGAGCTACCTGATGGAGCACGGCGTGTCTTCGGCGCGCCTGCGCGCCGTCGGCAAGGGCGAGAGCCAGCTGCTCAACGCCAACGACCCGGAGGCCGGGGAAAACCGTCGCGTCGAAATCATGGCCACTGGCGGCTGAGCCCGCGGGCCTGCGGACGCGCCATGCCGATCCATGTCGTCAATGGCGCCATCCTGACCTGTTCGTTCGGGGTGGCGCCTTCCGCGCTGGTGGTGACGCCGGAGAACCGGGTCATGTCGAGCATGATGCCGGCGGCCACGATCATGGATTTCGTGCCGATGAAGAACATCATGCCGTTCGCCATGTGCACCACACCGAGCAACCCGATGGTGGCCAGCGCCACCGCCGCCGCATCGGGGGTGCTGACTCCGATGCCCTGTATCCCGGTGACCACGCCGTGGAAGCCGGGTGCGCCCACCGTGTTGATTGGCGGTATTCCCGCGCTCGACAATACCTGCACCAGTCAATGCGCCTGGGGCGGTGTGGTCACCGTCGGTTTCCCGGGGCAGACCAAGGAAATGATTCCCTAGCCTTGCGGCGCAGCTGGTGCGCGCCGCGCGGTCGCGGCCATCCTAACCGGACAGATTGCCCAGCGAATTCGCCGCGTTGCCGATGGCCTGGCCGGCGCCGGCCATCGCGGACTGCGCGCCGGCGACCGCGACGTTGGCGGCGCGTGCGGCGCTGGCCGCTGCATCCGCGACCGCGGCCTGGGCCTTGCCGATGGCGGCCTGCGCGGCGTCACCGGCGCTGGCGGCTGCTTCCCGGGCCGCGGTTTGCGCCGTGTTCAGCGCCCCCTGCGCGGCGCCGTTGAGCGCCTGCTGGGCCTGTTGCGCGGCCTGGTTGGCCTGCGCCAGCGTCTGCTGCGCGACCTGGTTGGCCTGCTGCTGGGCCGTCGCCGCCGCCTGCTGGGCGCCATCCAGTGCCTGCTGGGCGGCGTCGCCGGCCTGCTGCTGGGCGGAATCCACCGCCGCCATGGCCTGGTCGATGGCGCCCTGCGCCGTCTGCTGTACCTGGTCGCGCGCCGAATCCACCGCGCTGCGGGCCTGGCCGATCGCCGCATTCGCGCCGTCGCGCACCGCCTGCTGGGCCTGCTGCACTGCGCCCTTGGCGGCGTCCAGCGCCGACTTGGCCGCACCGTTGGCCAGCGCCTGCGCGTCGTCCAGCGCGGCACAGGCATCGTCCATCGCGGCAAGCGCCTGATCCGCCATGCCGTTGGCCTGGTCGAGCAGGCCGTTGGCCTGTTCCAGCAGCGGCCCTGCGATGTTCTGCAGCGCGTTGCCGGCGTTGCCGAGGGCATTGTTGGCCTGCGCGGCGCGGCGCGCCAGCGCGTCCCGCAGGGCGCGGACATAGGGGCAATCCGAGGCGGGGAATTCCACCGGCAGGTTTGGGAAGGCGGCGGGCAGGGTGTCCAGTGCGGCCTGGACCGGGCCCAAGGCGTCGCGTGCCCGATCCAGGGTGGCGCTGCGCGCCTGCTCGAGGGCGTCGGTGGCGGCGTTGCGCAGCAGGTCCTGGGCTTGGTCGATGGCGTTGTTGGCAGTCGCCAGCGCGTTGTTGACGCCGTCCTCGACCAGCGCGGTGGCGTTGTCGACCATGCCCATCGCACGGTCGAGCTGCGCTTGCGCGGCCTGCTCGGCGCTGTCCATGGCGCTGTCCAGCGCCTCCCCTGCGCGCTCCAGCGCGCCCTGCACCACGGCTTGCGCCTGCTGCTGCGCAGCATCCACCGCAGCCTGCGCCTGCGCAAGCGCGCCCTGCGCGGCGGCGCCGGCCTGCTCGCGGGCCTGGGTGAGGGCAGCGTTGGCTTGCGCCAGCGTGTTCTGCGCGATGTCGTTGGCGGCGTTGCGGGCATCGTCCAGCGCCTGGTTGGCTTGCGCGAGCGCGCCCTGTGCCATCGAGCCCGCCTGCGCAGCTGCCGCCTGTGCCGCTTGCTGCGCCTGCGCCACCGCACCATTTGCTGCGCCCGCGGCGGCGTTGGTGGCATTGGCAACGGCGGTCTGGGCTTCGGCGATGGCGCCCTGCGCAGCGCTTGCCGCCTGCTGGGCGGCGCCGGTGGCGGCCTGCTGGGCCTGCTGCACGGCCTGGCCGGCGGCGGCGCCGATGCCGGACAGGCCTTCGGTCAAGGATTCGAACATGTCAGCCTCTCTGCAGTCGGCGGAAATCGCTGTATGCGGCGGCCGTCCACATTTCGATCAACAGGGCGCGGTCGATCTGCGGGCTGCTGCGGTCGGCGAGGATGCCGATGATCGAAGGATCGTTGCCGACACGCTCGTTGCCGAACAGCGAGCAGGCCAGCGCATAGGCCGCCACCGCACGCTGGCTGCGCAGGCCGGCCTTGCGGCAGTGGGCGATGACCGCGTCGAGTTCGGCATCGAGCTGATCCAGCTGCAGCGGCGCCTTGCCGCCGAGGTGGCGATTGAGGAAGTCGGCGAGGTTGTTGCGCAGCTGGGTCTCGCCGATGGCGGTCATCTGCTTGCGGTCGAGTTCGAGCATGGAGGCTCCTAGGCGGCAGCGGCCAGCGACAGCTGGTTCGGTGCCTCAAGGCCGTCGCGGGCGAAGTACAGCGCGCTGTCGCTGCTGCGGTCCTCGGTGTAGCAGCCGTGGATCGGACCGAAGAACGCCTTGCGCTGGGCCGGATCGAAGGTCGGGACGACGCTGCGGAAGGCGCGTGGATCGTAGAAGCGGAACAGCATCGACGCGCCGCCCGGGGTGCTGACCCGCAGCACCCGCCGCAGGTGCGCCCGCAGCGAATAGATGTCGGTGCCGGGGTCGGCTACCAGCACGATGCCCCAGTGCTCGTTCCAGCCTTCCAGCAGCGCCAGCCGGGTGGCCGCGGCGTCGGGTGCCAGCGGCAGCAGGTAGGGCGCTGCCGCGGCAAGCATCGGATCGAGATCGCCGGAGAACAGGCACATCGCGTCCGGTGCGTGCTGGCGCAGGCGTGATGGCAGATCGTCGATGATCGCCCCGTCGAGTACCGCGAAGACCGGGCGCTTGCCCTGGCCGAACACCGCCCGCTGCAATTGTTGGTACTGACCCTGGCCGATCACGAAGAAATTTCCGCCTTGTGGTGTGGCGCGGGACAAACCCGCCGAGCCATCGGCCAGCCCCCGTTCCGGCGCGATGCATTCCGTGTTCACTGGATCTATACGCGGAAGCTGCGGGGAAAAGGACATGGCGGCGGGAATTCGATGGGTAAGGGATGCAGGTGTCACGAAGGGTAGGCCGATGAACAGGCGGATCAGCCCAGCGCTTCCAGCGCCGCGCGCGCGGCTTCGCACTCGGCGCAGAACGGCTGGGCGCTGCGGGCAGCGTTGCGCAACGCCTGGGCCTGCAGCTGCTGGGCGGGGTTCGATACCTTGCCGGCATTGCTCTGGATCGCGTCCTTGGCCTTGCTCGGTTTGTCCGCTTTCTCCGCTTTCTGCGCCTTCTGCGCGGACAGCGGGCTGCCGCCCGAATTGATCATCACCAGATTGCCGGTGATGAATACGCCGGCCGGATTCAGCACGATCGAATTGCTGCCGGCTTTGAGACTGATGACGACGCCGGCCTCTGCCACCAGATTGACGCCGGCCTTCATGTCGATGTTCACGCCGGCGGTGACCGCGGAGTTGATGCCGGCAGTCAGGTCGTGGTTGGCGCCCGCGGTGACCGCGATGTTGGCGCCGACGTCGGTGTGCTGGTTGGCACCGACGGTCAGGTAGTCATCGACTCCCGCGGTGACCGCGCGGCTGGTGCCGATCGAGATGGTCTGGGCCTGGCCGATGGTGAGCTGGGCGTTCTCGCCGATGCTTTCGGTGCGGTCCTTGCCGATCGACAGGTCGGCGCTGGTGCCGATGGCTTCGGTGCGGCAGTTGCCGGTGCGCAGTTGCAGATCCTTCTGCGCGTGCAGGAAGATTTCCTCGCTGCCCTTCTTGTCCTCGAAGCGCAGCTCGTTGAAGCCGCCACCGCCTTTCGAGGACAGCGTCTTGATGGTGGAGCGGGTGGCGTCGGCGGGCGCCACCGGCGGCGGGTTGGGTCCGTTGTAGACGCAGCCGACCACCAGCGGGCGGTCGGGGTCGCCGTCGAGGAAATCCACCACCACTTCCATTCCCACCCGCGGCAGGAAGAACGTGCCATAGCCGGCGCCGGCCCACAGCTGCGCCACCCGCACCCAGCACGACGATTTGTCGTCGTGGGTATTGGTCTTGCGGCTGGCCACCTTGCGATCCCAGTGGAAGCGCACCTTGATCCTGCCGAGGTCGTCGGTATGCACCTCGTTGCCGGCCGGGCCGGTGACGATCGCGGTCTGCGGGCCATGCACGCGCCCGCGCGGCGTGACCTGCGCGGGGCGGTAAATGGCGTCCTTGCTCTGCAGGGTGAAGGTATTGCCGTACCAGGCGGTGCTGTCCGGCAGCATCAGGTTGTTGCGGGCGTGGTGCTGCACCGACACCACCATGTAGACCGCATTGAACGACTCGATGAGGCTGTGGTTCTCCAGCTCGAACAGATGGCCGGGGGTCAACGAGCGCACCTGGCCTTCGCCGTGGAAGAGCAGGTGGCTGCTTTCCTGCGACTCCATCAGCACGTTGGTCAGATGCTTGCCGACGGATGCGTCGGCGGCGCCGCTGGCCGGGGTGAAGCCGCCGGGATAGCGGTAGATCTCCAGCCCCAGATCGCTGCCGGCGCTCACCAGGGTGGGGGTGTTTTCGCTGAGCGGCGCCCGTTTGACGTAGTCCCAGTCGGCCAGGGTGGCCGCGCGCGTCCGCACCTGCTGGGTGGAGGAGAGTTTGCGGACCGCATCCGTGCCCTCCGCATGCCCCTCGTGGTGGAACGGCACCTGGAACGGTTCCAGGCGCGGGTTGTGGTCCTTGTTGTCGCTGAAGACGAGGATGTGCCGGGCCTCGCTGGACTCGTCGTGGCGGAAATAGAAATAGATGCCTTCGCGCTCGATCAGGCGGCACAGGAAGGCATAGGTGCTCTCGTTGAACTGGGTGCAGTACTCGAGCCTGGGGTAGCTCTTCGACAGCTCCAGCTTGTAGTCGCTGTAGCCGAACTCCGCGAACACGGTGTCGATGATGTCCGCCACCGTCAGGTTCTGGAAGATGCGGCAGTCCTCGTTCTGGGTCATGAACCAGAACCACGGCACGATGTCGCATTCGTAGCAGAAGAGGTCGCCGCTCTTGTCGTGCGTGGCCGGGATGCAGCCGGTCACCGCGAAGCGGGAGACATAGCCGCTCCAATGGCGCTCGCCGCCGCTGTGGCCGGTGTCCCAGGTCTCGATGCGCAGGATGGCGCTCTTGCCGATGATCTCGTCGGGCGCGAAGTGCGACTCGCTGGACAGCAGCTTCAGGCGCAGCTGGAACAGCTGAGAAACGCCTTCCTCGCCGTGCATTTCGTCGACCAGCAGCTCGTCCTCCTGTTTGCCATCCAGGGTCAGGAAGTACATCCGGTTGCGGGTGGAGAACGTGGACATGGCGGGTTCGGCGGTTGTTCGTGCCAATCGTCGGGGCTGCGGGCGCCTGCGAACATTCACCCGAAGTGCTATGCCCGGGCCGGCCTAATGGCCGGCATAGGGCGGACGGGCTAGGTCGCACGCCGGCGTGCGGCGTGCGCGCGCCTCAGGTCACCGCATAGTCGAAGCGGCCAGCCTCGCCGACACCGATGCGGATGCCGTGGACGCCGCCGCCTTCGGCCATCCGCTCCAGCACGTAGCCGGAAACCTCCGGCAGCACCGTGCCGGTGAGGATGTTGTCGATGTTGCGGGCGCCGGAATCGACCTCGGTGCAGCGATCGGCGATCGCGTCCACCACCGCATCGTCGAATTCGAACACCGCGCCGTGGTTGGCGCGGATCCGCTTGCCGATCTTGTCGAGTTTGAGCCGCACGATCTTGCGCATGTCCGCGTCGCGCAGCGGGTAGTAGGGCACCACCGCGGTGCGGCCGAGGAAGGCCGGCTTGAACACCCGGTTGAGTTCGGGCTTGAGCAGTTCGTTGAGGGACTCGACGGTTGGCAGCTCCTCGGACTCGCTGCAGGCCTGCATCACCAGGTCGGTGCCGGCGTTGGAGGTGAGGATGATGAGGGTGTTGCGGAAGTCGATCTCGCGGCCTTCGCCATCTTCCATGCGGCCCTTGTCGAAGACTTGGAAGAACAGCTCCAGCACGTCGGGATGGGCCTTCTCGATTTCATCCAGCAGCACCACCGAATACGGCCGGCGCCGCACCGCTTCGGTCAGCACGCCGCCCTCGCCGTAGCCGACGTAGCCGGGCGGGCTGCCCTTGAGGCTGGAGACCGTATGCGCCTCCTGGTATTCGGACATGGCGATCGTGATCATGCTGCGCTCGCCGCCGTACAGGGCATCGGCCAGCGCGATCGCGGTTTCGGTCTTGCCGACGCCGGAGGTGCCGACCAGCAGGAACACGCCCTTGGGCTTGTCCGGGTCCTCCAGATTGGCGCGCGAAGTGCGCACGCGCTGGGCGATGGCGTCCAGCGCATGGCTCTGCCCGATCACCCGCTGCTCCAGCGTCTCCTTGAGCCGGAGCACAGTCTGGATCTCGTCGGCGACCATGCGCCCGACGGGGATGCCGGTCCAACCGGCGATGATCTGCGCCACCGCCGACGAATCCACCACCGGCAGGATCATCGGTTCGAAGCCCTGCAGCGCCTTCAGCTCAGCGCGCGCGGCGTTGAGCGTGGCCAGCGCGTCGGCGCGCGCGGCATCGCCCTCGGGCAGCGCTTCGATGCGGTCAAGCTCGGCGTGGATCTTCGCCACCAGTTCCTTTTCCTGCGCGAAACGGGCCTCGTCGGCGGCCAGCGACTCGCCGAGCTTCGTCGATTCGTCGGCGATCTCGCCCAGCCGCTTGCCGTGATCGGCGCCGCCGGCCTGCTCGTTGTCCAGCTGCGTGCGCTCGGTGGCCAGCACGTCCAGCCGGCGACGCGCGTCCTCGATCCGCGCCGGGGTGGCGTTCTGGCCGATCGCGATCTTGGCGCAGGCGGTGTCGAGCACGCTGACCGCCTTGTCCGGCAGCTGGCGGCCGGGGATGAAGCGCGAGCTCAGCTTCACCGCTTCGGTAATCGCTTCGTCGAGGATGCGCACCTTGTGGTGCGCGGCCATCGCCCGGCCGACCCCGCGCAGCATCGACACGGCTTTTTCGTCGTCGGGCTCGTCCACCTTCACCACCTGGAAGCGGCGGGTCAGGGCGGGGTCCTTTTCGAAATACTTCTTGTATTCGCTCCAGGTGGTGGCGGCGATCGTGCGCATCTCGCCGCGGGCCAGCGCGGGCTTGAGCAGGTTGGCCGCGTCGTTCTGGCCGGCCGCGCCGCCGGCACCGATCAGCGTGTGCGCCTCGTCGATGAACATGATGATCGGCTTCGGGCTGGACTTGACCTCCTCGATCACGCCCTTCAACCGGTTCTCGAACTCTCCCTTCACCGAAGCGCCGGCCTGCAGCAGGCCCAGGTCCAGCGACAGCAGCTCCACGCCCTGCAGCTGCGGCGGCACGTCGTCCTGCGCGATGCGCAGCGCCAGCCCTTCGACCACCGCGGTCTTGCCGACGCCGGCCTCGCCGGTGAGGATGGGATTGTTCTGGCGGCGCCGGGTCAGCACGTCGATCATCAGCCGGATTTCCGAATCACGGCCGAGCACCGGGTCCAGCTGGCCTTCGCGCGCGCGCTGCGTGAGGTTGATGCAGTACTGGTCGAGGTTGGGCGTCCGGCTGGGCTTGCCGCCGCCGGCGGCAGCGCCCGGCGTGGCTGCATCGCCGCCGACGGCCGCACCTCCGGTATCCCCAAGCGCGCGCGCGTCCTTTGCTTCCGAAGATGCCTCGGTCAGGGCGTGGAAGTTCTTGGTCAGGGTTTCGAGGTTGATCTTCTCCAGCGAGCGCGCGCTCACCGACACCAGCCGGCGCAGTTCGGCATCGGCCAGCAGCGCGATCAGCACGTGGCCGCTGCGGATCCTTGCTTCGCCGAATTCGATCGAGGCCCAGCCCCACGCTGCTTCGAACAGCTTGGGCAGCATCGCCGACAGCGCCGGGGTGCGCTGGTTGCCGCTCTTGAAACCGTCCAGCGCCTTGCCCAGCTCGCGCTCCAGCGCCTCCGGGGCGATCTCGAACTGGCGCAGGATGCGGCGGATGTCGCTGTTCTCGACCTCCATCAACTTGGCCAGCACGTGCTCCACTTCCACTTCGTAGTGTCCGCGCGACATGCACAGGCCGGCCGCGCCCTCCATCGCGCTGCGGACGGTGGGGTTGAGGCGTGCGATCAGCGCGCGCAGATTCAGTGCCATGACTGGCCTCCCATTGCGGAAAAGTGGAATTCGGCGTCGGTTGCGGGTTGCTGGCGGGGCGGCCCGCGCAGCCAGGTGTTCCAGCCCAGCTGTGGGCGGTCGGCGCCGCGCGCGCCCAGCCGCAGCGGCGGCATTTCATCGGCACGCAGCGACAGGCGCACGCGCAGGTCGAGCGCCAGCCCGGTGAGGAAACGGGTGAGTTCGATCACGTCGCCCAGGCGTTCGCCGCGCGGAAGCAGGGCGTTGAACTTGTCGCGCCGCAGGGGGCCAACGGTCAGCCGCAGCGTGGTCTGGCGGTCCCAGTAGCGCGCGCCCAGCACGCAACCGGCGCCCAGCTGGTGGCTGTTGCGGCCCAGCCGGGTGCGGGCCTCGTCGGTGATGGTCTGCCAGGTGCCCAGGCAACCACGTGCTTCCACCGGCGCGCCGACCACCGCCGACACCACCTGCGCGATCGCGCGTTCGCCGTGTGGGCGCTGCGCGATCAGGCCGGAGAAATACGCCATCGCTGCGCCGGGCAGCGGCTTGGCCCCGGTGGTGCCGTGCTTGCCTGGGTGCAGCCGCGCCTGCAGCGCCGGCGTGCCCAGTCCGACCAGGTGCTCCAGATAGCGCAGCACCGAGTTCTGGAAGCCGAACTCGCGGCCGATTTCCGGCCGGTGTTTGGCCCAGGCCAGCCAGAACAACGCCACCAGCCGGTGGTTGAAGATGTCGAGGAATTCCTGCGCGCCGCGATCGCGATCCAGCCTGCGCGCGATCAACAGCTCGGTGTAGCTGCGCGGCAGCACCCCCGAGGGGCCGGTGAGGCCCATGAAGTTGACGCAGACGCGGGTGTCGCGGTCGTGGCCGTCGATCGCGGCCAGCTCCGAAACGGGAAACGCCAGCGACGCCGGGGCGGTGAAACGCAGCGGGCCGGGACGCGCGCCGCTGCCGCGGCCGTCGAAACCGTTGGCGCCGTACAGCAATCGCACCGCCTGGAAGAAGCCGAACCGCCCCGGCTGCGCCTGCAGCCGTTCCAGCGCCGGGCGCATCGGGTCGATGTCGCGCGGCTCGGTGGCGGTGGGCGCGGCGGCTGCAATGTCGTCGCTCATACCAGCGGCAGGCTCCCGCTGCGCGGCGCGAAGCGCACCAGCCAGTCCTCGCGCTGCTCGCTGCGCACGCTCAGGCGGGTGTAGGAATTGGCGGTGCAGTAGAGCCCGAAGAAGTGATCCAGCACGCAGGCCATCAGGTAAACGCCGGAGCCCACGTACTGGTTTTCGTCGAAATCCAGCTCGATTTCGGTGCCGCGGACGAAGGCCTGCCGCGGCGCCTGGCCGATGCGGGTCACCGACGGATGCCCGCCGACCCCGGTGATGCCGGCGATCTGTTTGCGCAGGCTGCCGGAGTCGGCGAAGTTGTAGAGGTTGAGGATTTCCAGCAGCGCTTCGCGGCCGCCATCGACGATCGACAGATGGTTCAGCGACAGGTGCGAGATCAGCCGCCACTGGTTGGCCTGCCGCATCGGCGCGCGCCTGGTCGGGCTGGGTTTCTTCAGCAGCCGTGCGGAGGCGATCACGCCGCCCTGTTCGGGCTGCAGCAGGCTGTCGTCGCCGCCGAACGGGAGCTGCGCCGGCAGGTCGCGGTTGGTGCAGGTCAGGCTGACCGACAGCGTGTCCACGCCGGGCGCGCGCGGGTTCATGTCGCGGTCGACCAGGCTCAGCATCACGTCGGCGCCGTCATCCCCCGGCAGCAGCGACGGCCGCCGCTGCAGGTACCAGTAATGGCCGTTGCCGTCGTCGTGCAGGCCGTGCTGCACCGAATAGGCGGGATGGAACTCGACCGAATCGTTGCCGCCGGGGCCGCGGCTGAACTTGCGCACCCAGTCCACCGAATACACCTCCAGCCCCAGCGGCCGGCGCACATCGGGGACGATCTGGTATTCGTGGCGTTCCTGCGACAGCCGGATCGGCTCGCCCTGCTGCTTGAACAGGTTGACCACCGGCGTGCAGAACAGTCGGAAGGTGTCCGCGGACACGGTCTGTTCCAGCCGCGCCAGCCGCTCCGGCCGGCCGAAGGCGTTGAACTCGATGGCGATTTCCAGCGCGCGGTCGAAGCGCGACAGGTCCAGCCCGGCCAGGTCCACGAACAGGAATTTCTCCGGCAGCACGAAGTATTCCTGGATCAGCCGGTAGCCGAGGAACGAACGCGGGTCGTAGTCGAGCAGGGCCTCGTCTTCGGCGAAACCGACCGGGCGCAGGCTGCCCTGCGGCAGCCGCAGCGGCGGCACCTGCGGCGCATCGTCCGGCGCGCGCAGGGTGATGCCGGCAGACGAATTGAGCAGCAGTTCGTGCAGCGCGTGCACCAGCGGGCTTTCACCATCCAGATAGAAGCGCAGCTGGCGGATCGGCAGCTGCGACAGCGGCAGCTGGCCGGTGGCCTCGATGCGCAGACGCAGGGTGGCGACGGTGTCGTTGCGGGTCACCGCGAAGGCCGAGCGTTCGGCTGCTTCCAGCTGCGCCTGCGCCACCCGGATCGGCCACACCTGCACCGGATAGGCGGTGCGATAGCGGATCGGCAGGCCCTGCACCGGCCGCGTCAGCAGTTCGCTGTGGCGCGGCATTTCCTGCATTTCGTTGATGTCGGCGCCAGCCGCCAGCGCCAGCTGCGCCACCGACATCGACGGCACCGGGCGCAGGAAGTGCGGGTACAGCACCGACAGCATCGCCTCGGTGATCTGCGGGAATTCGTCGTCCAGCTTCTTGTGGATGCGCGCGGTCAGGAACGAGAACGACTCGATCATCCGCTCGACGTGGGGGTCCTCGCAGGCCTCGCCTTCCATCTGCAGCCGCGAGGCGATCTTGGGGTAATGCGCTGCGAACTCCTTCGACAGCCGCCGAAGGTAGGTCAGTTCGTTCTCGTAGTAGGGCAGCAGATCGTCGAGCATGGCGGTCCTGCGGCGTTGGCCGGGCCCCGCGCGGCGCGCGGCGGGCGAGCACACAGGCTAGTGAGCGGCGCCCGGCGCGGCCATTCGCCGGATGGTCTATGCCCTCCGGGGCGGCCGCGACGACGCCGGCTCACTCCTCCACGCACAGCTCCTCGTCCGGCACCGCGCAGTCACGCAGGCCGCCGCCTTCGCCGCGGGTCTTGATGCCGCTGGCGGCGGCGCTGCCGGCCACCGCCTTGGGCAGCAGCAGCCACATCCGCACCGGCTGGTTGGTGGCCAGCGCCATCTTGCCGGCCTTGTCGCCGAAGCCCCAGAAGAAGTCGCCGCGCACGCTGCCGCGGATGGCGCCACCGGTGTCCTGGGCGAACACCAGCCGGCGCATCGGCGTGCTGCTGCCGGGGCGGGTGCCCTCGATGAACACCGGTGCGCCCAGCGGGGTGGCGCGCGGGTCCACCGCCATCGAACGGCCGGCGCTGAGCGGCACGCCCAGCGCGCCGATCGGACCTTCCGGGCCGTCGCCGATGCGGCGGAAGAACACGTAGCTGGGATCGAGGATGCCGGTGCTGGGCACCGCCACGCCGCTGCCGCTGGCGTGTCCCGCGGCCTTGCCGCCGCCCTTGCCTTCGAAATCGGACATGTCCATGCGCGCGGCTGGCGCGTCGTCGTTGCGGTCGGGTCTTGCGGTCGCGGCAGGTGTGGTGGCCGCGGCGATCACTTCCTCTTCCGCCGGCGCCACATACGCGGTGTCGGCCACCGGTGCGTTCAGCAGCAGCTGGATCATCGCCTCCACATCGGACGCATCGACCCGGGCCGCGGTGGTGGACGCCTGCGCGGGCGGGCGCTTGCCCTTGGGCTTCGGCTTGATCCGCGCCGATGTCGATGATGCGGAGGGCGACGTCGCGCCGCCACCCTGCAGCGCGGCCACGATCCGGGCCACCTCGGCGTCCACCGCGGCATCGCTGCCGGGGCGTTTCACCCCGCGGGTGGCGCCGGGAATGTCCACCGCCAGCGGCTGATCCAGTCCGCGTGCCTTGATCGCCAGCAGCATCGCGTCGGCATCGCCACGGGTGGCGTTGGGCAGGAACGGCTGCCCGTTCTGCTCGGCATAGGCCAGCCGGATCAGCCCGCCATCCTTGAGCTGGATCTTGCCGGAGCCCTGGATCTGCATCGAATAGAGCTTGTACGGATCGGCCACCCAGGCCAGCACCGGCGCAGCCAGCGCGTTGGCGTCGATCTGCTGGCGGGTGTAATAGGCGCGCACGATGTTGCCGTCGATGCGCACGCGGTAGCGCTTGTCGCGCGGATTGGGCGACGCGCCGCCAAGGTCGATGCGGTATTCGCGGGCGCCGGCGTCGCCGCGCTCGGCGCCGACCAGACGGCCGTCATCGCGCTTCAGCCAGCGCGTGGCCTGTCCGGCGACGGTGCGCGAGTCCACCATCAGCAGATCCGGCGGGGTGGCGTAGATCGGATAGCGGTAGGCACCCTGGCGGGTCAGCGAACCGGAGATCAACGGTTCGAAATAGCCGGTCAGCTTGCCGGTGGCGCTGCGCGTCGGCGTCAGCATCTGGTAGGCGAAGAACTCCTCGTGCAGGAACTGCCGCAGGGTGGCTTCGTTGTGCGGCAGCTTGGCGAGCTTGGCGCAGATCGGCGCCCACGCGCTGCGCCGCTTCATCGCCCGGCAATTGGTGTTGAAGCTGGCGAAGACTTCTTCGAAGTCCTCGTGTTCCCAGCCCGGGATTTCGTCCAGCAGGATCGGCACGTATGCCGCGTTGCGGGTGGCGAACGCGGGGCCCAGGTCGGGATTGGTCGGCGCTTCCGGTGCGCTCTGGGCAGCGCCGATGGTGCTGGTGGCCATGCCCAACGCCAGCAGCAGGGATCGGAGCCGGCCGTGCCGCCGCGGTGCGGCCGGACAGCGAGGGGTGTTGAACAGGATCATGCGCATTCCTCCGCCGCGTCGGCGGGCCGGTGCCTGCGCTCAGGCTGCGCTGCGAGGCCGTACCGGACAATACGGCGGAGGCCATAGGCGAAGCGAGGTGCGGGGCTAGTACACCTTGGGGCTTGCGCGCCTCAGAGCCCCTGCAATTTGCGCGATGCCACCACCGCCTCGACCCGGTTGCGCACGTTCAGCGCGCGGAAGATCGCCGCCAGGTGGATCTTCACCGTGCCTTCGCTGATTCCCAGGTCGCGGGCGATCAGCTTGTTCGGCTTGCCCTGCGAGAGCAGCCGCATCACGTCCACCTGGCGTTCGGTCAGCAGCTGGCGCAGGCCATCCAGCGAATGCGACTCGCCGGCGTGCGCCGCGGCGTCGCGGCCGGAAGCAGGCGAGCCCGCGCCGGGCTGCCAACCCTGCGCCTGCGCGCTGGCCAGCAGCAGCGGCGGGATGTAGAGGCCGCCGGCCAGCACCAGCCGGATCGCCGACAGCATCACGTCCGGCGAATAGGCCTTGGGGATGAAGCCCAGCACGCCCAGGTCCATCAGTGCGCGCATCAGTTCCGCATCCTCCGAGCCGGACAGCACGATCACCGGCAATCCCGGTGCCTCGGCGCGCAGCCGCGCCACGTGCTCGAAGCCCTGGGTGCCGGGCATGGCGATGTCGAGCAGGGCGAGGTCCAGCGAGTCCGCGTGCGCGGCCAGCGCCTGCTCCAGCTCATCCAGATTCATCGCCACCACGGTTTCCACCGCCGGATCCAATTCGGCGAGCTTCAGCTTGACGCCTTCGATGATCAGGCGATGGTCATCGGCCAGCAGTACTTTCACGTGGGTACCTGCATGCGTGCGCCCGGCTTGGGCATTCCTTGGAGCGCGAACGGGACGCGCGCCGGTGATGAGTGGCAGGGCGCTTCCTTCTTTCACGATAGACGGCGCGCAGAGCGGCCAGCAAGGTTTCTTCGCCGTTCCAACGACATACGTCCTACGGCATATGGCTGCGAACAAGCCGCAGGACGAAGAATGCCGACGATGCGCGCCATGACCGGCGTTGCCCCAACTGATCGCCGTCATGCCGCAGCACGCAGCTTCACGCAAGCGCGATGGATCGTTGTCCGCCTCCAGGCCGGGCCGCGGCCGGCTGCTCGCGCTGCTGCTGGGGTTGTCGTTGTCGCTGTCGGCGCCGGCGCAGCAGGATGCGCTGCGCGGCGTGTCCGCGCATGCCGCCAGCGAAGCGGCCGGCGCACAGCTGCGGCCGCCGGCGCAGGACGCCGCGCCGGCGGCGCCAGTCCCGGATGCCGCAGCGGCCACCGCAGCGGCGACCGCGCCATTGCCCGCGGCCGGCGACGCCCAGGCCGCAGCCGCGATGGCCACCGCGTCGCGCGAACGCGGGGTGCTGTTCAAGGTGATCCCGCCGCTGCCCGCGCTGCTGCCGGTGCCGGTGGCGGATGGCGGGCCCGCGCCGGCCACGCCGCCCGCGTTGCCGCCGGCCAGCTATCTGCTGGGCACCATCCATTTCGGCACGCCGGAAGAGCAGGGCATCGACTACGTGCAGCTTGGGCAGCTGATCGAAGGCAGCGCCACCTTCATCAACGAAGTGGACATCGATTCGGCGTGGAAGCCGGAGTACGACGGTTACCGCTGGCTGCCCGAGGACACTCGGCTGGACGCGATGATCGGCGCGGCCGGGATGGCGCAGGCGCAGGCGCTGCTGCCCGGCGTCCATCCGCAGGACCTGCGGCGGATGAAGCCGTGGGCGGTGCTGGCGCTGCTGGAAGCGCGCGGTGAACACGGCGGCGACGCGACCACGGACGCGCGCCTGCAGCGCACTGCGGCCGCGGCCGGCAAGCGGATGTTGCATCTGGAAACGCTGGAGCAGCAGCTGCAGGCGCTGGACTGCGTGCCGGCCAGCGAGCACGCGCAGGTGCTGGACGAGCGCCTGCGCAAGTCATGGGTGCTGCGCATCGAATCGGCGGAAGCGATGGCGTTCTACCGCAACCGCGTGCTGGAAGCCTGGCTGTCCGGCATCGACCGCATGGACGGGCTGGACGATGCCGCGAAGGCGATCGAGCAACGCGCGCGGATCTGCCTGCTGGAGGACCGCAACGCGCGCTGGATCGGCCCGCTGGAGACGGCATTCCAGGACGGCGCGAGTTTCGTCGCGGTCGGTGCGATCCATCTGGTCGGCCCGCAGGGCTTGCTCGCGCGGCTGCGCAGCGACGGCTATCGCATCGAGGCGGTGCCGTTTTGAGCGGCGTCCTGCGTTGTAACGCAGAAGGGGTGTTCGTGGATCTCAGGGAGCAGTTGGCATGGCATTCGGCATGAGCGGTGATCGGCAAGTCCACTGGGGGCAGGGTGCGTTCCTGAGCCCGCAGCATCTGCAGGCGCAGGACGCCTGGACGCAGGCCGCACGCCATGCGCTGCACCTGCGGCTGACGCCGTTCCCGTGGGGCTTCGAAACGCTGCGCCTGCGTGAGGAGGCGCTGGCCAGCGGGGTGGTCGACATCGAGTGGTTCACGCTGGTGACCCGCAACGGCGAGCGGCTGTCCGGCGGCGCGCAGGAAACCGTCGCCGGCAACGCGCGGGTGCCGGAACGCAACATCGGCGAGCTGCGCAGCAACGGCAACGAGCCGGTGCCGCTGTGGCTGGTGCTGAACGCCGAACGCAGCCTGCAGGGACTGACGCAGCGCGATTCCGAACGGCTGCAGGCGCGCCACGCGCTGACCACCGAGAATCTGGCCGATCCGTTCGATCCGCAGGCGCCGGAAGCCGACATCGAGTTCCTGCTGTACCAGGGCAACATCGTCACCGGGCTGGACGAGAACGCCGAGGCGATCGTGCGCGCCTCCGACAGCTACAAGTTCGCCGAGCTGCTGCCGGCGGGGCCGGGCAAGTACAAGCTGTCGCACGACTACATTCCGCCGACCACGGCCATCGGTGCGTCGCACAACCTGGCGCGGTGGACGCGGGCGCTGCGCGACCTGCTGGTGTCGCGCGGCCAGGATTTCGCCGCGATCAAGCGCCAGCGCGGCATCCGCGCCGCCTCGACCAGCGCGCAGGAGGTGATGCGGGTGCTGATGATGCAGACCTTCGCCCGCCACATCCCGCTGTTCCAGGAACATGCGCTGCTGAACACGGTGTCGGCCTATGCGATGTATCAGGATCTGCGCCGGCTGGTGGCGGAATTCTCGGTGTTCTCCGAGGACATCGGCTATTTCGGCGAGCTGGCCGCCAACCCGCGCGAAACCGAACTGCCGGACTACGACCACGAAGACCTGCGGCGCTGCTTCCGGATCGGCTTCGATCGCGCCGAGGCGCTGATCAAGGCGCTGACGGTGGGCGCCGAGGTCGGCATCACCCTCGCATACGATGGCCGCTTCTATCGCGCCGACCTGCCGGCCAACCTGTTCGAAAGCGACAAGACCCGCTTCTACCTCGCCTTCGAGTCAGAGCAGAAGGGCGCGGACCTGTTCGCCCGGCTGTCGCGGACCGGCAAGATCGCCTCGCTGGACGAGATGCCGCGGCTGCTGTCGGCGGCGTTGTTCGGGCTGAAGATCGACCTGCTGCCGGTGCCGCCGGAAGAGCTGCCGCAGAAGAGCCCGAACACCACCTATTTCCTCGTCGATACCACCCATCCGTTCTGGCAGATGATCAAGAACGGCCGCAACATCGCGGTGTTCTCCGACCTGCCGCCGGAGTCCACGGTGATCAAGCTGTTCCCGGTCGCGGGGCAGGAGTAAGCCATGGCCAGGCTCCTGCATCATTTCGCCCCGGTGTTCTCGTTCGGCCTGGCGATGGACGAAAGCGTCGCCGCCAGCCAGGCCAACGACGCCGCAGCGGTAGTGGCCGCGCGCGCGCGCGAACTCATCGAACGCGCCAAGGCCGCCGCGCTGGCCGATGGCAAGCGTCCGGAACAGGTCGACGATGCCGCCTTCGCGGTGGTGGCCTGGATCGACGAGATCATGGCGCGCAACCCGGTGTGGCTGACCAGCGGCGCGGCGCCGCTGCAGGTGTCGATGTTCACCACCAACAATGCCGGCAACGAGTTCTTCAGCCACCTGTCCGCGCTCAAGCAGGACCAGGACGAGGTGCGCGAGGTCTATTACCACGCCCTGCTGGTGGGCTTCGTCGGCCAGTACTACTACGAGACCGGCGATACCGGCGAGCTGGGCAAGCTCAAGGAGCTGCACGGCCGCCAGCTGCCGGTGGCGCCCGCGCCCACGCATACCCTGCGCGAGGAGAAGATCACCCCGCAGCCCTATGGCGTGGCGGATCCGGCCGGTCCGCGGCTGCCGAGGCAGTGGGATCGCACCCTGCTGCGGATCGGCGCGCTCATCGCGCTGCTGATCCCGGTGGCGTACCTGGTCTGGATCCTGCTGGCCTCGCCCAAACCTTCGATCACGGTGCCGGTGCAGCAGGTGCTGGCGAAGTTCGAATGTTCCGACCTCAGCGCGACGACGGACGAGGACAAGGGCACGGTCAAGGTGGCCGGCTACGTGTCCCGCCCCGATGACATGGCCGCGGTGAAGCAGCAGGTGGCGGCCATCGAAGGAGTGAAGTCGGTCGATGCCCAGCTGCAGCTGCGGATCTGGCCGCACTGCGAAGTGGTCAAGGTCCTGGCGCCTTACAAGGCGCGCAACGACGACAGCGGCCACGACCTCACCATCACCCCCAGCACCGGCCATTCCGACCGTTTCATCGAGGGCGAGAACGTGATCGTGAAGCTGCAGCAGGCCAACTACGAAGGCTATCTCTACGTGGACTACTACTCCGTCAACGGCGGCGTGGCGCACATCTACCCGAATGCCGGCGAACCCGACAGCGGGCGCGTGATCCGTGCGCTGGAGCAGTTCGAAGTCGGCGCGACCACCAGCAAGACCTGGACCGTCTGCCCGCCGTTCGGGCAGGAGCTGATCACGGTGATCGCCTCGCCCACGCCGCTGTATCGCGACGCCCTGCCGGAGATCCAGGCCGCCCAGGAATACCTGCCGATGCTGCGCCGGATGCTGGAGGACAACCACGGCAACGCCAGGCTGGTGGCCTCGCATCTGTTCATGCAGACCGAGCCGGAAACCGATCCCTCCCGCAAGCAGGCCGCGCTGGCCGCGTGCGCCGCGCCGGTGCCGGAAGCGGCGACCGAGGAGGTTGCGCCATGAATCCGCTCACCAGCGTGGAAAACCTGTTCTCCACCGTCGGCAACGTGTTCGCGCGGATCGGCTCGCTGTATTCGAAGGGCGCGGAGGGCGCCAAGTCGCCGTGGCTGCGACGCATCGTGGTGACCTTGTTGCTGCTGGTGGTGCTGGCCGGGCTGGTGTTCCTGGCGCTGGCCATCCTGCCGCAGCTGCCGATGCGCTTCTGGCAGGTGCTGGGCCTGTGCGTGGTGGTGGTGGTGGTGCTGTGGTGGTTCATGGCCGGCCAGCGCAAGGCGTCGCTGAAGGGTCGCACCCGCAAGCGCATCGGTGATCTAGGCCCCGGCAGTGCCGAGGACGAGCGCGAGCCGGTGGCGAAGATGGCTGCCGCGATCAGTGAAGCCAAGCGCACCATCGCGCGGGCACCGGAGATCGCGCAGGGCCGCACCCCGCTGTACCGCATCCCGTGGCTGATGTTCATCGGCGATGCCGATGCCAACGTCGATGGCCTGCTGCGCGCCGGCAGCGAGGTATCGCCGTTCCCTGCGTCCGAACAGGCGGCGATGGCGGCGGACGATGTCTGGCGCTGGTGGTTCCACAAATCGATGATCGCCATCGAGATGCACCCGCGGGTGGTCTGCGATACCGGCGCGCGGCTGGATCGCGGGCTGTGGTACCAGGCGCTGATGAAGCTGGCCGACGAGCGCGAGAAGCTGCCGCTCAACGGCATCGTTGTGGCGGTGGCGGTGCAGACGCTGCTGGGCCCGGCGGAGGCGCTGAAGGACACCGCCACCCGCCTGCGCCGGCTGGTGGACGAGGCGATGGAGCACCTGCAGGTACAGATGCCGGTGTATTTCGTGGTCACCGGGCTGGAGCGCCTGGCCGGGTACGAACAGCTGCGCGCCAGCCTGCCGGCGGAAGCGTTCGCACAGGCGCTGGGGCATCGTTTCGCCGAGAACGAAGTGGTCAGCGCGGCCGCCAGTGGCCGGATGGCCGAGGTGCTGCGTCCGATCGAGGATCGCCTGCACGCGCTGCGGATGACCGCGCTGCGCGCCCAGCACACCCCGCAGCAGCGGCGCGCGCTGTTCGAGTTCGTCGAGTCGCTGCGGCTGGCCCATGAAGGCCTGGCGCGGTTCATCGGGCTGATGCTGGAGGACAACCCGTTCCAGCGCACCCCGCGCTGGCGCGGCCTGTACTTCGCCGCGGCGGCCAACGCGGCGCATCGCGGGGGCGGCTTCGTGGCCGATCTGTTCACCCGCTTCCTGCCCAGCGACCAGCCGTTGGCCGGCACCAGCTTCCGCGGCAGCGCCGGCCGGATCGCGATTGCCGGTGCCGGCGTGCTGGCGATGCTGGGGCTGTCGGCCTCGTTCGCCTACGGGCTGAAGGCCGCGCATCGCGACGACGCCGCGCTGCTGGCGCAGACCCACAGCGCCTGCGCCGAGGTGGCCAACCGCACCTCCACCGGCCGCATCGAATGGGTGGCCAGCTGCGGGCGCACCATCGAAGCGCTGGAGGCGGCGCAGGGCGAGACGCTGCTGAGCTTCGGCATCCGCCGCGCCGACAGCGACATCGCCCGCCTCAAGCAGCGGGTGGTGGACGACTTCGCCAACCTGATCCTGGCGCCCGAGGACCAGATGCTGGCCACCGACATCGACCAGCGCCGCGCCGGCATCGAGCACGTGCTGGCAATCACCCAGCGCCTGCGCCTGCTGGAGGAGTGCACCTCCGCCAACGAGGCCTGCCGCGAGCGGGAACTGCCGAACAACGTCAGCTTCGATGCGCGTTCGCGGCTGTTTGCGCCCTTCGTCAGCGCCGACAACGACACCCGTCGCGACCGCCAGAACGCCGACGCGCTGTTCGCCACCTACCTCGGCTACCTGCGGTGGCAAAAAAAAAACCTTCGTGATGCCGAGCAGGCGCGTCTTCAGGGCCTGCTGACCCGGCTGCTGGCGAACTACACGCCGCGCGCGCCGGATCTGCGCAAATGGGCGGACGCCCGCGGCAGCGCCATCGATCTTGGCAGCCACTGGCTGCCGCAGGGCGCGGTGGTCGGCATCGACGGGGGCCAGATGGCCGGCATTTCCCGCGCCTATACCGCCGACGCCTGGGAAGGCGTGGTGCAGCCGATGCTGGCGACCCTGCGCGCGCAGGCGCCGGAACGGGCGAGCCGCATCGATGACCTGCGCGATGCTTACTTCCGCGATTATTTCCTCCAGTGGGCGAAGTACCAGTCGCGCTTTCAGGAAGGCATCGGCCTGTGGCGCGGGCGCTACGGCGAACTGCTGGCGCGCGCTGGCGGCAAGCAGAACCCCTACGCGCTTTTTTTCGAATCCGCCCAGCGCAACCTGTATGAGCTGCCGTTCGACTGGCCGCTCTCGTCGCGCTGGGCGCTGACCTGGGCCCAGATGAAGGCGAAGTGGCTGTCGTCGTGGCGGCCGTTCGGCCGCTTCGTCACCGGCTCGTTCCGCTTCGGCGGCGAGAAGATCCAGCCGCCGGTCTGGCTGCTGGCGATGCGCGATACGCAGGCAACCGTGCTGGCCAACCAGGACGCGGACTACGCGCGTGCCTATCTGCGGCTGCAGGCCGACGGGTCCGGCGAAGACGTCTACCAGCTCGCCTCCGACCTGTTCGCCAGCAAGGGCAAGGCCGAGAAGCCGCCCGCCAGCGAATACGGCGCACTGATCGAGGCGGTGGACAAGCCCGCCGAGAAATACGCCACCGCGTTCAAGGGCGATGACCTGGCCGCGTGGTCGGTGGTGCAGGGGCCGGCCCGGCTGCTGCTGTTCCTCACCGTCCATCGCGCCGGCGAATTCGTGCAGGAGCGCTGGCGCGAAAGCGTGGTCAAGCCGCTGGCGGCATTGCCGCCGGCCCAGCAGGTCGAGGCGCTGTACGGGCCGCAGGGCAAGCTGGGTGCGTTCGTCAACGACTGGCTCAAGCCCTTCATCAGCGAGAAGGAGCGCCTGCCGGTCAAGGTGGACGGCGTTGCGATGCCGCTGACCGCCGCCTACCAGGGCATGGTGGCGGCCGAGCGCAAGTTCCTGCCGGTGCTGGGCGACGTCGCCCCGTTCCTGGCCGGCAGCTTCACCCTGGTCCAGCCCAGCCAGCTGGGCGCGCTGGACGAAGGTCCGTCCGGCACGGTGTTCGAGGTCGAGTGCCGCGAGCGCGTCTACCGCGCCAGTTCGGCCGGCGCGTCGCTGGCGGAAGCCACCGCGCAGGTGTTCTGGTCGCCCTCCAACTGCCTGTCGGCGCGGCTGCGCATCGCCATCGCGCTGCCGGCGGCGGAAGCTGGCGAGGTCGTGCAGGAATTCGATCCGGAAACCAGCGCGATGCAGGCCGCGCCGCCGGAAGAGCTCGAACTGGTGCGCACCTATGCCGGCGCCGACGGCTTCGCCGAATTGATCCGCGACTTCGCCGCCGGTTCGCATGCTTACGGCCTTGAGGACTTCCGCGCCAGCTACAGCCCCGCGCAGTGGAGCCAACTGCGGCAGAAGCTGGCGACGGCCGGCTTCCGCGGCGCGCGGGTGTTCCTGAAGCCGGACCTGTCCGACGAAATGCAGCGTTACCTCGGCGCCAGCACCGCGCGCGCCGAAGTGCCCAACGAGATCCTCGAATAACCGCAACCGGAGGGCCCATGGCCATCGACGTCACCGAACTCCTCGCGCCGATTCCCGGCAGCGACCCCGCCGGCAGCGATGCCAGCTTTTCCGACCAGTTCGACCGCATCCGCGAAGCGCGTCGCGCCGATGACCCAAACCTTGCCCAGGGCGATTGGCAGACCGAACTGAAGGTCGCCGACTGGCGCGAAGCGCAAAGCCTGTCCGAAGACGTGCTGCTGCGCACCAGCAAGGACCTGCAGGCAGCGGTGTGGCTGGCCGAGGCGGCCATTGCCAGGCATGGCTTGGAAGGCGCGCGTGACGCCTTCGACCTGCTGACCGGGCTGCTGGACACCTATTGGGACGGCCTGTATCCGCGCGCCGAGGACGGCGATCTGGAAGAGCGCGCCGGCAAGCTGGCCTGGTTCGCCAACTACGGCAGCCGCGTGCTGCAGACCATGCTGCTCAACGACGACCCGCAGGCGGCGCTGACCCTGGCCAGCTGGGTCGACTCGCGCGAGGTCGACAACCTCGGCCGCCAGAACGCCGAGGCCTACCAGGCCGCGCTGGACGAAGGTCGGGTCAACGGCGAAACCTACGACAGCCGCATGCAGGCGATTCCGGATGCGCTGGTGCGCGAGCGCAGCGACCAGGTTCAGGCGGCGCGCGAAGCTTTCGCCCGCTTCAGCGCGATGGCCGACGGCCGGCTTGGCCGCGAAGCGCCCAGCCTCGGCGCCCTTGATGACGCGCTGAAGAAGATCCAGACCATCTATTCACGGGTGGCAGCAGCCAAGGGCATCGGCGGGGCCGTGGCGGCCGAAGGCGAGGTCGCGGCCGACGGCGTTGCCGGTGAAGGCGGCGGCAATGGCGCGGCCGCGGCGGGCGCGCTCAACCTGGGCGGCGGCAGCCTGGCCTCGAAGGAGGCGGCGTTGCGCGCACTCAACGACATCGCTGGTTTCTTCCGCCGCACCGAGCCGCACAGCCCGGTGGCCTACCTGCTGGACCGCGCGGTGGCATGGGCCGACATGCCGCTGGAACAGTGGCTGGCCGAAGTGATCCGCGACGAAAGCACGCTGGCGTCGATCCGCGAGCGGGTTGGCCTGTCGTCCGGCAATTGACGCGACGGGGGCACGCAAACCCCGCCGCGTCGCGGCCACGTCGAACGGCATATGTCCAAGTCTGGCCGTCCGACGGATGTTGCGCCCGCGGCGCGCTTCCTAGACTCGATTGCATGTCCCGGGACACGCCGCCAATGCGCCGCGTTCCCGGCCCAGACACCCGCAGTACAAAACACGCCCGGGGAATCTCATGGCCAAGAAGGAAAGCACCCAGCACAAGCTCGACCGCGTGCGCGCACCGCGCGTGCAGCTCACCTACGACGTGGAAGTGGGCGATGCGATCGAGAAGAAGGAACTGCCGTTCGTCGCCGGCGTGATCGGCAACTTCAGCGGCCAGCCAGCGGAGCCGCTGGCGAAGATGAAGGACCGCAAGTTCGTCAACGTCGACAAGGACAACTATGACGACGTGCTCAAGGGCATGAAGCCGCGGGTGCAGGTGCAGGTGGACAACAAGCTTGCCGACGACGGCTCCAAGCTCGGCGTGGAGCTGACGTTCCGCAGCCTGGAGGACTTTTCGCCCGAGCGCGTGACCAACCAGATCGAGCCGCTGCGCAAGCTGCTGGAAGCGCGCCAGAAGCTGGCCGACCTGCGCAACAAGGCGGCAGGCAACGACAAGTTCGAGGATCTGCTCAACGAGGTTCTGCAGAACACCGACAAGATCGCCCAGCTGAGCAAGGAAGTCGGCCCCCCGTCCGACGACTGAGCTGCCACCCGCAATCGACGATCACGACCCGCAGCGAGCACACGACATCATGGCCAATACCGAAACTCTCGCGGCTCCCGCCGCCGCCGCCGAAGCCGCCGAGGGCGGCCTCCTCGACCAGATCCTGACCCAGAGCAAGATCGCCCGTTCCGACAGCGAGCGCAGCCGCGCCCGCGACCTGATCGCCGAGCTGGTCGCGCAGGTCAGCGATGGCGCGATGACCGTGTCGCGGGACGCCATCGGCGCGCTGGATGCACGCATCGCCGAAATCGACCGGGTGCTGTCGGAACAGCTCTCGGCAGTGATGCACGCGCCGGAGTTCCAGCAGCTGGAAGGCAGCTGGCGCGGCCTGAAGTACCTGGTCGACAACTCCGAAACCAGCACCACCCTGAAGATCAAGGTATTCAACACCACCAAGAAGGAACTGGTCAAGGACTTCAAGAACGCCTCCGACTTCGACCAGAGCAACCTGTTCAAGAAGCTCTACGAAGAGGAATACGGCACCTTCGGCGGCGCACCCTTCGCGACCCTCATCGGCGACTTCGAGTTCGGCCGCCACCCCGAGGACATGTACCTCATGGAGGAGATCTCGCACGTCTGCGCTGCCGCGCATGCGCCGTTCCTCAGCGCAGCTTCGCCGGAGCTGCTGGGCTTCGACGATTTCACCGAGCTGTCCGGGCCGCGCGACCTGGCCAAGATCTTCGACACCGTCGAATACGCCAAGTGGAAGAGCTTCCGCGCCTCCGAGGATTCCCGCTACGTGGGTCTGGCGATGCCGCACGTGCTCGGCCGCCTGCCGTACGGGCCCGATACCGCGCCGGTGGAGGCGTTCAACTTCGTCGAGCGCACCGACGGTACCGACCACAACAAGTACCTGTGGATGAACGCCGCCTACGCGCTGGGCACCAAGGTGACCGATGCCTTCGCCAAGTACGGCTGGTGCGCGGCGATCCGCGGCGTCGAGGGTGGTGGCCTGGTCGAGGGCCTGCCCACCCATACCTTCGCCACCGACGACGGAGAAGTGGCGCTGAAGTGCCCGACCGAGATCGCGATCACCGACCGCCGCGAGAAGGAACTGGCCGACCTCGGGCTGATCCCGCTGGTGCACTGCAAGGGCACCGACTACGCGGCGTTCTTCTCCACCCAGTCCGCGCAGAAGTCCAAGGAATACAACACCGATGCCGCCAACGCCAATGCGCGCCTGTCCTCGCAGCTGCAGTACATCTTCGCGGTCAGCCGCATCGCCCACTACCTGAAGTCGATGATGCGCGACAAGATCGGCAGCTTTGCCTCCAAGTCCAGCGTCGAGCTGTTCCTCAACAACTGGATCTCGCAGTACGTGTTGCTGGACGACAACGCCTCGCAGGAGGCCAAGGCGCAGTACCCGCTGCGCGAGGCGCGCATCGAAGTGGCGGAGATCCCGGGCAAGCCCGGCGCCTTCAAGTCGGTGGCGTTCCTGCGCCCGCATTACCAGCTGGACGAATTGAGCGTGTCCCTGCGCCTGGTCGCGGAACTGCCCAAGTCGGCCCGCTGACGACTATCCGTTTTCCATTCCAACCTGAGGAGATACCACGATGGCTTCCGATTACCTGCTCGAGCTCGACGGCATCAAGGGCGAGTCGCTGGACGAAAAGCACAAGGACAAGATCGAGATCGACTCGTTCTCCTGGGGCGTCAGCAACGCCGGCAACATGGGGCGTGGCAGCGGCGGCGGCACCGGCAAGGCCGATTTCCAGGATCTGACCTTCACCAAGCAGACCGACAAGGCCAGCCCACTGCTGGTGAAGGCTGCCGCGTCCGGTGAACACATCAAGAAGGCCGTACTGACCGCCCGCAAGGCCGGCGGCAAGGGCGGCCAGGTCGAGTACTTCAAGATCACCCTCGAGGACGTGATGGTGAGTTCGTTCACCACTGGCGGCAACGCGGGTGGCTCGTCGATTCCGGTCGATGCCTTCAGCCTCAACTACACCAAGATGAAGTACGAGTACATGCCGCAGAAGGCGGACGGCAGCCTGGAGGGCGCCATCATCGCCCAGTACGATCGCGCGCTGAACAAGGCGACCTGATCGTGATCCAACCTGACGGCCCGTCGCGCATGCCGCGGCGGGCCGTTGCCATTTTGCGGATGCGCGGCGAGGGCAGGACATGCGCGGATTGATGGATCGGCTGGTTGACGTGGCGTTGCCGGAGGACGCAGGCAGGCGGGTGTCGATTACCGACATCCGCAACAGCATTTCCCGCGATCTGGAGAGCCTGCTCAACACCCGTTCGGAGGCCGCACGGATGATCCCGGAGGCGTTCAAGGAATGCCGCGCCTCATCGCTGACCTACGGCATCCTGGATTTTTCCTCCTACAGCCTGCTCAGCCCGCACGACCGCGACCGCATCCGGCGTTCGCTGGAACAGGCGATCGCCCTGCACGAACGCCGGCTGACCCGGATCCGGGTCACCCTGGAGCCGCAGCGCGAGCTGGATCGGGCCCTGCGCTTCCGGGTCGATGCGTTGATGGAGCTGGGCGAGGACAACGAGAAGGTGCAGTTCGATGCCGTGCTGCAGCTCAATACCCAGACCTACGTGGTGCGCTGAGCCGGCGACGGCGTCACTTCCAGCAAGGCCATTTGCGCGGCTTGCTGCAACCCGTCGATCAATTGCGGCGCCAGGTGCTGTCGCCACCAGGCGGCGGAACGCATGGGTTGTTCGCCGTCGTTGGATTCAGCCGGCAACGATGCCATCCGCAGCGCCAGGTCTTGCAAGAGCGCTTCATGGTTGCGGCTGCCGTCGAGCAGCTGGATGAGTTCGACCGCCAACCGGCTGTCCAGCCGCACCATGGAGGGCCGCAGGCTCGCAACGCAGTCTGCGCCGGCCTCCAGCTGCAGGCGCGCCAGCGCGCTGGCGCGTGGGGTGGCGCCGGGTTCCGAGGCAAACCCCGGGGGCTCGCAGTGCAGCCCCAGCAGTCCATGTTCGAACCCGCGCAGCAGCGCCTTCGCCAGTGCGTCGGCGTCCTCGTCCTCGCTGGCGACACTTCGCGATGTGGCGCGCGCCCGCGTCAGCAGCGCTTCGAATGCCAACGGCATGGGAAAGGCACTGCCAATCACATCCAGTGCGGCCTGGATGACCGGGTGGTCCGTGCTCAATACCGCGTTGCCGGCGCTGCCGCTGCTGCCGCTGCTGCCGCGGAAGACGACCGCGCCATCGCCGCTGCCGGTGCGGGCCTCCTCCCGTTGCAGGTGCCCGGCCGCGTGCAGGCCTCGCGTTGCTGATGCATCGGCCGGTCGCATGACGGCCGCCTCGGCCCGGCATAGCAGGGTTTGCCGGAAGCGGCGCCCCTTGAGGAAGTCCAGGTACTGCTCGCGCTGGAGCAGGTCGCCGTTGGCCAGCGCGGCCAGTCCGGGGCGTGCTTCCGGTGCCAGCGCCGCATCGCTCATCTCGTGGTAGTCGGCCTCGGCGAGGAATTCCAGGCCGTGCGCCTGCGCCTGCGCGGCAAAGGCCGTGATGCTCAATGGCTCATTGATCTGCGCCAGGTCATCGTGGAACAGCACGCTATGGTCAGTGCGGCGCAGCAGCTCGCCGGCTTCATCGCGGATCACCGCCGCATACGGCTTGCCTTCCGGCGTCGCGGCCCCCAGCCAGCGCAGAAATTGCCGGGCATGGGCAATCCGGGCGGCGGGGTCGTCGACGCCTGCGCAGTGATGCCGCAGCATGTCCCACACCAGACGGCGCAGATGGCAGCCGGGCAGGGCGTTGTAGCTGATGTACGCGATGCCGGCGCCGGCCAGCGTCTGCCGACAGAGCGCAAGCAGATGCTCGCGCAGCTGCGCCGGTACCCATGAATAGAATCCGTGGGCGGTGATGTAATCGAACGCCCGCTCGTCCGGCTCCCATTGCGCGAGGTCGGCCTGCACCAGCGCGAGGTTGTCCAGCCCCAGCCGCTGCCGGAATGTTTCGCCGCGTGCAATCGCCTTTTCGGACATGTCGATGCCGACGAACCGCGAGTGCGGATACGCCAGCGCCAGTGCCAGCAGCTGCAGGCCATCGCCACAGCCGACCTCCAGCAGCCGGCAGTGCGATGGCGCGGCGCAGGCCAGCCCGTGCAGGCGGCCGATCGCGGCCAACCGCGACGGGTGCATCTGCGGCAGCACATGGGCCGGGTATTCCAGCGCGTCGTAAGCGAAGGTGGTGCTCATGCGAAGGGTCCCGCTGGCCGCGGGGCGCGCACCGCCAGCACCGCCGCCAGCATGGCTTCGCGCAGCCGATGCGGCGCCACCGGCTTGAACAGCACCGGGATGTGGCTGGCCATGATGGCGTCGACCCGCTCCGGGCGGGTTTCGCCGGTGACCAGCAGGCGGGCGAAGCGCGGTCGCCGCTCGTCTTCTCCGTAGTGGCGGGCGATCGCGCCCAGCACGTCCAGGCCGCTGCGTCCGTCCTGCAGGTGCAGATCACTCAGCACCAGGTCGGGCGGGGTGGTCCAGTCGGACAGCCGGGCGAGCGCGCCGGCTTCGTCCGACGCCGTGCGGATATCGCAACCCCATTCCTGCAGCAGCACGCGCAGGCCTTCCGCAATGCCGGGCTCGTCGTCGATCGCAAGCACGCGCAGGCCGCCGAGGTCGAGCGGGCTATCGATGCCGTCGCTGCTGCCGGGCGCGCGGACGGTGCCCGGCTCCAGCGTGATCGACACCCGCGTGCCGCGGCCCAGCCGCGATGCCAGGGCGATCCGGCAATCGACCAGGCTCGCAAGCCGCTGCACGGTCGCCAGCCCCAGCCCCAGTCCGCGCTTGCGTTCCCCGGTGCGGGTATCGGCCTGTTTGACCTGATAGAACTCCTCGAACACGCGGTGCTGGTGTTCCGGCGCAATGCCGCAACCGGTGTCCCACACCTCCACCCGGATCCTGCCGGAGGCCTGGTGCCGCACGCCGATCAGCACGCCGCCGGCATCGGTGTAGCGCAGCGCGTTGCTGACCAGATTGTTGAGGATGCGTGCCAGCATGGTGCGGTCGCAGTGCACCCACGCATCGGTCTTGCGCACCACCAGCCGCAGGCCGCGTGACTCCGCCAACATGCGGAAATTGCGGCTGACCTCGTCGAAGACGCCGTCGAGGTACACGTCCACCGGTTCCGCGCGCATGCTGCCGGCCTCCAGCCGCGACAGATCCAACAGCTCCGAGAACAGCTGGTCCAGCGAGGCCACGCATTCCTCGATGTGCACCATCCGCGCCAGCTTGTCCGGATCGGTTTCGCCCGCGCGCAGGGTGGAGGAGAACAGTGTCAGCGCGTACAGCGGCTGGCGCAGGTCGTGGCTGGCGGCGGCCAACAGGCGCGAGCGCGCCTGGCTGGCCGCTTCCAGCTTGGCGTTCTTGTCGGCCAGCTCGATGGAAGCACGCCCCAGCTCGCTCTGCATGCGGTTGCGCGCGCTGGCCAGCAGCTTGGAAGCCTGGTTGACGCCCAGCTGCAGCCGGCGGATCGCGCCTTCGCGTTTCATCGGGTGCACGTGCACGGGCTCGCCGCGGCCCAGCTTGTCCATCGCCGCGGCCAATTCGTCCAGCGGACGCAAGACCTGGATCGCGATGTCCCAGCTCAGCGCCACCACCAGCCCCAGTGCACCCACCAGCAACAGCCCGCCGGACCAGAGCGCCGGCGCCAGCCCGCTGAGCAGCGCGCCGCGCGACAGCTGCCAGGCGCCGTAGGCCAGCAGGCAGAAAGCAATGGATACCGCCAGCGTGAGTGGCATCACCACCCGCCAGACCCACTGCCGGAGCATGGAATCCCGCGGTCGATTCGGACTCTGGCCCACCGGGGCCGGGGATGCCTGCACGTGCCTGCCTCGTCGCGATTGCCGGAGATACCGCGGTAAACGGATTGCGGCAGGGGCTGCGGCCATCGTGGGTGGAACAGAAGTCAATGTCGCCGACGGCCATGATCAACTCCGCCAGCACCGGCGGGTGTAGGCTTTCCGCACCTCCTGGCAGGAGCGGGCATGAACGCTTTGACGACTGCGACGTCCCCCCGGATTTGAGTAGCGCTGCGATCTGGAGTCCAATCCCCGGCAGCAAGGAGATTGGACGTGAAGAAG
>NZ_SROY01000006.1:0-166551 GCF_005862345.1 Thermomonas fusca | reverse complement strand
CAACAAGCTGGGGTTTTGTCTTTTTGCATCCGGATATCTTCCAGCACGACAATCAATAACCGCGACTCGCGGCGCGGGGCGACTGGGGCGGGGCTATTGCACCCGGTGCAGGCGCAGCCGCGAGCCGCAAGCGGAACTTCTCAAGTTGTCCGGTATACCCAGTGCCGCGACAACACAAAGCCAAGACCCGCGCTCAATACATCGAACAGCGGCTTCAACGATTGCGCGGCCGCCAAACCCGCTTGCTGGTCAACCAGGTCAACCGCCACGGTATTGAGCACCGTCAACGCAACCCACATGACGAGGAACCGCCGCGCGGCGCGCCTGCCAAGCTGACGACCATCGCCGGAAAAGGTCCACTTGCCGTTCAGCCAGAATCCCAGCAGCGCGCCGGAAATGCGCCCGGCGACATTGGCCGGGGCGACCGGCAACACCCATTGACTAAGTGCCAGCATGACCGCGTATTCGACCGCCCATTGCAGCAGGCCGACCGCGGCATAACCCCCAAGATGGCGACGCAGGCTCATGTCGATGATTGTGACGCAGCGGAAGCGGGGCTGCGACCGCTAGAATCGCCGCTGTCACCGAAAGGAGAATCCGCACCATGCCGAATCCGTCCGCTTCGCCGCTGCACGTCATCATCCTTGCTGCCGGCGAAGGCAAACGGATGAAATCGGCGTTGCCGAAGGTACTGCAGGCGATTGCCGGCAGGGCGATGCTGGCGCACGTGATCGACGCTGCGCGGCAGCTGGCGCCGGCGGGCATCCACGTGGTGTTCGGGCATGGCGGCGCGCAGGTGCGCGCGGCCTTCGCCGATCAGCCCGACCTGCACTGGGCCGAACAGTCCCGGCAGCTTGGCACCGGCCATGCCGTGCAACAGGCGATGCCCGGCATTCCGGATGATGCGCGCGTGCTGGTGCTGTACGGCGATGTGCCGCTGATCACGCCGGCAACCCTGCAGCGCCTGCTGGATGCGCCGCGCTCGCTCGCGGTGCTGGCCGCCGAGCCGCCGGATCCGACCGGTTACGGCCGGATCGTGCGCGACACCGAGGGCCATGTCGCCGCGATCGTCGAGCACAAGGACGCAGACGCCGCCCAGCGGCGGATCCATCTGGTCAACACCGGTGTGATCGCCGCCGGGGCCGGCGCGCTGCGGCGCTGGCTGGCCGAGCTGCGCAACGACAACGCGCAGGGCGAGTACTACCTCACCGACGTGTTCGCCGCCGCCGCGCGCGAGTACGCCGCGGCGGAGATCGCCATCGTCGACGACTCGCTGGAAACCGAGGGCGCGAACGATTCCTGGCAGCTGGCGCAGCTGGAGCGCGCGTTCCAGCTGCGGCAGGTGCGTGCGCTGTGCCTGCAGGGCGCACGCGTCGTCGATCCCGCACGCATCGACATCCGCGGCAGCGTACGCGTGGGCCGGGACGTCGAGCTTGATGCCAACGTGGTGTTCGAGGGCGAGGTGGTGCTGGGCGACGGCGTGCGCATCGGCCCGTTCTGCCGGATCAGGGACGCGCGCATCGGCGCCGGCACGGTGGTGGCCGCGCACTGCGATATCGAAGGCGCGATCTGCGAAGGCGGCGCGCAGATCGGCCCCTACGCGCGGTTGCGCCCCGGCACCGTGCTGGCGGAAGGCGTGCACGTGGGCAACTTCGTCGAGACCAAGAAGACCAGTCTGGGGCGTGGCAGCAAGGCCAACCACCTGACCTATCTGGGGGATGCGGTAGTTGGCGCCGGCGTGAATATCGGTGCCGGCACCATCACCTGCAATTACGACGGGGTGAACAAGTCCACCACCACGATCGGCGACAACGCGTTCATCGGCTCCAACAGTTCGTTGGTGGCACCAGTCGCCATCGGCGAAGGCGCGACCATCGGTGCCGGCTCGGTGATCGGCAAGGACGCGCCGGCTGGCAAGCTGACGCTGGCGCGGCCCAAGCAGGAGACCGTGGACGGCTGGCGGCGTCCGGTGAAGAAGCAGGACTGAGTGGACGTGGCGATGCTGCTACCACGCCTGAGGCAACTGGCCCCGCGCCTGTTGGCGGTGACCTATGCGGTTGGCGCGCTTGCGCTTGCGCTGTCTGGCATCGGCCTGTGGCGGACGTATTGCGAGAACTTCGGCTGCATCGGCGTTGGCATCGCCTGGTTTGCGTGGGCCATCGGTTATGGCCTGCTGTTGCTCGCTGGTGGGTTCGCGCTGCGCCTGCAGCGGCGACGATCGCGGATGATGCTGCGCGTGGGGCTGGCAGTGCAGATCGTGGCCGGCGTGCTGCTGCTTGGCTATTGGGCGGTGCAGGCGGCGCTGTGATGCGGCGGCGGCGCGCGGCGACGGCGTCTTAACCCGGCAGCACCATCGACACGCATAGGCCGCCGCCGTCGCGGTTGAGCAGGGCGATGCGGCCGCCGTGGGCCTCCGCGATTTCGCGCGCCAGCGCCAGCCCCAGGCCGGTGCCGTGGCGCTTGGTGGAATAGAACGGCAGCAGCGCGTTGGCCAGCACCGCCTCGTTCATGCCGCTGCCGCGATCCAGCACTTCGATGCGCCAGCCGTCCGCGATGCGCCGGACCGACAGCCGCACATCGCCTGGGGAAGTGCCGGATTCGTGCGCGTTCTTGAGCAGGTTGATCAGCGCCTGTTCGAGCTGCGCGGCGTCGACGCGGGCGATGCCGTCGGCCGGCTGGACTTCGGCGACGAACTCCACCTGCGTGCGCAGCTGGGCGACGAAGCGCCGCCATTCCAGCGGCGCCAGGCGCGGCGAGGGCAGTTTGGCGAAACGCGCGTAGTCGCGGATGAAGCCTTCCAGGTGGCGCGCCCGCTCCTCGATGGTGGCCAGCGCGGACGGCAGCCGTTCGTGCTGGCCGCGCCGCAGCAACTCCGCGCCGGAATGCGCCAACGAGGCGATCGGGGCGAGCGAGTTGTTCAGCTCGTGGCTGATCACGCGGATCACCTTCTTCCAGGTCTGCACCTCCTGCCGCCGCAGTTCGGCCGTGAGCTGGCGCAGCAGCACCAGTTCATGGACGCGGCCGTTGAGGCGGAAGCGGCGCCGCGACAGGTGGTAGATGTCCTCGTCATCGTCCTTGCCGACGGTGAACATGCCGTCGCCGCCGCGCGCGAACGCATCGCGCACTGCCGCATCGGCATCGTCCAGCAGTTTGTCGAAGTCGCGCCCCTCCAGCCGCTTGCCGTTGCCCAACAAGCGGCGTGCGGCCAGGTTGCCCAGCACGATGCGCCGCGACGGGTCCAGCAGCACCATCGCGACCGGTGTGTTCTGCACCATGGTGTCGAGCAGCAGTTCGCGCTGCACCAGCGCCAATCGCTGTTCGCGCAGGGCGGTGCCCAGCGCGTTGTGGGCGTCCACCAGCTCGACCAGGTCGCTGGCCTTGTCCCAGGTGATGCCGAAGCTGAAGTCGCCGTCGCGGTAGCTGGCCACGGTGCCGGCCAGGGCGCGGAACAGGGCACGCATCGGCACCAACGCGCGCCAGATCACCGCGCCCACCAGTGCGCCGATGACGCCCGCCGCCAGCAGCGCCGCGGCCCACGGCTGCAGCCATTGCGCCAGCAGCGCGGTGGCGGCGGCGGTGGCCGCGATGCCCGCCGCCGCGATGGCGATCATGCGGACTGCGATGGGCAGGACGCGGAGGACGCGCATCAGGTCCTCGGGATACCGAGCCGGTCCAGCCGGCGGTACAGCGCCTGCCGCGACAGGCCGAGGTCGGCCGCCGCCTGCGCCAGCACCCCGCCGCTGCGGGCCAGCGCGGCCTCGATCAGTGCGCGATCCGGATCCTCGCCTGCAGGCAATGCGCCCGCGGGTGCGGGCGGCAGGCCGAGGTCTGCCGCGCTGACGGTATCGCCGCGGGCCAGCAGCACCGCCCGCTGCATCACGTTGCGCAGTTCGCGCACGTTGCCGGGCCAGGGATGGCGCTGCAGCGCGCGTTCGGCGTCTTCGCCCAGATGCTTGCCGGCGCCGAGGAAGTGCCGCGCCAGCGGCAGGATGTCGCGCGGGCGGGCCGCCAGCGGCGGCACCCGCAGTTCGATGCCGTTGAGGCGGTAGAACAGGTCTTCGCGGAACTTCCCTTCGGCGATGAGGGTCGGCAGGTCGGCGTTGGTGGCGCTGATGATGCGCACCTGCACGTGGCGTTCGCGGTTGCTGCCCAGCCGCGCGAAGCAGCCGGTCTCCAGCACCCGCAGCAGCTTCACCTGCCCGGCCAGCGGCAGGGTGCCGATCTCGTCGAGGAACAGGGTGCCGCCATCGGCCGCCTCGAACTTGCCCTCGCGTGGCTTGTTGGCACCGGTGTAGGCGCCGGCATCGGCGCCGAACAGCTCGGCTTCGATCAGTTCGCCGGGCAGGGCCCCGCAGTTGAGGGCGACGAACGGCCCCTGCGCCACCCGCGAGTTGGCGTGGATGATCTCGGCGTAGCGCTCCTTGCCGGCGCCGTTCGGGCCGCTGATCAGCACCGGGATGTCGGCGCGGGCGACCTGGCAGGCCAGGGTGAGCGCGGCTTCGCTGGCGGGGTCGGCATAGATGATGCCGCGCAGGTCGTACTCGCGTTCCAGCACGGTGCGTCGCCGGCGTTCGCCGGCGCGCGTTTGCTCCAGCTGGCGGCGGTTGTCGCCGAGCTCAAGCAGGTTGTTGACGGTGGCCACCAGCTTGCGGTCGTCCCAGGGCTTGGCCAGGTAGTCGGCGGCGCCGGCCTTGATCAGGTCGACGGCCGCTTCCAGGTGCGTCCATGCGGTCAGCAGGATCACCGGCAGGTCGGGATGGCTCTGGCGGATGCGGTGGAACAGGGCCACGCCCTCGTCGCCGGAGGTGGTGTCGGCGACGAAGTTCATGTCCTGGATCACCAGGTCCACCGGCTCCCGCGCCAGGATGTCCAGACCCTGCTCCGGCGACTGCGCGCACAGCGTGCGGATGTCGTGCAGCGAGAACAGGACGTCCAGCGCGGTGCCGACCGAAGGGTTGTCGTCGATGACCAGGATGACGGGCATGGGCGCGATTGTAGTGGCAGCGGTGGCGGGATCAGACCGAGCGCGTGGCCACGGCCGGCGGCACCGACGCGGCGCGTCGGGCCGGGCCGAGCACCGCCAGCTGGCCCAGCAGCCACAGGCCCAGCGCGCCAATCGGCAGGTAGGACAGCGGCAGCCGCGGCAACTCGTACTTGCTGATCAGCAGCTGGTTGATGCCGAACGCCAGCACCATGCCCAGCACGATGCCCATCGTCGCCAGCAGGAAGTTCTCGGTCTGGAAGTAGCGCAGGATCTGCCCGCGACTGGCGCCCAGCGCGCGACGGATGCCGATCTGCTTGGTCCGCTGCTGCACCCAGAAGCTGGCCAGGCCGACGATGCCCAGCGCGGTGACCAGCAACAGCAGGCCGCACACGATCAGCAGCAGGCCGATCATGTCGCGGTCGTCGGCGAAGAATTCGCGGCGGTTCTCGGAGAACGTGATCGACGGCTGGATCAGGCGGTTGGGATCGACCTTCTCCAAGGTGGCGTCCACCTGCTTGAGGATCTCGTCGCGCCGCGCCGGATCGGCCACCCGCACCAGGTAGATGCCGCCGTTGGCGAAGTGCATGCGGAACGGGAAGATCAGCGAGTAGTCGCGGTTGCCGCCCATCCGCGCCGGCCGCACCAGGGTCTCTACCACGCCCACCACGGTCAGCGGGACGTCGGCCATGTACACGGTCTTGCCGAGCGGGCTGGCATCGGGGAACAGCTTGCGCGCGGCCGCGGCGCTGAGGATCAGCGGCGACTTCAGCGCGGATGCGTCGGTCGCGGTTTCCAGTTCGGTGGTGTTGCGGAACTCGTCTGCCTGGAAGTCGCGGCCGGCGACCAGCTTCAGGCCCATCGCCTTCAGGGTGCCTTCGCTGACCATGTACTGTGCCGCGTTGAGGGTCGGTACTTCCTGGTCGGGGCTGGTGCCGAGCGAGGTGTTCCAGGAACCATTGCGGAATGGCGTCTGGTTGACGATCACCACGTCGGTCACGCCGGGGATCGCGCGCAGCGCGGCCAGATCCTCGCGGGTGCGGGCGTTGGCATCGACCTGGGTGCCGATGCCGGTGGCGCGGGCCATGATCAGGTGCGCATCGTCCATGCCGCTGGGCATGTTGAGGGTTTCCAGCCGCTGCGCGACCAGGAACAGCGCGTTGCACAGGATCGCGCAGGTCAGCGCGATCTCCAGCACGATCAGCGCGGCCGCGGTCTTGTGGCGCGACAGGGTGGACAGGATGGGACGGATTTCCATCGGGATTCTCCGGGATGTCAGGTGCCGCGCGGTGTCGCGCGGGTCATTGCGATTTCAGCTGCAGCGCCGGCGGCACGCGCATCGCGCGCCAGGCGGGTAGCAGGCCGGCGAGCAGGCTGGCGCCGATGGCCAGCACGAAGGTCAGCGCGAGCATGCCGCCGTCCAGGTGGGCCAGCTGCGCGTATTCGGCCGGGCGCTGGCGTACCGCCCACAGCCCCAGCAGGGCCAGCACCAGGCCGAGCGCGCCGCCCGCCACGCCGACCGTGCCGGCTTCGACCAGGCACTGCTTGAAGATCTCCATCCGCGACGCGCCCAGCGCGCGGCGCACGCCGATCTCGCCGCTGCGGCGCAGGAACTTGGCCAGCAGCAGGCCGACGGTATTGAGCAGGCAGACCAGCAGGAAGGCGAACGCCAGCCACATCTGCAGGCGCACATCGCCGGGCACGACCTGGCGGAACTCCAGCCACTCCATCACGTTGCGCAGGCGGGTATTGGCCGGGCGCTCGAAGCGGCCGGCGCTGCGCTGCTGTTCGGAATAGCTGTCGAGATAGCGCTTGTACGCGGCAGCGTCGCCGGCGCTCTCCAGCTCCACCCAGTACTGCATCCAGCTGCACGGCACGTTCTGCGCGGTGGGGTCGTTGACCATGCTGCGGCCGAAGCAGTTGATGCTGCCGTTGCGCCCCAGCTTGAGGTCCAGCGCGGCGCTGATCGGCACGAACGCCTGCTCGTCGCTGTCGTAGCGGCCGGTGTTGAGGTCGTAGAAGTGCGGTGCCGGCTGCCATTCGTCGATCACGCCGACGATGCGCAGCGCGTGGCCATCGATGCGCAGTTCGCGGCCGACCGGGTCGCTGCCGCCGAACAGTTTTTCGCCCAGTTCCCGCGTCACCACCGTCACCCGCGCACGGCCGTCGTCGTCGCCGCCGGTCCAGGCCCGGCCGCGCAGGAACGGCACCTCGAACATCGCGAAGAAATCGGCCGAGGTATAGCGCAGGCCAACCGTGAACGGCTTGAGCTTGTTGCCTTCCGGCTCCACCACGCCGCCGCCGCCGGTCATCATGGCCTGCCGCTTGGCCTGCTTCTGGCGCAGCAGCTCCTCGGCGTCGAAGCGAGTGAGCTGGTCCTGCGGTTCCGCGCCGGGCTTGTAGCCGTCGCGCGTTTCCGGGTCCAGCTGGACGTAGAACAGGCGCTCGCTCTTCTGCGGCATGGGGTCGCCGGAGAGCACGTGGAATACGGTCAGCGTGGTCATGCTGGCGCCGATGCCGAGCGCGATCGCCAGCACCATCAGCGCGGTCAGCACGCGGTTGCGGCGGAAGCTGCGCAGGGCGAGGTTGAGGTAATAGCCGAACATGGCGGTGTCCTCAGGCGGTGGCGACGTGGGCGTGCGGCGGGTGGGCGATGGCGGCGTCCATGACCACGTCGGTGGCCATGCCGTCGACGATGTGGACGTTGCGCTGCGCGCGCGCGGCCAGCTCCGGGTCATGGGTGACCATCACGATGGTGGTGCCCTGCTGGTTGATGTCCTCCAGCAGCTCCATCACGCTGCGCGCCATCTGCGAGTCGAGGTTGCCGGTCGGTTCGTCCGCCAGCAGCAGGCGCGGGCTGCCGGCCAGCGCGCGGGCGATCGCGGCCCGCTGCTGCTGGCCGCCGGAGAGCTCCGCCGGGTAATGCTTCATCCGCGACCCCAGCCCGACCAGGCCCAGCGCGTCCTCGATGCGCAGCTTGCGCTCCGATGCCGGCATGCCGCGGTAGCGCAAAGGCACGTCGCAGTTGTCGAACAGGTTGAGGTCGGGGATCAGGTTGAAGCCCTGGAAGATGAAGCCGATCTTTTCGTTGCGCAGGCGCGAGCGGGCGTTGTCGTTCAGGCCCTTCACGTTGACGCCGTCGAGCACGTAGTCGCCGCCGGTGAATTCCTCCAGCAGGCCGGCGATGTTGAGGAAGGTGGTCTTGCCCGAGCCCGACGGCCCGGTGACGGCGACGAACTCGCCCTCGCCGACCTGCAGGTCGAGCGAGCGCAGCGCGTGCGTTTCCACGAGTTCGGTGCGGTAGACCTTGGTGACCTGGCGCATGTCGAGCATGGCGATGATTCCTTGTGCAGTTGTCTGGTCGGAAAATGCGAAGTTGAGCGATGGGGTATGGGCTGGGCGTGGCGTCAGTCGCCGGAAATACGGACGCGTTCGGCGGTGCCGAACTGGTCGGTGCCGGAGACGACGATGCGGTCGCCGACCTTCAGGCCCGAGACGATTTCCACGGAGGACAGGCTGGAGGTGCCGGTGCGGATCGGGCGACGCGTCGCGCTGCTGCCGTCCACCACCCAGGCGAGGTTGCCGCCGTCCTGTTCCAGGAACGGTCCGCGCTCCACCATCAGCACGTTGCGGCGGGTGTCCATCACGATCCGCACCGACAGCCGTTGGTTCTGGCGCAGTCCCGGCGGCTGCCTGCCCTTGGTGAAGCGCACGCGGGCGGTGACCTCGCCGTTCACCACCTCGGGCGAGACCGCGGCGATCTCGCCGGCGTAGCGCGCGTTGTTGGCGTTGATCTGCGCCGGCATGCCGATGCCCAGGTCGCGGGCGAAGCTTTCCGGCACCTTGATCTCGACCTCGAAGCGGCTCAGGTCCACCACGCTCAGCACCGGCCCGTTGGTCGCGACCTGGGTGCCCTGCGGCAGCTGCACCTGGCCGACCTGGCCATCGAACGGCGCGCGCAGGGTCAGTGCATCCACCTGCCGGCGCGCTTCCTCCACCACCGCGCGCTGGCGCTGCGCCTGCAACTGCTTGTTGCGCGCATCCAGGCCGGCGCCGCTGCTCTGCAGCGAGAAATCCTTGCGAGCCGCGGACAGGCCGATGTCGGCCTTCTTCATCAGGTCCTGCGCGCGGGCGAGATCGTTCTGCGGCACCGCGCCGCCGTCGTACGCGCGCTGGTAGCGCTCCAGGTCGCGCATCGCCGCGGTGCGGTCGACGCTGGCCTGGTCCAGCGCGCGCTGCGCATTGGCGCGGGCGATCTGCGCATCCAGCACGGCGCGGCTGGCTTCGGCCTCCAGGCTGGCAAGGGTGGATTCTTCCTGCACCAGCCTGCTGCGCAACTCGGGGCTGTCGATCACCGCCAGCGGCTGGCCCTTCGCCACCTTGTCGCCGGCGACGATCTGCAGCGCCACGGTGCCGGCGGCGATCGCGTACAGGGTGGGGCTGTTGGCCGCGATCACCCGGCCTTCCGCGCTGAGGTCGCGCACCAGGTCGCCGCGGGTGACGCTGGCGATGCGCAGGCGCGAGGCGTCGAACGAGCGGTCGCCCGACAGCCAGCCGGAGGCCACCCAGCCGCCCAGCGCCAGCACCAAGGCGGCGCTGGTCGCGGCGATGGCGATCCGCCTGCGACGGCCGGGGCGAAAGGGTGTGGCCATGACCTGGTCCTGGCCGGAGGTGTCGCGGATGCGGCGGTGATTGTCCATGCGGGCGTCGGTGGAAGAAGGGTCCATGCCTGTCCTTGAGCAATCCGCGTGCCAATCACAAGTGATTGATATATATGGATTTGATGGCAGCGTCCGGTGTCCGGGCGGACGCATCCCGGTGTCCGCGCGGACACCCGTCCGCCCGCTGCGACTACACTTCCACGTCCCCAAACGGAGCAGTGCCAGCATGTGTGGAATCGTCGGCGCCATCGCCAACCGTGACGTCGTGCCTCTGCTGGTGGATGGCCTGAAGCGACTGGAATACCGCGGCTACGACTCGGCCGGCATCGCGGTGTTGTCCGGGGAGGCCGTGCGCCGGGTGCGCCGTACCGGCCGCGTCGCCGAGATGGAGGCCGCCGCGCTGGCGGAAGGCCTGGATGCCCGCCTCGGCATCGGCCACACCCGCTGGGCCACCCACGGCGGGGTCACCGAATCCAATGCACATCCGCACATCAGCCATGGCGAGCTGGCGCTGGTGCACAACGGCATCATCGAGAACCACGAGGCGCAGCGGCATCGGCTGGAGGCGCTGGGCTACGAGTTCACCTCGCAGACCGATACCGAAGTGGTCGCCCACCTGATCCACCACCACCGCGCCCAGGGCGGCAGCCTGCTGGCCGCGCTGCAGGCGACGGTGAAGGAGCTGCATGGCGCCTACGCGCTGGCGGTGATCGACAAGCGCGATCCGTCCACGCTGGTGGCCGCGCGCATGGGTTGCCCGCTGCTGGTGGGTCTGGGGGAGGGCGAGAACTTCGTCGCCTCGGATGTCTCCGCGATTGTCTCCGCGACGCGCCGGGTGATCTTCCTCGAAGAGGGCGATACCGCCGAGCTCACCCGCGACGGCGTGCAGGTGTTCGACGCCAGCGATGCGCCGGTGGCACGCGAGGTGCACGTGTCCGACGTGTCGCTGGCCTCGCTGGAACTGGGCCCGTACCGCCACTTCATGCAGAAGGAAATCCACGAGCAGCCGCGCGCGATCGGCGACACCGTGGAGGGCATCGTCGATGCCGGCGGATTCGATGCGGCGCTGTTCGGCAAGGACGCGGCCAGCGTGCTGGCGGATGTCGAGTCGGTGCAGATCCTCGCCTGCGGCACCAGCTATTACGCCGGCCTGACCGCGCGCTACTGGATCGAGGCGCTGGCCGGCATTCCGTGCGCGGTCGACATCGCCAGCGAATATCGCTACCGCAAGGTGGTGGGCAATCCGAAGCAGCTGGTGGTCACCATTTCGCAGTCCGGCGAAACCCTGGACACGATGGAGGCGCTGAAGTACGCCAAGGCGCAGGGACAGGACAAGACCCTGTCGATCTGCAACGTGCCGGAGTCGGCCATCCCCCGCGCCAGCAGGCTGGTGTTCCTGACCCGCGCCGGTGCGGAGATCGGCGTTGCTTCCACCAAGGCCTTCACCACCCAGCTGGTCGCGCTGTTCGCGCTGGCGGTGACGCTGGGCAAGCTGCGCGGGCAGCTGGACGAGGCGCGCGAAGGCGAGCTGCTTGAGGCGCTGCGCCACCTGCCCGGCAGCGTGCAGCACGCACTCAACCTGGAGCCGCAGGTGGCGGCCTGGGCTTCGAGCTTCGCGCCGCGCCAGCACGCGCTGTTCCTTGGCCGCGGCACGCATTACCCGATCGCGCTGGAAGGCGCGCTCAAGCTCAAGGAAATCTCCTACATCCACGCCGAGGGCTACCCGGCCGGCGAGCTCAAGCACGGCCCGCTGGCGCTGGTGGACACGCAGATGCCGGTGGTGGTGATCGCGCCGAACGACGCGCTGCTGGAGAAGGTGAAGTCGAACATCCAGGAAGTGCGCGCGCGCGGCGGCGAGATGTTCGTGTTCGCCGACGCCGACAGCAGCTTCAGCGAATCCGAAGGCGTGCACGTGATCCGTACGCCGCGCCACGTCGGCATCCTCTCGCCGATCGTGCATGCCATCCCGGTGCAGTTGCTGGCCTACCACACCGCGCTGGCACGCGGCACCGACGTCGACAAGCCGCGCAACCTGGCCAAGTCGGTCACGGTGGAATAAGCAGCGGCGAAGATTGTCCTGGATCAAGGCCGGCGCGCGCCGTCGCGCCTAGGCTGGCGCCGCCGGTCTTCGGCTGCCTGCGGTGATCCCGATGTCGCTTCGCCCTCTTTCGCGCGGCCAGCGCTGCGCGCGCTCCGCATGAAACCCTGGTCCGCCGTTGCGCTGATCCGCGCCAAGCGCGAAGGGCGCAGGCTCGACGCCGAGCAGTGGCAGGCGCTGGCCGATGGCATCGCCGGCGAAGCGTGGAGCGAGGGCCAAATCGGCGCGTTCGCGATGGCGGTGGCATGGCGTGGGTTGGATGCCGCCGAGTGCCGCGACTTCACCTTCGCGCTGCGCGATTCCGGCCGCCGGCTGGACTGGCGCGACCTGCCTGGCCCGGTGCTGGACAAGCATTCCACCGGCGGCGTCGGTGATTGCGTGAGCCTGGCGCTGGCGCCGCTGCTGGCGGCCTGCGGCGCGTATGTGCCGATGATCTCCGGGCGCGGCCTGGGCCATACCGGCGGCACTCTGGACAAGCTGGAAAGCCTGCCCGGCTATGACGTGAATCCCGACCCCGCGCGGCTGGCGCGGGTGGTGCGCGAGGCGGGGTGTGCCATCGTCGGCCAGAGCGCGGACCTGGTGCCGGCCGACCGCCGCCTGTACGCGGTGCGCGACGTCACCGCCACGGTCGACGTGCCCGAATTGATCGTGGCCTCGATCCTGTCGAAGAAGCTCGCCGGCGGCGCGCAGGCGCTGGTGCTGGACATCAAGACCGGCAGCGGCGCGCAGACGCCGGCCGAAGCCGATGCGCAGGCGCTGGCCGCGCGCATGCAGGCGGTGGCGGCAGGCAGCGGCCTGCAGCTGGCGGCGATGCTCAGCGACATGGGCCAGGTGCTCGGGCGCAGCGCGGGCAATGCGCTGGAGGTACGGGGCGTGCTGGACCTGCTGGCGGGCCGCCCGCGCTGCCTGCGGCTGGAGGCGCTGGTGCTGGCGCAGGCGGCGCGCCTGCTGCACATGGCAGGGCTGGCGGAAAGCGAGGACGCGGCGCTGTTGCGCGCGCGCCAGGCGCTGGACAGCGGCGCGGCGGCGGAGCGCGTCGCGCGGATGGTGGCGGCGCTTGGCGGGCCGGTAGATGTGTTCGCGCACGCGCTGCCGCAGGCGCCGGTGCAGCGGGAGGTCACTGTGCAGGCAGCCGGCGTGGTGCAGGCCATCGACGTGCGCGCGCTGGGCGAATGCGTGGTCGATTTGGGCGGCGGGCGGCGCGTGCCCGGCGCGGCCATCGACCCGGCGGTGGGCCTGTCCGAGGTGGCCGAACGCGGCCAGTGGCTGGAAGCTGGCGCGGCCTTGGCCATCGTGCATGCGCGTACCGCCGCCGATGCCGAGCGTGCGGCGGCGCAGGTGCGTGCGGCATTCACGCTGGGCGAGACCGTGCCTGCGGCGGTACCGGCGTGGCGTTGGCTGTAGCGCGGGGAGTCTGCCTGTCGTCGACGAGGGCAGTCACAAGCCCGCGCGATGACCGCAGCGTTGCCGGTGCTTCAGCGCTCGGGAAAGCTGAAGCGATGCGGCAGCAGTGCGCCCGCCGTCACCTCGAGCCACTGCGCGTCGGGCTGGCGGAAGCTCACGGTCGCGTCTTCGCCGAATTCCACCAGCGCCTGCCGGCAGCCGCCGCAGGGAGAAATCGGCAGCACGTCGCCGGCGGAATCGAAGGCGGTGACCGCTATGGCGGCCAGCCGGAAGCCGGCGCCCTCGGCCTGCACCGCGGCGGCGATGGCCGCGCGCTCGGCGCAGTTGCCGAGGGTGTAGGACGCGTTCTCCACGTTGCAGCCGGTGTAGACCTGGCCGGCGGTCGAACGCAGCGCGGCACCGACGCGCAGCCGCGAATACGGGGCATAGGCCTGTTGCGCGGCCTGCAGGGCGCGCGTGCGCAGGGTATCGAGATCGGACATTGCGGTGTCATCGAACAGATGGCCACGCATGGTGGCACGCGGCGGCCAGCTGCGCACGATTGCGGCACATGCTGCGTCGTATGCGCTGGCCGGCTGCGCCGCCAGTTCGCGCAGCGTCGGCGCCGGCTCGTCGCGCAGCAACCGGAGGTCTGCGCGCAGCCAACGGCGCGGGCCGAAGCCACCCGATTGCGGCCGGCTCAGTCGAAGCCGCGGCCTTCGCCGGCTTCCTCGAAGGTCACGCCGTCGCGGATGTGGTAGATGCGCTTGAAGGTGGGGATGATCTTCTCGTCGTGGGTCACCACGATGACCGCGGTCTGGAAGCGCTGCGCCATGTCGTTGAGCAGGCGGATCACCGCCAGCGCGCGCTCGGAATCCAGCGGCGCGGTGGGTTCGTCGGCGAGGATCACCGGCGGACGGTTGACCAGCCCGCGCGCGATCGCCACCCGCTGTTGCTCGCCGCCGGACAGCTGCGACGGCATCGCCCGGGCGCGATGCTGCACGTCCAGCGCGGTGAGCAGCTCCAGCGCCCGCGCGCGCGCCGCGTCGTTGCGCATGCCGGCCAGCATCGGCAGCAGGGCGACGTTGTCGGTGACGTCGAGGAAGGGGATCAGGTAGGGCGCCTGGAACACGAAACCGATCTTGTCGCGGCGCAGCGCGCGCAGGTCGCGCACCTTCCAGCCGTCGTCGAAGATCACTTCATCGCCCAGCTGCATGCGCCCGGCGCTGGGATCGATCACCGCGCCGAGACTTTTCAGCAGCGTGCTCTTGCCGGAGCCGGACGGGCCGATCAGGCCCACCACTTCGCCGGGCGCGACCTGCATGTTGACGTCCTTCAGCGCCAGCACCGCGGTGTCGCCGCTGCCGTAGCGTTTGCTCAGCCTTTCGATGCGGATGCCGGTGGCGGCCATGCTCAACCCCCGATCGCTTCGGCCGGATCGACCTTCAGCGCCATCCGGATGGCGATCACGCTGGACGCCACGCACAGCAGCAGCACCGCGAAGAAGCCCAGCACCGAATCGCCGGGCACCAGCAGCACGTACTTGGGGAACAGCGGCGCGGCGAAGGTGGCGCTGATCTTGCCGACCACGAAGCCGATCACGCCCAGCACCAGCGCCTGCTGCAGGATCATCCACGCGATCGTGCGGTTGCGGGTGCCGATCAGCTTGAGCACGGCGATCTCGCGGATCTTGTCCATGGTCAGGGTGTAGATGATGAACGCGACGATGGCGGCGCTGACCGCGGCCAGGATCACCAGGAACATGCCGATCTGGCGCGCCGAGGTGGCGATCAGCTTGCCCACCAGGATCGCCTCCATCTGCGGGCGGTCGTACACGGTCAGCCGCTTCCAGCGCCGGATCGGTTCGGCCACCTCGCTGGCGGCGTGGCCGGGCGCCAGCCGCACCAGTACCGCGTTGACCGCGCTGTTGCTGGCCTGTGAAGCGTTCACCGCGTCCAGCAGGCCGGGCACGCCGGGACGGTTGAAGGCGGGGTTTTCGGCGGTACGTCGGCGCTGCATCCGGATCGCGTCGTTGTCCTTGAGGAACTGCGCCTGCTGCGCGTCCTTCAGCGGGATGAACACCATCGGGTCGCCGCTGGACGACACCATGCGCCGGGTCAGCCCGACCACGGTGTAGCGATGGCGGCGGATGCCGAGCGTGTCGCCGAGGCGGAACCCGCCGGCGACGTCGGCCACCGCCTCGTAATGGCCGCGGGTGATCTGCCGGCCCGCCACCAGCTGCGGCGGCCAGCCGGGCGTGCCGGGGCTGCCTGCGGCGATGCCGACCACCATCGCGCGCACGTCGCGCTCGCCCTGCCGCACCTGCATGGTGAGGTAGGTGACGTTGGCGGCCTGCGCCACCCCGGGCAGCACGTGGATGTCGCGCCACAGGTCGTCCGGCAGGCTGGAGGATTCCGCATACGGGCCGAGGGTGTCGCGCTGCACCACCCACAGGTCGGCGCCGCTGTTGTCCAGCAGCACCTTGCCGTCATCGACCATGCCGCGATACACCCCGGCCATGGTCAGGGTGACCCCGATCAGCAGGCCCAGCCCGATCCCGGTGAACAGGAACTTGCCCCAGGCGTGCAGGATGTCGCGGCCGGCCAGGCTGATCACGGCGCGGTGCCCCGGATCCGTTCGACCACGTGGATGCGGCTGTTGGCGGTCAGCGCTTTCTCGCTGTAGAGCACCACCTGTTCGCCGCCGGCCAGCCCCTTGCGCACCTGCACGTTGCCGTCCAGGTCGCTGCGGCCAAGTGCCAGCGGCGCGAACTCGAGTGCGCCATTGACCAGCTTCCACACGCCGCGCTGGCCACCCACGGTGCGGATGGCGGCGTTGGGAATGGCGGGCATCGCCGCCTGCGCCGGCAGATGCACGGTCACTTCGGCCAGTTCGCCCAGCGGCGGCAGCGGCGCGGGCAGGGTGGTGAACACGAGCTTGGCGCGGGTTTCCTCGGTCACCGCGTCGGCCACCGGCTCGGTGCGCAGCACCGTGCCCGCGTGCGCGCCGTCCGGACCGGAGCGCAGGGTGATATCGGCGGGCAGTCCCCCGGCCAGACCGCCGGCGGCGATCTGATCGAAGCGGGCGTCGATCCACAGGCTGGACGGGTCGATGACTTCCACCACCGCCTGCCCTGCCACCAGCGTGGTGCCGGGGTCGGCGTTGCGCGCCACCACCAGCCCGTCCACCGGCGCCACCAGCGCCAGGTTGCCGCGCTGCGCCTGCACCGCGTCGCGTTCGGCCTGCAGGCGGCGGATGTCGTCGCGCGCGGCGGCCAGGCCGGCATTGGCCACGTCCAGCTCCTGCCGGCGCGCGGAGGCGGTTTCCACGCTGACCAGCTGCTGCTGCGCCAGTTGGCCGTAGCGCTGCGCCTGCGCCTGCGCATAGCGCTGGCGCGCCTGCGCCTGCTGCAGCGCCGCCTGCGCGCTGGCGATGGCGGCCTGCTGCGCGCCGATGCGGTCGTCCAGGTCCACCGGCGCCATCGCGCCCAGCACCTGCCCGGCCTTGACCGCATCGCCCACGTGCACGTCCAGCCGCTGCAGTCGTCCGGCGTAGGTCGGGCCGATCCTGTAGCTGTAGCGCGCCTGCACGCTGCCGATGCCGTACAGGGCCGGCGCGATGCTGCGCTTGGCCACGCTGATGGTGGTGACTTCGATCGGCGCCAGCGGGCCGGAGCGCACCGCAACCCAGGCGAACAGCAGCGCCAGCGGGATGATCGCCGCGACCAGCATCAGCGTGCGGCGGGAGAGGCGTGGCAGGCTCATGGCTGGCTCCGGATGCCGCGGCGGTAGATGGCGAACACGCCGGGCGCATCGCGGCGGATGCGCGCCACGTCGCCGGCGATCAGCGACTGCATCACCAGTCCCTGCACGGTGCCTATGAACAGGGTGGCGGCGGCGTCCAGGTCCAGCCCGGCATCCAGTTGCTGCCGCGCGATGCCCGCCGCCAGATGCCCGCGCAGGCGCTGGGCATAGCCTTGGGTCAGGGTCTGCGCCATGCGCTTGGGGAGGGTGTCGCCGGGGCGCTGCAGCTCACCGAACAGCATCCGCGGCACGCCGGGGTGGCGGGCGACGAAGCCGACGTGGGCCATGAACATCGCCTCCAGCGCGGCCAGCGGGGTGGCGGCAGAGGCCGCCGCCTGGTCCAGCTGCGCCAGCAGGCGTTCGCTGACCCAGCCCAGCACCGCTTCGAGGATCGCGTCCTTGTTGGGGAAGTGCCGGAACAGCGCGCCCTGAGTCAGGCCCATGCGCCGGGCGATGGCGGCGGTGGTGATGTCGCCGGGGTTCTGCTCGGCGGCCAGTTCGACCACGGCTTCCACCGTGGCGGCGCGACGCTCGTCGGCGGGCAGGGGGCGGGGACGCAGGCTCATCGGAGTTCCGGACAGTGAGTAATCAATTACTCACTATGCTGGGCGCGCCCCGTCCGGTTTGCAAGTGGGCAGCCCGCCCTGCAGCGAAAATCCCGACCGCCGGCACAAAAAAGCCCGGCATTCCTGCCGGGCCCCGTCGCATCCCTGCGCGCGTCCTTGCGGTGCCGCCTCCCTCAACTCATTGCGGCTGCCAGCGCAGGCTCAGGGCGTACTCGCGGCCCGGCTGCACATACCAGGCGCTGGTTTCGTAGCGCTTGTCGAACAGGTTCACCACGTTGGCCTGCAGCGTCCACCCGCGTGCGAAGCGCCACGACAGGCGGCCGTCGAGAGTGCCGTAGCCGCCCACCCGCAGGCTGTTGCCGACATCGTCCCAGCGCGCGGCCTCGCCGATGGCGGACAGGCCGAAGCCCCAGTCGCCGAACTCGCGGTCCAGGTCGATGCGCGCGCTGCGGGTGGGGCGGCGCGCCAGGCGCTTGTCGTGGCCGAAGCCGGTGCTGGCGTTGCGCGCGTCCAGCCAGCCCAGCTGGCCGCGCAGGTCCCATTCGCCCAGCGTCACGCTGGCGGTCAGCTCCAGGCCGCGAATGCGCGCCTGCTCGACGTTGCCGGGCTTGCCGAGACTGGCGTCCCAGGCGATCAGGTCATCGATGCGGTTGTGGTACGCGTTGGCCTGCACCTGCCAGCCGTCGCCGCTGCGCTGCAACGACAGCTCGCTGCTGCGCGACTGCTCCGGGCGCAGCAGCGGATTGCTGTAGCCGGGGTAGTACAGCTCGTTGAAGCTGGGCGCCTTGAACGCGGTGCCGTGGCTGGCGGTGAGGCGCCAGCCGTCGGCGATGTCCATGCCCCAGGCGATGCCGCCGGTGGCATGGGCGCCGAACTGGTCGTTGCGGTCGGTGCGCAGCGACAGCTGCAGGTCGTGCGCGCCGAAATCGCCTTGGTACTGGGCGAACACGGCGCGGTTGCCGCGGGCGGCGGCGAACGGCGACCACGCATCGACGATGTTGGCGCGATCACGCAGCCAGTCGAAGCCGGCGCTGAGCAGCTGCCCCTGCGCCACCGTAAGGTCGGCCTGCAGGCTGGCGCTGTCGCGGCTGGTGGTGAAGCGGTTGCTGAAGACGCTGCCGATGTAGTTGTTGGAATCGTCGCTGTTGCGGCCCAGGGTCAGCTTCAACTGCACATCCCTGGCCGGGGCCCAGCGCACGCTGCCGCCGACGGTCTGCTGGACGATGTCGGAGTTGTCCACGTAGTCGCCGTCGTAGTCGTTGTGGCCTTCGGCGCGGGTGGCGCGGGCATCGAACTGCCACGTATCGTTAGGCGCGAAGTCGGCGCGCAGGCTGGCGCTGCTGTTGCGGTAGCCGTCGCGGTCCAGGTGGGTGCCCGGCACGATGAAGCAGCCGGCACCGGCCCAGGTCGCCGGGTTGTAGAAGCCAAGGCAGGCGTTGATGCCATCGGTTTCCTGATGCGCCACGTCCACGCCCACGCCGCCGCGCTTGCCGCGCAGGTCGAGGCCGGCCGAGGCCTCGCGCAGGCCGTGGCTACCGGCGGCGATGCGCCCACGCCCGCTGATGCCTTCCCGCTCGCCGCGACGGGTGAAGATCTGGATCACCCCGCCGATGGCATCGGCGCCGTACAGCGACGAGCGCGGGCCGCGCACGATTTCGATGCGCTCGATCTGCGCCAGCGGCAGGTCCTGCAGCATGGTCAGGCCGGAGGCTGGCGAGCCGACGCGCACGCCGTCGATCAGGAACAGGGTGTGGTCGGATTCGGTGCCGCGCAGGAACAGGGTGGACAGCTTGCCCAGGCCGCCCTGGTTGACCAGGGTGATGCCGGCGCGGCCGCGCAGCAGCTCCGGCAGCGAGCGCGCGCTGCTGGCGTCGATCTGCGCGCGGTCGATCACCTCCACCGCCGCCAGCGCGGCGTCCGCGGTGGTGGCGGTGCGGGTGGCGGTGACGACGACCCTGTCGAGGTCGGTGGCGTCGTCGCCATGCGCCAGTGCCGGGCCGGGTAGCGCCAGTGCGAACGCCAGCGGGCTGAGGCGGAAGACGGTATCGCGATGGAACTTCATGTTCGTGGATTCTCCGGCGCGCACGCCCGCGCGCCCTGGGATGGTGGGCGACGGCAACGGCGGGGGAATCACGGACACAGGCGGACGCAGGCGCACGCGCGGGGCCGCGCGACGCCCTCCGCATCGCCATCAGACATGCCTGTGGCCGGTCTCCGGGCTCGCGCGCGGCGCATCCATCGCAGGATGTTCCCCTCCGGCGCCTTCCCATGCGCATGCACAGTGGCCGATGCCGGAGTTGTCGCGCTTACCGTTGCGGGGGCAGCGCCGGACTGGAGGCGCCTTCGCGCTTCGTCACCGGCTTCCCGTTTCAACCCGCGGAGCATTCCGCAAGGTCACCTCAAGCGCGGGCATTGTAGCCTGCCGCCGCGGCCGTACCCTTGCCTTGGGTCAATCGGCGGAGCCGCCGTGGCGGTCGTCGTCGAACAGGGCGAACGCCGGTGCCGCCGCTTCCTCATGATGGGTGGTGGTCACCGGCGCCGCGGCGGGCCGTCCGCGCGGCGGCGGCAGCAGCGCGATGGCGGCTTCGGCGGCCTGCACCAGCTCGACGCGGCGTGCATCGGGGACGTCCTGCCAGTGGCAGTCCTGCAGCGCGCCTTCCAGCGCGTACAGCAGATTGAGACTGGGCTTGAAGCCGGCCCGACGCACCTTCATGAAGGCGCCCACCGTGCCCGCCTCTGCCAAGTCCTCGCGGGTGCGCAACCCGACCTGGCGCAGCCACGCCGCGGACTTGGGGCCGATGTTGCGCAGCTTCACGTTCATCCAAGCGATTCCAGGTACGCCCGGGCGATCGCTTCCAGGCCATGCTGGTCTTCAACGGAAAAGCGTGCGGGAATCGGACTGTCGATGTCGAACACGCCCAGCAGGGTCTCGCCCTGGTAGAGCGGCACCACCAGTTCCGAGCGGCTGGCCGAATCGCAGGCGATATGGCCAGGGAAGGCGTTGACGTCTTCCACGCGCTGGGTGGCGCGGGTGCTGGCGGCAGCGCCGCACACGCCCTTGGACAGCGGAATGCGCACGCAGGCCGGCAGGCCCTGGAACGGGCCCACCACCAGTTCGGTGCCGTCGAAGAAATAGAAGCCGACCCAGTTGAGGTCGGGCAGCGCGTGGTAGACCAGCGCCGACAGGTTGGCGGCGTTGGCGGTGCGGTCGCGCTCTCCGTGCAGCAGCGCGCGCGCCTGTTCCAGCAGCTGGGCGTATTGTTCCGGCTTGCTGCCGGTCAGCGTGGTGGCGGTAAAGCTCATTCGCGCAGTGTAGCAACCAGGTCAGCTGCGATTACCATCGCAGCCCATCACGACGGGCGGAGCGCGCGATGTTCTCGATCTACGTGACCGGCACCGACACCGGCATCGGCAAGACCCTGGCCAGCTGCGCGCTGCTGCATGCGCTGCGCGCGCACGGCCTGCGCGCGGCGGGAATGAAGCCGGTCGCCAGCGGCTGCGAGCGCATCGACGGGCAGTGGCGCAACGAGGACGCGCTGGCGCTGCAGGCCGCCGGTGCGCCGGGATTGACTTACGCCGACATCAATCCGTTCGCGCTGGAACATCCGCTGGCGCCCGAGCTGGCCGCGCGCGATGCCGGCACGGAGGTGCGGCTGACCCCGATCCTCGCCGCGCATGCGCGGTTGGCTTCGCAGGTGGATGCGCTGGTGGTGGAAGGCGTGGGCGGGTGGGCCGCACCGCTGTCGGCATCGATGATGCAGGTGGACCTGGTGCGCGCGCTGCGGCTGCCGGTGGTACTGGTGGTCGGGCTGCGGCTGGGCTGCCTCAACCATGCGCTGCTGAGTGCGCGGGCGATCGTGGACGACGGCGCGCACCTGGCGGGCTGGATCGCCTCGCATGTGGATCCGGCGATGGCGCGCGTGGAGGACAACATCGCGATGCTGCGCGAACGCCTGCCGGCGCCGTGCTGGGGCGTGCTGCCGCATGGGCCGGGCGTCGATCCGATGCTGCTGGCAGGACATCTGCGGGTGCCCGTGCTGGGCACGTAGGCCGGTTGGGGCAAGCGGGTCTTCCCGCATGCGCCGCTGTGCCGGGCAGCAGGTTCGCCGCGGCCGGACAATGGGGCTTCGTGAACTCGCAAAAAAACGCCCGGGTTTCCCCGGGCGTTCACATTGCATCAGCCGGCGGCCATCAACCGTGCTGCGGTTCCGGCGGCGGCAGCGACGAATGTTCCTTGCCACCGGCGTGCGCGTGGTCGCGGGCCAGGTACAGGTAGAACGCCGGCAGCACGAACAGGGTGAACAGCGTGCCGATGGTCATGCCGGAGGCGATCACCACGCCCATCGAGAAGCGCGACGCCGCGCCCGGGCCCTTCGCCATCAGCAGCGGGATCATCGCGAACACCAGCGCGGCGGTGGTCATCAGCACCGGGCGCAGGCGGATGCCGGTGGCTTCCTCGATCGCTTCGCGCTTCGACAGGCCCTGCTCGATCTGCAGCTTGTTGGCGAACTCCACGATCAGGATGCCGTGCTTGGAAATCACGCCCACCAGCGTGACCAGGCCCACCTGCGTGTAGATGTTGATGCTCATGCCGGGGAACGCCTCGATCCCTGCGAACTGCAGCACCTGCGACAGCAGCGCCAGCACGTTCAGCGCCAGCAGCGCGCCGCAGATCGCCATCGGCACGGTCAGCAGCATGATCAGCGCGTCGCGGAAGCTTTCGAACTGCGCCGACAGCACCAGGAAGATCACCACCAGCGCCAGCGCCAGGGTCATCAGCATCGCCGAGCCTTCCTGCTTGAACTGCCGCGACTCGCCGGCGTAGTCCACGCTGTAACCCTGCGGCAGCACTTCCTTGGCCGCCTGGTCCAGGATCGCCAGCGCCTCGCCCTTGCTCACGCCGGGGCGTGGGGCGAAGGTGATGGAGACAGCGTTGAGCTGCTGGAAGCGCTTGAGCGACTGCGGCTGCGCGCTTTCCTCGAGGGTGACGATGGTGGACAGCGGGATCAGCTCGCCGTCGCGGGTGCGGGTGTAGTAGTTCTCCAGCTGCGCCGCGTTGAGGCGGTCGCTGCGCTGCACCTGCGGAATCACCCGGTAGGCGCGGTTCTGCATCGAGAACAGGTTGGAATAGCCGCCGGCCAGCATCGCCGACATGTCGGCCGCCAGCGTGCGCATGTCGATGCCCAGCGTGGCCGCTTTGTCGCGGTCGATGTTGACCTCGATGCGCGGCTTGTCGATCTTCAGGTCCTTGTCCAGGAAGATGAAGCGCTTGCTGGCCATCGCCTTCTGCAGGATCGCGTCGGCCAGCTCGGACAGCTGCGACAGCTCACCCACGCCGCCGATCACGAACTCGCCACCGCCGCCGCCACCGCCGGCGCTGGGCAGCGAAGGTGGCACCAGCGCGAAGATGTTGAGGCCGGTGACCTGCGACATCTTCGGCTGCAGCTCCTGCTGCAACACCGCGTTGGTGGAGCGGCTGCGCTGGCTCCACGGCTTCAGCACGAAGCCGGCCATCGCGCTGGGGCTGGCACCGCCACCGCCGCCGAAGCCGCCGTTGAACAGGAAGTAGTCCTGCACTTCGGGCACGGTCTTGGCGATCTTGGTGACTTCCTCGGTATAGCGCTCCACGTAGTCCAGCGTGGCGATGGGGTCGGCGCTGGCGACCGAGAAGATGAAGCCCTCGTCCTCCACCGGCGCCGGTTCCTTGGGCGCGCCCATGTACAGGAACACGCAGCTCACCAGCACGATCAGGCCGAATGCGGCGATCACCGACCTGGTTTCCAGTGCGCTGTGCAGCTTGCGCTGGTAGCCGTGGTGGAGCTTTTCGAAGCGGCTGTCGAGCCAGTTCTCGAATTTGCTCTTGGGATGGTCGGGATCGTGCGGCTGCAGGATCTTCGAGCTCATCATCGGCGTCAGCGTCAGCGCGATCACGCCCGACAGCAGCACCGCGCCGGCCAGGGTGAAGGCGAACTCGGTGAACAACACGCCGGTCAGGCCGCCCTGGAAGCCGATCGGCAGGTACACCGCGATCAGGGTGGTGGTCATCGCCACCACCGGCCAGGCCAGTTCGCGCGCGCCGCGGATGGCGGCGTCGAACGGGCTCATGCCCTCCTCGATGTGGCGGTGGATATTCTCCAGCACGATGATCGCGTCATCCACCACGATGCCGATCGCCAGCACCATCGACAGCAGGGTCAGCAGGTTGATGGTGAAGCCCATCAGCAGCATCAGGAACAGTCCGCCGATCAGGGACAGCGGGATGGTCAGCGCCGGGATCAGCACGCTGCGCACCGAGCCCAGGAACAGGTAGATCACCACGATCACGATCAGCAGCGCTTCGATCAGCGTGCGGATCACCTCGTCGATCGCGTCCTGGATCGCCTCGGTGCTGTCGTACGGGATGCTCGCCTGCATGCCCTGCGGCAGCTGCGGCACGATCTCGTTGTCCCAGACCTTGCGCATCGCCTTGATCACGTCCAGCGAGTTGGCGTCCGGGGCAACGTAGATGCCCATGAACGTCGCCGACTCGCCGTTGATGCGCACCGAGGTGCCGTAGCTTTCCGAACCCAGTGCGACGTCGGCGATGTCGCCCAGCCGCACGATGGCGCCGTCCTGTTCGCGCACGATCAGCTTGCGGAACTCGTCGGCATTGCGCAGGTCGGTGCGCGCGGTCATGTCGATGGCGACCATCTGGCCCTTGGTGGAGCCCACCGCCGCCAGCACGTTGTTGGACTGCAGCGCGTTCGACACGTCGCTGGCGGTGACCTGCAGCGCGGCCATCTTTTCCGGCTTCAGCCAGATGCGCATGGCGAAGGTGCCGGCGCCGAGGATGTCCGCGCGCTGCACGCCGTCCACCGTCACCAGCTTGGGCTGGATCACCCGGGTCAGGTAGTCGGTGATCTGGTTGTTGTCCAGCGTCTCGCTGGCGAACGACACGTACATCGCGGCGATCTGCTCGCCCTGCTGCAGATCGATGACCGGGTCTTCCGACTGCGGCGGCAGCTGGCCGCGCATCTTGTTGACCTTGGCGCTGATCTGGGTGAGCGCTTCGCTGGGGTCCTTGTCCAGGCGGATGTAGGCCTGGATGTTGCTCATCCCGGCCGAGCTGGTCGACGACAGGTAGTCGATGCCTTCGGCGCTGGCGATCTCGCGTTCCAGCGGGGTGGTGATGAAGCCCTGGATCAGGTCGGCGTCGGCACCGAAATAGGTGGTGCTGATGTTGACCACCGCGTTGCGCATCTCGGGGTACTTGCGCACGTTCAGTTCGCTGAAGGCGCGCAGGCCGAACAGCAGGATGAACAGGCTGACGACCATCGCCAGCACCGGCTTCCTGATGAAGATATCGGTGAATTTCATGGGCAGTCCCGGCCTTACCTGTTCTCGACTTCCGGCTGCGCGTCGGCGGCCGGGCGCACGTCGTTGTTGATCGTCACTTCGGCGCCGTTGCGCAGCTTCAACAAGCCGGAGGTGACCACCTGTTCGCCGGCCTTGAGGCCGCTGGTGACGGCGATCAGGTCGCCGCGGGTGTTGCCGGTCTTGATGAAGCGCTGGGTGACCACCAGCTTGTCGCCGGTCAGCGGCTTGCCCTGCATGTCCTTCTCGCCGGGCTTGCGCTTGACCTTGCCGATCACGAACACCGCGTTGCCGTAGGGATTGAAGCTGATCGCGGTCTGCGGGATCACCACCACCTCACGCTCGCTGCCGAGGTCGAAGCCGACCTTGGCGAAGCTGCCCGGGCGCAGCGCGCCGTCCGGGTTGCGCAGGGTGGCCTGGGCGCGGAAGTTGCGGGTATTGGTATCGACCTGCGGCTCCACCGCGGTGACCTTGCCCTCGAATGACTGGCCGGGCAGTGCATCGACGGTGGCGCGCACGCTGGTGCCGTCCACCATCTGGCCGATCAGCTGTTCCGGCAGGCTGAATTCGAGGTAGATCGGGTCGAGCTGCTGCAGGCTGACCACCGGCGCGCCTGGCGCCAGGAACTGGCCGAGGTTGACCTTGCGGATGCCAAGCACGCCGGCGAACGGCGCGCGGATGGTCTTCTGCGCGATCAGCGCGCGCTGCGCTTCCACCTGCGCGCGCGCGGCGGCGGCGGCGGCGGTGCGCTGCTGCACTTCGTCCAGCGAAACCAGCTTGTCCTTGCCCAGCTGCTGCCAACGGTGGGCCTGGGTTTCGGCCAGCCTGGCCGAGGTTTCCAGCGCTTTCAGGGTGGCCGCTTCATTGGCGGTGTTCAGCCGCACCAGCACCGCGCCCGCGGCGACCGGCTGCCCGGCCTCGAACTCGATGCTGCGGACCACGCCGCCGGCTTCGGTGGTGACGTCGGTGCCGTTGACCGCCACCAGCGTGCCTACCGCCTCGCCGCCCTCGGCCCAGCGCTGCGGCTTGGCGATGGTGGCCGACACGGCGGCCGCCGGCTGCGGCATGTTGTCGAAGAAATTGTTGGTCTGCTTGGCGAAGAACGCCTTGAACAGGAGCACGCCGCCGAACACCACGGCGACGCCGACCAGCATCAGGATCCAGCGCAGGGCCGGGCGGGGCGGACGACGGGAAGACTGGGCTGTCATGGGAGATTCCTGGGAAGGTCGGCGACGCGTTTGCGCCTGCAGGCAGAGATGCGCGGCTGCGGGAGGTCGGGCGAAAAGAGCGGGGATCATATACCCGCCGGTATAGTAAATGCCAGCGCAAATGCGACTCATGTGCCGGTGGTCATGATGCGCGCTGCGGGGTGACAGTAAAGTTGCGGATCGGCCGGATGGTCGGGGATCTGGAACAGGCGATGGGGCGGATGCGCATGCGGGGCGTGGTGGCGGTGTTGTTGCTGGGGCTGTGGTCGGCGGGCGCGCCGGCGCAGCCGGGTGTGGCGCCGTCCGATGCGCCCTGCGTGGGCCTGGTGCTGGGGGGAGGTGGCGCGCGTGGCGCCGCCCACGTCGGCGTGCTGAAGGTGCTGGAGCGCGAACACATCCCGGTCTGCGCGATCGCCGGCACCAGCATGGGCGCGATCGTCGGCGGGCTGTACGCGGCGGGCTTCGACGCCGACGAGCTGGAGCGGTTGCTGGCCACCATCGACTGGAACGACATGTTCGTCGACGGCCCGCCGCGCGCGCAGCTGCCGATGGAGCGCAAGCAGGAGGACTTTCGCCACCTGATCGACCTGGAGATCGGTTATCGCGACGGCCGCCTCGGCATCCCCGCGGGGCTGGTGCGCGGGCAGAAGCTGATGTTGCTGTTGCGCCGGCTGACCCTGTCGACCTGGCGTGCGGAAGGGTTCGACCAGCTGCCGATCCCGTTCCGCGCGGTGGCCGCCGACATCGTCACCGGCAGGAAGAAGGTGTTCGCCGACGGCGACCTGGCGGTGGCGATCCGCGCCAGCATGTCGGTGCCCGGCGCGTTCGCCCCGGTCAAGGTGGGCGAGCAGCTGCTGGTGGACGGCGGCATGGCCGAGAACGTGCCGGTGGACGAGGTCCGCGCGATGGGTGCGCATCCGATGGTGGTGGTGGACGTGGGTTCGCAGCTGCTCAAGGAAGACGCGCTGACCAACCCGGCGGTGGTGCTGGACCAGGTGATCACCGCGTTGATGGCGGAGAAGACCGCGCGCAGTCTGGCCACGCTGGGTGATGCCGACGTGCTGCTGCAGCCGGTGCTGGGCGACATCACCGCCGCGGACTTCCATCGCTCGGCCGAAGCGGTGGCGATGGGCGAACGTGCCGCCGAAGCGCAGCTGCCGCGGCTGCGCGCGCTGGCGCTGCCCGTCGCGGAGTACGCCGCACTGCGCGCGCGCCAGCGCCATCGCGACTTCGATCCGGGGCTGGTCGCCTTCCTCGACGTCGAGCCCGGGCAGACGCCCTCGGCCACCCGGCGGGTGGCATGGGCCACCGAGGCGCTGGTGGGCAAACCCTTCGACGTGGCCGCGACCGAGCGCGCGATCGGCAATGCCTACGGCGACGGCCGCTTCGAAACCATCGACTACCGCCTGCTGCCGCGCGACGGCAGGGCCGCCTTGGTGGTGCAGCCGCAGCAGAAGGCGTGGACCGCATCCGGCAAGGTCGGGCTGCAGCTGGACGACGACTTCAACGGCCGCAGTGATTACCTGCTGTCGGCGGAGCTGGTGTTCAGCGACGCCAACCGGATTGGCGGCAAGTGGCGCAACCTGATCCAGCTGGGTCGCATCACCGGCCTGCGCAGCGAGCTGTACCAGCCGTTCGGCACGCGCGGCGCGTTCTATCTGCGGCCGGCGGTGGAAGTGCGCAGCGAATCGCTGCCGCTGTGGCGGCAGGGCGATCAGCTGGCGGAATACCGGCTGCGGCGGCGCGAGTTCGACATCGGCCTGGGCTATTCGCCGCAGCCGACCTGGCGGATGGAGCTGGCGCTGGTCGGCGGGCGCGACAGCGCGCGTCTGGACGTGGGCGGCGCCGGGCTGGTGCAGGTGGGCTCGGAGAGTTTCGCCGGGCTGCGTGCCGGCGCCACCTGGGACAGCCTGGACAGCATCGACTTCCCCACCCGCGGCGGCCGCGCCAACCTCGAAGTGCTGTCCCTGCACCCTTGGGCCGGCACCCGCGCCGACGGCGAAGTGGCGCGCGCGTCGCTGGACTGGGTGCTGGCATGGAAGCGCTATCACCTGCTGCTGGGCGCGCGCGTGGCCAGCGCGCTGGAGGACGACGCCAGCGGCTTCCGTTCGCAGACCTTCCTGGGCGGCTTCCTGAACCTGTCGGGTTTCGCCGAACGCTCGCTGGTCGGCAGCCAGGCCGCGCTGACGCGGGCGGTGTTCTATCGCCGCACCGGCGATACCAGCCGGCTGTTCTCGCTGCCGCTGTACATGGGCGCCAGCGTGGAAGCCGGCAACGTCTGGAATACCCGCAGCGCCTTCGGCAGCGGCAGCGCGGTGGTCGCCGGCAGTGTGTTCGGCGGGCTGGACACGCCGCTGGGGCCGGTGTTCCTGGGCTTCGGCCGCAACAGCAGCGGTGCCGATTCCTGGTACCTGAGCTTCGGCTCGATGCTGCGGCAGGAGCCGCGCTGAAGCCGGCCGGGATCGCAGGCAAAAAAAACCCGGCGGCCGAAGCCGCCGGGTGATCGAGCGCAGAACCCGAAGGGGGAGCGGGCCTGCGTCAGTCCCGGGGGGGGGGATTACTTGGCAGTCTTCGAGGCGGCCTTGGTGGCCTTCTCGACTTCGGCCTTGACCTGCGCGCCGGCCTGCTCGAACTGGTTCTTGGCCAGCGAGCCGATGGCTTCGTTGGTCTTCAGGGTGCCGGCGAACGCTTCCTGCGCGGCGCCGAAGCTGCGCTCGGCATTGGCGCGGGCGATCTGGATACCCTTCGGCCACACGGCCTTCAGGTCCTCGGCGTCGCGCACGTCGATCAGCTCGCCGGCAAAGGCGAAGCTGGCGTTGAGGTTTTCGCTGATCGCAGCCAGCTGCAGGCCGAACGCCTTCTCGGCATTCTCGAGGGCGAGGCGGTTGACGCTGGCGGCGGCTTCGGCGAACTGGCTGGTGGCCTTGCTGAACTGGTCGTTGAACTGGTACATGGCGTTCTCCTGGCGTTGCCGTGGCACCGGATGGGGGAATCTCCGGTTTGTGCGATGCAACATACGGCAGGAATTGTTGCAATGCAACATCGGGCCGACGAGCGGTCGCCATGCATTCAGTTTCGCCTTCCGGCCGCGCGCCGGCAGGCTTGGCGTCAACGCCGCGGTGCGTGCCCGGAGCGCAGCGGCGCGGGCATCGCCGGCTCCGGGATCGCCAGCACTCCGGCCACGTCGCGCGCCATCGGCGCCAGGTGGCCCAGCGCGCGGGCGTAGACGGTGCGCTTGAAGGTCACCACGTGGTCCAGCGGGTACCAGAAGTGCACCCAGCGCCAGCCGTCGAATTCGGGGGTTTCGGTCAGGTCCAGCTGCAGGTCGGCCTCGCTGCCCTTGAACCGCAGCAGGTACCAGACCTGTTTCTGGCCGATGCAGACCAGCCGGTCGCGATGGCGGATGGCATGCGGCGGCAACCGATAGCGCAGCCAGCCGGGGGTGGCGCCCAATACGTCCACATGCCGGGGCTGCAGGCCGGTTTCTTCCTGCAGCTCGCGGTACATCGCTTCCAGCGGGGTTTCATCGCTGTTGATCCCGCCCTGCGGGAACTGCCAGCCGTCCCGGCGCACGCGTCGCGCCCAGAACACACGCCCGTCCTCGTGCATCAGCACGATGCCCACGTTGGGCCGGAACCCGTCCGGATCGATCACGATGCGGACTCCAGAAATCTACTGCCTCCGACTCTGCCAGCCGGGCCGTGAAGCCGCAAGCCGCAAGCCGCGCCAATTGACGACGGCAGCCAAACCCGGAATAATTCCGGGTTCGCGTCGGCTATGTAGCTCAGCCGGTTAGAGCACAGCACTCATAATGTCGGGGTCAACGCGAACAATTCGGGAAATCTGGCTATGTAGCTCAGCCGGTTAGAGCACAGCACTCATAATGCTGGGGTCGGTGGTTCGAGTCCACCCATAGCCACCAGAGTTTCCCTATAAATCAATGCGTTGGATGACTAAAGCCCGCCTCGAAAGCGGGCTTTTTTGTGCCAGTTCGACTGTCACAGCCAACTTGCGGACCACTTCTGAAGGATCGCCGTCGGTCATCCCCGGAACCCACCGGAATGGCTTGTGACAGGTTCTGTGACAGATCCATGTGTCACAGCAACAGCCAGACCCGCGAAAGCGACCCCGACACTGGAATCCCGGCCCACCTGCACGACGGTGCCATCGACGGGCTTGCGCCCAACGGCCGCCAATTCCGTGAGCCATTCGGCGGCATACTGCCCCGGGGGACATCGGGACTGCGCAAGGTAATGAAGGAACATCACCTCGAAGACGCCTGCCTGGAGTGGCTGGCCAACACGGGCTGGGCCATCGTCGAGGGCGAGGCAGTTGCGCCGGGTGGCGAGATGGGCGTGCGCGAGCGCTGGTCGGACGTGGTGCTGGCACCGCGGGTCCGCGAAGCCATCATCCGCCTCAATCCCGAACTCCCGGCATCCGATGTAGACGCTGTGGTGATGAAGATCGCCGGCTATGGGCACCAGTCCCTGATCGACGGCAATCGCGAGCTCTACGACTGGCTGCGCAACGGCGTGCCCCTTGAGCGCAACGCCAGCGACGGCCGACGCGAGGTGCTGCGCGTCCCGGTGATCGACCCTGATGGCCACAACGACCTGCTGGCCGTGCGCCAGTTCACCGTACAGGGCGTAAAGCTGCGGCGGCCGGACATCGTGCTGTTCGTCAACGGCTTGCCGCTCGTGGTGGTCGAGCTGAAGAACCCGGCCGACCTCAACGCGGACTTCGAGTCCGCCTGGAACCAGATCCAGAACTACAAGGCCGAGATTCCGCAGCTGTTCTGGTTCAACCTGCTCAACGTCGTTTCAGACGGCACGGTTGCGCGCTACGGATCGCTCAGTGCCGATCTGTCGCGCTACTCGCGCTGGCGGCTGCTGGACGGTAAGAAGGTCCGCGACGGGCAGCTGGAGCTGGAAGTACTCATGCGCGGCCTGCTCAACCCGGCGACGCTGCTGGACTTCTTCCGCGGCTTCGTTGCTTATGCCGGGGCCGACGGCGGCGCCAGCTTCAAGATCATTGCCCAGTGGCACCAGTATCACGGGGTGAAGAAATCAGTCGAGCGCGCGGTCGAAGCGCTAACCCAGCGCAAGGATGGCAAGGGCGGCGTGATCTGGTTCACCCAAGGCTCGGGCAAGTCGTTGCTGGCCCTGTTTTATGTGATGGCGCTGCGCGATCGGCAGGAGTTCCGCAATCCCACGGTGGTGCTGGTTACCGACCGCAACGACTTGGACGGCCAGCTCTACGAAACATTCTCCGATAGCGCCTGGTCGCTGCGCGCCACACCCACCCAGGCCGACAGTCGCGAGGACCTGCGCCGGATGCTGTCGGAGGTGCAGGCCGGCGGGGTGTTCTTCACCACCATCAACAAGTTCGCGCCCGAGCCCGGTCTGACCTCGGTGCCGGTACTGTGCGAGCGCGACAACGTGGTGGTGATCGCCGACGAAGCGCACCGCACCCAGTACGGCTTCCGCGCCGACCTGGACACGAAGACTGGCAAAACCAAGTACGGCCTGGCCAAGTACATGCGCGATGCCCTGCCGAATGCCATCTACCTAGGCATGACCGGCACGCCTGTGAGCCTGGACGACCGCGACACCGAGGCCGTCTTCGGCAGCTATGTCGACGTCTACGACATGATCGCCGCACAGGAAGACGAAGCGGTGGTGCCGGTTAGCTACGAGTCTCGGATCATCGAGCTGCGCTTCAACGAGGCCGAGAAGCAGGCGCTGATGGACGAGTTCCTCGACGCTACCGGTGACGAGGATGAGGCCGAGCAGAACCGCACTGCCAGCCGCTACACCCGGCTGGAGGCATTGGCCATGGCCGACGGGCGGATGGCGACCCTGGCCGAAGACCTTGTGGCTCACTGGGAGGCACGCAAGGAGTCCGTGGCCGGCAAGGCGATGATCGTGGCCGTTTCGCGCGAGGCCGCGGTCCGGCTGTACGACGAGATCGTGAAGCTGCGCCCGGACTGGCATGCAGACGACATCAACTCCGGTCGGATTAAGGTCGTGATGACCGGCAGCTCCGCCGACCCGCCGCACTTCCAGCCGCACCGCACTGACAAAGCCGACCGCAAGCTGCTGGAGAAGCGCTTCAAGCAGTCGCCCGACGAGCTGAAGCCGCACGAGACGCCGCTGGAACTGGTGATCGTGCGCGACATGTGGCTGACTGGCTTCGATGCCCCGCCCGTGCACACCCTGTACGTGGACAAGCCCATGCAGGGCCACGGCCTGATGCAGGCCATCGCCCGCACCAACCGCATCTGGATGGATAAGCCTGGTGGCCTGGTGGTGGACTACATCGGCATTGGCGAGGAGCTGAAGAAGGCCATCCGCCAATACACCCGCGACAGCGGTGCCGAGCGAGAGCCGGTGGACACCTCCGGCGCGGCGCTGGGCATCTTGCTCGACACCCTGGATGTGGTTCGTAAGGAGTTCTTTGCAGGCTTCGACTGCAGCGGATTCGAGGATCCGAAGCGCGCCCTGGCTCTGCTCGCCCCGGCGATGGAGCACATCCTCAAGCTGAACCCAGAAGCCGACGACAAGGGCCGCAACCGAGGAGTGCGCGCCTACCTCGACCAAGTCGCCAAGCTGACCAAGGCACAGGCGCTGGCCGGTACCCGGCCCGAGGCGATGGCGGTCCGTGAAGAGATCGCCTTCTTCCAGGCGGTCCGCGTGAGCCTGATCAAGCTGACCCGTTCTGCAGGCGGGTTGTCGCGGCTGGAAAAGGAGGCCGCGCTGCGCCAACTCGTGGCCCGGGGCGTGCTGGTGGAAGGCGTCAATGATCTCTACGGCACGCTCGGCTTGGACAAGCCGGACATCAGCCTGCTGGACGAACGCTTCCTCGCCCAGATCCGCGAGATGCCGACGAAGAACTTGGCGGCCGAACTGCTGGAACGCCTGCTAGCCGACCAGATCCGCTCACGCGGACAAAAGAACGCATTGCAGGGCAAGGAATTCGCCACCCGGCTGGAAGAAGCGATCAACCGCTACCAGAACCGCGGCCTGACCACGGTCGAAGTGATCGAAGAGCTGATCCGGCTGGCCCGGGAAATCAACGAGGCACGCCCGCCGGACGGCATGAGCGAGGAGGAATTCGCCTTCTACCAGGCGTTGGCGGAGAACGAATCTGCCGTGCGAGAACTCGGCCACCCCGTGTTGCGCGCGCTGGCCCAGGAGTTGACCGACAAGCTACGCAAGTCGGCGACGATCAACTGGCAGAACCGTAAGGACTCGCGCGCGAAGATGGTGGCGATGGTGAAGGTGCTGCTGGCCACGCACCGGTATCCACCGGACAAGCAGCCGGAGGCGATTGAGAAGGTGATTGCGCAGGCGGAGCTGTTGGCGGATGCCTGGGTGGTGTAGTGCAAGGGCGGGAGCGGCTGCTTTCGACCCAAAGCAGACATGTCGCCAACGCATCAAGGCTAGGGCAAGGCATGGCCTGTCTTGGGAAGCTAAGCTGCCAGCGTAGGAAGAAACCGCTCCAGGAATAGCCGGATAGTCTGTGCGCTCGTATAGCTTGCGTATGCCTGATAGTCGTCGCCCTTCATGTTATCGGCGAAATCACACACGCTCTTTGCCACGAGGCCGAGGGGACGGGGCTCAGAAGCCATGCTGCATGCATGCAAGAACCCATACGATTCCATCTCAATGGCTCGAATTTTGCGATTCTGCTTGAGCACAGATTGAACAAAATCCGAATCGGCCAAGACTGCCGAGCCACTGGCCATCGGGGCGCGATGCACTGAGAACGGTACCTTTGGCGAATTCGGCCAATCTTTCCAAATAGAGGTAAGTGAGTTCTCGGACTTAGCAATCTCATCGATGTATGCAGCAACGCGAGCATCTATGGCAATCTGGTGGGGCTCTTGCTGAAAAAGCGAACACCCATCTTCGTCCATTGCGTGTTTACCGCTTTGATAGTCCCACGAGCAATCAGCAAATATGACATCGCCAATTTCCGTTCTCTTCGGGATGCCAGCGCAAATTCCGGGCATTACGCATACTTTTGGGGCGAAGATGCCGATCAATTTAGAAGTCAATACTGCCGCCGATACCATTCCCATGCGTGCGGCGTGGGCCGTTACAACGCTATAGGATTTATCATCAATTTGAATTGAACCTCGAACAACGAAGGTGTTGTCATCGGCAGGCTCGGAGGCTTTCCACTGCCAAGGTAGTCTACGAACAGCTTCGATTTCTTTGGGTAAAGCCGAAACGATTAGAACATCAGACGCGTAGTCTCTCGGAGCGTGTTGGTTAGCCTCCTTGCGAAGGTAGAGAACGCAATTCTTGATTGTATCTGCCCATTCGTCGCTGATTTCATTTGTAACGATGAGAGTCCAAGTTCCATCGCGGAATGTCTGCTGTGCTGCCAATGCGGCATCGTCGTATGCGGTCAAGCCAACAATCTTGCGAGGCATCAAATAGACGCCCTCATGGATCTCACTTAATAATTGCAGCGCATATCTGACGTCACCCTCTCCATCTAACCTCGCGGGAATTATTAGGTCGAGCAGAACGAGGTCGAATTTCTCAACTTTCAACTGTGTAGCTGCCTCGGCTGTGCTGCGCGCACTGACGATGGCCTGATAGTCCAGCCCAAGATCCTCGGTGAGGCGTTTTATAATTCTCGCCACACGAGGTGCATTGTCATCAATCAGCAGAATCCGCATCTTTCTCGTCCATCATTTTTGAAATGAACTCTCCTAGCTGGAGCTTCCATTCGTCACTGACCGCGCTGAAGTAAACGCAGTCTACGAAAGAATCACCGTGTAGGCCGCGTAACTCTTCGCCCAACTCACGCAAGCCAACGTGCTTGCCTTTGCTCTCGAAGCCCTCGTATTGCGTAATGACGATTACTTTTGGCAACAGCTCGTGGAACTCTAGATGCCTCAATACTTCTGCCCCTCCAAAGCCTTGAGGACGCCCCCCAGTCTCGCCTTGAGCAATGTCGAATGTTGGCAGCGACATGTCCAGCAAAATTAGCTCCGGACGTCTGGAGATCGCTATTTGTATGGTGGATCTGACTGACCGAGACGTCAGAATCTCGACGTTTGGCGCAAATATCGATAGCCAGTCTACGATGCTCGCTAACTTCGGCTGCTCATCATCCGCAATCAGGACTTTCATTTCGCAGAATTCACCGACAACGAAAACGTCAATGAGAACCGACCTTCAGGCGTCACATCGAACTCTAACTCGCCGTGCTCAGATTGAAACACGGTGCTAGCAAGCTTGGGGATACCTGAATCCCCCTCTGTCCTCGCTTTTTGCAGATAGTCAGCGTCTCTCAAAATAGGCTTCAGCTCAGCCAGTCTCGCAATCTTCTGCTCCAGGTTCACTTCTGGACTGATGTCGTTCAAGACTTCAATTGTGAGCAGAGAGTGTTCGATTGAATACCGAGAATGGATTTCGACGGAAGGTGCCTTGAGATGCGCATGCTTAGCCACGTTCCCGATAGCCTCAAACAGCACGTCCTGCATAAATGGCAGTTCATTTACGGTGAATTGCAATCCTGACTCGTCCTCAAAACTGATGTCGGGCTCAAAATCTGGATTGATGGTTCTCACCGATATGAGGGCGATATCGAATGCATCATCCATCGTGAACTTCACATCGTCTACCGTGGTGGGGGCGAACCAGCTTGCGGCGGATGTCACAGCAGCTTGAACGTTGGTCGAAGCTCTGTTGATGGCAGCATTCATATCATAACGCTCCGCACATGGTGGTAGCTGTTGCTGTACGGTGGTGCGCAACTGTTGAAACAAGGTGTCGACGTGACCCGAAGTCTCCTGAACAATATAGGTATTCGCTCCAACGAGAGCGCTGTTCAGAATTGCGCGAAGCATTCCCATCATGGTCTCTAGAAATGTATCGAGCGTGCGGTCTTGAAGTGCAACAGACCTGATGAGGCGGTATTGGATAGGCTGCAGACGAACGTCGAGAAGACCAAGTGGTTTTTCCTCGCACTTGACGTGAAGGAGCACATCTTTCAACCGAAGTAAGTGCTGATCCAAGGATCTTGCGAAGCTTAGAAATGCTCTCTGCATCTCGGCAGGGCTCTTCGCTAGCGAGATGGCGTGCGCCCATCTCGTATTCTCTTTGTATCGACCATCTCTGTCTTGCTGCGTGATCATTCCCTCCGCTTCGGCGGGCGCCCTGAGGTGCCCAACGATCGAGCCGTGCCTCACTCTTTTGCTTAGATAGCTATCGAGGCCGTGCGGGACGTTGAAAAGAAACCGATCGCGTGCTTGTCCGATCATGGTGAAAAGCAGATCGTCAGCTTCCGTCTCTTTTGGGAACAAGAGGTGCTTAGCAAGTTGCTCTGGCTTGGCTATGTCACGCAGGATCGCATCGAATGATTCCGGATTAGCGTCACCATCCTTTGTCAGCTGGAGATAGCGGGCGAAACTCTCTGCTAGATCACGGCGAAGCATCGACCGAATAGCGGGAGCATCGACGTGGATTCTTGTCGCATCAATCGTTTTCAGTCCTTGCGAGATTCGGATCTCTTTGGAGATGGAGAGAATTTGATAGCGATACTCATCTGAATTCGCGGGGTCCAAATCAAGCAAGACAGAGTAAATCTCGCGGCGCTGCTCTAGGACAGCCATCGAACTCTCTAGCGACGTAAGCATGTCCAAAACATCCATAGAGCACGCTCGTAGTAGGAAGTACACGAACTCTTGCTGTCTGCTGCCCTTCGCTACCTCCTTCAAATCTGAAGGTAACTCGACCCCCATACCTCTCAGGACTTTCTGTAGAGCGAATATCCTGTTCGTTCTAGTCGTGTCAGTTGAGTCGATGTCTGCTAGTGCGGCGAGTGCGTTGGACATCGCCACATCCTCGGAGAACGGTGCAATGTCGCGCCAAGCGGCATTGGAAAAAACCTGCACGATTGGGAGCGACTCTGGAGCTCTTGCCTTGATTGCCACTTCCGCACTGACAAGCTCGGCCGAGCTCTTGAAATTGCCGTTCGCGCCGAATGCAGACAGCGCGATAGTCGATGCCGCGCTGCTAAGAATGGTCGATTTAGACGTTAAGGCGCTTCCGATATTCCGCTCAACATCATCGAATCGGCCAGCATTGTGAGCGGCTGTACACAGGGCATAAGCCGCAACGGCCTCATCCACACTGGTGGAAACTAAGTGATCTTCATGCTGGAAGCAAAGGGCCACATCTCTCGATACCAACCCCTTCAATTTTCCGATTAGATCTGTTGCTACATCACTTGGAAATCGGATCGAGAAATCAATGAAAGATAGGTGCTCGCAATTTGCACTAGCTAAGCTCATGTACTCAAATTGCTTTTCCGCTGAGTTGGCCGCAATTGCGAGTTGAAAATATCTAATTGAGGCGCAGCTCGAGAGTCCGGAATATACATGGCCTATCTTCCGTGCCGTGTCTGCAAGGCCGTCGTCATCGTTTCTACCATCAATCGAGGCGCGCCCCATCGCGTGTGATGCGCGACCGTATAGGTGACCAGGTCTTCTATCTAGAACAGCGCTTCCTTCCTTTACGACCGAAAGCGCCAATCCTTGAAGGAGGATAGTGAATCCACTGAGGCGCGCGGCGCTCTCTTCATGTCGCAACGCCCTGTAAGCGCCAACGATATCGCCAGAAATAAGGCGGTCTGTCGCGATGCAATCATCGATGAGAAAACATTTAGCACTAGTTTGCATGCCAAGCCGAATGCGGATTTTTTCGATCCGAAAGTCTTCGATCCCACTTATTCTCTCGACAATCTGCGTGAGGTGCTTACGCAAGGACGCATCTTCCGACGAAGCAGCTAGGTGCTGGATTAGCGATACCAATGTCTCATAGATATCGATCAGATGGTGATTCTGTTCGATTCGCAGTATCGCGGCGACCTTCTTTTGATCTCTTGGCCACTCCTCAAGGACTTTGAATAGTAAGTAGGTTTTCAGGTCGTCGTCTTTGAATCGATCGATGCGCCGCTTCACATTTTCAAGATACCAACCTATGGGAACTGACCGCTCGGCTCGCTCAGATAGATGCCGCAGGTAGAATGGCAAAATTGCCTTTGGATAGGTCTTTCTTAAGGTAGCAGTGAAGTCCTTCTGTGCCTCGTCCCCCCCCTCATCCTGAAGAATCGCGACGCGCAACGAGATCGACCATAGCGATGCTCCATGGCGCTCCTCGATGGAATTGAGCTCAGAGAGCGCTTGAGCCATTTTTCCCTTCAATACCGACTGCTCGAACTGTCCCTTCAGCGCGATGAAATCATTGAGTTCTGCGACAGCGTTTCGGATTCTCTCAGCCAACCATGAAAGCTCGAACTTTAAAGTTCGAGGCTCAGTTGTCATCAGAAGCCTTAGATAGGAGTAGCCAACTGGACTCTTAGAGAATCTCAAATTCTCAAACGCGGTCAGCCTCGCGACTTCCCCAAAGAATTTTGGTATTGCCTGTTGGCTGACCCGAACCCGCGCATCCATCATCGCCGCACTGAGCTGGCTACGAAATAGGAATGCCCTTTCGGCTTCGTCAGCCGCCGAGTGCTTTCTGCCTGCGCGCGAACGGGCAACAACACCGCTCACTAACGAAATAGCCTTCCTTTTTTGATTGCTCAAGCAGCTCCCCCCCCAATTGCGATTTGCTGCGTAACACTGGGCTGTACCTCTCGGCGCCAGAACCTACACTTCTTTGCGGCACCATCTCTGGATTCTCGGGCTGATTCGCCAGTCTGACAAGTCTGCGGGAGCCTTGATGGTTCCGAGTATCGTTAAGCCATGGGCTCGTTGATTGAGGCTAGTGAATCGTTGGCCGAAGTTGACTGTCGACTAGATCTGGAGCATCCCAATAATGAGGGAAAGTCCGGCATCCGCCAGTGCGTGATGTCCGCTTTTGGCCGAAATGAGACGCAAGCATCTGCGGTGAACAGACCAAGGCCGCCCGAGCCGCAACGGCTACTACCTTCCAGGCAGTACATCTCCTACCCAACGCCCGGAAGCCAGATCCAGCGGCAACACATCCAGCATCAGTTGATCATTGAAGGAAAATCTGTCCAGTGGAACCTTGAATTCGAGGTTCATTGGATAGATCAACGCCATCCGTCCACGGCCCTGTAGGTAACGCTGTCCGTAGGCGAACAACTGGTAGAAGTCGGCCTGCGCCAGACCGTAGTTGGACTCGACGGCAGTACCGTCTATCAGCTTCCACTTGGCATCCACGACAAAGCGTTCGCCCTCGAACTCGACGATGAAGTCCGGCTTGAGCTGGAACATCCTCCGCGTCGGCGTGCGACACAGCCATTCGCTTGCTGCCTGTGTCTTCAGCGTTGCGCCGGGTGGCAGGTGGCGACGCAGGCACGCCTCCACATAGCTTTCGAACACCTTCTCCATCGGAAACAGCAGGCTGCGCCCGGTCCATTCGCCCAGTACCGACAGCGGGTTGCGGTCGCCGAGGATTAGTTCGCACCAAGGGCGGATCCGGCCGTAGTGGCTCATCAGGCGGTCGCTGCTCCAACGCCGGATGTCGCCGACGACGTTGCTGCTGTGGCGCACTTCAACAAGCTGATGCTCCAACTCGTGCGCCAGGCGCCAGTTGCCCGGCTCGCGGGTCATGCGCGCCACCTTGTCCAGAGCCGTAGCGATCAACCGGTTCTCGAGCCGGTTGGCGTCGAACACCTGATGTTCCACCTGGAACAGGTGTTGCCGCCCGGCCGGTTGCCGCAGCTGTCGCGCAACCTGCAGGCGCCCGCGTAGGAACCGAAGTTCCTCTTCCACCGGGTGGTAGTCGAAGCGCAAACCGCGCCGAACCAACACATCGAGTTCCTGCAGGAACTGCTGGATGATCCACTCGCTGACTGGGGCATTGAAGGTCTGCAGCGCGGTCGGTCCGGTGTCGCGCACCGGCAGGCGCAGGCCATGGCACAGCATCTGCACCAATACGCGACGGGCCGTGGGTACGTCGGTGTCGCCGCGTACGTGTTTGGGCAGGATCTCGATCCGGGTGCCACAGGGCGATTCAAGCACCCCCACGTAGTTGTCCAGGCGCAGCCAGCGCCTTCCTTCCAGCTGCACCAGTGCAGCGCCACCGGACCGGAACCGCTGCGCCTCGCCGCACAGCCAGTCGAAGGCCGAGGAGGGGATACTCGCCTCATCCAGACTCCCGGCTACCACCGGGCCGGTGGTCAGCCTGGCATGCTCGCGGACTGTAACCAGGTTCACGCGGCGGCTTGCGGTGCCTTGATGACTGCCCGATAGGCTTCGGGCAGGTCAAAGGCGTCATTGTTGATGCGCCACAGGCGCCCCTCGCCCGGAAGCTCGACCTCGTCGCCCAGCAGCTCGGCCACGCCTAGGTTCACTTGACGCACGAAGCGCAGCTCCTCGGGCTTGCGGTGGTCGTTGAGCACCCAGACGATTTTCTGCCAGTCTTCGAAGAAGTACTCCTGCAGTAGTGGCAGCACCTGGCGGCGGAAGACCCGCGCCAACGCCTCCAACGTCGGCGTCTCCTTCAGTCCCATGAAGTACGCGTGACCGAGCATGTAGTCGCGCCCGAGCAGAACCTCGATCCGGCGATTCATCGTATCCAGCAGCGCGTCCAGCGGCACGCCATCCACTTTGACACCGCCAAGCGCCTCGACGTCGGGCAGCATCTCCACGAACTCGAAGCGGCGCCTCAAGGCGACATCGAGCCCGGCCAAGGATCGGTCGGCGGTGTTCATGGTGCCGATCAGATGCACATTGGCGGGCACGCTGAAGCGCTCTTTGGAGTACGGCAGCGTGACTTCCAGCGCCTCCGGAGCACCCGCTCGCTTTGAAGGCTCGAGCAGCGTGATCAGTTCGCCGAAGATGCGCGAGATACTGCCGCGGTTTATCTCGTCGATGATCAGCACCCGAGCCTCGGGCTCATGCCGCCGGATCTGATTCTCAGTCTCGGGCGAAAGAAGTACCGCCAGACGATCCAGATTGATCGAGCCCGATCTCAGCTCGTAGATCGTCATCTGGCTGAAGCGATTCTCCATCAGGTCGCCGTATGGTCGTGGCGGGTCGTACTGGCGCAACCAGCGAACAGGCCGCGCCTGCACGTAATGCTCGTCCTCGCCTTGTCCCATGTAGCGGTACGGACCGGTCACCTCGCCAATGGCCCGGAACTTGAGGTTGCCGTGGGTCACCACGACCAGGTCACCCTCCTGCACACGCCGGACGAACTGGTCGAGCGCCGTGATTGCGTAGTCGGTGGATTTGGTGGCCGGCTCGGCAGCCCGAACTCGCTCGAAGATCTCATGCCGTGAAGAAACACCAGTCAGGTCCGCGCCGAAACCGAAACCCATCAGGGCAATGCTGTTCTCCATGCATTCGTCGAAGACGTGCTGCTCGGAATTGGCATCACCCAGTGAGAGCTTCCAGATCTTCCGCCCGGAAATGCTGACGCCCGAACCAGTCTCTGCAGCCACGGTTCGACTGCGTGCGGCTTCGCAGATCTGCTTGAACACGCCGTCCTCGACCTCGTAACGCAACCTGCCGGTCGTCTCGTCGGTACTCGCGCGGATGCCTTCGACAAAGTCCTCGTAGCTGAAGCTCTGGTGGAAGGTGACGAACCTGATCAGCCCGGCCTGCGCCAGTTCGTCGAAGCGATGCTTCAGCGTCTCACGTTCATCGGAGAACTCATCGAGGAAGTCAGGGTCGAGGATGCGAAGCGCCTGATTGATGGTGTTGTAGGTTTTGCCGGTGCCCGGCGGACCAAACAGGATCCTGTTGATGCTCATTGGCCGCTGATCCTCTGGATTGGTTTCCATGGCATAACTTGCGTCTGACGTGTCACCGGCCGACGCCGCGGGCACATGGACAATGCGGTACTCGCCTTCACCGAGCTTTTCGTAACGCAGGGAGTCGCCGCCCTTCGCGCCCTTGGCCTGGTAGTACGCGGACGCCGCCGACCGGTTGTGCAGGTAGCCGGTGTTCGTGCCGCGATAAATATCGGACTGGAACGAGGTGCCAGCGTCCGTCGTGAAGTGTGCCGGCACGGCCGGGGCATCCGGGTTCTTGGCCCGCATCATCGACTCGGGGAAGAATCCGTTGTCCAGCGCCTGCACCGGGAAAAAGGTATTACCTGGCTTCACCGCACCGTCGCTGAGCACAACAATGAGCGCCGCGGTCGTCGCGCCGACCGGTCGAATCGAGGTTTTGTGTGTACTGGTCGAGCTGGGATCGGCGTAGATTTCCCACACGCCCTGCACCTCGGGGTCATAGACCTCGTAGTACGCGCCACTGCCGGAGCCAACCTTGAACAGACGGTCGTAGCGATTCCCCGTGTCGGTGCGACGCGGTTGGCTGCCCGCGTGATAGGACGTCCGAGCCGGTGCATTGACGGCAACGGCATTCAACTCCGCCGATACCGTGCTGAAAGGGAAATCAGGCAGCGATCGCTTCAGGTACTCCCAAACCTCGGCGCGGGTCGCCTTTCCCCCGAGTGCGGCAACGGCATCGGCCACACGCTCCCACTGTGGCTTCTGCGAATAATCGGTCATTCCTTGCTCTCCTTGCGATCATTGCCGGTTGTCCCAGTAGCCCGCAGGTGGCTGCTTACAGCATTCAATGACGATGCCGCCGAAGCGCGCCTCATCGGCATGGCAGGCTATGCCGTCGATCCAACAGTCGTGGCTGTCGTATGGCGCGCCGGTGTCGGTGTAATAGGCCTCGTATCCACCAGACATGTCGACATTGGAGAACCCGAGCTGCCTGCCGTCGGAGGATGTCGCGCGCGCTGCGCAGGTGTTGCAGATATACCGCGGGTAGCGCGGAGCGGCAGGCAGCGGCGTATGGCAGATCGGACAGGTGTGGTTCACGCGTTGGCCTAGTCGAGGAGTGCTTCGGCGTCGGGGAGGAGGAGCTTGCCGGAGATCAAGCGGGGGAGAAGGGTGTCGCGGAGTGCGGCAAGCGCGACTGCTCTGGCGTTGTTCTTCGCAATGCCTTCAAGCAGCGGCGTTGCTATCTGTGCGAAGGCTTCCATAACGCAGCCAGAAGGAAGAGTGCACGGCGCATCGGCTACCACTCCGGGGCGAACAGCCGGATAGGCAGCGCCATCGGCGAGATTGGCAAGTCGTTCTATGGCTTCGTCACTGGTTGACGCCAGATAAACGAAGCTGGACAGGCCTGGCGTGTTCGGGCTGAGTACAGCAAACCCGGTGCTTCCCGTGAGGTTTTCCTCCGGCTCATGGATGTAGGCGTAGGCCCGATTGCCGGGGCGCACGGTGCCGACGATGGTGTCGCCTTCCCGCAGATGGTTATGTGCGCGGCTCGGCGCGGCATCGAAGTCAAACTCGGTGCACGTTTCGATCCGATTTCGGGTTACTCCACTAAGGTCGACGTATCTGACCGTGCTTGGGTGCTTCTTGGATGTCCACTTCGAGGCATTGAGAGTCGTGATGTCGCCCACCGTTCCCGCAGCCCAACCGCCAGGAATCGGGCCGAGTTCGGAGTCCTCGAAGTCGCTTGGAAACAGTGCTGCGGTGGCGGCGTCCATGCCTTCGGGCTCGCGGCCTTCGACCTTTGCGCGCACGGGATCAAAGTCTACGAACCAGGACTTGAACAGGGCTTGCGCGATGGCTTCGAGGGTGGCGTTGGTCTGGCGCAGGTTGTCGATTCGATCGTCGAGAGATCCAAGGAACCCCCCTACGTCTCGCTGCACATCAATTGAAAGAACAGGGACCAAGACCTTTCGAAGTTCCGCTTGGCGGATCCCGAGAACGGTTGTTCCGGATGCGCGGCCTTCAAGATCAGCACGGACTGCTTGGGTTTGAAGTGCGTAGTACAGAAAACGGCCATCGATCACATTCGCACGCGGGCGAAGGGCAAATAGTCGCTGCCCTAAACACCAGTCCGCATCTTTGGACAAGTAGGCGAGTTCACCGAGTGGCGCTTCTGAAGTCACGATGACATCACCCGCTAGAAGCGGTAAGCGCATCCACTTTTTGTAGATCGATTCGTCAACGAAACGGGCTTCGTCCGCCTCAAGATCAAGGCGACCATTCTTGACCAACTTTGCTGAGATAACGCGGTGTCCTGAGGCGGAGAAGTCGCCGCCAAGTTTCAGCGGAGTAACGCCACGCCGATCTAGGATATCGACTACGACGTCTTCAATAGCCTGCCAGTCGCCATCAGACCCCATAACCCAACGCTCCCAACCTCTCCCGGATCACCGCATCCAGTTCCGCTCCCTTCGCCATCTGCTCGGCCAGCTCCGCGGTCAGTCGATCCATCTTTTCCCCGAAGGCCTCGTCGTCGTCTTCCTGCATCAGTGCGCCGACGTAGCGCCCGGGCGTGAGTACGAAGCCGTGTTTTTCGATCTCCTCCAGTGAGGCCCCGTAGCAGAAGCCCGGCTCGTCGGTGTACTCCTCGCCGTCGCTGAACTGAGTGCCGCGCCAGCGGTGATAAGCCTGCGCGATCCGCTGCAGATCTTCGTCGGTGAACTCGATCTGGGTGCGGCTGATGCGCCCGCTCGCGGCCTTGCGGGCGTCGATGAACAGCACCTGCCCACGGCGGTCGATGCTTCCGTTATCGCCCGCCCCCTTGTCCTTGCTCAGGAACCACAGGCACGCCGGGATCTGGGTGTTGGAGAACAGCTGGCCCGGCAGCGCGACCATGCACTCCACCACGTCGTCCTGCACCATGCTGCGGCGGATATCGCCTTCGCCGCTCTGCTGCGAGCTCATGCTGCCGTTGGCCAGCACGATGCCGGCGCGGCCGCGTGAGGACAGGCGCGCCAGCATGTGCTGCAGCCAGGCGAAGTTGGCGTTGCCCTTCGGCGGGATGCCGTGCACCCAGCGCGGGTCGTCGGCAAGCTTGTCGCCGCCCCAGTCGGAGATATTGAACGGCGGGTTGGCCAGCACATAGTCGGCACGCAGGGTCTTGTGCTGATCGTTGTGGAAGGTGTCGCCGTAGGTGGCACCCAGGTCGCCGTGCAGGCCGTGCACGGCCAGGTTCATCAGGGCCAAGCGCCTTGTGGCGGCCATCAGCTCCTGGCCGTAGATGGCCAAATCGCCCTTTTTCTTAAGCGTGGCGGCGTGGGCGTCCTTGAACCGGGCTGACTGCACGAACATACCGCCCGAGCCGCAGGCCGGGTCGTAGATGGTGCCCTTGAACGGGGCCAGGATCTCCACCAACAGGTTGACCACGCTCTTGGGCGTGTAGAACTCGCCGGCGCGGGCGCCTTCCTTGAGAGCAAACTGGCCGAGAAAGTATTCGTATACCTCGCCAAACACGTCGCGGCTGCCGTGGCGTCCGGGGTCGAAGCTGAGCTTGGCCAGCAGCTGCATCAACTCGCCGAGCTTCCCGGGCTCGAGCTCCAGGCGAGAGAACTCGCGGTACAGCACGCCCTTGAGGCTGGGGTTCTCGGCTTCGATCTCGCCCAGTGCCTTGTCCAGGCGCTGCGCCAAGTCCGGCGCGGCAGCCTGGGCCAGCAGCGCACTGAAGTGCGCATTGGGCGGCACCCAGAAGACGTTGTCGGCGTCGTAGAAGGTCTTGTCCTGGGTGAACTGGGTGGCGATCTCCCCACGGCTGTCCTCGTCCGGGATGTAGTACTCGGCCTTAGGGTCGGCCAGGCGCTTCACGATCACCTGCGCCTGGGCATCGAACATGTCCGACACGTACTTCAGGAACACCAGCCCCAGTACCGGATACTTGTAGGTCGCCGCAGCGACCGAGCCACGCAGCTTGTCGGCCGCCCCCCAAAGGGTGCTTTTGAATTCGTCGTTAGTCATTTGGTCCCCTGCTGATCACGGCGATCCTCCCAGATCGCGTTCTCAGGTACTGAGTCCGGGCCGTTCAGGCGAGCCCGGGATCTTCCTCGACATAGGTCAGCAGCTCGCCCGGCTGGCAGGCGAAGTACTTGCAGAGCTTGTCGACGATGTCCGTGCCGATGTTCGCGCCCGGCTGATTGGCCATCTTGGACAACGTGGCACGGTGAATGCCCGTCGCATCGGCCACTTCCGTCAGCGATACGACGCGCCGCTCCTTGAACGCTTTGTCCGCGATCAGCTCGGTCAGGCGGAATCGAATCATGAACGGCTCTTAAATATTGTCGCACATAAGCGACATTTGTCGTTGACATACGTCTCCTGTCGTCTATGATCGTCAACAAGCGTCGCCTATACGCGACAGCTGTTGACGCCAATCGACAGGAGCGACCAGATGGAAACTTACATCACCACCGACGAACTCGCCACCCGCATCCACTACGACGCGCGGACCATTCGCACCCGCCTCAAGGACGCGGTGCTGCTGGAGGGCGTGCACTACATCCGGCCGTTTGGCGGCCGGAAGCTCCTCTTCATCTGGGAGGCCATCCAGCGGGACATTGGCAAGGTGTCTTGTGGGCGGGCACCGACGATGGACGCCATCCCCATGGCAAGCGGTCGGGTGGCGCATGGCTAAGGTCCGCGTTCGCCCCGAGACGGGGACCCTCTACCTCGACTTCTTCTTTCGAGGCGTGCGCTGCAGGGAGCAGACCGCGCTTCAGGACACCGCGGAAAATCGTCGCAAGGTCCAGTCGTTGCTGAACCGCATTTCCAAGGAAATTCGGCAGGGAAGCTTTGACTACGCGGCAACGTTTCCTGAGAGTCCTCGAGGCAAGCGGTTTGCGCCTGGCAAGGAGGTCAGGCCTGAGCCGCAGGTGCGGCGTGCGCCGACGGATGAGGCCAATGTGTCGATTCCGGACTTCAGAACCTTCTCTATTACCTGGCGTGCGGAAATGGCACCGCAATGGCGGCGCCAGCATCGTGAAAGCGTGGACGCCACGTTCGACGCGCATCTGTTGGCGGAGTTCGGGAGCCGGCGGATCGATTCGATCACCAAGGCAGATGTACTGAGCTTCCGCGCCAGGTTGGCTGATCTTCCTGGTCGTTCCAGTCCGAAGCTGTCGCCGACGACCGTGAACCGCACGATGGGTCTCCTGCGCCAGTGCATGACGGAAGCCAGCGAACGCTTCGGGATGCCGGACATCTTCAAGGGGGTGAAACGGCTGAAGGGGAGGCGCTCCGACGTCAAGCCGTTCTCGCTCGCGGAGGTGGAGATGGTCCGCAACACCATCCGTCCTGACTATCGGAACTACGTTACCTGTCGGTTCTTCACGGGTATGCGTACCGGCGAAATCAACGGACTGAAGTGGAAGTACGTCGACTTCGAGCAAGGACTGATCCGGATCCGGGAGGTGTTCTCGGCAGGCGAATCCGAAGAGAACGCCAAGACCGAAAGCTCGATCCGGGACATCCCGATGCTGCCGATGGTCAGGGAGGCGTTGGAGCGGCAGTGGGAGAAGCGGGATCCGGATGTGGAATACGTGTTCTGCAGTCGGGAAGGCAATCCGATCGATGCGCACAACTTCGCAAACCGGATCTGGTATCCGCTGCTGCGCTTCCTGGGATTGGAGAAGCGTCGTCCCTACCAGACGCGGCACACCACGGCGACGTTGATGCTGGCTTCGGGCGAGAGTCCGGAGTGGATCGCCCGACTCATGGGGCACAGCAATACGCAGATGTTGTTCACGGTGTACTCGCGCTTCGTCCCCAACCTCGCGCGTCAGGATGGGCTGGCGATCGCCGGGCTGCTCAGTGCCCACGGACAGAAGCCGCCTGCTGAGCTCCAGTCGATTACGCCCGAACAGCTGTCGGCTATGTCCGCTGAACAGCTCCGCAGTGCCCTGAATCAGTTGCTCGCCTCGAAGGCTGCCTAATCCAAGGAGTACGAAATGGAAGTCGAGATTCCCTATGTCCGCACGATCCTGATCAACGCCATTGTCGAGCAGGTTCACACCTTCGACTCGGGGGCAAGCCACCTTAGGATCCTGCAGGAAACCGGTCAGATGGATGCGTGGTCCTGGCTGCCGTCGATGGCCCAGGATACCGAGCGGGTACTGAAGGCCGAGGTTTGCGCAATGCCGCTGGAAACCTCGGAGGGCGAAACGCATGTGGTGACCCGCATCCAGCCGAGGCCGGAGCTGGATGTGTTCAACCTGATTCCGGACCAGTTCGGCAAGCGCGACGACATCGTGTTCCGCTGCCGTGATGTGGTGGATGCCTGTGAATCCGAGCCGTTGAGGCGCTTTCTCAGCAACGTGTTTTCCATGCCGGCTGTGTACCGAAACTTCTGGCAGTGCCAGGCGTCGAAGGCGCATCACCATGCGTATACCGGTGGTTTGGCGGTGCACTCCATCGAGATGGCAGAGAACGTCCGGGACACGCCGCGATTGACTGGCATGGAACGAGACGTGGGGATCGCTCACGCTCTCACCCATGACGTGGGCAAGCTGTGGTGCTACGCGGAGGGGGGTGCCCACCTGTATGCCTTGGGCCATGAGCTGGTGGGGCTCGCGCAGCTGCATGGCGCGCTGGAGCGTCTGGGATGTGACTGGCCTGACGGGGCGGTTGCGATGCGATCACTGTTGTCCGGCCAGTGGAAGCGCCTGGGAGGCAAGCCGCTGATGGCGGTTGGAAGCCTGGTTCGGGCGTACGACCAGGCCAGTGCTGAGAACGACCTGCGCTTGCATGGACGCCATCCGCATCGGCCGTGGTCGCCGTCTAAGCCCAATGGCGACAACGTGTTGACCTTTCGCAGATAGCGCCACGTCGCACGCAGTCAGACCGCGCTAACCGGTCAATTCATTGGTCAACCCGGCCATTACAAGAAGAATCTTCTTATGATCCAGACCCAGATAGCGGGCGACGGTCGAGACGCCCGATCCCGCATCATTGCTGCGGCAACAGAGCTCTACGCTCGCAGTGGCAAGTTTCCGAGCGTCGCAGCGGTCCGTCATGCCGCCCAGGTGGATATGAACGCGGCAAGCGCCGTGATGCGAGAGTGGCGACGGGAGCGCCAACAGCCTCCCGCGGTCGCCGTCGTGCCGCTGCCAGAGCCCGTGCTGCAAATGTCCAACGCAGCGTTGACCTCTGTCTGGAACAGTGCAGTCGAGATCGCTGGCGAGGCCCTGCGAAACGCACAGGTTGCCTGGGCAGATGAGCGCTCCCAAGCTGAGCAGCATCTGCAACAAGTCATCGATGCCTACGATGGTCAGACGGCCGACATGGCCGAAGTCCGCAGGGCGCTTCGAGAGGCGGAAGAAAGGTTGGGTGCGGTCTCTACGCAGACGCAGCAGTTGATGGCTCGCCTGGCGCACAGCGAACTGCAACAAGCACAGCACTTGGCGGATCGGGACAAAGCGCTCATGGAGGCAGCTCGAGCCAGAGAGGAGTGCGCCCACATGAGCGGGCAGCTTGAAACACTCGTTCGACAGAACACAGAACTGCTGTCCCACCTCAATTCCCTTGTGATCCCACCCGTCACGATGGATTCGTGAATGTGCGGCTCAAAGTGCGGTGGACGGTGGGCGGTTCACCCCAGCTGCCGAAGTTTCAAGTGTGTTCAATCGCATGGATTCGGTCGCAGCTGGCGAGACACCTTCCGGCGATCCTTGCTCCCGAGCCTTAAGAAGGTGTGCCGATGCGATACGGATTGATCTCCCTGTTCCCACTGCAGATCGCCCGGTTGTTCGGGTTGGTCAGGGTCATCGAGCCCGTCCAGGTGTTCGATGGCAGGGCGTCCTCGTGGGTACTTGTGGTCCGGGGGCGGGGATTCACCAAGGTGCTGCGGGATGAGCCCCTGCCTGCGTCCAACCTCATCCGTCCGGATGGCTGGAACACCCCGCGACCACTGCGGTTCCCATCTGAGCAGGTGGCAGTGGCCTATGCGCGGAGCATGGGCCTGTCGCCACAACGGACCAATCTGGCGATCAAGGAGTAGTGCAATGCAGGCAGACACTCGAGCGCAGGGTGGGGTGGGCTCAGGGGCACCGGAGGGAGTATCCGGGCAAAATCCCGAGCAGGGCCATCGTCCAGTTGAGTACCACATCGCCTATTGCGCGTATGGCGCTACTGGCGAAGGGGAGACCCTCTTTGTGGCCGTCAGCGGAACGCAGGAGCACGCGATGAGTGCCTTCAAAAGCAACGTGCCTGAGTATTGGAAGGACCATATGACGCTGGACGTCATCGGAGATGAATCCAGTGCGGCCACGCGGAGCATCACCTGCTGGATCCCGCAAGCAGCGCTGGATCTCATTGCAGGTTGCCCGCCGGGAACCAACTTTTACTTCGCGATCATGCACTGCAACCTGTCGTAGGGCTGAGCGGTGACCCTGCCTTGCAGGAAGGCCAAGGTATCCAAGGAGTCGGGAGTGTTGCTGTGAGCGCAGTGCGATGCGATGGAGGGGTCAATGACGCATCAGGATCAAACATCGGAAGGCGTGTTCAAGGATGAGGGCGCCGATGCCCTGTCGCCGGCGCGCTTTGCACGCGCACTTGGGATCTCCGAGCCGGAGCTGGCGGAGGCGCTTCGCGTAGATCTCGACACCCTGCAGCAACGCCCAGATGATCAATCGATCCAGCAGCGGTTTCGGCCGTTCGTCAACGTGTTCGAAGCCCTGTTGGGGCTGCAGTCAGACGCCGGACTGGCAGCTGTCCACATGACGGCTACGCGGATCGACGTGCTCGATCATCGGACCCTGTTCGAAACGGTGCGGGATGGCGATGCCGGGAAAGCGCTGCGTTACCTGCAGACGATATCGTCGGGACAGAACGGGTGAGAGGCTCTGGATGGCCAGAGGCCTCATCGGCGTGATCGTCTGGCAGTGAAGAAATGGGGTATTGCGATGAAAGGCCGCTTGCATGGCATCCAAGTCGGCGAAGTTCTCCAAATCCTTGGCCGCTGCCTAGATGCGTTTCCTGTCTCGGAGCAAGCAAGTGCCGAGTTGGCTTCGTTGGCTCATACGGGATACCGCACCGCGGTGGACGCGATCAATATGTGAAGTGACGCCTAGTTCTGACCGTATGGGGGTCGCAAGTTTGCGGCGTTTTACAGGACTTGGCGGCTGTTTCTGTAAGTTACAGAGATGCGGCAAGACGTGGATCGGGTGCCTTGTGAATTCCAGATGTGGACGTTTGTAACCGATTGATTTGTAAGGGGGCGTCCGGAATTACAGGCGTTTACAGCAAATTCTGTAAGTTACAGGGTGGTGTCAAAAACCGTGCCTTCGTGCCTCCCGCGAGACATCCGTCGCGGAGGAACGGCATGGCGGCGGGGCACTGGCCCGTATGGCGAACGAGGCGAGGAGCGGGGGCAGGTGGATGACGATCGAGCGAGAGATGGCGGGCCCCGGGTTACGTACGTTTTTCCGCATCTGCGAGAAGTGGCGGGTACCGCCCGAGCAGCAGGTCTTGATCCTCGGTTGCAGAGACCGAACCACCCTCGACGCTTGGCAACGTGGAGACTATGCCGAAGTGTCCGGAGATGTCCTCGTCCGAATCAGCTACGTCCTCGGCATCTACAAGGCACTCCACACCATCTTCCCCGATGAGCGCAACGCTGATGGCTGGGTGACGGCGTCCAACAACGCGCCGCTGTTTGCTGGACGTTCGGCGATCGAACTGATGGTGGAAGGTGGCGTTGCAGGCTTGGTCAGCGTGCGGAGCTACCTGGATGCGCAGCTGAATTCATAGATTTGGCGGCTGCTTCCGACCCAAAGCGGACGATGTGTCGTGGCCCTCTGCAATTCTGTCGGGACGCCCATCGAAGGGCTGGTTTTATTGGCACTGGCCCCTGTTCTCGAGCCAGCAGCCAACGAAACCGCCCGAAGGCGGTTTCGGCTGTCTCCGCCTGCCGGGTTGCCTAGCCGGGCAGCTTTGCCGCAAGCACCTCTACTTTCTCGATGGTCGGCGGCTCGGAGAATAATTCCCCGGCCTTTGCCATCAAGGCCGCCGCAACCTTGCCGGAGAGATGGGCTTCCCGGCCCGCGTCATCAGGAAAGGCGTCGAAAATGCCGAAAGTCGTGGGTCCAAGGCGGATCCACTGCTCGGCCTTGTCGAGATAGCCGATGTTGTGGTCGGCGCGAAGAGCACAGCAGGGCGAGTACGGAAAGTTTCGTCATGGTCATGCCTCGGGTTGGAGTGAACCTGACGGCGGGCATTCGGCTTCGGGTTCGGGGTGGTGTGCGGGGTGAAACGAATTGCCGCTCACGAATGCCGGGCCTGCCGGAATGCCGGCGCCTTCTGGCCATCCCAATCGAGGTCGACGGCCACCTGGGCCTGCGCGCGGTGGCGTTCGAGCGCGTCGATGTCGAGATCGGCGATCGCCCACGTTTGCCCGCCGCGGGTCGTCGCGAGGATGCCGTCATCGGGAAAGCCGTGGTCCATCGGCGCGTAGATCGTGGCCTCGCCGGTATTCGTATCCAGAGCCGGACTCCAGTCGGCGGTCCCGGTGGTTACCGCCTGCGCTACGAACATCCGGTTCTCCAGTGCGCGCGCCATGCAGCCGACGCGCACCCGGGTCGCGCCCGCCTGCGCGTCCGTGCAGCTCGGCACCAACAGCAGACGGGCGCCGGCTTCGCGTTGGGCGCGCACGGGCAAGGGGAATTCGCTGTCGTAGCAGACGGCGATGCCGGCGCGCACGCCCGCCAAGTCGAAGACTTTGAGTTCGTCGCCGCCCTCGATGAGGCCAGCGTCCCGCTCGAATCCGGTCAACTGCAGCTTGTCCTGATAGCCGCGCTTGCCGTCCGGGGCGAACCACCACGCGCGGTTGCGATAGCGTCCCGGGGCGACTTCGGTCAGGAACGTGCCGGCCTGGATGACCAGGCGCAGCTCGCGCGACAGGTCGGCGTACAGCGCCAGCCACTCGGATTGCAGCGTTTGCAGCGCGGCCAGCGAAGCGTTCAAGTCGCGGCTGATTTCGGGCGCGAACGTTGACGCCAGTTCGAGCGACAGGTATTCGGGCAGCACGGCCAGTTCGACGCCGGCACCGCATGCTTCTCTCAGAATCTGGCGCTGGCGTGCGGCAAAAGCCTCGAAGTCGGCGGGGTTGCCAACCGCGTACTTGGCGACGGCGATCTTCATTGCCCGGCCTCCAGCGGACGCAGCCACATCGTCAGCGTCTGCTCGGATTCTTGCGCTTCGCCGAGTTGTTTCCACGGCAGGCTTACCTGCATGTCCGGCTGCCGCGTGTACCCACGGCGGGTCCAGAACACGTCGTTGCCGCGATAATCGGCCGGCCGCCGTGGATCATCGCTTGCCCGATTCACCGATGCGAACGAGGTCCAGCGGATGCCACCCAGCGAACGGGCATGCGCCTCACGCTCATCGAAGAAGCGATGCCCAAGGCCCTGTCCGCGGAACGCCGGGAGCAGGACGGATTCACCGCAGTAGAACACCTCCTCCACCGGGATGCCTCGGTCGAGGAACGGCGCCTGGAAGGCCGGTTCGGCTTCGCCTAGCGGCAATCCGGTGGATGCCCCCACCACCGTGTCGCCGGCGAGCACGAACACCAGCACGCTGCCTGCCGAGCGGGAATAGGTGGCGAGGTAATGCTTCTCGTACTCGGCGTCGCCCTCGTAGAGGTAGGGAAAAGCGCGGAAGACCTCGGCGCGCAGGCGTGCCACGTCGTCGAACCACTCGACCATGTCGGCACCGCGGCGGACCAGCACGCGAATGTCACCCGCCATGTCAGCGCTTCCCGCCAACCTGGGCGATCCAGTCGTCCAGGTTGTAGTAGTTGGTGACGCGCGCGATTTTGCCGTCACGGACGTCGAAGAAGGCGCCGCCCGGCAGCACGTAGCGCTGGCCTTCGGCTTCCGGCAGCCCCTCGTCGGTCACCTTGTATTCGCCGTGCACCACGTACTCAGCGCCCGCGCGCAGGCCGTCGGCGCTGACCATCACCACGATGTCGCGCAATTGTTCTCCGTAGCAGCGATCCATGCGTTGCAGGAAGGCGCGGAACGCATTGCGGCCGGTTTCGCGCGCCCCTTGGTTCAGGTCGTGGGCGACGTCATCGGTCAGCATCGACAACATGGCCTCGCGGTCGCCGCGATTGAAGGCGTCGTAGTAGGCGGCAATCAGATTCGAAGTGTTCATTCGGATTCCGTGTGCGTGTGGGAGGATCCGGGGCATCCCGGAATGAGGACAAGTTTGGGAACCCGCTCAGGCTATGTATATGGAATTGTTGCGATTTCATAATTCCTCAATATGGAATAAAGTCGAACATCGCAACCGGCCGAGCAGACGCACTGTGAACAAGGAATTCGAGCTGCTACGTATCTTCCGAGTGACGGCAGAGAGCAGCAGTTTTCGTGATGCGGCTGTACGGCTGGGGACATCGCCCCAAGGCGTCACACGCGCTATCAAGCGCCTGGAGGAGTATTACGGCGAGGTATTGTTCCATCGAACCACACGGCAGGTGCGCATCACGGCTTTTGGCGAGGGCTTGCTGGAACAGGTGCGTCCTGCCCTGGAGCGCTTCGAAGACCTGTGGCGGATACCTGGTGCGGATCAGCAGGCTTCCCTGTCGGGCACGGTTCGGATCACCGCGCCACACAGCCTCGGCACCAGGGCAGTTCTACCCGCATTGGAGCGCGTTGCCGCGCGCCATCCCGGCATCACGCTGGACGTGCGCCTATCCGATCGCGTCAGCAACCCCGTTGACGAAGGAATCGACGTCGGGATCAGGGTCGGATTCATGCGCGACAGCCGCTTCGTTGCGCGAAAGGCGGCCGACATGCGGCTTCCGATCGTTGCGGCTCCGCGCCTGATCAAGAAAGTGGGCGTACCTGAAGGGATCGAATCGCTAGCAAGGTTGCCGGTTACAGCTGCCGTGGATATCAATACCGGCCGCCCTTGGCCTTGGCACTTCAAGGCGGGACACCAGTGGACGCCCACTTCGCCGGCCTTCATCGCAGATAACGCCGATATGGAAATGGGGGCGGCGTTGGCCGGCATTGCCTTCGCTCAACTGGCCGACTACATGGCGGCTCCCTACATCGCCAGCGGAAAGCTCGTGCAGGTACTGGAGCAGGAGGGACCTCCTGCATGGGGGTTGTACGTCTACCGGCCTCAGCGCGGGCCCGTATCAGGCAGGGTTCGGGTGGTGTTTGATGAGTTGCGCGCCGCGGTTGGATCGCTACCTGTTTTGCGCTAACACACAATCAAAGCGCCCAAGGAATGAGTTGGTGCGGAGACAACAGACAGAATGTCCGCTTCTGGCCGAAAGCGACCAGTTGAGGATAGGTCAATCATCGCCGCATATCTGAGTATTCACGACATTCCGAACCGCGGACTACTGGCTCGCGGACGACAATCTCAGTATCGGTCTCCCCTCGGGTTCGTCGGTGCAGATAGCGGTTAAGGTCTCGGAAAATTCCTACGCGCTCACGCGCTAGTCCCCTATCGCCAAGCGCAAGCCCTTTAGCTCATGATGGGCCCGTGGTCACGCTATCGCACCCTGAAGTCAATCAGATCGGGCAACGCATTCTGTCAGCACGGAGTGCGCCGTGAAGGGGGCTACGGGAGTAACAGCCCGCACGAAGTGCACCACAGTCAGCGCCGCCCTATGGGGCGGCGTTGTCTTGTAGGAGCATTGTCGCTACTACAAGATGGCCGAGGCCAATTTGGAGAGCCGTAACGACGGCGCTTCGGATCACCTTGATGTCATGAATTCATGACGCCAGATTGCCGTCGAAGAGGCGGGCAGGCGGGAAATCGACTGCATCCTTCAAACACTACATTAGTCTTTGCGTTGACTCGCTCAACGACAACTCCCTTCCCACAGGTGGGGCAGGGCTTCGCCGGCACACCTTGCGCTCTCAAAATCTCCACGCCGTAGTCGTTCTGCAGCTCAACGATAAACTCGGACGGTTGCTCAGATGCCGTATACAGCACCACTGTACGTTTGGCGCGCGTCAGCGCCACATAGAACAACCTTCGCTCCTCACCGAATGGAAATGCCTCAGGTTCTGGCATTGCCATTTGTAGAATCGGGTCGTCCTCCACTTCGCTTGGAAATCCGTGGCGGCCCCGCGTGACATTCAGGACAAACACTACGTCGGCCTCAAGTCCTTTTGCCTTGTGGACTGTGAGGAACTCAAGAGCTATGCGTGCGCCTAGGCGTTGCCGCCATGCCGTGAACTGAGCCGGTCGATCCTTATTGTAGCGTCCAAGGATTAAGACTTTCAGGCGCTGGCCGGGAGCGGCATCTGGCAACTGGTCGTGTATGGTTTCTAGCTGTTGCCCGATCTTGCCTGGGATGTCTTTCACATCAGGAAGAGCGAACACCTTGATGGAAGAGCGAAGGCGAGGGTTGGACGTCCGTACTTCCTTGGGGATCTGCATCGGGTTCTTCGATACAAACCGAGAACTGACTTCGCACAGATCCCCGGGGCACCGAAAAGTCTGGCTTAGATAGCGAATGTTGGCGTTGGGGTAGCGTCGCTGGAAATGGCTCATGATGGCAATATCCGCGCCTGCAAAGCGGTAGATCCCTTGCCAGTCATCGCCCACCGCTGTCAACTGGGCGCCCGTTGTGTCGATCACTGCCTGGACCAAGCGCATCCGGGCCCGAGAGCTATCTTGGAACTCGTCGGCCAAGATCATCTTGGCCTTGCTTTTGTATTGTCCGGCCTCAATGAGATCCGCCGATCGGTTCAACATGTCGTCGAAATCGACAAACCCTCCGGCCTGCAGTCTCCGCTCCCATCGATCAGAGACCCTCTCGTACAGGCTGAGGAAAAGATCCATTCGGGGCACGAAAACATCCTGCATTTTCGCAATCCGCTCTCGTGCAGCAGTTATGGTCTGTCGTGAGCCTTTCATGTGCTGTTGGAAGGTTCGCAACAGCTTAGCAATGGATTGTGGTGAGTCCGGATTGCGGCCTGGAATTTCACGGTTGGGATCGAGCGTGAGCAGGAGTCCCTTCTCTTCCAGCTTGGCCTTCAAGGTGGCCAAGGCTCTGCCGGTTCGCAGGTCATGCGAAGTCGTTTCGAACAACTCGGTATTGTGATCTCGATGTGTGGCGCGCTTCCACGCCACCGCCTCTGCGTAGCCTTTGAAACTGGCCGGCGGTTCACCCTTGGCGTCGAGTGCCAGATGCTCGTGGTACAAGCCGATGTCGGGGTAGTAGAAGTCCGGCCGATACTGCCGCTTATTCGGCGTTCGTGTGTCGATTTCGTAGGGCCGTTCGTACTCGTAGTTCACTCCATGCAGGAATAGCCAATCTGCGATCAGCCGCTCCCCCTTGCTCTTCACGATTTCGTTGCGCATGGTTCTAAAGCCACGCTTTCGGCGACTATCGGGGTCGTAATCTTCCGGCTCCTCTTCCGTATCCCAGCGCCCCAAGCCTCTGGCAAAGACAAGGCGGAACAAATTGTAGTCGCCAGAAAAATCTGAGCTCTCAGCGCACAGCTCGTCTACGAGCTTGCCGATAAAAGAAACGTCTTGACCGTGATCCAACCACCCCGCCGGGGTTGGCATTGCGCCTGTACCTTCGCCGATCACCTCTAATCCAAAAGCATGAAAGGTCTTGGCAACAATACGATCCGCGCCAGGGAGATGGGCGAGTCGCTTTGCGATGCGCTGTCTCAGCTCTTCCGCCGCTGCGGTATTGAATGCAAGCAGCAGTATTTCTTCCGGTGCGCACAGTCTCTGCTCAAGTGCATATCCCGCCTTGGCCACGATGGTCGAGGACTTGCCCGAACCAGCAGCTGCCACCACCAGCAGCTCATCGTCCATGCAGATGACGGCACGGGATTGTTCCTCCGTCAGAGGGTTTGACTCCACTCGATCAAAGAATGGTCGGCACGCAACCAGCTGAGCCTCTTCGTGAGACTTGTTATGCGCAGCAACCTGACGTTCTACCCATCGTTGTGGACTGGGCTGGAACTCTTCGTTGACCGCGCTCTCCCACTCCTTCCCGGGCATTTCGGGTGGGGACCATTCGCTTGTACAAAGCTTCGCTGCTGCTCTGTACCCGATCCAGCCCTGGCGACTCAGATGTTGTCGAATTCCCTTAGCCCATTGCTCCAGCTGTCGATCGAAAATTTTCTGGTTGTGCCCCTCGACCTTCTCTCGCAGGTAAGCGTCAGGAGCAATACGCAGAGCAGGAAAATCACTAATCTTCGTGTTTCTGACCTGAAGAAAGTGAGGGTGCCCAAACAGGGCATTCCAGTCATTCAGCCCAACAACCCGTGGGCTTGGGATCGTTTCGTAAAGCAGCCGCAAGACAGGGGTGTCAACGTAGCCATCATGCTGTAAGCGCTGGTCAACGGAATGTTTCCATGCGTCCAGAAGTGATTTGCCCCTTTGGGCATGCGAAATCAGACAGCTAGCTATGCACTGGGCCAGGAAATCCCTGAGCTCATCGCCTTGGCTCGGATTAAGCCCACAAAGCGGTCTATCAACCTTCTCGCCGAACAAGACAAATTTGCATTCCCCGTTCGCGGGCACGCTACTCATGCGGCGGTAAGCGAATGCCCGAATGTGGATCAGCGGAGCATTGATCGTCGCTTGGCCTCGAATGGAAAGCGAGAAGCTGTCGCTGTCGGACGCAAAGCTCCATCCCGTACCTTTGAACAGAAACTTCCTCAGCTTGGACGGCTTCCACGTCGGCACAAATTTCCCCTCTGACGCGCCTGTTACTTGGCGCGAGTCCAATCAGACAGCTTCTTTGCCGCGGTTGACATGGTGCTGGCTTCTTGAACCACGTTCAACGCCAAAGTCAAACGTGGCTGTTCAAGGCAAGTGCTCAACAGGATTAGTCTTCATCCACTGAAGCCATGCTTCGCGCGAAGGATCATGTCTCGCACCGAGTCTGACCTGCCGGCGAGCACCAAGTCTGCAGGTGAAGGGTCGTCGCCCTTGGCGCGACAAAGCCATTGCGCCGCAACATCTTCACCAGACCAACGCGAGAGAATTTCGTCGGCGAGAGACTGATCAGCCCTTTTCAGCGCGGCCCATGCGATCGCGCAAGCCTCAAGATGCGCTTGCCGTGCTTGGTTCACTAAGCCGATTGCCTGACGGAGCTCTTCCATCGTCAGCACTCCTGCTTGCAGTTGATGCCATTGTGTGATGTCGGCCGATCAGGGTGCCGAAGACACCCTGGTCGCTACTTTGCGTGGATCGCCGCCCGCACTTTAACCGTGGCATGTCGCTAAGTGAACAAGCTGGCGAACTGGGCTGTAGACCTTCGATGTAATCGAGCATGTCTGGTGCGGCTGTGCACGCATGAGAGGCGACTTGTGATCCGCCATCCCTCCAGTACGCTTAAAAGCTTTGGCACGACGTTGTCCGAGCAGCTGCTTCGCGTGCACGACAACCACTACGCTCACAACCGGGAGCGATTGCCTGCCGCTGCTGGTGAGCTTTTGGCCTGGGTTGGGATGTCCAAGCTCAAGAAATAGATGATCATTTCTGGCGAGTTTGTCTACTTGACTATTTATGGTGAATTGCGGAAACTCGCTGCGTCGACTAGATCGACGACCGGCCATCCGGACCTCACGTCGCAGGGTAAGCGCGATTCACTATTTCGACCCCTTTCGTGCGGGGTCTCTACTGCTGAAAAGCAGTGTCAGACTAATTTGGCGCTCAAAGCGCTTTGGCCAAGCGAGCCGCGTCAGCGCAGCCAACGCGCATTTACCTTTTTTAGTTGGCCCGCTACCACTGCCTCGGGCGCATCAAGTACGTATCGCCTCCATGCCTTCGATGGCTCGTCCGTACGAATGCATCCGCGTTCGTTCGGGTGGCGCGGGTAGACCGCCAAACGAGAGTTCTGTCGGCGCAGGCCCAAATTGCACTCCTCAGTCGAGACGCCCAGCGTCCTATCGGCTCGCTTTGCCGATCCCAAATTAACGAATCCTTTGGAGTGGAAATGAAGGAAATTGACCTTTCGAGATTTATTAGATTGCAGTTCGCACGAGAAGAAAGCCCGGGAAGTCCGATCGAGCTCGATAAGGACGCGATGGAGAAGCTGGGCGATATTCCGCGCGTCCTTCGCGCGTTTGCGAAAAGCTATGGTGCGCGACTGGGTAGCCCTATTTTGTGGGGCGGCTCCGTGCATCTTGCAATAATCGATAACGATCAGCTTATCGGCTTTGCGGGGGAATTCGCGGGTGCGCTTGTTAAGACGGCCGTGGAGATAGAGCAGAACTCGCAGCGGAGCCCGCCGTTGCGGCTGGCTCAGGCTGCATCCAATCCGAACTGCGTGGAGGTGCTGCGCGCCCTATCCACGACCCACGAAAAAAGCGGATTAATCGCATCGATTTTTGTGCAGGGCGTAGCAGTGGACTTGCCGCAACTTAAGCCATCGGCCTTCACCGAGCCGGGCCCTGATGGTTCCAACAACAGATTTCTCAGAGCATCTCTAGTCGGCGTTTGCAAGCCCAAGCTGGATGCAAACGTCCTGATGCTCTCCGACAGGTCGACCCTCGAGCTCCCTATATCTGACTATCCGAGAAGTATCGACGAACTATTTGAGTTGGTCTTAAAAAATACAGCCTCTTATGTCGGCCCAGCGATTTTTTTGGGCAAGGCAAACTTCCGTGCACTTCCGAACGGACAGCTGGATGTGCAGCTGGGTCTTTAAGAGCCTGCGAGCGGAGGCGGCGCGTAGAGCCAGATAATCGAAAACACCCAAGCCAAGGCAGGCGCATGCCCCTTTTTGTACTTGACGTTCGAGGCGGCTTTAAGCAAATGGCGTCCATCTTTGGTGCACACGTTTACATTGAGTTGGGTGCGCTCCAGTAGCTCCATAAGGGCTGGCAGTAGCCTGGACTCGACTTGCATCACCGTGCCTTTGCCGTGCAATCGCTCCGAATGGGGTTGATTGGCCCAGGACGCGGCAAGGCACCTGAGATCATCCGAAGGCTCCTCATCCATCAGGGCGAACCACTTTTCTGTACCGGCGATTTTTCTAGGCGCAGGCAGGACGTAGCGAACTGCATCGAGCCCTTCCAGTCGCCATGGAGCGCAACCGCGTTGGCCGAGCAGCCGCTCAGCAGCTTGCCCGAGATGAGCTGCTTGTTGCGAGGTGATGCCGGCCGCCAAGGATGCTTCAGCTACGTTCTTGTGCCGTTGCATAGCGCGCGCGAAATTGTCCACGTGCACGGGTTTGAGCGGATTAAAGCGGTGGAGTGCAGGGGCCGGCACCCGGTGCTCACTTGGGACATCGACAAATCTAGCGTCGATGCGATCCAGGACGACTTCTAGTCTCGCGCCTACTCTTTCGCCCGCACGATGCCATGCGGCGTCCACAGGTCCGGGATCCAATCCTGAAAGTGCCAACAGGTGCGCACGAGGCGCTTCTCGGCTGATCTCAAGATCCACAACCATTAGGCTGGAGGGATCGTTGTTGTAGCGTTGAATCGGAGTCTGGATCCAAGCATGCCCGGATGCAGCCATGGCTCGGTAGACGTCCCTGGCAGTTTTTTTCTGGTTCGATGCAAGGGATTCGTAGCGCTGCGAGATCCTGGACTTTCGTAACCAGTAGCAGCTGGCCTTTCGATCCCCGGTAGCCCACTTCAACAGGCTGTTGACTCGACTGCTGAGGTGTTGCTCCTGAACCCGGATTCGAAGGCCTGGCTTGGCTCCAAACAGCGGGAGCTCCCGCCAGGTCTCAGGATGAATCGTTGCCTGGTTCTTAATCCACCCCTCGACCCATTTTCTGTGCTGGTTCCATAGGTCACCCTCAAGGCGTACAAATCCCAAGGAGGTGTGAGTCTTCACTTCCCCGTACTCTCCTTTTCGAAGGTGCACGAAGTCACCTCCATCGCCCAGGAAGTGAACGTCTCCCAACGTCAATCCGTAGGCTGAGCCGGGACGGATGCCCGAGGCTTCCATGACGAGAAAGTAGATTCGCCGAAGTTGCGTGAGGCGCAGGAAGTCTGGACTGGCATCGTCCCGCTCCATTTCGTTCCGATAGTCCACTTGCAGCTCTGCTTCCACCGCGTGCACCTCTGCTGCCGTTAGCAATCCGGGCTCAATGCCAAGTTGCCGCTTTCCGGCCAGGAGGGAAAGCTCCCCCCAGTCGAGAGCAGGTCGCGAATGCAACCGCATCAAGAAGCGATGGAGCCTGCGGAGTTCCTCCACTACGTAGGGTCTGCCCTGCGTCGTCTTAGAGAGGAGAACCGCCAAGTACAAGTTGCGCAACCCTTCCGCGGGCATGCTCTGGATTTCTCGTCCTTCAGCCAAGCAAATCAGCGGCCAGCCGATCTGCGAGACCTCGCGCCGCAACGAGTTCTGCGACAGACGATGGCCATCCTCGCTGCCGTAGCGGAGGTGATCAAGGACATACGAAACCAGCAACGCCATGTTGGGATCGACGTGTATGCGATCCCGCAGAACCTCGAGCTCATGGCGAAGAGCTCCATGCCAGCCATGTTGGCCATCCGATGCCTCTTTCCGCTTACCCTTCGTTTTGCCCGCGCGCCGTTTCGCGAACACCCGTTTGTTCAGGGTGGCCATCAATTCTTCGTAATCCTTCCGACTTGGCCCTGTGGCGAATCCGGAATGACTGGCTTCCAGGAGGGGAGGCTCGGTGTGGCCTTCGTCGGGCGGTTCAGAGGCGCCGTCCGAAGCCTGGATCGGCCAGCGATCGTCCTTCGCGATGCAGCGGATCGGTGACTCAGCAGCGGTTTCCGTACCCATCTGCATGAGCAGGCGCTCGATGCCCGACAGCTCGACCTTAGCTGCAGCAGCGAGCGAACTCTCGATGCGACCGGAGGCCTCGCAGGACTCTCCCCATGCAACCCGCCCACAGAGGTGTTTGGCTGCCCAGTCCTCCAGTGCCTCCCGCGACGGTGCCGGAGAGGTTGGGGCGTGCTTTTTTCGGCGAGCCAGCAGAATCGCAGGGCCGCCCGAGAAGACCATGTGCACGCTTCTGCCATCGATACGCGCATCTATCCTGAGAATATGCCCCCTCCGTTTTGCGCGCATCGCAGTTCGGGCTGCGTGGGTTGCAGCCCTCGCCCAAGGCATACGTCGATACATCGAAAACGCCATGATCGACCAGACAGTGAGCTGACCCAGATCCCGAACTTGCCGCTGGGTGGCTCTTTCCTCGATGTCGTGGCGGACCGCGTGGGCATGCCGTATAGCGGCCCCCAGCCCCGGAACGAAGGGCGATGGCTCGGACGTTACGCTTAAGTATGGCCGCCCCGGAATCGGCCCTTGGACGATGCCCTTGTCCCGGGCACGTCGCACTAGGCGATAGAGCAAGATTCGGGCTGTAGCCGCTTCCAAACCGCTGGACAATTCCTGATCGCCCAACCGTACGCGATCACAGATTAGGGCGTGGTGATCTCCGTTGAGTTCCACCCGTCCGAGCCCGCCATGGCGGAGCACAAGGCACTTCTTTTCGAGATCCACCCGGAGAAGGGGGCAGAACTCCTGAAATGCGTCCGCGAGCCTGGTGAGGACGGGACCTTCCAGATCTCTCCATCGCTTCTGCAGATCTAGCTTGACCTGCTTAAGCGCTTCCTCGTGGCGACGCTTTTCTGAGGCAAACGCTGCATCCCAATCCACGGGGGATGGCATTGGGACGCCCTCCCACGTCCAACGCGTTCTGCGAGCGGACGGTCGGTACCATCCTTCCCTCGTCAGGATGTCGTCGATAACCGACGCAAGGTCGTGTCCAAGTTCCATCGGAGCACGTGGCGACAGGTCGCTGTGGAAATGGGCTGGCGAAACGACCCATCCCAGTTGCGCGTGCCGAAGCTCTGGATCCACCCGACGCTCCAACAGTTTCTGGTTAAGTCGGTGCCGAAAGAAGTTGTCGACGCACGCGAGCTCTGCAGGCATCCCTTCGCGCAGTGTGGCGGCCGTCATGTGTGCGATGCCGCCGCTCGCCGAGGGCAAGCTAAACAAGGGAGCGTCGTTACCGAGAATCGCGCTGGCCAGCCTGCCAGCAGGTTCCTCTGCATGCCTGGAGGCAATCTCGCGCAAGCGATCCAAATAGCGCCGTAGATCCGATAGCCATAACCGCCCTGTCGCCGCGATGCGGGTCGAGCGCAAGGCGTCCACCTGCTTGTCTTGGAGCACCACCAAGCCGTACTCGGGGATGACGTCCCACAGGTGGATGCGTCCCAATGCATCCTCGGGTCGGTGGCCAGTAGCGCAACACAGCGCTGCGACGAGGTGGTTGCGGTGAGCGCTCCACGCCTCAGTGCAGCTCTGGGACTGCCTGGAGGTGTCTTTGAGTGCCTTCCCAAGCAAAGTCGGCCATTGCCGTGCGGCGTAATCGGTTAGGACCAGCCGAGAGCCGACATATCCATTGCGCTCTGTAGGTACCTTGACGTGCTCGGCGAACCGTCGTGATTGGATACCAGCGATGAAGCTAGCCAATTCCGCCTCGGGCATGGCCGAGTAGTACGCGGGAATCGAGGAGATGCCGAAGGTATCCGCCATCGCGAGCTGAGCGACTTCTGTACCCAGTTCGCTGGAAATTTCTGAGGCGAGTGCCAAGCGCGGAGCGAGGGCCCCGACTTTGGCTTCTGGCACCAGTCGTGCGATCACGTCCCGCATGCGATACGGGGAGAAGGGGGATGCCGCCAGCATGGGAAGTACCCCTTGGTCCCGAATTGGATTTCCACCAGCCAAGGCGAGCAGGGCCTGATGCACCGAATTTGGCAGGGGCCATGCCACGACCTCAGCGCTAGGCATCAGCCAGTCGGTGGAGAGATGCTTGGGGGGTACAACTGCATTCGCCGGTCGCTTCAACCGCCTGTAAAGCACCGGATCAGTGGGATCAATTGCAAGCGGCCGGGCGGAATGGGATGCACCCCAAACAACGATCGGTAGGTCGATCTCCCGAATGGCGCCGGCCAGTACCAGCGCCAACGCAGCGTAGGGTTCCGAACGAGCTGGATCCTCCAGATGCACGCTGGCCTCGCGCGCGGCAGCGCGACACAGACGCTCGTCTAAAGCCCCGGGGAGTCGTTGCTCAGGAGCGGCAAGCGGGTCGCCCGCACTTGCCCGCTCCAGAAGATCGGACGCTGCGCGCCCGGCCCGCGTAGTTGTCATGCCCTCAGGCAATAGCTCCGAGGGTGGGACGTTATTGCAGATGAGCGAGGGCCCGAATTCCTGGCTTCGCCCATCCACCGAAACGTGAAGGATGGGATCGTCCAGCTGCGGGGAGAGGACACTAGGTTCCAGCGATCTCCGTACTTGGGACGCATGCGAATGCATCCAGCGTAAAAGGGTGTCACCCAGCCAAGCCTTCCAGAGCTGCGTGAAGTGCGGTGGGAGCGCACTCCTTACTAGTTCGTCGGTGTTAACCACACGAACGAGTTCGGGGATTGTGGAGATGGCGCCCAGAACCCCCGTCAGCGTCGAGTTTGCACCGCCCATTGCCCCACGAACGATCGAGAGGAGCTGTCTCGGATGCGAGCTCCCGGAACTCCTTGCTTCGAGAAGAGCGCAAAGCCCAATGTTGGTGAGTAGTTCCAGCCCGGTAGACCGGCCATGCTGAAACCGAAAAAGCGTTGCACTCCCCGGGTGGAGGCCATGGATTTCCGTGGGCGGCGTGACAGGAGCGTGGACAGCGGCTTGAGTTCTAAGGACTCGCTGGTTGCGGGCCAGGTAGCAGGTGAGCGGCGTCAGAGTAGGCCGGTCAATCGCCGAAGTCGCGTCCCCAAGCTCGAGCAAGGATCGACTGAGGTCTGGCCACCACGATTCGGGAACGCGGCTCCCGTCGAGCTCGGAAAAAGGGTCCAGATCGAAGTGGCTTCCGTCCATGATCCAACGCTAGTGTCGGGGTCATAGGGGTCGCAAGTGGACGCGCCAGATTTTTTACGACCTTAAGTAACCTTGCTGTACTTAGTGCCGGTTTCGGGCGAGAGCGGACCCTTAGGTTCGTAAAATGAGTGAAACGCTCCAAGCTATTGATTTAATTGATTTAAAGTGTTGATTTTTGGCCACTTTGGCGCCTGCCATTTCGGAAGCAACGTCTATTGTGGTTCCTAGAGGTATTTCGGATTCCTCGTTCTCATAATGTGGTTCGAGTCCACCCATAGCCACCAACGACGCGTCCCGACTAACCCCGCGAATCCGCGGGGTTTTTTGTGTCTGCAGGCCGCCATCCGCGGCGAGCCGCCGTCTGGTTTTGCGATGCCGGAGCCGGGTTGCGACACCCTCCGTGACGCTTTGATGTGTCATCAGGGATCCGCAAAGTGTCGACGACAGCCACAGCCGGCGCTTTCTCAGTCCTGGGCCGCGTGCCGCGTCGATGCGGTGTGTGGCGCGGCCGGCTCCGCGGATTCCGTGTGCAGCACGCAGGTGCGGTCCCGACCCTGCTGCTTGGCGGTGTACAGCGCCCGATCCGCGCGCGAGAACAGGGTGTCGAAGCTGGGATCCGACGGTTCGACGCAGGCAACGCCGAAGCTGGCGGTGATCGTGAGCGCGGGATGCTCGGGGCAGGGCCGGCAGCTGGCGGTCATCAGCCGGATGCGTTCGGCAATCACGCGGGCGGCATCCGCGTCGGTGTCCGGCAGCAGGATGCAGAATTCCTCGCCGCCGGTGCGCGCGCACAGGTCTTCCTCGCGCAGCGCGTGCTGGCAGCAGGCCGCGAAGTCCTGCAGGACGTGGTCGCCGACGGCGTGGCCGTAGTCGTCGTTGACCCGCTTGAAATGATCGATGTCGATGGCGACCAGGCTCAACGGCGTGCCGTGTCGGCGGCTGCGGGCGAATTCGCTTTCCGCGCGCTCCTGGAAACTGCGCCGGTTGGCCAGCCCGGTCAGGCTGTCGGTGCGCACCTGCCGCTGCAGTTCTTCCTTCAGCGCGTGCAGTTCGGTGATGTCGGTGACCAGGCCGATCAGCGCGGGGCTGCCGTTGAAGTCCGGCCACGGCACCACCACGCTCCAGTAGTGGCGCAGGCGGCCTTCGGAATCGACCAGGGATTCCTCTCCGGCGTAGCGCTCGCCGGTGGCCAGCATGCGGAGGTCCTTTTCCCAGAACGCATCGGCGGCCTCGCGCGGCATCAGCTCGCTGTCCAGCCTGCCGACGATCTGCTCCACCGGCCGGCCGAACACATCGGCCAGGTGCCGGTTGGCATAGCGGAAGCGGCGATCGGCCCCTTTGACGTAGACCAGGCCGTCGATGTTGTCGAGCACCGTATCCAGCAGCTCCTTCTGCTGGCGCACCCGGTCCTCCAGCCGCTTCTTCTCGGTGATGTCGTGGGAAATCCCGAGCATCCCGACGATGGCGCCGCTGGCGTCTCGCAGCGGTTTCTTGATCGACCAGTAGCTGCGCGATTCGCCGGTGGCGTGGATGTGGTTGGTTTCCTCGCGGGCGATGGTTTCGCCCAGCTCCAGCACGCGCCGATCGGTCTTGCGCAAGGTGTCGCCGGCTTCGCCGATGTCGACGAAGTCGGTGAACGACTTGCCCAGGACGGCATCAAGCGGGTGACCGCCCAGCAGGTCCAGCACCAGCTGGTTGGCGTAGGTGTAGCGGCCGTCGAGATCGGTGGTGTAGACGAACGCGCCCACTTCGTCCAGCAGCTGGCGGTAGGGATCGGTGGTGATGGGCGCGCCGCTGCCCGGGGTCTGGCTGGCCATCTGTGGATGCCCTCGCTGGCGTGTGCGTCGCCCCGGCGCGGTGGCCCCGGGGCGCTGGTGCTAGCCCAGCCTACTCCGTTGCGCGGAGAGCGCGTCAAGCTTGCCGGCCCAGTCGGCCAGGCGCGCCCGCTCCTGCTCCACCACCGCGGCCGGCACGCCGGCGCCGAACCTGGCCAGCTTGGCTTCGCTCTTGTCCTTTTCCGCGGCGATCTTAGCGATTTCCTTGTCCAGCCGTGCGCGCTCGTCGTCCATGTCCACCAGGCCTTCCAGCGGCACGAACAGCTGCAGCTCGCCGACCACGGCCGGTGCGGCCGCGGGCGGTTCGCCGGCGATCATTTCGATCCGCTCCAGCCTGCACAGGAAGCGCAGCGAGGCATCGAAACGCTGCAGGCGCGAGGCATCGTCGGCGCCGCCGCCGCGCGCCAGCAGGGCCAGCTGCCTGGCCGGCGACACGCCCAGTTCGCTGCGGATGCGGCGCACCGCGCTGGCCATCGCCTTCAGCCATTCGATGTCGGCATCGGCCTGCGCGAACGCGGTGGTGTCGATGTCGCCGGCCTGCGGGTACGGCTGCAGCATCAGGCTGCCGGACTTGCCGAGCTTCGGCGCCACCGACTGCCACAGCTCCTCGCTGACGAACGGGATCAGCGGGTGCAGCAGGCGCAGCAGCGCGTCCAGCACGTACAGCAGGGTGTGGCGGGTGCTGTCCGCGGCCGCGTCGTCGTCACCGTTCAATGCCGGCTTGGCCAGCTCCACGAACCAGTCGCAGAACTGGTTCCAGGCGAATTCGTACAGGCATTGCGCCAGCAGGTCGAAGCGGTAGCTGGCGAAGTGTTCCGCGGCTTCCGCGCTGACCCGGTCGAGCTGCGACAGGATCCAGCGTTCGGCATCGGTCTGCGGCTGCGGCTTGCCGTTGAAGGTCGCGTCGCCGACGTTCATCAGCGCGAAGCGCGTCGCGTTCCACAGCTTGTTGCAGAAATTCTTGTAGCCCTCGGCGCGGGCGAGGTCGAACTTGATGTCGCGGCCGGGGCCGGCCAGCGCGGCCATGGTGAAGCGCAGCGCGTCGGCGCCGTGCGGGTTGATGCCGTTCGGGAACTCCTTGCGGGTGTCCTTCTCGATCTTCTCCGCCATCTTCGGCTGCATCAGCCCGAAGGTGCGCTTGGCGACCAGGTCGTCGGCGCTGATGCCGTCGATGATGTCGATCGGGTCCAGCACGTTGCCCTTCGACTTCGACATCTTCTGGCCGTTCTTGTCGCGGACCAGGCCGGTGATGTAGACATCGTGGAACGGCACCTGGCCGGTGAAGTGGTCGGTCATCATCACCATCCGGGCGACCCAGAAGAAGATGATGTCGAAGCCGGTGACCAGCACGTTCGACGGCACGTGTTGCGCGAAGCCGCGCTCGGCCATCGCCGCCGCATCCGGCCAGCCCTGCGTGCTGAACGGGAACATCGCCGAGGAGAACCAGGTCTCCAGCACATCCGGGTCCTGTCGCAGCGGAGCATCGCCGAGGCCGTGCGCCGCGCGCACCTCGGCTTCGCTGCGGCCAACAAAGACCTTGCCCGCATCGTCGAACCACGCCGGGATGCGGTGGCCCCACCACAGCTGGCGGCTGATGCACCAGTCCTGCAGGTTCTCCATCCAGTGGCGGTAGGTGTTGATCCAGTTCGGCGGCACGAACTTCACCGCGCCGCTCTCCGCGAGTTCCAGCCCGCGCTTGCCCAGCGTCTCCATCTGCACGAACCACTGGTCGGTCAGGTAGGGCTCGATCACCTGGCCGCTGCGATCGCCGCGCGGCACCTGCAGCTTGTGCGGCTTGACCTCGACCAGCAGCCCGGCGGCGTCGAGGTCGGCGACGATCAGCTTGCGCGCCTCGAAGCGGTCCAGGCCGCGGTACTTGTCGGCGATGTCGTCGCGGCTGGAAACCACCCGCGCGTCGTCGGTGAAGATGTTGATCAGCGGCAGCGAATGCCGTTGGCCCACCGCGTAGTCGTTGAAGTCGTGCGCCGGCGTCACCTTGACCACGCCGGTGCCGAAGGCGCGGTCGACGTAGTCGTCGGTGATGACCGGGATGCGGCGACCGGTCAGCGGCAGCTGCACGAACTTGCCGTGCAGCGCGAGGTAGCGCGGGTCTTCCGGATGCACCATCGCGGCGGTGTCGCCGAGCATGGTTTCGGGACGGGTGGTGGCCACCACCACGTAGTCGCGGGTCTCGCGCAGGATCTCGACGCCGTCGGCATCGACTTCCATGTGCTCGTAGCTCATGCCATCGGCCAGCGGGTAGCGGATCGACCACAGGTGGCCGTTCTCTTCCTCGCTCACCACTTCCAGGTCGGAGATCGCGGTCTTCAGCACCGGGTCCCAGTTGACCAGCCGCTGGCCGCGGTAGATCAGGCCCTGCTCATGCAGGCGCACGAAGGCTTCGGTGACCGCCTGCGACGGCATCGGGTCCATGGTGAACACGCTGCGCGACCAGTCGCCGCTGGCGCCCAGCCGGCGCATCTGCCGCTCGATGGTGTCGCCGCTGTGCTGCTTCCATTCCCAGACCTTGGCGATGAACTTTTCACGGCCCAGCGAATCGCGGGTTTCGCCCTTGCCCTCGATGGCGAGGTTGCGCGACACCACCATCTCGGTGGCGATGCCGGCATGGTCGGTGCCCATCTGCCACAGGGTGCGGTAGCCGCGCATGCGGTGGTAGCGCACCAGCGCGTCCATCAGCGTGTGCTGGAACGCGTGGCCCATGTGCAGCGTGCCGGTGACGTTGGGCGGCGGCAGCAGGATGGTGTAGGCCGGGCCGTTGCCGGCCGGCGCGAACGCGCCGCTGCCTTCCCACTGCTGGTACAGGCGGGTTTCGAAGGATTGCGGGTCGAAGCCGGAGGCGAGGGTGGTCATCGGTGGGTGGTCATCGAAAGCGGTTGGTGTGCTTCATGCAGGCGCGGCCGGAGCCGTACCCGTGGCGTTTGGATCGGAGCTGTTGCCCCGCCTGCAGGCCGTTACATGTCGTATTTCTTGAGATCGAAGCCCAGCGACTGGTAATGCTTCCAGCGCTCGCGCAGCGGGCCGCGCGCGGCCGGGTCGGCCGGCACCACTTCCAGCACGCGCTCGAAGCCACCGGCCGGCGCGTCGTCGCGCAGGTTGATCAGCAGCGGGCGCGGTGCGGGGTCGGCCTCCGGCGCCGCAATCAGCACCGGCGCCTCATCCTCGTCCTCGTCCTGGCCTGCGATCTGGTGCGGCAGGTACTCGTCGGGATCGAACGACCACAGCAGGTCGTCCAGCGCTTCCGCCTGCGCCATGTCGCGGGCCAGCACCAGCGTCGGCAGCTCGGCGGCGAACGCGCGCTTGGCCAGCTCGCAGACCAGCAGCAGCGGCTGTTCGCGGAAGCGCGGCTTGTCGATCAGGTAGAAGTCGGCGCGGGGCATGGCTTACCCGGCGCGATCCAGCAGCCACTGGCTGAGCATGCCGACCGGGCGGCCGGTGGCCATCCCCATCTTGCCGTCGTCGGAGGCGCTGCCTGCGATGTCCAGGTGCACCCAGCGCTGGCCGTCGGTGAAGCGCGACAGGAAGCAGCCGGCGGTGATCGCGCCGGCCCAGCGGCCACCGATGTTGTAGATGTCGGCGAAGGCCGAATCCAGCATCGGCTGGTATTCGTCCCACAGCGGCAGCTGCCAGCCGCGGTCGAACACGGTTTCGCCGGCATCCAGCAGTTCGCGCGCAAGGTCGTGGCTGGTCTTGGTCATCACGCCGGTGGCGTATTTGCCCAGCGCCACCATGCAGGCACCGGTGAGTGTGGCGACGTTGACCAGCGCGGCCGGCTGGAAGCGCTGCGCATAGGTCAGCGCGTCGCACAGGATCAGGCGGCCCTCGGCGTCGGTATTGCCGACCTCGATGGTCTTGCCGCTCATGCTGGTGATGACGTCGGACGGGCGGTAGCTGTTGCCGTCGATGGCGTTTTCCACCGCCGCGGCGATGCACACCAGGTTGACCGGCAGGCGCATGCCCACCGCGGCCACGAACGTGCCGAGCACGGTGCCGGCGCCGCACATGTCGTACTTCATTTCCTCGATGCCGCCCTGCGTCTTCAGGTTGACGCCGCCGGTGTCGAAGGTGATGCCCTTGCCGACCAGCACGAAGGGCTTGGCGTCGCCGCCGTTGGAATACTTCAGCACCACCAGCCGCGGGCGCTGCGCGCTGCCGCGCGCCACCGCCAGCAGCGAACCCATGCCCAGCGCTTCCATCGCAGCCTCGTCCAGCACCTCGCACTCGACGCCCTCGCTGCGCGCCGCCAGCTCCTGCGCCTGCTGCGCGATGTAGGCCGGGTTGCAGATGTTCGGCGGCAGGTTGCCCAGCTCGCGGCTGAAGCGCACGCCGGCGGCGATCGCCACGCCCTGCGCCAGCGCGGCGGCGTCGCTGCCGGCCACGTGCAGGTGCTGCAGGCCCTTGTCCTCGCGCTTCTTGTTCTTCTCGCCCAGGGTGGCGAGGTAGCGGTAGCAGGCGTGATCAGTGGCGATCACCGCCTGGCGGATGTTCCACGCCGCGTCGCGGTCCTTGACCGCCACTTCCGCCAGGGTGAACAGCGCGGTGGCCACCGGGCCGGTCTTCAGCGCGCGGGCGGCGTCGCCCACCGCCTTGAGGTACTGCGGCACGCCGAACTTGCCGGCATCCCCCAATCCCACCACCAGCACGCGCGGCGCGGCGATGCCGGCCAGGTCATGCAGCAGGGCGGTCTTGCCGGTCTTGCCGGACACGTCGCCGCGCTCCAGCAGGGCGCGGATGCGGCCGCTGCTGGCGGCGTCCAGCGCCTGCGCGGCGGGCGTCAGGCTGCCATCGGCAAAGGCGCCAACCACGATGCAGTCGACGGTGGCAGAGACGGGGGCGGTCTGGCTCAGGCTGAATTCGAGGCTCATCGAACAAGGTATCCGGGCTGTATCACGAAAAAGAAGGCGGCCTGCCGGTTGCGACCGGCGGGCAGGCGGGCTGGGTCGCTTACAATGCGCGGCCGCGCCGGGCGCTCAGCGCCGCGTGGCGAACCCTGATTCTAAAGCATGTTCTGGAGCACGCCGGCCTGATGCCGAAGCTGGACCGCTACCTCAGCGCCGAGTTCGCCCGCGCCGTGCTTGCCGCGCTGGTGGTGCTGGGCATGGTCAGCCTGGGCGGCGTGTTCGCCGACCTGATCGGCGAGATGGCCGCCGGCAAGGTGCCGCCGGCGCTGCTGCTGTCGCAGCTGGGCCTGCGCCTGCTCGGCTACCTGCCGCTGATCCTGCCGCTGGCACTGCTGCTGGGGCTGCTGCTGGCAGTGGGCCGGCTCTACCGCGATTCGGAAATGCACGTGCTGAGCGCGGCCGGCGTGGGGCCGGTCCGGCTGCTGCGCCCGCTGCTGCTGGTGGCGGTGCCGGTGCTGCTGGCGATCGCCGCCTGTTCGCTGTGGCTGGGCCCGTGGGCGAACCGGCTGGCGCGCGGGATGGTGATCGAGGCCAACAAGAACCTGCTGGTGGCCGGGTTGGAGCCGGGCCGCTTCACCCCCATGGCCAGTGGCGGCGTGGCCTATGCCGGCGAGATGTCGAGCGACGGCACCAAGCTGGCGCGGGTGTTCATTTTCCGCGAGCGTGGCGACCGCATGGACGTGGCCACCGCCCGCAGCGGCGAGCTGTATCGCGACCAGGGCGCGCGGGTGCTGGCGCTACTGGACGGTTTCCGGGTGGAAGGCCCGCTGGCGGGGCAGGCGCTCGACTACCGGCTGATGCACTACGCCCGCAACGAAATGCAGCTGCCGGCGCCAGATGACCAGCGGCGCATGGATGATCCCGCCTTCAAGACCATCGGTGAACTGCTGGCGGATCCCGCAGCGCCGGCGCGCGCCGAGCTGCACTGGCGCATCGCGCCGCCGCTGCTGGCGCTGGCGTTCGCGCTGATGGCGCTGCCGCTGGCGCGCAGTTCGCCGCGCCAGTCCCGCCACGGCGCACTGCTGCTGGCCTTCCTGGCCTATCTGGTGGGCATATTCCTGATGATCCTGGGCACCGAATGGCTGGCCACGGGCCAGTTGCCGCTGGCCGCCGGCCTATGGTGGCTGCTGCTGCCGATGCTGGCGCTGGGTGCCTGGTTGTATGCCCGCGACGGCCGCGTGGCGCGGCCGTGGAGGCGTCGATGAAGCACTGGCCGCGGCTGCACGACAGCTATATCGCGCGGGCGGTGATCGGCAGCGTGCTGCTGGCCTGGGGCGTGCTGCTGGGGCTGGACGTGGTGCTGGCGTTCGCCGACGGGGTCGGCGACATCGGCAAGGGCGCGTTCACCGCCAACCACGCGATCGCGGTCACCGGGCTGAGCATCCCGTGGCGCGCCTACACCCTGTTCCCGACCGCGGCGGTGATCGGTGCGCTGCTGGGCCTGGGCCAGCTGGCGGCTTCGTCCGAACTGACCGCGCTGCGCGCGCTGGGGTTGTCGCGGCGGCGCCTGAGCGTGTCGGTGGCGGCATCGCTGGCGCTGCTGACCCTGCTGATGGTGGTCAACGGCGAGACCCTGGCGCCTTGGGGCGAGGAGCGCGCGCAGGCGCTGAAATCGGTGCGCAACACCGACCTGGTGATGTCCAAGTACAGCGGGCTGTGGGCGCGCGAGGGCGACATGTTCCTCAACGCGAAAAGCGGCGAGCGGAAGCAGCGCGGCGGCGACAGCTGGCTGGAGCTGCGCGGCGTGCGCCTGTTCCAGTTCGACGGCGAGGGCCGCCTGCAGTCCATCGCCAACGTCGAGGTGGCCGAGCATCGGCCCGGCGGCTGGCAGCTGCGCGGGGTCGAACGCACCAGCTTCCACGCCAAGTCGGTCAGCCGCAGCCGCAGCGCGCAGGAGCACTGGAAATCGCAGCTGGACGAGACCGCGCTGGCCTCCAGCGTGACCAAGCCGCGCAACATGGGCAGCCGCGAGCTCGCGCAGAGCATCGACTATCGCCGTCGCAACGGGCTGGAAGCCGGCGAGCTCGAGGACATCTACTGGGGCCGCTGGTTCTATCCCATCAACGTGCTGGCGCTGTGCCTGGCGGCGATCCCGTTCGCGTTCGGCTCGCTGCGCAGTGGCGGCTACGGCAAGCGGGTGTTCATCGGGATCGTGTTCGCGCTCGGCTTCTGGGTGCTGCAGCGGATCTTCGGTGAGCTGGCCGGCATCTTCCGCTTCGACTACCGCATCGCCTACGCGCTGCCGCCGGTGGTGATGCTGACGGTGTCCTGGCTGTTGTTCCGCCGCCGCAGCAATTAGCTAGTCGGCGCGTCCTGCGCCGCGGTCAGGCCACCGGTTTCGGCAGCCTCTGCATTCGCGTCCCGCTGAACCTGTCGTGCCAGGTCAGCCCCTCGCGGTCGATCCAGGCCCACCAGAGGCCAAGGCCGGCTGCCAGCAGCGACAGCGTGGCCATCGTGTAGCGCTGCCACAGCACGCGCGTGGTCGGTTCGCCGCCGTTGGCGGCGACCACTTCCAGTCGCCAGGGCCGCATCCCCAGCGTCTGCCCGCCGCGCCGCCAGCTGGTCGTTGCGTACACGCCGGTGGCCAGCCAGCAGCACAGCCACAGCAGCCACTGCAGCGGGCTGAAGGGCGCGATGTTTTCCCGCGCCGGGTGGTCGCCGAGATAGGTGTAGCCGAGGGTGAAGGCGGTGGACAGCAGCATCCACAGCGCCAGCATCGGGAAAAGGTCGTACAGCAGCGCCAGCAGGCGCCAGCCGATCAGGGCGGGGAAACGTCGGGCGGGCGGGGCGTGTTCGGGCATCGGCACAGGATACAGGCGGGGCGGCGCGCGCCTGCGCGCTGGCAAGGTGCCGGAAACGCGCCGGGGCTCTACCCTTGCGCATATGCCCAGCGCCGCCGACCGCCGCCAGTTGTCCCGCAGCCTGCCGCAGCTGGCGGAGGAGGACGCGGCCGGCATCGAGCGTTTCCTCGATGCGGCCTGGGCCGAGCACGGGCTGTCGCGTGCGACCCTGTCGGCGTATCGCGCTGACCTGCAGGGGCTGGCGCGCTGGCTGCGCGCGATGGCCCGGCCGCCGCTGGAGCAGGCGCGGCGCGAAGACCTGTTCGCCTGCCTGGCGATGCGCGCCGAGGCCGGCTACTCGCCGCGCAGCACCGCGCGGCTGCTGTCCAGCCTGCGCGCCTATTTCGCCCATGCGCTGCGCAGCGGCGCGCGCAAGGACGATCCTTGCGCCCTGCTGCAGCCGCCGACGCTGCCGCGCCTGCTGCCCAAGGCCCTGTCAGAAATGCAGGTGGCGGCACTGCTGGACGCCCCCGACGTGACATCGCCGACGGGTCTGCGCGACCGCGCGATGCTGGAGCTGATGTACGCCGCCGGGCTGCGGGTGAGCGAGCTGGTCGGCCTGCCGGCCACTGCGCTCAACCTGCGCCAGGGCGTGCTGCGGGTGACCGGCAAGGGCGGCCGCGAGCGGCTGGTGCCGCTGGGGGAGGAATCGCGGCATTGGCTGGAGCGCTATCTGCGCGACGCGCGGGCGCCACTGCTGGCCAGCGCGCGCCAGCCGTCCACGGTGCAGGCGCTGTTTGTCGAGGCGGATGGGGACGCGCCCAGCCGGCAGGCGTTCTGGGCGCTGGTGAAGCGCTGCGCGGTGGCGGCCGGCATCGACCCCGCGAAGATCAGCCCGCACGGTCTGCGCCACAGCTTCGCCACCCACCTGCTCAACCACGGCGCCGACCTGCGCGCGCTGCAGATGTTGCTGGGCCACAGTTCCCTGACCACCACCCAGATCTATACCCTGGTGGCCCGCGACCGCCTGCGCAACCTGCACGCGCAGCACCACCCGCGCGCTTGATGGCGTGAGGGCGGCCGGTCGCGGCCGGGACGGCATGCGAGAATGCGGAACCAAAGGCGCCCGGTCCGGTCGGATGCAGCGCCCCTATCCGGAGTTCCAATGAAGCGCCTCGTCTTTGCCGCCCTGTTCTGCCTCAGCCTGTCCGCCTGCGCGCAGTCCACCGCTCCCGCCGCGCCTGCCGCCGCCAAGCCGGTAGCGACGGTGAAGGAACCCAGCTTCGCCGCCGGTACCCCGGAAGCACGCGTACGCGATGCGCTGCGCGCGCTGAACCCGCGCATCCAGGTCGAATCCATCGGCAAGGCGGCGATTCCCGGCTTCCGCGAAGTCATCGCCGGTGGCCAGGTGATCTGGGTCAGCGACGACGGCAAGTACCTGTTCCAGGGCGACCTGCTGGACATCGCCGCCCGCAAGGACCTGGGCGACGAGGCGATGGCCAAGGTGCGCCGGCAGGTGCTGGCCACCCTGCCCGAGGCCGACCGCATCGTGTATGCCCCGGCCGGCGCCACCAAGCACACCGTGGTGGTGCTGACCGACGTGGAATGCGGCTACTGCCGCAAGTTCCACACCGACATCGCCGAGTACACCAAGCGCGGCATCCGGGTGGAATACCTGGCGTTCCCGCGCGCCGGCATCGGCAGCCCCGACTACCGCAAGATGGTGGCGGTGTGGTGCGCGTCGGATCGGCGCAAGGCGCTGACCGACGCCAAGAACGACCGCGCCGTGCCGGAAAAACCGTGCGCCCGCTCGCCGGTGGACATGCAGTACAACGCCGGCCTGCGGATGGGACTGGAGGGCACGCCGATGATCCTCGATGCCGCTGGCCACCAGCTCGGCGGCTATCTGCCGCCGGATGCGCTGCTGGAGCGGCTGGACGCGATGGCCAAGGACAACAAGGCCGGCTGAGCCCCGCCGCGGGCCGGGCCTGTTCGGCTCGGCTACAATGTCGGGCCGTCCCCAACAGCTGCCGGACATGATCGTCCTCGAGGGCGCGCCCGCCCTGTCGCCATTCCGCCGCGACCGCCTGCAAGCCCGTCTTCAAAGCCTAGTCCCCGGCCTGCACATCGCCGGGGCCTGGCACGGTTACTGGATCGACCCGGAACCCGGCGCCACGCCGGATGCCGCCGCGCTGCGCCGCATCCTGCAGGCGGAGGATGGCTTCGCCGCCGCCGCCGCCGACGCGGTCAGCCGCTTCGTGGTGCCACGGCTGGGCACGCTGTCGCCATGGGCCAGCAAGGCCACCGAGCTGCTGCGCGGCGCCGGCCTGCCGGTGCGGCGCGTCGAGCGCGGCCTGCGCATCGACCTGGCCGGCTGGCCGGACGATGCCGCCACGCAGGCGGCACTGGCCAAGCTGCTGCACGACCCGATGACCCAGTCGCTGCTGGCCGCGCGCGACGCCGGCGCGGCGCTGTTCGCCGCGCAGCCCGCGGGCGACGTCGAGGTCATCCCGCTGGCGCAGCTGGAGGCGGCGAACGCGCACCTCGGCCTGGCGCTGGCCGACGACGAGATCGAATACCTGCGCGTGCGCTATGCCGAGCTGGGCCGCGACCCGCACGACGTCGAACTGATGATGTTCGCGCAGGCCAACTCGGAGCACTGCCGGCACAAGATATTCAATGCCAGCTGGACGATCGATGGCCAGCCGCAGCCGGTCTCGCTGTTCAAGATGATCAAGAACACCCAGGCGCGCACGCCGGAGCACGTGCTCTCGGCCTACAGCGACAACGCTGCGGTGGTGGAAGGCTATGCCGCGTCGCGCTGGCGCCCGGACCCGGACACCCAGCGTTACCGCAGCGAGCCGGTCACCAACTCGGCGTTCTGCATCAAGGTGGAAACCCACAACCATCCGACCGCGATCGCGCCCTTCCCCGGCGCGTCCACCGGCGCCGGCGGCGAGATCCGCGACGAAGGCGCCACCGGCCGCGGCGGCCGACCGAAGGCGGGCCTCGCCGGTTTCTCGGTCTCGCACTTGCGCATCCCCACGCTGCCGCAGCCGTGGGAGGGCGAACGTCCGCTCAATCCACGCATGGCCTCGGCCTTCGAGATCATGCTCGACGGCCCGCTGGGCGCGGCGGCGTTCAACAACGAATTCGGCCGGCCCAACCTCACCGGCTATTTCCGCAGCTTCGAGCTGCCGGAGGGCGAGGGACTGACCCGCGCCTACGACAAGCCGATCATGCTGGCCGGCGGCCTTGGCGCCATCGATCGCGGCCAGGTCGACAAGCTGCCGCTGTCCCCCGGCGATGCGGTGATCGTGCTCGGTGGCCCGGCGATGCTGATCGGGCTTGGCGGCGGCGCCGCCAGTTCGGTGGCCTCCGGTGAATCCGCCGAAGACCTCGACTTCGCCTCGGTGCAGCGCGACAACCCGGAGATGGAGCGGCGCGCGCAGGAGGTGATCGACCGCTGCGTGGCGCGCGGCGCCGACAACCCGATCCTGTGCATCCACGACGTCGGCGCGGGTGGCCTGTCCAACGCGATCCCGGAGATCCTGCACGACTTCGGGGTGGGCGGCGTCATCGACCTCGGCAAGGTGCCGAAGGACGACCCCTCGCTGTCGCCGATGCAGCTGTGGTGCAACGAATCGCAGGAACGCTACGTGTTGGGCGTGGCGCAGTCGCGGGTGGCCGAGTTCGCCGCGTTGTGCGCGCGCGAGCGCTGCCCGTTCGCGGTGGTCGGCGTCGCCACCGCCGAGGAACACCTGCGGGTGGGCTATGAGGGCCAGCCGCCGGCGATCGATCTGCCGATGGACGTGCTGTTCGGCAAGGCGCCGAAGATGCACCGCGACACCGCGCACCCGGCGCCGCCGCGCTGGCCGCAGGCGGACACCGATGCGCTGGACCTGCACGACGCCGGCCTGCGCGTGTTGGCGCACCCGGCGGTGGCGGCGAAATCCTTCCTCATCACCATTGGCGATCGCACGGTCGGTGGCCTGACCGCGCGCGACCAGATGGTGGGCCCGTGGCAGATGCCGGTGGCCGACTGCGCGATCACGCTCTCCGGCTTCGACGGGTTCACCGGCGAAGCGATGAGCGTGGGCGAACGCACCCCGCTGGCGCTGCTGGACGCCGCCGCCTCGGCGCGGATGGCGGTCGGCGAGGCGGTCACCAACCTGATGGCGGCGCCGCTGGAGTCGCTCAACCGGATCAAGCTGTCCGCCAACTGGATGGCCGCGGCCGGCCATGCCGGCGAGGACGCGCGCCTGTTCGATGCGGTGAAAGCCGTGGGCATGGAGCTGTGCCCGGAGCTGGAGCTCGGCATCCCGGTCGGCAAGGATTCGCTGTCGATGCAGGCGCAGTACCAGGCCGACGGCCAAGCGCACAAGTCGGTGTCGCCGGTGTCGCTGGTGGTGTCCGCGTTCGCCCCGGTGCTGGACGTGCGCGCCCAGCTGACCCCGCTGCTGCGCCGCGACGTCGACTCCGAGCTGTGGCTGATCGGCCTTGGCGGCGGGCGCCAGCGCATGGGCGGTTCGGTGCTGGCGCAGTGCCACCCGGAAGCCAACGGCGGCGCCGCGCTGCCGGCGTTCGGCGGCGAAGCGCCGGACCTGGACGACCCGCAGCGCCTGCGCGCGCTGTTCGAGCTGATCCGCGATGCGCGCGAAGACGGCCTGCTGCTGGCCTACCACGACCGTTCCGATGGCGGCGTGTTCGCCGCGCTGTGCGAGATGGCGTTCACCTCGCACCTGGGCCTGGACATCCGCCTCGATGGCTGGGGCGACGGCCGCACCGGCGATCCGCTGCGGGTGCTGTTCAACGAGGAGCTGGGCGCGGTGGTGCAGGTGCCGGTCGAGGAGCGCGCAGCGTTCGCCGACCTGGTCGCCCGCCACGGCCTGATCGAATGCGCCCAGCGCATCGCGGTGCCCACCACCGCGCCGGTGGTGCGGATTGCCGACGGCGACGACGAGCTGGCGAAGTGGCGCTGGGACGAGCTGTTCGACGCCTGGTGGTCGGTCACCCATGCGATGCAGAAGCTGCGCGACAACCCCGACGGTGCCGACAGCGAGCGCGAGTCGGTGCGCCGCTTCGACGCGCCGGGCCTGCAACCGGTGCTGGGCTTCGATGCCGCCGAGGATGTCGCCGCGCCGTTCGTTTCGACCGGTGCGCGGCCGAAGGTCGCGATCCTGCGCGAGCAGGGCGTCAACAGCCAGATCGAGATGGCCTGGGGCTTCGACCGCGCCGGCTTCGATACCTACGACGTGCACATGAGCGACCTGATCGCCGGCCGCTTCGACCTCAGGGACTTCCACGGCCTCGCCGCCTGCGGCGGCTTCAGCTACGGCGACGTGCTGGGCGCGGGTCGCGGCTGGGCGACGTCGATCCTCGAGCGCACCGCGCTGCGCGAGATGTTCGCCGCCTTCTTCGCCCGCGAAGACAGCTTCTCGCTGGGCATCTGCAACGGCTGTCAGATGATGGCCCAGCTGCGCGACATCATCCCCGGCGCCGAGCACTGGCCGACCTTCCAGCGCAACGCCAGCGAGCAGTACGAAGCGCGGCTGGCGCTGCTGGAAGTGGGCGAGTCGCCTTCGCTGTTCCTGCGCGGCATGGCCGGTTCACGGATCCCGGTGGCGGTGGCGCACGGCGAGGGTCGCGCGGTGTTCGCGAACGTGATCGACCAGGGCGCGGTGGACGTGGCCGCGCGCTACGTCGAGGGTGGCCGCATCGCCGAAAGCTACCCGGCCAACCCGAACGGTTCGCCCGACGGCATCGCCGGCGTGGCCAGCCGCGACGGTCGTGCCACGTTGCTGATGCCACACCCCGAGCGCACCCTGCGCAGCGCCAACTTCAGCTGGGCGCCTGCCGACTGGCCGGAGGATTCGCCGTGGCAGCGCATGTTCCGCAACGCCCGGGTGTGGGTGGGGTGAGCGGGGCTTTCGAGCGGCGCTAGCCGCGAGCCCGCGAACGCCCGACGGCATGCAGGCCGTCGGGCCGGGTTGATCGAGCAATGCCGGTGGGGAACCCGTTGAGCGCCCGGTGGCCCGCAAGCCACCGGGCGCTGTCGTTTCGGCGCCGGCCCGCGGCCTGCTAAAGTCCGCGACGGACCGTTGGAGTGCCGTGCGTGAACGCAGTTGCAAGTCAGCTCGAGCCGCTGCAGGCGGATGCGGACGAACGCATCGTCGCCCTGCTGCTGCAGCGCGGCAAGCTGAAGGAGCCGGACCTGGCGCGCGCGCGGCGGCTGCACGGGGAGGATGGCGGCAGCCTGCTGCACCTGCTGGCGCGGCTGGGCCTGGTGTCCGAGCGCGACCACGCCGAGGCCTGCGCGGCCGCGCTGGACCTGCCGCTGCGCAGCGGCAAGGACGTGCCGGAACTGCCGCCCGAAGAGGTGGCGCTGGGCGTCAAGTTCATGCAGCAGTTCCACGTGGTGCCGGTGGCTGCGGACGCGACCGGCGTCGACGTGCTGCTGGCCGATCCCCAGGACGCCTACGTGCTGGACGCGGTGCGACTGGCGGCCGGCCGTGCGGTGCGCCCTGCAGTGGCGGTGCGCTCCGAGATCGACGAGCTGATCGAACGCTGGCACGGCCAGGGCCGCAGCACGATGGAAGGCATCGTCGAGGGCGCGGAGGGCGAGGCCGGACCCGACGACATCGAGCACCTGCGCGACCTTGCCTCGGAAGCGCCGGTGATCCGGCTGGTCAACCTGCTGATCCAGCGCGCGGTTGAGGTGCGTGCCTCCGACATCCACGTCGAGCCGTTCGAGAACCGGCTGAAGGTGCGCTACCGCATCGACGGCGTGCTGGAGGAGGGCGAAAGCCCGCCGACCAACCTGACCGCCGCGATCATCAGCCGCATCAAGATCATGGCGAAGCTCAACATCGCCGAGCGGCGCCTGCCGCAGGACGGCCGCATCGTGATGCGCGTGCAGGGCAAGGAACTCGACCTGCGCGTGAGCACGGTGCCCACCGCGCACGGCGAATCGGTGGTGATGCGCCTGCTCGACCGCGAGACGGTGGTGCTGGATTTCGAGCGGCTGGGTTTCGGCAGCGCGTTCATGCCGCGCTTCCAGAAGGTGCTGGAGCAGCCGCACGGCATCCTGCTGGTGACCGGCCCGACCGGCTCCGGCAAGACCACCACCCTGTACACCGCGCTGAGCAGGCTCAACACGCCCAAGGTCAAGATCATCACCGTCGAAGACCCGGTGGAATACCAGATCGAGGGCATCAACCAGATCCAGGCCAAGCCGGCGATCGGCCTGGACTTCGCCAACGCGCTGCGCAGCATCGTGCGCCAGGATCCGGACATCATCATGATCGGCGAGATGCGCGACCTGGAAACAGCGCGCATCGCCATCCAGTCCGCGCTCACCGGCCACCTGGTGCTGAGCACGCTGCACACCAACAACGCCGCCGGCGGCATCACCCGCCTGCTGGACATGGGGGTGGAGGATTACCTGCTCACCTCCACCGTCAACGGCATCGTGGCCCAGCGGCTGGTGCGCCGGCTGGAGCCGGTGCATGCGCAGAAGTACCCGGCCTCGCCGGAGGAAATCGAGAAATTCGGCCTGCGCCGCTTCCAGCCGCAGGGCGAGATCTTCCTGTATCGCGCCGTGCCGTCCGCGCTGTCGGCCACCGGCTACCTCGGCCGCACCACCATCATGGAACTGCTGGTGATGGATGACGCGGTGCGCCGCGCGGTGATGCGCCACGCCGGCATGGACGAAATCGAGGCGCTCGCGCGCGAGGCCGGCATGGCGACGATGTACGAGGTCGGCATCGCCAAGGCGTTGCGCGGCGAGACCACCATCGAGGAAGTGCTGCGCGTGACGGAAGACGCGTGAGATGGCGCTGTACCGCTACAAGGCGCTGAACGCGCGCGGCGAGCTGCTGGACGGGCAGATGGAAGCCGCCGGCGAGGCCGAGGTGGCGGCGCGACTGCAGGAGCAGGGCCATCTGCCGGTGGAGGCGAAGCCGGCTTCGGAAGCGGGCGGCGATCCGTCGTGGCGCGCGCTGTTCAAGCCCAGGCCGTTCGCCGGTGCGCGGCTGGTGCAGTTCACCCAGCAGCTGGCCACACTGCTGGGGGCCGGTCAGCCGCTGGATCGGGCGCTGGGGATTCTGCTGGAACTGCCGGAAGACGAGGCGGCGCGGCGCATCGTCGAAGACATCCGTGACGCGGTGCGCGGCGGCGCGGCGCTGTCGACGGCGCTGGAGCGCCAGCACGGCGCGTTCGGCCGGCTGTACGTGAACATGGTGCGCGCCGGCGAAGCGGGTGGCAGCCTGCACGAGACCCTGCAGCGGCTGGCTGATTACCTGGAGCGTTCGCGCGCGCTGCGTACCCGGGTGGTCAACGCGATGGTGTATCCGGCGATCCTGCTGGCGATGGTGGGGCTGTCGCTGCTGTTCCTGCTGGGCTACGTGGTGCCGCAGTTCGCCGGCATGTACGAAAGCCTGGACGCGCAGCTGCCGTGGTTCTCACGGCTGGTGCTGGGCGTGGGCGTGTTCGTCCGCGACTGGTGGATCGTGATCCTGGCGGTGCCGCTGTTGCTGGTGCTGTGGCTGGGGCGCCTGCGCCGCGATCCCGCGGTGATGCGCCGCTTCGACGGCTGGCTGCTGCAGCGCAGGCTGGCCGGGCCGCTGGTGGCCAAGCTCGAGACCGCGCGGCTGGCGCGCACGCTGGGCACGCTGCTGCGCAACGGCGTGCCGCTGCTGTCGGCGCTGGGCATCGCCCGCAACGTGCTGGACAACCGCGTGCTGGCCGATGACGTGGCCGCGGCCGCCGAGGAAGTGAAGAACGGCATCGGCCTGTCCGCCGCGCTGGCCAAGGGCAAGCGGCTGCCGCGGCTTGCGCTGCAGATGATCCAGGTGGGCGAGGAATCCGGCGCGCTGGATGCCATGCTGCTGAAGACCGCGGACACCTTCGACCAGGAAACGCAGGCGGCGATGGATCGGCTGCTGGCCGCGCTGGTGCCGGTGGTGACGCTGGTGCTGGCAGCGGTGGTGGGGGTGGTGATCCTGTCGGTGCTGGCGCCGATCTACGACCTGACCAGCGTGGTGGGATAAGTGCGCCAGACGTCTTTCCGAAATCCGAATTCCAACCCAAGCCGGGGCACTGCAATGCGTGAACGTCGCAATTTCCGTCCGATCCAGAAGGCCGCGCAGGGCGGCTTCTCGCTGATCGAGATCATCGTGGTGGTGGTGCTGATCGGCGGCATCGTCGCCTTCGCCGCCTCGCGCATCCTGGGCGGCGGCGACCGCGCCAAGGTCAAGCTGGCGCAGGCGCAGCTGCAGACGCTGGCCGAGAAGGTGCAGCAGTTCCAGATGGATACCGGCGCGCTGCCGCCCACCCTCGACGCGCTGGTCACCTCGCCCGGGGCCGCCGGCTGGCTGGGCCCCTACGCCAAGCCGGCCGAGCTGAAGGATCCGTGGATGCATCCGGTGCAGTACAAGCTGCCGGGCGAAGGGCGGGCGTTCGACCTGGTCAGCCTGGGCGCGGACGGCCAGCCCGGCGGCGACAGCGTGGACGCCGACCTGCGCTTCGAATAAGCGGACGGGCGCGTGCGTGGTCGGTCGGCCGGTTTCACCCTGCTGGAGATGCTGGTGGTGCTGGCGATCATCGCCGCCGCCAGCCTCCTGGCCATGGCCGCGTTCGGCGATGGCCTGCGCGGCGCGCGCCTGCATTCGGCGGCGAAAGAGGTGGCCGCGCAACTGCGCTTCACCCGCGCGCTGGCGATCGCCAGCGGGGTGCCGCAGGAGTTCGTGATCGACCCGGCCGCCCGCGCCTGGCGCGCGCCGAAAGGCCGCCACGGCCGCCTGCCCGACACCGGCGAACTGGTCTTCACCGGCGCGCGCGACCTGCGGCCCGCGTCAGCTGAAGGCGCGGTGCGCTTTTTCCCCGACGGCGCCGCCACCGGCGGGCGGGTGCGGATGGCCGCCAATGGCGGCGGCTGGGATGTCGACGTGGCCTGGCTGACCGGCGAGGTGCGGCTGCGCCGGATCGGAGCCACCCAATGAGCGCGCGGCGGCGCAGCGGCGCGCGCGTGCCGGCCATGCGGCGGCAACGCGGTTTCACCCTGATCGAGATCGTGGTGGCGTTCGCGCTGCTGGCGCTGGGCCTGACCCTGCTGCTGGGCACCCTGTCCGGCGCCAGCCGCCAGCTGCGCCAGGCCGGCGATGCCGGGCAGGCGGCGCTGCACGCGCAGTCGCTGCTGGCCGAACGCAGCGACGCGCTGCTGCAGCCGGGGCAACTCGACGGCAGCTTCGAGCAGGGCCGCTATCGCTGGCACTTGGCGGTGACCCCGTGGCAGGAGCCGCAGGCGCGCGCCGCAGCGGCCGACCCGTTCGCCGCACGCCTGCTGCATCTGCGGCTGGACGTGCGCTGGGGCGACGGCGGGCCGCAGCAGCAGCTGCAGGTGAACTCGCTGCGGCTGGTACTGCCAACAGCGGCGGACGGCGTCCGGCCATGAGGCGGGCAGCGGCGGGCTTCACCCTGATGGAAGTGCTGCTGGCCACCTCGCTGCTGGCGGCGGCGCTGGCGCTGGGATTCGGCATCCTGCGCGCGGCCGGCGCCACGGTGGCGCGCGGCGAAGCAATGGCGGAGCGCAACGAGCGCATCCGCGCGGTGTCGCAGTTCCTGCGGCAGCGCATCGGCGGCGCCGGGGCCATTGCCTTCGGTCTCGATGCGGACAGCGGCCAGTCGCTGCGCTTCGCCGGCGACGCGCGTTCGATGCGTTTCGTTGCCGAACTGCCGGCCTACCTGGGGCGCGGCGGGCCGCAGCTGCATGCGCTGCAGGTGGGTGGTGCCGGTCAGGCGCGGCGGCTGGAGGTCGGCTTCCAGCTGCTGCGCGCAGGCGAGGCGCTGCCGGCCTCGCGGCCCCCGGAACCGCTGGCCGATGAGCTGGCCGAAGTCGAATTCGCCTACCGCGCGCAGGCTGCCGACGGCCGGCCGGGACCGTGGGAGCGCGTCTGGACCGCGCCGCAGGCGCTGCCGATGCAGGTGCGGGTGCGCATCCGCGATGCCCGCGGCCCTTGGCCCGAGATGGTGGTGGCGCTGCCGCTGGCGGGCGCCGGCATGGAGGCGCAGCGATGAGGGCGGCGCGCGGTGCGGCGCTGCTGCTGGTGCTGTGGCTGGTGCTGCTGCTGAGCGGGCTGGTGGCCGGCTATGCACTGTCGGCGCGGGTGGAGTCGATGCAGGGCAACGGGGTGGCGCGCGCGATGGTGGCGCAGGAGGCCGCGCGCGCCGGGATCGAATACGCGGCGTCGCGGCTGCTCGATCCCGACCCGGCGCGCCGCTGGGTGGCGGATGGGCGCAGCTACCGCTTCGCGCTTGACGGCATCGCGATTGATGTCGCGGTGCGCGACGAGGCCGGCAAGATCGACCTCAACGCGGCTTCGTTCGATCTGCTGCAGGCCTTTTTCGAAGCGCTGGGCGAGCCGCGCGCCGCGGCGACCAGGCTCGCTGCGGCGGTGGTCGACTGGCGCGATGCCGACAGCCTTGGCCAGCCTGCCGGCAGTGCCGAAGATGCCGATTACGCGGCGGCCGGTCTGGACGGCGGCGCCAAGGACGCGCCTTTCGACACCGTGTCCGAGCTGGCGCAGGTGCTGGGCATGCGCCCGGCACTGCAGGCCGCCGCGGCGCCGCACCTGACCGTGTACGGCGGCCGCGCGTTGCCGGATGCCGGGCTTGCCGATGCGGTGGTGCGCAAGACGCTGGGACTGTCCACGCAGGCCGCGCCGGTGGATCCGGCCGCGCCCCCGGCGCCGGGCAGCGGCACGTATAGTATTGAGAGCCGCGCCCGGCTTGCCGATGGGCGCAGTGCGCGATGGTCGGTGGTCTTGCGGATGGGGAGCAGCGGTTTGCCGGGTTCGACGTACACGACACTGCATTGGGCCGCGGGGGAACCGTGAAGTGAGCACTGCCGCATTGCGCTGGCCGTGGCCCGGTTCGGGTCTGCGCGGCTTCCTGTCGTGGTGGCGGGCCGGTCTGCTGGCCTGGCTGCCGGCGCGCCTGCGCCGGGCGCTGGCTGCGGGCGACGACCGCCTGCTGCTGCGTCCCGACGCGGGCGAGCTGGGTCTGGAACTGCAGCAGGCGGGTGAATTGCGCCGGCTTGCCTCGCTGCCGCTGCCGCTGGCCGCGGCGGTGGACCCGCTGGCCGATCTGCTGCGCGAGCGCGCCATCGGCATGCCGCGCTGGCTGCTGCTGCCGGGTGCCTGCGGCCTGCGCCGCGGCCTGCTGCTGCCGGCGGCGGCGCGGGAGCGCCTGCGCGATGTGCTGGCGTTCGAGATCGAGCGGCAGACCCCGTTTGCCGCTACCGACGTGCTGTTCGATGGCCGCGTCCTCGCGCTGCGCGGCGATGGCCAACTGCAGGTCGAATTGGTGGTGGTACCGCGCCAACAGCTGGCCGCGGCAACCGCTGGCCTGGGCGGGCAGGGCGAGCGGCTGGCCGGGGTGGATCTGGCCGATGAGGCCGGGCATCCGCTGGGTGTCAACCTGTTGCCGCCGGCGCAACGGCATGCGCTGCGCGATCCGTGGCGGCGCTGGAACTGGCTGCTGGCGCTGGCCGCGCTGCTGGCGCTGGCGCTGGGCATGGGTCAGCTGCTGGACAACCGCCGTGCCGCCGCGGATGCGCTGCACGCCGAGATGGCCAGCCGTGAAGCCGGCGCGCGCGCGCTGTCGGCGCAGCGCCAGCGGCTGCAGGACGGGATGGAAGGCGCCGCCTACCTGCGCGCGCAGCGCGCGGCGCGGCCGTCGTCGGTGGAATTGCTGGACGCACTGGCGCAGCGGCTGCCCGAGGGCACCTGGCTGGAGAAAGTGTCGGTGGAAGGCGACCAGCTGACCCTGATCGGCCTGTCCAACCAGGCCGCGGCGCTGGTCGGGAAGCTGGAGGGCGCGCCGCAGTGGAGCGCGCCGGCCCTGAGCGGTGCCCTGCAGCAGGACCCGCGGCTGCGGGTGGATCGCTTCACCCTGGTGGCGAAGCTGGCGACCGCTGCCGCGCCCCCCGCAGCGAACGCACCGGCCGGGGGCGTGCGGTGATCCGCGCCGACCGTGACCGCTGGTTGGCGCTGGCGCTGCTGCTTGCGGCGCTGGGGCTGGTCTATCTGGCGCTGGTGCATCCGCTGTTCACCCTGCCGATGCGCGCCGCCGATGCCCGCATCGCTGAGCTGCAGGAACGCGACGCACGCCTGCGCGGCCTGCTGGCGCAGCGACCGCAGATCGAGCGCGCGTTGGCGACCCCGGAAGCGCAGGACGGCGGGTCCGGCTTCCTCGCCGAAGCGACCGCGGAGCTGGCCGCCGCCGCGCTGATCCAGCGGCTGGAGCGGGTGGTGGCGGACGCCAGTCCCGGCGGTCGCGGCTGCGCCATCGTCAACCGCACCCCCCTGGGTGATGACGCCGGCAGCGGTCGCTACCGCCGGGTCACCGTGCAGGTGCGGCTGCGCTGCGGCAATGCCGAAATGCTGGCGGTGCTGCATGCGCTGGAGTCGGGGCGGCCGTGGCTGTTCGTGGACGCGCTGGGAATCACCGCGCAGCGGTATTTCGCCGTCCCCGGCGCGGCGCAGCCGCAGGAAGGCGGGCTGGATGTCGGCTTCAACCTGTACGGCTACCTGCGCCCCGCCGCGGGGGCACAGCCATGAGCGGCGGACAGGGTTTCGCCCATTCGTTGGGCCGCGCCAGGGCATCGACCTGGCTGCTGGCCGCCGCCTGCGCCTGGGCGCTGCTGCTGTGGCTGGCGGCGGCGCTGGGCATGGGCACGCGCATCGCGGCGGTGGCGGCGCAGGCGCCGGGCGCGCTGCCGGCGCCGCCCGCGGTCGTTGGCGAGCGCATCGGTCCGCTCGGCCAGTACGCGGAAGCGGCATCGCGCCCGCTGTTCACCCAGGATCGCCGGCCGCGCGCCTTCCTCGCTGTCGCCCAGGGCGAAGGCGAGGGCAGCGGCGCGGCGCTGGATTTCGTCCTCACCGGCGTGCTGATCAGCCCGCAGGTGCGGTTGGCGATCCTGCAGCCCAGCGGCGGCGGCGATTCGCAGCGCGTGCGCGAAGGCGCTGCGCCGGAGGGTGCGGCCGACTGGCGGTTGCTGGAAGTGCAGCCGCGGCGGGCGCTGTTCGAGGGCCCCGGCGGGCAGCTGGCGCTGGAGCTGCGCGCCTTCGGCGTTGCCGGCTCCGCTGAGCCACGCGCCGATGCCGGAACGTCGAGGCCGATGGTGCTGCCACCGCCGCAGCCAGACGCCCCGCAGGTGCAGGCCGCGCGCGAGGCCACGCCCGACGACGCGCGCAGGATCGACGACATCCGCCGGCGCATCGAAGCGCGGCGTGCGCAGTTGCGACAACAGAACCAGGACGCCGGCGACGGCGGCGGGCGCCTGCGCCCACTGTCAGGACCGGCCCGATGACGAAGGCAAAGCAGCCCATGAACCGAACGTTTCTTCGCGCGCCCCTGCGCCCCATGCTGGTCGCCGTGCTGGCGGGGATGCTGGCGGCCTGCGCCAGCGCGCCGCAGCCGCAGATGCACCGGGCGATGCAAGCGGCTGGCCAGCAGACCGATCCCGCCGCCGGCGCCGACATCCGTCGCGAGGTGCTGCAGGAACTCGGGAACGAGGCGCCACAGCCGGTGATCCGCCGCGCCAGCAGCGCGCCGATCAACCAGGCCGCGGCCAGCGCGCCGCCGCCCTCGCTGGCCAGCAGCGGCGAGGCCAGCTTCAACTTCGAAGGCGAATCGCTGCATGCGGTGGTCAAGGCCATCCTCGGCGACATGCTCGGCCAGAGCTACAGCATCGCGCCGGGCGTGCAGGGCACCGTCACCGTCGCCACCCAGAAGCCGGTCGGCGCCGCCGGTGCGCTGGGCCTGCTGGACCAGGTGCTGGCGCAGAACGGCGCGCGCATGGTTTACAGCGACGGCCGCTACAGCATCGTCCCGGCCGACCAGGCGCTGCAGAGCGGGGTGGTGCCGCGCACCGGTTCGCCGGCGCTGGCGCGCGGCTTCGAGTCGCGGGTGGTTCCGCTGCGCCACGTCTCCGCGCTGGAGATGGAGAAGATCCTCAAGCCGTACGCGCGGCAGGGCTCGATCGTCAGCATCGACGGCGCGCGCAACCTGATCACGGTCGCCGGCACCCGCGCCGAGCTGGAGAACTACCTGCGCACCATCCAGGTGTTCGACGTCGACTGGATGGCCAGCATGTCGGTGGGCGTGTTCCCGCTGCAGTCGGGCCGCGCCAGCGACGTGGTGCAGGACCTGGAGCGGGTGTTCGGCGCGCAGGCCAACACCCCCGTCGCCGGCATGTTCCGCTTCATGCCGCTGGAATCCACCAACGCGGTGATGGTGATCACCGCCCAGCCCGCCCACCTCGACGAGATCCGCCAGTGGATCGATCGCATCGAAGGCGGCAGCGGTGACGGCAGGCTGTTCGCCTACGAGCTGAAATACATCAAGGCGCGCGACCTGGCCGACCGGCTGGGCGAGGTGTTCGGCGGCGCCGCTGCCGGCGGGCGCGGCGAGCCGTCGCTGATGCCCGGCCTGCAGGCCGGCGAGCTGCGCGATCGCGGCGACGACGCTGGCAGCCGCTCCGGCGGCGATGCCGGTGGCCTCGCCGAAGGCGCCAGCCTGCCGCAGGCGGGCAGCGGCAATGGCCGGGTGACCCTGAAGATCGACGGCAGCGAAGTGGGCGTCTCGGCGGTGGAGGACACCAACTCGCTGCTGGTGCGCGCCAGCCCGGCGCAGTGGAAATCGATCCGCCAGGTGATCGAGCGCCTCGACGTGATGCCGATGCAGGTCCACATCGAGGCGCAGGTGCTGAGCGTGGCCCTGAAGGGCGAACTGCAGTACGGCGTGAGCTGGTTCTTCGACCAGGCGGTGGCCGACAAGGGGCTGCCGCTTCCCACTGGCCGCAACAGCTGGGGCACCCACGCGGGCAGCGTGTCGGCGCTGCCCAACGGCGCCGGCAATCTGCTCAATTGGACCTTCCTCGGCAGCAGCGCCGCGGCCATCGTGCAGGCGCTGGACAACGTCACCGACGTGCGCACCCTGTCCTCGCCGTCGGTGATGGCGCAGAACAACCGCGAGGCCGTGCTCAACGTCGGCCAGAAGATCCCGGTGGCCTCGGTCAGCTTCAACCCGCAGACCGGCGGCGACACCGGCACCTACAGCCAGGTGCAGTACCTCGATACCGGCATCATCCTGAAGGTGCGCCCGCGCATCAGCCGCGACGGCATGGTGTTCCTCGACATCGTGCAGGAAGTCAGCAAGCCCACCGGCATCGCCGACAGGTTCGGCAACGTGCGCATCGACACCAGCAAGGTCACCACCAGCGCGGTGGCGACCAGCGGCGAAACCGTGGTGCTGGCCGGCCTGATCAGCGAGGGCAGCGGGAGCAACTCCAGCGGCGTGCCGGGGCTCAGCCGCATCCCGGTGCTGGGCGGCCTGTTCGGCATGCAGGGCAAGAGCAAGAACCGCGACGAACTGGTGGTGCTGATCACGCCCACGGTGGTGCGCAACCCGCAGGAGGCGCGCGCGCTGACCGACGAATACGGCAGCCGCTTCCGCGCGCTGGAACCGATCTACAAGCCGAAGAAGTGATCCGCAGCGATCCCGCCCTGCCGATCGTGCTGGTGCCGGTGGGCACCGACGAGGACGCGCTCGACGCCTGCCTGGCCGCGCTAGACGCCGGCACCCCCGCGGGCACGCGGGTGTGGCTGGCGGACAACGCCCAGGCCGGGCCGCGCGGCGTCGCCCTCATCGAGGGCTGGCTGGCGCGCACCCGCCTGCAGGCCGCGCACACGCGCCGCGCCGCGCCGCTGGGCGAAGCCGCGCACATGGACGAAGCGCTGCGCGCCTGCGCCGACGCCGACGTTGCGGTATTGGCCAGTGACGCGGCGCCCGCGCCCGGCTGGCTGGAGCGGCTGGCCGAATGCCTGGCGCGCGATCCGGCAATCGCCAGCGCCACGCCGTGGAGCAATGCCGGCGAAGCGGCCGCGTGGCCACGGATCGGCGAGATCGCTGCGCTCGAATACCCGTCGCCGCTGCTGGCCCAGGCCTGCGCACTGCTGCCGCCGGTGCATCCAGAATTGCCGGCGGCGGTGGGCCACGCGGTGCTGCTGCGCGGCCGTGCCCGCGTGCAGGCGGGCGGCCTGGATGCCGCCAGCTATCGCTCCTGGTACGCGGCGCTGATCGATCTGAGCCTGCGCATGGCCGGGCTGGGTGGGCGCAACGTGCTGTGCGAAACCGCCTTCGTGGTGCGCGCCGTCGAGGGCGCGCCACGCGAGGGCGACATGGACGCGCTGTGCGCGCGCTGGCCGGCGTGGCACGCGCGCATCGCCCACTGCCTGATGGACGACCCGCAGCGCGCGCTGCGCACCCGCCTGGGCGAGGAGCTCGCGCAGCTGGCGCGGCTGCCGCCGCAGGCCGACCTGTTCGCGGGCGCCTCGTGAGCGACGCCGGCATCGCCGTCGTGGTGGTCGCCTACAACAGCGAGGAGACCCTGGACGAATGCCTGTCGCGGCTGCGCGCGGCGGACGGCGTCGAAGAAATCCGGGTGGTCGACAACGCCTCGCGCGATGCCGGCATCGACCTCGTGCAGCGCCATGCGCTGGCCGATGCGCGCCTGCGCTTCATCGCCAACCCGGACAACCCCGGCTTCGCCGTGGCCTGCAACCAGGGCGCGGCGGCCAGCACCGCGCCGTGGCTGGCCTTCGTCAATCCCGACTGTTTCATCGAAGTGGACACCCTGGCGCGTCTGCGCGACGCCGCCGCCACGCTGGACGATGCGCTGGTGGGCGGCGTGCTGCGCGGCGAGGACGGCACGCTGGATGCCGCCGCGCGCCGGCGCGATCCGGACTTCGCGGCGATGCTGCGCACCTCAAGCGCGCGCGGACTGGCGTTGCCGCGCGATCCGGCGCAGGCGCTGCAGCCGGTGGGTGCGGTGTCCGGCGCGCTGCTGCTGCTGCCGCGCGCGCTGTTCGCGCGCATCGGCGGCTTCGACCAAGGCTACCGGCTGCATGCGGAGGATCTGGACCTGTGCCGGCGCGTGCGCCAGGCCGGCGGCGTGGTCGCCATCGCCAACGACATCGAGGTCCTGCACGTGCGCGGGGTGTCGTCGCGCTCGCGGCCGCTGTTCGTCGAATGGCACAAGCATCGCGGCCTGTGGCGGTACTTCCGCAAGTTCGAGGCGGCGCGGCGCGGGCGCATCACCCGCGCGGCGGTGTTCGCGATGATCTGGGGGCGTTTCCCGCTGGCGGCGCTGCGCGCGGCACTGCGCCGCTGACCGCGCCCGCTCCGATGCCGGGCGCGACAGCGTTCAGCGGTAGCGGTTGATCTGGTCGCGCAGCGACCTGGCCGCGTCGGCCGCCGCTTCCGCATAGCCTTCGCCGCGCGCCGCGTAGAGGATGCCGCGCGATGAATTGATCATCAGGCCGGTGCCGTCCGCGGTCTTGCCGTTGCGCACCACCGCCTCGACATCGCCGCCCTGCGCGCCTACGCCGGGGATCAGCAGCGGCATCTCGCCGATGAGGCCGCGGATCACCTTCAACTCCTCCGGGAAGGTGGCGCCCACCACCAGCGCGCAGTTGCCGTCGCCGTTCCACTCGCCGGCGATGGTACGGGCGATGTGCTGGTACAGCGGCGCACCGTCCACCATCAATTCCTGGAAGTCGCGCGCGCCCGGATTGGAGGTGTGGCAGAGGAACACGCAGCCGCGGTCGTTGTACTGCAGGAACGGATCGGCCGAATCGCGCCCCATGTAGGGGTTCAGCGTCACCGCGTCGGCGCCGAAGCGCTCGAACGCCTCGCGGGCGTACTGCTGCGCGGTGCTGCCGATATCACCGCGCTTGGCGTCGAGGATCACCGGCACGTCCGGGTGGGCGCCGTTGAGGTGGGCGATCAGCCGTTGCAGCTGCGCCTCGCCGTCGTTGTGGGCGGCGAAGTAGGCGATCTGCGGCTTGAACGCGCAGGCGTATTCCGCGGTGGCGTCGGCGATGTCGCGGCAGAACGCGAACAGCGCATCCTCATCGTTGACGAAGCGATCCGGGAACTTCGCCGGATCCGGGTCGAGGCCGACGCAGAGCAGGCTGTTCGCGTCGCGCCAGCGGGCGCGCAGTTTTTCGATGAAGGTCATGCGGTAATCCCCCGTTTGGCTCCTCCCCCTGCTTGCAGGGGGAGGCTGGGAGGGGGTTTGCGGTCGCGCAACCCCACTCCGGCCCTCCCCTTCAGGAAGGGGAGGGAGAGAAGCGTCACTTCAGCGCCTTGAACCGCAGCCGCTTCGGGCCGGCATCGTCGCCCATGCGGCGCTTCTTGTCTTCCTCGTACTCGCGGTAGTTGCCCTGGAAGAACTCCACGTGCGAGTCGCCCTCGAAGGCGAGGATGTGGGTGGCGATGCGGTCCAGGAACCAGCGGTCATGCGAGATGACGAAGGTATTGCCCGGGAACTCGAGCAGCGCGTCCTCGAGCGCGCGCAGGGTCTCGATGTCGAGGTCGTTGGACGGCTCGTCGAGCAGCAGCACGTTGCCGCCCTGCAGCAGCGTCTTGGCCATGTGCAGGCGGCCGCGTTCGCCGCCCGACAGCGTGCCCACGAGCTTCTGCTGGTCCTGGCCCTTGAAGTTGAAGCGGCCGATGTAGGCGCGCGACTGGATCTCCACGCCGTTGATGTTGAGGATGTCGAGGCCGCCGGAGACTTCCTGGAACACGGTGTGGTTGCCTTCCAGCGCGCCGCGGCTCTGGTCGACGTAGGCCAGGTTCACGGTCGGGCCGATGTTGATCGATCCCGAATCCGGCTTCTCCTGCCCGGTGATCATCTTGAACAGGGTCGACTTGCCGGCGCCGTTCGGGCCGATGATGCCGACGATGGCGCCCGGCGGCACGATCATCGACAGGTCGTCGATCAGCAGGCGGTCGCCGAACCGCTTGCTGACGTTCTTGAATTCGATCACCGAATTTCCCAGGCGCTCGCCCGGCGGAATGAAGATCTCGTTGGTCTCGTTGCGGCGCTGGTAGTCCACCGACTGCAGTTCGTCCAGCCGCGCCAGGCGTGCCTTGCCCTTGCTGCGGCCGCCCTTGGCGTTGCTGCGCGCCCATTCCAGTTCCTTCTGGATCGCCTTCTGCCGCGATTTCTCCTGGTTTTCTTCCTGCTTCAGGCGCTCATCCTTCTGGGTCAGCCAGTCGGTGTAGTTGCCCTTCCACGGGATGCCGCGGCCGCGGTCGAGTTCGAGGATCCACTCGGCGGCGTTGTCGAGGAAGTAGCGGTCATGGGTGACCGCCACCACGGTGCCGGTGTAGCGGGCCAGGAACTGCTCCAGCCATTCCACCGACTCGGCGTCGAGGTGGTTGGTGGGTTCGTCCAGCAGCAGCATGTCGGGCTTCTGCAGCAGCAGGCGGCACAGCGCCACGCGGCGCTTCTCGCCACCCGACAGCTTGCCGACGATGGCGTCCCACGGCGGCAGGCGCAGCGCGTCGGCGGCCACTTCCAGCTGGTTTTCAAGGGTGTGCGCATCGCCGGCGGCGAGGATCGCCTCCAGCCGCTCCTGTTCCTTGGCCAGCGCGTCGAAATCCGCGCCCTCCTCGGCATAGGCGGCATAGACCTCGTCCAGCCGCGCCTGCGCCTGCAGCACTTCGCCCACGCCTTCTTCCACCGCCTGGCGCACGGTGTGTTCCGGGTTCAGCTCCGGCTCCTGCGCCAGATAGCCGACCTTGATGCCGGCCTGCGGGCGCGCCTCGCCTTCGAAATCCTTGTCCACGCCGGCCATGATCCGCAGCACGGTGGACTTGCCTGAGCCGTTCAGGCCCAGCAGGCCGATCTTGGCGCCGGGGAAGAAGCTCAGCGAGATGTCCTTGATGATCTGCCGCTTCGGCGGAACCACCTTGGACACGCGGTTCATGGTGTAGATGTATTGCGAGGACATGCGCGCTCCGGGCGTACGGCGGCGGCCTGCACCGGGCAGGGCCGCGAAGGGATTTCGGGATGCGGAAATTATAGCTGGAACGGACAGTTGCGGCGGGGAAATGGCCGGGAACGGGCGCGAAACGGGCTAGAATTCAGCTTCCCCACGTCCCCCCATTTCCGGAGCCGCCCGATGTTCTCCCGCGCCGATACGCTTGCCGCTTTCGACCCCGAACTGGCCAAGGCCATCGCCGCCGAGGACCGCCGCCAGGAAGACCACGTCGAGCTGATCGCTTCCGAGAACTACGCAAGCCCCAGGGTGATGGAAGCGCAGGGCAGCCAACTGACCAACAAGTACGCCGAGGGCTACCCGGGCAAGCGTTATTACGGCGGCTGCGAATACGTCGATATCGCCGAGCAGCTGGCGATCGACCGCCTCAAGCAGCTGTACGGCGCCGACTACGCCAACGTGCAGCCGCACTCCGGCTCGCAGGCCAACCAGGCGGTGTACTTCGCGCTGCTGCAGCCCGGCGACACCATCCTCGGCATGTCGCTGGCGCACGGCGGCCACCTGACCCACGGCGCCAAGGTCAATGCCTCCGGCAAGCTGTTCAACGCGGTGCAATACGGCGTCAACGACGAAGGCCTGATCGATTACGACGAAGTGGAGCGCCTCGCGCTGGAGCACAAGCCGAAGATGGTCGTCGCCGGCTTCTCCGCCTATTCGCAGGTGGTCGACTGGGCGCGCTTCCGCGCCATCGCCGACAAGGTCGGCGCCTACCTGTTCGTGGACATGGCCCACGTGGCCGGCCTGGTCGCCGCCGGCGTGTACCCGAGCCCGCTGGCGCACGCGCACGTGGTCACCTCCACCACCCACAAGACCCTGCGCGGCCCGCGCGGCGGCATCATCATCGCCAGCCGCGCCGCGATGGGCGATGCGGCCGAGGAGATCGAGAAGAAGCTGCAGTCGATCGTGTTCCCCGGCATCCAGGGCGGCCCGCTGATGCACGTGATCGCGGCCAAGGCGGTGGCGTTCAAGGAAGCGCTGGAGCCGGCGTTCACCGAATACCAGCAGCAGGTGGTGAAGAACGCGCAGGCGATGGCGAAGGTGATCATCGCGCGCGGCTACAAGATCGTTTCCGGCGGCACCCAGAACCACCTGATGCTGGTCGACATGATCGGCAAGGACGTGTCCGGCAAGCAGGCGGAAGAGGCGCTGGGCAAGGCGCACATCACCGTCAACAAGAACTCGGTGCCGAACGACCCGCGCAAGCCCTTCGTCACCTCCGGCCTGCGCATCGGCACGCCGGCGGTCACCACCCGCGGCTACAAGGAAGCCGACTGCGTGGCGTTGGCCGAGTGGATCTGCGACGTGCTGGACAACCCCAACGACGACAACGTGATCGCCGGCGTGCGCGCCAACGTCGAGAAGCAGTGCAAGCAGTTCCCGGTGTATGGCTGAGCGCAGGGCGCGGGCGAACGCTGCCTGTTGCTGACTTATGCATTGCCCTTTCTGCCAGCACAGCGACACCCGCGTGATCGATTCGCGGGTGTCGGAGGACGGCGCCACGATCCGCCGCCGGCGCGTCTGCGAGGCCTGCGGCGAGCGCTTTTCCACCCTCGAGACCATCGAGCTGAAGCTGCCGGCCATCGTCAAGTCCGACGGCCGGCGCGAAGCGTTCGATGCGCGCAAGTTGCGCACCGGCTTCGACCGCGCGCTGCAGAAGCGGCCGGTGGCGGAGGAGCAGATCGAGGCCGCGGTGCGGGCGGTGGTGCACCAGCTGCGGATGGCCGCCGAGCGCGAGATCCCGGCGCGCCGCGTGGGTGAATTCGTGATGGCGGAGCTGCGCAAGCTCGACCACGTCGGCTACGTGCGCTTCGCCTCGGTCTACCGCAGCTTCGAGGACGTGGCCGACTTCCGCGAGGAGCTGGACCGGCTGGAGCGCGATCTTCCCGGCGAGGGCCAGCTGCCGCTGCTGGATGAGGGGAAGAGGGGGTCGGAGTCACTTTTCCCCCGCCCTCCTGCCAAGCCGGGCAAGGACAAGGAAAAGTGACTCAGACCCCCTTCTCGTTTTCCGCCACCGACCACGCGCTGATGGCGCGCGCGTTGCGCCTGGCCGAACGCGGCGCGTACACGGCGCGCCCCAACCCGATGGTGGGCTGCGTGATCGCCCGCGATGGCGAGGTGGTGGGCGAGGGCTGGCACCAGCGCAAGGGCGGGCCGCACGCCGAGGTGTTCGCGCTGCAGGCCGCCGGCGACCGCGCGCGCGGCGCGACCGCCTACGTCAGCCTCGAGCCCTGCGCGCACCACGGCAGCACGCCGCCGTGCGCGGAGGCGCTGGTGGCGGCCGGGGTGGCGCGGGTGGTCGCGGCCATGCGCGATCCGTTCCCGTCGGTGGACGGTGCCGGCTTCGAACTATTGAAGGGCGCCGGCATCGCGGTCGAACACGGTTTGATGGAAGCGCAGGCGCGCGAGCTGAACCGAGGTTTCCTGGCTCGGGTCGAGCGCGGCCGGCCCTGGCTGCGGGTCAAGCTGGCGATGAGCCTGGACGGTCGCACCGCGATGGCCTCCGGCGACTCCAAGTGGATCAGTGGCGAAGCCTCGCGCCACGACGTGCAGCGCTGGCGCGCGCGCAGCGGCGTGCTGCTGACCGGTGCCGGCACCGTGCTGGCGGACGACCCGCAGCTCACCGTGCGGCTGGAGGACGGCAGCGACTTCCTGCCGCCGCTGCGGGTGGTGCTGGACCCCGGCCTGGCCACCGTCGCGCGCGGCCGCGTGCGCGAGGGCGATGCGCCCACCCTGTACATCCACGCGCCGGATGCCCGGCTGCCGCGCGGGCTGGAGATCGACCGCGTGGCGGTGCCGGTGCAGGGCACCCGCTTCGACCTCGATGCGGTGCTGCGCCTGCTGGCCGCGCGCGGCATCAACGAAGTGCAGCTGGAGGCCGGCGCCACCCTGGCCGGCGCCTTCCTCGATGCCGGGCTGGTCGACGAACTGCTGCTGTACGTGGCGCCGGTGCTGCTGGGTCCGCGCGCGCGCCCGCTGTTCGACGGACTGCACATCGACGCGATGGCGCAGCGACTGAAGATGCGGCGCATCGACAGCACCGTGGTGGGCGAGGATCTCCGCCTGCTGCTGCGCCCGGAGGAAAGCTGATGTTCACCGGACTGATTGCCGGCGTCGGCCGGCTGGCGGCGCGCGAGGCTCGCGGCGGCGATGCCCGCCTGGTGATCGACACCGGCACCCTGCCGTTCGACGGCGTGCAGCTGGGCGAGAGCATCGCGGTCAACGGCTGCTGCCTGACCGTGATCGGATTCGACGCGGCAAGCTTCGCCGTCGATGCCTCCAACGAGACGCTGGCACTGACCACGCTGGGCCGGCTGGCCATCGGCGCGCCGGTGAACCTGGAGCGCGCCATGCTGCCCACCGACCGCCTCGGCGGTCATCTGGTCAGCGGCCACGTGGACGGGCTGGCCAGTGCCCAGCGGCGCTGGGATGACGCGCGCGCGGTGCGCTGGCGGTTCGCGGCGCCGCGGCCGCTGCTGCGCTACATCGCCCACAAGGGCTCGGTCTGCGTGGACGGCGTCAGCCTGACCGTGAACGCCGCCGACGACACCGGTTTCGAGGTCGCTCTGATTCCGCACACGGTGGAACACACCGCCTTCCGCGCGCTGCAGGTCGGCGACGCGGTCAACATCGAAGTGGACTTGCTGGCGCGCTATGCCGAGCGCCTGCAGGCAACGAAGGACTGGACATGAGCTTTGCAAGCATCCCGGAACTGCTGGAAGAACTGCGCGCCGGGCGCATGGTGGTGGTGGTCGACGACGAGGACCGCGAGAATGAAGGCGACCTGATCATGGCCGCCGAGCTGGTCAAGCCGTCGGACATCAATTTCATGGTGACCCACGCGCGCGGGCTGGTCTGCCTGTCGCTGACCCGCGAGCGCTGCGCGCAGCTGGGCCTGAACCCGATGGTGCGTGACAACACCTCGCAGCACCACACCAATTTCACCGTCAGCATCGAGGCGGCGGAAGGCGTCACCACCGGCATCAGCGCCTACGACCGCGCGCATACCGTGCGCACCGCCGTGCGCCCCGACGCCAAGCCGTCCGACCTCAGCCAGCCGGGCCATATCTTCCCGCTGATGGCGCAGCCCGGCGGCGTGCTCAACCGCGCCGGCCACACCGAGGCGGCCGCCGACCTGGCCCTGCTGGCGGGCTTCGAGCCGGCCGGCGTGCTGGTGGAGATCCTCAACCCCGACGGCAGCATGGCGCGCCGCCCGCAGCTGGAGGCGTTCGCCCGCGAGCACGGGCTGAAGATCGGCTCGATCGAGGACCTGATCCGCTATCGGCTGGATACCGAACACACCGTCGAGTGCATCGACAGCCGCGAGATCGACACCGACCACGGTCGCTTCCAGCTGCACACCTGGCGCGACCGCCTCACCCGCGGCCTGCACTACGCGCTGGTGCGCGGCGAGGTGGCCGGCGACGAGCCGGTGCTGGTGCGGGTGCAGCAGCAGAACCCGCTGGCCGATGCGCTGCACTGGCGGCGCGCCGACTTCGGCCCGCTGGTAGGCGACGTGCTGGCGATGATCGCAGCCGACGGCCGCGGGGTGCTGGTGCTGCTGGGCGATGCGCCCGACGCCGAGGCCACCCTGGCGCGCATCCGCGAACAGCCGGCGCCGCCCGCCAGCAAGGCGGGCGCGCTGGCGCAGTGGCGGCGCAACGGCGCCGGCTCGCAGATCCTGGCCGCGCTGGGCGTGCGCCACCTGCGCGTGCTCGGCACCCCGCGCCGGCAGGTCGGGCTGGCCGGGTTCGGGCTTGAGGTGGTGGAATACGTGGTGCTGCCGGCGCGGTAAACTGCCCAGCCCACGCATCCGCCCAAGCCCATGCCGCATCTCGAAGGCGACCTGCGCGTCCATCCCGACGCGCGTTTCGCGATCCTTGCCAGCCGTTGGAACCCGCGCATCGTCGATGCGCTGGTGGAATCGGCGCGCGCCACCTTCCTCGCCAACGGCGTCGCCGAGGCCGCCATCGACGTGGTGCGCGTACCCGGCGCGTGGGAGCTGCCGGTGATCGCGCGCCAGCTGGCGCAGGCCGGCGGCCACGCCGCCGTCGTCGCGCTGGGCTGCGTGGTGCGCGGCGATACCCGCCACTACGAACAGGTGGCCGACGGGGCATCCGATGGCCTGATGCGGGTGGCGCTGGATACCGGCGTGCCGGTGATGAACGGCGTGCTGGCGGTGGAGAAATTCGAGGATGCGCTGGCGCGTGCCGGCGGCAGCCATGGCAACAAGGGCGAAGAGGCGGCGCTGGTGGCGATCGAGATGGCCGACCTGCGCCGCAAGCTGCAGGAGCAAGCATGAACAAGCATCATCGTCGTCCGGACGGCATCGATCCCGTGGCCCGTTCGCGCTCGCGCCGGCGCGCGCTGCAGGCGATCTATGCCTGGCAGATCAACCATGCCGACGAGCGCGCGCTGATCGCGCAGTTCGCCCACGAACAGGCGCATGAAGTGGCCGACCTCGAGTACTTCGAGGACCTGGTGCGCGGCGTGCTGCGCCACACCGCCGAGCTGGACGCGGCGCTGGCCGGCCATCTGGACCGCGGGATCGAGGAAGTGGACCAGATCGAGCGGGCCGCGCTGCGCATCGCCGCCTACGAGCTGACCCACCGCCCGGACGTGCCGTACCGCGTGGTCATCAACGAGGCCATCGACTCCACCAAGCGCTTCGGCTCGGAGCACGGCCACACCTACGTCAACGGCGTGCTCGACAAGGCCGCGGCGGTGCTGCGCGGCGTGGAAGCGAAGAAGTAGTCGCCCTGTCGTCCTGCGCCAGCGCGGATGACAACGCCGCACCGATGCCACCGGTCCACGAATTCGACCTGATCGCCCGCATCCGCCAGCGCGCCGCCGCGCGCGGCGACGTGGTGCTGGGCATCGGCGACGATTGCGCGCTGCTGCTGCCGCCGCCCGGCATGCAGCTGGCGGTGACCATGGACGCGCTCAACGCGGGCGTGCATTTCCCGCCCGAGACCGCGCCCGCCGACATCGGCTGGAAGGCGCTGGCGGTGAACCTGTCCGATCTTGCCGCGATGGGCGCGCAGCCGGCCTGGGGCACGCTGTCGCTGTCGCTGCCGCAGGGCGACCCCGGCTTCGTCGACGCCTTCTTCGATGGCTTCTTCGCGCTGGCCGCGCAGCACGGCTTCGCCCTGGTCGGCGGCGACACCACCCGCGGCCCGCTGTCGATCGCGATCACCGCGCACGGCCTGGTCGAGCCCGGCCGGGCGCTGCGCCGGGACGGCGCCCGGGTGGGCGATGACATCTGGGTCAGCGGCACGCTGGGCGATGCCGCCGGCGCGCTGCGGCAGTGGCAGGCCGGCGCGGCGATGTCGCCGGCCCTGCAGGCGCGGCTGGACCGGCCCACCCCGCGGGTGGCGCTGGGCCGCGCGCTGCGCGGCATCGCCAGCAGCTGCATCGACGTCAGCGACGGCCTGCTCGCCGACCTCGCCCACCTCTGCCGCGCCAGCGGCGTCGGCGCGGAGGTCGATGTCGATGCGCTGCCGGCCAGCGCTGCCCTGCGCAACGCCTTCGATCCCGACACCCGCCGCGTCCTGCAGGCCGCGGGCGGCGACGACTACGAGCTGTGCTTCACCGCGGCACCCGCGCAGCGCGCGGCGTTGCGACAGCTGTCGGCCACGTTGGCGCTGTCGCTCTCCTGCATCGGCAGTGTCACTGCGGGTACGGGCGTGCGCTGCGATGGCGTGGCGGCCGGTGCCGGCGGCTACCAGCACTTCGCCTGAGTCGATCAGTCCGGCAGCAGTTTGCCCGGATTGAGGATGCCATCCGGGTCGAGTGCGCGCTTCACCGCGCGCATGGCCTCCAGCGTGGCGGCATCGAAGGCGTCGGCCATGAACGCACGCTTGGACAGGCCGATGCCGTGTTCGCCGGACAGGGCGCCGCCCAGCGACAGCGCCAGCGCGAACACGCGCGGCAGTGCCGCCTGCGCGCGGGCTGATTCGTCGGCATCGTCGGGGTGGTAGAGGATGTTGACGTGCAGGTTGCCGTTGCCGGCGTGGCCGAAGCAGACGATGGGCAGCGCGCATGCGTCGGCCAATGCCTCGACCCCCGCCACCAGCTCGGGGATGCGTGAGGCCGGCACCACCACGTCCTCGTTGATCTTGCCCGGGGCGATCGTGCGCAGCGCCGGTGACAGCGCGCGCCGCGCCGCCCACAGCTTGTCGCGGGCGATGCCGTCCTGCGCCACGTCCATGTCGATCAGGCCGTCGCCGTCGGCAGCTGCGCCTAGTGCGGCAAGGATGTCCGGCAAGGCTTCAACGCTGCCGTCCGCTTCGACCAGCAGCATCGCACCGGCCTCCGGCACGCCGCTGCCGTTGCGGCGCAGCAGCTCGAGGCTGCGCCGATCCATGAATTCCAGCATCGCCGGCACCACCGGCTGCGCCATCAAGCGCGACACCGCGGCGGCGGCGCTGGCGGCGTCGCGGTAGAACGCGCGCAGGCCGGCCTGCGCCTGCGGGCGCGGCGCGAGCTTCAGGGTCGCCTCCACGATCAGCGCCAGCGTGCCCTCGCTGCCCACCAGCAGCCGGGTGAGGTCGAAGCCGGAGGAGCACTTGGTGTAGGCGCCGCCGACGCGGATCAGTTCGCCGGTACCGGTGACGGCCACCAGTCCCAGCACGTTGTCGCGGGTGGCGCCGTATTTCACCGCGCGCGGGCCGCCGGCATTGGTGGCGAGGTTGCCGCCGACGGTGCAGCTCTCGAAGCTGGACGGATCCGGCGGCCAGAACAGCCCGTGCGGTTGCAAGGCAGCCTGCAGCGCGCCGTTGCGGACGCCGGGTTCGACCACCGCGCAGCGGTCGGCGGCGCGAACCTCGAGGACGCGGTCCATGCGTGCGAACGACACCACCACGCCGCCCTGCGTCGGTACCGCTGCGCCGGTGGTGGCGGTGCCGGCGCCGCGGGCGACGATGGGGACGCGATGGGCGCGGCAGGCGCGCACCAGCGCCACCACTTGCTCGCGCGTGCGCGGCAGCGCCACCGCGTCGGGCAGGGCGTGACGGCGGGAGTCGTCGCCGCCGTTGGCCGTGCGCGTGATTTCGTCCGTGCGCCAGCCCTCGCCCAGCAGTGCGGACAGTTCGGCAACGAGGGCGGCGGGCAGGGTCATGCGCTTCAGCAGTCGTCGGCGCGGAAGGCGTCGCGCAGCCAGTCGAATGCCGGCGCGGCCGGGTCGCCGCTGGCGGCGACCACGTCGAAGCGGCAGGGTGCCTCGGCGTGGCGCGGGTGCCGCAGCAGCCAGACCTGCGCCGCGCGCACCAGCCTGCGACGCTTGCCGGCATCCACGGAGGCCGCGCCGCCGCCAAACGCGGCGCTGCCGCGATAGCGCACTTCCACGAACACCACGCTGCCGCCTTCGGCCATCACCAGGTCGAGTTCGCCGCCACGCGTACTGGCGTTGCGTGCCAGCAGGCGCAGGCCTTTCGCCTCGAGAAACCCCAGTGCCGCGGTTTCCACCGCGTCGCCGCAGGCGCGTCGATCCGGCTCAGCGCGCGCCATCAGCCAGCGGCACCGGCTCGCCGCCGACGAAGCGCGTCCAGCCGGGCCGGCGCAGCACGTTGCCGAAGCCGTCCAGGCGCAGCCGCCCGGTAGCACCGACGATGCCGCCGTTGGTCAGCGCCAGATGTTCCAGATAACCGGTCAGCCGCCACGCATCCAGACCGAACGCGAACAGCCGCGCCGCCGGGCCTTTGGCGGTATCCACGCGGGCGGCGGCGCTGGCCTGCGAGGGCAGGCCGTCCACGCGCTGCACCAGCCACGGCTCGGTGGGGAAGACGATGCCGTCCAGCGCCGCATCTTCGGCCGCCTTGCCGGTGCCGGAGACGATCTGCGAAGCAGCCACCCGAGGCAGCCCGGCCATGCCGGCCAGCGCCAGTTGCGGCGCCACGATGCGCGCCTGCGGCCCCTTCAGTACCAGCAGCACCGCGTCGGGCGCCTCGGCCTGCGCCAGCTGGCGCAGCGCGCCGTCCATCTGCTCGCTGACGCCGAGGTGGGCGACGATCTTGACGCCGCGGCTTTCCAGCTGCTTGCGTGCGGCATCGGCGGTGCGCCGCTGGGTGTCGTCGCTGCCGGCAATCAGCAGCACGCGCTTGCTGCCGCGTTCCTCGATCAGGTACTGCGCCAGGCTGATGCCTTCGTCTTCGGGCGACAGCGAGAACGCGGCGCTACCTGGCGCCGGCGCGCGGTCGCCGCGGTTGAGCGCCAGCAGCGGCAGCGCCGGTTCGCCGGCGAACACCGCGTCGACCTCGTCGCGCCCCAGCGGGCCGACCACGAAGTCGTTGCCCTCGGCTGCTGCGCGGGCCAGCGCCGCCTTGGCGCCGCCGGCGGTGTCGTAGAAGCGCAGCAGCGGGCGGCGGCGGGACTCGCCGTAATAGCCGGCCAGATAGCCGTCGCGCAACGCCGCGGCGGCGGCGGCCTGGTTGCCGGACAGCGGCAGCAGCACGCCGACCTGCAGCGGCGGCCGATAGCCGTCGGCCGCGGCGGGCGGGCGGCTGGCCGCGCCGAAGCTGCCGTCGCCGCGATCAAATCCGCGCGGTGGCGGCAGGCCACGGCGCAGCAGAGTGCGGCCGGCGAAGTTGTAGAGCGAATCGCCCACCGGCAGGCGCGCGGCGTCGCGCGCCAGGGTGGCGTCGTCGAGGCTGGCCAGCAGCCGTTCAATGGCGTCGGCATTGTCGCGCCGCGCCTGTCCGGCCAGCGCGGCGTGGCCGGCTGCCAGCGCCTGCGCCTGCATGGTGGCGGCGGCGTAGGGCGGCGGGGGCGGCGCCTTCGGCGTCACGTTCGCGCAGCCGGCCAGCGCCAGCAGCAGCACGAGGAGGAAAAGTCGCATTTGGGCCACGGGCGTGGGCGCTCGTTCGGGAACCGGCTAGGATTCTACCCGCGCACAGGCTGAAGACAGGCATGCAGGACTCCGGAACGCTTTTCATCGTCGCCACGCCCATCGGCAACCTCGGCGACCTCTCGCCGCGGGCGCAGCAGACCCTGCGCGACGTCGCGGCGATCTGCGCCGAGGACACCCGTCGCAGCGGCCAGCTGCTGGCGCATTTCGGCATCGCCACGCCGCTGCTGGCGTTGCACGAACACAACGAGGAGGCGATCGCGCAGAAGATCGTCGCGCGGCTGCAGGCCGGCGAATCCCTCGCCCTGGTCAGCGATGCCGGCACCCCGCTGGTGTCCGATCCGGGCTTCCGGCTGGTGCGCGCCGCGCGCGCGGCCGGGGTCAAGGTCAGCCCGCTGCCGGGCCCGTCCGCGCTGGTCGCGGCGCTGAGCGTGGCTGGCCTGCCCAGCGACCGCTTCGCCTTCGAGGGCTTCCTGCCCGCGAAGCCCTCGGCCCGGCGTGAACGCCTGCAGGCGCTGGCCGCGGAACCCCGCACGCTGATCTTCTACGAATCCTCGCACCGCATCGCCGAAGCCCTGGCCGACATGGTGCAGGCGTTCGGCGATGAGCGTCCCGCGGTGCTGGCGCGCGAGCTGACCAAGCTGTTCGAAACCGTACTGGATGGCAACCTCGCGCAACTGCAGGCGCGGGTCGAAGCCGATGGCGACCAGCGCAAGGGCGAATTCGTGGTGTTGGTGCAGGGTGCCGGCGAGGATGCCGATGCCAAGGTGATCGAGGGTCGACGCCTGTACGCCAGACTCAAGGGCCATCTGCCGCCCTCGACCGCCGCGAAGCTGGCGGCCGATCTCTCCGGCGCCCCGCGTAAGGCGCTGTACGGATCGGACTAGGCGGTTTCACCGGATCGCCACGGATGGAACAGCCCCTTTGGTAAAGGGGGCGCGCCGACAGGCGCGGGGATTCGGAGGTTGAAGGCCCGGGGCCAAACGTTTGCGCAGCAAACTTTGGGAGCTTCAATTGCGCCGCGCGCAATTGAAGCTGGCGGAGCCGGCCGATAAGCCGGGTCCTGTTCGACGCTTGCGCGCCGCGGCAGTCATTCCTCTAGGCGCAGCGTCACCGCTACGCTCAAGCAACCTACCCGGAGACTCGGCGGGCCGCCTCATCGTCTCCCTATTTGGTCTTGCTCCCGGTGGGGTTTGCCGTGCCGGTCTGTTGCCAGACTCGCGGTGCGCTCTTACCGCACCATTTCACCCTTGCCGTCCTGCCGAAGCAGTCTTGGGCGGTATCTTTCTGTTGCACTTTCCGTCGGCTCTCGCCGCCCAGGCGTTACCTGGCACCGTGCCCTGTGGAGCCCGGACTTTCCTCGGCACCGTTTCCGATGACGCGACTGCCTGGCCGACTCCGCCAGCGGCCATTGTACGGTGGTGGCGCCGTGATGTCGTTCAGGGCGCGGACTCGAGCATGGTTTCGCCCTCGAACACCCCGCCCGGTCCGAAGCGGCGCTCGTGGATGCGGGCGCTGCCGTCGTGTCCCACCAGCACCAGCGTGCTGGCGCGGGTGCCGTAGTCCTGCTCGCGGATGAAGGCGGCGGACAACCGTCGTTCCAGCGCCAGCCCCACCCCGGTATCCGGCAGTCGGTCATCGGCGGCGATCCGCTCGTCGGCCAGTGCCGTCCACAACGGCTGCGGGTCGGCGTCGCCGGCATCGGCCCATTGCGCCAGCACGCTGCGCAGGCGCGTGGTTTTCGGCCACGGCGCATCGAGGGCGCCGTTGGACAGGCCGTAGGTGCCTGGCGCCAGCCGGCGTTCGCGTTCGCCATCCGGGTGGTGGCCGACGTAGGCACAGGCCTGCGCATCGGCCACCAGCAGGTTGAACGGCGCGTAGCGCCCCGCCTCGCTGGCCAGCGAGGCCGCGAAGGCCGGGGCCGGGTCGCTGCCAGCGAGGAAGCGCAGCGGCAGGGCGCCGCGGGACGGCCCGGTGAACGTCGGTGCCAGCCCGTTGCGCACATTGGTGACCACCGCCATTCGCCCGTTCGGCCCCAGTCCCATCCAGGTGCCGCCGGAGCGCAGGTCGCGGCCGGCCAGCACCGGCATGTCCGGCCAGCGGGCCAGCGGCGCGGTCGGGCGGGCGTGCTGTTCGTCGCGATTGCCGGCGACCACCAGCCGCCAGCGGGGGTGCACATTCCAGGCAAGGGCAAGCAGACACATGGACGCCATTCTGCGCCGTCGCACGGCCATTCATTTTTTGCGACGCAGCATGCCTCGCCCCTGCATTCGCCTGTTCAGAAAAAGCGTGCCGGCAGTCTCACAATCTCAAAAAATGAGACGAAACATGAGCTTGTGGATAAAGCTTGAACAACTTGTTGAAGTTCGCTGCAAGTCATTGACGGGCCGGGGGAAATTTCCGCCGTCGGATTGTTGACATAGGTCAATTGCCTGCTAATGTGGGGACTCGTGGGAAAACCGGGAAAATCGTGGTTTTCCTGGTTGAAACTCCGCGACAGACGGGGGCGACAAGGGCAGCATGTTCCAGGGCGAGACCGCCATCACCATCGACGACAAGGGCCGGCTGGCGATTCCTACCGCCTACCGGGAGCTCGTCGCGCGTGCGTGCGGCAACCGCCTGGTCATCACCTACAACGCCTTCGAGACCACCGGTTTGTACATCTATCCGCACGCCGTGTGGGAAAAGGTGCGCGACCAGGTCAACGCGCTGCCGCGGGTCAAGAAGCCCAGCCGCATCCTGCAGCTGAAGCTGGTGGGCGCGGCCGAGTTCGTCGAGCCCGACGGCAACGCGCGGATCTCGATTCCTGCCAGCCACCGCAATGCCGCCGGCATCGAACGCAAGGCGGTGCTGGTGGGGATGGGCGACAAGTTCGAACTGTGGAGCGAGGCGGACCACCTGGCGCAGATCCGCCAGCCGCTGGGCGACGGGGACCTGGGCGACGAGTTCCAGGAATTGATGCTGTGAGCGGCGGTGGCGCGGGCATCGCGTCCGCCCACCTCCCGGTGCTGTTTGCCGAGGTCATGGACGGTCTGGCGGTGAAAGAGGACGGAACCTACCTGGACGGGACGTTCGGGCGTGGCGGTCATGCCCGTGGGGTGCTGCAGCGGCTTGGCGAAAAGGGGCGTTTGCTGGCGATGGACAAGGACCCGGACGCTATCGCGGTGGCCATGCGGATGGCCGACGCCGATGCGCGCCTGTGCTGGCGGCGCGGCAGCTTCGCCTCCCTGGCCGACTGGCCGGCCACTGCGGCGGGCCTTGATGGCGTGCTGCTCGATCTCGGCGTGTCCTCGCCGCAGCTGGACGTGGCCGAGCGCGGCTTTTCGTTCGGCAAGGACGGCCCGCTGGACATGCGCATGGACCCCGAATCCGGCGAGAGCGCCGCCGAGTGGCTGGCCCGCGCTTCGGAAAAGGACATCGCCGACGTGCTGTGGGTGTATGGCGAAGAACGCCAGAGCCGGCGCATCGCCCGCACGATCGTGGCCGCGCGCGCGCAGGCGCCGCTGTTGCGCACCGCGCAGCTGGCCGAATTGATCGCGCAGGCCTGTCCGCGCGGCGCCAGCAAGACCCATCCGGCCACCCGCAGCTTCCAGGCCATCCGCATCCACATCAATCGCGAATTGGCCGACCTCGAAGCCGGCCTCGATGCCGCGCTGGCGCGGCTCAAGGTGGGTGGGCGGCTGGCGGTGATCAGCTTCCACTCGCTGGAAGACCGCATCGTCAAGCAGTTCATGGCGAAACACGCCAAGGCACCGCCGGCCAACCGGCGCATGCCGGTGGAAGTGTCCTTCACGCCGACCCTGCGGTTGGTGGGTGGCGCGCAGAAGGCTGCCGAAGCCGAGCTGGCCGGCAACCCGCGCGCGCGCAGCGCGGTGCTGCGGGTGGCCGAGAAGCTGGCAACCGAGAACCGGGCGGTGGCGGCATGAACCGGCATCTGCTGCTGGCCGTGCTGGTGGTCGCCAACATCGCGACCGCGCTGCTGATCGTGCGCGACCGCCACGAGCATCGCCAGGCCTTCGTCGAGCTGAGCCGGCTGGAAAAGGCGCGCGACGCGCTCAACATCGAATTCGGCCGGCTGCAGCTGGAGCAGGCGACCTGGGCGGAAAGCAACCGCGTCGACCAGGTCGCGCGCACCCGCCTGGGAATGGAATTCCCGCGCACCGAAGACGTGGTGGTGCTGCGGCGATGACCCGTTTCGGCAAACGCCTGCGCTGGTTCGGAAGCGAAGCGCGCCGCGAGCGCGCTGCCAGCGTGCATCCGCGCGCGCGCGGGCAGCAGTTCGACCTGCGCCGCCGGCTGGCGCTGGTCTGCGGCTTCCTCGGACTGGGCTCGGTGGCGCTGCTGGCGCGCGCGCTGGACCTGCAGGTGGTCGATCACGCCTTCTACCAGCAGCAGGGCGACGCGCGTTTCCTGCGCGAGATCCCGATCGCCACTTCGCGCGGCATGATCACCGACCGCAACGGCGAGCCGCTGGCGATTTCCTCGCCGGTCGAGTCGATCTGGGGCAATCCGCGCGAACTGCTGAAGGTGCCCGAGCGCCTGCCGGCGCTGGCGCGTGCGCTGGGCATGCCGCAGGACGAACTGGCCAGCCGGCTCAGCGCCCGTGCCGACAAGGAGTTCGTGTACCTCAAGCGCCGCATCAACCCGGACGAAGCCGCCAGCATCCTCGCGCTGGACATCCCCGGCGTGGCCAGCCAGCGCGAGTACCGCCGCTTCTACCCGCAGGGCGAGGCGCTGGCGCACGTGCTCGGCTTCACCAACGTCGATGATCGCGGCCAGGAAGGCCTGGAGCTGGCGTTCGACGACTGGCTGCGCGGTACTGCCGGCGCCAAGCGCGTGATCCGCGACAACAAGGGCCGGATCGTCGAGAACGTGGACCTGGTGCGCGCCGCGCAGCCCGGCCACGACCTGGCGCTGAGCATCGACCGCCGCATCCAGTACCTGACCCACCGCGAGCTGCGCAATGCGATTGCCGAAACCGGCGCCAGCAGCGGCTCGGCGGTGGTGCTGGACGTGGCCACCGGCGAAGTGCTGGCGATGGCCAACATGCCCACCTTCAACCCCAACGCCGTCGGCACCAGCCCGCGCGACGCGCACCGCAATCGCGCGGTCACCGACCTGCTGGAGCCCGGTTCGACGATGAAGCCGCTGACCGTGGCGGCGGGGCTGGAAGCCGGCGTGATCACCCCGGCCACGCTGTTCAACACCAACCCGGGCTGGATCGCCAACGGCCGCTACCGCACCACCGACACCCACAACTACGGCGTGCTGGATACCACCGGCATCATCCGCAAGAGTTCCAACGTCGGCGCTTCCCTGGTGGCCAAGCGGCTGGGCGATGCGCAGTTCTATGCCTTCATGCGCCGTTTCGGCTACGGCCAGCGCACCGGCAGCGGTTTTCCGGGCGAAGCGGCCGGGCTGTTCCCGTCGCCGGGCAGCCCCGGCTGGAGCGGCACCAGCAAGCAGACCATGAGCTACGGCTACGGCCTCAGCGCCACCCCGCTGCAGATCGCCACCGCCTACGCGGCGCTGGGCAACGGCGGGTTGCTGCACCAGCCCAGCTTCGTCAAGGGCCAGCACAACCCGCCCAAGCGGGTGCTGGATGCGCGTATCGCCAATCAGGTGCTGCACATGATGCAGACCGTCACCGAGCCGGGCGGCACCGCCACCCAGGCGGCGATCCTCGGCTACCACGTGGCCGGCAAGACCGGCACCTCGCGCAAGGCCAGCGCCGGCGGCTATTCGCGCCGCTACATCGGCTATTTCGCCGGGCTGGTGCCGGTGGAGCATCCGCGTTTCGCGATGGTGGTGGCGGTCAACGATCCGGATCCCAGCCGCAAGGGCTACTACGGCGGCGTGATCGCCGGGCCGGTGTTCCGCAGCACGATGGAGGGCGCGCTGCGCCTGATGGACGTTTCACCCGACAACCTCGACGCCTGGCTGGCCGTGCAGGCCGCGGCCGAAGCCAAGCGCATTAAAGCCGAAGGCCGCGCCCTGCCGGTGGCCGCCGCCGCTGCCGCGCCGTCCGGCGCCGCCAATGCGAGGGCGCTGCAATGACCCGCGCCATGCTGCTGGGCGAGCTGCTGCCGGAGCTGGAAGGCCTGTCCGCCGACCTCGCCATCACCGGGCTGGTGCAGGACAGTCGCGAGGTGAAGCCGGGCGATGCGTTCGTGGCGATCGCCGGTTTCGGCGCGCACGGGCTGAACTTCGTCGACGTCGCCCGCCAGGCCGGCGCCGCCGCGGTGCTGTTTGAGCCGCCGGCGCCGGACGAGCTGCCGGCACCCGCTGATGCGATCCCGGTGGTCGGCCTGCGCGCGCGCATGGGCGCGATGGCCGACAGCTTCCACGACCACCCCAGCGCGGCGATGGCCACGGTGGGCGTGACCGGCACCAATGGCAAGACGTCCACCGTGCAGCTGCTGGCGCAGGCGTGGACGCTGCGCGGCCAGAAGGCCGGCACCGTCGGCACGCTGGGCAGCGGCGTGTATCCGAAGATCGTGCCGACCGGCTTCACCACCCCGCTGGTGCTGCGCATGCACGCGCTGCTGGCCGAGCTGCGTGACGAGGGCGCCTCGGCGGTGGCGATGGAAGTGTCCTCGCACGCGCTCGACCAGGGCCGCGTGGATGGCGTGCACTTCGACGTGGCGGTGTTCACCAACCTCACCCGCGACCACCTCGACTACCACGGCGACATGGCCCGTTACGGCGCGGCCAAGGCGAGGCTGTTCGACTGGCCCGGCCTGCGCGCGGCGGCGGTCAACCTGGACGATGCGTTCGGCCGCGAGCTGTTCGCCGCGGTCAGCGGCAAGGTGCGCGCGCTGGGCTTCTCCTCGCGCGGCGCCGCCGGCGCCAGCGTGCGCGCGGAAGAGCTGCTGCTGGACGGCAGCGGCATCCGCTTCCTGCTGCATGCCGGCGGGCAGGCGCACCCGGTGCGTTCGCCGCTGCTGGGCCGCTTCAACGTGGACAACCTGCTGGGCGTGGCGACCACCCTGTTCGCGATGGGCATGGCGCCGGCGCTGATCGCCGAGACGCTGTCGCAACTGCTGCCGGTCGATGGCCGCATGAACCGGCTGGGTGGCGAAGCCGGCGCGCCGCTGGTGGTGGTGGACTACGCCCACACCCCCGATGCGCTGGAGCAGGCGTTGGCCTCGCTGCGCGCGCACACCGCCGGCACCCTGACCTGCGTGTTCGGCTGCGGCGGTGAGCGCGACACCGGCAAGCGCCCGCAGATGGCCGCCATCGCCGAGCGCCTGGCCGACCGTGTCATCGTCACCGACGACAATCCGCGCAACGAAGACGGCGACGCCATCGTCCGCGACATCGTGGCCGGGCTGGCGGAGCCGGCGCGCGCGGTGATCCAGCGCGACCGCGCCGCCGCCATCGCGCAGGCGATTGCCGGCGCCGGCGCCGACGACGTGGTGCTGATCGCCGGCAAGGGTCACGAGCCTTACCAGGACGTGGGCGGGGTGAAGCATCCGTTCGAGGATGCGGCGGTGGCGCGTGACTGCCTGCGTCGTCGCGAAGGCGGTGTCGCATGACGCCGCGCCTGCTGTCCTGGATCGCCCAGGCCGCCGGTGGCCGGCTGGTCGGCGACGACCGCACGGTCGACGCCATCGCCACCGACACCCGCGCGCTGCCCGCCGGCAACGCGCTGTTCGTCGCCCTGAAGGGTGAAAACTTCGACGGCCACGCCCACGTGCAGGCGGCTGCCGACGGCGGCTGCGTGGCGGCGCTGGTCTCGCGCCCGCTCGACGTCGCACTGCCGCAAGTCATCGTGGCCGATACCGGGCGCGCGCTGGCCAGCCTGGCCGCGGCAGTGCAGCGCGAGCGCGCCACCAGGGTGCTTGCGGTCACCGGCAGCAACGGCAAGACCACGGTCAAGACCCTGCTGCATTCGATCCTGCGCCAGCTGGGCAGCGCCTACGCCAACCCCGGCAACCGCAACAACGAGATCGGCCTGCCGCTGGCGGTGCTGGACGCGCCGGACGACGCGCGCTTCGCGGTCTACGAGATGGGCGCCGGCAAGCCCGGCGATATCGCCTACCTGACCGCCATCGCTCGGCCGGACGTGGCGCTGGTCAACAACATCGCGTCTGCCCACCTGGAACGGATGGGCAGCCTGCTCGGCGTCGCACAGACCAAGGGCGCGATCTACCAGGCGCTGGCGGCGGACGGCGTGGCGGTGGTGAATGCCGATGACGCATTCGCGCTCTATTTCAGCGAGCGGCTGCGTGGCGTGCGGGTGATCCGCTTCGGCATCGAAGCCGAGGCCGAGATCGGCGCGCGCGACATCCACGGCAGCCTGCAGGGATCGCGCTTCACCCTGGTGGCGCCGGAAGGCGAGACCGAGGTTGCATTGCCGCTGCCCGGTCGCCACAACGTCCGCAACGCGCTCGCCGCGGCGGCGATGGCGCTGGCGGTGGGCGCAACCCTGGCGCAGATCCGCGCCGGGCTGGAAGCGGTGGAGGGCGTGGCCGGTCGGCTGGCCACCCATCGCCTGCGTAGCGGCGCGATGCTGGTGGACGACAGCTACAACGCCAATCCGGGTTCGCTGGCCGCGGCCATCGACACCCTGGCGGACAGTGGCGGCGAGGCCTGGCTGGTGCTGGGCGACATGCGCGAGCTGGGCGTCGAGGAAGTCGATCTGCATGCCGCGGCCGGAACCCGCGCCAAAGTCGCCGGCATCGCCCGCCTGTTCGCGCTGGGCGAGCTGAGCGCGCACGCCGCGCGGACGTTCGGCGAGGGTGGCAGCGTGCATGCCTCGCACGCCGCGCTGGCGGAGGCGCTGTGGGAACAGCTGGGTGCCGGCACCACCGTGCTGGTGAAGGGCTCGCGCGGCAGCGCGATGGACAGGATCGTGACCGCGCTGCTGCAGCGGGATGCCGGACCCGACGGGGAGACCACCGATGCTGCTTGAACTCACCCGTTGGCTGGAACAGCTGCAGGGCCATTTCAACCTGTTCAACTACCTGACCTTCCGCGCCATCCTCGGCGCGCTGACCGCGCTGGCGCTGTCGCTGTGGTGGGGGCCGCGGATGATCCGCTACCTGGCCACGCTCAAGGGCGGCCAGCCGATCCGCAAGGACGGCCCGCAGTCGCATTTCTCCAAGGCCGGCACGCCCACCATGGGCGGGGCGCTGATCCTGTCGACGGTGGCGGCTTCGGTGCTGCTGTGGGGCGACCTGCGCAACAAGTACGTGTGGGTGGTGCTGGTGGTGATGGTCGGTTTCGGCGCCATCGGCTGGGCGGACGACTGGATCAAGATCGTCAAGCGCGACCCCAACGGCATGCGCTCGCGCACCAAGTACGCGCTGCAGTCGGTGCTGGGCCTTGCCGCCGGCATCTACCTGTTCGCCTTCGCCGACGTGCCGGCGGCCACCACTTTCTACGTGCCGTTCTTCAAATCGATCGCGCTGCCGCTGGCGGGCGTCGGCTTCGTCGGCATCGCCTACTTCTGGATCGTCGGCTTCTCCAACGCGGTCAACCTGACCGACGGCCTCGATGGCCTGGCCATCATGCCCACGGTACTGGTGGCCTGCGCGCTGGGCGTGTTCGCCTATGCCTCCGGCAACGCCACCTTCGCCCAGTACCTGCAGATCCCGCGGGTGCCGGGCGCGGGCGAGCTGATCATCATCTGCGCGGCCATCGCCGGCGCCGGGCTGGGCTTCCTGTGGTTCAACACCTATCCGGCGATGGTGTTCATGGGCGACATCGGCGCGCTGGCGCTGGGCGCGGTGCTGGGCACGATCGCGGTGATCGTGCGCCAGGAACTGGTGCTGGTGCTGATGGGCGGCATCTTCGTGATCGAAACCCTGTCGGTGATGATCCAGGTGGCCAGCTTCAAGCTCACCGGCAAGCGGGTGTTCAGGATGGCGCCGATCCACCACCACTTCGAACTCAAGGGCTGGCCGGAGCCGCGGGTGATCGTGCGCTTCTGGATCATCAGCGTGGTGCTGGTGCTGGTCGGCCTTGCCACCTTGAAGGTGCGCTGATGGCCGCGACCGGTTTCGGCAGCCTGGGCCAGGCGACCCGTCGCGACGAGCTGGTCGGGCGTTTCGACCCGTGGCTGCTGGGTGTGTCCATCACGCTGGCCTGCCTGGGTGTGGTGATGGTCGGATCTGCGGCGATTGCCGGTGGCGGCGTCGATGCAGGTCCGTGGTACTTCCTGAGCCGTCATCTGATGTTCCTGGCGGTCGGGGTGGGGCTGGCTGCGGTGGCGATGCGCACCGAGCTGAAAACCATCGAGAAGCACAGCCAGTGGCTGCTTCTGGCTTGCGCCGTATTGCTGCTGCTGGTGTTCGTGCCGGTCATCGGCAAATCGGTGAACGGTGCGCGGCGCTGGCTCAACTTCGGCGTGTCCAACTTCCAGGTCGTGGAAGCGGTGAAGGTGCTCTACATCGTCTGGCTGGCCAGCTACCTGAAGCGCTACAGCGAGGATGTGGCGGTCACCCTGACCGCGATGTTCAAGCCGCTGGGCGTGGTCGGCGTGCTGGTCGTGCTGCTGCTGCTGCAGCCGGACTTCGGCTCATCGGTGCTGCTGCTTGGCATCACCACCTGCATGCTGCTGCTGGGCGGCGCGCCGATCCGGCGGATCGCCCTGCCGATCCTGTTGATGGTGCCGGCGCTCGTTCTGCTGGTGGTGTTCGAGCCGTATCGCATGCGTCGCGTGACCTCGTTCATGGACCCCTGGCAAGACCAGTTGGGTGCCGGTTATCAGCTCAGCAACGCGCTGATGGCGATTGGTCGAGGTGAATGGTTCGGCGTGGGCCTGGGCGCGTCCGTGCAGAAGCTCAGCTATCTGCCGGAAGCGCATACCGATTTCATCTTCTCGGTGATCGCCGAAGAGCTGGGTTTTGCCGGCGTGGCCTTGGTGGTGGGCCTGTTCGTGCTGCTGGCCGGGCGCGCATTCTGGCTGGGTTTGAAGTGTGTGGAGATGAAGCGGCATTTTTCCGGCTACATCGCGTTCGGCATCGCGCTGTGGATGGCGCTGCAGAGTTTCGTTTCGATCGGCGTGAATCTGGGCATGCTGCCGACCAAGGGCCTGACCCTGCCGCTGGTGTCCTCGGGCGGTTCCAGCGTACTCATGACCTGCGTGGCGCTGGGCCTGTTGCTGCGTGTTTCGTGGGAGTACAACCGTGCGGCGCGCCAGGTGGCGAAGCTGCGCGGCGTGGCCAGCGGGTCGCCCGTGGGCACGCCGCCGGTGGCCGCGCAGCCGCCGCTGCCGGCCGACGCCGGCAACCGCGGCACCAGCCGCCTGCGCCAGCGGATCGAACCCGCCCTGGGCCGGCCGTCCACCGAATCGGCCGCGCTGGCCGCGCTGCGGAGGTCCCGTTGAGCGCGCATGCGCCCCTGGTGATGGTGATGGCCGGCGGCACCGGCGGCCACATCTTTCCCGGCCTTGCGGTCGCGCAGGCGCTGCGCGAGCGCGGTGCCGAGGTGTGCTGGCTGGGTGCGGACGGCGGCATGGAAACCCGGCTGGTGCCGCCGCAGGGCATCGCCATCGACACCATCGCGGTCAAGGGCGTGCGCGGCAAGGGCATCGCCACCCTGCTGGCGGCGCCGCTGCGGATCCTGTCGGCGGTGCGCGCGGCCGCCGCGGTGATGCGTGCGCGCCGTCCGGACGCGGCGATCAGCTTCGGCGGCTACGCCGCGGGGCCGGGCGGGATTGCCGCGCGGATGGCCGGCATTCCGCTGCTGGTGCACGAGCAGAACCGCGCCGCCGGCATGACCAACAAGACGCTGGCGAAGGTGGCGCGGCAGGTGCTGGTGGGGTTCCCGCAGACCTTCGCGAAGGAAGTCCACGTCGGCAACCCGGTGCGTGCGCAGATCGCGCAGGTGCCGCCGCCCGGCCAGCGCGGCTTCGACCACGCCGGCCCGCTGCGCCTGCTGGTGCTGGGCGGCAGCCAGGGCGCGCGTGCGCTGAACGAAGCGGTGCCGAAGGCAGTCGCCGCGCTGGGCCTGCCGGTGCGGATCGTTCACCAGGCCGGCGAAAAGATGCTCGATGCCGCGCGCCAAGCCTATGCCGATGCCGACGTCGAGGCGCGGGTCGAACCTTTCATCGCCGACATGGCCGCGGCATATGCCGGCGCTGACCTGGTGGTCTGTCGCGCCGGTGCGCTGACCCTGGCCGAGCTGTGCGCGGTCGGCGTCGGCAGCGTGCTGGTGCCTTTCCCGCAGGCGGTGGACGACCACCAGACCCGCAATGCCGAATATCTGGTGGAGCGCGGCGCCGCCGTGCTGCTGCCGCAGACCGAACAACTGGCCGGGTGCCTGCAGCAGGTGCTCGCCGATCTTTCCGCCGATCCCGGCAAGCGCCTGGCGATGGCGCAGGCCGCGCGCGGCCTGGCTCGTCCCGATGCCGCGCAGCGCGTCGCAGAAGCCGTGCTGGCCACCATTTCCAACGAGGTTTCCCGATGAGCCCGCACAGCCTGCACCTGCGGCAGATCAACGACCCGACCAAGGCGCTGCCGCGCGTGCATTTCGTCGGCATCGGCGGGGTCGGCATGAGCGGCATCGCCGAGGTGATGCGCACGCTGGGCTACCAGGTCAGCGGTTCCGACAGCGCAGACAACGCGGTGACCAAGCGGCTGGCCTCGCTCGGCATCGTCATCCATCGCGGCCACGCTTCCGCCAACGTGCTGGAAGCCGACTGCGTGGTGGTATCCAGCGCGATCAAGCAGGACAATCCCGAGCTGCTGGAAGCGCGCGCCCAGCGCATCCCGGTGGTGCCGCGCGCGGAAATGCTGGCCGAGCTGATGCGCTTCAAGCGCGGGGTGGCGGTGGCCGGCACCCACGGCAAGACCACCACCACTTCGCTGACCGCCAGCGTGCTGGCCGAAGGCGGGCTGGACCCGACCTTCGTCATTGGCGGCAAGCTGCTGGCCGCGGGCGCCAACGCCGGCCTCGGCGGTGGCGACTGGCTGGTGGCCGAGGCCGACGAGAGCGACGGCAGCTTCCTGCGCCTGAACCCGGTGGTGGCGGTCATCACCAATATCGATGCCGACCATCTGGAGAACTACGGCGGCGACTTCGAACGGGTCAAGCAGGCGTTTTCCGAATTCCTGCACCGGCTGCCGTTCTACGGGCTGGCGGTGCTGTGCATCGATGACGAGGAAGTGGCGCAGCTGGCGCGCAGGACGCCGCGCCATGTGGTCACCTACGGCTTCGCGCCGGAGGCCGACGTGCGCGCCGCCGACGTGCGCCAGCACGGCGCGCGCATGCAGTTCACCCTGTGCCTGCCCGACGGCAGCCGCACCGCCTGCACGCTGGCCCTGCCGGGCCGCCACAACGTGCAGAACGCGCTGGCCGCCGCCGCCATCGGCTGGCAGCTGGGCGTGCCGAACGCGGCCATCGCCAAGGCGCTGGAAGGCTTCCAGGGCATCGGTCGGCGCTTCAACCAGCTGGCCACGCTGAAGCTGGCCGAAGGTGGCGAAGTGGCGCTGGTGGACGACTACGGCCACCACCCGAAGGAACTCGCTGCGGTGTTCGCCGCGGCCCGCGGCGGCTGGCCGGACAAGCGGCTGGTGGTGGCGTTCCAGCCGCACCGTTACACCCGTACCCGCGACCTGTTCGACGAGTTCGCGGCGGTGCTGTCGAGCGTGGATGCGCTGCTGCTTACCGAGGTGTACCCGGCCGGCGAGGCGCCCATCGCCGGCGCCGATGCCAGCGCGCTGGCGCGTTCGATCCGCACCCGCGGCCGGGTCGAGCCGGTGGTCGTCGGCGGTGCCGCCGAGCTGGCCGGCGTGCTGCCCGGCGTGCTGCGCGACGGCGACCTGCTGCTGCTGATGGGCGCGGGCGATATCGGTGCCGCCGCCCAGCAGATCGCCCGCGACGGCCTGCAGCCGCAACCTGCGCAGGGAGAACCCGCATGAGCGCCTCCGCCTTCGCCCCGCTGCGCTGCACCGACCCGGCCGCGTTCGGCCGCGTCGCCGTGCTGATGGGCGGCAGCAGCAGCGAGCGCGAAGTCTCGCTGGATTCCGGTCGCAACGTGCTGGAAGCGTTGCAGTCGCGCGGCGTCGATGCGCACGCGGTGGACGGCATCCCGGCCCTGGTCGATGCGCTGGTGCACGGCAGGTTCGACCGGGTGTTCAACATCCTGCACGGCGGCGACGGCGAGAACGGCGTGCTGCAGGGTCTGCTGCAGGGCTTCGAGATTCCCTGCACGGGCTCCGGCGTGCTGGGCAGCGCGCTGAGCATGGACAAGATCCGTACCAAGCAGGTGTGGATCAGCGCCGGCCTGCCGACGCCGCAGTTCGTCCGCCTGGCGCCCGGTGCAGACCTGCGCGCGGCCGCGCTGGAGTTGGGCCTGCCGGTGTTCGTGAAGCCGTCCAGCGAAGGCAGCAGCGTGGGCGTGGCGCGGGTGCTGGCCGAAGCCGACATCGACGCGGCCATCGAGGTTGCGCGCGGCTACGGCGGCGAGATGCTGATGGAGCAGATGGTGGTCGGCGACGAGCTGACCGTCGGCGTGCTGGGCGAGGTCGCGTTGCCGTCGATCCGGATCGTGCCCAAGGGCGAGTGGTACGACTACAACGCCAAGTACATCGCCGAGGACACCCAGTACCTGTGCCCCGGTCTGGAAGGCGAAAACGAGGCCGCGATCCGCACGCTGGCGCTGGCTGCGTTCCGCGCCGCCGGCTGCAGCGGCTGGGGCCGCATCGACGTGATGCGCGACCGCGCCAGCGGCGAGCTGCTGCTGCTGGAAGTGAACACCGCGCCGGGCATGACCAGCCATTCGCTGGTGCCGAAGGCGGCGCGCGAGCTGGGCGTGTCGTTCGAGGAACTGTGCTGGCGGATCCTGGAGCAGACGCTTTGAAGACTGTCCTGCGCTCGCTGGCCTGGCTGCTCGCGCTGGCGCTGCTGGCGCTGCCGGTGGTGGCCGTGGTCGAGGGCTGGATGGGCGGCGAGCACTGGCCGCTGCGCACCCTGCGCGTGCAGGGTGAACTGGCGCGGGTCGACCGCGCGCAGCTGCAGGCGGCAGTGCTGCCGCACGCGCAGCGCGGCTTCTTCGCGGTGGACCTGGGTGCGGTCCAGCGCAGCGTGGACGGCCTGCCGTGGGTGGAGCGCGCGCAGGTGCGCAAGCACTGGCCCGACGTGCTGGAAGTGCGCATCGTCGAACATCGCCCGTTCGCGCGTTGGGGCGAGCAGCAGCTGCTGTCCGAACACGGCCGGCTGTTCCCGGCCGGCAAGCTGCAAACGCCGGCCGGGTTGCCGCTGCTGGACGGCCCGGAAGGGCGGGTGCCGGAAGTGGTGGCGCTGTACAACCAGGCCCGCGAGCAGCTGGCCGACGCCGGCGGCGTGCTGGGCGTGGCGCTGGACCGTCGCGGCAGCTGGTCGATCAGCCTGCGCGACGGCACCCGCGTGGTGCTGGGCCGCAACGACCCCGGCGCGCGGCTGGCGCGGTTCGCGCCGATGCTGCCGCAGCTGGCCGCGCAGAACCCGCACCGCCGGCTGGTGCGCGCCGACCTCCGCTACACCAACGGCTTCGCCCTGACCTGGGCGAAGGCCGATCCCACCCCCACGAACCACGGCAGCAACACATGAACCGCAAAGGCGACAAGTCCCTGATCGTCGGCCTCGATATCGGCACCTCCAAGGTCACCGCGCTGGTCGGCGAATACGCACCGGGCGAACCCATCGAGGTGATCGGCATCGGTTCCCACGAATCGCGCGGGCTGCGCCGCGGCGTGGTGGTGGACATCGACTCCACCGTGCAGTCGATCCAGCGCGCGGTGGAGGAAGCCGAGCTGATGGCCGGCTGCGAAGTCAGCAGCGTGTACGCCTCGATTTCCGGCAACCACGTGCAGTGCAAGAATTCGCCCGGCATCGTGCCGATCCGCGACGGCGAGGTCACCTACGGCGATCTCGACCGCGTGCTGGAAGCCGCCAAGGCCGTGGCGATCCCGGCCGACCAGCGCATCCTCCATGCGATCCCGCGCGAATACGTGCTGGACGATTCGCAGGAAGGCATCCGCAACCCGGTCGGCATGACCGGCGTGCGCCTGGAAGTGCATGCGCACCTGGTCACCTGCGCGCAGTCGGCGGCGCAGAACATCAGCAAGTGCGTGCAGCGCTGCGGCCTGCAGGTGGATGAGCTGGTGCTGTCCTCGCTGGCATCCAGCACCGCCGTGCTGACCCCGGACGAGCGCGAGCTGGGCGTGGTGCTGGTGGACATGGGCGCTGGCACCACCGACATCGCGGTGTTCATGCAGGGCGCGATCTGCCACACCGCCAACCTGGCGGTGGCCGGCGACAAGGTGACCGAGGACATCGCGCACATGTTGCGCACGCCCACGCCGCACGCGGAGGACATCAAGGTCAAGTACGCCTGCGCGCTGGCGCAGCTGGCGCGCGCCGAGGAAAGCATCCAGGTGGAAAGCGTGGGCGACCGCCCGCCACGACGGTTGCCGCGGCACGCGCTGGCGCAGGCGGTGCAGGCGCGCTACGAGGAAATCTTCGAGATGGTGCAGGCCGAACTGCGCCGCTCGGGCTTCGAGCAGCGGGTGCGCGCCGGCATGGTGCTGACCGGCGGCGCTTCGAAGATGGAAGGCGTGGTCGAGCTGGCCGAGGAAATGCTGCAGATGCCGGTGCGGATCGGCATCCCGCAGCACGTCACCGGCCTTGGCGAGGTGGTCGGCAATCCGGTGCATGCCACCGGTGTTGGCCTGCTGCTGATGGGCGCGCAGATGGAACACCCGAAGCGGCCGACCCTGCCCAGCGGCAAGGTCGGCGGGGTGCTGGGCAAGGCGGTGAAGTGGTTCCGCGGCGCGTTCTGAGCGGCGGCAGCGGAAGGCGGTAGCAACAGCGGGCAGGGCAGGGAAAGGCAGGCAGGGCGGCAAAAGCGGCAAGGCGGCAAGCGCAGGACACAACCCAATAACAAGCCGGCGAAGGCGAAGCGGAACCCCCGCCTCTCCGATCCCGGCCACAACGACAGGACACGGACATGGCACATTTCGAACTGATCCAGCAGGTGGCACCCAACGCGGTCATCAAGGTCTTCGGCGTCGGCGGCGGCGGTGGCAACGCGGTCGCGCACATGGTCAACAGCAGCGTCGACGGGGTGGAATTCATCACCGCCAACACCGACTCGCAGGCGATCAAGAACTGCGGCGCCAGCCAGCAGCTGACCCTCGGCGGCAACGTCACCAAGGGACTCGGCGCCGGCGCCAACCCGGAAGTCGGCCGCCAGGCCGCGCTGGAAGACCGCGAAACCATCATCGAGGCATTGCAGGGCGCCGACATGGTGTTCATCACCGCCGGCATGGGCGGCGGCACCGGCACCGGCGCGGCGCCGGTGGTGGCGCAGCTGGCCAAGGAAATGGGCATCCTGACCGTGGCCGTGGTCACCAAGCCGTTCCCGTTCGAGGGCCGCCGGCGCATGCAGGTCGCGGCCAAGGGCATCGAGGAACTGAGCCAGCACTGCGATTCGCTGATCACCATCCCGAACGAAAAACTGATCACCGTGCTGGGCCGCAACGCCACCATGATCCAGGCGTTCCGCGCCGCCAACGACGTGCTGCTCGGCGCGGTGCAGGGCATCGCCGACCTGATCGTGCGCCCGGGCCTGATCAACGTCGACTTCGCCGACGTGCGCACCGTCATGTCCGAAATGGGCCTGGCGATGATGGGCACCGGCAGCGCCCGCGGCGACGACCGCGCGCAGGCGGCGGCCGAGGCGGCGATCCAGAACCCGCTGCTGGACGACGTCAACCTGTCCGGCGCCAACGGCATCCTGGTCAACATCACCGCCGGCCCGGACTTCACCATGGCCGAGTTCGACGAGGTTGGCCGCACCATCGAGCAGTTCGCCGCCGAAGACGCCACCGTGGTCATCGGCACCGTGCTCGACCCGGACATGCAGGACGAAGTGCGCGTCACCGTGGTCGCCACCGGCCTCAGCCGCGCCACCGTGGGCCTGCGCCAGCCGGCCGGCAACGAGCGTCGCGAAGTGCGCTACGAAACCACCCAGGAAGCGCCGCGTCGCCCGCAGGTGCAGCTGATCAACACCCAGGTCAAGCGCGACGGCACCACCGGGCTGCCGATCGACGCGATCGCCGACAGCTTCACCCCGGCCGCGCCGGTCGGTTTCGCCGGCAGCCTGCGTCGCAACGCCGCCGAGGCCGCCCCGGCCGCCGCCGAGCTGCCGAAGGACGACTACCTGGACATCCCGGCGTTCTTGCGCCGCCAGGCAGACTGATGCCCCCACAGCTTCCTTCCGCGTGAGCGGAAGGAAGCCGGGGAGCGCGCGCAACGCCGCCGCCCCCGACCTTTTCCCCCGTCAGTCCGTGGCGGAGGAAGGGGCTGTCACTCCTGTCGAATCGCGTGCCGGGTTGTCCGCCCGGCGCGTTTTCCGGTCGGTCGGCGCTGCCGGCCGGCCGCTTTCGTTCCGCCGCTGCCGTCTGCGCAGGGCGCAGGACGACGGCCTTTTTACGGCTGGATTCAGCAAATCGCGTGATAATCTGAACCGATGCTTCGCCAACGCACCCTCAAGAACGTGATCCGCGCCACCGGCGTGGGCCTGCATGGCGGCGAGAAGGTCTTCCTGACCCTGCGGCCGGCGCCGGTCGATAGCGGCATCGTGTTCCGCCGCATCGACCTCGAGCCGGTGGTGGAAATGCCCGCCGCCGCCGCGCTGGTCACCGAAACCACGCTGTGCACCGGACTGAGCCGCGATGGCGCCAAGGTGCTGACGATCGAGCACCTGATGTCGGCGCTGGCGGGGCTGGGCATCGACAATGCCTATGTCGAGCTGAGCGCGCCGGAAGTCCCGATCATGGACGGTTCCGCCGGGCCGTTCGTGTTCCTGCTGGAATCAGCCGGCATCGTCGAACAGCACGCGGCCAAGCGGCTGATCCGCATCCTCAAGCCGGTGGAAGTGCGCGATGGCGACAAGGTCGCCCGCTTCGATCCGCACGACGGCTTCCGGCTGGGCTTCACGGTGAAGTTCGACCACCCGGCGATCCCGGATACGCTGTCGCGGGTGGAGGTGGACTTCTCCACCAGCGCCTACATCAAGGAAGTCAGCCGCGCGCGCACCTTCGGCTTCATGCGCGACCTCGAATACATGCGCGACCGCAACCTCGGCCTCGGCGGTTCGATGGACAACGCCATCGTGCTCGACGACTTCCGCGTGCTGAACGAAGACGGGCTGCGCTATGCCGACGAATTCGTCCGCCACAAGATCCTCGACGCGGTCGGCGACCTGTACCTGGCCGGCCACGCCATCCTCGGCGCCTACGAGGGCTACAAGTCCGGGCATGCGCTGAACAACAAGCTGGTGCGCGCTCTGCTGGCGGATGCGCAGGCGTGGGAAGAGGTCAGCTTCGCCGACGCCGAACAGGCGCCCCAATTGAGCTACGGAATCGCGCTGCCGGCGGCCTGATTCCACCGCAAACCGCGGTGCGTCTCACAAAATTGCAGTGCTCGCCAGCGATTTCTTAACAAAACCGACCGCCGTCGCGGCTAGGATGCGCCCTCGGCTGGTTCTGCGGGGGGCTTCGTTGCCCGCCTCGCACCGGCCTTGCGGTCGCCCCCGGCGTGTTCTTCCGACGCATCCGGCCGCAGCAGGGCCAAGGCCGCCTCCAGTCCAGCACGGGCGGCGGCCGACATCGGAGCATGGCGCGCTTCGGCCGGCGGTAACGGCCGCAGCGGTGCGGTGGTCGTCCTGACACCCACGTCGTTCACTTCGAGCCCGATGGAGCGGGCGGCGTCGATCAGCGCTGGCGCGGCAAGCCGCAACTTGGCATGCCACACCGGCGAGTCGACCACGAACACCAGCCTGTCTCCGCGGACGTTGGCCAGGCGCGCATGCGCCCCCAGCCCCGCCGGCAGCAGGGGCCGCAACAACCGGTCCATCGCGTCGAGCCACTGCGCCCGGCGCAGGGTGCCCCCGGCGGAACCGGCGAGCAGCGCGTCCAGCGCCGCTCGCGGGCTGGCGGCGGCACGGCTCCCTTCGGGGTTGGATCGAGAACCAGGCATACGGATGATCGAAATCAGCAACCTACACGATACCCGCCAGCGCGCCGTTGCGCAGGCCCGGCAGCTGCGCAAATGGGCGCGGAGCAGGCCGTGGGCGGCGCTGGCGCTGCTGCTGGGCGCAGGCATGCTGTGCGGCGCGGCCGCACGCAGTGCGATCGGCATGGCCCAGGTGGAGGCGCTGCAAACCGCGGATGCCGAGCGTCAGGCCGAACTGGACAAGGTCCGCCGCGACGCGCAGCGCGATGTCAACGCGCTGGCCGCGCGGCTGGCCGAACTGCAGGCGCAGGCCAACCGGCTGAACGCGCTGGGCACCCGCCTGACCCGTGCCGGCCAGCTGCAGGACGGCGAATTCGATTTCGAGAAGCCGGTCGGCCAGGGTGGTGGCGGGATGACCCGCGACATGCCGCCGGCCGAGCTGCGCGCGCGGCTGGCGGCACTGGAAGGCGACTATCGCCTGGCCGGCACCCAGCTGTCGGTGCTGGAAACCCTGCTGTTCAACCGCGCGCTGGACCGCAACACGGTGCCTTCGCGTGAACCGATTGCCGGCAGCTTCGTCACCTCCGGCTTCGGTGGCCGCGCCGATCCGTTCGGCGGTGGCAGCCAGTTCCACAAGGGCATCGATTTCCAGGCCAGCATCGGCGATCCGGTGCTGGCGGTGGCGGACGGCGTGGTCAGCTATGCCGGCGACCGCAGCGGCTACGGCAGCACCGTGGAAGTCGACCACGGCAACGGCTACGTCACCCGCTACGCGCACAACTCGCGGCTGACCCGCCAGGTCGGCGATCTGGTGCGCGCGGGGCAGGAAATCGCCAAGGCGGGCTCCAGCGGCCGCTCCACCGGCGCGCACGTGCACTTCGAACTGTGGCAGGACGGCGTGGTGGTCAATCCCCGCAAGTTCCTCGGCCACAACAACGCGCTGGCCCGGCACGGGCCGAAGCGCGGCTGACATCGGGCAAGGGGCTTGCGCACGCCGCGGGCCGCCTCCAGCTAAACTATTCGATTCCCGAACGGGCACCCATGCCCGGTTTCGGGCATTTCGTTGCTTTCCCGATGCCGCGCCACCGGCGCGCATCCCGCCAGGGACACCCCATGTTCAACAGTTTGCTTACCAGCGTTTTCGGCAGCCGCAACGAGCGCCTGCTCAAGCAGTACGGCGCCAACGTCAGGAAGATCAATGCGCTGGAGCCGCAGATGCAGGCGCTCTCCGACGAGGCGCTGCAGGCCAAGACCGAGGAGTTCAAGGCGCGCGTCGCCAAGGGCGAATCGCTGGACAAGCTGCTGCCGGAAGCGTTCGCGGTCTGCCGCGAAGCCTCGGTGCGCGTGTTCGGCATGCGCCATTTCGACGTCCAGCTGATCGGCGGCATGGTCCTGCACGGCGGCAAGATCGCGGAAATGCGTACCGGCGAAGGCAAGACCCTGACCGCGACCGCCGCGGTGTACCTGAATGCGCTTGAGGGCAAGGGCGTACACGTGGTCACCGTCAACGACTACCTGGCCCGCCGCGACGCCGCCCAGATGGGCAAGCTCTACAACTGGCTGGGCCTGAGCGTGGGCGTGGTCTACCCGGGCATGCCGCACGGCGACAAGGGCGCGGCCTACGGCTGCGACATCACCTACGGCACCAACAACGAATTCGGCTTCGACTACCTGCGCGACAACATGGCGTTGGCGAAGGAAGACCGCTTCCAGCGCAGCCTCAACTTCGCCATCGTCGACGAGGTGGACTCGATCCTGATCGACGAGGCGCGCACCCCGCTGATCATCTCCGGCCCGGCCGACGAATCGCCGGAGCTCTACCTGCGAGTCAACGCAGTGGTGCCGTCGCTGCAGCGGCAGGAGACCGAAGAGGGCGAGGGCGACTACTGGGTCGACGAGAAGCAGAAGCAGGTGCACATGTCCGAAGCCGGGCAAGAGCACGCCGAACAGCTGCTGCGCCAGGCCGGCATCCTCGCCGCCGACGAGAGCCTGTACGCCGCGCAGAACATCCACGTGGTCCACCACCTCAACGCGGCGATGCGCGCCCACGCGATCTACCAGAACGACGTGGACTACATCGTCCGCGACGGCGAGGTGATCATCGTCGACGAGTTCACCGGCCGCACCCTGCCGGGCCGGCGCTGGTCCGACGGCCTGCACCAGGCGGTGGAGGCGAAGGAAGGCGTGCCGGTGCAGCGCGAGAACCAGACCCTGGCGTCGGTGACGTTCCAGAACCTGTTCCGCATGTACAAGAAGCTGTCCGGCATGACCGGCACCGCGGACACCGAGGCGTTCGAGTTCCAGAACATCTACGCGCTGGAAGTGGTGGTCATCCCCACCCATCGGCCGATGGTGCGCAAGGATCACCCGGACCTGGTGTTCCTCAACCGCGCCGGCAAGTACCGCGCGGTGGCCAACGAGATCAAGGAATGCGTGGCCAAGGGCCAGCCGGTGCTGGTCGGCACCACCTCGATCGAAGTGTCCGAACTGCTCAGCGAAAACCTGCGCGAAGCCGGCATCGCGCACGAAGTGCTCAACGCCAAGCAGCACGAGCGCGAGGCGCACATCATCGCCAACGCCGGCGCGCCGGGCGCGGTGACCATCGCCACCAACATGGCCGGTCGCGGTACCGATATCGTGCTGGGCGGTTCGCTGGACGCCGAACTGGCCGCGCTGGGCGAGGACGCGTCGCCGTCCGACAAGGAGCGGATCAAGGCCGCATGGCAGGAGCGCCACGACGTGGTGAAGGCCGCCGGCGGCCTGCACATCATCGGCACCGAGCGCCACGAATCCCGCCGCATCGACAACCAGCTGCGCGGCCGTTCCGGGCGCCAGGGCGATCCGGGTTCATCGCGCTTCTACCTGTCGCTGGAAGACAACCTGATGCGCATCTTCGCCGCCGACTGGGTGCAGAAGGTGATGGCGCGGATGGGCCTGAAGGAAGACGACATCATCGAATCCGCGCTGGTGACCAAGCAGATCGCCAACGCGCAGCGCAAGGTCGAGGCGCACAACTTCGATATCCGCAAGAACCTGCTCGACTTCGACGACGTCAACAACGACCAGCGCAAGGTCATCTACGGCCAACGCAACGAGCTGCTGGAAGCCGAGAGCGTCAAGGACAACATCGACGGCATCCGCTACGACGTGGTGGCCGAGCTGGTGCAGCGCCACGTGCCGGCCGACTCGATCGATGAACAGTGGGACCTGCCGGGCCTGGAATCGGCGCTGGACGCCGAGTTCGGCGTGCAGCTGGACCTGGTGGGCCTGCACAAGGCGCAAGCGGAGCTGGACGCCTCGCAGATCCAGAGTCACGTGCAGGACGCGGTGGACGCGCTGTTTGCCGGCAAGGAAGCGCAGGTCGGCGCCGAGACCATGCGCATGCTGGAGAAGCACGTGATGCTCAACGTGCTGGACCAGAGCTGGAAGGAGCACCTGGCGCGCATGGACTACCTGCGCCAGGGGATCCACCTGCGCGGCTATGCGCAGAAGCAGCCCAAGCAGGAATACAAGAAGGAAGCCTTCGAGCTGTTCTCGGAGCTGCTGGAGAAGGTCAAGCACGAAGTGGTCTCGCTGCTTGCACGCGTGCGCATCCGCAGCGAAGAGGAAGTGGCCGAAGCGGAAGCGCAGGAGCGTGCCCGCGCCGAGGCCGTGGCCCGGCAGATGCAGTTCCAGCACCCCGGTTCCGGCGGCATGGGCGCGGACGAGGAGGCGGCGCAGGTGCAGGCCGCGCGCGCGCAACAGGAAGCCTTTGCCGATATCGGCCGCAACGATCCTTGCCCCTGCGGCAGCGGCAAGAAGTTCAAGCACTGCCATGGGCAGCTTGCGTAACACGCTTCCCGCATTGCCCGCCCCAGACTTGCGGACATGAAGCAGGTCCACGTCGTTGCCGGGGTGATCCGCGACGTGCGTGGGCGGATCCTGCTGGCGCGCCGCACCGAAGGCCGCGACCTTGCCGGCCTGTGGGAATTCCCGGGCGGCAAGGTGGAACCCGGCGAATCACCAGAAGACGCCCTGGTGCGCGAACTGCGCGAGGAACTGGGCATCGAGGCCACGGTGGGCGCACCGGTGGCCTGCGTGCCGCTGGAGACGCCCGGCAAGCGCCTGCTGCTGGACGTGCGGGAGGTGGCCTTCAGCGGCCATCCGCGCGGCCTGGAAGGACAGGCCTTGGCCTGGGTGCCGCTGCGCAAGCTGGTGGACTACCCGATGCCCCCCGCCGACTTGCCGGTGGTGGCGGAGCTGTTGCTTCGCGGATGACGCCGGCTACGGGACAGGCGCGGCCAGCGACCTGTACAAGCGGTCCAGCGCCGCCACCTGGCCGTCCAGTGCTTCCAGCGGCCCGTCGTTGACGATGATGTCGTCGGCGATTGCCAGACGCTGCCGCCGCGTGGCCTGCGCCGCGATCATCGCCCCTGCCAGCGCCTCGTCGATGCCGTCGCGCCGCAGCAGGCGTGCAAGCTGCACGGCTTCCGGCACATCGATCACCAGCACGCGGGCCAGCCACGGATAGGCGTCGCGACCGCCGCCTTCGGCCAGCAGCGGGATCGAGGCCATGGCGTAGAGGCCCGGCGCGCCGCGGCATGCATCGGCCAAGGTTGCGCGTACCCGCGGATGGACGATCGCCTCCAGCCGTTGGCGCGCCGCCGGATCGGCGAACACCCGCCGGCGCATGGCCGCCCGGTCCAGCAGGCCATCCGGTCCCAGCACCTCGCTGCCGAACGTCGCCACCACCTCGGCCAGGCCGTCGCTGCCAGCCGCCAATGCGTCGCGTGCAGCCGCATCGGCGTCCGCCACTGCCACGCCCAATGCCCGGAAACATGTTTCGACCGCGCTCTTGCCGGAGGCCACGCCGCCGGTCAGGCCGAGGATGTAGTCGCTCATCGGGACATTATGTGGGTATCGCCGCCGGTGTTTCGAGGGTTATGCCAGCCCGGCAAAACGCAGGTAGGCGCCCACCAGTTGCTGGCCCCACATGAAGCTGATCCAGCCGGCGACGGCCAGATACGGGCCGAACGGAATCGGCGTGGCCTTGTCGCGGCCTTTCACGGCCAGCCAGATCGAACCGACGATGGCGCCCACCAGCGAAGACAGCAGGATGGTCGGCAGGATGCCGGACAGGCCGATCCACGCGCCCAGCGCCGCCAACAGCTTGAAATCACCGTGGCCCATGCCTTCCTTGCCGGTGAGCTGCTTGAAGATCCAGTACACCGACCACAGGCTGAGGTAGCCGGCCATCGCGCCAAGCAGCGCGGGCTTGGCCAACATGTAAAGGTTGTCGCTGGCGGCGACCAGGCCCAGCCACATCAGCGGCAGGGTCAGCTGATCCGGCAGCAGGCGGGTGCGGAAATCGATGCCCGACAGCGCGACCAGATAGCTGGTCAGCAGCATCGCGCCGAAGCCCTTCCAGCCGAAACCGAAACGCCAGGCGCAGGCCAGGAACAGCAGCGCCGTGATCAACTCCACCAACGGGTACTGGATCGAGATGGGCGCCTTGCAGCCGCGGCACTTGCCGCCCTGCAGCACCCAGCTCAGCACCGGGATGTTCTCGTACCACGACAGCGGCTTCTTGCACTTCGGGCAATGCGAGCCCTCCACCACGATGCCCGGAGGCGGCGGATCGTAAAGGTCCGGCTCCTCCAGGATCTCGCGGGCGTCGCGCTTCCACTGCCATTCCAGCCGCGGCGGCAGGCGCAGGATCACCACGTTGAGGAAACTGCCGACCAGCAGGCCGAGGCCAGCCGCGGCGGGAAAGCCGAGGCCGGGGTGTGCGTCGAGAAATGCCATCTGGTATGAGCGCCCTGCTTACATCACCGTCATGGCGATCTTGAAGATCGGCAGGTACATGGCCACCACGATCGAGCCGACCAGACCGCCGATGATCACCATCACCATCGGTTCGATCAGGCTGCTGATCGCGTCGACGGTGTTGCTGACTTCTTCCTCGTAGAACTCGGCCACCTTCATCAGCATGGTATCGAGCGCGCCGGCCTCCTCGCCGATCGCGGTCATCTGCACCACCATGTGCGGGAACAGGTTGACCTGCTTCATCGCCACGTTGACCGGGTAGCCCACCGCAACGTCTTCTTTGATCTTCATCACGGCATCGTGGTAGACCATGCTGCCGGTGGCGCCAGCCACATTGTCCAGCGCCTCCACCAGCGGCACGCCGGCGCGGAAGGTGAGCGCCAGGGTGCGGGCGAAGCGGGCGATGGCGGATTCGTGCAGCACCTTGCCGATCACAGGGATCTTCAGCAGCAGCCGATCGACGGTGTGCTGCAGTTTGGCGGAGCGCTTGTAGGAAAAGATAAAGAAGCCCACGGCGGCGGCAATGATGAGGCCGATCAGCCAGAACCACTTCACCACGATGTCCGAGATCCCGAACACCAGATTGGTGAATGCCGGCAGGTCAGCGCCGAAGCCAGCGAAGGTTTCCCGGAAAATCGGCACCACGAAGATCATCAGCACGGCGCTGATCAGGATCGCCACCGCGATCACCGCGGCCGGGTAGAACAGCGCCTTCTTGATCTTGCCCTTGATGGTCTCGATGTTTTCCTTGTAGGTAGCGATGGTCTCCAGCACGGTTTCGAGCACGCCGGAGGATTCGCCGGCGCGCACCAGGTTGCGGTACAGCTCGTCGAACTGGACCGGGAACTGGTTCATCGCCTCGTAGATGGAAGCGCCGCCCTCGATATCACTGCGCAGGCTGTTGACCATCTTCTTCATGTTCGGATTCTTGTTGCCGCCGCCGATGATCTCCAGCGCCTGCACGATCGGCACGCCGGACTTCATCATGGTGGCGATCTGGCGGCTGAACACGGCGATGTCGCGTGCCGAGATCTTCTTCCCGCCGCCTCCGAACAGCGGCTTCGGCTTCGCCTTGACCACGGTCGGGGTGATGCCCTGCCGGCGCAGGTCCGCGCGCAGCAGGTTGGCATTGCGCGCCATCTGCTCGCCCTTCATCACCTTGCCGCGCTTGTCGCGGCCCTGCCAGACGAACTCCTCCAGCGCATTCAAGCGGTGGGCCTCGGCTTTCTCGCGAACCTTGCCGATGGCGGCCTTGCGTGCGGACATGGCGCTCCCCTTCAATCCTTGGTGACGCGGTTGATCTCGATGAGGCTGGTGATCCCCTGTTTCACCTTGTCCAGCGCGGAGCGCCGCAGATCGCGGACGCCGCTGCGCAGGGAAGCCTCGGTCAGCTGCTGGACATTACCACCAGCCAGCACGATCTGCTGGATTTCGTCGGTCATCGGCATTACCTGGTAGATGCCGGCGCGGCCCTTGTAGCCGCCGGTGCACTCATCGCAGCCCACCGCCTCGTAGACGGTGATGCCGGCGTGGATCTCGTCGGCGGTGAAGCCCTCGGCCAGCAGCGCGTGCTCGGGCAGATGCACCGCGCGCTTGCAGTCGTTGTGCAGGCGGCGCACCAGCCGCTGGGCGATGACCAGGTTCACCGAGCTGGTGATGTTGTAGGGCGCGATGCCCATGTTCATCAGGCGGGCGATGGTTTGGGGCGCGTCGTTGGTATGCAGGGTGGACAGCACCATGTGGCCGGTCTGCGCGGCCTTGATCGCGATCTCCGCGGTTTCCAGGTCGCGGATTTCGCCGACCATGATCACGTCCGGATCCTGGCGCAGGAAGCTGCGCAGGGCAGCGGCGAAGGTCATACCGCGCTTGGCGTTCTGCTGCACCTGGTTGACGCCCGGCAGGCGGATTTCCACCGGGTCTTCCACCGTGCTGATGTTGCGGGTCTCGTCGTTGAGAATCCCCAGCCCGGTGTACAGGCTCACGGTCTTGCCTGAACCGGTGGGGCCGGTCACCAGCACCATGCCGTAAGGCTTGTGGATATTGTCCAGGAACAGCTTCTGCTGATCCGGCTCGTAGCCAAGCTTCTCGATGCCCATCTTGGCGGCGCTGCCGTCCAGGATGCGCAGCACGATCTTCTCGCCGAACAGGGTGGGCAGGGTGCTGACGCGGAAGTCGATCTGCTTGGTCTTGCTGATGTTGAGCTTGATGCGGCCGTCCTGCGGAATGCGCTTTTCGGCGATGTCGAGCTGTGCCATCACCTTCAGGCGTGCGGCGATGCGCGCGTGCAGCTTCACCGGCACCTTCTTGAATGTCTTCAGGATGCCGTCGATGCGGAAGCGCACCCGGTAGTCGGTTTCGTAGGGTTCGAAATGGATGTCCGATGCGCCGCGGCGAATCGCGTCCACCAGCGCCTTGTTGACGAACTTGACGACGGGGGTGTCCTCGCCCTTGGCGTCCACGCCGGTATCGTTGCTCAGGTCGTCGTCGCCCCCGCTGACTTCCAGGCCGTCCAGGCCGTCACCGTCGGCCAGATCTTCTGCCATCGCGTCGGCGGCCTCGAGCCACTGGTCCAGGCTGCGCTTGATCCGCTCGGCGTCCACCAGGATCGGTTCCACCGCCAGGTTGGTGTGGAACTTGATCTCCTCCAGCGCCCGATTGTTGGTGGGATCGGAAGTGCCGACAAACAGCCGGTTGCCGCGCTTGAACAGCGGCAGCACCTGGTGCTTGCGCAGCAGCTCTTCCTTGACCAGCGCCATCGCCGACTGCGTCGGGTCGATGGCCAGCGAGTCCACCAGCGGCATGCCGAACTCGATGGAGTTGGCGGCAGCCAGCGCCCCCGGTGTTACCAGGCGGCGGTCCGCCAGATAGGATGCCATCGGCATCTTCTCGGCGGTGGCGCCGTCCATCGCCTTGCGTGCGATGGCCTCGTCCAGGGCGCCGTCCAGCACCAGGCGCCGGGCGATCCCGGTAATGCCCATCAGATTGGCAGTGGGGGCGGTGCTCATCGGTCGGGGTATCTCCACGGGGACGGTGCGACTTTAGCGTAAACGCATAACAAGGCCCAACGCGGCCCGTGGCTTGGGGCGAGTGCGGTTCGGTCGTCCGGGTAGGGCACGGATGGCCCGGGCGATGAGCCAGCTACGCTCGGCCCTGCCGGCTGCCGTTCGCGCTAACCTAACTCCATGGGGAACCCAACACTGAGCATCATCCTGCCCGCCAAGAACGAGGCCGAAGGCCTGCGTGGCACCTTGCCGGCGCTGCGGGTGGCCTATCCGGACGCGGAAATCATCGTCGTCGACGATGGCTCCAGTGATGACACCGCGATGGTCGCCCGCGAGGCCGGCGCCAGCGTCCTGTCCTCTCCATACTCCATGGGCAACGGCGCCGCCATCAAGCGCGGTGCGCGGGCGGCAAGCGGCGAGATCCTGGTGTTCATGGATGCCGACGGCCAGCACTGCGCCGGCCAGGTGCGCGCGCTTCTGGACAAGCTTGGCGAAGGCTACGACATGGTGGTTGGTGCCCGCGACCGTAGCGGCCAGGCCAACCTGCATCGCGGCTTGGCCAATGGCTTCTACAACCGGCTGGCCAGCTGGATGACCGGCCACCGCATCGCCGACCTTACCTCCGGGTTCCGCGCCGTGCGCGCTGAAAAGTTTCGCGAGTTTCTGCACTTGCTGCCCAACGGCTTCAGCTACCCCACCACCAGCACCATGGCATTCTTCCGCAGCGCCTACCCGGTGGCCTATGTGCCGATCCCGGTGGCCAAGCGGGTGGGCAACGGCAGCCACATCCGTCCGATCAAGGACGGCGTGCGCTTCCTGCTGATCATCTTCAAGATCGCCAGCCTGTATTCACCGCTGAAACTGTTTGCGCCCACGGCGGCGGCGTTCTTTCTCGCCGGCGCTGGCTGGTATGCATGGACGTTCCAAGAATCCGGCCGATTCACCAACATGAGCATGCTGCTACTCAGCGCGGCGGTGATCGTGTTCCTGATCGGGCTGGTGTCGGAGCAGATCACTAACCTGACTTATCGGCGAGATGCTTGAGGGAGCGGGAGCGGCGAATGATCGTGTCCAAGCCACATGTCTACGAGCACGCTAATCCACTCTTCGTTCGAGCAGTTTCGCGGCACAGCAAGGTGCCAGTCATCCTCGACGTGGGTTGCTGGAACGGAACTCTGGGTCGGGAGCTGATTCGGTCGTGCGGGGCAGTTGTCGACGGCATCGAGCGGGACGCCATGCAGGCCGAACAAGCCCTGGGTACAGGCTACCGACGTGTCGAGATCGTTGATCTGAACGAGCCGCTCGATGATTCAGCTTGTCAGGAATACGACTTCATTCTGTTCGGCGACATCCTTGAGCACCTGCTGCAGCCCAAGGACGTTCTTGCCGCGATTTCTCGGCGAGGTAAGCCCGAAGCGCGGATCCTTGTTTCTCTACCCAACATTGCGTTTATCGCCAACAGGTTGAGCCATCTGCTGGGGAACTGGGACTACAAGGATTACGGGATCCTAGATCGAACGCACCTTCGCTTTTTTACCAAGCGTACGATGGTGGCGCTGCTTGAGGGTGCTGGTCTCCGCGTGGTTCGCGTCGATGGCTATGTTGGTCTGCATCGCTACCCATGGTTCATACGGGAGCCCTTGAGGATGCTCGGACGCACTTGGCCCAGCCTTTTTGCGATCCAGATCGTACTGGAAGCTGAGCTTATGTCTGCATGATGATTTGGTGGAAATTCGCCGAGGGCATTGTCAGGCGGCCTTCTGGTAGATGACGTCGTAATTGATGGTCATCGATTTTTTGCGGTCAAGCATATCTAGCGTCAACGCCATCAGTCCGGTCGTGATCTTTATCGGATATAGCAGCGCATAGATGAGGTAGCGGCCGAGCGTTTGCCTGCGGAATGGCATAATTTCCCAGAATGCCGCCCAGAATGTTGTCTCGATTGCGATGAAGCACCCGCCATGGGGTTCAATCGAAAGAACCTTCAGCCCGTGTCGCTTGCCGAGCGACACAAGTCCATAGCGAGTAAAACGGAAAAAATCATGCGGTTGCTGATGCTCTCCGAAAAGCAAGGGTGCGGATAAGTAGGCGTAGCCGCCCGGTTTCAATACCCGGTGAAACTCCTCGAAAGCCCGATCAGGAGCATCCAGGTGTTCGAGGACTTGGATACAGAGGACCGCATCGAAGCTGCCGCTTTCGACGGGGATATCGTACGCAGATGACACGATGTCGATGCCTGCATAGCTCCAGTCGCCATCCCCGATGCACAGGTCGCTGCTGACATATTGGCAGTGCGCGAAGTGTGGCTTGTACTTGAGCTCTCCGGCGCCCACGTCGATCACGCGCTGGCCCGCTGCGGTTGAGCTGGCGGCACCGCGCACAAAGCGGAGCAGGCGCCATTGGTGGAACTCGGCAAGCGGATTGAAAAGAACGCTCTTCAACAGCTTGCTTGAGTAAAGGACATCAATCACTCGTCGCCGAAAGCTCATGCCTGCCTCTGGGCCGGACTCAGAAAAAACGTGTCGCTTGCCGCCATGCAAGCCACATGCACCATGCCGAAAAATCGGCAAACAGAACGACAATACGATACGCGCCAATGAACCAGAGCAGGCCGCTCTCAATGCCTCCTGGGCCGCTTACGGCCTTGCTCATCGCAAACTCGAACACGCCCATGCCTTGTGGTGCGAAGAACGCAAGTGCGCCGAGCATCCATGACACTAGATAGCTCGCTGCAACCTGCAACGGATTATCGATCGTGACTGCGCCGACCTTGAGATAGGCGGTGAATGCCGATGCCAGTAGAGCCCATCCTCCTACGTACGAAAGCCATACCCGGGGGCGAAGCACTGCCGAAGCAAGCCGGGCATACGCAGGGGACCGCCAAAGCCAGCCCAGGACTAGCGTTGTTGCCGCAATCCAGACCGCGGACAGTGTCAACGCGACCATGCGGACCTCGCCGTCGAATGCGATGCCAGCAAGAGCGAGTCCCAAGAACCCAGACCACCAGATAGAGAGTAGCTGCTCCACCGTCAGTAGTTCCGCCACCTGACGCATTGGTACGCCGTTGCCCACGAGATCCGATCCGCGACCCACCGTATGCCAGATCCCCCCGGGAAGGTATTTCGCCGGCAGACGTCGCCAATGGATCCCCAGAAGCATCTTGTAGGGACGTGCCTGCCCCAGTGACTCGAGCAGACTGGTGGCGGCCGCGACCGCTAGGAAATGTGCAGCGGAGTAGGCAGCCATGCAGAACATCAAGCCAACGAGGGAAAGCCTGGCGACGACGGAAAGGATCTCGGCCCAGTTCAGCGCCGCATAACAGATGAAGAAGACGATCAGGGCGACTTCCAGCGCCACCTGGATCACGGGCAACACGGATCTCCACGTCTTTCTTTCGCCCGTGTTCATTCCGCGCTTCCTCCGGCATTCGTGATCCACCTGCCATTGCCGGTTGCCCCATCAGCGGACATCAGGGATCCCGTAGTGCCATATCGCCCGCAGCTTCTGCGGAACAAGCGACACTAGTGAGATCCAGCGCCCGAGCGGAAATCGCCCGAATTCCCGTTGAATCCTTCGGCGCTCCGCGATGGTCGTTTCACGCAAGCGCCATGCCGACCGAAGCGCGGCGATGTGGACGTCCCGCAGTATGAGCATGTCCCGTCTAATCAGTGACAACCCTATGGCCTCTACAAGCATCCAGAGGACTTGAGCCCCCACAGCAGGGGGCAGAATCAGCGCCGGGCAAAACACAAGGAGCACGCACAGCCTGTTTCGTTCGCTCAGAAACCTTCGGCGGACAGTCGTTCGCAGCTTTCCTTGGACGGCCTTGCCGCCACCGAAGCTGTAGCCAACGACGTGGTCGTAACCGCTCTTGTCGAGGACTTGGACCCGAGCTCCACTGTTCCAGGTGGCTAGGCAAAGGAACACGTCCTCGGCGATCGAGCCGAACCATTCCGGAAATCCGCCAATCCTCACCCAGAGTGGTTTCGGTATCCACAGGCACGCCCCCATTACCGTTACGACCCGCCGCGAATCCTTTGCAAGTACTGGAATCGGCATGAGAGAGCAGTCCATGCCACAGCCCCGATCCAGCAGCTGCCGCGATCCCGCATCGTACTGGGGCACACTCAGTATCCCCCGAAATCCTCGCGATGCCTCATTCAGCATGCTCTGAAGGGCGCCTGCACGGAGATAGGCATCGTTGTTCAAGAGAAGGATGTACTGGCCCGCCGCCTCTTGGGCAAGACGATTGTTGCTGACGCAGAAGCCAACGTTGACTTCGCTGCGAATAATTCGGATATCAGGATAGTGTTGTTCGACAATGGACAACGAGTCGTCGGTCGACGCGTCATCGTGGATGAGAATCTCCACGCTTGTCGAGCACGCTTGATTGATGACTGAATCGACGCAGCGAAGAAGGACATCCCTGCCGTTGTAGTTGGCAATACATACCGAGATTTCCGGGCGGTTGATGGTGCTCATTCGTGCCCCAAGAACCACTGCCAAGTGCGTTCTAGCCCTTGTTCGATCGAGTATCTGGGATGCCAGCCAAGAATGTTTCGCGCGGCGGAGTTGTCCAGGACGATGTGAGTGATATCGACCGGGCGTGTCGGTGCGAAGGAGCGCTCGAGGGGCCTGCCGGTGACGGCATCAATTCGGTCAAGAAGCTGGTTTACGTTCAATGCTTCTCCAGAGGCAGCATTGAAAACATGCCCTCCGGGAGAGAATGGCGCCTCAATTGCGCGCATGCAGAGGTCTATCAAGTCTTTCACGAATAGATAGTCTCGAGTCGCCCCACCTCCTCCCCAGACGATGAACGGGGCGCCGTCACGGGCCCTCTCGAATGCGGTTGGAACGATGCCAAACCCGCGACGTGATAATTGCCCGGGTCCATAGATGTTGGAGGGCCGGAGCACGATGGCGCAGCCGGAGAACTGTCTTGCCCAAGTCTGTACGAACACCTCTGCGGCGACCTTGCCGGCTCCGTGATAAGACCGCGGCAATAACGGGTCCGCTTCCCTAGCCAGCGCACTGGCTCTATCGCCATACAAGGTTCCGCCGGAGGATAGATAAAGCAGGCGCACATCGGGGTGCTCCTGCAGCGCCTCCACAAGTGCAAGCGTTGTCCGTAGGTTTCCTTCAATCTGCGGCTGTGCCGCTGTACTCCCGGGTGTGGTGGACGCCGCGGCGTGGATGACGGCGCTGCAGCGGCTCACAAGGTCATCGAAATGGCTTGCATCATCGAATGGAGAAACTGCATTTTCGATTGACGAGTCATCAAATGTAGTCGGATTTCGTGTGGCAGCGACGACATGCCAGCCGTGCGCGGTCAGACTGCGGCAAAGATGCCGGCCAAGAAAGCCGCCTGCCCCCAAGACAAGTGCTGACCTGTTCACGAGGATGTCGTTGGCGCGAGGTAGCGGTAAAGATCCACATAGCGGCCAGCGCAGTCATCCCATGTGCCGACGTGCGTTCGGCACCACTGACGGGCGGCTTTCCCAATCCGCCGGTTGACCTCCGGGTCAGAGAGTTCAGCAACGCCTTGCTCCACATCGGCTGCTTCGTGGCAAAGCCAGCCGGTGATCCCATGCTGCAGAAGGTCGATGTGTGCGGGGATGGCTGATGCAATGATCGGGAGTCCGGCGGCCATGGCCTCGAGCATGACCTGGGGCCGGCCCTCGGCATGCTGGCTTAACGTGATCAGTCCACATGCAAGCCCGAACCACCGTTCTCTCAACTCTGCCGCGGTCACCGGCCCGTGAAAAGTCACCCAATCAGGGAGCGACACGGCTTCCTGCATTGGGCCGAACAGGTGCAGGCGCTCGCCCCGCAGGGCAAGCGCCTGGAACCAAGTGAGTAATTTTCCGACCTTTGCTTCGGTGACGCGGCTCACGCACACCCAATCCATGGGTTCGACAGAATCTCTGCGCACCTCGAACCAGCTCGGGTCGATTCCGAACGGAACATACTGAACCTCAGCATCCCCGCCAAAACGCGCAACAAGTTCCGGGACCATCCATTGGGCGTTGGGTGCTATCACAGTTCTGTGACGCCGAAATATTCTTCGCATCGCCCAACCCATCCCCGGAAGCTGCAGCAACTTCATATCCGACCCCAGAACGGTCGCCAGCAAAGGAACATTGTCAGACGGAATTACCAGCGCGTTTTGTAGCCAGTTGACATGCCTTACGTCCAGAGCGGGTACTCGTTGGTATAGCTGACGCAAGCGAAACAGCAGGCCAATGGAACGCAGTTTGCCTTGAACGCCTCCGTTGCGCATTTGGTGTGCGATGCCGCCATCGCGCATCAAGGAGGAGAGCCAAGCGACATCGCCACTAGACATGGTCTGTTCAACTTTGGTCGACATCTCCCCGGGTGGGCACCAGACCTGCAGCGCAATGTCGCTGCGACGTGCCAAGGCATCCGTCAAATGCCGTATAAATACGCCTCTCCAGTCATCCCCCGAGGCCGGGTACGACGTGCTGACCATCAGTACTTTGGATCGCTGTATCACTTCAATCACATTAAGAATTCAATAAGGCAGTTGGATTCGTGTTTGAATATCCATGAGGGTGCGCGGATCGGGGGTGTCGTCAGGTTCCGCTCTGACTTGGGTCGCATCTGAGTTTCTTCGCCGATTTTGACCCCAAGCTTGCCGGTGAGAGGGTGGTTCATTGGCGCACTCCTGGTGCTCGATGCGAAGCACCGCCACTACGCGAAGCTTCCACAGCAAGCTCCAGCCTTTCCGCCCATGCTGGATATCCCTCTTGGCGCAGGTCCTCGGTCAAGCTCGCTGCAAATGCAGGGTCCCTGGTTTCCAGCACGGCTTGGGCGAAGTATGGGTACGCGCGTTCGGGCGTCCCGGTATGGCCGAGAATGAAATAGCCCATGGCCGCGGACTCAATGGGCTTGAATCGGGCGCGCTCGTTGATGATATCGATCGCTTCGAGCATCTTCTCTCCATCTACGGGCATGCCGTCACGAGCCCGGTTCAGGATCACCCAGATCGACGACGAGTTGTCTGGTGTCATGGTGACGTGTCGAAGCCGGTTCAGGTAGCGATTCCAGTCAGCATCGGGTACCGGTCCGCGCAGCGCCTTGAAGGCGATGATATTGGTAAGGCTCTTGATCGAATCCTGTCCTACGTCCGCGGCCTTGCCGCAGGCGGCGATGGCCTTGTCCAGATTGGGGTTGTCCCGCTTGGCCCCGCCGCCCAGTTCGAAGTAGGCCACACAGAGCGAGTTCCACGCCCTGGCCGATTGCGGAGCCAGGATCGTGCTCGTGTTCGCGAGTGAAAGCTCGCTGTTCCACGTGCGTGCCCGCGCGACGGTGGTGCCGGCAAGCACCACCAACGCCGCAGCGCAGGTCACCGAGGTCGCAATCTGGCGAGACCTGAGGTGCCTGGTGGCCAAGGCAATCAGGTCACCCGCGGCAATGAGAATGCCAATCATCGGGAAATGGTTGCGGTGTTCGAACGCCAACTCCAAGCCGATTACGTTGCTGGTGACGAAATGCCCGCCGAAAAACAGGAAAATGCCAAGCGCGAACAGCGGGCGTTGGCGACGCAGGTGCCACGCCACTCCCATCAGCGCCGCCAAGCCCAGCAGTGAGGGCAGTGTTGTCCAGGGAGACAGGAGGCCCCGGGATGGTGGCAGCCAGTCGTAGTAGAACGGCATGTGCGATGGCAGGGGGAGGAGAATCTCCCACAAATAGAGGCAAAGCACGCGACCTTGCGACAGCAGTCTCTCGACGCTCGAAAAATCCCGTGTGGGGTAGTTACCCCACGACCAGAAGTAGGGGGCGACCACAAGCAGGTACAAGAGCCCGCCGAGGAGCGCAATGGACAGATAGCCGCGCCGGAGATTCCGTGCCAAAGATGCATCCTTGGCGTTGAAGCGGAGGACAGTGAGCTCCATCGCTAGCGCGTAAGCGGGCAAGGCGATCGCATCTTCCTTGCAACTGAAGGCGACAGCCCAGAACAGCCCCCCCAGCAGCCAGCCTGCGCGGCCAGGTCGCCCCTGTATCTGCGCTATGCGAGCTTGCAGGTAGCTCCAGAGCGCGAGCAACAGGAACAGCGTGGAGAGCGTTTGCATCCGCTGTACAACGTACAGGACAGAGGAAACTTGCAACGGGTGCGCAGCCCAGGCAAAAGCAAGCGCAAGTGCAGTCCAGGCCGCTCGCCTTTCGGAGAGCCCCGCAGCTTGAAACAGTGCGCGCAGGAACCAAGCCAGCACCACCGTAGTCAGCGCGTGGATTGCGATGTTGGTGATTTTGAACGTTGCCGGGTCCATTCCGTCCCCGCGGTAGAAGTCTAGCGCGAAGGTCAACATCGGGAGGACTCTGGTCGCGCTGCCGGGCTGGGCACTGAAGGCGGCATCCATCAGTGCGCCGGGCTGAAGTGAGGAGAGTTGGATCCCAGGATTTTGCGCGATGTTGTACGCGTCGTCGAAGACGAATCCGCCGGGGAGGCCGGCCAGGAACAACAGGCCGGCAACCGTGGCCGCGATGGCGCTCAAGAAAAGGAATCCACGCGACAGTTGCGTCATGGGGGATCTGGCATGAGGGCGAATGCCTGAAGTATCGCCTATCGAACTATCCCCTGTAGGACTGAGGCCGTCGTCGCCGGCGATTCCGAATCAAAGTGTGCAGTTGGCGGTATGCATGTCGCAGGTGGTTACGGCAACGCCTGGCGCCCGCGGCGTGCCCGTGATGGGTGTATCGAGATCTGTGGCCGTGTCGGCGCTGGGGCAGGCGTTCTTGGGGGGCGGTGGGATCGCGACACTGGTGTAGATCGCTGTAAGGGCGAAGTTCGCGTAATTTTTCATTTCCGCCTGGCAGGCACCCTCAGCTGCCTTGATCCGGTATTTGTTGTAAGCCGGCAGCGCGATCGCGGCGAGGATGGCGATGATGGCCACGACGATCATCAACTCGATGAGTGTAAAGCCGTAGTTGCTGCGGTTCATGGCGATGCATCCCAAATGTGCGGCGCGCACTCCCACTTTAAGCAAGGGTTGTGCCACTCCGGCCCGCTACTTCCGGCCCCGCCGAGCGAGGCTGCCTCAGTCGGGAAATAGAGCCCAAAAAAAGCCCCTCTCGCGAGGGGCTTTGGTCTTGCGGGTGTAGGCCTGATAGCGAAACTTACGGGGCAACGCCCGGCTTGCCGCAGGTGGCCGAATCATTGTTGCAAGTGGTGGTCTTGACGCCGGGACCCTTAGGGGTGAAGACGGTGGTGCCGGTGATGACAGCCAGGGCGGCGGTCGGAGCGGTGCAGGCCTTGGCCTTCGGCGGGTCAACCGTCATGCTCGACATCAGCGCGGCCACGGCGGAGTTCATGTAGGCCTTGGCTTCGGCCTGGCAGGCGCCTTCGGCCGAGCTGATGCGGTAGTTGTTGTACGCCGGCAGCGCGATGGCGGCCAGGATGGCGATGATCGCGACCACGATCATCAGTTCGATCAGGGTGAAGCCTTGCTGCTTGTTCATGGTGTATCCCCTAGGGTTGGTTGGGTGGTTCACGTGCCGTGTTGCCCGCCGGTTACCGGTCCCGACTACGGGCGGTGACACGTGCGGAAGTTATAACGCAGGATTCATGCCAATTGCGGTCATGCCGGCATGGGTGGCGGTTTTGTGGTCGCCATCACGGAAGGCGGCACAAGTGCCAAGGGGAGTGTATGGCATTTGACGTCGCAAAGTGACGCATAAGGTCGCTTTGCGCTGCCGGGTGGGGCCTGCGTGACGGGCTGGGCTGCCCGGCTTCAGGTCGCCGTCATCGGGCTGTGTGGACGAGCGGGCACTGGGGGGTTCCGCCTTTGCCAGAAACGCCGTTTCCCGACAGGCTTTGCAATCCGGAACTGCCGCTCCGCTGCACTGCCTTGTCGCACTTGGACGCGACGTGGCAACCGGTTATGGTTCCAGCAATATGAGTATTCCCGCCCGCAGCCCCCAAGCCAACGCCCCGATCTGCGCCCTGGTGGTCGATGACGAGCGCGACATCCGTGAGCTGCTGGTGCTGACCCTGGGGCGGATGGGGCTGAAGTGCGACACGGCCTCGTCCCTCCACGACGCGCGCGCGCTGCTCAAGCGCAACCAGTACGCGCTGTGCCTGACCGACATGCGCCTGAGCGACGGTTCCGGCATCGAGCTGGTGCAGGAGATTTCCCAGCTGTACGCGCAGACGCCGGTGGCGATGATCACCGCGTTCGGCAACCAGGAGGCGGCGGTGGGCGCGCTGAAGGCGGGCGCGTTCGATTTCGTCAGCAAGCCGGTCGACCTGGCGGTGCTGCGCGGGTTGGTGCAGCACGCGCTGAAGCTGGGGCCGGCGGCGCCAGCCGGCGAGGACGCGCCCAAGCGGGCGCCGGTGGCCGGTGCGGTGGCCTCGCGGCTGCTGGGGCAGTCCGCGGCGATGGCCGAGCTGCGCGCCACGCTGACCAAGGTGGCCCGCAGCCAGGCGCCGGTCTATATCGCCGGCGAATCCGGTGTCGGCAAGGAGCTGGTGGCCCGCACCATCCATGACCAGGGCATGCGTGCGGCCGCACCGTTCGTGCCGGTCAACTGCGGCGCGATCCCGACCGAACTGATGGAAAGCGAGTTCTTCGGCCATCGCAAGGGCGCCTTCACCGGCGCCCACGCCGACAAGACCGGCCTGTTCCAGGCGGCCGAGGGCGGCACCCTGTTCCTGGACGAGATCGCCGAGCTGCCGATGTCGATGCAGGTGAAGCTGCTGCGCGCGATCCAGGAGAAGTCGGTGCGGCCGGTGGGCGCCAATACCGAGGTGCCGGTGGACGTGCGGATCCTGTCCGCCACCCACAAGGACCTGGCCGCGCTGGTGGAGGAGGGCAGGTTCCGCCACGACCTGTACTACCGCATCAACGTCATCGAGCTGCGGGTGCCGCCACTGCGCGAGCGTCGCGAGGACCTGCCCGTGCTGGTGGACGCCATCCTCACCCGCCTGGCCACAGCGCAGGGCCGGCTGCGGCCGGAGCTGCACTCCGACGCAATGGAGGCGCTGGCGCACTACACCTTCCCCGGCAACGTGCGCGAGCTGGAGAACATCCTCGAACGCGCCTTCGCCCTGGCCGACGACGACGGCATCCGCGCCGCCGACCTGCGCCTGCCCGAAGCCCGTCCGGCGCCGCCGTCGCTGGCCGCGCAGGCCAGTGCAGCGGCCGCCACCCTCGACCCCAGCCTGATCGATCCGCGCGAATCCGCCAGCAGCGCGCTGCCGGGCTTCATCGAGGAAATCGAGCGCAAGGCGATCGAGCAGGCGTTGGTCGACAACCGCTACAACAAGACCAAGGCCGCCGCCCAGCTGGGCATCACTTTCCGCGCCCTGCGCTACAAGCTGAAGAAGCTGGGCATCGACTGACCCAGCGGTGCGGCGTCGCGCATGCCGGGCTCAGGCGGTATCGATCGCGCGCTCGCCGGCCAGGCGGATGCGGAAGCAGGCGCCGCCGGCGGGGAGGGCGACATGGCTGAGGTCGGCCTGGTTGGCCAGGCACATTTCGCGGGCGATGTAGAGGCCCAGTCCGGTGCCGAGGCTGGAGGTGGTGAAGAACGGGTGGAACAGCTGGCCGGCGACGGCTTCGGGAATGCCGGGGCCGCGGTCAATCACGTCCAGCAGCGGCGCGCCCCTGGCGTCGCGGTGCACGTGCAGCGACACGCGCGCGGGTTCGCCGGGCATGCGGCCGTAGACCAGGGCGTTGTGCACCAGCACGGTGACGATTTGCTGCAGCTGCCGGCGATCGACCAGGCAAGGTAGCGGGCGGCCGTCGGTGCGGGCGTCCAGGGTGTCGCGGTCGAGCGGGTGGCTGTTGCGGTAGTCGGCGACGAAATGGCGCGCGAATTCGCCCAGGTCCACGTGTTCCGGCTGGGCGCGTTCGCGCCGGGCCAGGCCCAGCACGTTCTCGACGATGCCGTTCATGCGCCGGGTCTGCTGGTAGATGATTTCCAGCAAGCGGCGGTCGGCTTCCGGGATATCGCGGGATTCCTCCAGCAGCTGGGTGGCGTAGCTGATCGCCGCCAGCGGGTTGCGGATCTCGTGCGCCAGGCTGGCGGAAAAACGGCCCAGGGTGGCAAGGGTCAGGCTTTCCGCGCGCCGCGATGCCAGTTCGGCATCGTCCAGGAACACCAGCACCTGGTCGCCCTCGGCCAGCAGGCGGGCGAAGCGCGGCAACACTTCGGGCAGATCCGAAGCCAGCTGCATCGGGGTGGGGTCGTTGTGGCCGTCGCGCTCCCAACGCCGCAGCCGCGCCTCCAGCGCCGGCGCGGCGGTGGCCAGCAGGCGCCGGCCCTGGCCGGCGTCGCCCAACTGCAGCATGGCGGCCTCGTTGGCGAGGCGGATCTCGTCGTCGCCGTCCACCAGCAGCACGCCGGTGCGCATGCGGCGGATGATCAGCTCGTTGACTTCGGCCAGGTTGGCGACCTGGCTGCCGCGCTGTTCGGCCAGCGCCTGGCTGGCGCGCAGCTGGCGCCCGAGCAGGCTGGTAAGGGTGGCCAGGGCCAGGTAGCTGGTGGCGTACATCACCACCTCCACCGCCGGCCGGCCTTCGTCCTCGCCCACGGCCACGCTCCAGGCGTACTGCAAGAGCAGCGCCAGGCTGGCGGCGCCGGCCACCGCCAGGCCGCGACGCATCGGCAGCAGCAGGGCGGCGGCGCCGACGTTGAAAAGCAGCATCATGGCGATGCTGGAGGCCAGCGACGGCAGCGCATGCATGGCCAGCGCGGTGACCAGGACGTCGCCGGCCACCCCGGCCGCAACCTGGGTTTCCACCGCCCCGCGCCGGCCGGTGGCGAACAGCACCGCCGCGCCCAGCAGATAAGCCAGCGCCACCGCGGCAGCCAACTGCGGATGGCGCGGCTGGGCCAGCAGCTCGCCGACCGGGCCGAACACGGTCAGGCACAGCAGCGCTGCCTCGAACACCCGGTACAGGGTGAAGAAATAGAGTTCCCGCCGGATCTCGGCGTGGTGGACCGAACGGGCGTCGGCGGTCGCGGCGTCGGGCGGGGCCATGGGGGCCGAGTATGCGGGATGCGACGGGGATCGAAGCATGCGGCGGCGCAACACGTTAAAATGCCCGGCCGCCCGCGCCGGACCGGTTCCACCGGCCGCGCGGAGCGTTCCAGCCGTTATCGGCAAATTCCTCCCCGGGTGATCCATGAATTTCCACGAGTACCAGGCGAAGCAGTTGTTTGCCGATTACGGCATTGCGGTTCCGGCCGGGCGCGTTGCGTCCAGCGCCGACGAAGCGGTCGAGGCGGCCAAGTCCTTGGGCAACGGCCCCTGGATGGTCAAGGCGCAGATCCATGCGGGCGGCCGCGGCAAGGCCGGCGGCGTGAAGTTCTGCAAGACCACCGACGACGTGCGGGCCGCGGCCGGCAAGATGCTCGGCACCAAGATGGCCACCTACCAGTCCGCGGGCGTGGCCCTGCCGGTCAACCAGGTGCTGGTCACCACCGCCGGCGAGATCGTCAAGGAGCTGTACCTGTCGCTGCTGGTCGACCGCGACCGCAAGGCGATCACCTACATCGTCTCCAGCGAGGGCGGCGTCGACATCGAAGAAGTCGCCGCCAACACCCCCGAGAAGATCCACACCCTGGTCGTCGACTACGTCGAAGGCCTGCAGCCCTACCAGGGACGCGAGATCGGCTTCAAGATGGGTCTGACCGCCAAGCAGTCCAACCAGCTGGCCGGCATCATGGGCGGGCTGTTCAAGCTGTTCAATGACAAGGACCTGTCGCTGGTCGAGCTGAACCCGCTGGCGATCCTGGACGACCAGAACCTGTACGCGCTGGACGGCAAGGTCAACTCCGACGACAACGCCACCTTCCGCCACAAGGACCTCGCCGCCATGCGTGACACCACGCAGGAAGACGAGACCGAGGTGAAGGCCAGCGAGCATGACCTGAACTACGTGACCATGGACGGCAACATCGGCTGCATGGTCAACGGCGCTGGCCTGGCGATGGCCACCATGGACGTGATCGCGCTCAATGGCGGCTCGCCGGCCAACTTCCTCGACGTCGGCGGCGGCGCCACCAAGGAGCGCGTGACCGAGGCGTTCAAGCTGATCCTGTCCAGCGACAAGGTGAAGGCGATCTTCGTCAACATCTTCGGCGGCATCGTCCGCTGCGACATGATCGCCGAGGGCATCATCGCGGCGGTCAAGGAAGTGGACGTCAAGGTGCCGGTGGTCGTGCGCCTGGAAGGCACCAACGTCGAGGCGGGCAAGAAGCTGCTGGCCGAATCCGGCCTGGCCATCACCCCGGCCGACGACATCAACGACGGTGCCCGCAAGGCCGTCGCCGCTGTTGCCAAGGCGGCCTGATCGGCGGAGCGGTTTTTTCAGCCCCCTTGAGTCAAGGGGGCAACCGCGACGCGAAGCGGCGCGGTGGGGGTTGTGGAGGCACGTAGTGGCGGACAGGGAGATCCACCCTTGTCCGATGCGTCCGAAGCAGCCGATATCCGAACAGCGAAGGAACTTCCAGAAATGTCCGTCTTGATCAACAAGAACACCAAGGTGATCGTGCAGGGCTTCACCGGCCAGCAGGGCACCTTCCACGCCACCCAGATGGTGGAATACGGCACCCAGGTCGTCGGCGGCGTCACGCCCGGCAAGGGCGGCACCACCCACATCGAGCTGCCGGTGTTCAACACCGTGGCCGAAGCCGTGGCCTCCACCGGCGCCGACGCCTCGGTGATCTACGTGCCGCCGCCGTTCGCGGCCGACGCGATCCTGGAAGCGGCCGCGGCCGGCATCAAGGTCATCGTCTGCATCACCGAGGGCATCCCGGTGCTGGACATGCTGCGCGTCAAGAACGTGCTGAAGCAGCATCCGGACGTGGTGCTGGTGGGCCCGAACTGCCCCGGCATCATCACCCCGGGCGAGTGCAAGATCGGCATCATGCCGGGCCACATCCACATGCCGGGCAAGATCGGCATCGTCAGCCGCTCGGGCACGCTGACCTACGAAGCCGTGAAGCAGACCACCGCTGCGGGCCTCGGCCAGTCCACCGTCATCGGCATCGGCGGCGACCCGATCAACGGCCTGAACTTCGTCGACTGCCTGAAGTTGTTCAACGAAGACCCGCAGACCGAAGGCATCATCATGGTCGGCGAGATCGGCGGTGCGGCGGAAGAAGCCGGCGCCGAGTACATCAAGCAGCACGTCAAGAAGCCGGTGGTCGGCTTCATTGCCGGCGCCTCGGCCCCCAAGGGCAAGCGCATGGGCCACGCGGGTGCGATCGCCTCCGGTGGCTCCGGCACGGCTGAAGGCAAGTTCGCGGCGATGGAAGCCGCGGGCGTGACCACCGTGAAGTCGCCGGGCGATCTGGGCGCGGCCATCGCGGCGCGCCTGGCCAAGTAAGCCAGCGCTTCATCCGCACGACGCAAAGGCCGCCTCCGGGCGGCCTTTGTCGTTTCCGCAGCGGGTATTCCGCGCGATGCGCAAACGCCGCAGCGGCGGGCAAAAAAACGGCGACCTTGCGGTCGCCGTTCCTGTTTAGCTGAGGTGCTCGAAGCTTATTGCGCCGGCTCCGGCGCGGCTTCTGCGGCGGGTTCGGCCACCGGCAGCGTCGAGCCTGGCGTGGCCTGCATCACCGGCGCGGACACCGCCACCGGCGCCGCCTCGCTGTTGCCGGCGTTGATCGGCAGCAGCGGCACGATCATCAGCGCCACGATGTTGATGATCTTGATCAGCGGGTTCACCGCGGGGCCTGCGGTGTCCTTGTAGGGATCGCCGACGGTATCGCCGGTCACCGCGGCCTTGTGCGCCTCGGAGCCCTTGCCGCCGAAGTGGCCGTCCTCGATGTACTTCTTGGCGTTGTCCCAGGCGCCGCCGCCGGTGGTCATCGAGATCGCCACGAAGATGCCGGTGACAATGGTGCCGATCAGCAGCCCGCCCAGCGCCTGCGGGCCCAGCGCCAGGCCCACCACCACCGGCACCGCGACCGGCAGCAAGGAGGGCACGATCATTTCCTTGATCGCCGACTTGGTCAGCATGTCCACGGCGCGGCTGTAGTCCGGCTTGGCGGTGCCTTCCATGATGCCCTTGATGTCGCGGAACTGGCGGCGCACTTCCTCCACCACGCTGCCCGCCGCGCGGCCGACGGCTTCCATCGCCATCGCACCGAACAGGTAGGGAATCAGGCCGCCGATCAGCAGGCCGATGATGACCATGTGGTTGGACAGGTCGAAGGTGAAGCTGACGCCCGGATGCGCGGCCTGCAGGTTGTGGGTGTAGTCCGCGAACAGCACCAACGCGGCCAGCGCTGCCGAACCGATGGCGTAGCCCTTGGTCACCGCCTTGGTGGTGTTGCCCACCGCGTCCAGCGGGTCGGTCACCGCGCGCACTTCCGGCGGCAGCTCGGCCATCTCGGCGATGCCGCCGGCGTTGTCGGTGATCGGGCCATAGGCGTCCAGCGCCACGATCATGCCGGCCATCGACAGCATGGCGGTGGCGGCAATCGCGATCCCGTACAGCCCGCCCAGTTCGAACGCACCGAGGATCGAGGCGCACACCGCCAGCACCGGCAGCGCGGTCGACTTCATCGACACGCCGAGGCCGGCGATGATGTTGGTGCCGTGGCCGGTAGTGGAGGCCTGCGCGACGTGCTTGACCGGCTTGTACTGGGTGCCGGTGTAGTACTCGGTGATCCACACGATCACGCCGGTCAGGACCAGCCCGATCAGCGCGCACCCGTACAGGTTCATCGCGGGGATGTACCCCTCGCCACCCATCAGCTGGGTGGTGATCGGGTAGAACGCCACCGCCGCCAGTACGCCGGAGACGATCACGCCGCGGTACAGCGCCCCCATGATGTTGGGGTTGCTGCCGCTGACCTTCACGAAGAACGTGCCGATGATCGAAGCGATGATCGAGGCGCCGCCCAGCACCAGCGGGTACAACACCGCGTGCGGGCCCACCGTGGCGACCATCAGCCCGCCCAGCAGCATGGTGGCGATGACGGTGACCGCGTAGGTCTCGAACAGGTCGGCGGCCATGCCGGCGCAGTCGCCGACGTTGTCGCCGACGTTGTCGGCGATCACCGCCGGGTTGCGCGGGTCATCCTCGGGAATGCCGGCTTCGACCTTGCCCACCAGGTCGGCGCCGACGTCCGCGCCCTTGGTGAAGATGCCGCCGCCCAGGCGCGCGAAGATCGAGATCAGCGAGCTGCCGAACGCCAGCCCGACCAGCGCGTGCAGCGCTTCCTCCGGCTTGGCGTTGAGATAGCCGGTGAGCAGGCTGTAGTAGCCGGCCACGCCCAGCAGGCCCAGCCCCACCACCAGCATGCCGGTGATCGCGCCGCCCTTGAAGGCGACGTCCATCGCCGGACCGATGCCGCTGCGGGCGGCTTCGGCGGTGCGCACGTTGGCGCGCACCGAGACGTTCATGCCGATGTAGCCGGCTGCGCCCGAGAGCACCGCGCCGATCAGGAAACCGATCGCGGTATGCCAACCGATGAAGATCCCGATCAGCGCCAGCAGCACCACGCCGACCACGGAAATCGTCGTGTACTGGCGGTTGAGGTAGGCGCGCGCGCCTTCCTGGATCGCGCCGGCGATCTCCTGCATGCGCTCGTTGCCCGCGGGTTGTTTGTTGATCCACGCAGCGGCCCAAAGGCCATAGAGGATCGCGATCACGGCGCTGGCCAGCGCCAACACCAAACCATATTGCTCCAGCATGAAACCCCTCCCCGGAGTGTTCGAATGGAAGACATCAGGTTGTCGTGCCCACCCGTGGGCGGGCGACGTCCGACTATCGCATACACGACCGGCGGGCGTGAGCCGCCGCGCGAGGGCCGGGGCGGAGGCCCATCGCGTTCGGCCCCGCGCAGGCCCGGATGACGGCCCGATTCAGCCGGTGCGTGCCAGTCTGGCCATCCGATCCGTGTTGCCGAGGCTGTTCCGATGGTGCGACTGCACACGTTCTGCGCCGGCCTGCTCGCCGCGTCCTTGGCCATTGCGGGCGATCGTGCCCCGGAAATCCAGCGCGCCCCCGCCGCGCCACAGGCCGTGGGCGTGGCGCACACCCTGCGCACCATTCCCGAAGCCTGCGCGCGGCTGGAAGGCCGCTTCACCGGCGATGCCGCCGCGCCCTACGCGCTGGCCACGGTGCGCACCGGCGCGCGCTGCCAGTCCCGCGCGGCGTTGCGGCAGCAGGCGCCCAAGGGGGGCGCGGCGGGGTGGGTGCTGAACGATCTGATCCGCGTGCCCAGTGCGGCCTGCCCGTCGCAACAGGCAATGGTGCGGGTGTGGCGCAAGCCGGCAGGCAACGCTGCGCCGAAAATGGATGCGCAGGGCAAGGCCCGCGTCTACCTCAAGGACGGACTGGACGCCGCGGCGGCAGGCCAGCTGGCGGCAATCCCGCAATACGCGGTGGCCATGGCGGTGGAAGGCAAGGACTGCCGCTGAGCCCGGCTCAGTCCGGCACCACCACCCGCTTCAGCTTGCTGCCGGCGCCGGTCTTGATGGCGATGGTCGACTTCGCGCAGCCGAAAGTGCGCGCCACCAATTCGATCAATTCCGCATTCGCCTTGCCATCGACCGGCGGCGATTTCAGCTGCGCCAACCAGGTGCCGTCGTCCTGCCGGGTGAGCGCGGAAACGCGGCTGTTGGGCTTGGCTTTGACCTGCAGGATCGGCATGCGCGCAAGCATCGCACGTAGCGGACATGTGCAAAAAGCAAACGCCCGGTCAGGCCGGGCGTTCGCGGTAAACCGTGTTGCGAAGGAGCGTGGTCAGTCGCCGACCTTGAGCGTGCCGCCCTTGCCCAGGCCGCCCTTGACCTGCTGCGGCTTGTAGTCGCGCATGGCGCGCACCAGGTTGTTGTAGGCCTCGCCGAAGGCGGCGGCGATGGTCTTGCCTTCCGCGGTGTTGCTGTAGCCGCCCAGCGCGCCGAAGCCGCTGCCGCCAAAGCCGCCACCGCCGAGGCCGAAGCTGGTCTTCTTGGCCGCGCCCATCGCCACGCCGATCTGCACGCCGGAACGGTTGTCGATCATGGTCAGCATGGTTTCGGCCTTGCCGAACTTCAGCCCGCCGGCCAGCGCGCCGACCGCGCCCAGTGCGCCGCCGAAATGGCCCAGCGCGCCGCCGATGCCGCCAGCGTTCTTCTGCGAGAAGTTGATGCTGGGGCTGACGGTGTAGTCGGCCGCAACCATCTGGCCCTTGCCGAAGTTGCTGCCGCCGCGGATTTCGCCGCTGTCCTGCAGCGCGCGCTCCTGCATCATGTTCTGCATTGCGCGGCCGCGTTCCACCACCACGAAGCAGTTGGACTGCTGGATCAGCATGCGGATTACCGGCACCGTCGACGGCAGGCGCATGTCGGTGGTGAGGTAGCGGTACCAGTCGCCTTCCTGTTCCTCGACCACCGCAATCGTGCCCATCGGCTCGTCACAGGATTCGAGGTTGGCACCGGTGTTCTGTGCATTGGCACCGCCGGCGGAGCCCTGCGGGTCATTCTTCTTCTTGCTGAACTGCGCCTGCGCGGGCGAGCTGGCAACAGCCAAGGCCAGGACGGCGGCGGCGGCGAAAGCAATCTTCATGGTGTCCCCGTTGAATGTGATGGGCGTCGCGAAATGCGCGCGGTGATGAGTTTAAACCGGAGGCGGTCAGTCGCTCCAGCCCGGAAGCCGGCGACGCACCTGCCGCAGTTTGGGTACAACGTAATCCGGCAGCCCATCCCGGCCAAACGGCGGGTAGGCTTCCCCTGCAACCAGCGGGGTCAGGTAGCGGCGCGCGGCCGCGGTGATGCCATGGCCGTCCGCGCGGATGAAGCCTTTCGGCATGGTTTTCTCGTGGTTGGCGATGCGCGCCAGCGGGGCGATGTCGATATGCCAGCGATAAGGTGCGTCGCTGTCGCGGACGATCACCGGCATCACCGCGTTCTGGCCGGACAGCGCGCAATCCACCGCGGCCCGACCCACCGCCAGCGCCTGTTCCAGGTCGGTGGCGCTGGCCAGGTGGCGGGCCGAGCGCTGCAGATAGTCGGGAAGCGCCCAGTGCACCTTGTAGCCCAGCGCATCCTTGACCCGCCCGGCCAGGTGCGACGCCACCCCGCCCAGCTGGGTGTGGCCGAAGCTGTCCTTGCCGCCGCCGGCGTCGGCCACGAACGTGCCGTCGCCGGTGCGGATGCCCTCGCTGGCGACCACCACGCAGTAGCCGACGCGCTTGACCACGGCGTCCACGCGGGACAGGAAATCCACCTCGTCGAACGGCCGCTCGGGAAACAGGATCAGGTGCGGCGCCTCGTCCCTGCCTTCGCCGGCCAGTCCCGCCGCCGCTGCCAGCCAGCCGGCGTGGCGGCCCATCGCCTCGTAGACGAACACCTTGGTGGAGGTTTCCGCCATTGCCGCCACGTCCAGCGCGCATTCGCGCACCGACACCGCGGTGTACTTCGCTGCCGAGCCGAAACCGGGGCAGCAGTCGGTCACGGCAAGGTCGTTGTCCACCGTCTTCGGCACGCCCACGCAGGTCAGCGGGTAGCCGAATTCCGAGGCCAGCTGCGAGACCTTCAGGGCGGTGTCGGCTGAATCGTTGCCACCGTTGTAGAGGAACCAGCGCACGTCGTGGGCGCGGAACACCTCCAGCAGGCGTTCGTACCTGGCGCGGTCGTCGGCCAGCGACTTGAGCTTGAGCCGGCAGCTGCCGAACGCGCCGCCGGGCGTATGTGCCAGGCCTTTGATCTCGGCGGCGGTCAGGGTGGAGGTATCCAGCAGCTCTTCGCGCAGCGCTCCGAGGATGCCGTTGCGGGCGGCCAGCACCGGCACCTTGCGGGCGCGGGCGGCCTGCAGCACGGCCGAGGCGGTGGCGTTGATTACGGCGGTGACGCCGCCGCTCTGGGCGTACAGCAGGGTGCCGGCGGGCATGGAAAATCCTTCGGAATGGGTCTGAGACGGCGGCCGGATGCGTTAAGCTGACCGGGTAGCGGGGGTTCGGGTGCAGTCTAACGCCGCCCCGCCTGTCCATTACTGGAGTGATTCGATGCGATTGGTTCTGTTGGGCGCGCCGGGTTCCGGCAAGGGCACCCAGGCGACGCGACTCAAGGAACATCTGCAGGTTCCGCACATTTCCACCGGCGACCTGCTGCGCGCCGAAGTAGCCGCCGGCACCCCGCTGGGGCTGCAGGCCAAGGAAGTGATGGCGCGCGGCGATCTGGTCAGCGACGAGATCCTGCTGGGCATGCTGCGCTCGCGCTTCTCGCAGGAAGATACCCGCGCCGGCTTCATCCTCGACGGCTATCCGCGCAACCTCGCGCAGGCCGCCGCGCTGGACGAGCTGCTGGCCAGCCTGGGCCAGAAGTTCGATGCCGCGGTGCAGCTGGCGGTGGACAACGAGCAGATCATCGAGCGCCTGGCCGGCCGCGCCAAGGCCGAGGGCCGCGCCGACGACACCCCCGAATCGGTGCGCCACCGCCTGAATGTGTACGACGAGAAGACCGCGCCGGTGATCGACTATTACCGCCAGCACGGCCAGCTGACCGTGGTGGACGGCGTCGGTTCGCTGGACGATGTGTTCGCCCGCATTGTCGAGGCGATTCAACCCGGGCACGACGTCGGCTGAAGCCGGCGCAACGTGGGGCGTGCGACCCGCGATGAGCGGGTCGGCGGGGCACCGGCCCCGCAACCAAGCGAGTATCGGGGAGCGACTTGCGGGGCCGGTGCCCCGCCGATCTGCTCCCCTCCCGGAGCAGTCAGATGAAACTCCACATCCTCGGCATCGCCGGCACCTTCATGGGCGGCGTGGCCGCGCTGGCGCGCGAACTCGGCCATGCCGTAGAAGGCAGCGACGCCAACATCTATCCACCGATGTCCACCCAGCTGGAGCAGCTGGGCATTGCGCTGCAGCAGGGTTATGCCGCCGGCAACATCGCCGGCGATTGCGATGAAATCATCGTCGGCAACGCCCTTTCGCGCGGCAACCCGGCGGTGGAGCACGTGCTCGATGCCGGGCTGAAGTACACCTCCGGCGCGCAGTGGCTGAGCGAGCGCGTATTGCCCGGCCGCGACACCCTGGCGGTGGCCGGCACCCACGGCAAGACCACGACGACGACCATCCTGGCCTACCTGCTGCAGGCCGCGGGCCGCGAGCCCGGTTTCCTGATCGGCGGCGTGGCCGAGGACTTCGGCGTGTCGGCGCGGGTGGGCACGGGCCGCGAATTCGTGGTCGAGGCGGACGAGTACGACACCGCCTTCTTCGACAAGCGCAGCAAGTTCGTCCACTACCGTCCGCTGGTCGCCATCCTCAACAACCTGGAATACGACCACGCCGACATCTTCCCGGACGTGGCAGCGATCCAGCGCCAGTTCCACCATCTGGTGCGCACCGTGCCCGGTCGCGGACGGCTGATCGTCAACGGCCACGACGCGCACCTGCGTGAAGTGCTGGCGATGGGCTGCTGGACGCCGATGGAGCGGTTCGGCTTCGATGCCGCGTTCGAATGGAGCGCGCGCAAGCTGGCCGAAGACGGCAGTCGCTTCGCGGTGCTCCACGCTGGCGCCGAGCTTGGTGTCGTCGACTGGCCGCTGTTGGGCGACCACAACGTGCTGAACGCGCTGGCCGCGCTGGCGGCCTGCGCGGCCGTGGGCGTGGATGTCGCGACGGTCATGCCGGCGCTGTCGGGCTTCCATAGCGTGAAGCGACGGCTGGAGGTGATCGGCGCGGGCAACGGCATCACCGTCTACGACGACTTCGCCCACCATCCCACCGCCATCGCGACCACGCTCGCTGGCCTGCGGGCGAAGGTCGGCGATGCCCGCATCGTGGTGGCGATGGAGCCGCGCAGCAATTCGATGCGCCTGGGCGCGCACGCCGATGCGCTGGCGCCGTCGCTGGACCTGGCCGACACGGTGGTGTTCCTGGCCCGGCCGGAGCTGCCATGGGATGCCGGCAAGGTGATCGCGGCGCTGCGCGGGGAAGGTCATGCCGTGGCCGACGCCGATGCGCTGCTGTCTGCGCTGGGCGGAATCGTGCGCACCGGCGACCACGTGGTGTTCATGTCCAACGGCGGCTTTGACGGCGCGCCGCGCAGGTTTTTTGCCGCGCTCTGAATCCTCGTTCTGAATCCTTCTCCCGCATACGGAGAGAAGGAATCAGGCCTCAGCGCGGATGCGCCAGCACCCGTAGCGCCGGCGGATCGCCCAGTGCCTGCAGGTCCGCCGGCAGCGCATGCGCCGGCGGATCGGGCTTCCACAGGTTCAGCAGGTACAGCCGGCGACGCAGCTGCATCACGTCATAGCGCGCCACCCACAGCGTGCTGCCGTCGTCCAGCCGCACCGGGCCCGGCCAGATGCGCAGTACTTCGATGCGTTCGGGATTCCCGCGATCCACGCGCCGCAGCAGCAGCCGTTCGGGATGCGCGTCCAGCGCCAGCGGCAGCACCGGGCGCTGTGCCGGCGACAGGTCGTCATCCAGCAGCCCGAGCGCTGCCACCCAGTCCGCTGCCGGTTGCACCCGCCAGCCCCGCGCCTGCAGGCGTTGCCGCAGCAGTTCGATGTCGCCGGCGATTTCCAGGTCGAAGCGCTGGTGATCCTCGCCGAGCCCCTGCGCCTGCCAGCTGCGCGCCTCCAGTACCTGCGCGGGCGGCGGCGGCTCGAACTGCGCCAGCGTCTGCGGCGCACTGTGCGGCGCGTACCAGAGCGCGGCGAGCAGGAAGCTGCCGTAGAAGGTCCAGCCCAGCGGCCGCATCCAGAACGAGCGCTCGCTGTGGCTGCGGTAGGCGATGCCGATCAGCAGTACCCACAGCGCGCCCAGCAGCACGCCGCCGACGATGTCCGACAGCCAGTGCGCGCCCAGGTACAGGCGGGCGAAGCCGACCAGCGCAGTGGCAATGCCGGTGAGCAGGTAGGGCCAGACACGCTGCCGGCCCGGCAGCTCGCGTGCGATCAGCACCGCGAAGAAGCCGAACACCACCGTGGTCATGGTCACCGCCACCGACGGGAAGCCGAAACCCGCCGCGGCGGTGGGCGGGCGCGGCATGTCGACCAGCGCCTCCAGCCCTTCGGTCAGCCCCAGCCCCACCGCGATGGCGATCAGCCAGTGCACCGCCGCCTTCCAGCGCCGCCGCCACAGCAGCCACAGCATCGCCGCCATCGAGGCCAGCCCCAGCACGGGCGCGCTGCCGATCGCCGCCAGCGTGGCCATCATCCGGTCGGCCAGCGGATTGCGCAGGGCGAACATCAGCGCGTGCACGTCGTGGTCGATCAGCAGCGGCCCGCCGCGCAGCATCAGCGATGCGCTGAACCACGCCCACAGCCACGACACCGCGAACAGGCAGACCGCGAGCAGCAGCAGCGGTGCCGATTCCGGGCGACGGCGGTCGATCAGCGCCGCGGCGTAGCGGCCCAGCAGCGGATGCCGGCGGCTCCAGCGCAGCAGCCGCGCCAGCAGGCTGTCGGCGTTCATCGCGAACCAGCGCCAGCTGTACAGCACCACCGCCCAGGCCAGCGCCAGCGCCGCCAGCAGGCCCAGCAGCACCAGCGCCAGTTTGTCGGCCACCGCGGCCACGGCATCGTAGGCCTGGCCCAGCGCCCAGCCCGGCAGCAGGAACAGCACCGCCCACGACAGGCAGGCCACGCCGCTGGCCTGCAGGTAGCGCGGCAGCGGCATCCGCGACATGCCGGCGATGGCGGGCACGAACGGCCGCACCGCGCCCACGTAGCGGGCGATGAAGATGCTCTTGACCGCGTTGCGCCGGAACAGCGCCTCGCCGCGGTCCAGCAGCTGCGGATAGCGGCTGAACGGCCACACCCCGCGCAGCGCGTTGCCCCAGCGGCGGCCGATCCAGTAGCTCAGGCTGTCGCCGGCGAAGGCGCCCAGCGCGGCGCAGGCCACCGCGTAGGGGCCTGCGATCTCGTCCATCCCGATCAGCACGCCGATGGCGATCATCAGCGGCAGCGCCGGCACGATGGCGCCCAGCACGATGACCGCGTCGCTGAACGCGATCAGGAAGATCAGCAGGCCGGCCGCCTGCGGGTGCGCGCCGATCCACGCGACGATGTTGTCGAACCACGCGCTTTGCATCGGCGGATTATAGGTGGCGGAGGCTACACTTCCGTTCGTCGCCAACACGGTGAATGCGCATGACCACGCTTTCCGGCAAGACCCTGTTCATCACCGGCGCCTCGCGCGGCATCGGCCTGGCCATCGCGCTGCGCGCCGCGCGCGACGGCGCCAATGTCGCCATCGTCGCCAAGTCGGACGTGCCCAATCCCAAGCTGCCCGGCACCATCCACAGCGCCGCGCGCGCCGTCGAGGAGGCGGGCGGTCGCGCGCTGGCGCTGAAATGCGACATCCGCGAAGAAGACGAGGTGCGCGCCGCGGTGGCCGCCACCGTCGATGCCTTCGGCGGCATCGACATCCTGGTCAACAACGCCAGCGCGATCTGGCTGCGCGGCACGCTGGACACGCCGATGAAGCGCTTCGACCTGATGCAGCAGGTCAACAGCCGCGGCAGCTTCCTGTGCGCGCAGGCCTGCCTGCCGCATCTTCTGGACGCGCCCAACCCGCACATCCTCACCCTGTGCCCGCCGCCCTCGCTGGAACCGAAGTGGTGGGGCCCGCACACCGCCTACACGCTGGCGAAGATGGGCATGAGCTTCGTCACGCTGGGCCTGGCCGCTGAATTCGGCCCGCGCGGCGTGGCGGTGAACGCGCTGTGGCCACGCACCCTGATCGCCACCGATGCGCTGAACATGATCCCCGGCGTTGCCGCCGGCAACGGCCGCAAGCCCGAGATCATGGGCGACGCCGCGCACGCCGTGCTGACCCGCGAGGCCGCCGGCTTTTCCGGCAACTTCCTGATCGACGACCAGGTGCTGCGCCAGGCCGGCATCGGCGACCTGTCCGGCTACGCGCAGGACCCGTCGATGCCGCTGCTGCCGGATCTCTACATCGATCCCTGAACCGGGCTTCGTGGGATCATCTTGCGATCCCCCCGAACGGAATCCCGCCATGAAATACCTGCACACGATGGTGCGCGTGCGCGATGTCGCAGCGTCGCTGCGCTTCTACTGCGAAGGCCTGGGCCTGCGCGAAACCCGCCGCATGGAAAACGAAGCGGGCCGCTTCACCCTGATCTTCCTCGCCGCCGACGAAAGCCCGGACGCGGAGATCGAGCTGACCTGGAACTGGGACGCCGACGAGGACTACGGCAGCGCCCGCAACTTCGGCCACCTTGCGTTCCGCGTCGCCGACATCTACGCCACCTGCCAGCACCTGCTGGACATGGGCTACACCATCAACCGTCCGCCGCGCGACGGCCACATGGCGTTCGTGCGCTCGCCGGATCTGATCTCGGTGGAGCTGCTGCAAGACGGCCACCTGCCGCCGCAGGAGCCGTGGGCGTCGATGCCGAACACGGGGGCCTGGTGAGATGGCCCGCGACACGAGCGTGGAGGAGCTTCTGGCACTGGGTCGCGACGTGCTGCTGCCGGTATACCGCCAGCGCGAGATGATCCTGGAGCGCGGGCAGGGTGCGCGTGTCTGGGACAGCGAAGGCGGCGAGTACGTGGACTTCGGCGCCGGCATCGCCGTCTGCAGTCTCGGCCACTGCAACCCCGAGCTGACCGCCGCACTGGTGGAGCAGGCCGGCAGGCTCTGGCATACCAGCAACGTGTTCTACAGCGAGCCGCCGCTGCGGCTGGCGCAGGAACTGGTGGCGGCCTCGCGCTTCGCCGAGCGCGCCTTCCTGTGCAATTCCGGCGCCGAGGCCAACGAGGCGGCGATCAAGCTGGTGCGCAAATGGGCCGCATCGCACGGGCGCGGACCGGAGCGCCGCGTCATCGTCACCTTCCGCGGCAGCTTCCACGGCCGCACGCTGGCGGCGGTCACCGCTACCGCGCAACCCAAGTACCAGGAAGGCTTTGATCCGCTGCCTGGCGGTTTCCGCTACGTCGATTTCAACGACATCGCCCAGCTGGAGGCGGCGATGGTCGGCGGCGACGTGGCCGCGGTGATGCTGGAGCCGGTGCAGGGCGAGGGTGGGGTGATGCCGGCCGCGCCCGGTTACCTGCAGGCGGTGCGCGCGCTGTGCGACCGGCACGACGCGCTGCTGGTGCTGGACGAGATCCAGTGCGGCATGGGCCGCAGCGGCGCGCTGTTCGCGCACTGGCAGGACGGCGTCACGCCCGACATCGTGACGCTGGCCAAGGCCTTGGGTGGCGGCATGCCGATCGGCGCGCTGCTGGCCGGTCCCAAGGTCGCGCAGGCGATGCAGTTCGGCGCCCACGGCACCACCTTCGGCGGCAACCCGCTGGCATCGGCGGTGGCGCGCGTGGCGCTGCGCCGGCTGGGATCCGCCGAGATCGCCGCCAACGTGGCGAAGCAGTCGCAGGCGATCCGCGACGGTATCGAAGCGATCAACCGCGACCTCGGTCTGTTCGCCGAGGTGCGCGGCCGCGGCCTGATGCTGGGCGCGGTGCTGAAGCCGGAACATGCAGGCAAGGCCGGCGCGATCGGTGACCTTGCCGCGGCACATGGCCTGCTTTTGTTGCAGGCCGGGCCGGACGTGCTGCGTTTCGTGCCGGCGCTCAACATCGGCGATGCCGATGTCGCGGAAGGGTTGGCGCGGCTGCGCAAGGCGCTGGAGGTGTTCGTCGCCGGCTGAGCCCCTCAGCCCAGCGCCTGCCGGAAGTCGGCGATCAGGTCGTCGCCGTCTTCCAGACCCACCGACACCCGCAGCAGGTTCTGCGGCGACCGCGGGTTCGGGCCTTCCACCGAGGCGCGGTGTTCCACCAGCGATTCGCAGCCGCCCAGCGAGGTGGCATTGGTGAAGATGCGCAGCCTGCCGGCCACTGCCAGCGCGGCTTCGCGGCCGCCGCGCAGCTCGACGCTCAGCATCGCGCCGAAATCTCGCATCTGCTTCGCGGCCACGGCATGGCCCGGATGCGTGGGCAACCCCGGCCAGTTCACCCGTTCCACCGCAGGATGCGTGGCAAGGAATTCGGCCAGCTTGCGTGCGTTCGCGCAATGCATCGCCATGCGCGCGCCCAGCGAGCGGCAGCCGCGCAGGATCAGCCAGGCGCTGAACGGTGCCAGCACCGCGCCGGTGACGTGCAGGCGGTGTGCCACCTTGTTCGCGAATCCGTCGTCGCGGGCGAATACCAGCGCGCCGCCCAGCACGTCGCTGTGGCCACCGAAATACTTGGTGGTGGAGTGCATCACGATGTCGGCGCCCAGCGCCAGCGGGCGCTGCAGCAGCGGGGTGGCGAAGGTGTTGTCGACGACCGCCAGCGCACCGGCCGCGTGGCCGATGTCCGCGAGCGCTGCGATGTCGCAGACCTTCAGCAGCGGGTTCGACGGCGTTTCGATCCACAGCATCGCCAGCGGCGTGGCGCAGGCCGCGCGCACCGCGTCGAGATCGGCCATGTCCACGGTTTCGACCACCAGCCCGCGCTCCGGCAGGAACTCGTTGAAGAGCATGCGCAGGCCGCTGTAGCAGTCGTCGGGGAACAGCACCCGGCTGCCGGCCGGCAACGATTCCAGCGCGGTGGTCATCGCCGCCATGCCCGATGCGAAGGTCAGCGCGGTCGCGCCGCCTTCCAGCGCGACCAGCGCTTCGCGCAGGCGGTCGTTGGTGGGATCGCCCTCGCGCTGGTATTCGTAGCCGGCGATGCGCTCGCCAGCGGGACCATGGCGGAAGGTGGTGGCCAGGTGGATCGGCGGCGCCACCGCGCCGGTGGCGGGGTCGGCATGGTTGCCGGCGTGGACGGCGAGGGTGCAGGGACGGTGCGTGGTCATCGCTAACCTCAGTCGTGTGGGGGCAGGGCTTCGCCGCATTTGCGGCAGAACCAGGCGTCGTCGTCGTGTTCGCCCAGGCTGCACTGCGGGCAGCGCAGTTGCACGCGGCCACGCGAACGCATGGTGCGGGCCAGCTCGGCGCTGTAGATGCCGGTCGGCACCACGATGATGCTGTAGCCGATGATGATGAGCATGGAGGTGAGGAAGCGCCCCGGCCCGGTGGCTGGGGACAGGTCGCCGTAGCCCACGGTCGCCATCGTCACCACCGCCCAGTACATGCCGGTGGGGATGCTGACGAAGCCGTGTTCCGGGCCTTCCACCACGTACATCAGCGCGCCGAAGATCACCGCGATGGTGAGCAGGGTCAGCACGAAGATCAGGATCTTGCGCCGGCTGCGGATCAGCGCGTGGGTCAGCATGCCGGCTTCGTCGGAATACTTGACCAGCTTGAGCACGCGGAAGATGCGCAGCAGCCGCAGGATGCGGATCACCGTCAGCGACGCGCTGGCGGGGAACAGCAGCGACAGGAAGGTCGGCAGGATCGCCAGCAGGTCGACGATGCCGAGGAAGCTGCGCGCATAGTGCGTCGGCTCCCGCACCACCCACATCCGCGCCGCGTATTCCAGCGCGAACAGGAGGGTGAAGATCCACTCGGCAACGTACAGCTGGAAGTGCCAGCGCGCCTTGACCTCCGGGTCGCTGTCCAGCAGCACCACCAGCACGCTGGCCAGGATCACCCCGATCAGCGCGAGGTCGAAGTTCCGCTCGCCGCGGCTCTCGTGGTGGAACATCAGCCGGTACAGCTGGAAGCGCCACCCTTTGCGGCTGGCGGGCTGAAGGGTGGGGGCAAAGAAATCGCCTCCGCCCGAACCCGCCTGAGGCTTGTCGTCCACGACGCCGGTCAGATCGCGGCGAAGGCGGCGCGCGCCGCGTCGATGGTGGTGGCGATCACGTCGTCGTCGTGCGCACCGGACATGAAGCCGGCCTCGAACGCGCTGGGCGCAAGGTATACGCCGCGCTCGCGCATCGCGTGGAAGAAGCGGTTGAACGCGGCGCTGTCGCAGGCCATCGCCTGGTCAAAGGTGTCCACCTTTTCCGCGCTGAAGAACATGCCGAACATGCCGCCCACGCGCTGGGTGGTGAAGGCGACGCGGGCATCGCGCGCGGCGGTCTCCAAGCCATCACACAGCGCGTTGGTCTTCGCTTCGAGCGCATCGTAGAAACCGGGGGCCTGCACCAGCTCCAGCATCGCCAGGCCCGCCGCCATCGCCACCGGATTTCCACTCAGCGTGCCGGCCTGGTAGATCGGGCCGCTCGGCGCGATCTGCTGCATCAGTTCGCGGCGGCCGCCGTAGGCGCCTACCGGCATGCCGCCGCCGATCACCTTGCCGAAGGTGGACAGGTCCGGCATCACTGCGTAGCGCGCCTGCGCGCCGCCCAGCGCAACCCGGAAGCCGGTCATCACCTCGTCGAAGATCAGCAAGCTCCCGTGCTGCGTGCACAGGGCGCGCAGATGCTGCAGGTAGCCGTCGCGCGGCGGCAGGCAATTGGCGTTGCCAACCACCGGTTCGATGATGAGCGCGGCGATCTCGCCACCGCACTCGTCGAACAGGCGCGTTGCCGCTTCGAAATCGTTGTACGGCAGCGTCAGGGTGAGGTCGGCCAGCGCCTTGGGCACCCCCGGCGAGGTCGGCACGCCGAAAGTCAGCGCGCCGCTGCCGGCCTTGACCAGGAACGAGTCGCCATGGCCGTGGTAGCAGCCCTCGAACTTGACGATGCGGCTGCGGCCGGTGGCGCCACGCGCCAGCCGGATCGCCGACAGCGTGGCCTCGGTGCCGGAGTTCACCATGCGCACCATCTCGCAGCTGGGGATCAGCCGCGCGATGGTCTCCGCCATCGTCACTTCCAGCGGATTGGGCGTGCCGAAGCTGAGGCCGTTGCGGGCGGTTTCGACCACCGCCTCCAGCACCTTCGGGTGGTTGTGGCCGACGATCATCGGCCCCCACGACCCCACGTAGTCGATGTAGCGGTTGCCATCCACGTCGAACAGATACGGGCCGTCCGCGCGCTGCACGAAGAACGGCTCGCCGCCCACCGACTTGAACGCACGTACCGGCGAATTGACGCCGCCGGGCATCAGTTGCTGGGCGCGGGAAAACAGGTCGTGGGAGCGTTCGGTGCTGATCGGCATGGCGGGTCTTCGGAAGTGGTGTGGGGTGGCGGGCGGCTTCCGCCATCCGGTGCAGGATGGGACAATCGCGGCCCGCCCGCCAATTATCGCCCCGATGTCGACTCCCGGTCCCGATCGTCCCTATCGCAGCTGGATGTGCGTGGTCTGCGGCCACGTCTATGACGAGGCGCAAGGGGCCCCGGAAGACGGCATTGCGCCGGGCACGCGCTGGGAAGACGTGCCGGACACGTGGACGTGCCCGGACTGCGGCGTGACCAAGGACGACTTCGAACTCTACGAAGGCTGATCGCCTTCGTCCGCGGATCGCGTCAGCGTGCTGCCGTCGGGATGCCGCGGCCGAAGGTCAGCGTGGCGCCGTCCTGCAGCTTGAGCTTCTCCGCCTGTCCGGCATTGAGTTCGAGCACATAGCGCGCGGGCGCGTTGCTGGGATAGGACGGGCAGGCATCGCCCAGCGAGCAGGGCGGCACGTCGCGCTGCTGGGCCACCAGCTTGCGGTCGTTGTCGAAGTACAGGATGTCCAGCGCGATCTTGGTGTTCTTCATCCAGTACGCCTGCGGCTCCTGCGCGTCGTGGATGAACAGCATGCCGCGGTCATCGGCCATCGCGTCGCGGAACATCAGGCCGCGTGCGCGCTCGGCATCGTCGTCCGCCAGCTCCACGGAAAAGCGCTGCCCGGCCAGCTCCACCCAGGGCTGGCTGGCGCCGGCGCAGCCGGACATCGCGCAGGCGAGAAGCGGAAGAAGGACGATGCGGCGCATGGGCGGGTTCCTGCAGATCGAAAGCGCGCACCTTGCGCGCGATGCACGCGATTCGTCAACACGTCAAGACTTCCCAATCGATCGAATGGGGTGCAAGATGCGCCCCCTTGCCGCTGCGGATGAATGCGGAGGCGGGGCAGGGAAGTGAGGCGATCCGGGTGTTGACAGAGGTTGTAACCCGGGTATGATTCGCGGCCCTCCTGCAGA
>NZ_SROY01000005.1:68187-185905 GCF_005862345.1 Thermomonas fusca | reverse complement strand
CAACAAGCTGGGGTTTTGTCTTTTTGCATCCGGATATCTTCCAGCACGACAATCAATAACCGCGACTCGCGGCGCGGTGGGCTTGGGCGATCCTGACGGGTCGGGCGTCAGCCGCCGACTTTCACCGCTGCCAGCAGCATCAGTGCGATCACGCAGGCGAATCCACCCAGCCAGGCAAGGCTGCGCAGCCCCTGCAGGACTGCCAGATAGAAGAGTCCGTGCAGGATGCGGAAGGCGATGAAACCCATCGAGAGCCAGGCGACCTGCTGCGCGTCGACCTGGGCGAACTGGGCCATCAGAACCGCGGCGGCGAATGCGGGGAACGCCTCGAACGCGTTGAGGTGCGCGGCGTACGCATTGCGCACCCGATAACTGTCCTGTTTGGCGATCCAGCCGCGTGGATCCTTGTTGTTGTAGCCGGGGGCGGAGGTCTTGGCGAGTACGGCCCACAGGTAGGGCAGGGCGGCGGCGACAACGATGCAGACATAGGCGATGAACATGGGAACTCCCGGCAATGGACGCCGCGAGTCTAGCCCGAACGCCCGGTCGCATCGGCGCCGGGCGCAAGGAGGCAGGGCCTACTTCCCGCGTGCGCCCGCAGCGGAACGCAGCGCGTCACGCGCGCCCTTGAACGGATTGCCATCGCGCCAGTTCGGCCATTCGCCATTGTTGGCAAGGATTTCGCCAACCGACCGCACCGCTTCCAGATCCTGCACGATGCCGTCCAGCTTCCAGCTGGCGTCGTCGTACTGGTCGCCGGGCTTGTGGTAGCGATGCTCGTTGTAATCGCGACTGGCGGCCTCGCCCGCGGTGCGGCCACCCTCGATCAGGTCGCTGCCGCTGCCGATGTACAGCGCCGGCACGCCGGCCTTGGCGAAGTTGAAGTGGTCGGAACGGAAGTAGTAGCCCGCGGCGGGATGGGATTCCTCCACCAGCCGGCGCCGCTGCCGGTCGGCGGCAGCCTTCAGCAGGTCTTCCAGCTGCGAGCTGCCCTTGCCGACCACGACTAGGTCACGCGCCTTGCCGACCGGCGCCATCGCGTCGAGGTTGATCACCGCCACGGTCTGCGCGAGCGGGATCACCGGATGGGCGACGTAGTACTTGGAGCCGAGCAGGCCAGACTCCTCCAGCGTCACCGCCAGGAACAGCACCGAGCGCTTGGGCGGCGTGGGCGCCTTGCGCATGGCTTCGGCGATTTCCAGGATGCCGGCCACGCCGGTGGCGTTGTCCACCGCGCCGTTGTAGATGGCATCGCCGGTTTCGCCTTCGTGGGTACCGAGGTGGTCCCAGTGCGCCATGTAGACGATCGCCTGGTCGGGCTTTTCGCTGCCCGGGAGCAGGCCCAGCACGTTGCGCGAACGTTTTTCGACGCTGCGACTGGTCAGTTCCAGCGAGGCATTTGCCTCCAGCGGCACCGCGCGGAATCCCGGGCGGCCGGCCGCGGCGCGCAGCTTGGCCAGATCCTGGCCGGCCGCCTTGAACAGCGCATCGGCGGCTTCGCCGGTGATCCAGCCCTGCACCGGCAGGCGCGGCGCCGGGTCGTCCTTGGCGCGCAGATCGTACTGCGGGCCGGACCACGAGTTGCGCACCACGTCCCAACCGTAGGAAGCGCCGGCGGTGTCGTGGATGATCAGCGCGGCGGCGGCGCCCTTGCGCGCGGCTTCCTCGAACTTGTAGGTCCAGCGCCCGTACCAGGTCATCCGGTCGCCGTCGAACAGGCGGGCGTCATGGCCGTGAAAGCCGGGGTCGTTCACCAGCATCACCACGGTCTTGCCCTTGACGTCGATGCCGGCGTAGTCGTTCCAATCGCGTTCCGGGGCGTCCACGCCGTAGCCGACGAAGACCAGCTGGCTGTCCTTGAGGCTGACGCGGGCCTGGCCGGTGCGGGTGCCGACCACCATGTCCTCGCCGAATTTCAGCTGCTGATTGGTGCCGCCGACCTTCAGCCCGAGCACCGCCGATTCATAGGCGGTGGTCTCCATCATCGGCACGGTCTGGAACCAGTCGCCGCCGTTGCCCGGCTGCAGGCCAATGCGGGCGAACTGCGCCTTGATGTAGTCGACCGTGCGGTCTTCGCCGACGCTGCCCGGGCCGCGCCCGGCAAATCCGTCCGAGGCCAGTTCCTGCACGTGTGCGGCAAAATCGCCGGCGGTGATCGCGTCCAGGAACGCGTGGTTGCCGGCGACGGCGGTGGCGCTACGCGCATCCGGCGCAGCGGCGCCCGCGGCTTGCGGCGCGGGGTCGCGGGAACCGCAGGCGCATAGCGCCAGCAGGGCAATGGACAGCGAGGTGGCGCGCAGCATCGCGGGACTCTCCATTCGGATGTCCCGCGATTCTATCCAAGCCGTGGCCCGGGTCAGTCCTTGGGCGGGGTGGCGCCGTCGTAGCGCACCGCGTTGGCGCCGCTGACGCTGCCGATGCGGGCGCTGGCGTGCACGTAGAGCTTCACTTCGCGCTCGAACACCAGCGGGCCGTCGACCACGGCGTTAGGCCCGATCACCACGCGCGGAATCTTGTGCTTGCCGAAGTTGAGGCCGAAGTTGCCTTTCGGCTTCTCGATGCGGATGCCACGCGCGACCCGCGAGTCGGCGCCGACAGTGACGTCGCCGTTCACGGTTTCGATGCGACCTTCGACGGCAGTGCCGACCAGGCCGATCGCGCCGTTGACGGTACTGACATCGCCGCCAACCCGCGAGCCGCGGTCGATGAAGATGCCGCCGTTCACTGTTTCCAGATTGCCGTTGATCCGCCCGTCGCGGCCGAAACGGATGGCGCCGTTGACGGTCGACACCTCGCGAGCCGTCACCGCATCTTCGGCGCTGATGCCGCCGTTGACGGTTTCCACCTCTTCGGCGCTGGCGCCGCGGGCCAGCTCGATGCCGCCGTTGACCGTGCCGAGGTCGCCATAGGCCTGGCCGGCCTCGGCGGTGATGCCGCCGTTGACCTTGTCGATATCGCGGCGGTTTTCGTTGGCCTGCGGCGAGGCGAACGCGGCGGCGCTGGTCGCCAGCAGCAGGGTACAAAGCAGGAAACGGTTCATCCGGGCCTCCGCGGCCTGTTGGGGATACCTCTGGGATGCGCCTTGCGGGCGCAGGGTTTACACGCCGCTACAATTCCTCTTCCCCACCATCGCACAATCCGCAGGAACCATCGTGTCCACGAGCATCCCGTCGCACCCCCCGGCCGGTTCGCCGAAGCCGGTTGTCCTGCTGATCCTGGACGGCTGGGGCCACCGCGAGGAAACCGCCGACAACGCGCTGGCGCTGGCCGAACTGCCGCACTGGCGCCAGCTGCTGGCGACCTGCCCACACACGCTGATCCACACCGAGGGCCGCTTCGTCGGACTGCCGGACGGGCAGATGGGCAATTCCGAAGTCGGCCACATGAACCTCGGCGCGGGCCGCATCGTCTATCAGGACCTGACCCGCGTCGACGCCGCGATCGAGGACGGCAGCTTCTTCGCCAATGCCGAACTGAACGCGGCCTGCGACGCGGTGAAGGCCAACGGCGGCACCCTGCACGTGATGGGGCTGCTCTCGCCGGGTGGCGTGCACAGCCACGAGCAGCACCTGTTTGCGATGTTGGAGCTGGCACAGCGCGCCGGCGTGCCGCGGGTCGCGGTGCATGCCTTCCTTGATGGCCGCGACACCCCGCCGCAATCCGCAGAGCCCAGCTTGCGCACCCTGCAGGCGCTGTGCGCCCGGCTCGGCAACGCGCACATCGCCACGGTGGGTGGGCGCTATTACGCGATGGATCGGGACAAGCGCTGGGAGCGCGTGCGCCGTGCCTGGGACGCGATCGTCGAAGCCGAAAGCGGGCAGCACGCGATTGATGCGCTGACCGCACTGCAGGCGGCCTACGCGCGCGGCGAGAACGATGAATTCGTCGCGCCCACCGTGCTCGACGGCGCGCAGCCGATGCGCGACGGCGACGCGGTGGTGTTCATGAATTTCCGCGCCGACCGCGCCCGCCAGTTGACCGCTGCGTTCGTCGATCCCGCATTCGACGGCTTCGCCGCGCGCCGCCCGGTGCTGGCGCGCTTCGTCTGCCTGAGCGAATACGACGCCAGGCTGCCGGCGGCGCTGGCATTCGCCCCGGACGACCTGCGCCACACCTTCGGCGAGGTGCTGGCCAGCGCGGGCAAGACCCAGCTGCGCATCGCCGAAACCGAAAAATACGCGCACGTGACGTTTTTCTTCAGCGGCGGCCGCGAGGATGTGTTCGAGGGCGAGCAGCGCATCCTGATCCCCAGCCCGCAGGTGGCCACCTACGACCTGCAGCCGGAAATGAGCTGCCCCGAGCTGACCGCCAAGCTGGTCGATGCGATCAGGGGCGGCGGCTTCGACGCCATCGTCTGCAACATCGCCAATCCGGACATGGTCGGTCACAGCGGGATGCTGGAAGCCGCCATCCTTGCCACGCAGGCGGTGGACGTGGCCGTCGGCCAGATCGTGGCGGCGGTGCGGGCGGCGGGGGGCGCAATGCTGATCACCGCCGACCACGGCAACGTGGAAATGATGCGCGACCCTGTTACCGGCCAGCCGCATACCGCCCACACCGTCGGCCCGGTGCCGCTGGTTTACGTCGGTGAACGCCGCGCCACGCTGCGCGAAGGCGGCGCCCTGCGCGACGTCGCCCCCACCCTGCTCGATTTGCTGGGGCTGGCGCAGCCCGCGGAAATGAGCGGGCAGAGCCTGCTGTTGCCGGCCTGATGCGCGCATTCGTCGTTGCCGTCGCCTGCCTGCTGGCGCTCGCCGGCGGCGCGCGTGCGCAGGACACGAAGGACGCCGAAAAGCGCCTGCAAAGCGTGCGCGGCGAGCTGCGCGAGGTCGCCGCGCAGCGGCGCAAGCTGGAAGGCCAGCGTGGCGACGCCAGCCGCAAGCTGCGCGAGGCCGACCAGCAGGTGGGCGGCACCCAGCGCGCCCTGCAGCAGACGCGCGCGCAGATGCGCCGGGACGCGGAAGCGCTGCAGCAGCTGCAGCAGCAGCGCCAGCGCCATGCCGGCGACCTGGCGGCCAAGCGCGCCGAGCTGGCGAAGCTGCTGCGCGCCGCGCAGTTCGCCGGCGAGGCGCCGCCGCTGAAAGCGCTGCTGGCGCAGGATCGGGTGGCGGAAGCCGAGCGCGCGTTGACTTACCAAGGCTATCTGCAGCGCGCACAGGTCGAGCGCATCCGCGTCCTCGGCGCCGAGGTCGCGCGGCTGAGCGCATTGGAAGATGAAATCCTGCAGCGGCGCAACGCGCTGGATGCGGCCGACCGCAAACAGGCCGAACAGCTGGCGCAGCTGCGGGCCGCGCGCCAGCAGCGCGCCGGGTTGCTGGCCGAACTCGACCAGCAGTACCGCGACCGCGCCCAGCGCGAGAAGGCGCTGGGGCAGGATGCCAAGGCGCTGCAGAACCTGCTGGCGCAGCTGCGCGCGGCCGCGGCGAAGGCGGCGCGCGAAGCCGCCCGCGCCCGTCGCGAGGCCGAACGGCGGGCCAAGGCCAGCGGCAAGCCGGCGCCAAAGCGCAGCGCGGTTGCCAGCGCGCCGGCAATGCGGGTAGGCGGCTTGAGCTGGCCGGTGTCGGGCAACCTGCTGGCCGCGTTCGGAGGCCGGCTGCCGGATGGGCGGCGCAGCGACGGCGTGCTGATCGCAGCGCCGGCCGGCACCGCGGTCAAGGCGGTGGCCGATGGCACGGTGGTGTTCGCGGACTGGATGACCGGCTACGGCAACATCCTGATCGTCGACCACGGCAACGGTTACATGAGCCTGTACGCCCACAACGACGGCCTGCTGCGCGCCGCCGGCGATGCCGTGCGGCGCGGCGATGCGCTGGCCGCGGTGGGCAGTTCCGGCGGGCAGGAGCGCCCGGCGCTGTATTTCGAGCTGCGCCGCAACGGTGCGCCGGTGAACCCCTCCGGCTGGCTGACGCGGCAATGACGCCGCCTGCGCGCGGTTCGCAGGCATGATGGGGAACCCGCGCCAGCTGGCGCGGGTCGAACCGCCCAACGGACTCACAGACGCAGCCATACGGAGTAACGCATGCGGGCCAGGCTTCTTTCCATTCTGATCGCGGCGGCGCTGTATTCCCCACTGGCGGTCGCGCAGGACGCGCCCGCGGAGGCCGCCGCGCAGGATGCCGCGCTGGCCAGCGACGATCCCGACGCGGTGGCAGCGGAGGCGGCGAAAGTGCCGCTGGACGAGATCCGCCGCTACGTGACCGTGTTCAACGCGATCCGCCAGGCCTATGTGGACCCGGTCAACGACCGCGAGCTGATGGCGTCGGCGGTGCGCGGCCTGCTGTTCGACCTCGATCCGCACAGCGCCTACCTGGAAAAGGCCGACGCCGACCAGTTCGACGAGCAGACCCGCGGCAGCTACGACGGCGTCGGGGTCGAGCTGCAGCAGCTGCCGGACGGCACCCTGCGGGTGATCGCACCGCTGGACGACAGCCCCGCCGCGCGCGCCGGGTTGCGCAGCGGCGACCGCATCGTCGCCATCGACGGCAAGATCCTGAAGACCGGGCAAAGCGATGCTTCCGCGCCGCTGCGCGGCAAGGCCGGCACCAAGGTGCTGGTGAAGGTGCTGCGCGAGGGCGTGCGCGAACCGTTCGACCTGAGCCTGGTGCGCGACACCATCCGTACCACCAGCGTGCGTTCGCGCATGCTCGAACCGGGGCTGGGCTACCTGCGCATCTCCAGCTTCCAGGCCTCGACTGCGGCCGACTTCAACAAGCAGCTGGACGCGCTGCAGAAGGACGCGCCGCTGCGGGGCCTGCTGCTGGACCTGCGCAGCAACCCGGGCGGGCTGCTGATCGGCGCCGTGCAGATCGCCGACGAGCTGCTGGAAAGCGGCGGCATCGTCAGCACGCGCGGGCGCGAAACCATCGGCGACAGCCGCTTCGACGCCACCCCGGGCGATCGCCTGCACGGCGCGCCGCTGGTGGTGCTGGTGGACGCGGGCTCGGCCAGCGCCGCCGAGGTGCTGGCCGGCGCCCTGCACGACAACAAGCGCGCGCGCGTGATCGGTAGCCGCACCTTCGGCAAGGGCTCCGTGCAGACCCTGCTGCCGCTGGACAACGGCGACTCGATCAAGCTCACCACCGCGCGCTACTACACGCCCAGCGGGCATTCGATCCAGGCGCTGGGCATCCAGCCGGACGTGGTCCTGCATCCGGAAGGCGTACAGCGGCGTCCGGCCGTGGTCAGCGAAGCCGTGTTGCCGGGCCACCTGGCCGCCGAGACCGACGCGATGGAAGGCGACAATGCCGGCGAGGTGCTGCCCGGCAGCAAACCCATCGATTCCGCCCTGGCCGAATTGAAGCGCATGGCCGGGATTGCCACGGCCGCAAAGCCGGCGCCGAAGCCGGCCGCGAAGCCGAAACCCGTTCCGTAACGAGGCGCCGGCCTAGTAGCCGCGGCTGCGGCGCAGCCGGCGGGCGATCGCGGCGCGGGTAAGCAGGGCGAACAGCACGCCGAACACGAAGCCGGCGATATGCGCCGGCCAGGCCACCGCGCCGAACGCCGGGCCGCTGTAGGCAAAACCCACCTGCAGCAGCGCCCACATGCCGATCAGCAGGAACGCCGGCACCCGCACGAACTGCAGGAACAACCCCAGTGGCAGCACAACGCCCAGTCGCGCGCCGGGGAACAGCGCCAGATAGGCGCCGATCAATGCCGACACCGCACCGCTGGCGCCGATCACCACCCGGTCCGGCGCGTCGATGGCCAGCACCGCCGCCAGGTTGGAAAACGCGCCGCCGAGCAGGAACAGCAGCAGGAAACGCCCGCCGCCCATGGTGCGTTCCGCCGGCAGCCCGAAGATCAGCAGGAACACCAGGTTGCCCAGCAGGTGGATCCAGTCCGCGTGCAGGAACAGGCCCGAGAACAGCCGCAACACGCTGCCGTCGGCCAGCGCCCGCCGCCACGCGTCCACGCTGTCCAACCCGCCGGTCAGCACGCCCCAGTCCAGTGCGGCGGCGATGCTGCCGGGCGGCGCGCGCAGCGCAGCAATCACGTAGCTCAGCCACAGCGTGGCGAACAGCAGCGGGGTAGCCCACAGGATCAGGCGGTGCTGGCGGGGACGGATGCCGACGAACATGTGGATTCGATAGATGGGGCCGATACGGGAATGTTATTGGACAGTTAAAGTTCGGGTATAGTCACATACGGCGTCGTATGTCGGGACCGAATCCACCCGGCGCATCGTAAAGATCGTTCGGCGATCCCGGTGATGCAGGCGCACCCATGAACCCACATCGTCCTATGGAGAGAGCGTCCACCATGCATACCGCTTCCAAAATCGCCCGAATCACCGCCCTGGCCGTCGGTATCGCAGGTGCGCTGGCCTGGGGCCAGGCCGACGCCGCGGCGTTCCAGCTCAAGGAAAACAGCGCCAAGGGCCTGGGCCGCGCGTTTGCCGGTTCCACCAGCGCCTGGGGCGATGCCTCCGTGGTCGCCACCAACCCGGCGTCGATGCGCCTGCTCGACGGCCGCCAGTTCCAGGCCGACGTGAGCGCCATCTCCTTCTCGGCCAAGATGCAGGACGGCTACAGCGGCCGCTTTGCCGGTCCCGGCGGCGCTGGTACCGGGATGCCGATCCAGGGCGGCAACGGCGGCGACGCCGGCATGATCGCGCCGGTCCCGGCGACCTACTTCCACATGCCGTTCGGCGAGAACGACAACATGCATTTCGGCATGTCGCTGACTGCGCCGTTCGGCTTCAAGACCGAATACGACCGCACCTGGGTTGGCCGCTATCACGGCGTCAAGACCGACCTGAAGGCGGTCGACCTGGGTGCCGCGTTCTCCTATGACGTCAACCCGTACGTCTCGTTCGGCGTCAGCGTGTTCTACGAGCACCTGGCCATCGAGCTGAGCAATGCGGTCGACTTCGGCGCCGTTGCCTATGGCGCGACCAACGGCGCCAGCGCCGCGCTGGGCCTGTACCCGGGCAGCGCCGATGGCTTCGCCACCATCGAAGGCAAGAACAACGCCTGGGGCTACGTGCTGGGCGCCACCTTCAGCGTGACCGAAGACACCAATATCGCGCTGAGCTACCGTTCCAAGGTCAAGCACAAGATCGACGACGGCAAGGCCACCTTCGATGTCCCGGGTAATGTGGCCACCGCGCTGCAGACGCAGGCGCGCGGCATCTTCGTCAACACCGGCGGCAAGGCCGAGCTGACCCTGCCGGCCTCGGCCACCCTGAGCTTGACCCACCGCGTCAATGACCGCTGGACGGTGATGGGCGACCTGTCGCGCACCGCATGGGCACCGTCGTTCGACCAGGTGGTGGTGGACTTCGCCTCCAACCAGCCCGACAACGTGCTGGTGTTCGGCTACGACGACACCACCTTCGCCTCGATCGGTGCCGAGTACAAGCTGTCCGACACCATCACCCTGCGCGGCGGCGTGGCCTACGACCAGACCCCGACCACCGATGCGCACCGCGACGTGCGCGTGCCGGACGTTTCGCGCCGCTGGCTGTCGTTCGGCCTGGGCTGGACGCCGTCGGAGAAGACCGAGTTCGACTTCGGATACACGCATCTGTTCACCAACGCTCCTTCGATCAACATCACCTCGGCCACCGGCAGCACCCTGAAGGGCAGCTACGACGTCCGCGGCGACGTGCTGGGTGCTTCGATCAATTACAAGTTCTGATCGACCGGGTCATTGCAGCACCGGAAGCCCCGCGCAAGCGGGGCTTCTTTTTGCGCGGTGCAGGATGCCCCGTTGCGCCAAGCGCACATGGAAAACCCCGCCGCGGCGGGGTTTTCCATCATCTGCCGGGTGCGCGGCCGGATCAGTCGCCCAGCGTCAGCAATGAAGCGTTGCCGCCGGCGGCAGTGGTGTTGACGGTCACCGTCTTCTCGGTGGCGAAGCGCGGCAGGTAGTGCGGGCCGCCGGCCTTCGGGCCGGTGCCGGACAGGCCCTGGCCGCCGAACGGCTGCACCCCGACCACCGCGCCGATCTGGTTGCGGTTGACGTAGATGTTGCCGACCTTGGCGCGCGCCACGATGCGGTCGATGGTGGCGTCGATGCGGGAATGGATGCCCAGGGTCAGGCCGTAGCCGGTGGCGTTGATGGTGTCGATCAGCGCGTCCAGTTCGTCGGCCTTCCAGCGCACCACGTGCAGCGCCGGGCCGAATTTCTCGCGGTCCAGTTCGGCGATCGACTTGAGTTCCCACGCCGTCGGCGCGAAGAAGGTGCCGTGCTGGGTGCCTTCGCCCAGCGTGGCCCGGGCGATGAACTTCGCCGAGCCCTGCATCTTCGCGGCGTGCTCGTCGAGCACGCACTTGGCCTCGGTGTCGATCACCGGGCCGACGTCGGTGGACGGCAGGCCGGGATCGCCGACCTTCAGCTCGGCCATCGCGCCGGCCAGCATCCCGATCACCTTGTCGGCGATGTCGTCCTGCACCAGCAGCACGCGCGCGGCCGAGCAGCGCTGCCCGGCGGAGGTGAAGGCCGAGCCCAACGCGTCCTTGACCACCTGTTCGGGCAGCGAGGAACTGTCGGCGATCATCGCGTTCTGGCCGCCGGTTTCGGCGATCAGGGTGGCGATCGGGCCGGCCTCGCGGCTCGCCAGGGCGCGGTTGATCAGGCGCGCGGTTTCGGTGGAACCGGTGAAGCAGACGCCGGCCACGCGCGGGTCGCGGGTCAGCGCGGCGCCGACGGTGGCGCCGTCGCCGGGCAGGTACTGCAGCACGTCCTGCGGGATGCCGGCATCGTGCATCAGCTTGACCGCGGCAAAGCCGATCAGGTTGGTCTGTTCCGCCGGCTTGGCGATCACGGTGTTGCCGGCGGCCAGCGCGGCGGCGATCTGGCCGAGGAAGATGGCCAGCGGGAAGTTCCACGGGCTGATGCAGGCGAACACACCGCGGCCGGCCAGCTGCAGCTGGTTGGATTCGCCGGTGGGGCCGGGCAGGGCGATCGGGGCGAAGTGCTCCCTTGCCTGTAATGCGTAATAGCGCAGGAAATCCACCGCCTCGCGCACTTCGGCGATGCCGTCGGCCAGGGTCTTGCCGGCCTCCTTGGTGCACATCGCCATGTAGGCCGGCATGCGCGCCTCCAGCAGGTCGGCGGCGTGTTCCAGCAGGGCGGCGCGCGAACTGGCCGGGGTGGCGTCCCAGCCGGGCTGCGCGGCCACGGCGTTGGCCAGCGCGCGCTCGACGTCGGCGCTGGTGCTGGCCTGCCAGTGGCCTACCGTTTCGCGGCGGTCGGCCGGGTTGGTGACCGCGATCTTCTCGCCGGCAGGCTGGGTGCCGGCGACCAGCGGGCTGGCGGTCCAGCTGCCGGCGCCGGCGCTGTTCATCGCCGCCGCAAGGTCGCGCAGCGCGTCGTCGTTGGCCAGGTTGATGCCCATGGAATTGCCTCGGTGCTGGTTCTGGCTGCGGTAGAGGTCCACCGGCAGCGGGATGCGGGGGTGCTGGATGTGCTCGAGCGAGGACACGAACTCCACCGGGTCGCGGATCAGCTCTTCGACCGGGATGCTCTCGTCGGTGATGCGGTTGACGAAGCTGGAGTTGGCGCCGTTCTCCAGCAGGCGGCGCACCAGATAGGGCAGCAGGTCTTCGTGCGAGCCCACCGGCGCGTACACGCGGCAGGGCACGTCCAGGCGGTCGGCCGGGATCACCTCCGCGTACAGGTCGTCGCCCATGCCGTGCAGCTTCTGGAACTCGAAGTCGCGGCGGCCGCGCATCGCCCGCGCCAACCGATGCACGGTGGCGATGGTCTGCGCGTTGTGGGTGGCGAACATCGGGTAGATCGCATCGCCCGCATCGAGCAGCCGGCGCGCATTGGCGATGTAGCTGACGTCGGTGTTCTGCTTGCGGGTGAACAGCGGATAGCCGGCCTGGCCGTCCATCTGCGCGCGCTTGATCTCGGCATCCCAGTAGGCGCCCTTGACCAGCCGGACCGGGATGCGCCGGCCCAGCTGGCCGGCCATGTCGGCGATGTGGTCGATCACGAACGGCGCGCGCTTCTGGTAGGCCTGCACGACGATGCCGAAGCCGTTCCAGCCGCCCAGCGACGCGTCCGCCAGCACCTGGAAGATCAGGTCCAGCGAGAGTTCGAGCCGGTCGGTTTCCTCGGCGTCGATGGTCAGCCCGATGTCGTACTGCTTGGCCAGCTGCGAGAGCTCCAGCAGGCGGCCCCCCAGCTCGTCCAGCACGCGCGCGCGCTTGGCATGCTCGTAGCGCGGGTGCAGGGCGGACAGCTTGACCGAGATGCTGGGCGCGCCGAACACCGCGTCGGGCGCCTGCGTGCGGTGCGGCGCGTAGTCGCGGCCGATCGCGTGGATCGCGCTGCGATAGGCCTCCTGGTAGCGCAATGCATCCTTGGTGGTCAGCGCGCCCTCGCCCAGCATGTCGAAGGAATAGCGGTAGTTCGCGCCCTCGCCCTTGCGGCTGCGCGCCAGCGCCTCGTCGATGGTCCGGCCCAGCACGAACTGGTGGCCCATGATCTTCATCGCCTGGCGCACCGCCAGCCGGATCACCGGCTCGCCGGCGCGCCCGACCAGGCGCTGGAAGGCGCCGTGGGCATCGCGTTTGGTGTCATCGGCCAGATCGACCAGCTTGCCGGTCAGCATCAGGCCCCAGGTGGAGGCGTTGACCAGCACCGAGTCGGATTGGCCGAGGTGGCGCTTCCAGTTGGCATCGCCCAGCTTGTCGCGGATCAGCGCGTCGGCGGTGCCCTGGTCGGGGATGCGCAGCAGCGCTTCGGCCACGCACATCAACAGCACGCCTTCCTCGCTGCCGAGGTCGTACTGGCGCATGAAGGCTTCCACCACGCCCTGGCTTTTCGCGCGGGCGCGAACCCGGCGCACCAGGTCGGCGGCCACCGCTTGCGCGGCGTCGCGTTCGGCGGCCGGCAGGCGGGCCTGCTCCAGCAGCCAGTTCACGTGGCTGGCTTCGTCGCGGATCCAGCCGGCGGTGATCGCGGCGCGGGTGGGCGGCGCGGGCGGGGCCAGCTCCGGGGACAGGATGTGGGCGACGGAAACGGTTGGGGAATCGATGCTCATGCGCCCGCAGGCTGTGTTCGCAGGGGGTCATAGTGTAGATCGACCGCACCAAACGGACATGCGCCGGTTGCCGTGGCCCCGCTGCGCCAGTAATCTTTGACTCAGGTCAAGTCCCGGCGCGAACGCTGCGCGGACTTGATCCAGGTCAAAACGGGTTGCTGTCTACTGGCGACCTGTCGGGCGCGAATCCGGTTCTCCAGGCTGCCCTGCAGCCCGGAAATCCGTGTCGCGGCCATCCATCCCGGAATCGATTCAGGACATGTGGGGCTCGGAGTGATGACATCCCGTCGTTTCAAACAATTGGCGCTGGCCGCCGCGATGACCGTGGCGATGCCGCTGGCGGTCCAGGCGCAGGACGCCGCGGCCGGTCCCGCCGACCCGCACCGCTGGCAGCTGAACATGGGGCCGGGCGTCACCCCGACCTCGCAGGCCGCCTATGACGCACACATGGTGGTGCTCTGGGTCTGCGTGGTGATCGGCGTGCTGGTATTCGGCGCCATGGCCGTGGCCATCTTCAAGTTCCGCAAGTCCAAGGGCGCGGTGGCGGACACCGGCTTCGTCCACAGCACCAAGCTGGAAGCGATGTGGACGGCGATCCCGGTGCTGATCCTGGTCGGCCTTGCGTTCCCGGCCACCAGCGGCCTGATGCGCATGTACGACGTGCGCGATTCGGCGATGACGGTGAAGGTCACCGGCTATCAGTGGATGTGGAAGTACGAGTACCTGGGCGAAGACGTGTCCTTCACCAGCCGCCTCGACCGCAAGCACGACGAACTGCGCCAGAGCGGCAAGATCGTGACCGAGGCCGATGACCCGCATTACCTGCTGAACGTCGACAACGTGCTGGTGCTGCCGGTCGACACCAAGGTGCGCTTCGTGCTGACCGCCGACGACGTCATCCACTCCTGGTGGGTGCCGGCGCTGGGCTGGAAGCAGGATGCGGTGCCGGGCATCGTCAACGAGGCCTGGGCGCAGATCGAGAAGCCGGGCATCTACCGCGGCCAGTGCGCCGAACTCTGCGGCAAGGACCACGGCTTCATGCCGATCGTGGTGAAGGCCGTGAGCAAGGCCGAGTTCGCGCAGTGGCTGGCCGAAGAGAAGGCAAAGCGCGAGCCTGCCATGCCGGCGCCGGCCGCCCCGGAAGCCGAGCCTGCCGCTCCGGCCGCCGCCGAAGCCGCGCCCGAGGCCACCGCCGCCGCCGCCCCGCAAACCGCCCAGCCCGCCGCCGCGCAGGCCGGTTGATCCACGCATCGCATCCAGAAGGTTTCCCCATGTCCGCCACGCATCCAGACGCCGTCGGCCAGCACGACGCCCACGGCCATCACAAGCAGGGCTTCATCGAGCGCTGGTTCTTCTCGACCAACCACAAGGACATCGGCACGCTGTACCTGGTGTTCGCCTTCGTGATGGCGATCGTGGGCGCTGCGCTGTCGGTCGGCATCCGCACCGAGCTGGCCACCCCCGGCCTGCAGTTCGTCAAGCCCGAGTTCTTCAACCAGCTGACCACCATGCACGCGCTGGTGATGATCTTCGGCGCGATCATGCCGGCCTTCGTCGGCCTGGCCAACTGGATGATCCCGCTGCAGATCGGCGCGCCGGACATGGCGCTGCCGCGCATGAACAACTGGTCCTTCTGGATCATGCCGTTCGCGTTCGCGCTGCTGCTGCTGACCTTCTTCCTGCCGGGCGGCGCGCCCGGCGGCGGCTGGACCATGTACCCGCCGCTGTCGCTGCAGGGCGGCAGCAACCTGGCGTTCGCGATCTTCGCCATCCACATGATGGGCATCAGCTCGATCATGGGCGCGATCAACATCATCGCCACCGTGCTCAACATGCGCGCGCCGGGCATGGACCTGCTGAAGATGCCGATCTTCTGCTGGACCTGGCTGATCACCGCGTTCCTGCTGATCGCGGTGATGCCGGTGCTGGCGGGCGCGGTGACCATGCTGCTGACCGACCGCTTCTTCGCCACCAGCTTCTTCAACGCGGCCGGCGGTGGCGACCCGGTGATGTACCAGCACATCTTCTGGTTCTTCGGGCACCCCGAGGTCTACATCATGATCCTGCCGGCGTTCGGCATCGTGTCGGAGATCATCCCGACCTTCAGCCGCAAGCCGCTGTTCGGTTACCAGGCGATGGTGTACGCCACCGCCGCGATCGCGTTCCTGTCGTTCATCGTGTGGGCCCACCACATGTTCACGGTGGGCATGCCGCTGGGTGGCGAGGTCTACTTCATGTTCGCCACCATGCTGATCTCGATCCCGACCGGGGTGAAGGTGTTCAACTGGGTCACCACCATGTGGCGCGGTTCGCTGACCTTCGAAGCGCCGATGCTGTGGGCGATCTCGTTCGTGGTGCTGTTCACCATCGGCGGTTTCTCCGGCCTGATGCTGGCGATCGTGCCGGCCGACTTCCAGTACCACGACACCTACTTCGTGGTGGCGCACTTCCACTACGTGCTGGTGACCGGCGCGCTGTTCGCGATCATCGCCGCGATCTACTACTGGTGGCCGAAGTGGACCGGCCGCATGTACAGCGAAGGCCTGGCCAAGTTCCACTTCTGGTGGACCATGGTGTTCGTCAACCTGCTGTTCTTCCCCCAGCACTTCCTCGGCCTGGCCGGCATGCCGCGCCGCATCCCGGACTACAACGTGGTGTTCGCGGACTGGAACCTGATCAGCTCGATCGGTGCGTTCGGCATGTTCCTCACCCCGTTCATGATGGCCTTCGTGCTGCTGCGCTCGAAGAAGCACGGCGCCGTGGCGGAAGCCCGCGCCTGGGAAGGCGCGCGCGGCTTGGAGTGGACGGTGCCGTCGCCGGCCCCGCACCACACCTTCGAGCGTCCGCCGGTGATCAAGGACGGCGACCTGGCCCACGGCGACGTCAGCCACTGACGCCGCCCGGAACGCGCAGATGCCCGTCGATCCCGCCACCGTCGATCCCACCCTGGCAGCGCGCCGCAAGCGCGCCCGCCGCACCGCGCTGCTTTGCGCGGTGATCGCGGTGGCGGTGTACGCGCTGTTCTTCCTGTCCGGGGTGGCGGGGCGATGAGCGCCTCGCGCACCTTCGGCGTGTGGAAGATGGTCGGCGTGGCGGTGGCCGCGTTCGGCTTCGCCTTCTCGCTGGTGCCGCTGTACCGGATCGCCTGCGAGAAGGTGTTCGGGGTGCGGCTGGAGCAGGGCCCGGTGGCGGCGAAAGGCGCCACTGCCGCAGGCGACGACGCGCGCTGGGTGACCGTGCAGTTCGATGGCGGCGTCAACTCGAAGCTGCCGTGGAAGTTCGCGCCCGAGCAGCGCACAATGCGGGTGCAGCTGGGCCGCCAGTACGAGGCCCTGTACTTCGCCCGCAACACCGCCGACCGCGCGATCGTCGGCAGCGCCGTACCTTCGGTCGCACCTGCGCGCGCCTCCGGCTATTTCAACAAGACCGAATGCTTCTGCTTCACCGCGCAGACGCTGGCGGCGGGCGAGTCCCGCGACATGCCGGTGCGCTTCATCATCGATCCGGCGCTGCCGGCCGGGGTGAAGACGCTGACCCTGTCCTACACCTTCTACAAGAACGACGCCCAGACCGCCGCACTCGCGGCAACGACGGGCCACGCGGGCGCGGTCCGTTCCGCGCCCTGATCCTCCGCCAAGACCCAACCGGAAAATCGCCATGGCCAATGCCCACGCCGCCCAAGGCAGCCACGACCAGGACACCTATTTCGTCCCGCACAGCAGCAAGTGGCCGCTGTTCGCCTCGGTCGCCCTGTTCACCACCATGGTCGGTTTCGCCACCTGGTTGAACGAAGTCAGCTGGGGACGCACCGTGTTCTTCGTCGGTCTCGCCGGCCTGCTGGCGATCCTGTTCAAGTGGTTCGGCGACGTCATCCGCGAGTCGCTGGCCGGCCACTACAACAAGCAGGTCGATGTGTCCTTCCGCATGGGCATGGTCTGGTTCATCCTCTCGGAAGTGTTCTTCTTCGCGGCGTTCTTCGGCGCGCTGTTCTACGCCCGCCAGTTCGCGCTGCCGTGGTTGAACGGCGAAGGCCACGGCGCGGTGACCAACAGCCTGCTGTGGCCGGGCTTCGCCGGCGGCTGGCCGAGCAACGGCCCGGCCGATATCGGCGGCAGCTACCAGACCGTGCCCGCCTGGGGCCTGCCGCTGCTCAACACGCTGATTCTGCTGTCCTCCGGTGTCACCGTGACCATCGCCCATCACGCCCTGAAGGCCGGCAAGCGCGGCGCGCTGCTGCTGTTCCTCGGCCTGACCGTGCTGCTGGGTGGCCTGTTCCTGTTCTTCCAGGCCGAGGAATACATCCACGCCTACACCGAGCTGAACCTGACCCTGGGGTCGGGCATCTACGGCTCCACCTTCTTCATGCTGACCGGCTTCCACGGCGCGCACGTCACCCTCGGCACGATCATGCTGGCGGTGATGTGGCTGCGCTGCGCCAAGGGCCATTTCACCAGGGACAACCACTTCGCGTTCGAGGCGGTGGCCTGGTATTGGCACTTCGTCGACGTGGTGTGGCTGGGCCTGTTCCTGTTCGTCTACGTGCTGTAACCAGCCTCGCGGCGAGCAGACAAAAGGCCGGCAATGCCGGCCTTTGTTTCTGGGGCGCCAGCTGGATCAGACCGGGCTGCGACCCACCCCGTGCGGCGTGATCCAGCCCTGGTGGATGGCCAGCACGACGAACAGGATCAGCGCGATGCTCAGCACGATGCGCTTGGTCAACGAATTCACGGTGCGCTTGGTCTGCCCCTTGTCGGCCAGCATGTAGTACAGGCCCGCGCCCAGGTTCCACAGGATGAGGATCAGGATCCCGACGATGAGCAGGGTTTTCAGCGAATCGCTCATGCATTGCTCCAAGTTCCGGGCAGCTTGTGCCCGCGCCGCATTATCGCAGCAGCCGGGGGCATGGCGGTGAATATCGGCGCGCGAAGAGTGCTGGGTTGGTGGCTGCTGGCGCTGCTGGTGGCGGCCGGTTTCGCCCAGCTGGGGCGCTGGCAGCTGGGCCGCATGCACGAGAAGCAGGCGATGCTGGCGGCGGCGTCCGCAGCGCTGGATCACGCGCATCCGCAGCCGCTGCTGCTGGCTTCCGATCCGGCGCGCGCACAGGGTTACGACTGGGCGGCCGGGCGCGGCACCCTGCTAGCCGCCACCGTGTGGCTGGATGGCCAGCAGCGCGAAGGCCGCGTCGGCGTGCGCCAGTACTGCCTGCTGCTGCCCGACGACGGCGCGCAGGCGCTGCTGGTGGATGCAGGCTGGTGGCCGCTGGCGGGCAGCCGCGAACTGCCGCAAGCAGGATGCCCGGCCGGGATCGGGCAGGGCGTGCGCGGCCTGCTGGCGCCGCCGCCGACGCCCGGTTTGGCCCATGGCGACGCGCTGGCGAAGCAGGACGGCGATCGCTGGCTGGCCTCGCGGATGGAATTGGCGGCACTGGCGCAGGCGCTGGAGCTGCGGGTGGCGATCGCACCGCGCGTGCTGCGGCTGGCCCCGCAGCGCGAACCGGGCGATACCGGGGTGATGGCGGCGCCCGGCGAGCGCGATCTGGATATCCTGCCCAACACCATGCTGCCCGAGCGTCATCTCGGCTATGCGGTGCAATGGTTCGGGCTGGCGCTGACCGTGCTGGTCGTCGCCGCCACCCTCACGTTCAGAATGAAGAAGAAAGCGAAATGACGGAATCCAATCCGGCGCGTACGGTGCAACGCCGCAACCGCGTCGCCCTGCTGGTGGTGCTGGGGATGTTCTTCGGCGGCATGCTGGTGGCTGGCGCGCTGCGGTTTTCCGGCTTTCGTCCGGCCGGGATGATCAACAAGGGCGAGATGCTGCAGCCCTATGGCGACCTGCGCGGGTATTCGCCGACCTTGGCCGATGGTCGCGCCTACGCCTGGCGCGACGCGCCGGGCACCTGGCGGATCGTGGCGATGCCGCGCGACTGCGACGGCGCGCGTCGCGAGGCCTGCACGCGCCTGCTTGGCGACCTGGACAAGGTCTGGCGGCTGATGGGCCGCAACGCCGACCGCGTGCACGTGCTCTGGGCCGGCGCAGCGCCGGTGGAAGTGGCCACCCTGCGCGAAGTGCATCTGGTCCGCGCCGATGCGCGCCTGCGCAGCGTGCTGGCACGCAGCGACAAGGACGCCGCCGGCACCGATCCGGTCTGGCTGGTCGATCCCAATGGTTTCGTGGTGCTGCGTTACGCTGGCGGTTCCGACCCGGGCGACCTGCGCAGCGACCTTGCGCGGCTGCTGAGGGTCAACTGAGCCATGAGTGCGATGCCCACCACCCAGCCCGCCTATCTGTATCGCCACTTCCATCGTCTCGCCTGGCTGGCGGTGCTGCTGGCGACCTGCGTGATCGTGTTCGGCGCGTTCGTGCGGCTGTCCAATGCCGGCCTGAGCTGCCCGGACTGGCCCACCTGCTACGGCAAGGCGGCATGGCCGACGCATGCGGATCAAATTGTTGACCACGTCGCCACCGCGATCCGCCCGGTGGAGCCCAGCAAGGCTTGGCGCGAACAGTTCCACCGCATGATCGCCGGCCTGCTGGGCGTGCTGGTGCTCTCGCTGGCCCTGCTGGCCACGCGCCGGCGGCCGCGCGGCTGGCTGCACGTGATCGGCGCGGCCACCGCGGTGGCGGTGGCGATCCCGCTGTACATGCGCGGCCTGCACGTGTCTGCTTCGGCGCTGGCGGTGGTGGGCGAGGCGTTGCTGCTCGCCGGCGTGTTGCGCTGGTCGAACGTGGATCTGGCGCGCGCCAGCACCCTGACCCTGGCGGTGATCATCTTCCAGGCCCTGCTGGGCATGTGGACGGTGACTTGGCTGCTCAAGCCCATCGTGGTCATGGGGCACCTGGTGGGCGGGCTGACCACGTTCGCGCTGTTGGTGTGGATCGCGTGGCGCGCCACCGGCATCCCCATCGTCAGCGGCGATGCGCGCAAGCTGCGGCTGTTGCTTGGCATCGGCCTGGCGCTGCTGGCGGTGCAGATCGCGCTGGGCGGCTGGACGTCGGCCAACTACGCGGCGCTGGCCTGCGGCACCGATTTCCCCAAGTGCGCGGGCGCGTGGTGGCCGGCGCATGACTTCACCGAAGGCTTCGTGCTGTGGCGCGGCATCGGCGTGGATTACGAAGGCGGCATCCTCGACAACGCCGCGCGCGTGGCGATCCAGCTGGCGCACCGGATGATGGCGGTGGTGGTGGCCTGCTACCTGCTGTTCATGGCCGTGCGCCTGCTGCGCACCCCCGGACTGCGCGGCTGGGGCAGCACCCTGGCGGTGCTGGTCTGCGCCCAGTTCGGGCTGGGCATTGCCAATGTGGTGCTGTCGCTGCCGCTGAAGATCGCGGTGCTGCACAACGCCGGCGCAGTGGCGCTGCTGTTCGTGCTGGTCACCCTGCTGGCGCGGCTGCGCCTGCCGGAGGCCTGAGCATGACCTGGCCGCTGTGGAGGCAGTACTGGGCGGTCACCAAGCCGCGGATCGTGGCGTTGATCGTGTTCACCGCGGTCATCGGCATGCTGCTGGCGATCCGGCCCGGCGATGAGTGGCCATGGTCGCGGCTGCTGGCCGGCAGCATCGGCATCTGGATGGCGGCGGCCAGCGCCGCGGCGATCAACCACCTGCTGGATTCGCGCATCGACAAACTGATGGCGCGCACCGCCGAACGGCCGCTGGCCACCGGCGCGCTGCGGCCGGGGCAGGTGCTGGGTTTCGCGCTGCTGCTCGGGCTGGGGTCGATGTTGATCCTGGTGCTGTGGGTCAACTGGATCTGCGCGTTGCTGAGCTTCGCCGGGCTGATCGGCTACGCCATCATCTACACCGGCTTCCTCAAGCGCGCCACCCCGCAGAACATCGTGATCGGCGGGCTGGCCGGGGCGGTGCCGCCGCTGCTGGGCTGGGCTGCGGTCACCGGCATGCAGCGCGAATGGGACTGGGCATATGCGCTGCTGCTGGTGCTGATCATCTTCGTGTGGACGCCGCCGCATTTCTGGGCGCTGGCGATCTTCCGCCGCGAGGACTATTCGCGCGCGCTGGTGCCGATGCTGCCGGTGACCCACGGCGTGACCTACACGCGTTGGCAGATCCTGCTGTACACGGTGCTGCTGGTGGTGGTGACCGTGCTGCCCTGGGCCACCCGCATGAGCGGCGTGTTCTACCTCGCCGGTGCGCTGGTGCTGGGCGCGGTGTTCCTGTGGTACGCGTGGAAGCTGCTGGACCCGCCGGACGAGTTCTTCGCCATGCGCACGTTCCGCTATTCTATCGTCTACCTGATGGCGCTGTTCGCCTTCCTGCTGGTCGACCACTGGCTGCTGCCGCTGTTCGACGCCGCGCCCGCGCTGGAGTTCGCGCCCGCACCGTGAGCGATCTGTTCGCCGCGCAGGTGCAGGGCCGCAGCACCGCGCTGGGGCCGCAGGCCCGCGTGCTGCACGGCTTCGCGCTGCCGTTCGCGGAGGCGCTGCTGGCCGGGATCGATGCGGTCCTTGCCGCCGCGCCGCTGCGTCATCTGGTCACGCCGGGCGGACACGTGATGCAGGTGGCGATGAGCAACTGCGGCCGCTTCGGCTGGTGCAGCGACCGCCGCGGCTACCGCTACGACCCCAACGATCCGCAGACGGCCCGGCCGTGGCCCGCGTTCCCGCCAGCCTTCCTCGCGCTCGCCGGCGAAGCCGCGGAAGCGGCGGGGTTTCCCGGCTACCGGCCCGATGCCTGCCTGCTCAATCGCTACGCGCCGGGCACCCGGCTGTCGCTGCATCAGGATCGCGACGAGGATGACCGGGTGGCGCCGATCGTGTCGGTGTCGCTGGGACTGCCGGCCACCTTCCTGTTCGGCGGCTTCGCCCGCGGCGACAAGACCGTGCGGGTGCCGCTCATGCACGGCGACGTGGTGGTCTGGGGCGGCGCGGATCGCATGCGCTTCCACGGCGTGCTGCCGGTGTCGCCGGGCCTGCATCCCGCCACCGGCGAGTGCCGGCTCAACCTGACCTTCCGCAAGGTGCGCTGAACCAGCCCGGGCTGCGCAAGAACCGGGATGTGCGCCGCGCGGTGCCGGACTACAGTTGCGCCATGCACGCTTCCGCCACCGCCAAGACCCGCCGCGATGCCGCCCTGGTCGCCGCCGCCTGCCGCCGCATCGAGCAGGCCGATACGCCGCCGGCGCTGGACGTGCTGGCGCGCGAGGCGGGGCTCAGCCCGCATCACTTCCACCACCTGTTCAAGGCCGTCACCGGGCTGACGCCGCGCGCCTACGCGCAGGCCCGGCGCGGCAGGGCGCTGCGCGATGCGCTGGCGAGGCCGGGCGCGCGGGTGGTCGATGCCGCGTTCGATGCCGGCTTCAACGCCAGCAGCCGCTTCTACGACAGCGCCGACGCATTGCTGGGCATGAAGCCGGCGCAGTACCGCGACGGCGGCGCGGATGCACGGATCGAGTTCGCCATCGCCCAGTGCGCGCTGGGCGCGATCCTGGTGGCGCGCAGCGGGCGTGGCCTGTGCGCGATCTCGCTGGGCGATGACCCCGAAGCCTTGCTGCGCGAACTGCAGGAACGCTTCCCGCGCGCGGAACTGGTCGGCGGCGATCCCGGATTCGAGCGGCTGGTGGCCCAGGTCATCGGCTTCGTGGAAGCACCGGGGCTGGGCCTGGATCTGCCGCTGGACATCCGCGGCACCGCGTTCCAGCAGCGGGTGTGGGAGGCATTGCGCAAGGTGCCGGCGGGGGCGACGGTCAGCTACGCCGAGATCGCCGCGCGCATCGGCAGGCCGACCTCCGTGCGCGCGGTGGCGCAGGCCTGCGCGGCCAACACCTTGGCGGTGGCGATTCCCTGCCATCGGGTGGTGCGCAGCGACGGCGCGCTGTCCGGCTATCGCTGGGGAATCGCGCGCAAGCAGCAATTGCTGGCGCGCGAGCGCGGCACCGAGTGAGTCTCAGCGCTGCAGCATCGCCTGCAGCAGTGCGCGCAGTTCCTGCTTTTCCGCGTCGCCCAGGCTGCCGTCGCGCTGCTGCTGCTGCAATTCCTCGCGGCGCTGTCCAAGGGCCTCAGCATCAAGTCGTTCAATGTTGTCGATAAAGGCTTGGCGAAGTACATCCTCCTCGCCGGGCAGCTCCAGAACCGCCAGTTTTTGTAGCGCAGCGGCTTCCTCGCGCTCGGCGAAGTGTTCCAGCAGCAGGCCGGTAGTGATGTCCGGGCGCTCGTGCACCAACAGCACCAGTTCGGACAGCAGCTCGATCCCGGGCTGGCGCAGCACGGCGAAGCGATAGGGCGGCTGCAGCGCCAGCGCGAAGCCGGGGCGGTGCAGCAGATGGGTGATGGCACTGCGGATCAAACTGGGTTTTTGTGCCGGCTGTCCGCGCATTTGCGCGCTGGCACGCTTGGTCGGCACGTGCGTTTGCGGCGTGCTGGCGCGCGCGCCGACGCCGGTGAGTTCGGTCAGGCGCTGGCGCATCAGGTCGCCGAACGCGCCGTCGGGAATTTGTGCCAGCAGCGGTTTGCAACGCTCGGCCAGACGCGCCTTGCCGTCGAGGCTGGACAGGTTCACGTCGGCCGAGAGCTGGGCGAAGAAGAACTCCGACAGCGGCGTGGCCGCGCGCAGGCGCGCGTCGAAACCATCCGCCCCTTCCTGGCGCACGATCGAATCCGGGTCCTCGCCGTCGGGCAGGAACAGGAACAGCGCCTGCCGGCCATCCTTCATGCGCGGCAGCACCGACTCCAGCGCTTTCCACGCGGCGCTGCGGCCGGCGCGGTCGCCGTCGAAGCAGAAATACACGTCCGGCGCGCTGCGGAACAGCAGCTCGGCGTGGTCCGGCGTGGTCGCGGTGCCCAGCGTGGCCACCGCCTGCGACACGCCGTACTGGGCCAGCGCCACCACGTCCATGTAGCCCTCGACCACGATCAGCCGCTCCAGCTTCTGGTTGGCCTGCTTGGCCTGCCACAGCCCGTACAGCTCGCGGCCCTTGTGGAACAGCGGGGTTTCCGGCGAGTTGAGGTATTTCGGCGAGTCCTCGGGATCGATCACGCGGCCGCCGAAAGCAATCGTGCGCCCGCGGCGGTCGTGGATCGGGAACATCAGCCGGTCGCGGAACTTGTCGTAGACGTGGCCCTTGTCGTTCTTCGAGAACAGCCCGCCGCGCTCCAGCAGCTGCATGCGCTGCGGGTCGCTGCCCAGCGCGTCGCGCAGTCCGGAGAAGCCGTCCGGCGCATAGCCGATGGCATAGCGCTCGACGATCTCCGCGGCGATGCCGCGCTTGTCCACGTAGGCACGCGCCTTGTCGCTGCGCGCCAGCTGGGTGCGGAAGAAGGTGGAGGCCGCTTCCATCGCGCCGTACAGGTCGCGGGTCTCGGGGTTGGCGTTGCGCTGTGCGGTATCGCGCGGCACTTCCAGGCCGACGCGCCGGGCCAGTTCCTCGACCGCGTCGAGGAATTCCAGCCGGTCGTACTGTATCAGGAAGCTGATCGCGGTGCCGTGTGCGCCGCAGCCGAAGCAGTGGTAGAACTGCTTGGTCGGCGAGACCGTGAAGCTGGCGCTGCGCTCGTCGTGGAACGGGCAGCGCGCCGCGTATTCCTTGCCCTGCCGCTTCAGCGGCACCCGCGCGCCGACCACTTCGACGATGTCGGAGCGGGCCAGCAGGTCATCGATGAAGGCGTCGGGGATGCGGGCCATTGCGCTAGCCGGTGGCCCGGCTCACAGCTCGTCGCGGGCGGCAAGCGCGTGCAGCGCCGCGCCCTCCAGCCGCTGCACGGTCCATTCGTCCATGCCGGTGGCACCGATGCTGCGGTAGAAGCCGATGGCGGGTTCGTTCCAGTCCAGCACGCTCCATTCGAAGCGGCCGCAGTCGCGCTGCACGGCGATCCGCGCCAGCGCGGCCATCAGGTGCTTGCCGAGGCCGCTGCCGCGGTAGGACGGGCGCACGAACAGGTCTTCCAGATACAGGCCACGCTTGCCGAGGAAGGTGCTGAAGTTGTGGAAGAACAGGGCGAAGCCGGCGGGCGTGCCGTCGATTTCGCCGATCAGCACCTCGGCAGCCGGACGCTCGCCGAACAGCTGCGTGCGCAGGTCGTCGTCGGTGGCCACGGCGGCATGCGCCAGCCGTTCGTACTCGGCCAGTTCGGCGATCAGCTGGCGGATCACCGGCACGTCGTCCGGGGTGGCGGGGCGGATCGAGAGGAGGGCGTTGTTCATGGCGTCAGGGTACCGGCAAGCGCAGCCCTTGGTGGGGCAGGAACACCCGTTGGTTTACGGCGCCAGCTTCTGCTTCACCAGCTTCGACACCAGGCCCATGTCGGCCTGGCCCGCCAGCGCCGGCTTCAGCACGCCCATCAGCTTGCCGATGTCGGCAGCCGAAGCCGCGCCGGTGGCGGCCATCGCCTTGTCGATCTCGGCCTGGATCGCGGCCTCGTCCAGCTTGGCCGGCAGGTAGGCATCGATCACGCCCAGCTCGTAGCGCTCGATCGCGGCAAGGTCTTCGCGGGCGGCACCTTCGTACTGGGTGATCGAGTCCTTGCGCTGCTTGACCATCTTTTCCAGTACGGCCAGCACCAGCGGGTCGGTCATCTCCACGCGCTCATCCACTTCCTTCTGCTTGATGGCGGCGTTGATCAGGCGGATGACGGCCAGACGATCCTTTTCGCCGGCCTTCATCGCGGCCTTCATGTCATCGGTGAGCTGCTGTTTGAGGCTCATGGCGTGCTCCATCGGGCGTGTTTCATCGGGCGTGCTTCACAAGAAACTGGAATGCAGAAACGCGAAAAGCCGGCCACGCTCGCGCGTGCCGGCTTCCGCAGCCAACCACCGCGCTCAGTACAGGCGCTGGCGCTTGGTGACGTCGCGCGAGCTGCGGCGCGCCTGGCGCTTCACGGCGGCAGCGGCCTTGCGCTTGCGCTCCTGGGTCGGCTTCTCGTAGAACTCGCGCTTGCGGGTTTCGGCCAGCACGCCGGCCTTCTCGCAGGTGCGCTTGAAGCGGCGCAGGGCAAACTCAAAGGGTTCGTTTTCGCGGACTTTGACGGCGGGCATCGGGGAATCTCGTGGCTGGAGAGTTCGCCCGGACAAGTGGGCGAGCCGCGCATGATAGCAGCAGCCCGGCTTTCGGCGCAAGATAGGGGGATGAACGTCCTCGGCATCGAATCTTCCTGCGACGAAACCGGCGTCGCGGTCTACGACACCGGCGCGGGCGGCCTGCGCGCCCATGCGGTCTACAGCCAGATCGCCCTGCATGCCGAATACGGCGGGGTGGTGCCGGAACTGGCCAGCCGCGACCACGTGCGCAAGCTGCTGCCGCTGATCCGCCAGACCCTGGCCGAAGCCGGCCTGTCCACCGCCGACATCGACGGCGTGGCCTATACCGCCGGGCCCGGGCTGGTGGGCGCGCTGCTGGTCGGCGCGGGCGTGGCCCGTTCTTTGGCGTGGGCGCTGGACGTGCCGGCGATCGGCGTGCATCACATGGAAGGCCACCTGCTGGCGCCGCTGATCGAGGAAGACGCGCCGCAGCCCCCGTTCGTCGCCCTGCTGGTGTCCGGCGGGCACACCCAGCTGGTGGCGGTGGAGGCGATCGGCAGCTACCGGCTGCTGGGCGAAACCCTGGACGACGCCGCCGGCGAGGCCTTCGACAAGACCGCCAAGATGATGGGCCTGCCGTACCCGGGCGGACCGCAGTTGGCCAAACTGGCCGAGCAGGGCGTGCCGGGAAAATTCAGATTCTCGAGGCCGATGACCGACCGGCCGGGGCTGGATTTCAGCTTCAGCGGCCTGAAGACGCAGGTGCTGCTGGCGTGGCGCGACAGCGACCAGTCCGAGCAGACCCGCGCCGACATCGCCCGCGGCTTCGAGGACGCGGTGGTGGACACGCTGGCGATCAAGTGTGGCCGCGCGCTGGATGCGGCCGGCACCGACACCCTGATCGTGGCCGGTGGCGTGGGTGCCAACCGGCGGCTGCGCGCCAAGCTGGTGGAGATGTGCGAAAAACGCGGTGGCCGGGCGTGCTTCCCGCGCCCGGCGCTGTGCACCGACAACGGCGCGATGATCGCGTTCGCCGGCGCCCTGCGGCTGGCCGCCGGCCAGCACGACGATGCCGCGATCCGCGCGGTGCCGCGCTGGGACATGGCGACGCTCGCGGCGGTGTGAGCGGGCGGGCGCTGCGCGCCGGCGGCGGCGCGCACGGACGGGTTGTTAAGCTGTGCATCCAATCCCCATTCCGCCGCGGTATCCGGTTCCCCGGGATACGCGAACACGCCCATGACAGATACCGTTTTCATCGAAGGCCTGCGCCTGGACGCCCTGATCGGCGTGCATGACCGCGAGCGCCACGCCACCCAGCCGGTGCTGCTGGACATCCGCATGCGCTTCGACAACCGCATCGCCGCCAGCAGCGACACCCTGGCCGATGCGCTGGACTACGAGGCGGTGAGCCTGCGGCTGGCCGACTACGTGGCCCAGACCGACTTCATGCTGGTGGAAACGCTGGCCGAATGCTGCGCCGACCTGATCCTGACCGAATTCGGGGCCAAGGCGGTGCGGCTGAAGTTGTCCAAGCCGGACGCGCTGGCGAACGCCGCCGCGGTGGGCGTGGAGATCGAGCGCGGGAGTTTTGCATGAGCGTGGTGCTGGTGACCGGCGCCTCGCGCGGGATCGGCCGCGCCATCGTCGAACGCTTCGCCCGCGAAGACGCCACCGTGATCGCCTGCGCACGTGGGCAGGAAGGCCTTGATGAACTGCGTGCCGCGCTGCCGCAGGTCGAATGCCATGCCTGCGACATGCGCGACGGCGACGCCGTGGATGCATTGGCACGCGACGTCCTCGCGCAGCACGGCGCCATCGACCTGCTGGTGAACAATGCCGGCGCGTTCCGGCCCGGCGGGATCGCCGGCGAGGACGACGACGCCCTGCTGGACATGCTGCAGGCCAACCTGTTCGGTGCCTACCGGCTGACCAGGCGGCTGCTGCCGAAGATGGTCGAGCGGCGCAGCGGCATGGTGCTGAACGTGTGCAGCACCGCGTCCATCGCCGCCTATCCGAACGGCGGTTCCTACAGCATCGCCAAGCACGCGCTGTACGGCTTTTCGCGCAACCTGCGCGAGGAAATGAAGCCGCACGGCGTGCGCGTGGTGGCGCTGCTGCCGGGCGCGACCCTGACCGCATCGTGGGACGGCGTGCCGCTGCCGCCGGAACGGCTGATGCCGGCCGCGGACGTGGCGGAAATGGCGTGGGCGGCGTGGTCGCTGTCGGCGCGCACGGTGGTGGAGGACATCCTGATGCGGCCGCAGCTGGGCGACATCGGCGAGGCGGATTTCCCGTGAGCCCGTCCGTCGTCATCCGCCTGGCCAAGCAGAACATGAAGTTCTCGGCGGCGCATTTCACCATCTTCAACGCGACCGAACGCGAGCGCCTGCACGGCCACAACTTCACCGTCGAGGTCGACATCCACGCGCGCATGCTGGGTAACGGCATGTGCTTCGACTACGGCATATACAAGGACCGCATCGTCGCGCTGTGCCGCGAACTGAACGAGTGGACGATCCTGCCGACGCGCTCGAAGTACCTGCGCATCGAGGAAGCGGGCGAACACGTGCACGCGCACTTCAATGGCCAGTGCATCCCGTTCCTGCGCGGCGACGTGCTGCTGCTGCCGATCGAGAACGCCACGCTGGAGGAGTTCGCGTACTGGTTCCTGCAGCGGCTGTGCGAGGACCGCGACGCGCTGCGCGCGCACGCCATCGCGGCGATCGAGGTACGGGTGTTTTCCGGACCGGGACAGAGCGCCGGCCGGCGCATGGAGCTCGACTGATGGCCGCTTCCACCCTGCCGATGCCGTCCGCCGACGCGCAGGCGCACAGCGCGCACCTGCGCGAGGTGATCCAGGAACAGATCATCGCCGCCGGCGGGCGCATTCCGTTCTGGAAGTTCATGGAGCTGGCGCTGTACGCGCCGGGGCTGGGCTACTACAGCGCCGGCGCGCACAAGTTCGGCCCCGGCGGCGACTTCACCACCGCGCCGGAGCGCTCTCCGCTGTTCTGCGCCTGCGTGGCGGACGCGCTGGCGCCGGCGCTGCGCCAGGCCGGCAAGGGCGCGGTGTTCATGGAAGTGGGCGGCGGCAGCGGTGCGTTCGCCGAAGCCTGCCTGGAGAAGCTGCAGGCCGATGGCGTGCTGCCGGCGCGCTACGCGATCCTGGAGCCCAGCGCCGACCTGCGCCAGCGCCAGCGCGAGCGGCTGCAGGCACGGCTGCCGGCGGAGCTGTTCGCACGGGTGGAATGGTTGGACGGGCCGATTGCGCAGCCGTGGGATGGCGTGCTGTTCGCCAACGAAGTGATCGATGCGTTGCCGGCCCCGCGCTTCGCCATCCGCAATGGCGAAGTGTTGGAGGAATGCGTGACGCTGGACGGCGAAGGCCGCTTTGTCCGCAGCGAACAGCCGGCGGATGCAATGCTGTCGGCGGCGGTGCGCCGGATCGAATCGCAGCTGCCGGCACCGTTTGCCGATGGCTACCGCAGCGAGGTGCTGGCGCAGCTGCCGTACTGGCTGCCGGCGGTGGCCGGCGGCCTGCGCAACGGCGCGCTGCTGTTCATCGACTACGGCTATGCGCGCAGCGAGTACTACCAGCCCGACCGCGACGACGGCACCCTGCGGGCGTTCCGCCAGCACCACGTCACCAATGACGTGTTCGCCTGGCCCGGCTTGCAGGACATCACCGCCTCGGTGGATTTCACCGCGCTGGCCGAAGCCGGCGTGGGCGCGGGCTTCGAATTTTCCGGCTACTGCTCGCAGGCCAGCTTCCTGCTCGGCAACCGGTTGCAGGAAAATCTTGCCGCCGCCGAGGCGCAGACCGCCGATGAAGTGGCGCGCCACAACCTGCGCCAGCAGGCCAAGGTGCTGACCCTGCCCAGCGAGATGGGCGAGCGCTTCCAGGCGATCGGCTTCCAGCGCGGCGTCGAACTCGACGCCGCGTTCCTGGTCGGCGACCTGAGCCATCGCCTGTGAGTCACTGCCGATGAGTCGCGCGCCGCGCATCGGCCGTTCGCTGAAGCCGTTCAAGCGGCCGTGGCTGTGGGCGGGATTGTGGATGCTGGCGATCGCCATCGTGGTGATCGGCTCGCTGCTGCCGGGCAAGGACCTGCCGCCGCTGCCGGTCAGCGACAAAATGGAGCATTTCGTCGCTTACGCCGTGCTGGCCGCGGGGGCGGTGCAGCTGTTCGCGCGGCGGCTGTCGTGGGGCTTCATCTGCCTGCTGCTGGTGCTGCTGGGGGTCGGGCTGGAATACCTGCAGGCGTCGATGAAGCTGGGGCGGATGCTGGATCGCAACGACGCGCTGGCCAATACCTTCGGCGTCCTGATCGGGTTGGCCAGCGCATTCACGCCGCTGCGCGATGCGCTGCTGCGGCTGGACCGAGGCGGCTGACGAACGGCGGCCGCTGCGCGCGCAGCTGCGTTGGATCGGGGGCGGACGGTTCGCGGAGGAGCGTTGCAATGCCGGCTCAGCCGCGCGCTGCGGCGATCGCGGCGATCCGCGCCTTGCGCAGCACTTCGCCGAAGGCCGGGCCGGTGACGCCCTGCGCGGCGATGTCCGCGCCGCGCACCGCCATCGCCGCCGCGTGCAGGTGGCGCAGGGTGTCGGCCTGCGGATAGTCGGCTTCGGCCAGGCCGGTACGGCCGCGCGCGTCGGCTTCGCAGACGCTGGCGAGCTGGTCGATGCGGGCCGGCTTGCGGAAGCCGTCGCAGCGGGCGATCAGATCAACCACGGTTGCGGCCTTCAGTTCGGCGATCCGGTGGACGTTGAGGTGCTCGCGGCAGCAGGCCACCGCCAGTTCGCGGTGTTCGTTCGGCACCTTCAACCGCTGGCTCATGGCGATGGCGGGGGCGACCCCGCGCTGCTCGTGCATCAGGTGCTTCGGCAGCATGTCCGCGGGGGTGAGCGCCTTGCCGAGATCGTGGCACAGCGCGGCGTAGCCGATCAGGTCGTCGCCGGGCGCGAGGCGGGCGGCCATGTCGCAGACCAGCTCGCAGTGCAGGCCGGTATCGATTTCCGGGTGGTATTCCGCGCGCTGCGGCACGCCGTACAGCGCATCGACTTCCGGCAGCACCGCGCGCAGGGCGTCGGCCTCGCGCAGGGTGCGCAGGAAGGCGCCGGGGGCGGCGGCGCGCAACGCCTTCGCCAGCTCCTGCCAGACCCGTTCCGGCACCAGCTCGGCCAGCTCGCCGCTGGCGGCCATCTGCCGCATCAGCGCCAGCGTCTCCGGGGCGACGGTGAAACCCAGCGGCGCGAAGCGCGCCATGAAACGCGCCGCGCGCAGCACCCGCAAGGGGTCTTCGACGAACGCCTCGCCGACGTGGCGCAGCACGCGCGCTTCGATGTCGCGCGCGCCGTCGAACGGATCGACCAGGGTGCCGTCTTCGGCGCGGGCGATGGCATTGATGGTGAAGTCGCGGCGGCGCAGGTCGTCCTCCAGCGTCACCGACGGGTCGGCATGCACCACGAAGCCGGTGTAGCCGCGCCCGGACTTGCGCTCGGTGCGGGCCAGCGCGTGTTCCTCGCCGGTATCAGGATGCAGGAACACCGGGAAGTCGCGGCCAACCTGGCGGAAGCCGGCATCCAGCATCTCCTGCACGCCGGCGCCGACCACCACGAAATCGCGGTCGCCCGCCGGCAGGCCGAGCAGCGCGTCGCGTACGGCGCCGCCGACGAGGTAGGTTTTAACGGTCTCGGGAAGCGCGGTCATGTCGCCGATGATGCCCGAGCTGCCTTACCTGCGGCGCTTCGCCGGTGCGTGTTTTGTCGCCGCGGCAGGTGCGGCGCTCGGTTCCGCCGGGCAGGCAAACGCTTTGCGCTGGCCGCTGGCGAGGCCGAGCATGCGGTCGGTCAGTCGCTGCGCGCTGCCGTCCAGACGCCAGTCGTAGATCGTGCTGAAGCTGAGCACGCGTGCCACGTATTCGCGAGTTTCCTTGTAGCTGATGGTCTCGATCCACAAATCCGGGTCCATCGCCGGGCGCTGCGACACCCAGCGGTTCAGCGGGGTCGGGCCGGCGTTGTAGCCGGCGATCACCTGGTACGGCTTGCCGCCGTAGCGGTCCATCAACTGGCGCAGGTAGGCGCTGCCGATGGCGATGTTGAGGTCGGGATCAAACAGGCCCTCGGCGCCGCGCCACGGCAGGCCGGTCTTCGCCGCGACCGCCGCGCCGGTGGCCGGCAGCACCTGCATCAGCCCGCGCGCGTCGGCGCCGGAGCGGGCGTTCGGGTCGAACACGCTTTCGGCGCGGATCTCCGCCGCTACCCACGCCGGATCGAGGCCGTTGCGTGCGGCTTCGCGGCGGATCGTGGCGTCGTGGTGCAGCGGGAAGCGCAGCCGGTACAGGCGCTGCTCTTCCGGGTAGCGCTTGCCATCGACGTTGACCAGGCCGAACACGCCGCGGTCGAACCAGCCGTTGTCCTGCGCCACCTCCACCGCCAGCCGCCGCTGTTCGTCGCTGAAGCGCGCCAGCGCGGCGTTCCATTCGCGCGCGGCCCAGCCCCTGCGGTCGAGCTGGAACAGCTGCACGGCGCGGATGATGTTCGGATCGCGGGCCACCGCCTGCTTCAGCGCCGGCGTCGGCGCCGGCAGCCACGGACACAGGGCGTACGGCTGTTCGAGGCGGTCGGCGGCGAGGAAGCCGTGGAAGTCGGGTTTGCGCGCGGCCTGCGCGTACAGCGACCTGGCGCCGGCCGTATCGCCGGTCAGCTCGCTGGTGCGGGCGGCGAAATACAGCCAGCGCGAGTCGTTGCGCTGCGCGTCCGGCATGCGCCTGATCGCGGCCAGCGCAGCGGCCCAGTCGCTGCGCGACAGCGCTTCGCGCACCCGCCATTCGTGCAGGCTGTCGTCGTAGGCCGACGCCGGGACGCTGGCGAGGCGGCGCGCGGACTCCGGCAGGTAGGACGCCGCCGTCCACAGTGCGACCTGGTACAGCACGCGACTGCGGCCGGCTTCGTCGAACGCCAGCGCCTGCGCGACGCCGGGCAGCAGCGCTTCGGCGCGGTCCGGATCGGTCTTGGCGAGTTTCGCCAGCGCGGTCGAAGCCACCAGCCGGCTGCGTGCAGTCTTCGGCCACCCGTCCACGGCGGCCTCCGGTGCATCCAGATAGGCCGCGTACTGCAGCGCCAGGGCCGCATCGGCAGTGGGCAGGCCGGCGGCGATCGCGCGCATCACTCCGACTTGCGCATCGGCGGCGGCAAGGTCGAAGCGCTCCCAGCGCAGCGCATCCGTCAGGCCACCTTTTGCAGTCAGCAGCGCGAACGGCGCGTCGCACTGCGCCGGCAGCGAGCGGCCGCTGCTGCGCCACAACGCCTGTGCGTCGGCAGTCCATTGAGCATCCGCGCGATTGACCGCCATCAACGCCTGCAGGCGCAGGCAGCGCAGCGCGGCGCCGTCGATGCTGGCATCCCACTGGTCGAGGAAGGCCTGCCATTCGTTGCGACGGGCCAGCGCGTTGAGCCAGTCGGTGCGGAAGGCCGTGGCCACCGGCTCGCCGCGGCGTGCCGCCAGGAAGGCATTGCCGCGCGCCAGCGGTAGCGTATCCATGCGCCCGCGCAGGGCCACGTATTCCAGCCAGCCGGCCAGCGGCTGGCTGGAGAAGCCGGCCAGCGCCAGATCATCCAGCCCGCTGCTGCTGGCGGCGCTGTCGAAGGCGGCCCGCAGTGCCGGGTCGGACGGTGCGATCCGCACCGGCGCCGGTTGCAACAGCGGCGCCGGGCGCGGCGTGGGCGACTGTGCGTGGACGGTGGCGGTGCCGGCAACCAGCGACGACAACAGCAGCAGCGAAGGCGCGATCTTGTGCATCGCCCGACTATAGCCGAGCATCGATGAACGTCTTTTTCGATGGTGCGCGATGTCTTTGCTGCTTCTTTACCTGGCGCTGGGCGCCTGCGCCGGCGTGCTGGCCGGGCTGCTGGGCATCGGCGGCGGACTGGTGCTGGTGGGTGCACTGGCATGGTTGCTGCCGACCCAAGGCGTGCCGGCGGACGCGGCAATGCACGCGGCGCTGGCGAGTTCATTGGCCAGCATCGTGCTGACCGCCGCCTCGTCGGCACGCGCGCACCACCGCCGCGGCAGCGTGCTGTGGCCGACGGTGGCGTGGATGGTGCCGGGCGTGCTGCTGGGCGGCTGGTTGGGCAGCCGCTTCGCCATCGCGCTGGACGGCAACGTGTTGCGCTGGTGCGTGGCGGGCTACTGCTGGATCGTGGCCGCGCAGATGTTGCTGGTGCAGCCGAAGTCGGGCGGCGATGCCGCGCTGGTGCCGCAAGGCCCCGGCTACACGCTGGCCGGCGGCGGGATCGGCATCGTGTCGGCGATCGTCGGCATCGGCGGCGGCAGCCTGACCGTGCCGTTGCTGGTCTGGCGCGGGGTGGCGCCGGTGCGCGCGGTGGGCACCTCGTCCGCCTGCGGCATCTTCATCGGCCTGGGCAGCGCGCTGGGTTACGCATTGCAGGCGCCGGCGGACGCGCTGCCGCTGGCGGGGGCGATGGGCTATGTCTATCTGCCGGCGGCGATCGGCGTGGCGCTGGCCTCGGTGCTGGCGGCGCCGCTGGGCACGCGGTTGGCGCATGCGCTGAGCGGGCCGGCGTTGAAGCGGGTATTCGCGGTGTTCCTGTTGGTGGTTGGCTGCGCGTTCGCGTACAGCGCGCTCTAGCGCCGCTTCAGCGCAGCGCCGCTTCCGGCACGTCCAGCTCCACCGACAGCGCCAGGTGGTCGGACTGCGCGGCGGGCAGCGCCTGCATCGTCGCCAGCGCCAGCGCCGGGGTCACCAGCATGTGGTCGATGGCACGCTGCGGACGCCACGAGGGGAAGGTGGGCACGCAGCGGTCGGGCGGCTGCAGCCGGGTCTTGCGATACAGCTGCTGCATCTCCGGCTGCTCCGGATCGCAGTTGAAGTCGCCCATCAGCACCGCGTGCGGCAGGCCGGCGAGGATGTCGGCGATGAAGTCGATCTGCGAGCGCCGCGACTGGCTGCCCAGCGAGAGATGCGCCACCGCGACGGTCAGCGCGTCGCGGCCCTCGCCGAAGGTGGCGGTAAGCACGCCGCGGCCCTTGACCCGGCCGGGCAGCGGGTGGTCCTCGACCAGCCGCGGTTCCAGCCGGCTGAGCAGGCCGTTGGCGCTGGAGGCCACCCCGGCCACGCTGCGGTTGGGCTGGTGACTCCAGTAGGCGAAGCCGGCGCGTTCGGCCAGGTAGTGGGTCTGGTTGGTGAAGCCCGAACGCAGGCTGCCGGGATCGGCCTCCTGCAGGCCGACGATGTCGTGGCGGCCGGCAAGTTCGGCGATGGTGTCCAGCGCGCCGCGCTTGTTGCCTGCCGGCAGCACGTGCGACCAGCTGCGCGCGACGTAGTCGTGATAGCCGCGCGTGCTGGAGCCGGCCTGGATGTTCGCGCTCAGCAGGCGCAGCCGGCGGTTGTGCATGGCGGCGGGATCAGCCCTGCGGCGCTTCCGCCGCGGCGGGCGCCGGCGCCGCCGGCGTGGCGGCACCGAGCTTGGTGCGTTCGGCGACGATCAGCTGGTTGATGATGCGGAACATGTCGTCCACACTCTTGCCCTTGACCCGGTACTTGCCGGCGACCACGAAGGCCGGCGTCCCCATCTGGTCGCCGTTGGCGAAGGCTTCGGTCATGTACTGGCGGGCGCGGTTCATCTTGGTGGCCACCGCGAAGCTCTGCATGCTGTTGAGGAACTGCCCGGGGTTGGCGCCGTAGTTGGCGTAGAACCCGGCGATGTCCTCCGGCTTGTCCATGCCGCGCTCGCCCTTCAGGGTCTGGTCGATGTGGATGGCGCGGAACATCGCATCGTGGGTCTTGTCGAGCAGGCCCATCGCTTCGGCGGCGTAGAAGGCCTTGGCGTAGTTGTCCCACATCGCACCGAACGCGGCCGGCACGTAGACGAAATGCACGTCCGGCGGCAGCTTGGCCTTCATCGCCGCCACCTGCGGCTGCACCGCGGCGCAGAACGGGCAGACGTAGCCGAAGAATTCGACCACTTCGATCCGGCCCGGCGCGGTATCGAACGGCTGGCCGTTCGCGATGGTGACGTAGTCGGTGCCTTCCACCGGCGGCGGCGCCTTGGCGGCGGCTTCGGCGGCGGCCTGCACCGCCGCTTCGGCCTGCGCGGCGCGCTGCGGGTCTTCGGCGCTGGCGGCCTGGGTGGTGGCCTGTTCGGCCGGAGCGGCCTCGCCGGCCGCAACCGGCGCGGGTGCGTCGTTCTTGCAGGCGGCCAGCGGCAGCAGGACGAGCAGGAGCAGGGCGTGGCGCAGTGCGGTCATGGCGGTTCCGTCAGTCGGTCAGGATCGGGGAGAGGCGGGCTTGGCCGGCGCCGGGCGCGCGGTCGCCTTGGGTTTCTGCTTTGGCGCCAGCGCGGCGACGACCGCGCGCGCATTGTCCAGCAGGCTTTCATAACTGTTGCCGAGGATCACGTAGCGCCCGGCCACGATCAGCGACGGCGTGCCGTCGATCTGGCTGCGGGCGCCGAATTCATAGGCCTGCTTCAGCTGCGGCAGCAGCCTCGCGTCGTTGGCCATCGCGATCTTGAGCGCGGTGGCATTGCTGCCCTGCACGCGGCTGGCGAAGGCGAGGATCTGGGCGGCGTCGGCATTGCGCGGCAGTTCACCGGTTTCATGGATCGCGGCGAACAGGCGCGGATGCAGCACCGGCAGGGATTTGGCGGCCTGCGCGGCGAAAAACACCCGCGGCCACGGATCGTCGCGGTCGTACACGCCCGGCACCAGTACCAGCCGGGCGTGTGCGGGCAGCTGCTTCGCCCACGCCTCCAGCATCGGCGAGAAGTGCGCGCAGTGCGGACAGGTGTAGGCGAACACCTCGGCCACTTCCACCATGCCGGGCGGCAGCGGCCGGTAGGGCTGACCGTTGTCGACGTAACGGTACTGCACGCCCTCGGTCAGGCCGGGCAGGACGCGCTGTGCCTGCGCGGGCGCGAGCGCGGTGGTCAGCAGCAGGGCAAGCGACAACAGCAGTGCGCGCATGAAATCAGGCTCCGGCGGTCAACTAAGGGGCCCGATGAGCATGCACGGGCCAGGGCCAACGCATGATGAAGCATCGCGCTCAGCGGGCGATGCTTTCCTTGGTGGTCCCGGGCGCGCGGGTATGCAGGCCCTGCACATAGCTGGCCAGCGAACGGATTTCCTCGTCGCTCAGCGACTTGCTGACCGCGGCCATCAGCTTGAAGTGCGCCGGCGCGGTGTAGGTGGTGGTACCGGTGCGGTATTCCTCCAGCCGCCGCGTCACGTACGCCGAATCCTGGCCGTGCAGGGCAGGGTAGGCCGGGCCGGGGTTGCCGGCGCCGGACGGGCCATGGCAGGCCATGCAGGCGGGCAGGCCGCGGGCGGGGTCGCCGCTGCGGAACAGGCGCTCGCCCACCTGGTAGAACTTCAGGCCCTGGTTGGGGCCTTCGGCAATCGCGGTATCGTCGGCCACGCCGGTGCCGGCCTTCTGGGTGGCGTACCAGGCGCCGACGTCGCGCATGTCCTGCGCGCTGAGGATGCCGGCGAACGGCGCCATGATCGCGGCCAGGCCGCCCGTGCGCTGACCGCTCTTGAACAGGTGCAGTTGCTCGGCGAGATAGCGTTCCGGCATGCCGGCGATGCGCGGCGCGTTCTGCTGCATGGCGTTGCCGTCGAGGCCGTGGCAGGCCGCGCAGGCGCCGGCCTTGGCCTGTCCGGCCTGGGCATCACCCCAGGTGGCGGGCTTCTCCACCAGCGGCGCGGTCTGCACCGGGGCGTTGTCGGGTGCGGCGACCGGCGTGCTCTGGGCCCAGGCGGCCGCGGCAAGAGCAAGACAGGCAACACCGGCAAGGGCATGGACAGGACGCATGCGTAACTCCACTGGCATAAGGACGCGGACAGGTGCCGCGCAACCTGCAAATTATGGTCGGCGCGCCCGGAGCGGTCAAACCGGACCTGCATCGGCGCGGACATGCCATGCTATGCCCATGGCTGCACCCAACCCGTTCGCGCGCGCCCAGTACCTGCTGGCCGCCCACAATCACCGGCAATTGCCGCCCGATGGCGGCTTCGAAGTGGCCTTTGCCGGCCGCTCCAACGCCGGCAAATCCTCCGCCCTCAACGCGCTCTGCCAGCAGAACGCGCTGGCACGCGTGTCCAAGACGCCCGGCCGCACCCAGCAGCTGGTGTTCTTCGGCTTGCCGCCGCACGAGAACAAATACCTGGTCGACCTTCCGGGCTACGGTTATGCCAAGGTGCCGCAGGACCTGCAGGCGCACTGGCAGGCCTTCCTCGAGGGGTATTTCGGCAGCCGCGACGCCCTGCGCGGGCTGGTGGTGGTGATGGACGTGCGCCATCCACTGAAGGAATACGACCGGCAGATGCTCGGCTACGCCATGCGCCGCGGGCTGCCGGCGCACGTGATCCTGACCAAGGCCGACAAGCTCGGTCGCGGCGCCGCCGGCAATACCCTGCAGGCGGTGCGGATGGAGCTGGCGCGGTCGTTCGCCGACAGCGTCAGCGTGCAGCTGTTCTCCGGCGAGTCGAAGCAGGGCGTGGACGAACTGCGCGCTGTGGTCGCCGGCTGGCTGGCGATATAGCCCAATTGCGCGCAATCACGGAACGCTGATGCCACAACGGCGTTGCTGCGGTGCCGCCGCGGCCCGGCTATCCTGCTTCGCCAAACCGATAGGCGATGCCGATGTCCGGACCCAGCACAGCCAGCGACACGCCGATCACCGACCGCCACCAGCTGGCCGAGGTGCTGGCCTCGGGCGAGAAGTCCCGCGAGGCGTGGCGGATCGGCACCGAGCATGAGAAATTCGGCTTCCGGCTGGACGACCTGCGCCCGCCAACCTTCGACGGCGAGCGCGGCATCGAGGCACTGCTGAAGGGTCTGGTCCGGTTCGGCTGGGCGCCTTACGAGGAAAACGGCCGGGTGATCGCGCTGTCGCGCGATGCCGCGTCGGTGACGCTGGAGCCGGCCGGCCAGCTGGAGCTGTCGGGGGCGCCGCTGGAATCCATCCACCAGACCTGCAAGGAAGTCGGCAGCCACCTGCGCGAAGTGCGGGAAGTGGCCGACGAGCTGAAGCTCGGCTTCCTCGGCATGGGTTTCCAGCCCAAGTGGCGGCGCGACGAAATGCCGTGGATGCCGAAAGGCCGCTACAAGATCATGCGCGACTACATGCCAAAGGTCGGCAACCTGGGCCTGGACATGATGACCCGCACCTGCACGGTGCAGGTCAACCTGGACTACGCGTCCGAAGCGGACATGGTGAAGAAGTTCCGCGTGTCGCTGGCGCTGCAACCGATTGCGACTGCGCTGTTCGCCGATTCGCCGTTCACGGAAGGGCGGCCCAACGGCTACCTCAGCTACCGCTCGCACATCTGGACCGATACCGACGCCGGCCGCACCGGCATGCTCGACTTCGTGTTCGAGGATGGCTTCGGCTATGAGCGCTACGTCGACTACCTGCTCGACGTGCCGATGTATTTCAGCTATCGCGATGGCGTCTACCACGATGCCAGCGGCAAGTCGTTCCGCGACTTCATGCAGGGCCGGCTGGACGTGCTGCCTGGCGCGCTGCCGACGCTGACGGACTGGAACGACCACATGACCACCGCCTTCCCGGAAGTGCGGCTGAAGAAATTCCTGGAGATGCGCGGCGCCGACGGCGGTCCCTGGGGCCGGCTGTGCGCGCTGCCGGCGTTCTGGGTGGGCCTGCTGTACGACGACGCGGCGCTGGATGCGGCCTGGGACCTGGTCAAGGATTTCAGCATGGCCGAGCGCCATGCCCTGCGCGATGGCGTGCCCAAGCAGGCGCTGGGGCTGCCGTTCCGCGGCGGCACGCTGCGCGAGCTGGCCCGCCGCGCGCTGGAGATTTCCGTCGCCGGCCTGCGTCGCCGCGCGGTACAGGATCGCTGCGGCGCCGACGAAACCGGCTTCCTCGACCCGTTGGTGGAGATCGTGGAATCCGGCAAGACCCCCGCCGAGCGCAAGCTGGCGCTGTTCCACGGTGAATGGCGCGGCAGCGTGGATCCGGTGTTCTGCGAGTTTTCCTACTGAGCGCAGGCGCGCGGCGCGGATAGTCCCATGCGCAACCGTTGACGCAACGCAGCAAAAATCGCGTTAGCCTGCGGCCATGGCCACTCCCGACGCGCCGCTGCGCGAGCAGCTTGATTTCACAGCCACCGACGCGCCGCTGCGCGACGATGTGCGCCGGCTCGGCGCGATGGTCGGCGACATGCTGGCCGAACAGGTGGCGCCGGTATTCCTTGAACAGGTCGAGGCGCTGCGGCGGATCGCGATCGCAAGGCGCGAGCAGGGCGAGCCGGTGGATGCGCTGGCGCAGCGGCTGGCGCAGGTGCCGCTGGCGCAGGCCGAGCCGCTGGTGCGCGCGTTCGCGGCCTACTTCAGCGCCACCAACGTGGCCGAACGCGTGCATCGCATCCGCCGTCGCCGCGACTACCAGCGGCTGGGCACGGCGCCGCAGCCCGGCGGGCTGGAAGCGGTGCTGCGCGGCCTGCGCGAGGAGGGCGTGACGCTGGCCGAACTGCAGGCGCAGCTGGCCGGGCTGTGCGTGGAGCCGGTGTTCACCGCGCATCCCACCGAAGCGGTGCGGCGCGCGCTGCTGCTGAAGGAAAAGACCGTGGTCGAACGGCTGATCGCCGACATCGACCGCACCCGCACGCCGCCCGAACGTCGCGCCGACGACGCCCGCATCCGCCAGTCGCTGACCACCGCCTGGCAGACCAACGAGGCGCCGCCGCAGCGGCCCAGCGTGGCCGACGAGGTCGAGCACGTCGGCTTCTACCTCGGCAGCGTGCTGTACCGGGTGCTGCCGGTGTTCTACGAGGCGTTTTCCGATGCGGTCGAAGCCGTGTATGGCGAACGCATCGCGCTGCCGCCGATGCTGCGCTTCGGCAGCTGGGTCGGCGGCGACATGGACGGCAACCCCAACGTCGGCGCGGCCAGCGTGCGCGACGCGCTGACCGCCCAGCGCGCGCTGGCGCTGGACTGCTATCTGGCCGACCTGCGCACCCTCGGCGACATCCTCACCCAGAGCCACGGCCATGCCGGCATCGATGCAGAGGTCGAGGCGCGCGCCGCCGCGCACCGCGCGCTGCTGCCGGAAGGCATGGTGCGCAACCGGCCGCGGTTGGCCGACATGCCGTACCGGCAGCTGCTGTGGGCGATGCGTGCGCGCCTGCAGGCAACCAACGAGGGCGCGGCGGGTGGCTATGCCGACGCGGCCGCCTTCATCGACGACCTGGAACTGATCGACGCCAGTCTGGCCCGGCACCGCGGCGACCACGCCGGCCGCTTCGCGCTGCGACGCATCCTCTGGCGTGCGCGCAGCTTCGGCCTGCACATGGCGGCGCTGGACCTGCGCCAGGACTCCGCCGTGCACGAGCAGGCGCTGGCTGCGCTGGAGGGGGATGCCGAATGGGCCGCGCGCCCGCTGCCGGCGCGTGTCGAGCGGCTGCATGCGCTGATCTCGGGCGCTGCACCGACCGATGCGGGCGCAGCCGACGCCATGGCCACGCTGGAGGTGTTCCGCGTCGTGCGCGAACTGCGCGCGGTGCTGGGCGAACACGCCTTCGGCCCCTACATCATCAGCATGGCGCGCAATGCCGCCGACGCGCTGGCGGTATTGGCGCTGGCGCGGATCGCAGGCTGCGTCGCCGACGGCGAAGTGCCGCTGGACGTGGCGCCGCTGTTCGAGACGGTGGACGACCTGGAGGCTGCGCCGGCGACGATGCAGGCGCTGTTCGCCGACCCCCTGTACCGCCGCCACCTGGCCGCGCGCGGCGGGCGTCAGGTGGTGATGCTGGGCTACAGCGACAGCGCCAAGGACGGCGGGCTGCTGGCATCGCGCTGGGCGCTGCAGCGCGCGCAGGTCGAGCTGCTGGACGTGGCGCGCTCGGCCGGCCTGCAGCTGGTGTTCTTCCATGGCCGCGGTGGTTCGGTCAGCCGCGGCGGCGGCAAGACAGAGCGGGCGATCATGGCAGCGCCGCGCGGCAGCGTGGCCGGGCGCATGCGCGTCACCGAGCAGGGCGAGGTGATCCATCGCAAATACGGGATACGCGCGCTGGCGCTGCGCAACCTCGAGCAGACCACCTCCGCCGTGCTGCGCGCATCGCTGCGGCCGCGCCCGCCGGAGCCGCGCGAGGGGCGGTGGCGCGCAATTGCCGCCGAGCTGGCGCAGGTCTCGCGCACGCACTACCGCGCGCTGGTGCACGAGCATCCGGACTTCCCGGCCTACTTCCGTACCGCCACCCCGGTGGACGTGATCGAGCGGCTGCACATCAGTTCGCGGCCCTCGCGCCGCCGCGACGGCGGCATCGCCAACCTGCGCGCCATCCCGTGGGTGTTTTCTTGGGCGCAGAGCCGTTCCGGCCTGACCGGCTGGTACGGCGTCGGCACCGCCCTGCGCCACGGCATCGACGCGCACGGACTGGATGCGATGGCGGCGATGGCCCGCGACTGGCCGTTCTTCACGGCGATGATCGACGATGTGGAGATGGCGATGGCGAAGTCCGACATCGACATCTTCGAACGCTACTCCGCGCTGGCCGGCGAGCTGCATCCGGTGTTCTTCCCGCGCATCGCGCGGGAGTTCGCGCTTGCCCGCGAGGCCATCCTGACGATCAGGCAGCGCGACGCGCTGCTGGCCGACGACTACCGGCTGCGCCTGTCGATCCGGCTGCGCAATCCCTACGTCGATCCGATCAGTCTGCTGCAGGTGGACCTGCTGCGCCGCTGGCGCGAAAGCGGGCGCGAGGACGAAGACCTGCTGCGCACGCTGGTGTCCACCGTCAACGGCATCGCCGCGGGGATCCAGAATACCGGTTAGGCGGACGGGCGCCACCGCTGCCGGTTTCGCCCTATACTCCCCACCAGTATCGGAGACGCCGCGTGCCGCACTCGCCGGAAGACAAGAAGCGCGCCACCACCCGCCTGCGCCGCATCCGCGGCCAGGTGGATGCGCTGGAGCGCGCGGTGGAGGCGGGCAGCGAGTGCGCGCCGATCCTGCAACAGCTGGCCGCGCTGCGTGGCGCGGTGAACGGGCTGATGGCCGAGATCCTCGACAGCCATCTGCGCGAGGAGTTCACCCAGCTCGCTGCCGATCCCCAAATCCGTAAGCAGCACCAGCAGAGCATCGACGAAGTGATCGCGCTGGTGCGGTCCTATCTCAAGTAATCCCTTGCTTCCAGGAGAACGCCCATGAAATCCCGCGCCGCCGTCGCCTTCGCCGCAGGCCAGCCGCTGCAGATCGTCGAGATCGACGTCGCCCCGCCCAAGGCCGGCGAGGTGCTGGTGAAGATCAGCCATACCGGCGTCTGCCATACCGATGCTTTCACCCTGTCCGGCGACGACCCGGAGGGCCTGTTTCCCTGCGTGCTGGGCCACGAGGGTGCGGGCGTGGTGGTGGAGGTGGGCGAGGGCGTCACCAGCGTCGCGCCGGGCGACCACGTCATTCCGCTGTACACCGCCGAATGCGGGCAGTGCCTGTTCTGCAAGTCCGGCAAGACCAACCTGTGCACGGCCGTGCGCGCCACCCAGGGCAAGGGCGTGATGCCGGACGGCACCACCCGCTTCAGCTACAACGGCCAGCCGCTGTACCACTACATGGGCTGCAGCACCTTCAGCGAATACACGGTGGTGGCCGAGGTTTCGCTGGCGAAGATCAACCCCGAGGCCAACCACGAGCAGGTCTGCCTGCTGGGCTGCGGCGTCACCACCGGGCTTGGCGCGGTGAAGAACACGGCGAAGGTGCAGGAGGGCGATTCGGTCGCGGTGTTCGGCCTCGGCGGCATCGGCCTGGCCGTCATCCAGGGCGCGAAACGGGCGAAGGCCGGGCGGATCATCGCCATCGACACCAATCCCTCGAAGTTCGACATGGCCCGCGACATGGGCGCCACCGACTGCGTGAACCCGAAGGATTTCGATAAACCCATTCAGCAGGTGATCGTGGAGATGACCGGCTGGGGCGTGGACCACAGCTTCGAGTGCATCGGCAACGTCAACGTGATGCGCGCGGCGCTGGAATGCGCGCACCGCGGCTGGGGCCAGAGCGTGATCATCGGCGTGGCCGGGGCGGGGCAGGAGATCGCCACCCGCCCGTTCCAGCTGGTCACCGGTCGCAAATGGCTGGGCACCGCGTTCGGCGGCGTGAAGGGCCGCAGCCAGCTGCCGGGCATGGTGGAGGAGGCGATGGCCGGCGAGATCCAGCTTGCGCCGTTCGTCACCCACACGATGGGCCTGGAGGGTATCAACGAAGCCTTCGAACTGATGCACGAAGGCAAGTCGATCCGCTCGGTGGTGCATTTCTGAGGGGGATGGCCTGATGGAACGCATCGAACACCGCGCCTGCTTCGGCGGCTGGCAGGACGTGTACCGGCACCGCTCGGCGGTGCTGGGCTGCGACATGAGCTTCGCGATCTATCTGCCGCCGCAGGCGCAGGACGGCCCGGTGCCAGTGCTGTACTGGCTGTCGGGGCTGACCTGCAGCGAGCAGAACTTCATCACCAAGGCGGGCGCGCAGCGCTACGCGGCGGAGCACGGCATCGCCATCGTCTGCCCGGATACCAGCCCGCGCGGCGACGGCGTGGCCGATGCCGATGGCTACGACCTCGGCAAGGGCGCCGGCTTCTACGTCAACGCCACGCAGGCGCCGTGGGCGGCGCATTACCGCATGTTCGACTACGTCGCCGACGAACTGCCGGCGCTGGTGGAAGCGCAGTTCCCGGTCAGCGATGCGCGCGCGATCAGCGGGCATTCGATGGGTGGCCACGGCGCGCTGGTGCTGGCGCTGTCGAAGCCCGGCCGCTACCGCAGCGTGTCGGCGTTCGCGCCGATCGTGGCGCCATCCTTGGTGCCGTGGGGGCAGAAGGCGTTTGCCGCCTACCTTGGCGATGACCGTGCGGCGTGGGCGCAGTACGACGCCAGCGCACTGATCACGGCGGCAGTGGAAAAGCTGCCGGTGCTGATCGATCAGGGCGAGGCCGATGAATTCCTCGAGGTCGAGCTGCAGCCGTGGCGGCTGAAGGACGCCGCCGATGCGGCAGGGCACCCGGTGTATCTGCGCATGCAGCCGGGGTATGACCACAGCTATTACTTCATCGCCAGCTTCATCGGCGAGCATATCGCCCACCACGCGGCGGCGCTGAAGGCATAGCGCCGCCCCAGCGGCGCTGCGGGATGGCTTCAGTCAGGCCAGCGTGAAGTCGGTATAGGCGAAGCGCCCGTCGCGCAGCACGGTGTCGCCGGGTTGCAGCGCCAGCGGCGCGGTGAACATCGGCCCGGCGGCAACGCAGGTGTGGAATTCGCCGCGCTCGCCGCAGGGGTCGATGGCGGGCGGCAGTTCCGCCAGCAGCGCGGCATCGAAGGCGCGACCGGCAAACGCGGCGTCCAGCTGGGTGGTGTCCACGCAGCACAACCGCGCCCGCAGGCCGCCTTTGATCATCTCCCGCGCCAGCTGCGCGGTGTCGCTGCCGAACAGCGGGAACAGCGGCGTCCAGCCCAGCTGCGCGCACAGCGTCTCGCGCCAGCTGCGGATGTCTGCGAGCAGCAGGTCGCCGTAGGCGATATGGGCCAGGTCCGGCCAGCGCGCCTGCGCACGCGCCAATGCATCGGTGAAGCTGGCGATGTAGCTCGTGTTGTCGGCCGCCTGCGGAATCCACGCTTCGATCAGCGGCAGTCCGGCGGCGCTGGCCTGCGCATGCAGCACGTCGCGATGGATGCCCTGCATCGATACGCGATCAAAGCCTTCGGTGAGGGTGGTAAGCAGGCCCACCACCTCGACTTCGCCAGCCGCGCGCAGCGCGTGCAGGGCCCACGCGGCGTCCTTGCCGCCGCTCCATGACAGCAGAACCGGGATCATGCGGTCGGGAGCCTCAGGCCGCGGTGACGTCGCGCAGCTGCCAGTGGCTGCCGGCCAGCAGCGCCATGCGCTGGCGCAGCAGCGCCGAGGACAACCGGGTGTCCACGATCAGGTCGATGTGCAGGTCGTCCTGCTGGCCTGTGACGCGGGCGGCAGGATCGGTCGCGGACAGCGCCGGGTCGACGTCGTCGGGCTCTTCCTGCCGGGCCTGCCAGCGCAGGAACAGGGTGTCGTCGCGCAGTGCCTGCTGCAGTTCCTCGGCGAATCCTTCCGCACCGCGCGAGCGGAAGCTCAGGTCGGGGTCGTTGCCGCGGGCCTGGTCGGGGTTGGGCAGGCGGATGTAATAGCGAGTGGTCATGGGCGATCCCGGGAAGATGTGTCCAGAGGCTAGCGGCCTGGCCGTGGAGGCGCCGTCACTGCTCAGCCGAAGCGGTGCGGGGGCGCAGCGAACGCCACCACCAACGCGCCGCGACCGACGTTCACCAACCCGGACAGGCCCATGAAGCTCTCGAACACTTCGACGCCGCGATCCTTGCACACGTCGCGCAGGTGCTGGTAGCCCGGCAGCGCGCGCATCTCGTCCAGCGCACCGCCGTAGCAGAGGTTGACGGTGGGGGTCAGCAGCCCGGACGCCACGCGTTCGGCGGTGAAGTCGAACAGCTTGCGGCTGGCCGCGGCAAAACCCTTCACCTTCGCCACCGGACCGGTTTCGCCCTGGTTGCAATGCAGGATCGGCTTGATGTCCAGCGCCGTGCCCAGGGTTGCGCTGAGGAAGCTGACGCTCTTGTCGCCGCGCTTCTTGATGCGGTTGCGCAGGTAGTTCAGGTCCGGCGCCACCATGTAGGCGTGGGTATTGCTGGCGATGGCCTCCAGGTGCGCGCGGATCCGCGGCGGCGACTCGCCGGCGGCGCGCATGCGCACCGCTTCGATCACCGGCACGCCGACCCCGGCGAATACGCTCTGGCTGTCGATCACCCGCAGCGAGAACGGAGTGTTGTTGCCTGAGGCGGCCCGCACCGCCTTGTAGTCGTTGAGGATGGTGAAGCTGGCCTGCTGCGCGTTGTCGTGGATGCCGCTGCGGGTGCGGGTGGTGGTGATGCAGAACACGTAGTCGTAGTCGTGCACCAGCTTGCCCAGGAACAGGTCGTGCACCTGCTGCACGGTGAACGGGGTGGTTTCCGCCTCGAACGCCCGCGCGGCGGTTTCGCCGCTGAGGAAGTTCATCGTCGCTTCCTCGTTGCGCACGTCGGCCAGCACCGCCTGCCCGATCTGCACGGTCACCGGCAGGATGGTGATGTTCTCGCGTTCGATGAAGTCGTTTGGCAGGTCGCAGGCCGAATCCGCGATGATCCCGATGCGCATGTTGTCCTCCAGCCCCCCGTTCAGTTGCCCACGACCGTACCGCAAGTCGGGCGTGCGTGCATGCGCCCGCGCGGCACCGGTGCGTCCCGGAGAGCGCCGCCGTTCAGCTGCGCGCGCCCCGGTTTGCCGCGGGCGTCAGCGGGCGTCGGCCGGGTAGGCGCGCGGCAACTGGCCTTCCTGGGGCGTGCCGGCGGCGCGCAGGTAGCGGTCGCGCAGCTCGGTCTGGCGGCTGCGCATCGGGATCGCGCGGCCGTCCAGCCACAGCTGCCGGGCGACGCTGGCCACGTCCAGCGGATCGCCGCTCCACAGCACCAGGTCGGCGCGCTGGCCGACGGCGATGGTCGCGCCGATGTCCGCGCCCGCGCCCAGCGCCGCCGCCGGCACCGAGGTCAGGCCGGCCAGGCCCGCTTCCCAGGGCAGGCCGTTGGCCACCGCGTTGCCGGCCAGCTGGCGCAGCTTGCGTGCGTTGTGGGAGGCGTCGCCGCCCTGGAAGAACGACACCTTCACCCCGGCCGCGTGCAGGCGCCCGGCGTTCTCCAGCGTGGCGCCGATCTCGTCGAAATCGCCGGGCAGGTTGGCCAGCACGTCGACGAACACCGGCACGCCGGCCGCGGCGATCTGCGGTGCCACCTTCCAGCCTTCCGCCGCGCCCACCAGCGCCACCCGCACGCCGCGCTGTTTGGCCCAGCGCAGCAGGCGGACGATGTCGGCCGCGCGCTGCACCCGCGCCAGCACCCGGCCACCGCCGCCGAAGTATTTCGCCAGGGTGGAGCGGCCGGCGGGGGTGAGCAGGGCGAACTGCGAGTCGGCCGGGATGCGCCCGCGCACCTCGTCGATCAGCTGGTCGAGCAGCATCCACTGCGCCGCGCGCGAGCTGCCGCTGAGGTTGGCGCCGGCGCCGCCGAGGGTGACGAACAGTGCGCGCGGGCCCACCGCGTCCAGGCTGCCGTCCAGCCGCACCACGCCACCCTGGCCGCCGATCAGCGAGCCGCCGGGACGAGTGCCTGCCGCCAGCAGGGTCCAGCCGACGCCTTCCACCCGCGCTACCGGCACCAGCACCGAATCCGGGTTGTAGGCCAGGGTGACGTCGAACTCCGGCCGCACCTGCATGTCGGCGGCGTTGGCGCCCAGCGCCAGGGTGGCGTCGACGGTGCTGGATTCGCCGGAGACTTCCTCCACGCCGATGTCGGTGATGCCGCCGAACAGCGACGGCGTCAACGGCTGTCCCTGCGCATCCACCACCTTCGCACTGCCGGTCGCCAGACCGCTGCCGATGGCGGCGATGCGGCCCTGCTTCACCAGCACATCGGTGTTGCGCAGGGTGCCGCGCGCGCTGGCGGTGTGCACGGTGGCGTTGCGGATCAGCAGGTCCTGCGCCTGCGCAAGCCCGCAGGCGCCGAAGATGGCCGCCGCCAGTGCCAGCCGCTTGAGGATGGGGGCGCTCATCGCACGCCTCCCGGGACGGTCTCTTGGCCGAGCAGGAAGTCCGAGGTCGGCTGCCGCGCCGGGTCGCGGCGGTCGTACAGCCGCGCGCCGTCCACGTAGACCTGTTCGGCCTGGGCGAAGCTGCTGAATGGACTGCCGTTCCACACCACCACGTCGGCCATCTTGCCGGCCTCCAGCGTGCCGGTCTGGTCGTCGATGCCCATGGCCTTGGCGGGGTTGCGGGTGAGCCACTGGATGGCGTGTTCGGGGCTGATGCGGATGCCGACGCGGCCGGCGTTGGCGATCACCTTGGCTGCCTCTTGGTTGAGCCGCTGGATGCCCTCGGCGGAATCCGAATGCACGATCGCGCAGCCGCCGGGCACGCGGTCGACCAGCGCGATGTTCTCCTGGATGCCGTCGAAGCTTTCCATCTTGAAGCCCCACCAGTCCGCCCACAGCGCGCCGCAGACGCCTTCCGCGGCCAGCCGGTCGGCGATCTTGTAGGCCTCCACGGCGTGGTGGAAGGCGGCGATCCTGAAGCCGAACTCCTTGGCGAGGTCGAGCATGATCGCCATCTCGTCGGCGCGGTAGCAGTGGATGTTCACGCGAATGTCGCCGTTGATCGCGCCGGCCAGGGTGTCCAGCTTCAGGTCGCGCTTGGCCTCAGCGTCCTTGCCGCCGGCCTTGCGCTTTTTCATGTAGTCGGCGGCATCGGCGAACGCGGCGCGGTAGCCGGCCACGTTGCCCATGCGGGTGGACGGGCCGCCGCGCTGGCCGTAGACGCGCTTGGGGTTCTCGCCGCAGGCCATCTTCAGGCCCCACGGCGCGCCGGGGAACTTCATGCCCTGGTAGGTGGTGGCAGAGATGTTCTTGAGGGTGACGCCGCGCCCGCCGATCAGGTTGGCGCTGCCGGGCAGGATCTGCAGCGCGGTCACGCCGCCGGCCAGCGCGGCGTGGAAGCCGGGGTCCTGCGGCCATACCGAATGTTCGGCCCACACCTGTGCAGTCACCGGCGCGGTGGCCTCGTTGCCATCGCTGTGCGCGCTGGCACCAGGGCTGGCGTAGACGCCCAGGTGCGAGTGGATGTCGATGATGCCAGGGGTGATCCACTTGCCGGTGGCGTCCACCCGCACCGCATCGCCGCCGGTTGCAAGGCCGTTGCCGACCGCGACGATGCGGCCGTCGCGCATCAGCACGTCGGCATCATCCAGCCGCGTGCCGGTGCCGGTCAGCACGGTGGCGTGCTGCAGCAGCACCGGCGGCGAGGCGATCCGCTGGTAGGTGCTGGGGTAGGGATCGGCGGCGAAGTCGTACGGCTTGGCGGGCGCAGCCGGCTTCTGCGGCGCACTCGCGCAGCCGGCCAGCAGCGCCGCCAGCACGGCGGCGGTCAACGGTTTCATGCGGTGGTTCCCCTGGTGCGGAAAAACGATGCACGCACCCTAGCGTCATCGCGCGCAGGCCGCCACATGACCGAGGTCATGGGGCCGGGCTTAGAATCCGGGAAACGAAAAGGACCGCGATGAAAAGCAAACAGGAGATCGTCGACAACTGGCTGCCGCGCTACACCGGCGTACCGCTGGAGAGCTTCGGCCAGCACATCCTGCTGACCAACTTCGGCGGCTACCTGTCGCATTTCTCGGAAATGACCGGCGCGCCGGTGGTCGGGATCGACCGGCCGATGCCCAGCGCCACCGCCGATGGCATCACCCTGATCAACTTCGGCATGGGCAGCCCCAACGCGGCCACGGTAATGGACCTGCTGTCGGCGATCTGCCCGAAGGCGGTGCTGTTCCTCGGCAAGTGCGGCGGGCTGAAGAGGAAGAACCAGCTGGGCGACCTGGTGCTGCCGATCGCGGCGATCCGCGGCGAGGGCACCAGCGACGACTACCTGCCGCCGCAGGTGCCGGCGCTGCCCGCGTTCGCCCTGCAGCGCGTCATCTCCACCAGCATCCGCGACATGGAGCTGGACTACTGGACCGGCACCGTGTTCACCACCAACCGCAGGGTCTGGGAACACGACGACGCCTTCAAGGAGCGCCTGCGCGCGATGCGCTGCATGGCCATCGACATGGAAACCGCGACCATCTTCGCCGCCGGTTTCGCCAACCGCATTCCCTGCGGCGCGCTGCTGCTGGTGTCCGACCAGCCGATGATCCCGGAGGGCGTGAAGACCGAGGCCAGCGATGCCAAGGTGTCGGCCGAGTTCGTGCAGAACCATATCCGGGTCGGCATCGAATCGCTGAAGCTGATCCGCCGCAACGGCAAGTCGGTGCGGCACATGAGGTTCGACGAGTGAGCCGCGACACCGCCGCTGCGCTGCTCGCGTTCTGGCGCGACGCCGGCATGGGCAAGTGGTTCCGCGGTGGCGCCGCGTTCGACGAGGAATGCCGCGCGCGCTGGCAGGCCGCGCATTTCGCCGCCGCGCGCCGCGAACATGACGGCTGGATGGCCGATGCCGACGGTGCGCTGGCGCTGGTGCTGCTGCTGGACCAGATTTCGCGCAACATCTTCCGCGGCAGCGGCCACGCCTTCGCCACCGATCCGCTGGCGCTGTACTACGCTGCGCGCGCCATCGACGCCGGCTTCGATGCACGGGTCGAGCCGGCGCTGCGGTTCTTCTTCTACATGCCGTTCGAGCATTCCGAAGCGATGGCCGACCAACAGCGCGCGGTGGAGCTGTTCACCGCGCTGGATGATCCCGATTTGCTGGGCTATGCGGTGGCGCATCGCGACGTGATCGCCCAGTTCGGCCGCTTCCCGCATCGCAACGCCGCGCTGGGGCGGATCAACCGGCCCGACGAACAGGCATGGCTGGACGCCGGCGGCGGCTTTTGACGGATTCCGCAGGCGCGCACCGCCGGGTGCGCGCCGCGGGCAGGTCATGCGGGAAGTGTCCGCACGACCTTCGGTGCCTCAGTAGCGCGCCACCGCCGGGTCCAGGTCGGCCCAGGCCACCATGCCGCCGGCCACGTTGTAGAGCGCCTTGAAGCCCAGCGCGCGGAAGTGCTCCGCCGCCTGCCCGCTGCGGGCGCCCGACTGGCACAGGAAGGCCAGAGCGGTGTCCTTCGGCAGCGCCTCGATTTCCTCCACGCCGTCGTCGAAATGGCGATACGCCACCGGCGCTTCCGCCAGCGCGCGTTCATCCGCCGGGCGCACGTCCACCAGCACCAGGGTGCCGGCCTGCACGCGCTCGCGCACCTGCGCCGGGGTCAGCGCCTGCACCTTCGGCGGGGCGTTGGGGTTGTCGATGATCAGGCCCTTGCCGCGGGCATCGTCGGCCCAGTCGATGGTCATGCCGCGCGCGCGCTGCGCGCTGAGCAGGTCGAACTGGGCGCGGATGCCGGCGGATTCGCTGGCGATGGCACTATCGTCCACCGGTGCCAGCTGCAGGCGGGCGTTGTAGCCCTTGTCCACCTCGACCTGCAGCGCATAGCCCTCGCCGGCATTGGACAGCGCGGACTTCAGCATTTCGGCGGCGGCCGGGGTGATGGTGATCTGCGGCGGCGTGCGGTCGGGCGCAGCCACGCCCAGCGCGGCGTGCAGCTCGCCGCTGGCGGCCATCTGGGTGACGATGTCGCAGCCGCCGACCAGTTCGCCGCGGATGTAAAGCTGCGGAATGGTGGGCCAGTCGCCGTAGGCCTTGATGCCTTCGCGGATTTCCGGGTCGGTCAGCACGTTGACGTGGGCGTAGTCGGCGCCGGTGGCGTCCATCGCCGCGGCGGTCTTGGCCGAGAAGCCGCACTGCGGCGCATCCGGCGTGCCCTTCAGGAACAGGACGACGGGGTTGGCGGCCAGCACGGATTCGATGCGGGCGCGCAGGGCGGGGTCGAGGGACATGGTGCAGCTTCCGACGTGGGGAGAGCCGCCAATTCTACGCCGGCGGCCGTGGCTGGCCGGATGACGCGGGTCAAGCTGCGCGGCGCCGGTGGCCGCCGGATGCAATGGCGGGCAATCAGGGCGTCGCCAGCAGCCGTCTCGCCAGCGGCAGCGCCGCCTCGGCCCAGCGTGCGTATTGCAGCGCGGACGGATGCAGGCCGTCGGCCGCAAGCATGTCGGCGGTCTCGCCCGTGCGGGAAATCGCGGTGATGTCCACGAACGCCACGCCCTCGGCCGAGCACAGCTCGCTCGCGGCGGCGTTGTAGGCGTCCAGCTCCTGTGCGATCCGGCACGGGCTGCGCAGTTCGCGGCGGGCGAATGGCGTCACGCCCCAGTCGGGGATCGACAGCACCAACACCCGCGCGGCGCGCTGGCGCGTTAGCGCAATAGCACGCTGCAGCAGCGCGGCAAATTCCTCGCGGTAGTCGTCCACGCTGCGCCCGCGGTACTGGTTGTTGACGCCGATCAGCAGGGAGACGAAATCCCAGTCGCCCAGCGGTTCGGCCGCGTCCATCGCCGCCGCCAGTTCGTCGGTGGTCCAGCCGGTGGTGGCGATGATCCGTGGCTCGCCGATCGCGATCCCCGCGTCGCGCAGTCGCGCCGCCAGCTGCGCCGGCCAGCGGCCCGCATCCCCGACGCCTTCGCCGATCGTGTAGGAGTCGCCGAGGGCGAGGTAGCGGAGCACCCGTCGCGCTTACGCCACCGCGCTCTGCCGCTGCGCGCGTTCGGCGCGGCGGGTCAGCACGCGGTCGACGCGCGAAAACACCTCGCGCAGCACCGGCGCTTTCGGCAGCAGGGTGACGCGGAAGTGGTCGCGGTAGGGCACGTTGAAGCTGGTGCCGGGGACGATCAGCACGTCCTCCTGCTCCAGCATCTCCAGCGCGAAGTCGTGGTCGTCCAGGCCCTGCGCGGCGGCACCGACGATGCGCGGGAAGCCGTACAGCGCGCCGGCCGGCGCTACCAGCGACAGGTGCGGGCTGGCGGCGCAGCTGTCGATCAGCGCGCGGCGGGTTTCATACAAGCGTCCGCCGGGGCGCACCAGTTCGCCGATGGTGTCGGTGCCGTGCAGGGCCTGTTCAATGGCGAACTGGCCCGGCACGTTGGCGCACAGGCGCAGCGCGCCCAGCAGGTCGAGCGCGTGGTGGAAATCGCCGCAGGCCAGCGGATCGCCCGACAGCACCGCCCAGCCGACGCGCCAGCCGCAGGCACGATGCACCTTCGACAGGCCGCCGAAGCTCATGCACGGCAGGTCGCCGGCCAGCGGCGCGACCGGCTGGAACACCGCGTCGTCGTAGAGGATGCCGTCGTAGATCTCGTCCACCAGCAGCAGCAGCCGGTAGCGTTGGGCGATCTCGACGATGCGCTCCAGCAGCGCGCGCGGGTAGTTGGCGCCGGTTGGGTTGTTCGGGTTGATCAGCACGATCGCGCGGGTGCGCGAGGACACCAGCGATTCGATCTGTTCGGGATCGGGCAGGAAGCCGTTCTCGCGGTCGCACTTGTAGTAGACCGGGCGGCCGTCGTTGAGGATGGTGGCGGCGCTCCACAGCGGGTAGTCGGGCGAGGGCACCAGCACTTCCTCGCCGGGGTTGAGCAGCGCGCGCAGGGAAATATCGATCAGCTCGGACACGCCGTTGCCGACGAACACCCGCTCCGGCGATGCGTTGGGCGTGCCGCGCGCCTTGTGGAAGGCGGCGATGGCCTCGCGCGCTTCCGGCAGGCCCTGCTGGTGGGTGTAGGGGTCGGTACGGGCGATGCCGCCGGCGATGGCGTCCTGCAGATGTTCCGGCGCGCGGAACCCGAACGCGCCGGGATTGCCGATGTTGAGCTTGATCAGCTTGCGGCCCTGGCCTTCCAGCTCCCGCGCTCGCCGCGCCAGTTCACCCCGGATTTCGTAGCGGACCTCGGTGAGGCGCGTGCGGGTGGCGATCCTGTTGCGGGGGTTGAACGATGACATCGGCGTGAACGCAGGGAGGGGGGAAGCAAAGCCTAGCGGAAAATGGCGCGCCGCCACGGCTTGCCCGGCCGGGCGGCGCACCGCATGGCCGCCTCCCGGCAGGGCTAGAATCCGCCGCATGACTGAAAACTGCCGCAAATGAGCCTGTCCGCCACGTCTTTCCCGCTCCCCGCGCTTTCCGCCATTGGCTGGCGCTGGCCGCCGCAGGCGCTGGAGCCTGGCTGGGCGGCGCTGCTGGCGGCGCATCCGGCCGCGCGGCCGGCGCGGATCGTCGAACAGCACCGCAGCGGCTATCGCGTGGCCGAGGTCATCGACCAGGTCGACCCGGCCGAATCGCTGCCGGAATGGCAGCGCGCCGGCAGCTACCGCAAGGGCGAGATTAATCCCGAGGCGCGCCCCGCGGTGGGCGACTGGGTGCTGGTGGAAGGCGAGGCGCCGAAATCGCTGCGGATCGTCGCGCTGCTGCCGCGTTTTTCCGCGATCAAGCGCGGCGCCGCCGGCGAGCACTACCGCCAGCAGGTGATCGCCGCCAACATCGATACGGTGTTCGTGGTCTGCGGGCTGGATGCCGACTTCAACCCGCGCCGGATCGAGCGTTACCTGCTGCTGGTGGCCGGCAGCGGCGTGCAGCCGGTGGTCGTGCTGACGAAATCCGACCGGGCCGACGCCGACGTCGAGGCCGCATTGCAGGCACTGCGTGCGCTGGGGGTGCCGGTGCTGGCGCTGAACGCCAGAGACCCGGCCGCCGCCGCTGCGCTGGCGCCGTGGCTGGGCGCGGGTTGCAGCGTGGTGCTGGTGGGCAGCTCCGGCGCGGGCAAGTCGACCCTGAGCAACACCCTGCTCGGCATCGAGAAGATGAAGACCGGCGCGGTGCGCGAAAGCGACGCCCGTGGCCGCCACACCACCACCCACCGCGCGCTGCTGGCGCTGCCCGAGGGTGCTTGCCTGATTGATACCCCGGGCATGCGCGAGCTCAAGCCCACCGGCGAAGAAGACGTTGCGGAAAGCTTCGCCGACGTCGAGGCGCTGGCGGAGCAGTGCCGCTTCCGCGACTGCAAGCATGCGCAGGAGCCGGGTTGCGCGGTGCGCGCGGCGGTGGAAAGCGGCGAGCTGGACGTTCATCGCGTCGCCAACTTCCTCAAGCTGTCGGACGAGGTGGCGGGTGCGGCCAATCGGCTCGCCACCCGGCTGGCGCAGAAGGCCGATGCCAAGGTGCCGGGCAAGGCCAAGGCGCAATATCGGCGGCCGGACGAGAGGCATGGCCGGCACTGACGCCATCGCCCATCACGCTGCGCTCGACGCGCGGATGGCGCGCGCGGCCAAGCCGATCCGGCTGCTCAGCCTGGCCAGCTGGCCGGCCAGCGAACAGCAGGCCTTCCTTGCCGGCTGGGCGCGCGGCAATCCCCGGCTGCCGGACTACCAGTATCCGAAGCACGATTTCTCCGAGGCGCGCCGCGAGCTGGCCGCGGTCGCCGCGGCAGCCGATCCCGCGCATCCGCTCGGCCAGTATCTGGTCGAATCCGCGCAGGGCTGGGTGCTGGCCGCCGAGCTGCTGGAGCATCTCGGCAGCAGGCAGGTGACCGACCTGTCGATCGCGCTGTTCGGCACTCCGGATCAGGCGCTGCCGGGCGGCATCACCACCCGCGAGGCGGCCAACCATTTCCTGCGCGTGGCGGATGATTTCGACCGCGAGCTGATCGCGCCCGCCGAACAGGTGCAGATTTCCGCTACCGCGCTGGCGCTGCGGCTGCAGTCCGAGCTGGACGACTTCTTCGACAGCCGCGTCATCGGCGTCGAACTCGACCCCGACCTGATCGCCAAGGCCGCCGCCGGCGCCACCCGCATCCGCCTGCGCTCGGGCGCGGCGTTCTCCGACTACGACCTGCAGCAGCTGCTGCAGCACGAGGCGTTCGTGCATTCGCTGACCGCGCTCAACGGCCGGCAGCAGGAGATCCTGCCCAGCCTGGCACTGTCCTCGCCGCGGGTCACCGCCACCCAGGAGGGCTTGGCGGTGTTCGCCGAGCAGATCACCGGCAGCATCGACATCGAACGGATGAAGCGGGTCAGCCTGCGCATCGAGGCGGTGGCGATGGCGCTGGAGGGCGCGGACTTCCTGCAGGTGTTCCGCTACTTCCTCGAGTCCGGCCAAGCCGAAGTGGAGAGCTTCACCTCGGCGCAGCGCGTGTACCGCGGCGTGCCCACCAGCGGCGGCGCCGCGTTCACCAAGGACACCGTGTACCTGCGCGGACTGCTGGGCGTGCACACCTTCTTCCGCTGGGCGCTCAAGCACCGCAAGCTGCGGCTGTGCCGGCTGCTGTTCGCCGGCAAGATGACCCTGGCCGACGTGCAGCGCTTCGAGCCGCTGTTCGAAAGCGGCGACCTGCGCGAGCCGCGCTGGCTGCCGCCGTGGGTGGCGCGCGCCAACGGGCTGGCCGGGACGCTGGCGTTCTCGCTGTTCGCCAATCGGATCCGGCTGGAGCAGGTGGTGTCGGCGGAAAGCGTGGCCGATCTCTAGGCCGCGTCCAGCAACAGGTTCGCGGCGCGCTCGCCGCTGCCCATCGCCAGCGTCCAGCCGAGCATGCCGTGGCCGATGTTCAGCACCAGGCCGTCGCGCGGCTGACGGATGACCGGGCTGGAGGAAGGCGTTGCCGGGCGCAGGCCGGCCCAGCGGCTTTCGATGCGGTCATAGTCCGCGGCCTCCGGCAGCGAGTCGCGGGCCATCGCGATGAGCTGCTGCATGCGCGCCGGGTCGGGCCTCGGATCCCAATGGTTGAGGTCGGCAAGGCCGGCCACGCGGATCCGTTCGCCCAGCCGGCAGAACACCAGCTTGCGCGCGGTGTCGGTGATGCTGGCCCTCGGTGCATGGGCGCCGCAGGGGGAGGTGAACGAATAGCCCTTGATCGCCATCAGCGGCGAGGCCAGGCCCAGCGTCCGCAGCAGCGCGTGGCTGTCGATGCCGGCGCAGATCGCGATTTTTCCCGCCTGCACGCTGTCGCCGTTGGCCGCGTGCAGGCGCCAGTGCGCGCCCTCGCGCTGCGCGCGCTGCAGATCGAAGCCGAAGCGCGCCTGCATGCCGTACTGCGCCTGCAGGATCTGCAGCAGGCCGCTGCAGAACCGCCACGGATCGCCGGCTTCCTCTTCCGGCGAATGCACCGCGCCGACCATGCCGCGTGCGTCCGCCAGCGCCGGTTCGGCGGCGATCGCCTCGGCGGGCGAGAGCAGCTGCTGGCGCACCCCGAACTGCCGCTTGGTGTCGATCATCGCCCGCGCCTTCGGCAGCGCGGCGGCGTCGTAGTACACGTGCAGCTTGCCGGCCACCCGATGTTGGAAGTCGAGCGGATGGCGCGCCAGCAGCGCATCCATTGCCGCCTTCGATTCCAGCGCCAGCGCCAGCGTCGCCAGGGTGTTGCGCTGCAGGCGCGCGGCGGTGGCGTTGCGCAGGAAGGCCAGGCCCCAGGCCCAGAAATGCGGGTCCAGCGAGGCGCGCACGCGGAAGGCGGCGTCGCCGCCGGCCAGCATGCCGGGCAGCTGCTTCCACATTGCCGGGCCGGCCATCGCGTCGGTATAGGCGTAGCTGAGCTGGGCACCGTTGGCGAACGAGGCGCCCAGCGCCGGGCCATCGGCGCGGTCGAGCAGCAGCACCCGCAAGCCGCGGCGCGCCAGTGCCCAGGCAGTGGCCAGGCCGACCACGCCGGCGCCGACCACCGCCACGTCGGCATCGCCACCTGCGGGCATCAGTGCGGCCACAGATTGATGAAGCCGGTGATGATCAGCGCGTTGGTGAAGTCGATGAAGAACGCGCCCACCAGCGGCGCCACCAGGAACGCCCGCGGCGCGGCGCCGTAACGCTCCACCAGCGTGCGCATCACCGCCATCGCGTTGGCGGTGGTGCCGAGCATGAAGCCGATGAAGCCGCCGCCCATCACCGCGGCGTCGTAGTCGCGGCCCATCGCGCGGAACACCAGCGCGCAGAATGCGGTCACCAGCAGCGCCTGCAGGCCCAGGTTGACCAGCAGCGGCAGCGCCAGCCCGGCCAGCTCCCACAGCTTCAGGTTCATCAGCGCCACCGCCAGGAACAGCGACAGGCAGACGTTGCCGATCAGCTCGGTGGTCGGCACCGACAGCCCGATCAGGCGGGTGCGGTCGTCGAGGTTGCGCACCAGCGCGCCGACCAGCATCGCGCCGACGTAGGCCGGCAGGGTGATGCCGGTGGCGGAAATCGCCTTGCTCACCCACGCACCCAGCCACATCGCCACCAGGATCACCACGATGCTCTTGAGCGCGCTGTATTCGCGTTCGGCCTCGCTGGCGGCCGGCAGGGTGGCCGAATCGGCCGGCGCGCGGTGGTCGTCGGGACGGATCGAGGTCAGGTTGAAGCGGCGGATCAGCAGCGTAGCCACCGGCCCGCCGATCAGCCCGCCACAGACGATGCCCGCCATCGCCGAGGCCACCGCGATCGATTCCGCTCCGGCCACGCCGGCGCGTTCGAACAGCGGCGCGAATGCCAGCCCGGTGGCGGGGCCGCCGGTCAGGGTGGTGGAACCGGCCAGCACGCCGAACAGCGGATGCAGGCCGAAGCCGGTCGCCACCGCCATGCCCAGCAGGTTCTGCGCCACCGCGAACACGGAGGCAAGCAGCAGGAACAGCATCACCTGGCGGCCGCTGATCCGCAGCAGCCAGACGCTGGCGTTGAAGCCGATGGTGGTGAAGAACGCGATCATCAGCGGGCTTTGCAGGCCGGTATCGAGCACGAACAGGCTCGCGCCGCGCGCGTGCGCGATCCATGCGGCCAGCGCGAACACCAGCCCGCCGATCACTGGCGGCGGCAGGTTGTAGCGGCCCAGCACCGGGATCACCCGGCACAACCCGTAACCCAGGAACAGGGCAAGGCCGGCCAGCGCCAGCGTCTGCACGGCATCGAGTTGCAGCATGTCGCGGGGTCTCCGGCGGCGCCGGTGGCGGAACCGGCCGGCATGAAGCCGTTATCATCCCCTATCCGCACCATGGAATGCGCTTCGATGTCCGACACCCCCGCCAGCGACGATCTGAAACAGGCTGCTCTCGACTATCACCGGCAGGAACCGAAGGGCAAGATCCGGGTCACCGCGACCAAGCCGATGGTGACCCAGCGGGACCTGGCACTGGCCTATTCGCCGGGCGTGGCGTACGCCTGCGAGGAGATCGCCGCCGATCCCACCAAGGCCAGCGAATACACCGCGCGCGGCAACCTGGTGGCGGTGATTTCCAACGGCACCGCGGTGCTGGGCCTGGGCGACATCGGCCCGTTGGCCGGCAAGCCGGTCATGGAAGGCAAGGGCATCCTGTTCCAGAAGTTCGCCGGCATCGACGTGTTCGACCTCGAGATCGACGAGCGCGACCCGGACAAGCTGGTCGACATCATCGCCAGCCTGGAGCCGACCTTCGGCGGCATCAATCTGGAAGACATCAAGGCGCCGGAATGCTTCATCGTCGAGCGCAAGCTGCGCGAGCGGATGAAGATCCCGGTATTCCACGACGACCAGCACGGCACCGCGATCATCGTCGGCGCGGCGATCCTGAATGCGCTTGAAGTGGCGGGCAAGAACATCGCCGAGGTGAAGCTGGCCACCACCGGCGCCGGCGCCGCCGGCATCGCCTGCCTGGACATGCTGGTGGCGCTGGGGGTGAAGCCGGAGAACATCCTGGCGTTCGACCGCGACGGCGTGATCCACAGCGGCCGTGCCAACCTCGATCCGGACAAGGCCCGCTACGCGCGCGACACCGACAAGCGCACGCTGGCCGAAATCGTCGACGGCGCCGACGTGTTCCTCGGCCTGTCCGCAGGCGGCATCCTGAAGCCGGAGATGGTGGCCACGATGGCCCCCAACCCGGTCATCCTGGCGCTGGCCAATCCATACCCGGAGATCCTGCCGGACGACGCCAAGGCGGTGCGCCCGGACGCCATCATCGCCACCGGCCGGTCCGACTTCCCGAACCAGGTCAACAACGCGGTCTGCTTCCCCTACATCTTTCGCGGCGCGCTGGACGTGGGTGCCACCCAGATCAACGAGGCGATGAAGCTGGCCTGCGTGCGCGCGATCGCCGCGCTGGCGCGCCAGGAAGCTTCCGATCTCGGCGCGGCCTACGGTGGCGAGGTGCCGACCTTCGGCCGCGAATACCTGATCCCGCGCCCGTTCGACCCGCGCCTGCTGACCATGCTGGCGCCGGCGGTGGCGCAGGCGGCGATGGATTCCGGCGTGGCCCAGCGCCCGCTGGCCGATGTCTGCGCCTATCGCGAGAAGCTCAGCCAGTTCATCCACCGCACCAGCCTGATGATGAAGCCGGTGTATGAGCGCGCCCGCGCCGACCGCAAGCGCGTGGCCTACGCCGAGGGCGAGGAGTACGTGGTGCTGCGTGCGGTGCAGACGGTGATCGACGAAGGCCTGGCCTTCCCGGTGCTGATCGGCCGCCCGGAGGTGATCGAAAGCCGGATCGAAAAACTGGGCCTGCGGATGCGCGCCGGGGTGGATTTCGAGCTCACCAACATCAACGACGATCCGCGCTTCGACGATTACTGGAAGCAGTACCACGCGCTGACCGAGCGCCGCGGCGTGACCCCGGACGCGGCCAAGAACCTGCTGCGCTCGCGGCCCACCCTGATCGCCTCGCTGATGGTCGAGCGCGGCGAAGCCGACGCGCTGATCTGCGGCCTGGTCGGCCGCTACCACAAGAAGCTGGGCTACCTGCGCAGCGTGTTCGACTTCGAGCCCGGGGTCACCGGCACCGCGGCGATGACCGGGGTCATCAACGACAAGGGCGCGTGGTTCTTCGTCGACACCCACGTGCAGCTGGACCCGTCCGCCGAGCAGATCGCCGAGGCCACGCTGCAGGCCAGCTACCGCCTCAAGCTGTTCGGGATCGAGCCGAAGGTGGCGCTGCTGTCGCATTCCAACTACGGCAGCCACCTCGACGGCAGCGCCGGCAAGATGCGGCAGGCATTCGAGATCATCCGCCGGCGCGCGCCGAAGCTGGAGGTGGACGGCGAGATGATGGCCGATACCGCCTGGGACGAGGCGCTGCGCCTGCGCATGTTCCCCAACACCACGCTGAAGGGCCGGGCCAACCTGCTGGTGATGCCGAACCTGGACGCCGCCAACATCGCCTACAACCTGATCCGGGTCGCCACCGGCGGCGTCGCCATCGGGCCGATCCTGATGGGCCTGGACCGGCCGGCGCATATCCTGACCCCGGCGTCGTCGTCGCGGCGGGTGGTCAACATGACCGCCATCGCGGCGGTGGACGCGCAGATCCGCGCCGAGCTTCGCGCCCGCAACGGCTGAACCGCGCGGCGTCCAGCCGCGTTCCACGCCTGCATTCGAGCCCCGGTGCACCGCACCGGGGCGTTGGTCTGCGCGTGCATTGCGCCGCTGCCGGCGAGCTGCGTGGCGGGTTGCATCGATGCCCGGTCGATGCGGCACTGCTTGATTTGAAAAATCCGGGTAAAAACAAATTTGAGTTGCATTGCAGCATCCGCCGGCGCCCGGCGCTTGCTAGACTCGGCCTTTCGACACTGTCCGGCCGATGGAGCGCGCGCGATGAACTGGCTCAACGAAATGCTGCAGAACGATCCCGATCCGCAGGAATCCCGCGAGTGGATCGAGTCGCTGAAGGCGGTCATCGACCATGACGGCCCGCAGCGCGCGCACCAGCTGCTGGAGAGCATGGTCGAAATGACCCGCCGCGCCGGCACCCACCTGCCGTTCGCGCCGACCACCGCCTACATCAACACCATCCCCGCGCACATGGAGCCGCGGATGCCGGGCGATGCGCACCTGGAATGGCGGATCCGCTCGATGATCCGCTGGAACGCCATGGCCATGGTGGTGCGCGCCAACCGCAAGCCGGGTTCGCTGGGCGGCCACATCGCCAGCTTCGCCAGCTCGGCCACGCTGTACGACGTCGGCTTCAACCACTTTTGGCGCGCGCCGTCCGACCAGCACCCGGGCGACCTGCTCTACATCCAGGGCCACAGCTCGCCGGGCATCTATGCCCGCGCCTTCATGGAAGGCCGGTTCAGCGAATCGCAGCTGGACAGCTTCCGCATGGAAGTGGACGGCCGCGGCATCTCCAGCTATCCGCACCCGTGGCTGATGCCGGATTTCTGGCAGACCCCCACCGTCAGCATGGGCCTGGGCCCGCTGGCCGCGATCTACCAGGCGCGCAGCTGGAAGTACCTGGAAGCGCGCGGGCTGATGCCGAAGACCGACCGCAAGGTGTGGTGCTTCCTCGGCGACGGCGAAACCGACGAGCCGGAATCGCTGGGCGCCATTGGTGTTGCCGGCCGCGAAGGGCTGGACAACCTGGTGTTCGTCATCAACTGCAACCTGCAGCGCCTGGACGGGCCGGTGCGCGGCAACGGCAAGATCATCCAGGAACTGGAAGGCCAGTTCCGCGGCGCCGGCTGGAACGTCATCAAGACCATCTGGGGCAGCTACTGGGATCCGCTGCTGGCCAAGGACACCAACGGCGTCCTGCGCAAGATCATGATGGAGACCGTCGACGGCGAGTACCAGAACTGCAAGGCCTTCGGCGGCGCCTACACCCGCGAGCATTTCTTCGGCAAGTCGCCGGAAACGCTGGCGATGGTGTCCAGCCTCAGCGACGACGACATCTGGCGCCTCAACCGCGGCGGCCACGACCCGCACAAGGTGTACGCGGCCTACGACGCGGCGGTGAAGACCACCGGCCAGCCCACCGTGATCCTGGCCAAGACGGTCAAGGGTTACGGCATGGGCAGCGCGGGCGAGGCACTCAATCCCACCCACCAGACCAAGAAGCTGGACAACGACGCGGTGCGCGCGTTCCGCGACCGCTTCCAGCTGCCGATCAGCGACGATGCGCTGCGCGACGGCGAAGTGCCGTTCTACCGCCCGGACGAGAAGTCGCCGGAAATGGAGTACATGCGCGATCGCCGCGCCGCCCTCGGCGGGCATCTGCCGCAGCGCCGGCGCAAGGCCAGCCAGGCGCTGGAAGTGCCGCCGCTGGCAACCTTCGAACGCCTGCTGAAGTCCACCGGCGAGCGCGAGATCAGCACCACCATGGCGTTCGTGCAGATGTTCAACATCATCCTGCGCGACAAGCAGGTCGGCCCGCGCTGCGTGCCGATCGTGGCCGACGAAGCCCGCACCTTCGGCATGGAAGGGCTGTTCCGCCAGCTCGGCATCTATGCCCCGCAGGGCCAGAAGTACAAGCCGGTGGACGCCGACCAGCTGATGTTCTATCGCGAGGACGCCGCCGGGCAGGTACTGGAGGAAGGCATCACCGAGGCCGGCGCGTTCGCCAGCTGGATGGCGCTGGCCACCGCCTACAGCAGCAGCAACCTGCAGATGCTGCCGTTCTACATCTATTACTCGATGTTCGGCTTCCAGCGCGTGGGCGACTTCGCCTGGCAGGCCGGCGACATGCGCGCGCGCGGCTTCGTGCTGGGCGGCACCGCCGGCCGCACCACCCTCAACGGCGAGGGCCTGCAGCACGAGGATGGCCATTCGCACGTGCAGAGTTCGCTGATCCCGAACGTGCGCAGCTATGACCCCACCTTCGCCTACGAAGTGGTGACGCTGGTGCAGTACGGCATGCAGCGGATGCTGGCCGAGCAGCACGACGAGTACTTCTACATCACCCTGATGAACGAGAACTACAGCCATCCGGAGATGCCGCAGGGCAGCGAGGAAGGGATCATCAAGGGCATGTACCTGCTGCGCGACGCCGGCAAGGGCAAGAAGACCGACCTGCGCGTGCAGCTGCTGGGCAGCGGCACCATCCTGCGCGAAGTGATCGCCGCGGCCGAGCTGCTGGACAAGGACTTCGGCATCAAGGCCGATCTGTGGTCCTGCCCCAGCTTCACCGAGCTGGCCCGCGATGGTGGCGACGTGGAGCGCTGGAACCGCTTCCATCCGGAAGCCAAGGCGCCACGCAAGGCATGGGTGACGCGGTTGCTGGAAGGCCGCCAGGGCCCGGCCATCGCCGCCACCGATTACGTGCGCACGTTCGCCAACCAGATCCGCGAATACGTGCCGATGCGCTACAGCGTGCTGGGCACCGATGGCTACGGCCGCAGCGACACCCGCGAGAACCTGCGCCGCCACTTCGAGGTGGACCGCTACCACGTCGCCCACGCCGCGGTTGCCGCGCTGGCCGCCGAAGGCAAGCTCACCGCCAAGGACGTCGCCCGCGCGATCAAGCTCTACAAGCTGGACACGGAGCGGCCGAACCCGCTGCTGGCCTGATCGCCGGACGGACCTCCCGCCGCGCACCGGCGGGAGCCCCGGAAGGAAAAAGGCGGCCACCGGCCGCCTTTTTCGTGCGTGGATCGCAAGTGGATCAGTCCCTGCCTGCCGCCGCGGGGGTGCTGCCGAAGTCGCCCTCCGCCTGTGCCGCCAGCCAGGTGAACACCGCATAGGCCGCCGTGTTCTGCGCCAGGTCCTTGGGGTCGATCTTGTCGAGGGTGTCCTCGGCGTTGTGGTGCAGGTCGAAGTAGCCGCTGCCATCGTGGCCCAGCCAGGCCCAGGCCATGCCGCGCTGGGTCATCGGGCCGATGTCGGACTCCGGATCGCCCTTGCCCGGCATCCACTCGATGCCCAGCGGCGCCAGCACCTGCTGGATCTGCGCCAGCGCCGCCGGCTGCAGGTCGCGCGCGCTGGCATCGAAGCCGTAGATGCGCCCCGCGCCGAAATCACTCTCCATCGCGACCACGTGGTTGGCGACGTCGGCGGCGTGCCTGTCGGCGTAGGCGCGCCCGCCCCACAGCCCCTGTTCCTCGTTGGCGAAGGCGACCACGCGGATCGTGCGCGCGGGCCGCATCGGCTTGAGCAGTGCGCCCACCGCCATGGTGATGCCGATGCCGGCGGCATCGTCGATCGCGCCGGTGCCGTAGTCCCAGGAATCCAGGTGCCCGCCGATCAGCACGACTTCCTGCGGGCGCTTGCTGCCGGTGATCTCGCCAATCACGTTCTGCGAGGTGTATTCGCCGTCCCAGCCGCAGTCCAGCGCCAGCCGCACGCGGGTGGGGCCCAGCGCCACCAGCCGCGCCAGCTGGGCGGCGTCGATGGTGGACAGGGCGGCGGCCGGGATCGGCTGCAGGCCCTTTTCGTAGCGGGTATTGCCGGTATGTGGCGCGCGCGAGGTGTCGGTGCCGGCCGAGCGCATCAAAAAGCCGGCCGCGCCCTTGCGGATCGCCAGCGACGGACCGCGCCCGCGGATGCCGCCGCCGGTGCGGTAATCGCCGCCGTCCTGTCGCCGCTGCATCTGGTAGTCGACGAAGGCGATCTTGCCTGCCAGAGAACCGTCCGGTGCGGCTTCCAGCGCGGCCAGATCGGCAAAGCGCACCACTTCGGCTTCCACCGTGCCGCCGGCGCTGCCGCCCAGCGCCGCCACCCGCAGCGGTTGCGCGTGCGCGCCCAATACCTGCGCGGCTTCGCCGCGGCGCACCCATTTCGGGAAGGTGACCGGCTCGGTCCACACCCTGTCGTAGCCCAGCGCCTTGAACTTCGCCTTGGCCCATTCCACCGCGCGCGCGTCGGCTTCGCTGCCGGCCAGGCGCGGACCCACCTCGGTGGTCAGCGACTCGGTGACCTGCCAGGCGGTGGCGTCCTTCAGCACCGCATCGCGCAGGTTGGCGGCCTGGGTGAGCGCCTTGGCATCGATGCGGGTGGGTTGCGCCGCCTGCAGCGGGTTGGCGACCAGCAGGGCAAGGGTGGCGGCAAGCAGGGTGATGCGCATCGACGGGCTCCACAAACGGAAAGCCCCCAGTCTAGGCCCGGGGCTTGCGCTGCGACCGTGCCGGAAGTTTCACTTCCGCAGCGAATCGCGGATCTCGCGCAGCAGCAGGACTTCTTCCGCAGGTGCGGCCGGCGCGGCGGGGGCGGCTTCCGGCTTCTTGTGCATCTTGTTGATGCCTTTGACCACCATGAAGATGGCGAAGGCCACGATCACGAACTGGATCAGCGCGTTGATGAACTCGCCGTAGCCCAGCACCACCGCCGGCACTTCCTTGCCGGCGGCATCCACCGTTGCCGCCTTCAGCGTGATGACCAGCTTGGAGAAGTCGACGCCACCGATCAGCAGGCCGATCGGCGGCATGATCACCTTGTCCACCAGCGCGGAAACAATCTTGCCGAACGCGCCGCCGATCACCACGCCCACGGCAAGGTCGATCACGTTGCCGCGCATCGCGAACTCACGGAACTCGGTCATCATTCCCATCGGTTGCACTCCCCTGGTGGCGTGAAGCCGAAGGTTAACCGTTCGCGGGCGCGATGTGGCCCTGCAGCCGCAGCGCATCGCCGATGCGGGCCTCGAAGCGATCGCCCGGCTGCAGCGCAGCCACGCCGGCGGGCGTGCCCATGAACACCAGGTCGCCGGCGCGCAGCGCGTACAGCTTCGACAGCTCGTGCAGGATCTCGGGCACGTCCCAGATCAGCTGGTCCAGATGCGACTGCTGGCGACGCTCGCCATTGATGTCCAGGGAGATCGGCTGCGCCTGCAGCGGCCCGAACGCGGCCACTGGCAGCAACGTCGACACCGGCGCGGAATGATCGAAGCCCTTGCCGGTATCCCACGGCAGGCCCTTGGCCTTGGCCGCAGCCTGCAGATCGCGGCGGGTCAGGTCGAGGCCGACGCCGTAGCCGAACACCAGCGCGGCGGCGGCCTCCACCGGCAACACCCCGACGGGCGCATCCCGACCCAGCGCCACCACCAGCTCCACCTCGTGGTGCAGGTCGGACGTGCCGGGCGGGTAGGGCACCACGCCATCGGTGACGATGGCATCGGCCGGCTTCATGAAGAACACCGGGGTACCGCGCTCGGCCTTCGAGGCCGGCACCGCGGCACCCATTTCGCGCGCGTGGTCGGCGAAGTTGCGGCCCACGCAGTAGATCCGGCGCACCGGGAACGTGCCCAACGCGGCGCCGCTGCCGTCAACCACGGCGATGCGCGGCGTGGCCGCGGCGACAATCAGATCCATCAGTGCGCCAGCGGCAGCTGCGCCTTGCCGACGACCCGGTAGCTGCCTTCGAAGGCCTGATCGCGGCGACGCACGCCGGCGCGGGCGCCGCGCTGCACCCACAGCCGCCACAGCAGGCCGCCGGCCAGCATCGCCGCCCCGACGAACACGCCCACCACCACCAGCGCCAGCAGCAGGGCGACGCCGAGCAGGCCCACGGCGACGCGCAGCAGCGGATGGCGCGGCCTGCGCGGAGCGTTGAAGGCAAGGTTGCGGAAACGCAGGAAGGTGCGGCGGTGGAAGCTGGACATCGTGGTGAAGATCCTGAACGCGACAGCGTCATGACACAATGCGGCGAAGTATCGGCAGAACCGGCGGGGCAGTTGTGAGTAGTTCGTTAAATGAGGTCGTGGCGCTGGCACCGCTGGACGCCCTGCCACCGGACAGCCTGCACGCCTGCGATGCGCCGGTCGATGGCGAAAACGAACCGCTGATCCTCTATCGCGACCCGCAGGGCGAGGTGCGCGCCTGGCGCAACGTCTGCCCGCACGCCGGGCGCCGGCTGGACTTCGCGCCCGGCAGGTTCCTGCGCAGCAAGGCCGGCGAACTGGTCTGCGCGGTGCACGGCGCGACCTTCGCGCTGCCGCAGGGCAACTGCGTGGCCGGCCCCTGCCGCGGCGACTGCCTGCGTGCGGTGCCGGTGCACGTGGCCGAAGGCGAAGTGCGGCTGGGTGACGCCGGCTGATCCTGCCCGGCCTCAGAAGATCAGGTTCACCATCAGCACGATGATGCAGGTGTAGAGCAGGGTCAGCGGGCCGCCGGCGCGCCACATGTCGCGCGGGGTGTAGCCGGCCGGGCCGGTGATCATCGACACCGACGGATTGGACGCGGTGATGAAGTTGTTGGACGCCGACAGCGCCACGATCAGCGCGAACGCGGTGGGATTGCCGCCCACCGCCAGCGCCAGGTTGATCGCCAGCGGCACCAGCACGATGGTGGCGCCGACGTGGCTGATCACCATCGAGAAGGCGGTGGTGAACAGCGCCAGCGCCAGCCCGATCAGCCACGGCGGCATGCCTTCCGGCAGCCGCTCGATGCTGTGCCCGGCCACCCACGCGGCGGCGCCGCTGGAATCCATCGCCCAGCCCAGCGGGATCAGGCAGGCCATCAGGAACACGGTCTTCCAGCTGATCGCGGCGTAGGCCTCGTCCATCTTCAGCACGCCGGTCACCAGCATCCCGGCCACGCCGGTCATCAGCGCGATCGAAGTGGGGATGCGAGTGGACAGAGCCAGCAGCATGGTGACCGCGAAGATCGCCATCGCGATCTTGAATTTGTGCGGGCGCTGCTCGCCCTTGGGATAGTCGGTGACCACCACGAAGTCGCGGCTGCGCGCGGCTTCGGCCAGGTCGGTCCAGATGCTGTGCAGCACCAGCATGTCGCCGGCGCGGATCGGGATGTTGCGCACGTCGTCGCGCAGCACCTGCTTGTCGCGGTTGATCGCCAGCAGGCTCAGGCCGAACTGCTTGCGCAGGCGCAGCTGCGCCTGCGGCTTGCCGATGAAGCCGGAGGTGGGCGGCACCACCGCTTCGGAAATGCCGGCGCGGCTGGGGTTGAACAGGTCGGCGAAGGCGCGCAGGCGGGCGGAGTCGCGCAGGAAGTTCTTCTGCGCGAAGTCGGCGATGCGCTGGCGCTCGCCCATCACGCCCAACACGCTGCCCACCCAGATGCGGGTGTCGGCCGGCGGCGCCAGCCGCGATTCGTTGCCGGTCTGCAGCGCCAGCAGCAGCGGCATGTCGACCAGCGATTCGGCGTCGCCCACGCTCATGCCCACCAGCGGGCTGTCGGCGCTGACGGTGAGCTCGTGGATGTCGCCATCGATGCCGTAGGCGCGGGCGAAATAGCTCTGGGTGCGCGCGGGGGTGACCGCGTCGTCGCCATCCTCGCGCAGCACGCGGTTGCCGAAGAAGTGGAAATACGCCAGCGAGCCGGCCAGCAGCGCCAGCCCGATCGGCAGCGGCGCGAACATCTTCAGTGGCTGCAGCGCGGCCGCGCCGGACGGCATGTTGGCGTTGGCCGACACCAGCAGGTCGTTGAGCAGGATCAGTGGCGAGTTGCCGACCATGGTCAGGCTGCCGCCCATGATGATCGCCGCCGACATCGGCATCAGCAGCCGCGACAGGCTGATGCCGGTGCGCGCGGTCAGCCGCGAGGCCACCGGCAGGTACAGCGCGGTGGCCGAGGTGTTCTGGATGAATGCCGAATTCAGCCCGGCCACCGCCGAGGACAGCAGCAGCAGCCGTTGCTCGACGCCGTGTGCGCGCCGCAGCAGCCAGCTGGCCAGGCGGTTGAGCGCGCCGGTGCGGTCCAATCCCGCGCCCAGGATCATGGTGGCGATGACGTTCATCACCGCGTCCGAGGAGAAGCCGCCGAAGATGTCCTCCGGCGCCACCAGCCCGGTCAGCCCCAGCACCACCAGCACCACCAGCGCGGCGGCGTCCGCGCGGATGCGCTCGAACAGGAACATCGCCATGGTGAACGCCACCAGGCCCAGCACCCAGAGCATGTCGCCGGTGAGGGTGAGGGTGGTGTCCATCAGGTGTCGTCGGCTTCCTTACGTGTTGGCCCGCGGCTCAGCAGCGGTGGTACAGCAGGTCCCAGACGCCGTGCCCCAGCTTCTGCCCGCGCGTCTCGAAATGGGTCTGCGGCCGCCATTCCGGTCGCGGCACGTGGCCGCGCGGCCCGGCAGTGTTGACCAGGCCGGCGGTGGCATCGAGCACATCCCACATCTGCTCCGCATACTCCTGCCAATCGGTGGCGAGGTGCAAGCGGCCATCGGGCGCGAGCTTGCGCACCAGCAGCGCGGCGAACGCCGGATTCACCAGCCGGCGCTTGTGGTGGCGCTTCTTGTGCCAGGGATCGGGAAAGTAGATGCGCACCTCGTCGAGACTGCCGTCGCCGATCTCGTTTTCCAGCACTTCCACTGCGTCATGGTGGTAGAGCCGGACGTTCTTCGCCTCGTCTTCCGCCAGCGCGTTGAGCAGCCGGCCCACGCCGGGCGCGTGTACTTCGATGCCGATGTGGTCGCGGGCCGGATCGCGCCGCGCCGAGTAGCGCAGCGCCTCGCCGTTGCCGAAACCGATTTCGAGGATGCGCCTGGCGCTGCGGCCGAATGCGGCGTCGAAATCGCGCGCCGCGCCTGCATAGTCCAGACCGAAGCGTGGCCACAGTTCGTCGAAGGCGCGCTGCTGGGCGTCGGTGAAGCGGCCCTGGCGCAGCACGAAGCTGCGCACCTTGCGCACGCCTTCGGTGGCGGTGAAGGGCTTGGGCGGGGCCTTGGCGCCGCTGCTGGAAAACGGGTCGGTCAAATCGGCGGTCTCTGGCGCGGCCTGCGCAAGCATGCAGGCCCGGACGGCTATTGTCGCCGGTTGCGGCGTGTCGTGACGCAGCGCAGCGTGAGGCCGTTATGATTTCATGAAACGATGCTCCGCCATTCGCTGGCGTATGTCGTGATGACGCGGCTGCCACGTCCCTCACAACCGAATTCCCTGTCCAGATCGAGGATGCCGATGAAAACCCTGTTCCGCCGGACCCTGCTGTCCGCCGCCCTTGCCATGGTTGCGATGCCTGCCGTTGCGCAGACCGTGCCGCCGTCGCCGTTCACCCGCACCATCTTCTTCGGCGACAGCCTCACCGATGGCGGCTACTTCCGCCCGCTGCTGATCCAGATGCTGGGCCCCAACGGCGCGGTCGTCGGCCAGTTCACCACCAATCCGGGCTATGTCTGGTCGCAGCACCTGGCCAGCTACTACGGTGGCGACGCCTCGCCGGCGTGGACCGGCAACACCACCGCCACCCCGACCGACGGCAGCGGCGACAACTGGGCGGTGGGTGGCGCCCGAGCCGGCACCAGCGTCGTCGGTGGGTTGGGCTACACGCCGTCGCTGACCGCGCAGTACCAGGCCTACCTGGCCGCCGGCAACACGGTCGATCCGGGTGCGCTCTACACCGTCTGGGGCGGCGCCAACGATGTCTTCCAAGCCATCACCAGCTACCAGACCGCGTATGTAGCGAGCCTGATGGGCGGCGGCACCACGACGCAGGCCGAGGCCGCCGGGCAGGCAGCTGCGGGCGCAGTCATTGCGCCGGCCGTCGGCGCTCAGATCGGGCTGATCGATGCGCTGAAGAATGCCGGCGCGCAGTATGTGCTGGTGCCCACCCTGCCGGACATGGGGGTGACGCCGTCGGCGGCTGCGGGTGGCACGCCTGGGAAGTTCCTCGCGAACGGTTTGTCGAATAGCTACAACAATGCGCTGTTCGCGGGGCTGGCCAGTGCCGGCTTGAGCGTGATCCCGCTGGATACCTACCACTTCCTGCAGGAAGTGGTCGCGAATCCGGCTGCGTTTGGCCTGACCAACGTCACCGGCACCGCCTGTTCGACCGCGGTGCAGGGCGGCAACTCGCTGTTCTGCAGCCCGCCCTCCACCGTGCCGGGCGGCGCCAACAGCTACCTGTTTGCCGACGGCGTGCATCCCACCGCTGCCGCGCACGAGGCGGTGGCGGATTTCGCGATCTCGGTCATCGACGGCCCGCGCCTGATCTCGCTGCTGCCGCAGTCGGCCACCACCACCGGCCGCGCGCGCGCGCAGATGGTCGATGGCGTGGCTTCCGGCATGGCTGCAGCCGAGGGCGACGGCATGCACTGGTGGGCCGACCTGCGCGGCCAGCAGCAGCGCTTCGTCAACTCCAGCGGCTACGACGGCATGGGCGGCACCGGCTCGTTCGGCATCGGCTGGCGCAGCGGCAACCTGATGTACGGCGCATTCGCCGGCTACGGCCGGCAGGACATCGACTTCGGCTACCGCCGCGGCGACTTCCGCCAGACCGACGCCAGCGTCGGCGGCTTCCTGGGGTGGGCCGGCGACAGCGCATGGGTCAACGGCCAGCTGAGCTGGACCAAGCTGGGCTACAAGGTCGACCGCCAGGTCAACCTCGGCCAGGCCACCCGCATCCACAGCGGCTCGCCGGACGGCGACAACCTGAGTGCCGGTGCCAGCGCCGGCTGGACGTTCAAGCACGGCGCGCTGGAGCACGGCCCGGTGGTGGCGGTGCTGGCGCAGCGGATCAGCGTCGACGGCTACGCCGAAAACAGCACCCAGTCGACCGCGCTGGGCTTCCTGCCGCAGGACGTCGATTCGCTGATCGGCAGCGCCGGCTGGCAGGCCAGCTTCGCCCTCAACGACCACATCAAGCCGTACGTGCGGATGACCTGGGACCGCGAGTTCGAGGACGCACCGGCGCAGGCCTGGGCGCAGTCGCTGTCGATGCCGGGCACGGCCCCCTACGCGGTGCCGGGCGTGGCGTTCGACGACAGCTACGGCACCTTGGGCATGGGCGTGCGCAGCAAGCTGTTCGGGATGGACGTGACCGGCGGCGCCAACGTCACGGTGGAACAGCAGGGCGGCAGCAACACCACCTTCTTCGTCACCTTCGGCGGCGCGTTCTGATCCGTGGGCGGGCGGGATGCGGCGCGCCTGCGTTGCATCCCGCACCGCCACCGGCATAGACTTGCCGGCCTCGCGGGTGTAGCTCAATGGCAGAGCTGTAGCTTCCCAAGCTACTGACGAGGGTTCGATTCCCTTCACCCGCTCCAAGATGATCAGTTGCAAGGGCGGCATCCGCGTGGATGCCGCCCTTTCCGTTGGCGAAGCAGTTGATGATGGGCACCGTCGGCAGCGGCGCATGCAGGGTCTTACCGAGATGAAACTCGCCATCCTTTCCCGCAACGGCAAGCTGTATTCCACCCGCCGGCTGGTGGAGGCCGCGCGCGAGCGCGGACACAGCGTGCGCGTGCTCGACCCGCTGCGCTGCTACCTGCGGATCAGCAGCGACGGCTTCGACATGCGCTACAAGGGCAAGCCGCTGGCCGGTTATGAAGCGGTGGTGCCGCGGGTGGGCGCGTCGGTGACGCGCTACGGCTGCGCGGTGCTGCGCCAGTTCGAGCTGATGGGCAGCTACAGCCCGAACAGCGCGGCGGCGATCGCGCGCGCGCGCGACAAGCTGCGCTGCCACCAGGTGCTGGCGGCGGAGGGCATCGGCCTGCCGGTGACGGTGTTCGGCGACAACCCCGACGATACCGGCGACCTGCTGGCGATGCTGGGGCCGGCGCCGCATGTCATCAAGCTCAACGAGGGCACCCAGGGCGCGGGGGTGATGCTGACCGAGAAGCCGTCGGCGTCGCGCGCGGCCATCGAAACCCTACGCGGCCTGTATGCCAATTTCCTGGTGCAGGAGTTCATCGCCGAGGCCAAGGGCGCCGACCTGCGCTGCTTCGTGGTCGGCGAGCGGGTGGTCGCGGCGATGCGGCGGCAGGCACCGAAGGGCGACTTCCGCTCCAACCTGCACCGCGGCGGCATCGCCAGGAAGATCCGGCCGACCCGCGCCGAGGTGGACACGGCGGTGCGCGCGGCGCGCATCCTCGGTCTCGGCGTGGCCGGGGTGGACCTGATCCGCAGCCAGCGCGGCCCGCTGGTGCTGGAGGTCAACTCGTCGCCGGGACTGGAGGGCATCGAGACGGTCACCGGCCTGGACGTGGCCGGTGCGGTGATCGAGCACGTGGCCGAACGCGCCGCAGCGACGCAACGCACTCGCAACACCGATTTGACGGATTCTTAATCGGGCATCGCCCAACATCCCCACGTGCCCGGCTGTACTTCCCCCGCAGTCGGGCATGCAGGGCATGCATGTGAACTTCGGCCCGGGCGGCTTCGCCCGGGCCTTTTGTTGCCTGCGCCAAGTGGCCCGCGCAAATGAACCCGCTGTGCAAGAATCGGGAACCGGCGAGAGCCGCGCCGGTCTCACCCGGCGGACCCGCCAAACTGGAACCCCCATGCGCATTCTGGTCATCGAGGACAACCCCGACATCGCCGCCAACCTGGGCGACTACCTGGAGGACTGCGGCCACACCGTGGATTTCGCCGCCGACGGCATCACCGGGCTGCACCTTGCGGTGGTGCACGACTTCGATGCGATCGTGCTGGACCTCAACTTGCCGGGCATGGATGGCCTGGAGGTCTGCCGCAAGCTGCGCGTGGATGCGCGCAAGCAGACCCCGGTACTGATGCTGACCGCGCGCGACTCGCTGGACAACAAGTTGGCCGGCTTCGATTCCGGCGCCGACGACTACCTGATCAAGCCGTTCGCGCTGCAGGAAGTGAACGTGCGCCTGAACGCGCTGGCGCGGCGCGGACGCGGGCTGCCGGCGCGGGTGCTCCACGTCGGCGAGCTGGAATACAACCTCGACACCCTGGAAGTGCACCGCGAGGGCAAGCTGATCCAGCTCAATCCCACCGCGCTGAAGATCCTGCAGGCGCTGATGGAGGCCTCGCCGGCGGTGGTGACCCGGCAGGACCTGGAGGGCCGCGTCTGGGGCGAGGAACTGCCGGATTCGGATTCGCTGCGGGTGCATATCCACGGCCTGCGCGCGGCGGTGGACAAGCCGTTCGGCACGCCGATGATCCAGACCCGCCACGGCATCGGCTACAGGATCGCTGTGCCAGATGCAGGCAACTGACCCTGCGTTGGCGCGCCTGCCGCGGGCCCGGCGGCGGCTGCGCACCCGCATCATCCTGTCGTTCGTGCTGTTCGGCTTCGCCCTGACTACGCTGATCGCGGCGACCACGGTCTACATGCGCAACCGCGTCGAAAGCAACGTGCTTGGCGCGGCGCTGGAAAAGAACAACAACATGTTCGCGGAAGGGTTCTATCGCAACCCGACCGCGGTGGGCATCCCGTTCGAGAAGATCCAGGGCCGGCAGTTCAGCACCCGCAAGCTCGACAAGGTGCCGCCGGAATGGCGCGACCTGTCCAACGGCGTGCACGACGTGGCCATGCCCGCGCAGGCGTCCGGCGAGCCGCGGGTCTACAAGCTGGCGGTGCGCAAGGACCCGGATTACTGGTTCTTCCTCGCCTATGACATCGCCGAAGAGCGCGAGAGCCAGCAGAAGCTCAACAGCGCGCTGGTGGCCAGCGTCGGCATCTTCACCGTGTTTTCGCTGCTGATCGGCTGGTGGTCGGCCGCGCGGGTGATGAGCCCGGTCACCGAGCTGGCGCAGCGGCTGCGCCGTTCCGGCACCAGTTCCAGCCCGGAGGCGTTGGCGCCGCACTTTCCCGAGGACGAAGTGGGCGAGCTGGCGAAGGCGCTGGACGACTACGCCGCGCGGCTGACCGAGGTGGTGCAGCGCGACCGGGAATTCAACGCCGACGTCAGCCATGAACTGCGCACCCCGCTGGCGGTGATCCGCGGCGCGGTGGAGCTGCTGCTGGCCCGGCCCGAACTGGACGAGCGCACGCGCACCCGGCTGTCGCGCATCCAGCGCGCCGAACTGCAGTGCACCGACCTGATCAGCGCGCTGCTGCTGCTGTCGCGCAACGAGCGCGCGGTGGGCCAGTGCGATGCCGCGCGGGTGGCGCAGCAGCTGCTGGAAAGCCATCGCGCCCAGCTTGCCGGCAAGCCGGTGGAGCTGCGCCTGGAGGGCGCCGCGACGCTGCCGCTGGACGTGCCGGAATCGGTGCTGTCGGTGGCCCTGGGCAACCTGATCGGCAACGCCGTGAAATACACGCCCAGCGGCGAGGTGGTGGTGCGGGTGTTGGCCAACGCGGTGGAAGTCAGCGACTCCGGCCCGGGCCTGAGCGCCGAGGACGCGGCCAAGCTGTTCACCCGCGGCTACCGCGGCACCCACGCCGGGCATTCGCAAGGTGGCGGCATCGGCCTGTCGATCGTGCGCCGGCTGTGCGCGCTGTACGCCTGGGACGTGCGGGTGCGGCCGGGTGACGGCAGGGGCGTGGTCGCCACGCTGACCTTCGGCTGAGGCGCGGCAGCGCCGGCGGCGTCGCGGCGTCATAATGTGCGGATACGTTTTCCAGGAATTCGCGCATGCACGCTTCCACCGCCGCACCGCTGGCCTACCAGGTCAACCTGTCCGATCACGCCCTCGGCGAGGCGCAGCGCAACGCGCTGCTGGCCGGCGAGCTGGGCTTCGGCAAGCGCTTCACCGACCACATGGTGGCGATCCAGTGGGACAAGGACCGGGGCTGGCACGACGCGCAGGTCCACGCCTACGGCCCGCTGTCGCTGGACCCGGCGGCGGCGGTGCTGCATTACGGCCAGGAGATCTTCGAAGGCATCAAGGCCTATCGCCATGCCGACGGTTCGATCTGGACCTTCCGTCCCGAGGCCAATGGCGCGCGCCTGCAGCGTTCCGCCGCGCGGCTGGCGCTGCCGCAGCTGCCGGTGGACGAGTTCGTCGAATCGCTGCGCCAGCTGGTCGCGGTCGACCACGCCTGGGTGCCGTCGGCGCCGGAAAGCAGCCTGTATTTCCGCCCCTTCATGATCGCCAGCGAAGCTTTCCTCGGCGTGCGCGCGGCGCAGGTGGCGACCTATTACGTGATCGCCAGCCCGGCCGGCGCCTACTTCGCCAAGGGCGTCGCCCCGGTGTCGATCTGGCTGTCCGAGGACTACGCGCGCGCGGCCAAGGGCGGCACCGGCGCGGCCAAATGCGGCGGCAACTACGCCGCTTCGCTGCTGCCGCAGCAGGAAGCGCAGGCGCAGGGCTGCTCGCAGGTGCTGTTCCTCGACCCGGTCGAAGGCAAGTACCTGGAAGAACTGGGCGGCATGAACGTGTTCCTGGTCTACCGCGACGGTCGCCTGGTCACTCCGGAGCTGTCGGGCAGCATCCTCGAGGGCATCACCCGCTCCAGCATCCTGCAGCTGGCGCGCGACCGCGGCATGACGGTGGAGGAGCGCAGGGTTTCCATCGATGAGTGGAAGGCCGGCGTTGCCTCCGGCGAGATCGCCGAAGTGTTCGCCTGCGGCACCGCCGCGGTGGTCACCCCGATCGGCGAACTGAAGGGCAAGGACTTCGCGGTCGGCGACATCCATGCGCCGGCCGGCGAGGTCACCATGGCGCTGCGTCGCGAATTGACCGACATCCAGCATGGCCGCGCGCCGGATCGCCACGGCTGGATGGCGCGCCTGCGCTGACCGGCGCACAGCCGTCCCCGGCCATGCCGCGGGCGGCTACATCCGCACCCACCAGCAGCCCATGCGCTGGCGCAGGCCGAAACTGGCGCGCGCCGGCGTGTGGCCGTTGGCCTGCACCTGCTCCACCCGCAGACCGACCGGCGGGCCGGGCGGTGGCGGTGCCAGCCAAGGATCGGTGACCTCCCCGCGTTCGCCGGCATGCACCGGCCGCACCTCAACCACCTCGCGCTTGGCGATCGCCTGCAGCCGGTTCATCACCCGGTTGGCGTTGGCCGTGCCCATGCCTGCCCAGTCGTACAGCCCGGCGATGCGGTTGGCATCGCCGGAGCGGATCGCCTCTTCCAGCGCGTAGGCCAGATCCTGCACATTGCGCGCGCAGAGCGGGCGGCGGCTGTAGGCCGCGGGAGTGCCCAGCGTTGGGAGTCGGAGCTCCTCGACCGCCCCCATGTCCGCGCAGCGGCGGTCGGTGTACAGCCGGGTGCCATCGGCGGTGACGCAATGCCGCACCTGCGCCGACGCCTCGCGCATCGGTGCGAGGCTGGCCAGCAGGAGCAGCAGCAAGGAAAAACGGAGCATTCCCGCAGGGTACGCGTGGCCCCGTCAATGCGAAAGAAAGCCCGCGCGAAGCGTTCAGGCCAGCCGCTGCAGCACCGTCTGGGTGGGCTTGGCCAGGTTCAGCGTGTAGAAATGCAGCGCCGGCGCGCCGCCTTCGACCAGCCGGCGGCACAGCCCCGCCACCACGTCGGCGGCGAACTCGCGCACCGCCTCGGCATCGTCGCCGAAGGCGCGCATGCGCTGGTCGATCCAGCGCGGGATCTGCGCCCCGCAGGCCTCGGAGAACCGGCGCAGCTGGCTGAAGTTGGCGATCGGCATGATCCCGGGAACGATCGGCAGGTCGATGCCCTGCGCGCGCGCATCGTCGACGAAGCGGAAATAGGCGTCGGCGTTGTAGAAATACTGGGTGATCGCGCCGCTGGCGCCGGCCTCGACCTTGGTCTTGAAATGACCCAGGCCGATCCGCGCGTCTTCGGACTGCGGGTGGGTTTCCGGATAGGCGGCCACCTCGACGTGGAAATGCTCGCCGTGTTCGTCGCGGATCAGCCGCACCAGCTCGCTGGCATAGCGCAGGTCGCCGCTGCGGGCCATGCCGGAGGGCAGGTCGCCGCGCAGCGCGACGATGCGGGTGCAGCCCAGCGCGCGGTAGAGCTTGAGCAGGGTGCGGATCTCCTCGCGGCTGCCGCCGACGCAGGTCAGGTGTGGCACGCCGTCCACGCCGTGTTCGCCGCGCAGCCGCTGCACGGTCTCCGGGGTATGGCTGAGGGTGGAGCCGCCGGCGCCGAAGGTGACCGACATGAACTGCGGCGCATGCGCCTTGAGCTTGCGCACGGTGCGGTCGAACTGGGCATGCTGTTCGTCGGTCTTGGGCGGGTAGAACTCGAAGCTGATCGGCAGCATTTCGGCGGGATCGTCCGTGGGTGGCGGGATTATATATCGCTTTTTCCGGATGAAGCGATATATGTCCGGACATGGCCGCCGCTCGGGGCCGGGTGACGTGCGTCAATGCAGGCCGGCGGCGCTGGGGGTACAACTGGCAGGCCGTCATCCAGGAATTCTGCCAATGAGCACCATGCTGTTTCCGGTCGGGCGCATCCAGCGCACCGACACCGGCTTCCAGGGCCATCTCTCGCGCGACCTCGAACACGAGGCGGACGCGGTCTGGGCCATGCTCACCGATTCGGCGTCGATGGCGCAGTGGCTGGCGCCGGGCAGCATCCAGCAGCAGCCGGGCGGCGCGGTGCGGGTCGATTTCGCCGACAGCGGCACGATCATCGACAGCAGGCTGACCGCGTTCGAACCGGGGCGGGTGCTGGAGTATTCGTGGAGCAGCGGTGACCAGCCGCAGCGACCGTTGCGCTGGGAGCTGCATCCGCGCGGCGGCGGCACCCGGCTGGAGCTGTTCGTGAGCATCCCGGCGGACGAGGACGTGGCCAAGGCCTGCGCCGGTTTCGAGGGCCACCTGGAAATGCTGGGGACGGCGCTGGAAGGCGTGTCGACCCGATTCCCGTTCGACCTGTTCGTGCAGACCCGCAAGTCGTACGCCGAACAGGTGGCGCGGTTGGGCTAGTCCCGCAACGGAAACGGGCGCCTTGCGGCGCCCGTCGTTGTCACCGCCGCCGGAAGGCGATCAGTAGCGGTAGTGCTCCGGCTTGTACGGGCCGTCCGTCGACACGCCGAGGTAGTCGGCCTGCTCGGTCGTCAGCCGGGTCAGCTTTACCCCGATCTTCTCCAGGTGCAGGCGCGCCACTTCCTCGTCCAGCTTCTTCGGCAGGATGTAGACCTTGGCCTCGTAGGCGTCCTTGTTGGCCCACAGGTCGATCTGCGCCAGCGTCTGGTTGGAGAACGAGTTCGACATCACGAAGCTCGGGTGGCCGGTGGCGCAGCCCAGGTTCACCAGCCGGCCTTCGGCCAGCAGGAAGATGCTGTTGCCATTGGCGAAGGTGAACTTGTCCACCTGCGGCTTGATGTTGGTCTTCACCGCGCCGCTGGCGTACAGCGCATCGACCTGGATCTCGTTGTCGAAGTGGCCGATGTTGCAGACGATGGCCTGGTCCTTCATCGCCTGCATGTGGGCCAGGGTGATGATGTCCTTGTTGCCGGTGGTGGTGACGTAGATGTCGGCACGGCCGAGGGTGTCCTCGACGGTGGTGACTTCAAAGCCTTCCATCGCCGCCTGCAGCGCGCAGATCGGGTCGATCTCGGTGACGATGACGCGGGCGCCATAGGCGCGCAGCGAGGCCGCCGAGCCCTTGCCGACATCGCCGTAGCCGCAGACCACCGCCACCTTGCCGGCCAGCATCACGTCCAGCGCGCGCTTGAGGCCGTCGGCCAGCGACTCGCGGCAGCCGTACAGGTTGTCGAACTTGGACTTGGTGACCGAGTCGTTGACGTTGATCGCCGGCACCAGCAGCTGGCCCTTCTCGGCCAGCTGGTAGAGGCGGTGCACGCCGGTGGTGGTTTCCTCGGAAACGCCCTTCCAGTCCTTGACCACGCGGGTCCAGTAGCCGGGACGCTCGCTGGCGACGCGCTTGAGCAGGTTCTTGATCACCTGCTCCTCGTGGCTGCCGGAGGCCGAATTGACCCAGCTGTCGTCGCCCTGTTCCAGCTCATAGCCCTTGTGGATCAGCAGGGTCACGTCGCCGCCGTCATCGACCACCAGTTCCGGGCCGGTCAGGGTGCCGTCGGCCAGGGTGAAGGTCAGCGCGTCGAGCGTGCAGTCCCAGTATTCCTCCAGCGTCTCGCCCTTCCAGGCGAACACGGGGGTGCCGGTGGCGGCGATCGCGGCGGCGGCGTGGTCCTGGGTGCTGAAGATGTTGCAGGACGCCCAGCGCACGTCGGCGCCGATGTCCTTCAGCGTCTCGATCAGCACCGCGGTCTGGATGGTCATGTGCAGCGAGCCGGTCACCCGCACGCCCTTGAGCGGGGTGGTGGCGGCGTACTGCTTGCGGATCGACATCAGGCCCGGCATCTCGTGCTCGGCGATGTCGAGTTCCTTGCGGCCCCAGTCGGCCAGCGAAATGTCGGCGACCTTGTAATCGCCCTCGGTCGAGAAGGTCCTGGCAACAGCGTTCATGGTGAAACTCCGTGAGTGCGGTGGATGCGGTCACGGGCGCCGTTGTTGGACATCGCCGAGCCTGGTGGTCGGCGGGGTTGGACCCGGCCTCCATCGCAGCGCCCCTCGGCGGTCGCGCATTGTATCGCAGCATCGCGATGGAGCCATGGGTAGCGATGGCTGGCCACTGCCGCCGTGCGGGCGCAGACTGGCCGCGTTGCAGCGGCGAGGCACGCATGGCGATCGATACGCAAGCTCCGGAATGGCAGGTTTCACGCTGGTTCAACGCGCCCGCGCCGCTGTCGCTGGCCGCGCTGCGCGGTCGCGTGGTGGTCATCGAGGCATTCCAGATGCTGTGCCCCGGCTGCGTCTCGCACGGGTTGCCGCAGGCGCAACGGGTGCGGCAGGTGTTCGCGCGCGAGGATGTGGAGGTGATCGGCCTGCACACCGTGTTCGAACACCATGCGGCGATGACGCCGGTGGCGCTGGAAGCATTCCTGCACGAATACCGGATCGGCTTCCCGGTGGGCGTGGATGCAGCGTCCGAGGCGGGCGCGATCCCGCGCACCATGGCCGCCTACGGCATGCGCGGCACGCCGACGCTGCTGCTGGTCGACCGCGTCGGCCGCCTGCGCCAGCACCACTTCGGTCAGGTGGAGGACCTGATGCTGGGTGCGCAGATCGCGATGTTGGCGGCGGAACCCGTGCCTGGCCCGGCAACGGGTGGTGCGGCCTGCAGCGTGGACGGCAGCTGCGACTGACGGATCAGCCGCCCAGCGCTTCCCAGCGCGCGTAGGCGGCGTCCAGCTCGGCCTGCAGCGTGGCCAATTCGACATTCGCGCGCTGCTGGGCAGCGGCTTCCTGCTTGTAGAAGGCGGCATCCTGCATGGCGGCGCTGCGGGTGGCGATGTCGGTTTCCAGCTGCTCGATCTTCGCTGGCAGCAGCTCCAGTTCGCGCTGGTCCTTGTAGCTGAGCTTTATCTTCGCGGGGGGGGGCGCGGAAGGCGCTGCCGGGGCCGCTGCCGCTGCTGTCTGCAGCTGCATCTGCGCCTGCGGCCGCTGCCGCAGCCAGTCGCTGTAGCCGCCGACGTATTCGCCCAGCCGGCCACCGCCTTCCAGCGCCAGCGTGCTGGTGACGACATTGTCGAGGAAATCGCGGTCGTGGCTGACCAGCAGCAGGGTGCCCTGGTAGTCCAGCAGCAGTTCTTCCAGCAGCTCGAGGGTCTCCACGTCGAGGTCGTTGGTGGGTTCGTCCATCACCAGCAGGTTGGACGGCTGCGCGAACAGCCGCGCCAGCAGCAGGCGGTTGCGCTCGCCGCCGGACAAGCGGGTGATTGGTGCGCGCGCGCGTTCCGGGCTGAACAGGAATTCCTGCAGGTAGCCGATGATGTGCTTGCGGCTGCCGTTGATCTCGACGAAGTCGCGCCCGCCGGCCACGTTCTCCAGCGCGCTGCGGGTTTCGTCCAGCTGGCTGCGGTGCTGGTCGAAATAGGCGATCTGCAGGTTGGTGCCCATCGCCACCGTGCCGGTATCCGGCATCAGTTCGCCCAGCAGGATCTTCAGCAGGGTCGACTTGCCGGAGCCGTTGGGGCCGATGATGCCGACCTTGTCGCCGCGCAGCAGCACGGTGCTGGCATCGCGCAGGATCACCTTGTCGCCGAACGCCTGCGACACCCCGGTCATCTCGATGACCTTCTTGCCGGAAGATTGCGCGCTGGCGGCCTCCATCTTCACCTTGCCGGTGAGTTCGCGGCGCGCGGCGCGCTCGCGGCGCATCGTCTTGAGTGCGGTCACCCGGCCTTCGTTGCGGGTGCGGCGGGCCTTGATGCCCTGGCGGATCCACACTTCTTCCTGCGCCAGCAGCTTGTCGAAGCGCGCGTTCTCCTGCGCCTGCGCGTGCAGGCGTTCCTCGCGGCGGCGCAGGTAGTTGTCGTAGTCGCCGGGCCAGCTGGTGACCTGGCCGCGGTCGATCTCGACGATGCGGGTGGCCAGCGCGCGCAGGAAGCTGCGGTCGTGGGTGACGAAGACGATGCTGCCGTTGAAGGATTTTAGGAAGCCTTCCAGCCAGTCGATCGCCTCGATGTCGAGGTGGTTGGTGGGTTCGTCCAGCAACAGGATGTCGGGCGCACGCACCAGTGCCTGTGCCAGCAGCACGCGTCGCTTCATGCCGCCGGACAGCGCGGCGAAATCCGCGTCCTCCGGCAGTTCCAGCCGCTCCAGCACCTGCTGCACGCGGCGATCCAGGTCCCAGCCGTGCTGCGCTTCGATCTGCGCCTGCGCGTCGGCCATCGCATCCATGTCGCCGTCGTGCACGGCGTGGTGGAAGCGTGCCAGCAGCGCGCCCAGGTCGCCCAGCCCCTCGGCCACCACGTCGAACACGCTGCCGTGGGTGTCCTGCGGCACTTCCTGCGCCATCCGCGCGACCACCACGCCGCCCTGCACGCGCAGCTCGCCGTCGTCGGGTTTGATGTCGCCGGCCATCAGCCGCATCAGGGTGGATTTGCCGGCGCCGTTGCGGCCGACAATGCAGACGCGTTCGCCGGGTTCGATGGTCAGGTTGACCTGTTCGAGCAGCAGTGGGCCGCCGACGCTGAAGTCGACGTTCTGGAATTGGAGGAGGGGCATCCGGCCATTTTACGCGGCCGGCAGGATGAGCGGGGCGCGTGGCTTGCGTGCCCTTGGCCCACCCGCCAGACTGACCGCAGGCACTTGCTGGTCATGACCCGGCCATGCACTGGACGTCCGCTGCGTGTATCGCATTGATGCTCGCGCTGCCCGTGAGGGCGGCGGACGGGGCGATCACCGTGAAGGCGCTGGAAGCGCAGCCGAAGATTCCCGCCGAATTCGCCAGGATGACCTATCCGCAGCGAATCGAATGGCTGGAGCGTCAGCTCGCCAGCATCACCGATCCCGTGCGTCGCTACCAGCTGGTCTCCGAACGCGCCATCCAGCACTACCAGGCCGGCAACAACGCGCTAGCCAGGGCGGACTGCCGGTTGAGCAAGCCGGCCGCCTTCGATTTCCAGTACCGACTCGTCTGCGCCACCATCAGCGATGCGGGAGGCAGGCGCCAGACCAAGGATCTCCTGGGAATTCACGCCGATGCGATCAAGGCGGGCGACATCGACATTGCCACCCAGGCACTGTCGTCGGCCGCCTGGGCGCAATCCGAAACCGGGGACATCGCCGCCGCGTTCCAGTCGTACGAACGTGCCCTGAAGCTGGCCGAAAAGGCACGGCCGGAAACGCTGATCGACGTGACCCTGAATACCGCCACCCTTTACGTGGTGCATGGCGACCGCGCGTACATCAACAAGGGCATCGCGCTGCAGGAGGACGCGATTGCGCGTTTCCGCGCGATGAAGCGGCAATACGCGGAGGATGCGGGCTATTTCGACAGCGTCATCGCCATGACCCAGTTCAACGCGGGCGTGGCACACGCGCTGCACCTGCACGACTACGCCAGGGCACTGCACTGGTTCGGCCAGGTCGCCCCGGGCCAGAAGAACCTGCGCCAGGGCGTGCTGGTGTTCTCGGCCCTGTCCGCGGTGGAGCTGGGGCGCACGGCGCAGGCGCGCCAGTGGTTGCGGGAGTCCCGCGAAACCCCGCCCAGCACCGAGACGGATACCGCCTATCTTGGCTGTTACCAGCAGTTGGTGCAGCTCAAGCTGGAGGGGCAGGCGGCGCTGGCGGCATGCCGCGACTTCTCCCCGGAGACGCCGTTGGAGGTCCGTCTCGACCTGTACAAGCGCCTGGCCGTCATGGCGCCGCCCGATTGGCGGCTGGCGGGGTTGGAGGGCCTGCACCGACTGTTCGTGCGGACGCTGGAGCCGCAGCTGAAGCAGAGTGCGATCCGTGCGGCCTCTCACACCGAACTCCGCCGGCTCGAACTCGAATCGAAGCTGGTGGCCCAGCTGTTGGAAAAGGAGCAGGCGCTGAAGCGCGCCGAGCAGGAGAAACTTGCCACCCAGCGGCTGCTGGCGGCGGCAACCGTCGCCATCCTGCTGCTGGTGCTGCTGGTCATCGTGCTGCGCCTGCTGCACAACCGCAAGCTGGCCCGGCAGTTCCGCTCGATGAGCCTGGAGGACGGCCTTACCGGACTGCGCAACCGGCGCTATTTCGAGCACAACGTCGGGCGCGAGATCGGCCTGGTCAAGCGGGCCGGGCAGGAAGGCGACGCGCATTCGATCGCGTTCTGCCTGTTCGACATCGACCATTTCAAGCGGATCAACGACCAGCATGGCCACGAGGCGGGTGACCGGGTGCTGGTGGAGTTCGCGCGCCGGATCAAGGACGCCATCCGCGACACCGACATGCTGGTGCGCTGGGGTGGCGAAGAGTTCCTGCTGGTGGCGCGCGTGGCCCATGCCGGCGAGCCGTGCAGGATCGGAGAGCGTATCCGCGCGGCCGTCTCCAGTGATCCTTTCGTCATTCCGGGCGGTGCTTCGCTGGACGTGACCTGCACGAGTGGCATCGTGCCCTACCCGCGAATGGAAAGCGGCAAGCCGGCGGAAATCACCTGGCAGCAGTTGGTGCAGCTGGCGGATGCCGCCCTGTATCTGGGCAAGCGCAAGTCGCGGGATTGCTGGGTCTGCATCGACAGGATCCCGGACATCGGCGCGCTGGACCGGATCCTGGCGCAGGACCTGGAGGTGTCGCTCCGGGAAGGCCTGGTCGAACTGAGCGACAGCAGTCAGACCTCCGCCCGCGCCGGGGCTGCGTGAGCGACGCGCCACCGGGTTTCTGCGATCCCGGCTGCACCAACGGAAACGGGCCGCATCGCTGCGGCCCGTTCGCGTATCGCCTGGTCGAAGTACGGCTTACTTCAGCTTCGCCGCCTTGCGCAGGGCCTCGGCCTTGTCGGTCTTCTCCCACGAGAAGGCAGTGGCCTTGTGCTTCTTGCCCTCGCCGTCGGTGTAGCTGATTTCCTTCGGCTTGCGGCCGAAGTGGCCGTAGCTGGCGGTGGGCTGGTAGATCGGGTGCTCCAGGTCCAGCATGCGGGTGATCGCGTACGGACGCAGGTCGAAGTGCGCGCGGATCAGCTTCTCGATCACGTCGTCGCCGACCTTGCCGGTGCCGAAGGTGGTGACCGAGATCGAGGTCGGCTGGGCCACGCCGATGGCGTAGGAGACCTGCACTTCGCACTTGTCGGCGAGGCCGGCGGCGACGATGTTCTTGGCCACGTAGCGCGCGGCGTAGGCGGCCGAGCGATCGACCTTGGAGGGGTCCTTGCCGGAGAACGCGCCGCCACCGTGGCGGGCCATGCCGCCGTAGGTGTCGACGATGATCTTGCGGCCGGTCAGCCCGCAGTCGCCCACCGGGCCGCCGATCACGAACTTGCCGGTCGGGTTGATGTGCACCTTGTTCTTCGGCAGCGCTTCCAGCCACTTCTTCGGCAGCACCGGGGCGAGGATGTGCGTGCGCACCGCCTCGATCAGGTCCTTCTGCTTGATGTCCGGGTCATGCTGGGTGGACAGCACCACCGCATCGAGGCCCAGCACGGTGTTGCCGTCGTAGCGCAGGGTGACCTGCGACTTGGCGTCCGGGCGCAGCCACTTCAGCTTGCCGCTCTTGCGCACCTTGGCCTGCTGTTCCACCAGCCGGTGGCTGTAGTACAGCGGCGCCGGCATGAACTCGGGGGCTTCGTTGCAGGCATAGCCGAACATCAGGCCCTGGTCGCCCGCGCCCTGGTCTTCCGGCTTCTTGCGGTCCACGCCCTGGTTGATATCGGGCGACTGCTTGCCGAGCATGTTGATGATGGCGCAGGTGTGGCCATCGAAGCCGACGCTGGAATTGTCGTAGCCGATGTCGTTGATGACCTTGCGCGCCAGCGCCTCGATGTCCACCCACGCGCTGGTGGTCACTTCGCCGGCGACGATCGCCGCGCCGGTCTTCACCAGCGTCTCGCAGGCCACGCGCGCCTGCTTGTCCTGGGCCAGGATGGCGTCCAGCACCGCATCGGAGATCTGGTCGGCGATCTTGTCCGGATGACCTTCGGAGACCGATTCGGAAGTGAACAGATAGCTGGACATTTCTTATATCCCTGCATTCGGATGAAAAGATGGGTGCGCATGATACAGCGACACGGCTGGATGTGCATCCTGCCCTGTTTCCGGCCAGTGGGGTATTGGGCGCGCGTTAAGCGTGCCGTCACCGCCGGGTAATCCGCGTGAAACCGGACTGTCCCGGTTGCCACGCAGGCTGTTGCCCAATACGGCGGCGACCCATCGCGATGATCCAGCTCGAACAGCGCCTGCAGCAGCGTTTCCCGCACTGGTTCCGCGGCCGCCGGGCGGTATTGGCCAGGCCGCTGTTGCGCGGCATCGCGCGCTGGTCGCGGCTGGACGAGATCGATGCTTTCCTCGCCGCCAACCGGCATGTGCGCGGCTTCGACTTCGTCACCGTGGCGATGCGCCACCTGGGGGCGGGGTACGAGGCCAGCGATGCGGACCGGGCGCGGATTCCGGCGCATGGGCGGCTGCTGATCGTCGCCAACCATCCGTCCGGGGCGCTGGATGCGCTGGCGCTGCTGGACTTGGTGGGGCAGGTGCGGCGCGACGTGCGCATCGTCGCCAATGACTTCCTGTCCGCGCTGGGCGGGCTCGGCGAGCTGCTGCTGCCGGTGCGCATCCTCGGCGGGCGACCGGCGCCGGAGAGCCTGCGCGCGGTGCGCGCGGCGCTGGCCCGCGGCGAATGCGTGATCGTGTTCCCGGCCGGCGAGGTCTCGCGCCTGGGCCCGCGCGGGATCCGCGACGGCCGCTGGCGGCGCGGCTTCCTGCGTTTCGCCCGCGCCTGCGCTGCGCCGGTGCTGCCGGTGCGCATCGATGCGCGCAATTCGATGCTGTTCTACGGCGCTTCGGCGCTGTTCAAGCCGGTGGGCACGGCGCTGCTGGCGCGCGAGATGTTCGCCCGCCGCGCCCGCCGGGTGCTGCTGCGGGTAGGCACGCCGCGCGCGATCCCGGCCGATGCCGGGGACGCGGTCCTGCTGCGCCAGATCCGCCGCGAGCTGTACGCACTGGGCACCCGCCGACAGCGCATGGAGCAGGCGGGCAACCGCGGCCCCGAGCCGGTGGCTGCAGCGGGCGATCCCGCGCTGGTCGGCACGGCGGTGGCCGGGCTGCGCCTGCTCGGCCGGACCGGCGACGGCAAGCAGATCCGGGTGGGCACGCTGGCGGTGGATTCGCCGCTCCTGCACGAGATCGGCCGGCTACGCGAGCTGACCTTCCGCGCGGTGGGCGAGGGCACCGGCCGCCGCCTCGATCTGGATGCCTGGGACAGCTGGTACGAGCACATCGTGCTGTGGGACGAAGCCGCGGCGAGGATCGCCGGCGCCTACCGCATCGCCCGCGGCGCGCCGGTGCTGGCCGGGCACGGCCTGCGCGGGCTCTACACCGCCAGCCTGTTCGACTACGGCGAGGACGCGCTGGCGCGGATCGCGCAGGGCATGGAGCTGGGGCGCAGTTTCGTGGCACAGGAATACTGGGGCAGCCGCAGCATCGACTATCTCTGGCAGGGCATCGGCGCCTACCTGCGCGCGCATCCGCGGGTGCGCTACCTGTTCGGCGCGGTCTCGATCAGCGCCGCGCTGCCGGCGGCGGCGCGTGCGCAGATCGTCGCCCACTACGCGCATTGGCACGGCGGCCCGCAGGGCGATGCGGTGTCGCGCCGACCGTACCACTACGAGGCCGCCGACCCCGGCGATGCCGCGCTGGACGCCGATACCGCCTTGCGCGTGCTCAAGGCCAACCTCGACGCGCTGGGCGCGCAGGTGCCGATGCTCTACAAGCAGTACGTCGAGCTGTGCGAGCCGGGCGGGGCACGCTTCCTCGCCTTCGGCGTCGATCCCGATTTCAGCGATTCCGTGGACGGGCTGATCGAGGTCGACATCCAGCGGATGCGGCCGAAGAAGCGCCAGCGCTATCTCGGCGCGGCAGTGGATGTCGTGGCGGACGTGGCCGGATAGGTGGGCGCGCCGACCCGCAACGGCGAGCTCGCAGCTGCGGTTGCGGCGTTGCCGCGGCTGCCCGTGCCGGCCCACTCGCCGCTCCGTCGCGCGGTGTTCATCTCCGACGTGCATCTGGGCGCACGCCATTGCCATGCCGCCGAGTTGGCTGACTTCCTCGACGGCCTGCGCTGCGAGCGGCTGTACCTGGTGGGCGATATCGTCGACCTGTGGTGGCTGGCGCAGCGCCGCGCCAGCTGGGGCGCTGCCCAAAACCGGGTGGTGGAGGCGCTGCACGCGCTGAACCGGAGCGGCACCGAGCTGGTCTACATCCCCGGCAATCACGACCGCCCGATCCGCCGCTTCTGCGGCCTCGTTCTGCCGGCGATGCAGCTGCGCCGGCGCGCGATCCACGTCACCGCCGACGGCCGTCGCCTGCTGGTGGCGCACGGCGATGACTATGACGCGGTGACGCACTTCGGCAGCCTGCAGGAAAAATTCGGCGACTGGCTGTATTACCGCATCCTCACCGGCAACCAGTGGCTGAACGCGCTGCGCACTCGGCTGGGGCTGCGCTACTGGTCGCTGTCGGAATTCCTGAAGTCGAAAAGCGGCGCCGCCGAACGCTACATCGGGCGTTTCGTTCGCGCCGGTCTGGACGATGCGCGCCGGCGCGGGCTGGACGGCATCGTCTGCGGACACATCCATCGCGCCGCGCTGTTGCAGCACGATGGCCTGCTGTATGCCAACGACGGCGACTGGGTGGAAAGCCTGAGCGCGCTGGTCGAAGAAGCCGACGGCACCCTGCGGCTGCTGTCGCATCTGGGGCAGGTGCTGGCGGAAGTCCCGCCGAGGATGCTGCCGTTGGCGCGCGATACGGGCGAAGCCGCAGCCGCCTGAGCCGCGGCGCTCAGGCCGCGGCCGGCAGCGCGGGCGCGACGCCTGCGGCCAGCGCGTCGAAATAGTCGCGGGTCAGCCGCAGCTGTTCGTCGGCGCTCTGCGCGCGGTTGACCACGGCGCGGAACGCCGCGTTTTCCGGCCGGTCCTTCGCATACCAGCCCAGATGCTTGCGGGCGATGCGCACGCCCATCTCTTCGCCATAGAACGCGTGCAGGGCATCGAGATGGCCCAGCAGGATGTCGCGCACCTGCGCCGGCGAAGGCTCCTGCAGCTGCTCGCCGGTGGCCAGGAAGTGGGCGATGTGGCCCGGCAGCCACGGCCGGCCCTGCGCGGCGCGGCCGATCATCACCGCATCGCAGCCGGTGCGCGCAAGCACGAAGACGGCTTTCTGCGGCGAGTCGATGTCGCCGTTGGCGACCACCGGGATCTTCAGCATCGCCTTGATCGCGGCGATGGTGTCGTACTCGGCCTGCCCGGTGTAATGCTGGTCGCGGGTGCGGCCATGCACGGCCAGCGCGGCAATGCCGGCGTCCTCGGCGATGCGCGCGATTTCCGGCGCGTTCCTGTTGTCCGCATTCCAGCCGGTGCGGATCTTCAGCGTCACCGGCACCTCCACCGCGGCCACCACCGCTGCCACGATCCGCGCCACCAGCGGCGGGTCGCGCATCAGCGCACTGCCTGCCAGCACGTTGCAGACTTTCTTGGCCGGGCAACCCAGATTGATATCGATGATCTGCGCGCCGTGGTCGACGTTGAAGCGCGCCGCCTCGGCCAGCGCGGCCGGGTCGGTGCCGGCGATCTGCACGCTGACCGGGTCCGGTTCGCCGACATGGTCCATCCGCGTGCGCGACTTGCTGGTGTTCCAGAAGCGTGGATCGGAAATGGTCATCTCCGACACCGCAAGCCCGGCGCCGAGGCGCTTGCACAGCAGCCGGAACGGCTTGTCGGTCACGCCCGCCATGGGCGCGAGGATCACCTTCGGGTCGATCAGGTGGGGGCCGATGCGCATGTACGCATTGTAGTGGCCCGGCTTCTCAGGCCGCGGCCAGCGTGGCGATCACCTCGTGCCCGTAGCGTTCCAGCTTGGCGGCACCGACGCCGCCGATACCGGCCAGCGCATCAAGGTCATGCGGCTGGGCCAGCGCGATCGCGCGCAGGGTGGCGTCGTGGAAGATCACGTAGGCGGGAAGATTCTGTGCCCGCGCCACTTCCGCGCGCCAGGCACGCAGGGCGGTGAAACGGGTCGCCGCGTCCTCGGGCAGATCGAGTGGTGCGGGCGTGGCACGCGTCTCGCCGCTGCCGCGCGACCGCCGCCGTTCCGCCTTGGGCGCCTCCATGCGCAGGTGCAGGCTGCGCTCGCCGCGCAGCAGCGGGGTGGCCTCGGCGGTCAGGCGCAGGGCGCCATGGCTTTCCAGATCGGCCTCCAGCAGGCCGGCTGCCAGCAGCTGGCGGAACACGCCGCGCCACTGGCGGGCGTCGAGGTCGCTGCCGATGCCATAGGTGCTGACGCTTTCGTGGCCGAATTGGCGCACCTTGGCCGTGTCGGCGCCGCGCAACACGTCCACCAGGTGCGCCGCCCCGAAACGCTGGCCGGTTCGGTACACGCAGGACAGCGCCTTGCGCGCGGCCTCGGTGGCATCCCATGTGCGCGGCGGGTGCAGGCAGTTGTCGCAGTTGCCGCAGGCGCCGGCATGCGCTTCGCCGAAATACGCCAGCAGGGTCTGCCGGCGGCAACCGGTGGACTCGACATAGCCGATCAGCGCGTCCAGCTTGCCGTGCTCCAGCCGCTTGCGTTCGTCGCTGGCATCGCCCTCTTCGATCATCCGCCGCAGCAGCACGGCATCGCCCATGCCATAGGCCAGCCAGGCCTCGGCCGGGTCGCCGTCGCGGCCGGCGCGACCGGTTTCCTGGTAGTAGCCCTCCAGCGACTTGGGCAGGTCGAGGTGGGCGACGAAGCGCACGTCGGGTTTGTCGATGCCCATGCCGAAGGCGATCGTGGCCACCATCACCACGCCATCCTCGCGCAGGAACTGGCGCTGGCGTGCGGCGCGCGTGACCGCATCCAGCCCGGCGTGGTAGGCCAGCGCGGGATAGCCTTGCCCGGCCAGCAGCTCGGCGGTGGCATCCACCTTGCGCCGCGACAGGCAGTAGACGATGCCGCTCTCGCCGCGATGGCCGTCGAGGAAATCGAACAGCTGGCGGCGGCCGTCGTCGCGCGCCACCGCGCTGTAGCGGATGTTGGGGCGGTCGAACGAGCTGACGAACTGCTGCGCGTCCTGCAGCGCCAGCCGCTCGACGATCTCGCGGCGGGTGGGGGCGTCTGCGGTCGCGGTCAGGGCGATCCGCGGCACCTCCGGCCAACGCTCGTGCAGCAGGGTGAGCTGGCGGTATTCGGGCCGGAAATCGTGGCCCCACTGCGACACGCAGTGCGCCTCGTCGATCGCGAACAGCGCGATCCGCGCGCGCTCCAGCAGGCCGAGGAAGCGCGGGGTGAGCAGGCGTTCGGGGGCGACGTAGAGCAGGTCCAGCTCGCCCGCGGCGAACCGGCGCTCGACCTGCGCGGCCTCGGCGCCGTCAAGGCTGGAATTGAGGAAGGCGGCGCGCACGCCCAGCTGGCGCAGCGCGTCCACCTGATCCTGCATCAGCGCGATCAGCGGCGACACCACCACGCCGCAGCCGTCGCGCAGCAGCGCCGGCAGCTGGTAGCACAGCGACTTGCCGCCGCCGGTGGGCATCAGCACCAGCGCGTCGCCGCCGTCGACAACGCGCGTCACGATCTCCTGCTGGCGGCCGCGGAAGGCGTCGTGGCCGAAAATGCGGCGAAGGGTGTCTAGAGCGGGGTCGGACATGCCACAAGGGTAGCAAGCGGGGCGATGCCGTCATCGGACATCTTCCCGGTCTGCGGTCGGTTTTTGCGTGTTCGGGCGCAATCGCAGCCGGAAATACCTCGCAGGGAGTCGCCGCACCGGAGCCATTCCAAGTCGCTCCCCGATACTCGCTTGGTTGGAATGGCCCCGGTGCGGCGACTCCCCTCCGGACCTGCTCGCTGCGGGGCGCCTACTGCAACAGCGACCGCAGCATCCACGCGTACTTTTCGTGGGTCTGCAGGCGCTGGGTCAGCAGGTCGGCGGTAGGGTCGTCGCCGCCGGCATCGGCCACCTTCAGGATCTTGCGGGCGGTGCGGCAGACCGCTTCGTTGCCGTCCACCAGCTGCTGCACCATGTCGTGCCAGGCCGGCGCGGCAGTCAGGCCGGGTTCTTCCCGGATCGAGGACAGGCGGGCGAATTCGGAATAGCTGCCGGGGGCGTTGAAGCCCAGCGCGCGGATGCGCTCGGCGATCTCGTCCAGCGCGGTCCACTGCTCGGTGTACTGGGTCTCGAACATGACGTGCAGGGCGTTGAACATCGGCCCGGTCACGTTCCAGTGGAAGTTGTGGGTCTTGAGGTACAGCGTGTAGCTGTCGGCGAGGAAGTGCGACAGGCCGTCGGCGATGGCGGCGCGGTCCTTGGCGCTGATGCCGATGTCGATGTCGGCGGCGCTGGCGGCCGGGGCCTTGGCTTTCGCGGGCTTGCTGGGGGTCTTGCTCTTGGGCATGGCGGACTCCTTTACACGCTTCGGGGGGAACTTGCGGCGACAATACGCGGATTCTGCGCCCGTCTGCAGGCGAACAAACACGTTGTTGGAACCATGGTGTCTGACGAACCGAACATCAAGCCGGCACCCGCCGACGCCCTGCATCGGGCCCGCCGCGACATCGATGGCGCGCTGACCCGCGACCGCGGCCGCCTGCTCGGCCTGCTGGCGCGCTGGCAGGCCAAGCCGGGCGATGCGGGCATGCGCGAGGCGTTCGCAGGCAAGTTGCAAGCATCGCGCGCCGAACGTGAGCGCCGCGTCGCCGCGCTGCCTGCGGCCACGGTGGATGCGACGTTGCCGATCGCCGCGCACGCCGACGAGATCGTGGCACTGATCCGCAAACACCAGGTGGTGGTGATCGCCGGCGAAACCGGCAGCGGCAAGACCACCCAGCTGCCCAAGCTGTGCCTGCTGGCCGGGCGCGGAGCGGCGGGCCTGGTCGGCTGCACCCAGCCGCGCCGGATCGCCGCGCGGTCGGTGGCGCGGCGCGTGGCCGAGGAACTGCAGGTGCCACTGGGCGGCACGGTCGGCTTCCAGGTCCGCTTCAACGATGCGGTCAGCGAGCAGACCGCGATCAAGTTCATGACCGACGGCATCCTGCTGGCGGAAATCCAGAACGACCGCTGGCTGTCGAAGTACGACACCCTGATCATCGACGAGGCTCACGAACGCAGCCTCAACATCGATTTCCTGCTGGGCTATCTCAGGCAGCTGCTGCCCAGGCGCCCCGACCTGAAGCTGATCGTCACCTCGGCGACAATCGACACCGCCCGCTTTGCCGAACACTTCGGCGGCGCGCCGGTGGTCGGCGTCGAGGGACGCGGCTATCCGGTGGAGATACGCTATCGCCCGCTGGAGGGCGAAGGCGAGGAGGGCGGACAGCGCAGCATCATCGACGGCATCGTCGCCGCCTGCGACGAGATCATGCGCGACAAGGGCATCGGCGACACCCTGATCTTCCTGCCCGGCGAGCGCGAGATCCGCGACGCACACCAGGCGCTGGAGAAGCGCAAGTACCGCCATACCGAAGTGCTGCCGCTGTACGCGCGGCTGTCGGCCAAGGACCAGGACCGGGTGTTCCATCCGGGCCCGCAGCGTCGCATCGTGCTGGCCACCAACGTGGCCGAGACCTCGCTGACGGTACCGCGCATCCACTACGTGGTCGATCCCGGCGTGGCCCGCGTCAAGCGCTACAGCCCGCGGCAGAAGCTGGACCGCCTGCATATCGAGGACGTCTCGCAGGCCAGCGCCAACCAGCGCGCCGGCCGCTGCGGTCGCATCGCGCCGGGCACTTGTTTCCGCCTGTATTCGGAAGCGGATTTCGCCTCGCGGCCGGAATTCACCGATCCGGAGATCCGCCGCGCCGCGCTGGCCGGGGTGATCCTGCGGATGCTGTCGCTGGGTCTGGGCAGTATCGAAAGCTTCCCGTTCCTGGAGCCGCCCGATCCGCGCGCGATCGCCGACGGTTGGCAGCAGCTGGGCGAACTGGGTGCCGTCGATGCCCAGCGCAAGCTGACGGCCATCGGCAAGGCAATGGCGAAACTGCCGGTGGACGTGAAGCTGGCGCGCATGCTGGTGGCCGCGCAGGCGCATGGGGTGGTGCGCGAGATGCTGGTGATTGCCAGCTTCCTCGGCATCCAGGACCCGCGCGAGCGTCCGTCCGATGCCCGCGCCGCAGCAGATGCCGCGCACGCGCAGTTCGCTGACGCCAAGTCGGAGTTCATCGGCATCCTCAAGCTCTGGCAGGCCTACCGCGAAGCGCACGAGGCAATGACCCAGTCGCAGCTGCGCAAGTGGGCCGATCGCAATTTCCTCGGCTTCCTGCGACTGCGCGAGTGGTGGGAGCTGCACCGGCAGCTGAAGCTGCAGTGCGAAGAACTGTGGCCGGAAAGGGGGTCAGGTTCACTTTCCGCGGAAAGTGAACCTGACCCCCTTTCCGCCGACCCCGCTTTTCCTTTCGCGGCACTCCACCGCGCCCTGATCGCCGGCCTGCCCACGCAGATCGGAAATCGCGGCGACAAGGGCATGTACGACGGCCCGCGCGGGCGCAAGTTCCAGCTGTTCCCCGGCTCGAAGCTGGCGTCGAAGCCGCCGCCGTGGGTGCTGTCGGCCAACCTGCTCGACACCGAGAAGGTCTGGGCGCTGACCAATGCCGGCATCGAGCCGGACTGGGTCATCGCCGAACTGCCGCATCTGCTGGCGCGACGCCAGCACGATCCGCACTGGTCGCGGGCGCAGGGGCGGGTGCTGGGCAGCGAGCAGATCAGCCTGTTCGGACTGGTGCTGGCGCCGAAGCGGCCGATCCATTACGGCGCGCTGTTTCCCGAGGAGAGCCGCGCGATCTTCGTGCGCGAGGCGCTGCTGACCGGCGAGATCAACACCCGCAGCGCCTTCCTCGCGCGCAACCTGCGCACGCTGGAACTGGCGCAGCAGGAAGAGGCCAAGCAGCGCCGGGTGGGGCTGGTGGTGGACGAGGACTGGCAGGCGCGCTGGTATCTGGACCGGCTGCCCGCGCACGTGCACAACGCCCAGGCGCTGGATGCATGGTTCGGCAAACTGTCGAAGGACGAAAAGGCCGCGCTGGAGTGGTCGCGCGATGACCTGCTGGTGGCCGACCAGAGCGACGCCGCGCGCTTCCCGGCCTACATCGCGCTGGGCGACGCGCGGCTGGCGGTGCAGTACCGCTTCGAGCCGGGCGCGGTGGACGACGGCATGACCGTGGCGGTGCCGCTGCACCTGCTCAACGCGCTGGATGCAGCAAGGCTGTCGTGGCTGGCGCCGGGCTTCGTGAAGGACAAGGCGACGGCGCTGATCCGCACCCTGCCGAAGGCGCTGCGACGCAACTTCGTGCCGGCGCCGGATTTCGCCCGCGCGTTTGCCGAAGCCTTCGCCCAGCCGGACGCGGATGCGATCGAGGGCGCGCTGGCGAGGTTCCTGAAGAAGCTCTCCGGCGTGGACGTCTCCGCGCCGGATTTCGATGCCGCCGCCATCGAGCCGCACCTGCGCGCCAACCTGCGGCTGCTGGACGGCAAGGCGGTGCTGGCCGAATCGCGCGATCTCGCCGGGCTGCGCAGCCGCTTCGGCGAGCGCGCGGCGCAGGCGTTCGCGCGCCAGGCGGCGCAGGGCATGGCGCAGGCGGGCATGACCGCGTTCCCCGAAACGCCCGTTCCCGCCTCGGTGCCCGGAGCCGGCGGCGTGCCGGCGTATCCGGCGCTGCAGGACGATGGCGATTCGGTGTCGCTGGCGCTGCACGCGCAGCGCGAGGTGGCCGAGCGGCTGCACCCGCAGGGCGTGCGCCGGCTGCTGGCAATCGCGCTGGCCGACAAGCTGAAGCAGGCGCGCCGGCAGCTGCCGGTGCAGCCGAAGACCTCGCTGCTGTACGCCGCCATCGAGTCGGCGGAGGAAAGGGGGTCAGAGTCACTTTTCCTTCGCCACGGTGGCAAGGCCGTGAAGCAGGGCTGGAAAAGTGACTCTGACCCCCTTTCCCGCGATCGCCTGCGCGCCGACCTGGTGGATGGCGCGTTTGAAGCACTCACCGCCGACGGACTGCTGGAGGTGCGCGACGCCGAAGCCTTCGCGCAGCGCCGCGATGCCATCGCGCGGGAACTGTTCGGCGAGGCCATGCAGCGGCTCAAGCAGGCGGAAACCATCCTGTCGCTGGTGGCCGAAGTGCGCGCCAAGCTGGAATCGAAGCTGATCGGCTGGGCGCGCGCCAACCTCGACGACATGCAGGCGCAGCTGGGGGCGCTGGCCGCGCCGGGCTTCCTGCGCGACGTGCCGGCGCCGACGCTGGTCGAATACCCGCGCTGGCTGAAGGCGATGTCCTTGCGCGCCGAACGCGCCCAGCGCGACCCGGTGCGCGACCAGCAGCGCATGCTGGAGCTGGCGCCGTTCACCGCCGCGCTGGCCGCCGCCGACCCGGCCGACCCGCAGGCCCAAGCGCTGCGCTGGGAGCTGGAGGAGCTGCGGGTGTCGCTGTTCGCGCAGGAACTGGGCGCCAAGGGCGGCATCTCGCCGAAGCGGCTGGCCGCGCGGGTGGAACGGCTTGGCGCAAGCGGTGCGCGGCGCTGACTGCTGGCCGCTTCAGGTACCTCCCGCTACTGTAGAAACATGTCCGTTCCCGCCATCGCCACCCTCACCTGGACCGACGCGCTGGCGCGCGTGCCCGCCGATGCGCTGCCGGCGCCGCTGGTCGCCTGCTGGCGCACCCATGCCGAGGCCGGCGCGCCGATGCGCGACCGCCCGGAAGTGCTGGCCGACACCCTGTCGATCCTCGCCTCGCTCAACGCCGACGCCGAGGTGTTGGCCGCCACCCTGCTGGATTCGTTGATCGATATCGAAGCGATGGCGGCGCAGACACAGGTGGAAGTGCCGGAGCGCCTGCACGTGCTGCTGGAGGGCCAGCGCGCCGCCAGCCGGGTGTGGGCGCTGCACCGCAGCCACGGCGGCGGCCGCAACCCGGAAGGCATGCGTCGGCTGCTGCTGGCGCTGGTGCGCGACCTGCGGGTGGTGCCCATCGTGCTGGCCCGCCAGCTTTCGCGCATGCGTGCGGCGTGGCGGCTGCCGGCCGACGAGCAGCGCGCGCTGGCGCTGATGACCCGCGACATCCACGCGCCGCTGGCCAACCGCCTCGGCATCTGGCAGCTGAAGTGGGAGCTGGAGGATCTGGCCTTCCGCCTGCTGCAGGCCGCGGACTACCTGCGCATCGCGCAGTCGCTGGACGACAATCGCAGCGGCCGGCAGCGCTACATCGAGGCGGTGCGTGCGCAGCTGCGCGACGCGGTGGCCGCGCACGGCATCGACGCCGACGTGGCCGGCCGGCCCAAGCACATCTACAGCATCTGGAAGAAGATGCAGCGCAAGGCGCTGCCGATCGAGGAACTCTACGACCTGCGCGCGCTGCGCGTGCTGGTGGACGACATTCCCACCTGCTACGCGGTGCTGGGGCTGGTACACGCGCTGTGGGTGCCGATCCCGAGCGAATTCGATGACTACATCGCCCGGCCCAAGCCGAACGGCTATCGCTCGCTGCATACCGCGGTGATCGGCCCGGAAGGCAAGACCGTGGAGGTGCAGATCCGCACCCGCGAGATGCACGCGCAGTCCGAACTCGGCGTGGCCGCGCACTGGCGCTACAAGGAGGGCAGCAGCGCCGGCGGCGCGGCGATGGACAAGCGCATCGCGTGGATGCGCAAGCTGCTGGAGCAGGCCGCGGAGGCGGCGGGCGAAGGCGAAGCCGCGCCGCTGCAGGGCATCGACAGCGAGCTGATCGAAGACCGCGTGTACGCGTTGACGCCCAAGGGCGAAGTGATCGACCTGCCGCAGGGCGGTACCGTGCTCGACTTCGCCTACGCCGTCCACAGCATGGTCGGCCACCGCTGCCGTGGCGCCAAGGTGGATGGCCGGATCGTGCCGCTGACCCAGGTGCTGAAGACCGGCCAGCGCGTCGAGATCCTCACCGGCAAGGAGGCCGCGCCGCGCCGCGACTGGCTGCAGCCCAGCGCCGGCTTCCTGGCCAGCGGCCGCTCGCGCGACAAGGTGCGGGCCTGGTTCAACAAGCTCGACCGCGCCCAGAACCTGAAGGAAGGCCGCGAGCTGCTGGAGCGCGACCTGCGTCGGATGGGACTGCTGCACGCCGACCTCACCCCGGTGCTCGCCAGGTTCAACGCGCAGGCCGAAGACGACCTGCTGGTGCTGGTGGCGTTGGGTGACGTCGGCCCCAACCAGATCGGCCGCGCGCTGCTGGAGCTGGAAAAGGCGGCGCAGGAACCCGAACCGGCGCTGCCCGCGTTGCCGGCCAAGCCGGTGGCGCCGGCGGCGCCCGGCGCCGGCGCGGTCACCGTGCAGGGCGTGGACAACCTGCTGGCGCAGGTGGCGCGCTGCTGCCAGCCGCTGCCGGGCGAGGCCATCGTCGGCTATCTCACCCGCGCCCGCGGGGTCAGCGTGCACCGCCCCGGTTGCGCCGCGTTCCTGCGACTGGCCGGCAAGGAGCCGGCGCGGGTGCTGCCGGTGGAGTGGGGGAACCGGCGCGGCGGCCAGGACGTGGCGATCCGCATCGAAGGGGTGGAGCGCAAATGGCTGCTCAAGGACATCACCACGCTGGTGGCGCAGGTCGGCGTGCATGCGCTCGGCCTGCACACCGAGCCGATGCGCGGCGGCAGCGGCCGCGTGCGGGTGCGGCTGCAGGTGCGGGTCTCCGATTACGAGCAGCTGGGCCTGCTGCTGGCACGGCTGGAGTCGCTGCCCGGCATCGAGTCCGCGCGCCGCGCATGAAGCGCTTCGCCTCGGTGCCGGCGCGACGCGCGGCGATGCGGGCGCGCTGGCAGGCATGGCCGGAGCCGGCGCGAATCGCCGCCATCGCAGGTGGCGCGGTTCTGGTGCTGGGGCTGCTGGGCGTGTTCGCATATCGCGATGCGCTGGGCCGCTGGCTGTGGCCGGATCCGCGCTACGACGCCCTGCGCCAGCGCGCCGAGGTCGCGCTGCAGGCCGGCCGACTCACGGATGCGCAGGGCGATGGTGCACGCGAACTGTTCGAGGCGGCGCTGGCGCTGCAGCCGGATCAGCTGGAAGCCCGCGATGGGCTGGCGCGGGTGGCGCTGGCGGCGCTGGCGCGCGCCGAAGCCGGTGCCGACAAGGGCGATACCGCGCAGGCGCACGCCGCGCTGCAGCTGGCGCGCGAGCTGCAGGCGCCGAAGGCGCGGGTCGATGCGCTGGCCGCGCGATTGCAGGCCATGCGGGCGCAGGCCGTTGGCATCGACGAGCTGTTGGCGCGCGCGCGCGCCGCGCAGGCGGCCGGCCATCTGGACGATGGTTCCGATGCTGCGCTGCCGCTGTACCAGCAGGTGTTGCAGGCGCAGCCGCGCAGCCAGCCGGCGCTGGAAGGCCGCGAGGACGCGCTGGAAGACCTGTTGAAGCCGGCCGGCGGAATGCTGGCGCGCGGCGAGCTGCTGCAGGCGGCGGAACTGCTGCATCGCGCGGAAAATTTCGATCCCGGCCACGCCGCGCTGCCGCCGCTGCACGCGAGCCTGGCACGGGCGCTGGAGGCGCGCGGCCAGCACATCCGCCAGCTGCTGGCGCGCGGCCGGCTGGAAGCCGCGGCGCAGGCCTGCGACCAGCTGCGCCAGCTGCAGGCCGGGCCGTTGCCGCAGGCTTGCGCTGCGCCGTTGGGCGATGCGCTGCTGCGCGCGGCGGCCACGGCGCCCGCGGCGAAGGTCGCGCGCCTGCTGGCGCTGGCGGAGGCGGCGGGCGTGGACGCCGCGCACCTGCAGCAGGCGCAGCGGCAGCGGCGCGGCGAGCAGCGCAGCCCACCGCACCCGGTCTTGCCCGCCACGACGCCGCAAACCCGCGCGCGCGTTGCCCGCCTGCTGGAACAGATGGAGCGCGCCCGCGCCCGCGGCGACTGGCTCACGCCTCCCGGTGACAGTGCCTGGGATCGCCTGCGCGAGGCGCGCGCGTTGGCCCCGCGCGACCCGCGCGTGCTGCAGGCATCGACGGCGCTGCTGGCGGCCGCGCGCGAATGCAATGCCGAGGCCCTGCGCGACAACAACCTCGGCCGCGCGCTGGTCTGCCTGGACGCATGGCGGCAGCTGGCGCCGTCAGACGAGGGTCTGGCGACAGCGCGCCGACGGCTGGCGCAGCGCTGGATCGCAGTCGGCAGCGAGCGCCTCGAAGCGGGCCGCACCGCCGACGCGCGACGCGCGCTGGAACAGGCCCGCACCCTCGATCCGCAGACGCCGGGTCTGGGTGAATTCGCGGCGCGGTTGGAGAAGCTGCGCTGACGGCGCGAGGATCGGTCTGCGCCGCCGGCAACCGGGCCCGCTTCAGTCCAGGAACAGCGACCGCACCACCGCGCGCGCGGCGTCGGCGGAAAAATGGCGGGCCACGTTGGCGCGGCCGTTTGCGGCCAGGCGCATCCACAGCGCCTCGTCGTCGTACAGCCGCAGCAGCGCCTGCGCGAATGCCTCGGCCTCGTCGGCCACCAGCACGTCATCGCCTTCGCGTAGATGCATGCCTTCCACCGCGCAGCCGGTGGCGACCACCGGCAGGCCGTGCGCCATCGCCTGGTTCACCTTGCCCTTGACGCCGGCGCCGAACCGCAGCGGCGCCACCGAAATGCGGCAGCCGTCCAGCCAGGGCTGCAGGTCCGGTACATGGCCGTGGACATGCACGCCGGCGGCGCTGCCCAGCCGCGCGATCGCCTCGGGGACATCGCCACCGATGCAGTGGAAGGCGATGTCCGGACGCGCGGCGCGCAGCCGCGGGAACACGGCCTCGACGAACCACCGCACCGCATCCGCGTTCGGCGGATGGCGGAAGCCGCCGACGAACAGCAGGTCGCGGCGGCTGGCGAAGCCGGGACCGGGCGGGGCCGGCCGGTGCAGGTTGGACAGGATCTCGACGCGCGCGCCGGGCGCGTCCTGCGCCAGCAGCGCGCGTTCCACCGCGCTGACCACGAAGCTGGCATCGGCCTCGCGGATCAGCGCCAACTCCAGTGTGCGGGTGCGGCCGGCCGCGCGCAGGGCGGCGGCGTCGCCGGCCAGTTCGGCGTCGCGGCGCTCGCGCAGGTAGTGCAGGTCGACGGTATCGAACAGCAGCCGCGCCTGCGGCGCATACCGGCGCAGCAGCGGGAAAAATTCCCGGGCGATGTAATGGCGGCTGACCATCGCAGCGTGGAAGCGCGGCCCGTGTTCGCGCAGCCAGGCCGGTAGCCGCGCCGCCTCCGGCGCGTGCCAGCACTCGACGCCCAGTGCCTGCAGCGCGCGCGTGTAGTCGCCATCCGGCTTGCCGCCAGCCGGCAGGAACACCACGTGCGCGCCCTCTTCGATCAACAGGCGCATCAGTTCCACCAGCCGCAGCGAGCCGGAGTCGCGGTCGGGCTGCGGGGTCAGGGCGTCGATGAGCAGCACCTGCCGCCGGCCGCGATGCAGCAGCGCCGGCGTCGGCTCGGTGCCCGGCGGCAGCTGCCGCTGCAGCGCTTCACGCCACTTGTCGGCGAACACCTTCTGGTTGCGCAGCTGCGCCGCCTTCGGACCGGCGGAGAGGTCCGTACCCGAGGTGGTGCCCTCGTCGTGGACCACGGTTGCCGCGGGCTGGTACAGCGTGCGCAGTCCCGCGGCGCGCACTGCGAACGCAAGGTCGGTGTCCTCGTAGTAGGCCGGCGCGTAGCGGGTGTCGAAGCCGCCCAATCGCTGGAACAGCGCGCGCGGAATCGCGATTGCGGCCCCGCTGAGGTAGTCGGCGTCGCGCAGGTAGCCGTAGCGACAACCGTTCGGGTCATCGAAACGGCCGTAGTTCCAGCCGCTGCCGTCGGCGAATACCACCCCGCCGGCCTCCTGCAGGCGGCCATCCGGATAGACCAGCCTGGCGCCCACCAACCCGGCGTCCGCGACGGTTCCGAAGGTGGCCAGCAGTGCGTCCAGCCAGCCCTGCTGCGGCACGGTGTCGTTGTTCAGGAACACCAGGTACTCGCCGCGAGCCAGCGCCGCGCCGTCGTTGCAGGCGGCAATGAAACCGCCGTTGGCCGGCCGTGCATGCACGCGCAGGCCACCGATCGCGCGCAGCTTTTCCAGCGAATCGTCGGGCGAGGCATCGTCCACCACGATCACTTCGAACGGCGCAAGCGGCGGATGCGCGGCGATCGCGCGCAGGCAGGCCAGCGTGTGCGCGAAGGCGCCGTAAACCGGGATCACGATGCTGGCCCGCGGCGTTTCCGCGGTCGGCAGGGTGAACGGCGCGAACGGCGCCGCTGGCGGCAGGTACAGCGCGCGGGCGCTGGCGGGCGCGCGCCGGAACTGCAGCGCCAGCCGACGCCAGGTGGCGGCCGGTCCGCGCGTGCGCAGGCTGGCCCAGCCGCGCCGCCACAGGCCGAGCGCGCGCAGGATCCAGAAGCGCGCTTCGACGGGGACGGGCATGCGGCTGAACTCCTGCACAAGAATCGGGGAAATCCGCACATGGCCGCGCAGGCGGCTGCGCTAGACTCGGGGCCAACGCCATTGTCGCATCCAGCGGCCGACCGCCAGCCAATGCCCCGCATCCAAGACGAAGAAGACGAGCTGTACGAAAAGGACGATGGTGGCGATGCGGGCGGCGGCGGGTCCGGCTGGCGCCGGCGTCTGCTGACCTGGGGGCTGGCCGCGGCGGCGCTGCTGCTGGGCTTCCTGATCCCCTACCTGCTGTATCTCAACCACCAGGTCGGCGAGCGCTTCGGCAAGCTGCGCTGGCAGGTGCCGACCCGCGTGTACGCGCGTCCGCTGGTGCTGCGTCAGGGCGTGGCGATGGACGCGCAGACCCTGAAGACCGAACTGGATGCGGCCTCCTATCGCGACGGCGACGGCCGCCGCGCAGGCAGCTACGCCCGCAACGGCGCGCGCTGGCGCATCTCCAGCCGCGGCTACAACGACGTCGACGGGCGGGTGGCGCCGGCAGTGCTGGAAGTGACCCTTTCCAGCGGCCGGGTGGCGGCGATCCGCGACGCCCAGGCCAAGCGCGCCCTGCGCAGCGCGCGCCTCGATCCCGCCCGTATCGCCACCCTGTACGGGCAAAACCAGGAAGAGCGCCGGCTGGTGCGGATCGAGGAAGTGCCGGAACTGCTGGTCACCGGCTTGCAGGCGGTCGAGGACCGCGACTTCAACCACCACATCGGCATCGATGTCAGCGGCATGCTGCGCGCGGTGTTCGTCAACGTGCGCTCCGGTGGCGACACCCGCCAGGGCGCCAGCACCCTGACCCAGCAGCTGGCGCGCAGCGGCCTGCTCGGCATCGGCAAGGAGCAGACCTACACCCGCAAGGTCAAGGAAATCCTGTTCGCCCTGCTGCTGGAGGCGCGCTACGACAAGCGCACCATCCTCGAGGCCTATTTCAACCAGGTCGACCTGGGCCAGCGCGGCGCGCAGGCGATACGCGGCGTGGCCGCGGCCTCCGAGTTCTGGTTCGGGCGCGAGCTCAAGGACCTGTCCTCCGAGCAGACCGCTTTGCTGATCGGCATGGTCAAGGGGCCGTCCTGGTACAACCCGCGGCGCAACCCGGAGCGCGCGCTGGAGCGCCGCAACTTCGTGCTGGGCGAGATGCACGAAACCGGCCTGATCGACGACGCCGAGTACCGCCGCGCGGTGAAGGCGCCGCTGGGCGTGACCACCAGCGCCGGCAACCTGGCCGCCAACCGCTTCCCGGCCTACGTGGACCTGGTCCGCAAGCAGCTGGCGCGCGACTACCCGGCCGACAAATTGTCCGGCGCCGGGCTGTCGGTGATGACCGGCATGGCGCCCGCAGCGCAGGGGTATGCCGAAGGCGCGGTGGCGCGGACGCTCAAGTCGCTGTCGACCAAGGGCCGGCCGCCGCTGCAGGCCGGGCTGGTGGTGACCGATGTCCACAACGGCGACGTGCTGGCGGTGGTCGGCAGCCGCGAATTCACCGAGCCCGGCTTCAACCGCGCGGTCGATGCGCGGCGCCCGGTCGGCTCGCTGCTCAAACCCTTCGTCTATCTGCTGGCGCTGGCGCAGCCGGATAAGTGGTCGCTGGCCAGCATCATCAGCGATGCGCCGGTGACCGTCGGCCTCGGCCGCGGCCGCAACTGGAAACCCGGCAATTCCGATGGCCGCAGCCACGGCAACGTGCGGCTGATGGATGCGCTGGCGCAGAGCTACAACCAGGCCACGGTGCGGCTGGGCATGGAGGTGCAGCCGCAGCGGCTGGCGGCACTGATCCGCACCCTGGCCGGGATCGAATCCGAAGCGCAGCCGTCGCTGATCCTCGGCGCGGTCGACCAGAGCCCGTACGCGATGGCCCAGCTGTACCAGTTCCTTGCCTCCAGCGGCGAAATCCAGCCGCTGCACGCGGTGCGCGGCGTGCTGGATCCGCAGGGCCGCACCATCAAGCGCTACGACAGCGAGGCCCCGCCGGCGCAGAAGGGCGACGCGGTGGCAGCGCGGCTGGTCGGCAGCGCGCTGCAGTACGCTGTGACATCCGGCACCGGCAACGCGCTGGTGCGCGACGGGCTTGGCCGGCTGTCGGCGGCCGGCAAGACCGGTACCAGCAACGATGGCCGCGACAGCTGGTTCGCCGGCTACACCGGCGACCACCTGGCGGTGGTCTGGGTGGGCAACGACCAGAACAAGTCCACCGGCCTGTACGGCGCCACCGGTGGCATGCGGGTGTGGTCGGACATGTTTGCGCGCCTGCCCAGCGCGCCGCTGCGGCTGTCCAGCGAAGGCGTCGACTGGCGCTGGGTGCTGGACGGTCAGAGCACCGACGGCGACTGCCCCGGCGCGCGTCACCTGCCGTTCGTGGCCGGTTACGCGCCGCCCTACCAGCCTTGCCCGTACGTGCCGCCGCCGGAGCTGGACGAATTCGGCAACCCGCTGCCGCCTGCGGACGGGTCGCAGAATCCGCTCGAGCGCGCCGGCCAGGCGATCCGTGATTTCTTCGGTGGCGGCGACCCGGCCAAGCAGCTGCCGCCGACCGACGCGCCGGCGCCGCGACCGGTGCAGTGAGCCCGATGGCGGCCACCGACTCGCGGCTGGGCCGGGCCGTGCGCGACGCGCTGGGCGAAGATTCGGCGCTGGCGCAGGCGCTGCCCGGTTTCCGTCCGCGCCCGGCGCAGCAGCGGCTGGCGGTGGCGGTGGCGGATGCATTCGAACGTCGCGAGGTGCTGTTGGCCGAGGCCGGCACCGGCACCGGCAAGACCTACGCCTACCTGGTGCCGGCGCTGCTGTCGGGGATGAAGACCATCGTCAGCACCGGCACCCGCGCGCTGCAGGACCAGCTCTACCTGCGCGACTTGCCGCGGGTGCGCGACGCGCTCGGCATCGGCCTGAAGACCGCGCTGCTGAAGGGCCGCGCCAACTACCTGTGCCGCTACCGGATGGAGCAGGCCAAGGGCGAGCCGCGCTTCACATCGCGCGAGCAGATCAGCCAGTTCCAGCGCGTGGTGGCGTGGAGCGGGCGCACCCGCAGCGGCGACATGGCGGAGTTGGAATCGCTGGCGGAGGATTCGCCGCTGTTGCCGCTGGTCACCTCCACCGCCGACAACTGCCTGGGCACCGAATGCCCGTTCTGGAGCGAATGCTTCGTGGTGCAGGCGCGCCAGCGCGCGCAGGCGGCCGATCTGGTGGTGGTCAACCACCACCTGCTGCTGGCCGACCTGGCGCTGAAGCAGGAAGGGTTCGGCGAAATCCTGCCGGGTGCGCAGGCGTTCATCGTCGACGAGGCACACCAGCTGCCGGAGTTGGCCGCGCAGTTCTTCGGCGAAGGACTGGGCGCGCGCCCGCTGGTGGAACTGGCGCGCGATGCGGTGTCCGAGTGCAAGGAGGTGCCGGGCGCCCTGGCCGCGGTGCAGGAGCCGGCACGGGCGCTGGAAGCCGCCACCCGCGCGCTGCGTGCGGCGATGGACAACCTGCCGCTGCGCGGCACCGCCTGGCGGGCGCTGGACGAAGTGGACATCGAGCCGGCCTTCCACGCGCTGGTGCAGTCGCTGACGGCGCTGCGCGAGGTGGTGGCGCCGCTGCGCCAGGCCGCGCCGGGCTTCGACGCCTGCCACGTGCGCGCGCAGGACCAGCTGGGCCGGCTGCAGCGCTGGCTGGGCGAGGAGGGCGAAACGGGTGAAACGGGGTCAGGTTCACTTTCCGATGGCGTTTGTTTGGCATCGCAAAAAACCGTCCCGGAAAGTGAACCTGACACCGTTTCTGTGGACCCCGTTTCTGTGCACTGGTACGAACTCACCCCACGCGGCTTTCGCCTGCAGCGAACCCCGCTGGACGTGGCGGCGCCGCTGCGCGCCCATCGCGAGGCCTCGAACGCGGCCTGGGTGTTCACTTCGGCGACGCTGGCGGTGGCCGGGCGCTTCGACCACGTCGCCCAGCGCCTCGGCGTCGAGCACGCCCGCGAACTGCTCGAGCCCAGCCCGTTCGACTGGGACCGGCAGGCGCTGTGCTACCTGCCGAAGGGCCTGCCGGAGCCGGCGTCACGCGACTTTGGAATGGCCCTGCTGGAATCGTTGCGTCCGGTGCTGGAAGCCTCCGGCGGCCGCGCGTTCCTGCTGTTCGCCTCGCACCGCGCGCTGCGCGAAGCCGCCGAGGCACTGCAGGGCGGCCCGTGGCCGCTGTTCGTGCAGGGCAGCGAGCCGCGCCACGTGCTGCTGCAGCGCTTCCGCGAGTCCGGCAACGGCGTGCTGCTGGGCACCGCCAGCTTCCGCGAAGGGGTGGACGTGGCCGGCGATGCATTGAGCGTGGTTGTCATCGACAAATTGCCGTTCGCCGCGCCGGACGACCCGGTGTTCGAGGCGCGGCTGGACGCGATCCGCCGTGCCGGCGGCAATCCGTTCCGCGACGAACAGCTGCCGCAGGCTGTGATCGCGCTCAAGCAGGGCGCTGGCCGGCTGATCCGCACCGAAACCGACCGCGGCGTGCTGGTGCTGTGCGACCCGCGCCTGCTGGGGAAAACCTATGGCCGGACCTTCCTGGAGTCGCTGCCGCCGCTGCCGATCACCCGTGAGGTGAAGGATGTGCAGGCGTTCTTCGCGGATAATTGAACGATGAGACTGCTCGCTTTCGAAACCTCCACCGAGGCCTGCTCGGTCGCCGTGTACGTCGATGGCCAGGTGCACGAACGCTTTGAAATCGCTCCGCGCCGGCACACCGAACTGGCGCTGCCGTGGGCGCAGGCGCTGCTGGCAGAGGCCGGCGTGGCGCGCTCGCAGCTGGATGCCATCGCGGTGGGCCGCGGCCCCGGTGCCTTCACTGGCGTGCGCCTGGCCATCGCCATCGCCCAAGGCATCGCGCTCGGGCTGGACCGGCCGGTGCTGCCGGTGTCCACGCTGGCGGCGCTGGCGATGCGGGCCGACGGCGAGCGCCGCATCGCCGCCATCGACGCGCGCATGGGGGAGGTCTATCTGGGCGCGTTCGCATGCGAAGCCGATGGCGGCCTGCGCGCGCTGGCCGACGAAATCGTGGTGGCGCCGGCTGCCGCCGCGCTGCCGGATGGCAGCGGCTGGCACGGCGCCGGCACCGGCTTCGCCGCGGCCGATGGCGCGCTCCGGGCGAGATTCCGCGATCGGCTGGTGGCCGTGGATGCGGCCGCCCTGCCGCATGCCGCGGACGTCGCCGCACTGGCTGCGCTCGCCTTCGCGCGCGGCGAAGCGCTGGCGCCGGAACGCATCGAGCCCGCCTACCTGCGCAACAACGTCGCCCTCACCATCGCCGAACGGGTGGCGCAGGGCATTACCCGCTGAATCCTGGCCGTCGCGGGCGGTGCGGGGCACCCCGCCGGCCCGCGTTTTGGATATGCTCGCCGAAGGCTCCATCCAGACCGGGGTGAATGTGAAGTTGCGGATCCTGTGGCTGGCGGCGGCGCTGGCCGCGATGCCGGCGTTGGCCGAGGACGTGCCGTTCAACGGCCGCATGCTGGAACTCGGCGCGGGCGAGGAGGCCCGGCCGATCCTGCGCATGAGCGGCACCCAGTACGCCATCCAGCGCAGCGGCGAGCAGTTGGTGGAGATGGCGGGCAGCTGCCTTGCCGGGCAGGGCGGTGTCGTCGTCGAATCCGCCGATCCGGCGCAGGGCCTGTTGCTGGCCAGCGTGGAGACCGGCTTCCGCGCCAGTTTCTCCGCCCAGACGCTGCGCAGCCGGCTGCGTTTCGAGGCCGGCGATGGCCGTTTCCAGATCGTTGAATCGGACTTCTCGCTCGCCCAGGGTGGCGACGAGGGCAGTGTCGTCTACGGGCCGCTGGTGCAGTCCGGCAGCGTTTGGGAAAAAGGGCTGGAGGCGCTGGTGGAGACCGAAAACCGGCTGGTGGACTGCCTGTACCGCTAGCCTGCGGTCAGCGGTCGATCAGTTCGCCGCCGGGCATGAACTGCCAGGTGCGGGTGACGTGCAGCACGTCCGGGTCTTCGTTGCTTTGCGGCAGCGGCGCGAACGGTTCCGACAGCTTGACGATCCGCAGCGCCGCCTCGTCCAGCATCGGGATGCGGCTGGAGCGGATGATGCGCACGCTTTCCACGCTGCCGTCGCGGCGCACGCCCACGCTGATCACCACCAGCCCGCCGATGCGGCGGCGGCGGGCCTCATCCGGATAGTTCAGGTTGCCGACGCGCTCCACCCGGTCCACCCAGCCGCGCAGGTACTGCGCCCAGGCGTATTCGCGGGTGCTGGCGGAGACGAACTTGCGCTTCGGGCGCTTGGCGTATTCCACCGAGCGCAGCTGGATCTCGGCTGCCAGCCGCGCCATCTCGATGTCGCGCTCGATCTTCTCGCGCCCGCGCGGGGCGTCGTCCAGCGGGATTTCGGGGCGCGCCTGCGGGGTCGGCAGGGCGGTGTCGCCATTGGCCGACGCCACCACCCTTGCCTCCGGCGGCGGGCTGGGCGCGGGCGTCTGCGCGCGCAGCGGGCGCGGCGCCAGGCCGTCCTTCGGCTGCGGCAGCGGGCCGGCCTGCGGGGCGCTGGGGCGGCTGCTGCGTTCGTGTTCGCCGCCACCCTGATTGCTGGCCTGGGCGAGGAAGTCCGCCTGCGCGGGGGTCAATGGGGTCTGCGTGCGGGTCTGGATCACGTCCAGCGTCGGCAGCAGCGGCGCCGCGTCCTCGATCGCGAAGCCGACCCCGAACACCGCCATCGCGTGCAGCAGCACGGACAGCACGAAGGTCGCGCGCAGCCGCTCGGTTTCGCCGATGCGGGGCGGGGCGGGGACGGCGGGGGCCACGGTTGCCGGCATCAGCCCCGGGCCAGCGCCTCGATGCGCTCGAACAGCTGCGCGGCGATGTTCAGCCCGAACTGCGCGTCCAGCTCGCGGATGCAGGTGGGGCTGGTGACGTTGACCTCGGTGAGGTAGTCGCCGATCACGTCCAGGCCGACGAACAGCATCCCGCGCCGCTTCATCTCCGGGCCGACCTGCGCGGCGATCCAGCGGTCGCGCTCGCTCAGCGGGCGGCCTTCGCCGCGGCCACCGGCGGCTAGGTTGCTGCGGAACTCGTCGCCCTGCGGGATGCGGGCAAGGCAGTAATCGACCGGCTCGCCGTCGATCAGCAGGATGCGCTTGTCGCCCTGCGCGATCTCCGGCAGGTAGCGCTGCGCCATCGCCAGGTGGCGGCCGCCGTCGGTCAGGGTTTCCAGAATCACATTGAGGTTGGCTTCGCCTGTGCGGGCGCGGAAGATCGAGCGCCCGCCCATGCCGTCCAGCGGCTTCAACACGGCTTCCCCATGCTCGGCCACGAACGCCTTCAGCGCGGCGGCGTCGCGGCTGACCAGCGTCGGCGGGCAGCACTGCGGGAACAGCAGCGCGGCCAGCTTCTCGTTGAAATCGCGCAGGCCGCGCGGGTCGTTCACCACCAGCGCGCCCTGCAGCCGCGCCAGGTCCAGCACCTGGGTATCGTGCAGGTAGTTCGCGTCCACCGGCGGGTCGGTGCGCATCAGCACCACCTGGCCCGGCCCGAGCGCAAGTTCTGTCCAGTCGGTCAGCGAGAAATGGTCGCCGGGCACGTCCCGCACCTGCAGGGAGGCCGCCGCGGCCACCGCGCGCGCGCCGCGCACCGACAGTCCACCGGGACGGACGTAATGCAACCGGTGGCCGCGCCGCTGGGCTTCCAGCAGCATGGCGAAGGTGGAGTCCTTGGCGATCCTGACGGACCCGATCGGGTCCATCACGACCACCACGTCAAGCGGTGCGGCTGCCGTCATCTGCACATCCGTGGGCGGGATGCGCGGATGGTAGCAGGCACCGACGCCCACCCATCCGCACGGGTATTGCGGTGCTTGACACATCGCGCGCGGGCTTGGATAAAGGTAGTCCGCAACGCGCGCAGACGCGGCGGTTGGCAATCGCGCAAGGGGACTACATGGCGCTGCAGGACGATTCCGGCATCGGCCTCAAGGGTTTGAGGGTGATGGTGATCGATGATTCCAGGACGATCCGCCGCACGGCGGAGACGTTGCTCGTGCGCGAAGGCTGCGAGGTCGTCACCGCGACCGACGGCTTCGAGGCGCTGTCGAAGATCGCCGACCACGCCCCGCAGATCATCTTCGTGGATATCATGATGCCGCGGCTGGACGGCTATCAGACCTGCGCGCTGATCAAGAACAACCAGACGTTCAAAAGCGTGCCGGTGATCATGCTTTCATCCAAGGACGGTTTGTTCGACAAGGCCCGAGGCCGTATTGTCGGCTCCGAGCAATACCTGACCAAGCCGTTCACGCGGGAAGAACTGCTTGGCGCCATCCGCACGTACGTCAACGCCTGACCGGGGGGTAAGGCACCAATGGCACGCATTCTGCTGATCGAGGATTCGCCGACCGAAGCCGCGGTCATGGTTCAGTTGCTGGAACGCAACGGCCACCAGGTCACCACCTCCGCCAACGCGGAGGACGGCATCGCCAGCTGCAAGCGCGACAAGCCCGACCTGGTCCTGATGGACATCATCCTGCCCGGCATGAACGGCTTCCAGGCGACCCGCGCATTGACCCGCGACGCCGACACCAGCCACATTCCAGTCATCATCGTCAGTACGAAGGGTCAGGAAACCGACCGCGTCTGGGGCATGCGTCAGGGCGCGCGGGACTACATCGCCAAGCCGCCGCGCGAAAGCGAACTGGTCGCGCGCATCGACGCGCTGCTCGGGCGCTGAGCCATGGCCAAGCGCGGCAAGCACAAGCACAAGTTCCGTCCGCAGCAGTCCGCCGGGATGCCGGCGGCCACGGTTCTGGCCACCGCCGGAGATGTCGACGTGGACGAGGATGCGGACGGCGAAGCGGAACAACCCGCCGAAGCGATCGAATCCGCCGAGGCAGACGGGCATCGGGAGGCATTCGTCGCTGCGGCCGGGCAGGCCGAGCAGGCGGCTGCCGAATGGGTGCAGCAGGCTACCGGCGAGCGGCGTTCGCCGTTCCTGGTGCTGGCCGACTACGAGCAGCGCAGCCTGGCCCACGTTGCCGGCCTGCCGGAGCAGCTGGACGCGCCCGGTCTGTGGCGCGGCGTGGCCTATCGCGTCGGCGGCCACCGACTGGCATCCGGTTTCGACGAAGTGGTGGAAATCCTGCCGATGCCGGCATTGACGCACGTCCCCGGCGCGCAGCCGTGGATGATGGGCGTGGCCAACATCCGCGGCGCATTGCTGCCGGTGGTCGACCTCAAGCAGTTCCTCGACGGCGAGCGCACCGTGCTGCACGAGCGCCAGCGCGTGCTGGTGGTGCGCCAGGCCGGTGGCGACGTCGCCGTCACCATCGACGAGCTGTACGGCCAGCGCAGCTTCATCGACGAACAGGGCATCGACGCCGAGGCGCTGGCGGACGGACGCTATGCCCATTTCGTCGATCGCGCCTACCGCATGAACGGGCAGGACTGGGGCGTGTTCAGCCTCGAGCGCCTGGCCCGCACCCCCGAATTCCGACAAGCCGCCGCCTAAACGCGGAACTCCGAAGTAAGCCGAGGTCGCACAATGAGCAATTTGATGGATTCCGCCGCCGGCAAGGGCCGCAATCTCAGCACCAACTTCTGGATCTGGCTGCTGATCGGCTCGCTGGTGGTGTTCGCCGGCAACACCCTGTACGCCACCACCAAGGCCTCGCGTCTCGGCGGCGCCAGCTCGGCGGCCTCGCGCCTGCAGCTGAACTCGCAGCGTCTGGCCAACCAGGGCCGGGAAGCGATCGACGGCAACGTGCAGGCGTTCGAATCCTTCAAGGCGACCAAGGAAGAGATCGACGGCGACATCAAGTGGCTGAACGACCGCTTCGGCGACGCCGCCGACGTGGCCGCGCCGATCCGCAAGGTCACCGAGACCTGGAATCCGCTGACCAAGCGCGCCGAGGAAGTGCTGGGTTCTCAGCAAGCGGTGCTGGCGCTGGCCGGCCGCGCCGACAGCTTCACCAACAAGGTGCCGCAGCTGCAGGCGCAGCTGTACGAAGTGCTGCGCGGCCTGGTCTCCGGCGGTGCCAATTCCGCGCAGGTGAGCGCGGCGCTGCAGCAGGCCAACATCAGCTCGCGCATGGCGCAGCGCATCGCCGAGCTGCGTGCGGGCGGCGACGGCGCGCAGGTGGCGGCGAACGCGCTGGGCCGCGACGCGGCGGTGTTCGACCGGCAGATGAACGCGCTGATCAACGGCAGCGGCGACATCGTCAAGGTCAGCGCGGCAGGCGCGATCGGCCCGCTCAATCAGTCCAACACCCTGTGGCAGGGCATGAAGAAGGACCTCGACGCGATCGTCGGCGACTCGCGCAAGCTGATCGGCGCGCAGACCTCGGCGTCCGCGCTGGCCAGCGGCTCCGACAAGCTGCTGACCGACAGCGAGAGCCTGTTCTCGTCGTTCACCCAGTTCGGTTCGCTGAAGGACACCAGCATCATCGGCGGCGTCTGGGTCAGCATCCTGTCCGGCGTGCTGGCGCTGTTCTCCATCGTCGGCCTGCTGTGGGCCCTGAACCGCGCCCAGCGCGTCCGCTACCAGACCACCAAGGAACTCAACGACCGCAACCAGGAGGCGATCATGCGCCTGCTGGACGAAATGGGCTCGCTGGCGGAAGGCGACCTGACCGTGAAGGCGACCGTGACCGAGGACATGACCGGCGCGATCGCGGACTCGATCAACTTCGCGGTGGAACAGCTGCGCACCCTGGTGGCGACCATCAACGACACCTCGGTGCAGGTCGCGGCCAGCGCGCAGGAAACCCAGGCCACCGCCATGCACCTGGCCGACGCCGCCGAGCACCAGGCGCAGGAGATCAACTCCGCCACCGACCGCATCAACGAGATCGCCTCCAGCATTAACCAGGTGTCGCGCAACTCCGCGGACTCCGCCGAGGTGGCGCGCCGCTCGGTGCAGATCGCGACCAACGGCGCCGGCGTGGTGCGCCAGACCATCGCCGGCATGGACAGCATCCGCGACCAGATCCAGGAAACCTCCAAGCGCATCAAGCGGCTGGGCGAGAGCTCGCAGGAAATCGGCTCGATCGTGGAGCTGATCAACGACATTTCCGAACAGACCAACATCCTGGCCCTGAACGCGGCCATCCAGGCGGCCTCGGCCGGTGAGGCGGGCCGCGGGTTCGCGGTGGTGGCCGACGAAGTGCAGCGACTGGCGGAACGCAGCTCCAGCGCGACCAAGCGCATCGAATCGCTGGTGCAGACCATTCAGGCCGATACCAACGAAGCGGTGTCGTCGATGGAACAGACCACCTCGGAAGTGGTCGCCGGTGCGCGCCTGGCCGAGGACGCCGGTACCGCGCTGGGCGAGATCGAAAAGGTGTCGTCCGACCTGTCGGGCCTGATTGAAGGCATCTCGGTGGCGGCGCAGGAGCAGTCCAACGCGGCCTCCAACATCACCCAGACCATGAACACCATCCAGTCGATCACCGCGCAGACCTCGCAGGGCGCCAGCCAGACCGCCGAGTCGATCGGCAACCTGGCCCAGCTCGCCGCCGACCTGCGTCGTTCGGTCGCCGACTTCAAGCTGCCCGCCTGACGCCGGCCGGAACACAGGGATCGGGATGAACAACACCCTCCAGGCCAGCCCCGCATCGCCGGGCCGTGACGGAGCCGCGCCATGACCACGGCGTTGCAGGATGCCATCGACCACACCGCGCTGGGCTGGGTGAAGCCGGAGATCGACGAGACCCTGCGCCAGGCGCGGATCGAGCTCGAAGGCTTCGCCGAAAACCCCGGCGATCCGCTGCCCATGGAAACCTGCATGGGCCACCTGCATCAGGTGCAGGGCACCCTGCAGATGCTGGAACTGCGGGCCCCGGCGATGGTGGCCGGCGAGATGGAGCAGCTCGCGGACTCGCTGCGCGCAGATGCCACCGCCGACCGCGACGAAGCGCTGGCCGTGCTGATGCGCGGCATGGTGCAGCTGCCCGACTACCTGGAGCGACTGCAGGGCGGGCACCGCGACATTCCGATCGTGCTGCTGCCGCTGATCAACGAACTGCGTGCCGCGCGCGGCGTTCCCGCGCTGGGGCAGGAAGCGTTGCCGAGCCTGCTGGACGCACCGACTGAAGCCGAACTCGAGCACGCCCGCGGCAGTCTGGCCGGACGCAACCGCGCGCTGCTGGACACCGTGTCCACGGCGATCAAGGAAGACCTGCTCAAGGTCAAGGACGCACTCGACCTGCACCTGCGCGGCAGCCGCGACAACGTGCAGGAACTGCAGCCGCAGGCCGAAGCGCTGGACCGGATCGGTGACACCCTGGGCATGCTCGGGCTGGACAGCGCCCGCAGGGTGGTACAGGAACAGCGCCGGATCGTCCATGACATCGCCAGCGGCCTGCGGCCGCAGGCGGAGAACGACTTGCTGGAAGTGGCGGGCGCGCTGCTCTACATCGACCACTCGCTGGACGACCAGGTCGCCCAGCTCGGCAGCGGCAGCACCGAGGGTGACGCCGGTGACCTGCTGGCGCAGGAATCGCGCAAGGTCATGGGCGCGCTGACCCGCGCCGCGGTGACCAATTTCGCCGAAGTGCGCAACGCGTTCGTGGCCTTCGTCGAAACCGACTGGAGCCATTCCGCGCTGGAATCCGTGCCCCGCCTGCTGGCCGAAGTGGCCGGGGCGATGCGGATGCTGGAGCGCCCGGAACCGGCCGACTACCTGGAAGCGCTGCGCCGCTACAGTCAGGTCGAGCTGATCGAGCGCGCGCAGGTGCCGGGCGGACGCCAGCTCGATACGCTGGCGGACGCGCTGTCCAGCATGGAGTATTTCCTCGAGACCCTGCACGATCCGCACGGCCAGCGCCAGGACCTGCTGGACAAGACTCGTTCCAGCCTGGAGGCGCTGCGCTACTGGCCGCTGCCGGAAGCTGCCCCCGTCGTGGACAAGGCGCCGGCCGATCTGCCCGCGCCCGCTGAAGAGTTCGCCGAGCCGGTGCCGGAAGCCGTCGCTGACGGGACGGCAGTTGAGGCGCAGGGCGAAATCGTTGCCGAGGAAGAGCCGGTTGCCGCGCCCGCCGAAGTGGCGGTCAGCGTCGCCCCGGCCGCGGTGGCGATGGCGGCCGGCTTTGAATCGGCCGGCGACGAGATCGACGACGAGATCCGCGAGATCTTCCTCGAGGAGTTCGAGGACGAGATCAACAACCTGGACGGCCTGCTGCCGACCTGGAAGCTGACGCCGGACGATGGCGACACGTTGCGCCCGATCCGCCGCGTGTTCCACACCCTGAAGGGCAGCGGCCGGCTGGTCGGTGCCAAGGTGCTGGGAGAGTTCGCCTGGCACGTCGAGAACATGCTCAACCGCGTGCTGGACGGCTCGCGCCCGGCCAGCCACGCCGTGGTCGCGTACGTCGGCCAGGCCCGCGGCGTGCTGCCTCAGCTGCATGCCGCGCTGCGCGGCGAAGGCGCGGTCACCACCGATATCCCTGCGATGGAAGCCATCGCCGATCGTCTGGCCGCCGGCGAAGATGTATTGATGTCGGCGCCGCCGATCGCCCAGGCCGCGCAGCCGGAACCGGCGCAGGCCGGTACCGCGGACGAGCCAGCCGCCGCGGCCGACACGCGGGTGGTTGCGGTCGATCCGGTGCTGCTGGAGATCCTCGGCACCGAGGTTGGCGGTCACCTTGAAACCGTCGATGCGTGGCTGGCACAGGCGCGCACCGGCGACACCGTCGCCAGCGATGCGCTGGTGCGTGCAATCCACACCCTCAACGGCGCCTTCGCGATGACCGAAGTGCCGTCGGTCACTGCGTTCACAGCGCCCGCAGAGGGTTATGTGAAGCGCTTGCTGGCGGCCCACGCGGTCGCCGGCAGCGAGGGCGTCGCCGCGCTGGGCGCCGTGGCCGAAGCGGTGCGCGCCTCCACCCGTGCGCTGCAGGAAAGCCCGACGCAGGTGCCCATGTTCGCCGCGCTGGCGGAACGGATGGCGGCACTGCGCGACGCTTTGCCCGAAGCCAACTTGCCCTTCATCGACACCGGGTCGGTCGGCGACGCCGATGCCGCGCGTCACGCGCAGCAGGCCGAGGCCGAGCGTGTTGCCGCCGAGCAGGCGGAAGCCGAGCGTCTGGCCGCGGAAGAAGCGGCGCGTCTGGAAGCCGAACGCATCGCCGCCGCGGAAGCCGAGGCTGCACGCGTGGCTGCCGAGCAGGCGGAAGCCGAGCGTCTGGCCGCGGAAGAAGCGGCGCGTCTGGAAGCCGAACGCATCGCCGCGGCGGAAGCCGAGGCTGCACGCGTGGCCGCCGAGCAGGCGGAAGCCGAGCGTCTGGCCGCGGAAGAAGCGGCGCGTCTG
>NZ_SROY01000005.1:0-68090 GCF_005862345.1 Thermomonas fusca | reverse complement strand
AGCCGAGCGTCTGGCCGCGGAAGAAGCGGCGCGTCTGGAAGCCGAACGCATCGCCGCGGCGGAAGCCGAGGCTGCACGCGTGGCCGCCGAGCAGGCGGAAGCCGAGCGTCTGGCCGCGGAAGAAGCGGCGCGCCTGGAAGCCGAACGCATCGCCGCGGCGGAAGCCGAGGCTGCACGCCTGGCCGCCGAGCAGACCGAAGCCGAGCGTCGTGCGGCGGCAGAAGCCGCACGCTCGGAAGCCGAACGCATCGCTGCGGCGGAAGCTGAAGCCGAGCGCCAAGCCGCGGAAGAAGCGGCGCGCCTGGAAGCCGAACGCCTTGCAGCGGAAGAGGCGGAGGTCGCGCGCCTGGCGGCCGAACAGGCGGAATCCGAACGCATTGCCGCGGAAGAAGCCGCGCGCCTGGAAGCCGAACGCCTGGCCGCGGAAGAAGCCGAGGTCGCGCGTCTGGCCGCCGAGCAAGCGGAATCCGAACGCACTGCCGCGGAAGAAGCGGCACGCCTGGAAGCCGAGCGTACCGCCGCTGAACAGGCCGAACGCCAAGCCGCGGAAGAAGCCGCGCGCCTGGATATCGAACGCATCGCCGCGGAAGAAGCCGAGGCCGCGCGCCTGGCCGCCGAGCAGGCGGAAGCCGAGCGTCTGGCCGCGGAAGAAGCGGCGCGCCAGGAGGCCGAGCGCATCGCCGCGGAGGCAGCGGCCCGACGCGAGGCCGAACGCGAGGCGGAACGCGTCGAAGCCGAGCGCATCGCCGCCGCGCGCGCCGAGGCCGAACGCCAGGAAGCCGGACGTGTCGCCGCGCGCCGCGCGGAGGCCGAGCGCGCCGAAGCCGAGCGTCGCGCTGCGGACGCCGCAGCTGGCGCCTGGGCGCGGGAGCAGGCGGCGCTGGCCGCGTTGCAGGCGACATCGGGCGCGAGCGAGGACCCGGACGAGGCGCTGGATACCAGCGAACTGGACCTGGAGCTGGTCGACATCTTCGTAGAGGAAGCCGGCGACCTGCTCGACCATTCCGACGGCTTGCTGGCGAAGCTGCGCGAGACGCCGGACGACAACGAACTGGTGGTGGGTCTGCAGCGCGACCTGCATACGCTGAAGGGCGGTGCGCGGATGGCCGGGATGATGCCGGCCGGCGAGCTGGGTCACGCCATGGAATCGCTGCTGGAAGCGGTGGCCGCGCAGAAGGTCGATTTCGGCACCGACGGCGTACCGCTGCTGGAGCGTGGGTTCGATCGCCTGCATGGGATGATCACGCGCATCGCCGCGCGCCGCGCGCTGGGCATGCCCGAGGCGCTGATCGAGGAATTCAACGCGCGCGCCGAGCAACGCCCGGTCGTGGCGGCGCTTGCGTCGGCTGATGACGCCAGGCCTGCACCGACCTCGAAGATCGAACTCAAGCCGCTGTCGGCGCCGCTGGGGCAGGAGGGTTTCGCCGAGGACGAAGAGGTCGGCGTGCGCGCGCCGCAGGAACAGGTGCGCATCCGCGCCGACCTGCTCGACCGGCTGGTGAACTACGCCGGCGAAGTCGCGATCTACCGCGCCCGCCTGGAACAGCAGCTGGCCGCGTTCCGCAGCACCGCGCAGGAAATGGAGCAGACCAACCTGCGCCTGCGCGACCAGCTGCGTCGCCTGGATTCGGAAACCGAAGCGCAGATCATCGCCCGCTTCCAGCGCGAGCACGACACCGGCAACGAAGCCTTCGACCCGCTGGAGCTCGATCGCTTCAGCACCCTGCAACAGCTCTCGCGCGGCCTGGCCGAGTCGGCGGCCGACTTGCAGAGCCTGCACGGGTCGATGGATGACCTGACCCGTCAGTACGAAACCCTGCTCACCCAGCAGTCGCGGGTCAGCTCGGAGCTGCAGGAAGGCCTCATGCGCACGCGCATGCTGCCGTTCGATTCGCTGGTGCCGCGCCTGCGCCGGGTCATCCGCCAGGCCGCCACCGAAACCGGCAAGCAGGCGCAACTCAAGCTGGATGGCGCGCAGGGCGAACTCGACCGCAACGTGCTGGAGCGCATGACTGCGCCGCTGGAGCACATGCTGCGCAACGCCATCGCGCATGGCCTGGAGGCGCCGGAGGCGCGCCGCGCCGCCGGCAAGCACGAAGAAGGCAGCATCCGGGTGGTGGTGCGTCGCGAAGGTTCCGAAGTCGTCCTGCAGATCTCCGACGACGGCGCCGGTCTCAACCGCGCGGCAATCCGCGCGCGTGGCGTGGAGCGCGGGCTGATTGCCGCGGATGCGCAGTTGACCGACGTCGAACTCGACCAGTTGATCATGCAGCCGGGCTTCTCCACCGCCGAAACCGTCAGCCGCCTGGCCGGCCGCGGCGTCGGCATGGACGTGGTCGCCAGCGAGGTCCGCCAGCTGGGCGGAACCATCGACATCGCCTCGCAGCCCGGCGACGGCACGGTGTTCACCCTGCGCCTGCCGCAGACCCTGGCGGTCACCCAGGCGGTGTTCGTCAAGATCGGCGAGACCGAGTACGCGGTGCCCATCGCCTCGGTGCGCGGCGTCGGACGCATCTCCCGCGAAGACCTGGCCAAGCCGGGCGCCGGCTACCGCTACGGCGGCGAGGACTACGCGCTGCACGACCTCGGCACCTTGGTCGGCACCGCGCCGGCGCGTGCCGAAGGGCACCTGCAGATGCCGCTGCTGCTGGTCGGCTCGGGCGAGCTGCGGGCGGCGGTGGCGATCGACCAGGTGTTGGGCAGCCGCGAGATCGTGGTCAAGACCGGCGGTCCGCAGCTGACGTCGGTGCCGGGCATCTTCGGTGCCACCATCATGGGCGATGGCCGCGTGGTGGTGATCCTGGACGTGGCGCCGCTGGTACGCAGGCAGGCCGCGGCGGCGCTGGCCGACGAGGCGGTCGTTCATGTGCCGACTACGCACCGAAAGGTGCCGCTGGTCATGGTGGTGGACGACTCGGTCACCATGCGCAAGGTCACCGGCCGCGTGCTGGAGCGCCACAGCCTGGAGGTGGCGACCGCCAAGGACGGTCTGGATGCGCTGGAGCGGATGGCCGATTTCGTGCCGGATCTGATGCTGCTGGACATCGAGATGCCGCGCATGGACGGCTACGAGCTGGCCACCGCGATGAAGGCGGACCCGCGCCTGCGCAACGTGCCGATCGTGATGATCACCTCGCGTACCGGCGACAAGCACCGCCAGCGCGCCTTCGAGATCGGCGTGGAGCGTTACCTCGGCAAGCCCTACCAGGAAGTCGAGCTGATGCGTAACGTGTTCGAGCTGTTGGGGCTGGAGCACGCGGGCGCCGGAACCGAGCAATGAACACGCACCGCGTGCTGGTGCTGGCGCGCGCGGGGGCCGCGCGCGACCGCACCGAGATGGCGCTGCGGCAGGCTGGCGCAGCGCTGGCGGCGGTGCTGGATCCGGCGACCGCCGACGAGGCGCAGGTCCGCGCGGCTGCGCCGGATGCGCTGTTGGTGGTGCTGGACCCGGTGGCCGAAGCCGCGCTGGAGAAGTTCGAGGCGGTGCTTGCCGACCCGTCGCTGCTGGTGCTGTTCGACGATGCCGAAGTGGCGGCGCGCCGGGACGGCTGGGAAGCCGCGCGCTGGGCGCGCCACCTGGCGGCCAAGCTGCAGGGGCACCGCAACGTGCTGCCGGCGCCGCCGGCAGGCAGCGCACCGGATCGCGATTTCGAGCAGGAGATGCAGGACCTGAGCATGGAAATGGCGGCGATGCAGCCGCTACCGCCGGCGGTGCAGGGTTCGGCGCTGGCCCAGCCGGAAGGCGCGGTGGTGGTGGCGGCCGGCATCGGCGGGCCCGACGCGGTGCGTCAGTTGCTGGGCGGACTGCCTGCGGCTTTCCCGCGCGCGCTGCTGCTGCGGCAGCGCATCGAGGGCGGCCAGTACGACCGCCTGGTCCGGCAGATGCAGCGGGCCGCGCAGATGCCCGTGGTGCTTGCCTGTGCCGGCGAACCGCTGCGTCGCGGCCATGTGTACGTCGTGCCGGATGGTGTCGACGTGGGCGAGGCCCCGGCCGGCCTGCATTTCGTGGAGGCTGCCGGCGAGCCGCGCTTCGCCCCGCTGCGCCCGGGCGACAGCGCCATGCTGCTGCTCAGCGGCGCGCCGCCGGCGCTGGTCGACCTTGCTCTGGCGATGCGCATGGCCGGGGGGCTCGCACTGGGCCAGTCGGCCGAAAACTGTTTCGATCCCGCCGCCAGCCAGGCGCTGGCGGCACGCGGCGGCGAAGCGGACAGCCTCGCCGGAATCTCCCGTCAATTGCTGCAACGCTGGCCCGCCTGAGGTTTCCATGTCCGACATCGCATACATCATCCGCGGCGTGCTCATCCAGGTGGCGGACGCACGCCTGTTGCTGCCCAACGCGACCATCGCCGAGGTGCTGTCCTACGCCGCGCCGGAACCGCTGGAGAACGCGCCGGACTGGTTGCTGGGCAGGATCCGCTGGCGTGGCTGGCAGCTGCCGCTGGTGTCGTTCGCGCGATTTGCGGGCATCGCCGAAGAGCAGGGCGGCCTGGGCAGCAAGGTGATCGTGCTGAAGGCGCTGGGCGGCAACCCCAAGCGGCCGTATTTCGCCCTGCTGACCCAGGGCTTCCCGCGGCTGGTGACGGTCACCGAGGAGACGCTGGCGACGCAGGACGATGGCGGCGACCTGCCTGCCGGCGTATTGGCCCGCGTGCGCCTGGGCGAGAACGACGCGATGGTGCCCGACCTGGCCGCGCTGGAGCAGCACCTGCACGCCGCGCTGGCGGCGGCTGCCTGAGATACGGCGCCCGGCCGCAGAGGCGGCCGGGAAGTGTCAGCCCAAGTCCCCAGACATCGCCTGCAGCGCGGCAATCGCGGCGATGCCGGCGGTTTCGGTGCGCAGGATGCGCGGGCCCAGCCGCAGTCCCTCGAATCCCGCCGCCACCAGCTGTTCGCGATCGCGCGGCGACCAGCCGCCTTCCGGGCCGATGGCCAGCGTGCACGCGCGCAGCTGGTTGCCCTGCAGCGTCGACAGCGTCTGTGGCGCGAACGGATCAAGAATGAAGCCGCGGCCCTCGCGCCGCGCCGCCGCCTGCGCCAGCACGAGCGGCGGGGCGACCTCCGGCACGCGTGCGCGGCCACTTTGTTCGCAGGCCGACACCACCACCTCCCGCCAGTGCGCCACGCGCTTGTCGGCGCGCTGGGCGTCCAGCTTCACCTCGCTGCGTTCGCTGGACGCCGGCAGGATGCGGGCCACGCCCAACTCGGTCGCCTTCTGCAGGATCAGATCCATCTTCTCGCCGCGGGCGATGCCCTGCAGCAGGGTGATGGCGAGCGGCGACTCGTTGTCGACCTGGCGGCTGGCGATGATGTCCGCCAACACCTCGCGTTTGCTGACCGAGGCGATGCGCGCTTCGCGGTCGAAGCCGTCGCCATTGAACAGCACGCAGGGATCGCCGGCCTGCAGGCGCAGCACCCGCACCAGATGGGCGGCGGCGTCCTCGGGCAGGGTGATGGTGCTGCCAACGGGCAGCGGCTGGGCGACGAAGCTGCGGGTCAGGCGCATGGGTTTGCCCTCGCGGATCGCGCCCGGCGGCGCTCTGGAATGCGGGTCGGATTCACGTTGATGCCTCCGCCAGCATCGCGTGGGTGGCCGCCGCCAGCTGTTCCAGCTGCGCGTCGTCGATGCAGTAGGGCGGCATCCAGTACAGCACGTCGCCCAGCGGGCGCAGCAGCACGCCGGCATCCAGCGCCGCGCGGTACATGCGCAGGCCGCGGCGGCCGGCGATTTCCACCGCGTGGCCGTCCTCGTCGTTGCCGGCCTCAGGCTGCAGTTCGATGGCCACCACCATCCCCACCTGACGCACTTCCGCCACCGCCGGGTGCGCCTTGAATGGTGCCGCCAGCGCGGCCATCTTCGCGGCGGTGTCACGGTTGCGCGCCAGTACGTCATCGCCTTCGAGGATGTCCAGCGAGGCCAGTGCCGCCGCGCAGGCCAGCGGGTTGCCGCTGTAGCTGTGCGAATGCAGGAAGGCGCGCTCGCGCGAGTCGTCGAGGAAACCGTCGTAAATGGCCTGCGTGGCCAGCACCGCGCACAGCGGCAGGAAGCCGCCGGTCAGGCCCTTCGACAGGCACAGCAGGTCGGGCTGGATGCCGGCCTGCTCGCAGGCGAACAGGCTGCCGGTGCGGCCGAATCCGGTGGCGATTTCGTCCGCGATCAGGAACACACCGTGCGCGTCGCAGAGTTCGCGCGCGCGCTGCAGGTAGCGCGGGTGGTGCATGCGCATGCCGCCGGCGCACTGCAGCAGCGGCTCGACGATCAGCGCGCAGACTTCGCCGGCGTGCGCAGCCAGCAGGTCGGCCAGGGCGTCGGCGGCGCGTTCGGCGCAGGCGATCGCCGCGGCTTCGTCGCGCGCACCGAAGGCATCCGGCGACGGCGCGAACAGCGTCTCCAGCAGCAGCGGCGCGTACACCCGCCGGTACAGCGGGATATCGCCCACCGAAAGCGCGCCCAGCGTTTCGCCGTGGTAGCTGCCGGTCAGCGCCACGAATTTGGTACGCCCTTCGACACCGCGGTTGTGGAACCAGTGGAAGGCCATCTTCAGCGCCACTTCCACGCCCGCCGAGCCGTTGTCGGCGTAGAACACCTTGGCCAGCGGCGCGCGCCCGGCCTGGTGCGGGGCGATCGCCAGCAGGCGTTCGGCCAGTTCCACCGCCGGTGCGTGCGAGCAGCCGGCCAGGATCACCTGCTCCAGCGTGTGCGCCTGCCGGCCGATGGCCGCGGCGATGCGCGGCTCCGCATGGCCGTGCAGGTTGGTCCACCAGCTGCTGACGCCGTCGAGCACGCGGCGGCCGTCGAAGCCCACCAGCCACGCGCCTTCGCCGCGCTGCACCGGAAACAGCGGCAGGGCATGCGGGTGCTCGCGCATCTGCGTGCAGGGATGCCAGAGCACGGCCAGGTCGCGTGCCCGCCAGTCATCCGCGGCGGCTATCATGGTTCCATCGTGAACGCTTTCCATTCCGCCATTATCGCCGCCGGGGCAGCCGCATGAGCCGCCGCCTGCCGGTCATCCACGGCATCACCGAGCATGACGCCGGCCCGTACCGGATGGAGCGGCTCGATCTGGAGTTCTCCAACGGCGAACGCCGCCTGTACGAGCGTCTGCACGGACGCGGCCATGGCGCGGTGGCGGTGGTGCCGATGCTGGATGCCGACACCGTGCTGCTGGTGCGCGAGTACGCGGCCGGCGTGCACCGCTACGAACTGGGGCTGGTGAAGGGACGCATCGACGCCGGCGAGACGCCGCTCGAAGCCGCCAACCGCGAGCTGATGGAAGAAGCCGGCTACGGTGCGCGCGACCTGCGCGTGCTGCGCAGTCTCACGTTGGCGCCGACCTACATGAGCCACCAGACCCACGTGGTGCTGGCGCGCGACCTGTATCCGCAGCGCCTGCCCGGCGACGAGCCGGAGGAGCTGGAACTGGTGCCGTGGAAACTGGCCGACCTCGGCCAGCTGATCCTGCAGGATGATTTTTCCGAAGGCCGCAGCATCGCGGCGCTGTTCATGGTCCGCGAATGGTTGCAGCAGCATGCAGGTGAATGACGTACTCCGCGATGGCTTGATTCGTATTGCGCGGCAGGCCGCCGCGGCGATCCTGGCGGTCTATGACGGCGAATTCGCGGTGCAGCACAAGGACGACCGCTCGCCGCTGACCGCCGCGGATCTTGCCGCCCATCGCTGCATCGTTTCATGCCTGGCGGAGCTGACGCCCGCCATCCCGGTGCTGTCGGAAGAGTCGAAGGGCCACGACATCGCCGACCGCCGGCAATGGACGCGTTTCTGGCTGGTCGATCCGCTCGACGGCACCCGCGAGTTCATCAAGCGCAACGGCGAGTTCACCGTCAACATCGCCCTGATCGAAGATGGCGTCGCCACCTTCGGCGTGATCCAGCAGCCGGTCACCGGCGCGCTGTGGCACGGCATGCCCGGACATGGCGCGTTCCGTCGCGACGGCGATGCCGATGTCGCCATCCGTGCGCGCATTCCCGCCGCCGCGCCGCTGCGCATCGCCGCCAGCCGTTCGCACCGCGACGCGCGCACGCAGGCGCTGCTGGACGCGCTGCCGGGCAGCGAGGTGCTCGGCTGCGGATCGTCGCTGAAGTTCTGTCGCATTGCCGAGGGCGCGATGGATCTGTACCCGCGCTTCGGTCCGACCAGCGAATGGGATACCGCCGCCGGGCAGGCGATCCTGGAGGCCGCCGGTGGCGCCGTGCTCGACCCGCAGGGCCGGCCGTTCCGCTACAACCAGCGCGACACCCTGCTCAACGGCGATTTCGTTGCGTTGGGCGACATCGCCCTGCGCGCGCGGCTGCCGGCATGAGCGACATCGCGGAATTGCTGGCCATCATGGCCAGGCTGCGCGACCCGGACGGCGGCTGCCCGTGGGACCTGCAGCAGGACTTCGCGAGCATCGCGCCGTACACCATCGAGGAAGCCTACGAAGTCGCCGATGCCATCGACCGCGGCGACATGGCCGACCTCAAGGACGAGCTGGGTGACCTGCTGCTGCAGGTGGTGTTCCACGCGCGCATGGCCGAGGAATCCGGTGCGTTCGCGTTCGGCGACGTGGTGGCGGCGATCTGCGACAAGATGGTGCGCCGGCACCCGCATGTGTTCGCCGCAGGGACCGCCGATGCGGCTGGCGACAGTGCCGCGGTGTTGCGCAACTGGGACGCGATCAAGCGCGCCGAGCGCGACGCCAGGGGCGAGACCGATACTTCCGCGCTGGCCGGAATTTCCCGCGGCCTGCCGGAATGGCAGCGAGCGGTGAAGCTGCAGCACAGGGCGGCCAAGGTCGGCTTCGACTGGCCGGATCCGGCGCCGGTGCTGGACAAGCTGCACGAGGAAATCGACGAGGTGCGCGTCGAGTTCGATGCGGTGGCCGCCGATCCCGGCGATGCCGCCGCGCGCGACCGGCTGGAGGACGAACTCGGCGATGTGCTGTTCGTCTGCGCCAACCTTGCGCGGCATGCCAAGGTCGACGTGGGCAGCGCGCTGCGCCGCGCCAACGCCAAGTTCGAGCGCCGCTTCCGCGCGATGGAGGCGATGGCGGCAGCCGATGGCGGTCTTGCCGGGCAATCGCTGGACGCGCAGGATCGCTATTGGGTGCGCGCCAAGCTGGCGGAGCGCAAGGAATCGTAGGGCGGCGAATGCCGCGGGGATGGGAAACGATGGCCGGCTTTTCGAGCTTCCGCGAGTTCTACCCGTACTACCTGGGCGAGCATCGCAACCGCACCTGCCGGCGCCTGCACTTCGTCGGCACCAGTTTCGCCATCGGTTTCATCGTGCTGGCGGTCAAGGGCGGCAATCCGTGGTGGCTGCTGGCGGCGCTGCTATCAGGCTACGCATTTGCCTGGATGGGCCATTTCTTCTTCGAGAAGAATCGCCCGGCCACCTTCAAGCACCCGTTCTATTCCTTCGCCGGCGACTGGGTGATGTACCGGGACATCCTGATCGGGCGGATTCCGTTCTAGCGTTGCTGGCGGCCACGCGGATGCTCCCGCTGCTGTGGGCGCGGTCACTCCAGAAAGATCAGCCACGCCGCCGCCACGATCAGCGCGAACCCGGCCCAGTGGTTCCATTTCAGCGGCTGGCCCAGATACCAGGCGGAAAACCCGGCGAACACCAGCAGGGTGATGACTTCCTGCATGCCCTTGAGCTGCGGCGCGCTGTAGACCGTGCTGCCGAGGCGATTGGCTGGCACCATCAGCAGGTATTCGAAGAACGCGATCCCCCAGCTGGCCAGGATGACCTTGGGCAGGGCGGTGTCCCGGTATTTCAGATGGCCGTACCACGCAAAGGTCATGAATACGTTGGAAAACACCAGCAGAATCGGCGGCAGCAGGCGGGCGTAAGGCATGCGGGTGGGAAGCGGATGCGGGTGGTGCGCAGGGTACGCCCTTCACGCGGCATCCACCGGGGAATGGGCATCGTTTCGCAAGCGAATTGAAGCGAGGCGCGCATGCGCGAACAGGAACAGGCGGGACTGGTACTCATCGTCGAGGACAACCGCAACATCTCGGAGATGGTGGGCGAATACCTCGAAAGCCGCGGCTTCGAGATCGACTATGCGGCCGACGGCCTGGACGGCTACCGGCTGGCGTCGGAAAACGTCTATGACGCGATCGTGCTGGACCTGATGCTGCCGAGGCTGGACGGCATCGAGGTGTGCAAGCGCTTGCGCGGCGAGGCGCGCAAGGCCACGCCGATCCTGATGCTGACCGCGCGCGATACCCTCGACGACAAGCTCACCGGGCTGTCCTCCGGGGCCGACGACTACCTGACCAAGCCGTTCGCGATCCGCGAACTGGAAGCGCGACTGCATGCGCTGATCCGCCGCGACCGCCGCCAGGTGGGATCGGAAGTGCTGCAGGTGGGGGACCTGGTGCTGGATCCGGCGTCGTTGCGGGCCACCCGCGGAGGCATCGAGCTGCAGCTGTCCCCGATCGCCCTGCGCCTGCTGACGATCCTGATGCGCGAGTCGCCGCGGGTGGTCAGCCGGCAGGAAATCGAGCGCGAGATCTGGGGCGACGAGCTGCCGGATTCCGACACCTTGCGCAGCCATCTCTACAACCTGCGCAAGGTGATGGACAAACCGTTCGATCGGCCGCTGCTGCACACCGTGCAAAGCGCTGGCTACCGGCTTGCCGATCTGGCCGACTGACACCGGCCCGACTTCATGTCATTGCCCCTGCCTCGCCCCTCCATCGCTGCCGATCCACCGCCGGATGCGGCCGAGCGCGAGCGCGATTTCACCCGCGACGCAAGCCATGAGCTGCGCACGCCGCTGACGGTGATCCGGGTCGCCAGCGACCTGATCGCACACGACGCGGGCCTGTCTTCGGCCTCGCGGCGCTCGTTGGCGCGCATCCAGGACGCGGTGGCGGGGATGGAGGCGGTGATCGACGCGCTGCTGTTCCTGGCCCGCTGCGAACAGGCACCGCTGGGCGTGGACGACGTCGTGGTGCGCGAGGTGGTGGAGCGCGAGATCGATCGCATCCGCCCGGCGCTGCGGCACAAGGAGTTGGCGCTGCACCTGGAGGTGGAGGCGGAACCGGTGCTGCACGCGCCGCCGCGGGTGCTGCAGGTCATGCTCGGCAATCTGCTGGCCAATGCGGTGCGGTTCACCGATGCCGGCGGGGTGGTGGTGCGGTTGAAGGAAGGCAGCGTGGAGGTCGAGGATTCCGGCATCGGCATGGACGCGGCCACGCTGGCGCGCGCGTTCGAGCCGTTCTACCGCGGCGAGGGCGAACAGTACGTCGGCTCCGGGCTGGGATTGTCGATTGCCCATCGGCTGGGTCAGCGCTGCGGCTGGCCGCTGCGGCTGGACAGCACGCCGGGGCAGGGCACCCGCGCCAGCATCCTGTTCGGAAGGGCTTGCGGGGACTGAAGGCACGGTCGCCGCGCGGGCAGCGCGGTCAGGAGCGCGGCTGTCAACCGAACGCGCATCCGTGCGTTCCCATCCGTCAATCCTTCCAGACTGCCCCGCATGAGCCAGCCACGCCGTACCCGCAGCACCCTTCCCAAGGCCGGCCTGGCCGTTGCCGCCATCGCAGTGCTGGCCGCAGGCTGGTATTTCTGGAGCAAGCGCGGCGCCGCAGACGAAGCCGGCGGCTACCGCACCGAAACCGTCCAGCGCGGCGACATCCGGGTGGCGATCTCCGCCACCGGCACCCTCAGCGCCATCACCACGGTCACCGTGGGCAGCCAGATCTCCGGCCAGGTCACCGACATCCTGGTGGACTTCAACTCGCCGGTGAAGAAGGGCGAGGTACTGGCGCGGATCGATCCCTCCACCTACCAGGCCCAGCTGGAGCAGGGCAACGCGCAGATCGCCAACGCGCAGGCGCAACTGCGGCAGGCGCAGGCCAGCCTGCACAACGCCACCCTGGACTTCGAACGCAAGCAATCGCTGTCCGCGCAGAAGCTGATCGCGCGCAGCGACTATGACCTGTCGCGCGCCGCGCTCGACCAGGCCCGCGCCCAGGTCAACGCCGCGCAGGCGCAGATCCGCCAGCAGACCGCGTCGCTGAAGAACACCCAGGTCAACATCGACCGCGCGGTGATCCGTTCGCCGGTGGACGGCGTGGTGCTGACCCGCAAGATCGAGCCCGGCCAGACCGTGGCCGCCAGCTTCTCGGCGCCGGAGCTGTTCACCATCGCCGAAGACCTGTCGAAGATGAAGATCGAGCTGGCCGTCGACGAATCCGACATCGGCCAGGTCCGCACCGGCCAGGTTGTGGGCTTCAGCGCCGACGCCTTCCCCGACCGCCGCTTCAAGGGCGTGGTGGAGCAGGTGCGGCTGGCCGCCACCACCAACAACAACGTGGTCACCTACCCGGTGGTGGTGACCGTGGACAACAGCGATGGCACCCTGCTGCCGGGCCTGACCGTGAACGCGGAGATCGAGGTCAGCAAGCGCGAAGGCGTGCTGCGGATCGGCAACGCCGCGCTGCGCTTCAAGCCGGCCGAAGGTTCGCCGTTGGCCGAGCTGCAGGTGCAGGGCGCACCTGCCGGCGGTACCGGCGGCAATGGCGCCAACCGCGGTCCGGGCATGGGCGAGGACCTGCAGGCGCTGGCCGGCTCGCTGGACTTGAACCCCCAGCAGAAGGTCGCGTTCGACACTGCGCTGGAAGAAATGCAGAAACGCCAGGCCGAGCGTATGGCGCAGGCACAGACGCAGCAGGGCGCGTCGGGCCAGCAGCAGGGCGGCAACCGGCTGTTCGGCGGTGGCGGCATGCGCATGGGCGGCGGCAGCGGCGGCGCCAACCCGGCGATGCTGGCGCAGATGCGCGCGCGCATGCGCGACCGCCTGAACCAGCAATTCGGCGCGTTCGTGTCCACCCTCGACGATGCCCAGCGCGGCAAGTGGAACGCCGGCCTGGAGGCGCAGCTCAGCGCCAAGCGGGTGCAGGCGTACAGGCTGGTCGGCGGCAAGCCGCAGCCGGTGATGCTCAAGGTCGGCGCCAGCGACGGCAGCAGCACCGAGATCTCCGGCCGCGACATCAAGGAGGGCGACCTGATCATCTCCGGCGAGCGTTCGGCGGCGGAGGGCAAGTGATGGCGGCCCCGGGGGCAGTCCCGGTCATCCTCACCCATGGCCTGGGCAAGGTGTATTCGGCGGGCACCGAGGCCGAGGTGGTGGCGCTGCGCGGCGTGGACATGCGCATCGACCGCGGCGAGTTCGTCGCGATCATGGGCCCGTCCGGTTCCGGAAAATCCACCCTGATGAACCTGATCGGCTGCCTGGACACGCCCACCAGCGGCTCTTATGAGTGCGACGGGGTGGACGTGGCGACCCTGGACGCCGAAGCGCTGGCGGCGCTGCGCCGCGACAAGATCGGCTTCGTGTTCCAGGGCTTCCACCTGCTGTCGCGGATGAGTGCCACCGACAACGTGGCGATGCCGATGGGCTATGCACAGATCCCGCCAGCCGAACGCCGCCGCCGCGCGCTGGCGGCGCTGGAAGCGGTGGGCCTGGGCGCGCGCGCCGGGCATTTCCCCAACGAGCTCTCCGGCGGCCAGCAGCAGCGCGTGGCGATTGCCCGCGCGCTGGTCAACCAGCCGCCGATCCTGCTGGCCGACGAGCCCACCGGCGCGCTGGACAGCAAGACCGGCGAGGAAATCCTGACCCTGTTCAAGCGCCTGCGCGATGACGGCCATACCGTCATCCTGATCACCCACGATGCCCACGTTGCCGCCCACGCCGACCGCACCTACGTGATGCGCGATGGTGAGCTGCACGAACAGACCGAAGCGGAGGCCGCATGAGTTTCCTCGACATCCTGCGCACCGCGTTCTTCGCCCTGCGCGGCAACTGGATGCGCAGCGCGCTGACCTCGCTGGGCGTGATCATCGGCATCGCCGCGGTGATCGTGATGGTTTCGATCGGCCAGGGCACCCAGGCCGAGATCGACAAGATGGTGTCCGGGCTGGGTTCGCAGCGGCTCGACATCGGCAGCGCCGGCGGCATGGGCGCGGGTGGTGCGCGAATGGCGCAGGGCAGCCGCTGGAGCCTGAGCGAAGGCGACGTGGAGGCCATCCGCGGCGAGGTGCCGAGCGTGCAGTACGTCGCCGGGTCGCTGCGCGGCGGCACCCAGGTGGTGTTCGCCGAGAACAACGCCTCCACCCAGTGGCAGGGCGTGCAGGCGGACTGGTTCGCGATCAACGACTGGCAGATCGCCAAGGGCCAGGGCTTCGACGCCGGCGATTACGGCGGCGGCGCCAAACCCGTGATCCTCGGCGAAACCGTGCGCAAGGCGCTGTTCGGCGACGACGAGGAAGGCATCGGCCAGACCGTGCGGCTGGGCCGGGTGCCGTTCACCGTGGTCGGCGTGCTGGGCTCGAAGGGGCAGGGCGGCTTCGGCCAGGACCAGGACGACATCGTGGTGGTGCCGCTGGAAGCCGCGCGGCGCCGGCTGTCGAGCGCACAGGGCATGCCGCCGGGCGCGGTGCAGAGCATTGCGGTCGGCGTCGACGACCCGCGCAACCTGGCCAGCGCGCAGGCCGAGATCGAGGGCCTGCTGCGCCAGCGCCACAAGATCGAGCCCGGCGCCGACGACGACTTCGCGGTGCGCAACATCAGCCAGATCGTCGCCACCCGCACCGCCACCACCAACCTGATGTCCAAGCTGCTGGGCGCGGTAGCCGGCATCTGCCTGATCATCGGCGGCATCGGCATCATGAACATCATGCTGGTGTCGGTCACCGAGCGGATCAAGGAAATCGGCCTGCGCATGGCGGTGGGGGCGGGGCCGCGCGACGTGCGCCGGCAGTTCCTGGCCGAGGCGATGCTGATCTCGCTGATCGGCGGGGTGATCGGGATCGGGATCGGCGTGGTCGGCGCGCTGCTGGTCGGCAAGTTCGGCAACCTGCCCGTGGAGCTGAACGCCAGGGTGGTGCTGCTGGCGGCGGCGTTCTCGATCAGCACCGGGCTGTTCTTCGGCTACTACCCGGCCCGCAAGGCTTCGCTGCTGGACCCGATCGAGGCGCTGCGCGCGCAGTAGCGTGGCGGTTCCTGTTTCCGCCTGGCGGCAAGAGGCCAGGCGGACACCGCCGGGCTTACGGCCCTTGCGACCGGCGGGCGTCGCTTAACGAAGCTCGAAGCGGGGCCTGTGGCAAAATGGCGCATTCGATCATCGATGTCCGCAGCCTGATGCCAGCCCGCCTTCCCGCCATGCCCGCCAGCACTCGAGTGCGCCCGCGTGGCTGACCTGTACGGACACCTTCCGCGCGGCCCCGCCGGGGTGCTGCGCGCCGCGCGCTGGTCGATGCTGGGCCTGCGCGCTGCCTGGCTGCACGAGTCCTCGTTCCGGCTGGAAGTCTGCCTGTTCGCCGTGCTCGGCCCGCTAGGCTGGTGGCTGGGCGCCACCCCGGTGGAACAGGTGCTGCTGATCGGCAGCTGCCTGCTGGTGATGGCGATGGAGCTGATGAATTCCTCGATGGAAGCGGTGATCGAGCGCTTCGGTTCCGAACGCCACGAACTGGCCGGCCGGGCCAAGGACATGGGCTCGGCCGCGGTATTCGTGCTGATGATCAACGTGGCACTGGTGTGGGCGCTGCTGCTGTTGCCGCGCTATCTGTAGACCGCGCTCCGGCGCGACATGAAGAGTAAAGAATGGACCTGAGTTTTCTTGCTTCCCCGGATGCCTGGCTCACCCTTGTGACCCTGAGCGCCCTGGAAATCGTGCTGGGTATCGACAACCTGGTGTTCATCTCGATCGCGGTCAGCCGCCTGCCGGAGCACCGCAAGCCGTTCGCGCGCAAGCTGGGCATCGCGGTGGCATGCATCACCCGCATCCTGCTGCTGGTGACCCTGGCGCACCTGGCGCGGATGTCGGAGGACCTGTTCGTGCTGTTCGGCCTGGGCATCTCGGTCCGCGACCTGGTGCTGATCCTGGGCGGCGCCTTCCTGCTGGTGAAAGGCCTGCAGGAAGTGCGCGACATGATCACCGGCGGCGAGGACGAGGACCCGCGCACCACCAAGACCTCGGCGGTGTTCGGCATGGTGATCGCGCAGATCGCGGTGATCGACATCGTGTTCTCGCTGGATTCGGTGATCACCGCGGTCGGCATCGCCGAGCACATCCCGATCATGGTGTTCGCGATCCTCACCGCGGTGGCGATCATGCTGCTGGCGGCAAACCCGCTGGGCCGCTTCATCGACGAAAACCCGACCGTGAAGATGCTGGCGCTGACCTTCATCCTGCTGGTCGGTGCGGTGCTGATCCTGGACGGCCTGGACGTGCACGTGCCCAAGCCCTACATCTACTTCGCGATGGGTTTCTCGGTGCTGGTCGAGTGGCTGAACCTGCTGATGCGCCGCAAGGCGGTGGCGCACAAGGTGCCCGGCGCCGGCGAGTGGTAACCGTCCCGAACTGACCCCCTTTCCGGAGCCGCAGCCGCATGCCCATCCTGCACCAGATCGACCCCGTCGCCGTTGCGCTGGGGCCGCTGAAGATCCACTGGTACGGGCTGATGTACCTGCTCGGCTTCGCGGTGGCCTGGTGGCTGGGCCGCCGCCGCGTGCGCGCCGGCCGCCTGCCCGGAGTGGACGACAACGGGTTCGGCGACCTGATGTTCTACGCCATGCTGGGCGTGGTGCTGGGCGGCCGCATCGGCTACGTGCTGTTCTACGACTTCGGCAGCTTCCTGCAGAACCCGCTGATGCTGTTCAAGGTATGGGAAGGCGGGATGAGCTTCCACGGCGGTCTGTTGGGCGTGCTGGTCGCGGGTGCATGGTGGTCGCGGCGGCAGCGCCTGCACTTCTTCGACACGGTCGACTTCGTCGCCCCGCTGGTGCCGGCCGGGCTCGGTTTCGGTCGCCTCGGCAATTACATCGGCGGCGAGTTGTGGGGCAAGCCCACCCAGGGCACGGCGTTCGAGGGCTGGGGCGTGGTGTTCCCGCACGCGTTGCCGGAGCCGTTCGCCTCGATGGATGCGGTGACGCTGAAGGCGCAATTCGACAGCGGAATGCTGGATGCGTTCGCGCGCCATCCCTCGCAGCTGTATCAGGCCACGCTGGAAGGGCTGGTGATGTTCGCGGTGCTGGTCTGGTATTCACGCAGGCCGCGCCCGCGCTACGCGGTGGCCGGGCTGTTCGCGCTGCTGTACGGCAGCTTCCGCTTCCTGGTGGAATTCGTGCGCGAACCGGACGCGCAGCTGGGCTACCTGGCCTTCGGCTGGCTGACCATGGGCCAGGTGCTGAGCACGCCGTTGATCCTGCTGGGCCTGTTCTGGCTGTGGCGCTCGCGCAGCGCGCCCACGCTGGCACCGGAAGTGCGCTGATGCGGCAATACCTGGACCTGCTGCGGCACGTGCTGGAGCACGGCAGCGACAAGGCCGACCGCACCGGCACCGGCACCCGCAGCGTGTTCGGCTGGCAGATGCGCTTCGACCTGGCCGAAGGCTTTCCGCTGGTCACCACCAAGAAGCTGCACCTGCGCTCGATCATCCACGAGCTGCTGTGGTTCTTGCAGGGCAGCACCAACATCGCCTACCTGAAGGACAACAAGGTTTCGATCTGGGACGAATGGGCCGATGCCAATGGCGAACTCGGCCCGGTCTACGGCAAGCAGTGGCGCAGCTGGGAAGGCGCCAATGGCGAAACCTTCGACCAGATCCGCTGGGTGGTGGACGAGATCCGCCGCAACCCGGATTCGCGCCGATTGATCGTGTCGGCCTGGAACGTGGCCGACTTGCCGAAGATGGCGCTGATGCCCTGCCACAGCCTGTTCCAGTTCTACGTGGCGGACGGGAAACTGAGCTGCCAGCTGTACCAGCGCAGCGGCGACATCTTCCTCGGCGTGCCGTTCAACATCGCCAGCTACGCGCTGCTGACCCACATGGTGGCGCAGGTCTGCGGCTTGGGCGTGGGCGATTTCGTCCACACGCTGGGCGACGCGCATCTGTACAGCAACCATTTCGAGCAGGCGCGCGAGCAATTGGCGCGCGCGCCGCGGGCGTTGCCGACGCTGAAGCTCAACCCCGAGGTGCGCGACATCTTCGGCTTCGGCTTCGAGGACATCGCCATCGAAGGCTACGCCCCGCTGCCGGCGATCAAGGCGCCGGTGGCGGTTTGAACCAGCCATGCGCGTTTCGTTGATCGCCGCGCTGGACCGCAACCACGCCATCGGCCGCGGCAACGCGCTGCCGTGGCACCTGCCCGACGACCTCAGGCGTTTCAAGGCGCTGACCCTGGGCAAGCCGGTGCTGATGGGGCGCAAGACCGCGCAGTCGCTGGGCCGCGCGCTGCCGAAGCGCAGCAATCTGGTGCTGACCCGCGGCGGCGCGGTGCCGTTCGCGGGGATGCAGGCCGTGGCCTCGCTGGAAGCGGCCATCGCGTTGGCCGCGGGCGAAGGCGACGAGCTGTGCGTGATCGGTGGCGGCGAGGTCTACGCGCTGTCGCTGTCGCTGGCCACCCATCTGCACCTGACCCATGTCGAGACCGTGGTCGAAGGCGCGGATACGTTCTTCCCGCGCTTGGACGCGCAGCGCTGGCGGGAAACCGCGCGCAGCCACCATCCGGCGGACGCGGCGCACCCGTTCGCGTTCGACTTCGTCGACTACGAGCGCGCCTGACCTTCGGCCGGCCGGCCGCCGTCGTGGCGGCGCGGGCCTTGTTGCCCATGCGGTTTGTTGCCCTGTCGCGGCGGGCGCTGCTTCGGCGCGGGCGCCGGCACGTCGCGGCCGGGCACCTGCACCAGCTGGAACTCGTCGCCGTCCAGCCGCAGCGCGGTGAGCTTGCCGCTCCACACCGCGCCGGTGTCGATGGCGTGCACGCCGTGGCCGATGAACAGGCCCAGCGTGCTCCAGTGGCCGCAGACGATCTTCAGGTCGCGCGGCGCGTGGCCGGGCACCGAGAACCACGGATACAGGCCCGGCGGTTGGCTGCCGGGCGCGCCCTTGTGTTCGAACGCGATGCGCCCGCGCGGGTGCAATAGCGCATGCGGGTGAAGATGTTGATGATGGCGCGGTCGCGCTCGCTGCCCTGCAGCCGCGGCGACCAGTCCGGGCCGTCGCCGTACATGTTCTTCAGCAGCTTGCGATAGCCGTCGCCGCGCAGCCGGGCCTCGATCTCGCGGGCGTGTTTCTCGGCCAGCTGGGTGGTCCATTTCGGCGCCAGCCCGGCATGCACCATCATCCAGCCCAGCTTGCGGTCCACGTGGGCCAGCTTGCGCCCGCGCAGCCATGCCAGCAGCTCCGGCGCGTCGTCGGCGAACAGCACGCCCTGCAGGTCGGGGTTGACTCGGCGCTGTTCGTCCGGCGTGCGCTCGGCCACCGCCAGCAGCGACAGGTCGTGGTTGCCCAGCACCACTTCGCAGTGTTCGCGCAGCGAATGCACCAGCCGCAGGGTTTCGATCGACTGCCCGCCGCGGTTGACCAGGTCGCCGCAGAACCACAGCCGGTCGGCCGCCGGGTCGAAGTTGACCTTCTCCAGCAGGCGCTGGGTGACGTCGTAGCAACCCTGCAGGTCGCCGATTGCCCAGACGGCCATCTCAGTGCAGCGTGCGCGGGATGGACAGGGTGAACGCCGGGATCGGCGCGGCGAAGCGGGTGCCGTCGTCGGCCAGCACGTCATAGCTGCCGCGCATGGTGCCGATGTCGGTCTCCAGCACCGCGCCGGAGGTGTACTGGAAGCCTTCGCCCGGGCGCAGCCACGGCTGCTCGCCCACCACGCCTTCGCCCACCACCTCGCGGACCTTGCCGTTGCCGTCGGTGATCAGCCAGTGGCGGCCCAGCAGGCGTGCCGGCACGCGGCCCTGGTTGCGGATGTGGATGGTGTAGGCGAACACGTAGCGGTCTTCCTCCGGCGCCGATTGGTCGTCGAGGAAGCGGGTATCGACGTCGATGTCGAACTGGTAATCGTTGCTGCTCATGCGGACATTCTAGCGGGCGCGTGGCGCGCCGCGCCGGTTCCGTTCAGGCGCCGAGCAGCAGGTTGGCCAGACGCACGAAGCCGGCCACTTCGACCTGCTCCGCGCGCGCGTCCGCGCGCAGGCCGGCGGCTTCGATGGCGGCGGCATCGGCAACCCCGTTGAGGGCGTTGCGCAGGGTCTTGCGGCGCTGGCCGAAGGCGGCGCGGACGACGTTGGCGAAGACCGCGCGGTCCCGCACCTCGATGCGTTCCGCCGGTTTCGGCAGCAGCCGCACCACCGCCGAGTCCACCTTCGGCGCCGGCCGGAACGCGCCCGGCGGCACCACGAACAGCGGTGTCACCGCGCAGTAAGCCTGCAGCATCACGCTCAGGCGGCCGTACACCTTGCTGCCGGGGCCGGCGGCCATGCGTTCGACGACTTCCTTCTGCAGCATGAAGTGCATGTCGCGGATCGCCGCGGCGTGGTCCAGCGCGTGGAACAGGATCGGCGAGCTGAGGTTGTAGGGCAGGTTGCCGACCAGCCGGATCTGTCCGCTGGTGTCGCCGCGCTGCGCGGCCAGCGCGGTGAAATCGACGCCCAGCACGTCGCCCTCGATCAGGTGCAGCGTGCCGTGCTCGCGCGCGGCGGCCTGCAGCGGCGCGTGCAGGTCGCGGTCGAATTCGATGGCGGTGATTTCGCCGTGCCTCTTCAGCAGCGGAAAGGTCAGCGCGCCCTGGCCGGGGCCGATCTCGACGAGGACATCGCCCGGCCGCGGGTCGATCGCCTGCACGATCTTCTCGATCACGCCCTTCTCGTGCAGGAAGTTCTGGCCCAGATGCTTCTTGGCCGGTTCGGTGAAGCCGGTGTTCATGGCAGGCGGGCTCATAGCAGGCGTGTTCCCGGCGGCACGTCGCGGTCCGGTACGCACAGCGCCACCGCGCCGTCGGCGTCGTGGAAGCCGGTGACCAGGCATTCGGACATCAGCGGGCCGATCTGTTTGTTGGGGAAGTTGACCACCGCCACGACCAGCCGGCCGACCAGATCCTCGGGGCGATAGTGCACGGTGATCTGCGCGCTGGACTTGCGCACGCCGAGTTCGGGGCCGAAGTCGACCTGCAGCACGTAGGCCGGCTTGCGCGCCTGTGCGAACGGTTCGGCGGCAAGCACCCGGCCCACGCGCAGTTCGACTTTCAGGAAGTCGTCGAAGCCGATGGTTTCCATCATGCGTCCGCTTGCCGCGCCGCCAGCTGCGCGCAGCAGCGGATGGCGGCGAACAGGCTGGACGGATCGGCCTTGCCGGTGCCGGCAAGGTCGAGCGCGGTGCCGTGATCCACCGCCACGCGCGGGTAGGGCAGGCCGAGGCTGATGTTCACCGCGTTGGCGAAATCGGCGTGCTTGAGCACCGGCAGGCCCTGGTCGTGGTACATCGCCAGCACCGCGTCGAACCCCGCCAGCTTGCCGGGCAGGAAGGCGGTGTCGGCCGGCAGCGGGCCGACCAAGTGCAGGCCATCGGAGCGCAGGCGCTCCAGCGTCGGAATGATGATGTCCAGCTCCTCGCGGCCCAGATGGCCGTCTTCGCCGGCGTGCGGGTTCAGCCCCAGCACCGCGATCACGGGCGCGGCGATGCCGAACTGCAGGCGCAGGGCCGCATCGACGATCCGCAGCGTGCGCTCCAGCGCGTCCGGGGTGATCCGGTCGGCCACTTCGCGCAGCGGCAGATGCACGGTCTGCAGGGCCACCCGCATCGTCGGGTTGGCCAGCATCATCACCACCTCGGCGCCGGCGTGCGCGGCCAGCAGGCCGGTGGTGCCGGTATACGGAATGCCGCCGTCGTTGATGACCGCCTTGTGCACCGGGCCGGTGACCAGACCGTGCATGCGCCCGTCGAGGCAGGCCTGCGCGGCGCTGGTCAGCGCGGCGATGACCGACACCGCGTTGGCAGGCTCGGGCGTGCCGGGCGCAACCTGGTGCGGATGCGGGATGTCCACGATCTCCAGGCTGCGCGGCGTCGCCGGGGTTTCACCGGCGCGATGCAGGACCAGTGGCAGCGATAGCGCGGCGGCGGCGCGATGCAGGCTGGCGGCATCGCCGAACACGACCAGATCCGCGTCCCAGTCGCACTGGGCCGCCTGCACGACGAGTTCCGGGCCAACGCCCGCGGGCTCGCCGGGAACCAGCGCTAGCAGCGGGCGCATGGATGCCTCAGAAGACTGCTCGGCTGCCCTCGGGGCGTTCGACCGGGGCCATCTTGGGCTTTTCCTTCTCGGTTTGCGGCAGCTCGGGCTGGGTGGACTTGCCTTGCTCGTTGCGCACGTCCACGTAGGCTTCGCCGCGCGTCTCGCGCAGGAAGCGGTCCCACTCTTCTTCCAGCTTGCGGCGGCCGATGGTCTCGCGTACCTGTGCGCGCAGGTTCTCGTCGCCGGCGGCGATCTCGCGGCTGGCGTTGCGCTGCACGATCACCCAGCCGGCATCGGTCTTGAACGGCGCCGAGGTCTGGCCGTCGGACAGCGCGGCCACCTGCATGCCGAAGGCGGTGCCGTAGGTGTCGGCGCCGAACCAGCCGAGGTCGCCGCCGCGACGGCGGGTGGTGGCATCATCGGAATCCTCGCTGGCCAGCTTGGCGAACTCCGCCCCGCCGGCCAGGCGCGCCGCCAGCGTGTCGATCTTCGCCTTGGCGGCGGCATCGTCGGTCTTGTCGTCGACCCTGACCAGGATCTGCCGCGCCGAGAACTGGGTGACCTTGTCTCCACCGGCGGCGGCCTGGGTGCGGGTGCCGACCAGCTGCAGCAGCTGGAAGCCGCTGGGGCCGCGGATCGGGCCGATCACCTGGCCGTCCTGCATCTGCTGGATGGCCGATGCGAACGACGGCGGGATCTCGTTGGCGCTGCGCCAGCCCAGATCGCCGCCTTCCAGCGCGTTGGGGCTGTCGGAATAGCGCACCGCGGCGGCGGCGAAGGTCATCTCGCCGCGGTCGATCAGGCCCTTCACGCCCTCGATCTTCTTCTGCGCAATGGCGATTTGCTCCGGGCTGGCCGCTTCCGGCGTCCCCACCAGGATATGGGCGAGGTGGAACTGCTGGGTCGCGGTGGCGGAGGCGTTGGCCATGGCCGCGTCGACTTCGGCTTCGCTGACGTTGATGCGGCCCTGGGCGAAGCTCTGGCGCAGCTTCTGGGTGATGATTTCGTCGCGCAGGCTGTTGCGGAAATCGGTGAACGACATGCCGTCCTGCGCCAGCCGCTCGCGCAGCTGGTCGATGCTCATGCCGTTCTGCTGGGCGACGCCCTGCACCGCGCGTTCCAGGTCCTGGTCGGTGGCGGTGATGCCGGCGTCGGTGGCGCGCGAAATCTGCAGGCGCAGCAGCACCAGGCGCTCAAGCACCTGCCGCTCCAGCACGTCCGCCGGCGGCAGCTGGGTGGCCTGGCCGGCGTACTGGGCGCGGATGTTGGCGATCGCGCGGTCCAGTTCGCTGCGCAGGATCACGTCCTCGTTGACCACGGCGGCGATGCGGTCGACCGGCTGGAGGGCGGCGGCGTCCTGCGCGGACGCGCCACCGGCAAGCAGCAGCACGGGCAGCAGCGCGGCGAGGTAGCGGGGAGCACGATGGATGGAGGTCATGGATTGGCGTTCGCGTTGTCGGGCGGGGAAGGCTGGCCCGTGGCGGTCTGCGGCGGCACCAGATAAAGGTCGTCTCGATTGTAGCCGAGGATCGCCCGGCGCAAGGCGCTGCGCGCGTCCTGGCCGGCCGAACCCAGACCTTTGAGTTCGATTTCGAACATCAGCGCATTGCTCAGGTCACCGGCGCGGTTGTGCACGTAGCGGCGGGCTACCAGCCGCATGGCGATGCAGCAGCTGTCCCACTGCACCCCGGCCAGGCTTTCCAGCGCCTTGCGGTCGCGCAGCGAATAGTAGCTGCGGCCGACCAGGCTCCAGCTGGGATTGAGCGGGTACAGGAACGACACGTCCACCTGCTCCAGCAGCGCGCGGCGATAGCGGTAGGCGAGGTTGAACACGCCTTGGTCGGGCAGCAGGTAGCGCGCGCGCAGGCTGGCGAGGTCGGTGCGTCCGAACTTCGGGTCGCGCTGGTAGGAAGCGCCGATGGTCCAGCGGTCGGTGGGCGCGTAGTTGACATCGGCCACCCACGCCGAGCGGCCCTTTTCGGTCACCGGCTCGTTGGGCAGGCGCACCCGCGATTCCTTGAGGTAGCGGATCTGGCCGAGGCTGGCGGAAAAGCGTTCGAAACCATCCGCCTGGCGGATCATGCGCGAGCTGACCGCCAGCGTGATCTGGTTGGCATCGGCCTGGCGGTCGGCGCCGGAATAGCGGTTTTCGCGGAACAGCTGGCCCCAGCTGAAGGTCAGCGGCTGGGTGTCGAACACCGGCATGTCGGCCTGGTCTTCGTAGGGCACGTTCAGGTAGAACAGGCGCGGCTCGATGGTCTGCAGATAGCGCTTGCCTTTCACCTGGGTTTCGCGGTCGAAGAACAGCCCGGTGTCGACGCTGAAGATGGACTGCGCGCGGGTCGGTGACTCGCCGCCCAGCGCCTGCCCCAACGCGCGGTCCAGCGAATAGCCGGTGTAGCGCCAGGCCAGGGTGGGGCGCAGGAACCAGGCGTCGCCTTCCAGCGGTGCGCCGATCCACGGGCGCAGGTCCACGCGCGAACCGGCGGCGTACAGCGGATGGTGGAAGCGCACCGCCTCGGCATCGACGCCGGCGTGCAGCAGGCCACCGACGCGGCGCTCCCAGCTGAGGTAGGCGCGCGGCAGGCGGTCATAGGGCAGCACCGCGTCGGTCAGGGTGTAGTCGGCCAGCTGCCAGTGGTCGGCGACCACGCCGGCGGTCCAGTCGCGGCCACGGCCGTACACGCCCAGCGCGCTGTACGAGGTCGCCTGTGACAGGCCGTCGATGCTGCTGCTGAAGTCTTCGTAGTAGCGCGGGTCGCTGATCCAGTTGAGGCTGGCGCGCGCCTGCCAGTCGGGGGTCAGGTTGTGCACGCCTTCGAAATGCCCCAGCCCGCGGCTGCGGTCGCGCAGTTGATCGTTCGGCATCCACACGCCGTCCAGCGTGCCCTCGCCGTCCTCCAGCAGGTAGCGGAACTGGCCCCCCAGCAGCGCGCCACGCTTGCTCATCCAGCGCGGGCTGAGGGTGGCGTCGTAGTTGGGCGCCAGGTTCAGGTAGACCGGCTGCCGCCAGTCGAAGCCGTTGCGGCCGGAATTGGAGATCGACGGATACAGCAGGCCGGTGCGGCGGCGCTCGTCGGTGGGGAACATGAACCAGGGCATGTACAGCACCGGCACCTTGCCCACCTTCAGGCTGGCACCGCGCGCCACCGCCATGCCGGATTCGGTGTCGATGTCGATCCGGCGCGCGCTCACTTCCCAATGGCGCTGCTCAGGCGGACAGCTGGAGAAGGTGGCGCCGCGCAGGCTGCCGAGCTCGCCGGTCAGGTTCAGGCTGTCCGCCTTGCCGTTGCCGCGCCGTGACAGCAGCTGGTACTGCAGGTCCTGCATGGTGTGGGTGTCGGTGTTCTGGTCACCCTCGGCGCGGGCCGCGCGCAGGCGCAGGCCGCGGGCCTGGAAGCGCACGCTGCCTTCCGCCGCGTAGTTGCCCGCCTCCTTGTCGAAGATGAGCTGGTCCGCGCCCATGAACTGGTTGCCGCGACGCATGGTCACGTTGCCCTGGAACACCGGGTTGGCGTCGGTACCGGAGAGCAGGTCGCCCTCGATATCGGTGGGCGTGTCGCCGGTGGGATCGATGTTCAGGCCTTCCGGCGCGCGGATGGCGTCGGCGAACGGCGGCACCACGTCGCCGATCGGGCACAGCCGCCAGGTCTGCGGCGGGTCGTCGGCGGCGCGCGCCTGCAGGCAGAACGCGACGCACAGGGACAGGGGAAGCAGGCGCAGGACGGGGCGCACGGGCGATCCGGGGCGAAAAACGGATCGTTAGCTTGCCGGAAGCGGCCAGCAGCGGCAAACGCGGGACGCACCGCGCGTTTGCGTGCGCTTCAGGCGCGGGCTCAGAAACGCAGCGTGTCGATGTGCGCCACCACGCATTCGGCCAGCGTGGCGAGGTCGTAGCCGCCCTCCAGCGTGGAGACGAGCCTGCCGTCGGCATGGCGGTCGGCGATGATGACCAGTTCGCGGGTCAGCCAGGCGAAATCCTCGGTGTCCAGCAGCAGCCCGGCCAGCGGGTCACGGCGATGGCCATCGAAACCGGCCGACACCAGCAGCAGCTGCGGCTTGAATGCATTCACCGCCGGCAGCAGCTCCTCGCGCCAAACGGTGCGGAAGTCGACGCCGTCGCTACCCTTCGGCAGCGGCGCGTTGAAGATGTTGCCGCAGCCGGTTTCGTTGCGCGCGCCCGACTCCGGATACAGCGGCCACTGGTGCGAGCTGGCGTAGAGCACCCGCGGCTCGAGTTCGAACACCGCCTGGGTGCCGTTGCCGTGGTGGACGTCGAAATCGACGATTGCCACCCGCTCCAGGCCATGGCGATCGATGGCATGGCGCGCCGCCACCGCGACGTTGTTGAACAGGCAGAAGCCCATCGCCGCCGCCGGGGTGGCGTGGTGGCCGGGCGGGCGCACCGCGCAGAACGCGCGACGCGTGCGTCCGGACATCACTGCATCCACCGCCGCTACGCCGGCGCCGGCGGCACGCAGCGCGGCCTCGGCGGACTGCGGCGACAGGAGGGTGTCGGGATCCAGCGGCTGCAGTTCGCGCGGCGCGGTTTCCAGCACCGCGTCGAGCAGATGCGCATCGTGCACGCGCAGCAGCTGGCCGCGGCTGGCGGGCGGCGCCTGCTGCCAATCCAGGTCGGGGTGCGCGGCTTCCAGCGCATGCAGCACCGCGCGCAGCCGTGCCGGGCGCTCGGGGTGGTCGGGGCCGGTGTCGTGGGCCAGGCAGGCAGCGTGGGTGTAGATCTGCATCACCTGCCGTCCCTCCGTCCGGGTTCTACCTGCGGCGCTCGTGCTTCCACAGCACTTCGCCGTGGCCGCTGGCGCGGGCCAGTACGCGGCACAGCACGAACAGCAGGTCGGAAAGGCGATTCAGATAATGCACCGGCTGCGGGCGCACGCTTTCCAGCCGCGCCAGTTCCACCGTGCGGCGCTCGGCGCGACGCACCACCGTGCGGGCCACGTGGCAGCGCGCTGCGGCGATGCCGCCGCCGGGCAAGATGAATTCCTTCAGCGGCGGCAGGTCATGGTTGTAGTGGTCCACCTGTGCTTCCAGCGCTTCGATGTCGGCATCGAAGATGGCCGAATGGCCGGGAATGCAAAGCTCGCCACCGAGGTCGAACAGCTGGTGTTGGATGCGCACCAGCAGTTCGCGCACGTCGTCCGGAAGCTCCGCCGCCAGCAGCACGCCGATGCAGGAATTGGCTTCGTCGACGGTGCCGTAGGCTTCCACCCGCGCCGAATCCTTGCCGACGCGCGAACCGTCGCCGAGGCCGGTGCTGCCGTCATCGCCGGTGCGGGTATAGATCTTGCTGAGGCGATTGCCCATGGATTCCTGCTTTCCTTCTTCCGATTGCGGGAGAAGCGTTCGAAGGCGGGAGGGGGACTGTTACGCCGTCTGCGCGCGCAGCGCCGGAACCTGCCGGCGCAGCAGCTCGAAGCCGCCGAACAGCAGCGCCGCGTAGAACAGCGTGCCCAGCACGGTCCACTGGAAGAACGGCACGCCGGCGATGAAGGCGGCCGCCAGACCGGCAGCGTTGTGCGGATACATCGCACCGAACGCCCACACGCCGGCGTTGGTCAGCACGAAGAACAGCAGCGAGCCGGCCAGCGAATAGCCCAGCACGCGGCCGGCGCCGACCTTGCCGCGCAGGCCGAAGCCCAGCACGGTGGACAGGGCGATGCAGGCGTACACCATCAGGTAACCGGCGCTGGCGAAGTAGCTCCAGTAGATGCCGCCATTGACCAGGCCCAGTACCAGATCGGAGGCGAACATCGCCACCAGCGGCACGATCAGCGCCCAGTGGCGCTTGGCGAAATAGGCGCCGCCGAACAGCGCGACCGCCTCGATCGGGGAGAAATTCGGCGGATGCGGAATGACCCGGCTCAGCGCCGCGACGAAGATCAGCGCGGTGAGCAGCAGCGGGCCGGCGGGGAGCGTCGAGGCGGGGCGATTCATGGCATTCGGGCGGGCAGACTGCGGAGCCGTTAGCATAGCGCAATGTCCACTCAAGCCTCTGGAAACGGCCTCGTGCATGACGTGTTGATCGTCGGCGGCGGCCTGGTGGGTGCCAGCCTCGCGATCGCGCTGGATGCGCAGGGGCTGGACGTCGGGATGGTCGAAGCGGCACCGGTCGGCGCGCTGCCGCCGGTGTTCGACCAGCGCAACCTCAGCTTCGCCGAAGCGACCCTCAACGCGCTGCAGGCGCTGGGGGTGCTGGCGCTGATGCGCGCGCCCACCGGCCCGATCCGGCGCATCCACGTCAGCCGCCGCGGCGACTTCGGGCGCATGCTGCTGGACGCGCAGGCCTACGGGCGCGACGCGTTCGGCCGGGTGGTGGTGGCGCGCGATTTCGGCGAGGCGCTGGAAGCGCGGCTGCTGCAGTTGCAGCGCCTGACCCGCTACCGGCCCGCGCGCTTCGTCGGCCTTGGCGAAAGTGACGAGGGCCTGCGCCATGTCCGCATCGCCGACGCGAATGGCGAGCGCACGCTGCGCACGAAGCTGCTGGTGGCCGCCGACGGCGCGCGCAGCGCGCTGCGCGATGCGCTGGGCATTGCCAGCCGCGAGCACGACTACGGCCAGACTTTGTTCGTGGCCCGGCTGCGCACGCAGCGCGCGCCCGACGGCACCGCCTTCGAGCGCCTGACCGACCACGGCCCCACCGCGCTGCTGCCGCGCGGCGACGGCCATTACGGACTGGTCCACGGGGTGCCGCGCGAGGACGCGGAGACCGTGGCCGCGCTTGACGATGCAGCCTTCCTTGCGCGGGTGCAGGACGCCTTCGGCTGGCGCGCCGGCCGCTTCCTGTCGGTCGGCGAACGCAGCCGCTACCCGATGCTGGGCTGCGTGGCCGATGCGCTGGTGGCGCCGCGCGCGGTGCTGGTGGGCAATGCCGCGCAGTCGATCCACCCGCTCGGCGCGCAGGGCTTCAACCTCGGCTTGCGCGATGCGTTGACGCTGGCCGAATGCATCGCCGAACACGCCGCCGATCCCGGCGATGACGCCGTGCTGCGGCGCCACGCCGCGCGCCGCCAAGAGGACCGCAGCCGCACCATCGCGTTCTCCGACGGCCTGGCCAGGCTCACCAGCAACGACGCGTCGCTGCTGCGCCCGCTGCGCAGCGCTGGGCTGGTGGCGGGCGATGCCTTCGGCTGGCTGCAGGGCTGGCTGGTGGGCGGGGCGATGGGCTACCGCGGCGACGTGCCGGCGCTGTGCCGCAAGGTGGCCGCATGAACCGGCGCGGCATGCTGGATGCAGTCGTCGTCGGCGGCGGCGTGGTCGGCGCCGCCAGCGCCTTGATGCTGGCGCGGGAAGGCCTGCAGGTGGCACTGGTGGAAGCGCGCGCGCCGACGCCGTGGCAGCGCGAAGCGCGCGACCTGCGGGTGTTCGCGTTCGCCCCGGACAGTGCAGCGCTGCTGGCGGATCTGGGCGTATGGGCGCAGGTCGAGGCGACGCGCGTGCAGCCCTATCGCGGCATGCGCGTCTGGGACGCGGCCGGCGGCGCGCCACTGGCCTTCGATGCCGACGCGCTGGGCGAACCGCAGCTGGGCTGGATCGTCGAGAACGGCCTGCTGGTGGACGCGCTGTGGAACGCGCTGCCGGCGGCGGGCGTGCGCCTGCACTGCCCGGCGAAGGTGGAAACGCTGTCGCAGGATGCCGGCGGCGTGCGTGTTGGCCTCGACGACGGGCTGGTGCTGGAAGCGCGGCTGGCGATCGCCGCCGACGGCGGCCACTCCGCGCTGCGCCGGCTGGCCGGCATCGAGGCGCCGTCGCATGACTACCACCAGCGCGGGCTGGTCGCCTTCGTCGCCAGCGAAGCGCCACACCGCAACACCTGCTGGCAGCGCTTCCTGGCCACCGGCCCGGTGGCGATGCTGCCGTTCAACGACGATGGCGATGCGCAGCTGCGTGGCCGCCTTGGTTCGATCGTGTGGACGCTGCCGGACGCCGAGGCACAGCGCCTGCTGGAGGCCCCATCGGCGCAGTTCGAGCGCGAGCTGTCGGCGGCCTTCGGCGGCGAGCTGGGCGGTTTCACGTTGCAGTCGCCGCGCGCGGCATTCCCGCTGCGCCGGCAACTGGCGCAACGGCAGGTCGAAAGTCGGGTGCTGCTGGTCGGCGATGCCGCCCACGTGATGCACCCGCTGGCCGGGCAGGGCGTGAACCACGGCCTGCGCGACGTCTCCGCGCTGCGGGCGATGCTGCGCGACGCGCTGGCCAAGGGCGGCGATATCGCATCGCGAACCCGGCTGTCACGCTGGGCGCGCGCGCGCCGCAGCGACAACGCGTTGGGCGCGCACGCCTTCGACGCCATCAATCGCGTCTTCAGCAACGACATCCTGCTGCCAACGCTGCTGCGCGGGCATGCGCTGGGGTTGGCCGGGCGGATGCCGCCGCTGGTGCGCGCGCTGTGGCGGCACGCGGCGGGACGGTAGGCGCCGGCGTCGAGCCGGGTCAGCCGCGTGGGCGATCGACCGTGGCGCTGGCGAACACGGTGATCTCTTCGCGGTCGTGGTAGAGCTGCTTGGCGCGGATGGTCAGCGGCCGGTCGGCCTGCTGTGCGAACAGGTCCAGGCACAGCCGGGTTTCCTGCCAGCGCTTCTTCATCGGGAGTTTCAAGTTGAAGATCGCGTGCCGGCACCAGCCTTCGCGCAGCCAGGTGGCCATGCGTTCGGCCACGCGGCGCGGCTGTTCCACCATGTCGCAGACCATCCAGTCCAGCGGGTAGGGCGGCTGCCAGGAAAAACCGTCGGCGCGCAGGTGCTGCACCATGCCGGTATCGAGCACATGCTGGCGCAGCGGGCCGTTGTCGATGGCCGACACCCGCAGGCGGTTGCGGATCAGCACCCAGGTCCAGCCACCCGGCGCGGCTCCGAGGTCGGCCGCCACCATGCCTTCCTTCAGCAGGCGGGTGCGTTCCTCTTCGCTCAGCAGCACCAGCAGCGCTTCTTCCAGCTTGAGCGCGGAGCGCGAAGGCGCGTCCTTGTGGGTCTTCAGGCGCGGGATGCCCAGCGGCCATGGCGCGCTGTCGGCGGGGTGGCTGCTGGCCAGCAGGGCGTGGTCGCCATCGATCAGGCAAACGTGCAGGCGCGGCAGCCGGCGGCTTTCCTGCTGGGTCAGCAGGTCGGCCTTGCGCAGTGCCGGGCGCAGCGCGTTGCCCAGGCTGCGCGCCAGGCCTGCCAGCGGCTTGCCGGCGTCGGAATCGGGGTGCTCCATGACCAGCTCGCCGAAGCGCGGCCCGCCCTGCAGCGCCGCCAGCATCGGGGCGATGCGGTCGCTCGGGTCCAGCCCGCTCAGCTCGGCCAACAGGCGCAGCTTCTGTCGCGCGAAGATCAATTGTGCGAACGGCAGGGCACGGTCCAGCGCGTCGCCGTCTTCGCAGAAAAACACCACATGGCCGCTGTCGCGCTCGGTGCGCGCATAGCCGGCGATGCCGGCCTGCGCGGCGCGATCGGTCAGTTCGCCGGCCAGCTCCGGTTCGAAGCCCTGGCGGCAGTAGCACAGCAACCCGTCAATAATTTGGTCCGCCCAGTTCGCCGTAGGTCTTCAGCACCGCACAGGCGGCGTCGCGCTGCACGTCGCGCACGACTTCAATGCCGCGCTTGTTGAGTTCGCCCACCCAGTCCGGCGGCAGCGGGCCTTCGTCGAAGGTCGTCAGCGCTTCGACGTCCTCGCTGCGGGCACCGATCAGCAGGCGGTCGATGCCGGCCCACATCGTAGCGCCGTAGCACTGGCAGCAGGGTTGCGCGGACGTGGCCAGGGTCATCGGACCGCCAAGCTCGTTCAGGCGGAACTGCTGCAGGCGCTGCTGCGCCAGCATGTAGGCCATGGTCTCCGCATGCGCCAGCGAGCAGCTCTGGCGCACCACCCGGTTCACGCCCACTGCGATCAGCTGGTGCTGCGGGCTGAACACCGCCGCGCCGAACGGACCGCCGCTCTGGCGCTCGACGTTGTATTCCGACAGCTCGATCGCGAAGCCCACCTTGGCCGCGTCGCTGGAGAAATCGCGGCCGGTCACGTCCAGCTCCAGCACCCAGATGGGCAGGGTGATGTGCAGCTGCGCGGGGAGCGGCATCGCCATGTCAGGCCTTCTGCGCCCAGGTGTCGCGCAGGGTCACGCTGCGGTTGAACACCGGCGCAGCGGCTTTGTGGTCGTAGCGATCGGCGACGAAATAGCCCAGGCGCTCGAACTGGAAGCCCTGCTCGTTTGCCGCCTGCGCCGCCGCCGGCTCCACATAACCCGTCACCACCTTGCGCGAATCGGGATTGAGGTAATCGACGTAGGTCTTGCCGCCTTCGTCGTTGTCGGGATCGGCCACGGTGAACAGGCGGTCGTACAGGCGCACTTGTGCCGTCACCGCATGCTTCGCGCTGACCCAGTGGATGGTGCCCTTGACCTTGCGGTTGGCGCCTTCCATGCCGGGGCGCGATTCCGGGTCCAGCGTGCAGCGCAGTTCCACCACGTGGCCATCGGCGTCCTTGATGGCCTCATCGCAGCGGATGATGCCGGCTCCGCGCAGGCGCACTTCACCGCCCGGGGTCAGGCGCTTGAAACCCTTCGGCGGCACTTCCTCGAAGTCTTCGCGCTCGATCCACAGCTCGCGCGAGAACGGGATGCTGCGCTCGCCCTGCGATTCGTCCTTGGGGTGGTTGGCGAAGGTCAGGGTTTCTTCAAAGCCTGCGTCGAGGTTGGTCAGCACGACCTTCAGCGGATCGATCACCGCCATGCGGCGCGGTGCGTGTGCATCGAGGTCGTCGCGCAGTGCGCCTTCCAGGATGGAGATGTCCAGCAGCGAGTTCTGCTTGCTGATGCCCACGCGCTCCACCATCAGCTTCAGCGCCGAGGGCGTGTAGCCGCGGCGGCGGATGCCCTGCAGGGTGGGCATCCGCGGGTCGTCCCAGCCATCCACCAGCTTGTCGGTGACCAGCGCCATCAGCTTGCGCTTGCTCATCACCAGGTAGTTGAAGTTCAGCCGCGAGAATTCGATCTGGCGGGGTTTGCCGGCTTCCTTCGGCAGGCCCTTGGCGACCAGCGGCTCCAGCAGCTCGGGGTTGCCGGCCAGGTCCACGTGGTCCACGCACCAGTCGTACAGCGGGCGATGGTCCTCGAACTCCAGCGTGCACAGCGAATGGGTGATGCCCTCGACGGCATCGCCCAGCGCGTGGGCGAAGTCGTACATCGGGTAGATCGGCCATTCGTTGCCGGTGTTCTGGTGCTCGACGTGCTTGATCCGGTACAGCGCCGGATCGCGCAGGTTGATGTTGCCGCTGGCCATGTCGATCTTCGCGCGCAGGGTGCGCGCGCCGTCCGGGAACTCGCCCGCGCGCATGCGCCGGAACAGGTCCAGGTTCTCCTCGACGCTGCGCTCGCGGAACGGCGAATTGCGGCCCGGCTCGACCAGGCTGCCGCGGTATTCGCGCACCTCGTCGGCACTGAGGTCGCAGACGAAGGCCTTGCCGTCGCGGATGAGTTTCTCGGCGGCAAGGTAGTACACGCCGAAGTAGTCCGAGGCGTGGCGCAGGCTGTGCCAGTCGAAGCCCAGCCAGCGCACGTCGTCCTGGATTGCGCGCACGTACTCGGGGTCTTCGCGCGCCGGGTTGGTGTCGTCCAGGCGCAGGTTGCAGACGCCGCCGAACTCGGCCGCAACGCCGAAGTCCAGGCAGATCGCCTTGGCATGGCCGATGTGCAGATAGCCGTTGGGTTCCGGCGGGAAGCGCGTCTTGATCGCGCTGTGCTTGCCGGAGGCCAGGTCGTCCCTGACGATCTGGCGGATGAAGTCGGTGCGGACGGGGGCGTCGGCGGCGGGCGGGGTCGGGGTCGAGGACACGGCGTGGGTGCTTCCTTGGTAGTCCGGTAGTTTATCCGAGCCGCGTCGCGCAAGGGTTTCGCGGTGCCGTCGCGGGGCGTACGCTGGCCGCAACAAGGAGTGCCGATGCGCAGCGTGTACGAAGCCGCCAACCTGATCGATGCCCATCTGGTCCGGCAGGCGCTGGAGGCCGAGGGCATTCCCGCGTTCGTGCGCGGTGAGGCGCTGACCGGCGGGATCGGCGAACTGGGCGTGTTCGGGCTGGTCGGGGTGATGGTGCCCGATGCCGCGTGGCCGCAGGCGCGCGATGTGGTGATGGCGTTGCAGCTGGGCGAGTGCGCGCTGCCGATCGACGACGAGGACGAGCTGCCCGGCGCGCAGCCCGCATGAGCGCCGCACATCCGCAGCGGGCGGCCGGCCTGCAGCTGCTGGCCGGCGCGGCGATCATCGGCAGCAACGGCCTGATGGTGCGGATGGCGGCGATGCCGCCGACCGCGGTGGCGTTCTGGCGGATGCTGCTGGCGGGCGTGATGCTGGCCGCGCTGGTGAGCGCGCGGCACGGCTGGCAGCCACTGCCGCGCAAGGCGTGGCGGTGGCTGGCGGTGCCGGTGCTCGCGTTCGCGGTCGACCTGTGGATGTGGCACAAGAGCATCCTGCTGGTGGGGCCGGGGCTGTCCACCCTGCTGGCGAATGCGCAGGTGTTCTTCATGGCCCTGGCCGGCGTGCTGCTGTTCGGCGAGCGGCTGAACGCGCGCTTTGTTGCCGGCGTGCTGCTGGCGTTCTTCGGCCTGTGGCTGCTGCTGGGCGCGGATTGGGCCACGCTGCCGGCGCAGTACCGCTGGGGCGTGTGGCTGGGGCTGGGCGCGGGCGTGTGCTACGCCGCCTACAACGTCGGCATCAAGCGTTCGCAGGCGGAGGCCGGCGCCGGCCGCGCGCGGGTGCCGGTGGAGCAGGTGCTGTGCTACGCCGCGTTCGGCAGCGCGCTGTGCCTGGGGTTGATCGGCTGGGCCGAGGGCGAGGCGTTCGCGCCGCCGTCACTGCGCAGCTGGGGCGTGCTGCTGGCACTGGCGGCGGTCGGCCATTGCCTGAGCTGGGTATTGATCTCGCGCGCAATGGGCGTGCTGCCGGTGGCGCTGGCCGGCCTGCTGCTGCTGGCGCAGCCGATCGTGGCCTACCTGCTCGACGTCGTGTTCCTGGACATCAGCATCTCGCCGCGGCAGTGGCTGGGGCTGGCGGTCAGCCTGGCCGGGATCTTCGTGGCCGGGATGAAGTCCCGGCAGGACCACGCCGCGCAGGAGGCGTAAGCCGGGTCGTCGCGGCTGTCGCCGCCCTCAGTCCTGCGCCAATTGTGCCCGCGCCTGCGTGCCGATCACCTCGGCGAGCTGCTGCAGGAAGCCGTCCAGCGCCGATGACTTGCGCCAGACCAGCGCGATGCGGCGGCTGGGCGCCGGCTCGGCGAAACGCACCAGGCGGATGCCGGCCGGCTGCACGATCGGGTCGTGCACCGACAGCGCCGGCAGCAGGGTCACGCCGACGCCGGCAGCCACCATCTGCCGCAGCGTCTCCAGGCTGGTGGCGCGGAAGCCGGTCTTCTCCTGCGCGCCGGACAGCCGGCACACGTCCAGCGCCTGGTCGCGCAGGCAGTGGCCGTCTTCCAGCAGCAGCAGGGTTTCATCGCCCAGCGCATCGACGCGCAGTCCCTTGGCCTGCGCCAGCGGATGCTGCTGCGGCGTGGCCAGCAGGAATGGCTCCTCGAACAGGAACTGCGCATGCAGCTGCTCGTCGTGGACCGGCAGCGCCAGCAGCGCCGCGTCCAGCTTGCCTTCGCGCAGGCGCGCCAGCAGCACGTCGCTTTTTTCCTCGGTCAGCAGCAACTCCAGCTGCGGGAAGCGCTCGCGCAGCTGCGGCACCACGTGCGGCAGCAGGTAGGGGCCGAGGGTGGGGAACACGCCCAGCCGCAGCGCGCCGGAGGTGGGGTCGCGGCTGCGCCGCGCCGACTCCTTCAGCTCGTCCACTTCCGCCACGATCCGGCGCGCGCGCTGCACCGCATCCTGTCCGGCCGCGGTCAGCATGACCTTGCGCGGAGCGCGTTCGATCAGCACCACGCCCAGCTCCTCCTCCAGTTTGCGGATCTGGGTGGACAGCGTGGGCTGGCTGACGAAGCAGGCGTCCGCGGCGCGGCCGAAGTGGCGCAGGTCGGCGAGGGCGACGAGGTAACGGAGATCGCGCAGGTTCAAGCGGAGGGGCCCTTGAGTTCGACGGTGTTGCCGTCGGGATCGTCGAAATAGAGCGAAAGGCCATTGCCTTCCGCGCCGAAGTTGGTAGCCGCGGGTCCGTGCGGCGCAACGCCATGCCGGGCAAGATGGGCGACGATGGCGGCCTCGTCAAACGGCTCGATGCGCAGGCACAGGTGGTCGAGGTTGCGGCCTTCCGCGCCCGCCGCCGCGCCGCCTCGCAGGCCCAGCTTCCCGTCCACCGCGACCAGGTCGATCATCGATGCGCCGGCGCGCAGGTGGCGCAGGCCGAGATCGTCGCGACGCCGCACCACCTCGCAGCCCAGCAGCGCGCGATAGAACGCTTCGCTGCGGTCGAGATCGCGCACCCTCAGCACCACGTGGTCGAGGCGCTGCAGGTCGAACGGCCGGGTGGCCATCGTTCAGGCCGCCTTCGCCTCGGCCGCCGGGGCCGAGTGGCGGATCAGGAAGTCGAACGCGGACAGCGCCGCGGTGGAACCGCCGCCCATCGCCACCACGATCTGCTTGAAGGGCTCGGTGGTGGCGTCGCCGGCGGCGAACACGCCCGGCGCGCTGGTCTGGCCGCGGTCGTCGATCACGATCTCGCCGCGCGGGCTCAGCTCGACCGCGCCCTTCAGCCATTCGGTATTGGGCAGCAGGCCGATCTGCACGAACACCCCCGCCAGCTCCAGGTCGCTCACCTGGCCATTGGTGCGGTCGCTGAAACGCAGGCCGGTCAGCTTGCCGCCATCACCGATCATCTCGGTGGTCTGCGCGTTGAGGTGCACGGCGGTATTGGGCAGGCTTGCCAGCTTGCGCTGCAGCACGTCATCGGCGCGCAGCTTGCCGTCGAACTCCAGCACGGTGACGTGCTCGACCACGCCGGCGAGGTCGATGGCTGCCTCGATGCCGGAGTTGCCGCCGCCGATCACCGCCACCTTCTTGCCCTTGAACAGCGGGCCGTCGCAGTGCGGGCAGTAGGTCACGCCCTTGGTGCGGTAGTCGGCTTCGCCGGGCACGCCGGTCTGCCGCCAGCGTGCACCCGGGGCAAGGATGACGGTGCGCGCACGCAGGGTGGCACCGCTCTCCAGCTCCACGCCCGCCATGTCACCGGTCGCGCCGGCCGGGTGCAGCGCCTTGGCGCGCTGCGCGGTGATGATGTCGACGCCGTAGCTGCGCACGTGTGCCTCCAGCGAGGCCGCCAGTTTCGGCCCTTCGGTGTACTCCACCGACGGGAAGTTCTCGATCGACATGGTGTCCAGCACCTGGCCGCCGAAGCGCTCCGCCACCAGCCCGGTGCGGATGCCCTTGCGCGCGGCGTAGATCGCCGCCGCCGCGCCGGCCGGGCCGCCACCCACGATCAGCACTTCGTACGGTTCGCGCTCCTTCAGCGCTTCCGCGGCGCGCGCCGCGGCGCCGGTGTCGAGTTTGGCCAGCACCTGTTCGATGCTCATGCGGCCGGCGTCGAACTCTTCGCCGTTCATGTAGATCGTGGGCACCGACAGGATCTGCTTGGCCTCGACCTCGGCCTGGAACAGCGCGCCGTCGATGGCCACGTGGCGGATGCGCGGATTGAGCACGCTCATCGCGTTCAGCGCCTGCACCGTGTCGGGGCAGCTCTGGCAGTGCAGCGACATGTAGGTTTCGAAGGCGTAGTCGCCCGGCAGGTTGCGCACCTGCTCGGCCAGCGCGTCGTCGATCTTCACCGGGTGCCCGCCGACCTGCAGCAGCGCAAGTACCAGCGAAGTGAACTCGTGGCCCAGCGGGATCGCGGCGAAGCCGACCTGCACGTCGCTGCCGGCGCGGCGGATCAGGAACGACGGCTTGCGTGAGTCGTCGCCACGGGCGCGGGTGATCTTCGGCGACAGCGCGGCGATTTCGCCCAGCAGTTCGTCGAGTTCGCGCGCGGCCTCGGAATCATCCAGCGAGGCGACCAGTTCGATCGGCTGCTGCAGCTTTTCCAGATAGGCGGCGAGCTGGGTCTTGAGGGCGGCATCCAACATGGCTGTCTCCTGCGGGGGTTCGGGATTCGGGTAGGCGTTGCCGATGCGCGCGGGATTGCGCGCGCGGACGGGCGACGAAAGGGTTGCGCGAAACCGGCGCGTGGCATCGGTTTCGCGCAACCCTCTCCCTTGCGGAAGAGGGCGCGCGTGCCGGGGTCAGATCTTGCCGACCAGATCCAGCGACGGGGTGATGGTCTTGGCGCCTTCCTTCCACTTGGCCGGGCAGACCTCGTTCGGATGGCTGGCGACGAACTGGGCGGCCTTGAGCTTGCGCACGGTTTCGCTGACGTCGCGGGCGATGGCGTTGTCGTGGATCTCCATCGTCTTGATGGTGCCGCTCGGGTCGATCACGAAGGTGCCACGCAGGGCCAGGCCCTCTTCCGGGATGTGCACGCCGAAGGCGTTGGTCAGCGCGTGGGTGGGGTCGCCCACCAGCGGGAACTTGGCCTTGCCGACGGCCGGCGAGGTTTCGTGCCAAACCTTGTGGCTGAAGTGGGTATCGGTGGTGACGATGTAGACCTCGGCACCGGCCTTCTGGAACTCTTCGTAATGCTCGGCGGCGTCTTCGATCTCGGTCGGGCAGTTGAAGGTGAAGGCGGCCGGCATGAAGATCAGGACCGACCACTTGCCCTGCAGATCCTTCTCGGTCACTTCGATGAACTGGCCGTTCTTGTACGCATTGGCCTTGAACGGCTGGACCTGGGTATTGATCAGGGACATGGATGTGCTCCTCGGGTGGTTGGGGTGGAATGCTCTGCAACGGGGGCCAGCATAGGCGGCGGCAATCAATATTGGAAATTGATTATTGCCATTCAATTGATAGATATTAGCTATTGATGTGTGGCTCAGCCATGCTGCGCGGCGGCGCCTTTCTTTGGCGTCAATGCCGGCGCTGGCTACCATCTGCCGATGACCGCCGATGCTCCCACCGCTGCGCGCCTGCTGGCCCGCGCCCGCGACCTGATCGATCCCGCCGATGCCGCGCTGCTGCTGGCGCATGCGCTGGACCGGCCGCGCAGCTGGCTGTTCGCGCATGCCGACGACGTGCTGGGCGAGGTGGACGCGGCGCGCTTCGACGAGCTGCTGGCGCGCCGCGCGGCCGGCGAGCCGGTGGCCTACCTGACCGGCTCGCGCGGATTCTGGACGCTGGATCTGGCGGTCAGCCCCGCCACGCTGGTGCCGCGCCCGGAAACCGAGCTGCTGGTGGAGCTGGCGCTGGCGCGGCTGCCCGCCGATGCGCCCGTGCGGGTGGCCGACCTCGGCACCGGCACCGGCGCGATCGCGCTGGCCCTCGCCAGCGAGCGGCCCCGGGCGCAGGTGGTGGCCACCGACGCCAGCCCCGAGGCGCTGGAGGTGGCCCGCGGCAACGCGGTGCGCAACCGCATCGGCAACGTGGCATTCCGCCTGGGCAGCTGGCTGCAGCCGTTGGAGGGCGAAGGTTTCGACCTGATCGCCAGCAACCCGCCCTATATCGCCGATGGCGACCCGCACCTCTCGCAGGGCGACCTGCGCTTCGAGCCCGCGATGGCGCTGTCCTGCGGGCTGGACGGGCTGGATGCAATCCGCATCATCGTGCGTGATGCACCGGCCTGCCTGCAGCCCGGTGGTTGGCTGTTGCTGGAACACGGCTGGGACCAGGGCGACGCGGTGCGCGCGCTGCTGGTCGAGGCGGGTTTCGTCGATGTCGCCACCGCGCGCGACCTCGAGCACCGCGACCGCATCACCCTCGGGCGTCGCTCGTAGCGCAGGCCTGCGCGGGGCTGCGGTGCGGGCGCCGCACTACAATGTGCGCCCCCACACCGCACGGATTTCCGCCATGCGCACGCTGTATCCCGAGATCGCCCCCTACGAGACCGGCACCCTGCGGGTCGACGACCGCCACACCCTGTACTGGGAGCAGTGCGGCAACCCGAACGGCAAGCCGGTGGTCCTGCTGCACGGTGGCCCGGGTGCCGGCTGCAGCGACAACATGCGCCGCTTCCACGACCCGGCGAAGTACCGCATCGTGCTGTTCGACCAGCGCGGTGCCGGCCGCAGCACGCCGCACGCCGACCTGGTCGACAACACCACCGGTGATCTCGTTGCCGACATCGAGAAGCTGCGCGAGCGGCTGGGCATCGAGCGCTGGCAGGTGTTCGGCGGCAGCTGGGGCTCGACCCTCGCGCTGGCCTATGCGCAGGCCCATCCGCAGCGCGTCACCGAACTGGTCCTGCGCGGCATCTTCATGCTGCGGCGCTGGGAACTGGAATGGTTCTACCAGGAGGGCGCCTCGCGGCTGTTCCCGGATGCGTGGCAGCACTACATCGACGCCATTCCGCCGGTCGAGCGCCACGACCTGATCTCGGCCTTCCACCGTCGACTCACGTCCGACGACGCGCAGCTGCGGCTGGCGGCGGCGCGCGCGTGGGCGATCTGGGAAGGCGGCACCAGCTACCTGCAGATCCCGGCCGACTACGCCGATACCCACGGCGACGCCGAATTCGCGCTGGCGTTCGCGCGGATCGAGAACCACTATTTCGTCAACGGCGGCTTCTTCGAAGTGGAAGACCAGCTGCTGCGCGACGTCCACAGGATCGCCGACATCCCCGGCGTGATCGTGCACGGTCGCTACGACGTGGTCTGCCCGATCCAGAACGCGTTCGACCTGCACAAGGCCTGGCCGAAGTCGGAACTCGTCGTAAGCCCGGGCTCCGGCCACTCCGCGTTCGAGGCCGAGAACACTTCGGCGCTGGTGGAAGCGACCGACCGCTACGCTGGCGCCTGAGCCTTCAGTCCGCCGGGCTGCCGTCCGGGTTGTGGTCGATCATCCACAGCCCGGCCCACAGCTTGAGGTCGAGTTCGTAACCCTCGGCGCGCTTGCGCATCAGCCACGCCGGCGCCTCGTTCCGCGGCACCGCGTGGACGATGATGTTCTCGTCGTCCACGCCACCGCCATCGCCCACCTTCACCAGCTCGCGGGCGCGCACGAAGGCGATGCGTTCGTTGCTCATGCCGGAGCTGGTGGGGCCGGTCAGCAGCACGTCCACGCGGCCCGGCGACCAGCCGGTTTCTTCGATCAGCTCACGCCGCGCGGCATCCACCAGGGTGTCTTCCGCGTGGTCGTCGCCGACCAGCCCGGCCGGCATCTCGATGGTGCGCGCGCCCAGCGGGATGCGGAACTGTTCGACGAAAAGCACCTCGTCGGCCGGCGTCACCGCGATCACGATCACCGCCATGCCCTGCGCATGCGTGCGCTCGCAGGATTCCCAGTGGCCAATCCGCACCAGCCGCAGCCACTGGCCTTCGTAGAGGGTCTGTTTGAGGTTGCTCATCCGCCGATGCTAACGCAGGCGGGTGACTGTCTTCATTCGCACCGTGGCAGCGCCCGGTGCTCGGAAACGGATGGGGGTGCGAGTGAAAGGCAGAAGCAAACCGCAGCACACGCTGCGCCGAACGCGGCGCTACAGGCCGGCCGCGTCGATCAGCCGCTTGCGCGTCATCGGCCCGAACTTCACCCAGTCGGCCAGCGCGGCCAGCTCGTCGGCATCGCCGCGGCCCCGCGCGAAGCCGTGCTCCGGCAGCGGCGCGTCCAGCGCGATGGTGGTCAGCTGCCGCCACAGCAGGGCGTGCTCGCGCTGCTCGCGCAGGCGCGTGGCCAGCGTGGCGGCGCCGCGCAGGCGCAGGAACGGCACCTCGTCGATGCGTTCCAGCAGCGCGTCCAGCGACTGGAAATGCGCCAGCAGCACCGCCGCCGATTTCGGGCCGATGCCGGTGACGCCGGGGATGTTGTCCACCGCGTCGCCGGTCAGCGCCAGATAGTCGGCGATCTGGTGCGCGTGCACGCCGTGCCGCGCCTTCACCCCGTCCGCGCCCCAGCGCTGGCCCTTGGCGAAGTCGTACTGCTCATCAAAATCGTGCAGCAGCTGCGACAGGTCCTTGTCGGCGGAAACGATCACGCTGCGGAAACCCTGCGCGCGCGCGCGGTGCACGGCGCTGCCGATGAGGTCATCTGCCTCGTAGTCGGCGTGCGCCAGCGTGGCCAGGCCCAGCGACTGGCACAGCGCCTTGCACCAGGCGAACTGGCGGCGCAGCTCCGGAGGCGCCGGATCGCGGTTGGCCTTGTAGGCGGGGTAGATCGCGTTGCGGAAGCACGAATCCAGTGCCTCGTCGAACGCCACGACGACGTGGCCGGGGCGCTCGCGCTCCAGCAGTTCCAGCAGGAAGCGGGCGAAGCCGTGCACTGCGTTGGTCGGCCAGCCGTCGGCGTCGTGGAACTCGTCCGGCATCGAATGCCAGGCGCGGAACACGTACAACGAGGCGTCGACGAGGTGGAGCGTGGGCTGCGGCATGGCGACCTACCGATGCCAATCGCGCAGCAGCGCCGCCGGGTCGGGCCGGTCGCGCTCGGGCGCCTCGATCGCGGGCGTGCCAATCGCGATCGTGCCCACCAGCTGTTCATCGGCCGAAAGCCCCAGCGTGGTTTCCAGGAACTCGCGGTCGTAGGCCGGCCAGCCGGTCAGCCACTGCGCGCCATAGCCCTCGGCCTGCGCGGCCTGCAGCAGCAGCAGGCAGACGCACGAGACCGTGGAAAAGCGCTCGGAAACGGGGATCTGGGCGTCTTCGCCCAGCCGCGCGATCACCGCCACCGTGACCGGCGGCAGGGTGAAGCGGGTACGCAATTTCTCCACCACCGCGTCGCCTGCCTCCGGCTCGCGGACCAGCAGGCGTGCCGCGGCGGCGTCGGCCAGCGCGGTGCGTGCGCTGCCGGCAATGCGCAGGAACCGGAACGGCACCCGCTTGCCGTGGTCGGGCACGCGCACCGCGGTCCGCAGCATGCGCAGCAGCTGGGCCTCGTCGGGGCCGGGCTCGCACAGCTGGCGGGTGGGCGTGGAGCGACGGCTGTCGAGGGCATCCAGAGTCAGCATGGCGGGCCAGCTTGCGGGGGAGGGCCATGGTAACGGTAGGATGCGGAATCCAATCTGACGCGGAGCGGGCGATGGCGGCGACGGCGGTAATCGTGGGCGTGGCGCGGGAAACGGCGGCGGGCGAGCGCCGGGTGGCGCTGAGTCCGGAAACCTGCAAGAAACTGGTGGCGGCCGGCGCCACCGTGCGGGTACAGCCGGGGATTGGCGTTGGCGCGTTCTTTCCCGACGCGGCCTATGTCGCCGCCGGTGCGCAGCTGGCGGAAGACGCCACTGCCGACGCCGATCTGGTGGCCTGCGTGCAGCCGCCATCGAATGCGGCCATCGCCGGGCTGAAGCAGGGCGCGGTGCTGGTGGGCAGCCTGCATCCGCAGGCCGACCCGGAGCGCGGCGAAGCGCTGCGCGCGCGCGGGATCGTCGCCTTCCCGCTGGAGCGGCTGCCGCGCACCACCCGTGCACAGGCGATGGATGTGCTCAGCTCGCAGGCCGGCATGGCCGGCTACAAGGCGGTGCTGATCGCCGCCCAGCTGGCCCCGCGGTTCTTCCCGATGCTGACCACCGCGGCCGGCACCATCCGTCCGTCGAAGGTGCTGATCGTCGGCGCCGGCGTGGCCGGGCTGCAGGCGATCGCCACTGCCAAGCGCCTCGGCGCGCAGGTGGAGGGCTTCGACGTCAGGCCGGAAACCCGCGAGCAGATCGAGTCGCTGGGCGGCAAGTTCCTCGACCTCGGCGTCAGCGCCGCGGGCGAGGGCGGCTATGCGCGTGCGCTGACCGATGAGGAGCGCACCGAGCAGCAGCGCCGGCTGGCCGAACACTTGAAGAACATCGACGTGGTGGTGTGCACCGCCGCGGTGCCGGGGCGGCCGGCGCCGAAGATCGTGTCGGCGGCGATGGTGGCGGGGATGAAGCCGGGTAGCGTGATCGTGGACCTGGCCGCGGAAACCGGCGGCAACTGCGAGCTGACCAGGCCCGGCGAAAATGTGGAGAGCGGCGGCGTCACCATCGCCGGCCCGCTGGATCTGGCCTCGATGGGTGCCCAGCACGCCAGCGAGATGTTCGCCCGCAACGTGTTCAATTTCGTCAGCCTGCTGCTCAAGGACGGCGCGCTGGCGTTCGACTGGAATGACGAGCTGCTGGCGAAGACGGTCTGGCCCGAGCGGGCGGCGTCGGCCAGCTGATCAGTCGCCGTCACGGCGCTCCGGCGCCGGGTGTGTCTTCACCCAATCGGTGCGCTGCTGCGGCGTCATCTGCCGCCACTTCTCCATGAACTCGCCACGCGCGTGTTTGTCCAGGCCGCGCACGACGTGGAACACCGCGCGCGCCTGCTCGCGCGCCTCCGGCGTCATCCCTTCCCAGCGCTGCATGCCGTGGCGGGCGCGCTCGCGCTGCGGCTGCGGCATCGCCTTCCAGCGCTCGGCGTAGGCCATGAAGCGTTCGCGCTTTTCCGGCTCGCGGTTCCAGCGGTCGCGCACAGGTGCGATCAGCAGCTCGCGCTGGGCGGGGGTGAGCTGATCCCACGCCGGCATGGCATCGGTCTTGGTGTCCTGCGCGAGTGCGGTGATGGGGGCCAGCGCAAGCATGGCGAGCAGGAACAGCGGGGCGAAGTGGCGGTGCATGGCTTACTCCATCGCCAGCCGGGGGGCTTCCGCCGAACCCAGCCAGGCATAGAAATCGGGATCTTCGTCCAGCGGCAGGCTGCCGCCGGTGCTGTTTGCAAGCTGCGTCGATGCCGGCGCGGCCGCGGGCGGCGCTTCCTGCGGGTACAGGCGCACGCCCAGCGCCAGCGCGGACAACGCGGCGAAGCCGGCCACGGCAAAGCGCAGCCGGTGCCGGCGCGCGCCCGCTTGCTCGCCGCGCAGCGCGGCGACCCGGCGCTGTGCCAGCTGTGCGCGCACCTGCGGCGACAGCTGCGCCAGCGCGGTGGCGTGGCGGGTGCGAATGGCGGCGTCGAAGCGGGCGTCGGCGCCTGCATCCATCGGCAGTCGGTCGGTCGGGTGGGTGTTCATCGGAAATCCTCCAGTTGCTTCTGCAGCGCCACGCGCGCGCGCGACAGGTGCGTCTTTACCGAGCCTTCGCTGCAGTCCATCACGCGCGCGGTGTCGGCCACGTCCAGTTCCTCCAGCACGCGCAGGGTGAACGCCTCGCGCTGGCGCGCCGGCAGCCTGCGCAGGGCGGCGCCGATGTGTTCCCACGCTTCGCGGCCGTCATGGCTGCGCGAGGGATCTGGCGCATCGTCCGCCCAGTCCAGCGTTTCGCCGTCCCTGTCGGTGCTGCCGGGCAGCAGCCAGCGCAGCCGCAGCAGGCCGCGGCGCTGCATGTCCACCATGCGGTTGCGCAGGATGCTCCAGAACAACGGGCTCCATTCCGACGCCGGCCGGTCGCGGTAGGCCAGCATCTTCAGCATCGCGTCCTGCACCGCGTCCAGCGCGTCCTCGCGATGGCGCAGGCCCAGCTCGGCGAAGCGGAAGGCGCGCGCGTCGATGCCGCGCAGGAATGTCTCCAGCGTGACCGGCTCGGGCTGGGGCGGCGGGACTTCGGCGTTCACCGGTCCAAGCTTAGCGGTGGCGAGCAGCAGCATGGTGGCCCAGGTGGCTGGGGCGGCGCGGGATTGCGCCGGCCATGCGCTGGAAAACGCACGGGCCCGGCCGCGGTTGACATGGCGCGTCGCCGCAAGCCGTGTTTATGATGCGGACAGGCAACCGGGGAGCGGCATCGTGGGCGACGGGTTCGTGGCGCTGTACATCTTCATGCTGGCGGCGATCGCCGGCCACGTCATCATCTCGCGGGTGCCGGTGATCCTGCACACGCCGCTGATGTCGGGTTCCAATTTCATCCACGGCATCGTCCTGATCGGCGCGATGGTGGTGCTGGGCGAGGCGAACACTCCGCTGGAGCAGGCATTGGGCTTCGTCGCGGTGCTGCTGGGTGCGGGCAACGCCGCCGGCGGCTACGTGGTGACCGAGCGGATGCTGGAGATGTTCAAGGCCTCGAAGAAGCCCGGGGGCGCGGCATGACCGAGCTGCTGGTGAAGCTGAGTTATTTCGTCGCCGCCACCCTGTTCCTGCTGGGCCTGCAGCGCATGGCCAGCCCGAAGACCGCGCGCAGCGGCATCCAGTGGGCCGGCGCGGGCATGCTGATCGCGACCGTCGCCACCTTCTTCCTGCCGGGACTGCACAACATCGGACTGATGATCGCGGCAATCGTGATCGGCGTCGGCCTGAACTGGGTCTGGGGCCGCAAGGTGGCGCTCACCGACATGCCGCAGATGGTGGCGCTGTTCAACGGCATGGGCGGCGGGTCCGCGGCCGCGATCGGCGCGGTGGAGCTGGTCAGGCTGGCCGCGCAGCCGGGCGCGCATCAGGTGGTCGGCTTCGTGATGACGACCACCAATGGCGTCACCACCACGCAATTCAACGTCGGCCTGCCGCTGGCGGTGGTCGGCGCGCTGATCGGCGCGGTGTCGCTGACGGGTTCGATCATCGCCTGGGCCAAGCTCGACGGGCGCATGGACAAGCGCTACACCTTCCCCGGCCAGCAGTACTTCAATGCGCTGGTCGCGCTGGCGGCGGTGGTCTGTGGGGTGATGGCGCTGGTTACGCTGGCGATGCCGTGGATCGTCGCCTTCTTCGTGCTGGCCCTCGCCCTCGGCGTGCTGATGACGCTGCCCATCGGCGGCGCCGACATGCCGGTGGTGATCTCGCTGTACAACGCCTTCACCGGCCTGGCGGTGGCGTTCGAAGGCTACGTGCTGGGCAACGAGGCGCTGATCATCGCCGGCACCATGGTAGGCGCGGCCGGCATGCTGCTCACGCGGCTGATGGCGAAGGCGATGAACCGCAAGATCGGCAGTGTGCTGTTCTCCGATTTCGGCGGTGGCGGCGCGCAGATGCAGGCCATCGGCGGCGCGATGAAGCCGATCGAGGCCGCCGACGTGGTCGCGATGATGGCCTACGCCGAGCGCGTGGTGATCGTGCCCGGCTACGGTCTGGCGGTGGCGCAGGCGCAGCACAAGATCTGGGAGCTGACCCAGCGCCTGCAGGAGCGCGGGGTGAAGGTGAAATTCGCCATCCACCCGGTCGCCGGGCGCATGCCCGGGCACATGAACGTGCTGCTGGCCGAGGCCGGCGTGCCCTACGACCTGATCGCCGACATGGACGACATCAACCCGGAGTTCGCCAATACCGACGTCAGCCTGGTGATCGGCGCCAACGACGTGGTCAACCCGGTGGCCAAGACCGACCCGGCCAGCCCGATCTACGGCATGCCGATCCTCGACGTGGTCAATTCGAAGAACACCATCGTCATCAAGCGCGGCAAGGGCACCGGGTTTGCCGGCATCGAGAACGCGCTGTTCTACGCCGACAACACCCGCATGCTGTACGGCGACGGCAGCGAGATGGCGAGCGCGCTGGTCAGCGAGCTGAAGGCGCTGGACGGCGGGCACTGAGGCCCAGCCACGCCGCCAGCAGCAGGCTGGCGGCGTACAGCAGCAGGTCGAAGTCGCTGTTGGCCAGGCGCGTGAGCAGCCAGGCATAGCCCGGCCCCAACTGCAGCGCCGATTCCCATGGGCGCAGGCCGAAACTCTTCCCGACTTCGCCAGCGGTGATCAGGAAATTGGCAGTGCCGATCACGCATGCGGTCGTCGCCACCGCCCAGCCGGCGCGTCGTTTCCCGCCCGCAAGACCGGACAGTTTCAGCAGCAGCACCATGTCCGCGGCGGCCAGCAGGGACAGCCAGGCGCACTGGCGTTCCAGCAGCAGCGCCAGCAGCGTCCACGCGGCGGCGAACCCGCCCGCGCCCAGCGCCAGCAGGGGCAGGGCGTACCAGCGGCGCGCGGAGATGGCGTGGTCGGGCATGCGGGAGCTGATCGAGGTCAAACAGTCGGCGATCATCCCATCGCGATGGCAGACGGGCAATTCGATTGGGACTAGAATGGTACGGATTCGATCCGACCTTATCTCCCGCCATGTATTCCCGTAGCAGCGAACCCGTCCGTTTCGAGCGCGATTGCGCCGCCGTCCTAGTCCCGCAGGGCGACGAGGTCACCCTGCCTGCCGGCACCGTGGGCTACATCACCCAGGCGCTGGGCGGCAGCTGGACGGTGTTCGTGGAAGGCAACCTGATGCGCATCGCCGGCGAAGATGGCGATGCCATCGGCAAACAGCCGGCCGAACCGCTGGAACTGCCGGAGGGCGCCACCGATGCCGATGTCGAGCGGGTGGTGTGGGACCAGCTGCGGACCTGCTTCGACCCGGAAATCCCGGTCAACATCGTGGACCTGGGGCTGGTGTACCTGGCTGAGCTGTACCAGCCGGAGGGGGGCGACCGCGGGGTCAGGGTGCGGATGACGTTGACCGCGCCCGGTTGCGGCATGGGCGACATCCTCGTGGATGACGTGCGCAGCAAGCTGGAGAAGATCCCGACCGTGGTGGCCACCGACATCGAGCTGGTATTCGACCCGCCGTGGAACCAGACCCTGATGTCGGACGTGGCCAGGCTCGAAACCGGGATGTTCTGAGCCCGGCACCGCGCAGGCCGGCGCGGTCGCGCCGGATGCGGGGCTGTGACTATCGGACTAGCCGGGAAGCGTCGCAATGTGACGCACTACGGCAGCGCAGAAATGTGATGCGGTGCCGCAAAAACCCCCGTCGCACACCCGCGATGGCGCCGGATGCTGCATCGCAGCAGGATTATCGTAACAACTGAAACCTTGATGCTGCTTGCTTTCTGGCGGCACACAATTTCTGGTTATATCCCCATTACCCATCCTTCTTTGCCGCGCCTTGTGGTCGAGTCTGACCGTCGGCGATCGCTTCGTAGCCGTTCAGGTTCCGTGGCGACACCCGTGTCGCAACTACATGGCGGTTCACGCCGGGGGCGCGCAGGTGGGCTGTGAAGTTGTTCGTCCGTCGCCGCGATCGCGGCCACCCAACCAACAACCCCAGGGATAAAACGCCAGTGAACCGTTTCCGCACTACCAACCTGCTCGGTACCGCCATCCTGTTCGCGCTTGCCGCTTCCGGCGCCAACGCGGCACAGCGGGCCGACCTGCACCAGCGCAACGTCAACCAGCTGCGCCAGCAGTACCAGGCGCTCACCGCCACCCAGGGCATCGCCCCGATGGCGAACCGCCGCCACGCGCAGTTCATGCGCACCGACGCCAGCAGCACCCTGCTGATGCGCGCCACCCGCGCCGACCGCGGCGTGCGCAACTACCGTTATGACCAGGCCTGGCGCGGCATCCCCGTGCTCGGTCAGGGCGTGGTGGTCAGCGAAGACCGCAACGGCAACGTGCGCACCATGTTCGGCAACCTGGTGTCCGGCCTGGAGGCCGACATCGCCTCGACCACGCCGAAGTTCGGCAAGGCCTCCGCGCTGGTCGCCGCCAAGCGCCTCGCGCTGGGCAACGGCATCGCCGCCATGCTCACCCGCGACGAACAGACGGACCTGGTGGTCTTCGTCGACGACGCCGGCCACGGCCATCTGGCCTATGCGGTGACCTTCGTCGCCGACTCCGCGGCGGCCGCGCCGACTCGCCCGATGATCATCCTCGATGCCATCACCGGCAAGGTCATCAAGCGCTGGGAGAACCTGCAGCACGCGCTGGTGGGCACCGGCCCCGGCGGCAACCAGAAGACCGGCCAGTACGAATACGGCACCAACTACGGTTACCTCGATGTGGCGCAGAGCGGCAGCACCTGCACCATGAGCAACACCAACGTGAAGACCGTCAACCTCAATGGCGGCACCACCGGCTCCACGGCGTTCTCGTACACCTGCCCGCGCAACACGGTGAAGTCGATCAACGGCGCCTACTCGCCGCTGAACGATGCCCACCACTTCGGCGGGGTGATCTTCGACATGTACCAGGCCTACCTGGGCATGGCGCCGCTGACGTTCCAGCTGGTCATGAAGGTCCACTACAAGACCAACTACGAGAACGCGTTCTGGGACGGCACCGCCATGACCTTCGGCGATGGCGCCAGCACCTTCTACCCGCTGGTCAGCCTGGACGTGTCCAGCCACGAGGTCTCGCACGGTTTCACCGAACAGCAGTCCAACCTGACCTACTCGGGCATGTCCGGCGGCATGAACGAAGCCTTCTCCGACATGGCGGGTGAAGCGGCCGAGTACTTCGATCGCGGCAGCAACGACTGGCTGGTGGGCGCCGACATCTTCAAGGGCAGCGGCGCGCTGCGCTACATGTGCAACCCGACCCAGGACGGCAGCTCCATCGACAACGCCGCCAACTTCACCAGCAGCATGGACGTGCACCACAGCTCGGGCGTCTACAACAAGGCGTTCTGCACCCTGGCCAAGAAGACCGGCTGGAACACGCAGAAGGCCTTCCAGGTCTTCGCGCGCGCCAACCGTGACTACTGGACCGCCAGCAGCACCTTCAACCAGGGCGCCTGCGGCGTCGAGACCGCGGCCACCGACCTTGGCTACACCAAGGCCGACGTGACCTCCGCCTTCACCGCGGTGGGCGTGTCCTGCTCGGGCGGCGGCGGTGGCGGCAGCACCGGTGGCACCCTGACCAAGGGCGTGACGGTCAGCGGGCTGTCGGCCAGCACCGGCAGCGAAGTGGTCTACACCCTGCAGGTGCCCTCGGGCGCCAGCAACCTGGTGTTCACCATGTCCGGTGGCACCGGCGATGCCGACATGTACGTGAAGTTCGGCAGCAAGCCGACCGACAGTTCCTACGACTGCCGTCCGTACAAGTCCGGCAATGCGGAGAGCTGCACCATCGCCGCGCCTTCGGCGGGTACCTACTACGTCCGCATGAAGGCCTACTCGGCGTTCTCCGGCGTCAGCCTGCTTGGTGATTACAGCACCGGTGGCGGTGGCGGCGGTGGTGATACCTCGGTGAGCCTGCCGACGGTATCCACCGGCAATTGGTCCTCGACCTACACGATGGCGGTGGCGGCCGGCAAGACGGCGACCATCAAGATCGCCGGCGGCACCGGTGACGCCGACCTGTACGTCCGTGCCGGCGCCGAGCCGACCACCAGCAGCTACACCTGCCGTCCGTACAAGACCGGCAACAGCGAGACCTGCACGCTGACGCCGAGCAGCGCCACCACCTACTACATCAAGGTGCGTGCGTACTCGACGTTCTCCGGGGTCACCCTGACCGGCAGCACCAACTGAGCCCGCGCAGGGCTGCGTCGCGCCGCGGCGCAGCTTCGCAGGAGCTGTGAAAAGAAAAACCCCGGCTTCGGCCGGGGTTTTTTCTTGCAGGGCGGTGGTGGCGCGCCTGACCGGGTCAGTTGGCTGCTTCGAAGCGGTTGGCGGCCACGTTCTTGCGCACCTTGTCCGGGCTCCAGATATGCCCGTTCATGGCGATGTACACGCCTTCGGGCAGCGACTGCACCGCGCCGATCGCGCAGCCGATGTTGAACTCGGCGTCGGAGCCGCGGAAACGCGCCGGGCTGAGCGCGCCGGTCAACACGATGGTCTTGCCGGGGATGCTCTGCAGCACCTTGCCGGTGGCCACCATCGAATCGGTGCCGTGGGTCACCAGCACGTGGCGGGTGGGCTGGGCGGCGATGGTGGCGCGGATCAGTTCGCGGTCGTCGTCGCTGATGTGCAGCGAATCCTTGCGCAGGATCGGGATCACGTTGAACTGGAAGGTCACCCCCAGCTCGCGCAGGATCATGCCGATCTGCGGCTCGCCGATCTGGTAGTCCGACTTGTCGTCGAAGTAGATCTTGTCGATGGTGCCGCCGGTGGTGACGATGAGCAGGTTGTCCATGCGCCCATTGTAAAACCCCAGCGGGCGGCATGCCCGGCTAGAACAGCAGCGATCCCAGCAGCGATGCCAGCGGCTCGAGCAGGCTGCCATAGGCGATGGCCCGGGCGGTGCCGGCGCGCAGCGGCTGACGCACTTGCGCGGCGCTGGCCGTGCGCACGCTGCGGGTGGCGCGATGCGGCGCCAGACAAGCCGCATCGAAAGCGAGCCCGCAATCGCGCAGCAGCCCCCGGATGGCCGGCTCCGGGTCTTCCAGCAGCGATTCGTAACGATGCAGGAAAAGGCGCGCCGGGTCGCGCGCGCGCCAGGTTGCCATCGCCTGCTCGCAGCCGCGCAGGTAGCAGGCGATGTCGGCCAGGTCGTTGGCGAAATGCGGTTGTGCGTAGAACTGCTGCTTGTAGCAGGACCACGCGGTTTCCAATGGTTCGCGCCGGGTTTCGATCACCGTCGCGCCCGGCAGCATCGCGCGCAGCACGCCGGCATGCTTCCAGTTGTCCGGATGCTTGTCGGTGAAGCGCGGGTGCCGGCTGCGCCAGCGCGCGGTGCGCGCGAGGTAGTCGCGGCCCAGCCGGTCCCAGTCGGTCGCGCTGGCCTCGGCCACCCACTGCGGATAGGCCCGGCCGCGGCGCAGCGATTCCTGCTGCAGCACGATGCCGAGGTCCGGCAGTTCGCCCGCGCCTTCCACCAGCGGGTGCGCTGCCAGGATCTGTTCGAATAGGGTGGAGCCGGAGCGCGGCAGCCCGACGATGAAGATCACCTCCTGCCCCAGCGCAGGATCAAGTGGCGGCGGCAGGCTGGCGGTTGCCGCCAGCGCGTCTTCGACGTAGCGTTCGAACGCCTGCGCGCGCCACGGCGTCAGCTGCTTCTGCAGCCCGTTGGCGGCTTGGAATGCGACGTAGGCAGCGTCGTAGCGGCCGTGGTCCTCTTCCAGCTTGCCGAGCGCGTGGCCCATCGCCACCCGGTCTGCGCTGGAGAGGTCGCGACGCTGCAGCTGCGCGCGCAGCAGGGCGGCATCGGCCTCATCCAGCGGCACGGTCTTGATGTTGGACAGCCCGCGCCAGGCATCGCCGCAGGCCGGATGCAGGCGCAGCGCCTCGCGGTAGCGAGCCGCGGATTCTTCGAAGCGGCCGGCGTGCGCCAGCGCGTCGCCCAGAAGCACCCGCGCGGGCAGCAGGGCGGGCGCCAGCGCGGTGGCGCGCTCCAGCGCGGTGATGGCGGCATCGGTATCGCCGCGCTGCTGCAGATTGCGGCCGAGGTTGAACCATGGCGTCGGCTGCGCGGGGTCGAGTTCGCAGGCGCGCCGCCAGCTGTCCAGCGCGGCATCGGCGTGGCCGCAGGCCGCGCGCGCGCTGCCGAGGTCCGAATGCAGCAGCGCGTCGCCCGGCGTCCGTGCCAGCGCACGCTGCAGCGTGTCGACGGCCTGCGGCGCGCGGCGCGTATGCAACTGCAGTATCGCGAGATAACGCAGCGGCTCCGGATGCGCGGGCGCCTGTCGGCAGGCCTGCACCAAGAGCGATTCCGCACGCGCGGTATCGTGGTCGCGCAGCGCGCGGGCGCCGGCTTGCACCATCGCGACAACCTCCGGGTCGAGCCCGGCCATGCGCGGATCGGCGTTCATTCCGGGGGTTGGCGTCGCTCGCGGCGGGCGCGCATGCCGGGCAGGCAGGCAGCGTGGACGATGAGCAGCGCCAGCGCGGCTTCCGCCAGTGCGAACAGCCGCTGCGCGGGTTCCGCCCAGGCCAGCATCACGCCGTGGCTGAACCACAGCAGGGCCAGCAACGCGGCGGTGAAGCCGGCGCGATGCCAGCCGCGCAGGGCAGTGATCGCCAGCAGGGCGGGCGGCAGCGCGAATACCAGCAGCCCAGGCAGTGCCTCGGCGCGGGTTGCCGACCAGCCGACGAACAACGCCGCGAGTGCGCCCAGCGCGACGGCCAGATAGCGCGGCGCGTTCATGCCTGCAGCCGCTGCGCAAGCTGGGCGATGCGCCGGCCCAGCGCGCGCGCCAGCACGGTTTCGTCGTCGCTGAGCTGCGGGTCGTCGTCGATGCCGGCGACGTGGCTGGCGCCATAGGGCGTACCGCCGCTGCGGGTGGTGTTGAGCGCAGCTTCCGTGAACGGAATGCCGGCGACCACGCAGCCATGGTGCAGCAGCGGTACCAGCATGGTCAGAAGGGTCGATTCCTGGCCGCCATGCATGGTCGCGGTGGACGTGAACGCGGCCGCCGGCTTGCCGACCAGCGTGCCGCTGGCCCATTCCGCGCCGAGGGTGTCGAGGAAATGCTTGACCGGCGCCGCCATGTTGCCGAAGCGGGTGGGGCTGCCCAGCAGCAGACCGGCGCATTCGGCCAGGTCGCGCTTTTCGACGTAGGGCGCACCGTCTTCCGGTTCCGGCGGCTGCGCGGTCTGCGTCACCGGCGCCACCGGCGGCAGGGTGCGCAGGCGTGCCTGCATGCCGTCGACTTCCTCGATGCCACGGGCGATCTGCCGGGCCAGCCGCGCCACCGAGCCGCCGCGGCTGTAGTACAGGACCAGGATCTCGGGCATGCGCGCCAATCGTGCGTAGGGACGCGGCAGCATAGTGCAAGCGGCGGATTCATGGCATCGGTTACGCTTGCCGGATGGAACCGCTGGATTCGATCTACCGCTGGAGCGAACGCTTGCGCGACCCGGCCCGGGCCGGCAGCTTCGGCCGCTTCGTGCTGCGGCGCTTCCTCGACGACCGCCTGTTCGAAGCGGCCGGCGCGCTGTCCTACACCACCGCGTTCGCATTGGTGCCCCTGTCGATGGTGGCGTTCGGCGTACTGTCGGCGTTCCCGGTGTTCGATGCCTGGAGCGCGCGCCTCAGCGGCTACATCTTCGCCAACTTCGTGCCGCGGGCCGCGCAGGCGGTGTCCGGCTACCTCACCGATTTCTCATCCAACACCAAGTCGCTGACCACCGCCGGCGCGCTGGCGCTGATCGTGTCGCTGATGGTGACGCTGAGCAGCGTGGAGGCGATCTTCAACCGGATCTGGCGGGTGCCCACCGCGCGGCCGAAGTTCGGCCGCTTCCTTGTGTACTGGACGGTGCTGACCCTGGGCACGCTGGTGGCCGCGGCCAGCCTGGCGCTGTCCACCCGCTTCTTCGCGCTGGCGATCTTCGAAACCCTGGCCGGGCGCTGGCTGGAGGCGCTGATGCTGCGGCTGGCGCCGATGGGAATCGAGCTGCTGGCGTTCGCCGCGGTGTTCAAGGTGGTGCCGCACCGCACCGTCGCGTGGCGGCATGCGCTGGCCGGCGGGCTGCTGTCGATGGCGCTGTTCGAATGCGTCAAGGCGGGGTTGGGCCTGTACCTCGGCAGCTTCGATTCCTACCAGAAGATCTACGGCGCGGTGGCGCTGGTGCCGATCCTGATGCTGTGGATCTTCCTGAGCTGGGTGTCGATCCTGTTCGGCGCCTCGTTCGCCTCGTCGATGTCGGCGTTCCGCTACCAGCCGCAGGCGCTGCGGTTGCCGCACGGGCACGAGCTGTACGGGCTGCTGCGCATGCTCGGCCGCTTCCAGCACGCGCGTGCCAGCGGCAATGGCCTGACCAGCGAACAGATCGAGGCGATGGAGCCCAGCCTGACCGACAGCATGGTGCAGTCGCTGCTGGGGCGGATGGCCAGCATCAACGTGCTGCAGCGGGCCGAGAGCGGGCAGTGGCTGCTGGCGCGCGACCTCGACGACGTGCGCCTGGACGAACTGTACGAGGCCGCGCAACTGCGGATCCCCGCGGTCGATGTGCCGGTGCCGCAGCCGGACGATGCGCTGGGCGTGGCCGTGCGCGAAACCATCGCGCTGCTGCGCACCCCCCTGCAGCAGCCGTTGCGGCAACCCGTTTCCAGTGTCTATGCCGGGATCCAGGAAGAATGAATCGCATGCACTTTCGTTTCGTCGCCCTGCTGCTGTCGGGCCTGCTCGCGGCCTGCTCGCGCGGGCCAGCCCCCGCGCCGCAGGCGACCGCGCCCGCGGCCAAGCCCAAGCCCGCTTCCGCCGCGGTGCAGCCGCCGCAGGTGGAGCACCCGTCGCTGCGCGTCACCACCCTTGACGGCGCGGATTACGACCTCGCCGGCCAGCGTGGCAAGTGGGTGATCGTCAATTACTGGGCCACCTGGTGCGGGCCGTGCATCAAGGAGATGCCGGAGCTGTCGGCGCTGGCGGCGATGCGCCAGCACATCGCGGTGATCGGGTTGGCCTACGAGGACACCAGCGAGGACGAGCTGCGCGCGTTTCTGGCCAAGCGCCCGGTGGCGTATCCGATCGCGCGCATCGACGTGTACGAGCCGCCGAAGGATTTCGGCGCGCCGCGCGGCCTGCCCACGACCTGGCTGATCGGCCCGGACGGCAGGATGCTGCGCAAGTACACCGGGCCGGTGACCGCGCGCATGCTGGAAGAGGACATCGCCGGGTTCGGCGGGCCGAAGCCGGCCGCCGCCGCACCGGCTGGCTGAGATGGCCGTCGCCCGCTTCCTCGTTCGCGGCCGGGTGCAGGGCGTGTGCTTCCGCGCGTCCACCCGCGACGAGGCGCTGCGGCTGGGGTTGTCCGGGCATGCGCGCAACCTCGCCGACGGCAGCGTGGAAGTGCTGGCGACTGGCGACGATGCGGCGATCGACGCGCTGCAACGCTGGCTGCAGCGCGGCCCGCCACTGGCGCGGGTGGACGAGGTGGCGCGTTTCGATGCGAACGCTGCTGCCGTTGCCGGCGCGGGGTTCACGACCGGCTGAGCCGGCTCAGGGCTTGAAGCCGGGAATCGGCTTGAGTACGCGATAGCGCTCCTTCGCCAGCCTGCCGGTCAGCTGCGGGAAGGCGATGTCGGGCGCATCGATGCGGGTGTCGGGCAGGCGGTCCAACAGGTCGCGGATCAGGCTGAGCCGGCCCAGTTTCTGGTCGTTGAAATCCACCAGCGTCCACGGCGCATGTTCGCTGTGGGTGGCCTTGAGCATCGCTTCGCGCGCGTCGGTATAGGCGCGGTAGCGGGTGCGCGCCTCCAGGTCGATGGGCGAGAGCTTCCAGCCCTTGAGCGGGTTGTCCAGGCGTTCCGCGAAGCGCTTTTCCTGCTTGTCCTGGTCGCAGCACAGCCAGTATTTGAACAGCAGGATGCCGTCGTCGACCAGCTGCCGCTCGAACTGCGGGGTGGCGCGCAGGAACGCCGTTACCTGTGTGTCGCTGGCGAAGCCCATCACCTTCTCGACCCCGGCGCGGTTGTACCAGCTGCGGTCGAACAGGACGATCTCGCCGCCCGCGGGCAGCTGCGCGATGTAGCGCTGGAAATACCACTGGCCGGCTTCGCGTTCGGTCGGCTTCGGCAGTGCCACCACCCGGCACTGGCGCGGATTGAGGTGTTCGTGGATGGCATTGATGGCACCGCCCTTGCCGGCGGTGTCGCGGCCCTCGAACAGCACCACCAGCCGCCTGCCGGTGTGCTGCAGCCAGCGCGCGGCATTCGCCAGTTCCACCTGCATCGGCTCCAGCAGGGTTTCGTATTCCTTGCGCGTGAGCCGGCTCATCAGCGCGCCACCTTCGGCTTCATGCTGCGCGCCACCTCCAGCAGGGCGCCCTGCTGGCGGGTGCCCAGGCTGCGGTAGGCGGCCAGCAGCTCGTGTTCGCCCTTGGTACGGGCGGGATCCAGGGAGCTGGCGAGTTCCGACAGCAGCGCGCTGGCCGGCACGCCAAAGGCGCGGGCGAGGGCGTCGACCTGGTCGCGCCCGGGCAGCTTCTCGCCCTTCAGCCAGGCATTGACGGTACCGATCCCGGCCCTGGGGATGGCGGTGGCGATATCCGCCACGGACAGGCCGCGGGCCTTGCTGAGCAATCGCAGGGTGGCGTCGATCGACATCGTCGTTCCTTTGCGGGCAGGTAGGCGACGAGTGTAGAGCGGTTGCCGCCGGGCCGCGTGGGCGCGCCGCGGTCAGTCGTGCCGGCCGCGTGGACGTGCTGCGGAATCAGCCTGCGATGCGGCTCAAAGCGCCAGCGAATACCACTGCGTGGCGTCCTCGTGCCAACCGGCCGCTCGGTACAGCGCCCGCGCCGCGGCGTTGTCACGCGCGGTCTCCAGCGAAATCCCGGCGGCGCCGTCGGCGCGGGCGAAGTCTGCGGCGGCATCCATCAGTGCGCGGGCCACGCCGCCGCGGCGGTTCGTCGGCAGTACGTAGAGGTCGTTGAGGATCCAGGTGCGGGCCAGCCGGACCGAGGAGAACATCGGGTAGAGCTGCACGAAGCCGACCATGTCGGCGCCGCGGCGCGCCACCAGCACCATCGATTCGCCCACCCGCAGGCGGCTGCGCAGCCAGTCGCGGGCGGCCGCAACATCGGACGGCTGGCCGTAGAACTGGCGGTAGGCGTCGAACAGCGCGGCCAGCGCATCGAGGTCGGCGGGGCCGGCGCGGGAAATCGAAATCGTCATGGGAATCCCTTGTTTGTTATGCCCGCGGCGGCGGGCATCCGGTGTGCTGGCCGTCGCCAGTGCCTCACGCCTCGCGCGCCAGCTGCGCCAGCGCTTCGGCCTGCTGTTCCTGCTGCAGGCGAAGGACCAGCGGGCCGAGGTCGCCTTCGAGGATGTTGGGCAGGTCGTACAGGGTCAGGCCTTCGACGCGGTGGTCGGTGATCCGGCCCTGCGGATAGCTGTAGGTGCGGATGCGCTGGCTGCGGTCGCCGCTGCCCACCTGCAGCTTGCGATCGGCGGCGGTGGCGGCGGCGCGCTTTTCCAGCTCGGCCTCCACCAGCATCGCCTGCAGGCGCTTCATCGCCTTGTCGCGGTTGGCGTGCTGGCTGCGCTCGGTCTGCGACTCCACCACCACGCCGGTGGGCACATGGGTGATGCGGATCGCCGATTCGGTCTTGTTGACGTGCTGGCCGCCGGCGCCGGAGCTGCGGAAGGTGTCCACCTTCAGGTCGGCGGGATTGATGACGATCTCGGTATCGCCACCGTTCTCCAGCGCGATGATCGCCACCGTCGCCGCCGAGGTATGGATGCGGCCCTGCGATTCGGTGGCCGGCACCCGCTGCACGCGGTGGGTGCCGGATTCGTACTTCAGCTGCGCATAGGCACCGTTGCCTTCCACGCGGGCGATGATTTCCTTGTAGCCGCCGTGTTCGCCGGGGTTGGCCGATTCCACCTCGACCCGCCAGCCGCGGGTTTCCGCGTAGCGCGCGTACATGCGGAACAGGTCGCCGGCGAAGATCGCGGCCTCGTCACCGCCGGCACCGGCGCGCACTTCCAGGTACAAGCCGCCGTCGTCGCGTGCGTCCTTCGGCACCAGCTGGGCCAGCAGTTCGCCTTCCAGCTGGGCAAGCCGGGCGGTTGCAGCGGCGATCTCGTCGTCCGCCAGCTCGCGCAGTTCCGGGTCGTCGCGCATCGCCTGCGCCGCGGAAAGATCTTCGCGCGCCTGCGCCTCCGCGGCCAGCGCATCGGCCACCGGCTGCAGGCTGGCGAATTCGCGCGACAGCGCGCGGAAGCGCGCCTGGTCGGCGGCCACGGACGGATCGGCGAGCAGGCGCTCCACTTCCTCGCGTCGCTCCAGCAGCGCTTCCAGCTTGCGGCGCAGGGCGGGGGTCATGCGTCGGCGTCGCCCTTGCCGGCGGTGAACAGGCGGATCGCCGCCTCGCCGAGCGCGGCGTCCTCGCGCAGCGCGGCGCTGGGCGCGTGCAGCAGCTTGTTGGTCAGGGTGTGCGCCAGCAGGTCCAGCACCTCCGCCGGATCGCGGCCGGCTGCAAGCTGCGCGCGCGCCTTGGCCAGCGCCTGCGCCTGCACCGCCTGGCCGTGCTCGCGCAGACGGCGCAGCGGGGCCGCCGCATCGCCCTGGCCGAGCGCGGAGATGAAGCGTGAAGCGTGCACCTCGATGATCGCCTCGGCCTGCTCGGCGGCATTGCGCCGGGCAGCACGGTTGTCCTCGATCGCCCGCTCCAGGTCGTCGACCGTGTACAGGAAGACGTCGCGCAGGCTGGCGACGTCCTCGGCGATGTCGCGCGGCACCGCCAGGTCCAGCAGCAGCATCGGCCGGTGCCTGCGCGAGCGCAGCGCCTGCTCTACCTGCGCGCGCTGGAGGATCGGCTGGCGCGCGGCAGTGGCGGAAATGACGATGTCGGCTTCGGCCAGATGCCGGTCCAGTTCCTCCAGCGGCAGGGCGAAGCCGCCGTGGCGCCGGGCCAGGTCCTGCGCATGGGCGAGCGTGCGGTTGGCGATCAGCAGCCGGCGCACCTTGCCGGCCACCAGGTGGCGGGCGGCCAGTTCGATGGTCTCGCCGGCGCCGATCAGCAGCACGTCCGATTCGTCCAGCCGGGCGAACGATTCCTGCGCCAGCCGCACCGCGGTGGAGGCCACGCTGACCGGGTTGCGCCCGATGGTGGTTTCGGTGCGCGCGCGCTTGGCGGTGGCGAAGGCCTGCTGGAACGCGCGGTCGAGCGGGCCGCCGAGGCTGCCGGCATCGCGCGCATCGTTCCAGGCCTGCTTGACCTGGCCGAGGATCTGCGGCTCGCCCAATACCAGCGAATCCAGCCCGGTCGCGACCCGGAACAGATGGCGCACCGCATCGGCTTCGTCGTGCCGGTACAGGTAGGCGTGCAGGGCGTCTCCGGCGCGCTGCTGGCCGGCCAGCCAGTTGGCCAGCGCGTCGGGGCCGTTGTCGCTGCGGGCGTACAGCTCGGTGCGGTTGCAGGTCGACAGCAGCACCGCTTCCTGCACGCCGGCCTGTGCGCGCAGCGACGCCAACGCCTGCCGCAGCGTATCCGGGCCGAACGCCACCGTTTCGCGCAGGGAAACCGGCGCGGTCTGGTGGTTGATGCCGAGGACGTACAGGCTCATGGGGCGTGGCGATGGCTGTGGTGCGCGACGAATTCGTTCAGTTGCCTGCGCTAAGCTGCGGGCCCGACCGCCAATTGTACCGGCCCTTGCCATGCCCAATCCGCAACGCTCCGGTTCGCGCCCGTTCCCACTGGTTGCGCTGCTGGCCGCGCTGCTGGCCTGCACCGCGGCGGTAGCCGGCAATCCGGTTGCAGCGCAGACGCGGGTGGATCCGCTGGAAGCCAGCCTGGCCGGCGAATTCGCGCTGCAGGGCGGGCTGCTGCCGGAGGCGGCACGACACTATCTGGATGCCGCGCGCGCCGCGCAGGACCCGGTGCTGGCCGAGCGGGCCACCCGCATCGCCCTGCTGGCCGATGAGGATGCGCTGGCGCGTGAGGCGTACGACACCTGGCAGGCGCTGGCGCCGCAGCCAAGCCTGGAGGCGCGGATGGTGGCCGCCAGCCTGGCCCTGCGCGCTGGCGACAAGCGCGCGGCGCGGCGCGAACTGCGCGCGCTGCTGGCCGAGCCCGATGGCTGGCGTCCGGCGCTGACCGCGCTGGTCGGCGCGGTCGGGCGCCAGCAGGCGCTGGTGGTGGCGATGCTGGAGGAGATCGTGGCCCGCGACGCCCTGCCGCACCAGCTGCAGGCCTGGCTGGGTTTCGGCGGGCTGGCGCAGCGGCTGGAGCAGCCGAAGCTGGTGGATCGCATCGTCCAGCAGGTGGTGGCGCGCTTCCCCGGCGAGCCGCGCGTGGCCCTGCTGCGGGCGCAGCTGCTGCGTGAAGGCGGCAAGCTGGAAGAGGCCCGCGCCGCGTTGGCTGCGCTGGGCGAGCCGGCGCAGCTGCCGCCGACCCTGCGCTGGGCGCTGGCCGGCGAATACGATGCGCTGGGCGATCCCGGCAAGGCCGCGCAGGTGCTGGCGCTGGGTGCGCAGGATGAAGCCATGTACGCCCGCCGTGCGGCGCTGCTGGACAAGGCCGGCGACAAGGCCGGCCTGACCGCGCTGTACGAGGAGCTCAAGCGCGGCGCGACCACGCCCAATCCGATGCGGCGGCTGCTGCTGGGCCAGCTGGCGGAACTGCTGGAGCGCCACGATGAGGCGCTGACTTGGTATGCCAAGGTGCCGGGCGAACGGATGCAGGGCGCCGCCCGCTTGCGTGCCGCCAACGTGTTGCACGCGATGGGCCGGCCCGGGCAGGCATTCGAGGCCCTGCGCGCGCTGCAGGCCGACCCCGAGCTTACCGACGACGACCGTCGCGACGGTTACCTGCTGGAGGCGGAGCTGCGCCAGAAGGCCAAGGACGCCAACGGTGAGCAGGAGGCCTACGCGCGCGGCCTGGCGGCGTTCCCGGACGACCCGGCGCTGCTCTACGCCCGCGGCCTGATGTGGGAGCGGCTGGACCAGATCGGCAAGGCCGAAGCGGACCTGCGCCGCCTGCTGGTGATCGACCCGGACAACGTCGCCGCGCTCAACGCGCTGGGCTATACCCTCGCCGATCGCACCGACCGCTATCGCGAGGCGCTGGAACTGATCGACCGCGCGCGCGTGGCCGAGCCGGGCAACGCCGCCATCATCGACAGCTATGGCTGGGTGTTGTTCCGGTTGGGCAAGGCCCGCGCCGCGCTGGACCACCTGCGCCACGCCTACGCGCTGCAGCAGGACCCCGACATCGCCAGCCACCTCGGCCAGGTGCTGTGGGTGCTGGGCCGCAAGGAGGAGGCGCGCAAGTATTTCGACGATGCGCGCCGTCTCGATCCGGACAACCGTTCGCTGCAGCGCGCGCTGCAGGAGACCGGGGCATGAGGCCAGCGGCGGGCGCGCTGCTGGCGCTGGCGCTGGCAGGCTGCGCGACGCTGCCGCGGCCAGTGGCGAGCGGCGATGCGCTTGCCGGCGACGCCGCCCAGCGCGTGCGCACGGATGCACTGGGGTTGGCCGGCGGTGACTGCGCCGCACCCGCCTGGTCGCTGGTCGGCAGAGTGGCGCTGTCCAATGGCAGGCAGGGCGGCAGCGGCCGGATCGAATGGACGCAGGCGGCGGGCGCGCAGCGCCTGCAGCTGTCGGCGCCGGTGACGCGGCAGAGCTGGGTGCTGGAGGTCGATGGTGGTGGCGCCGTGCTGCAGGGCGTGGCCGAAACGCCGCTGCGCGATTCCGATCCCGCGCGACTGTTGCGCGAGGCCACCGGCTGGGACATCCCGGTGGCTGCGCTTGGCTGCTGGGTGCGCGGCGCGGCCGCCGCCGGGGCAGGGCTTGGCCCGGCGCGGATCGCCTACGGGCTTGACCTGCTGCCGCGGCGGATCGAGCAGGGTGGCTGGACGGTGGAATACGACGGCTGGAATGCCGATGTCGGCGGTCTGCCGCTGCCGGGGAAGGTCGAGGCTCGCCGGGGCGAGGATCGCGTGCGGCTGGTTATCGACCAGTGGGCGGCGGAATGACCGGCTTCACCACGGCCGATGGCTGGAGCGCCTGGCCAGCGCCAGCCAAGCTCAACCTGTTCCTGCACATCACCGGCCGGCGCGCCGACGGCTACCACCAGCTGCAGACCGTGTTCCGGCTGCTGGACTGGGGCGATACGGTCCACCTGCGCCCACGCGCCGACGGCGTGATCGCCCGCATCGGTGGGGGCGCCAGCGGCGTCACGGAGGTGGACGACCTGATGGTGCGTGCCGCCATTCTGCTTAAAAATGCGTGTAAGTGCCTGCAAGGTGCTGATATCGGAATCGAAAAGCGCATTCCGATGGGGGGTGGGTTCGGCGGCGGCTCGTCGGATGCGGCCAGCGTGCTGGTCGGCTTGAACTGCCTGTGGGGTCTGGGCCTGGGCGAAGCCCGGCTGGCCGAACTCGGGCAGGCGCTGGGCGCGGACGTGCCGGTATTCGTGCGCGGCCGCAACGCCTGGGCGGAAGGTATCGGCGAACGTCTGGAGCCGATCCGGCTGCCGCCGGCCTGGTACCTGCTGGCCTCGCCCGGCGTGCATGCCGCCACCGCGGCATTGTTCCAAGCCCCTGATTTGACGCGCGATGCGCCACCCGTGACAATAGCGGGCTTCCTTTCCGGAGCTGTGCTCGGCAATGCGTTCGAGCCGGTGCTGCGTTGCCGCGAACCGGCTGTCGAGGCTGTGTTCGAGGCGCTTGCGCGCGTCGGCACGCCGCGTCTGACGGGCTCGGGCAGCGGCTGTTTCGTGGAGTTCGCGGATCGCGGTTCCGCCGAAACGGCGCTGGCGGCGCTGCCGGCGGGCCTGCTCTCATCGGGCACGTCCGCCTGGCTGGCGCGCGGCGCGGAACGGTCGCCGCTGCTGGATGCAGTGGAGCAGCATCTCTAGGGGCGTCGCCAAGTGGTTAAGGCACCGGGTTTTGATCCCGGCACTCGTAGGTTCGAATCCTTCCGCCCCTGCCAACCCGCGCAATCGCGCGCCCATCGCCTCCCCCAACGCGGCCACCAAAATGCAAGACAACCCCAACTTGCTGGTTTTCTCGGGCAATGCCAACAAGCCGCTGGCCGACGCGGTCTGCCGCGAACTGGGCGTGCGCCCGGGCAAGGCCCTGGTCAGCCGTTTCTCCGACGGCGAAGTGCAGGTGGAGATCGAGGAAAGCGTGCGCCGGCAGGAGGTCTACGTCATCCAGCCGACCAACGCGCCGAGCGCCGAGAACTTCATGGAGCTGCTGGTGCTGATCGACGCGCTCAAGCGCGCGTCGGCGGCCAGCGTCACCGCGGTGCTGCCGTACTTCGGCTACGCCCGCCAGGATCGCCGCCCGCGCTCCTCGCGCGTGCCGATCACCGCCAAGGTGGCGGCCAAGATGTTCAGCGCGGTGAATACCGATCGCGTGCTCACGATCGACCTGCATGCCGACCAGATCCAGGGTTTCTTCGATTGCCCGGTGGACAACGTCTACGCCTCGCCGCTGCTGTTGGCCGACATCTGGCGCGTGCACGGCACCGAGGGCGTGATCGTGGTGTCGCCAGACGTCGGCGGCGTGGTGCGCGCACGCGCCATCGCCAAGCGCCTGGACGATGCCGAGCTGGCCATCATCGACAAGCGCCGCCCGCGCGCCAATGTCGCCACGGTGATGAACATCATCGGCGACGTCGAGGGCAAGACCTGCGTACTGGTGGACGACATCGTCGATACCGCCGGCACCCTGTGCGCCGCCGCCAATGCGCTCAAGGAGCGCGGCGCCCGCAAGGTGGTCGCTTACTGCGTGCATCCGGTGCTGTCCGGCGCCGCCATGGACAACCTCAACAAGTCCTCGCTCGACGAGCTGGTGGTGACCGACACCATCGCGCTGTCGCCGGCGGCGCGCGCCTGCAGCAAGATCCGCCAGCTCAGCGTGGCTGAGCTTCTGGCCGAAACCATCCGCCGGATGGCGTTCGGCGAGTCGGTCAGCTCGCTGTACGTAGACTGACGCCCATCCGCGCCGCCGGCCCGCCGGCGACGCACCCCACTCACCTGGTCGCGGGTGAGTGTTTCCATCGCCGCGAGGCGGTTCAATCGCAACAGAAGTGAGTCATTGCCATGTCCGAACACACCATCAAGGCTACCGGCCGCAACGTCGAAGGTAAGGGTGCGAGCCGCCGCCTGCGTCGTGCCGCCCAGCTGCCGGCCATCGTTTACGGCGGCAGCGCCGCCCCGCAGGCCATCCAGATCGAGCATGAGACGATCTGGCTGGCCAGCCACCACGAGTGGTTCTACTCGTCGATCCTGAACCTGGACGTCGACGGCAAGGTCGAGCAGGTGCTCCTGCGCGACATGCAGCGCCATCCGTACAAGCAGCTGATCATGCACCTGGACTTCCAGCGCGTGGACGCCAGCCAGACCCTGCGCACCAAGGTGCAGCTGCGTTTCCTGGACCAGGAGAAGTCCGTTGCCGGCAAGACCAGCGGCGTGGTCGTCATGCACGAGCTGACCGAAGTCGAAGTCAGCTGCCTGCCGAAGGACCTGCCGGAAGCGATCGACGTCGATCTGTCCGCGCTGGAGATCGGCCAGGTGGTCCATCTGTCCGACCTGAAGCTGCCGGCCGGCGTGGAAATCCCGGCGCTGAAGCTGGGCAAGGAACACGACGTCGCCGTCGTGGTCGCCAAGCACGGCAAGGAAGAGGCGGAAGAAATCGCTGCGCCGGAAACCGCCGAAGTGCCGGCGACCAAGGCCGCCAAGAAGGACGACAAGTAATCCTGTCCTGCGCGTCGTCCCCGCGCCTGCGGGGATGACGTCGCGGAAACGGAGTCGTTCCGATGGCTGGTCTTCGCCTCATCGTCGGGCTGGGCAATCCCGGTGCCGAACACGCCCGAACCCGGCACAACGCCGGGTTCTGGTTTATTGACGCGCTGGCGCAGGCCGACGGCGTGCGTTTCGGGCTGGAAAGCAAGCTGTTCGGCGAGACCGCCAGGATCGTGGTGGCCGGTGAGCCGGTGTGGCTGTTGCGTCCCGCCACCTTCATGAATGCCAGCGGCAAGTCGATCACCGCGGCGCTGCGCTACTGGAAGATCGAACCCGAGGAAATGCTGGTCGTGCACGACGAGCTTGACCTGCCGCCGGGCGTGGCGCGGCTCAAGTTCGACGGCGGCCACGGCGGCCAGAACGGCCTGCGCGACACCATCCGCCTGCTCGGCCACGGCAAGTTCCACCGCTTGCGCATCGGCATCGGTCATCCCGGCCACAAGGACAAGGTGACGCCTTGGGTGCTGGGGCGGGCCGGCGCGGCCGACGAGGCATCGATCCTGCGCGCGATCGGCAATGCCGCCGAGGTGCTGCCGCTGGCGGTGCATGGCAATTTCATGGATGCGATGACCCGGCTGCACACGCCCGCGCCGTGATTGGCGATTGGTGATTGTCGATTCGACCATGGCGTCGAATCGGCAATCACGAATCCCGAACCACGGATCCCCCATGGGCATCAAATGCGGCATCGTCGGACTGCCGAACGTCGGCAAGTCCACCCTGTTCAACGCGCTGACCAAGGCCGGCATCGCCGCCGCCAACTTCCCGTTCTGCACCATCGAGCCGAACGTGGGCGTGGTGCCGGTGCCGGATCCGCGGCTGGGCGCGCTGGCCGAAATCATCAATCCGCAGAAGGTCATACCGACCGCGGTGGAGTTCGTCGACATCGCCGGCCTGGTGGCCGGTGCCGCCAGCGGCGAGGGCCTGGGCAACAAGTTCCTGGCGCACATCCGCGAAGTCGATGCGATCACCCACGTGGTGCGCTGCTTCGAGAACGACGACGTCATCCACGTCAACAACCGGGTCGATCCGCTTGCCGACATCGACACCATCGACACCGAACTGGCGCTGGCCGACCTCGAGTCGGTCGACAAGGCGCTGAACAAGGCCGAGCGTTCGGCCAAGACCGGCGACAAGGATGCCAAGGCGCGTGCCGATGTGCTCGGGCGGATCAGCGCCGCCCTGAACGAGGGCAGGTCGGCGCGTTCGCTGGGCCTCTCCGACGACGACAAGGCCGCGGTGCGCGACCTGTTCCTGATCACCCTCAAGCCGGTGATGTACGTGGCCAACGTGCTCGAAGACGGCTTCGAGGGCAATCCGCACCTGGACGCCGTGCGCGCGCGTGCCGCGGGCGAAGGCGCCGAAGTGGTGCCGGTGTCGGCCGCCATCGAGGAAGAGCTCAGTCAGCTCGAAGATGCCGATCGCGACGAGTTCCTGAAGGATCTCGGCCTCGAGGAGCCTGGTCTCAACCGGGTGATCCGCGCCGCCTACAAGCTGCTCGGCCTGCAGACCTACTTCACCGCGGGGGTGAAGGAAGTCCGTGCATGGACGGTCAAGGCGGGCTCCACCGCGCCGCAGGCGGCAGCCGTGATCCATACCGACTTCGAGAAGGGCTTCATCCGCGCCGAAACCATCGGCTTTGATGACTTCATCAAATACCGCGGTGAAGCCGGCGCCCGCGACGCCGGTCGGCTGCGCCTGGAAGGCAAGGAATACCGGGTGCAGGAAGGCGACGTGCTGCACTTCCGCTTCAACGTCTGAGCCTGTCGGTGGGGCGGTTCCGGTCGCCGCAGCGGGCGTTGGAACGGGATGGGGTTTTTTTGCAGAAAGCCGTTGACACAATCGAAAGCGACGGCCAGAATAACGGGCTCTTTGAGGGGCTTGACCGTCTTTCAACGAGGAAAGAACGGAGGGATACCCAAGCGGCCAACGGGGGCAGACTGTAAATCTGCTGGCTTACGCCTTCGGTGGTTCGAATCCACCTCCCTCCACCAGTTCCATGTGTCATCCGCTGGCCTTACCAGCCGGCGGTGCAACAAGGCAGGGCTCCCGGCGCGGGAGTAGTTCAATGGTAGAACTGTAGCCTTCCAAGCTACTAGCGCGGGTTCGATTCCCGTCTCCCGCTCCACCATTGCATTACAATGTCCTGCTGCAAAATCTGCTCACGTAGCTCAGTCGGTAGAGCACCTCCTTGGTAAGGAGGAGGTCGAAGGTTCGATTCCTTTCGTGAGCACCATATTCGCAATCCCACGCCTGTTCCGGCAGGCAAATTCCAGCGAGACGCAGCCATGGCAAAGGGTAAGTTCGAGCGCACCAAGCCCCACGTGAACGTGGGCACGATCGGTCACGTCGACCACGGCAAGAC
>NZ_SROY01000019.1:0-549 GCF_005862345.1 Thermomonas fusca | reverse complement strand
TTCGCCGGCCAGGCCTTCCAGGTCGGCGCCAACGCCGGGCAGCTGATCACCGTTGACAACATCGCCAGTGCGCAGACAAGCGCGCTGGGTGCCACCAACTTCGCGACCGATGTCGCTGGCGCTGTTGTCGTCGCCGGCACCGTGTCCGGGCTGACCATCAACGGCAAGACCATCGGGGACGTGACCGTCACTGCCGATGCGGCAGGCGCAGCCAAGCTGGCCGCCACCATCAATGAGAAGATGGGCGAAACCGGCGTGTTTGCCGAGGCGAACGGCTCCAATGGCGTGACCTTGAAGTCCTTGAAGGCTGGCGTCGACACCGTCGTCGGCGGCACTGTGGCCAACAGCGGCCTGACCGGCGCCACCACCGCTGCCACCACTGCCTCGCAAGTCGACGACGTCGATATCTCCACCTTCGCCGGGGCGCAGAAAGCCATCGGGATCATGGATTCCGCCCTGACCGCGGTGAACGGCTCGCGCGCCGAGCTGGGTGCGATCCAGAACCGCTTCAGCTCGGTGATCAGCAACCTGAACACCACCTCGGAAAAC
>NZ_SROY01000004.1:0-265011 GCF_005862345.1 Thermomonas fusca | reverse complement strand
CAGCGCGTGGCCAGTCAGACCGAGTTCAACGGCACCAAGCTGCTGGACGGCAACTTCGCCGGCCAGGCCTTCCAGGTCGGCGCCAACGCCGGGCAGCTGATCACCGTTGACAACATCGCCAGTGCGCAGACCAGTGCACTGGGCGAAACCATGCTGGCGGGCGCGACGGGCGCAGGAGCCGTCACTGACGCAGCGACCAGCGGCCTGACCATCAATTCCATTGCGATCGCCGACGTCACGGCCCAAGGCAGCGTCGCTACTACTGCCGCCGCGATCGTCAAGAACATCAACGCGAAAACCAGTGAAACCAACGTCGTGGCCAGTTTGGGCACCGGCGCGGACGCGAACAAGATTGTGCTCACCTCCATCAAGGAGGGCGCCAGCATCACAGTCGCAGGCTCTAACGCGGCTGACGCCATCGGTAACGCAACCACTGCCGCAACGTCCAAGTTCACCAGCAACGTGAATATCTCCAGCTTCGCCGGCGCGCAGCAGGCGATCTCGATCATGGACAACGCCCTGACCGCGGTGAACAGCTCGCGCGCCGAGCTGGGCGCGATCCAGAACCGCTTCAGCTCGGTGATCAGCAACCTGAACACCACCTCGGAAAACCTGAGCGCCTCGCGCAGCCGCATCCGCGACACCGACTTCGCCAAGGAAACCGCGGAACTGACCCGCAGCCAGATCCTGAACCAGGCCGGCACCGCCATGCTCGCCCAGGCCAACCAGGTCCCGCAGAGCGTCCTGAGCCTGCTGCGTTAAGGCGGGCACCACAAGACAGCACGACGACGGCCGGCCCCGATACGCATCAGGTCGGGGCCGGCCCAAGTGTCGGCAATCCCAGTTCCAGCACCACGCAATTTGCAGCAGGACAGCCCCCGGCCTTACTGCAGGAGAGTTACCCCGCCCCCTTCGATGAGCCGTCATGTCCAGCATCGCGCCCATCAGCGCTCCGCCTAACGGAGCCGTTCCCGCCTCGACGCCCGGCGCCGAGGCTTTGTCGCGTCCGCCCGCCGGCGCGCTCTCCCCGGAGGCTGCGCGCCAGACCAACGAGGCCCATGCCCAGCAGGCCGCCGCCGAGCAGGCGCGTAGCAAACCCACTGCCAGCGAACTGCAGAAGCAGATCGACCAGGCGTTGGCGGACTCCCGCGTGCAGACCAACCTTCGCTTCCGGGTGGATGAGGACGCGAACCGCATCGTGGTGTCGGTGGTGGATTCCGACACCGGCGAGACCATCGTGCAGATCCCCGACGAGGCCGCACTGGCGGTTGCGCGGCGGCTGGCTGCAACCGGCCGCGGCCTGCTTGACCGGGAAGCATGAACGGCGCAAGGTCGGGAGTTGCCGTCCTTGAGGAAGCGGCTTTCGCCAGCACTGCCTGTCGCGGCCACGCATGCTGGTCCAGCTAGATCGCCCGGGCTTGGCTCGAGGTTTGCATCACTCAAGGATTGGCGGGCTGCGCCGTTAAATTCCATGAAGGCAACGGCACCGCGCTTGCGGTCGCCACGGAGGACGCAAGATGGCCACCATCACCAGCGCGGGCATCGGCTCGGGCCTTAACGTCAGCGAGCTGGTCGGCCAGCTGGTCGCGGCCGAACGCGCGCCGGCGGACAACCGGCTGAACACCATCGAGACGTCCACCAAGGCGCAGATTTCCGCTTTCGGTTCGATCAAGGCCGCATTGGCCGGCATCGAAAGTTCGCTGAAGAAGCTTGACGGCGCCGGCGGACTGCCCGGTCGCAAGGCCACCGTAGCCACGGATGCGGGCTTCACCGCCAGCGCCGGCACCTCCGCTGCGCTGGGCAGCTACTCGGTCATCGTCGAGAAGCTGGCCACTGCGCACAAACTGCAGTCGGCCGCTGCCACCAGCACCACCCAGATCGGCGATGGCACGCTGACGTTGAAAGTGGGCGATGGCGATGCCTTCGATGTCACCATCGATGCCGGCAAGGGAACCCTGGCCGACATCCGCGATGCCATCAACAGCCAGGCCGCCGGCAAAGGCGTGAGTGCCACCCTGGTCAACGGCGACTCCGGCCAGGTGCTGGTGCTGAGTTCGGGCAAGACCGGTGCCGCCGGCGCCCTGACAGTCAGTGCCAGCGGCGGCGATGGTGGCCTGTCGGTGCTGGCTACCACCGGCGGCACGCTGACCGAGGTGGCTGCAGCGCAGGACGCCGTGGTGCACGTGGACGGCATCACTCGTACGTCGTCTACCAATACGCTGACGGACCTCGTTGACGGCATCACCCTGACATTGACCAAGGCCAAGCCCGGCGAGGCCTTCTCGCTGGACGTGGATTCCGACGCCAGTACGCTGAAGGCCTCGATGCTCGGCTTCATCAGCGCCTATAACACCGCGCTGGGCGCGCTGCGCACGCAGAGCGCCGCCGGTGGCGAGGGCAAGCTGGCGGGGCCGCTGAGTGGCGACTCCGCACCGCGCGCGATCACCGCTTCGCTGCGCAACGCGATCGGCAACAACTACGCCGAACTCAATGCGCTGGGCCTGAAAACCGCGGTCGACGGTTCGCTCAGTCTGGACGGCAGCAAGTTCGACGCGGCGATTGCCGCCAACCCCAGCGCGATCAAGAGCCTGCTCGGCGAAGACGCCAACCTGGGCAAGAGCGTGCGCGACATGTTGCATAACTATGTGGGCGCGCAGGGGCTGCTGGCGGATCGCAGCAAGAGCCTTGATACCCGCATGAAGACGGTGAGCCAGCAGCGCGCCGACCTCGACGCCCGCATGGAACGCCTGGAAGCCTCGTATCGCCGCCAGTTCACCGCGCTGGACGCGATGATGGCCCAGATGCAGAGCACCTCCAGCTATATCGCCCAGCAACTGGGCGCCCTCAACAGCCGCTGACCAATCCCATGAACGCTCGCACCTCCGCCCAGCACTATCGCCAGACCGCCGTCAGCAGCGCCGTGCTGGACGCTTCCCCGCATCGGCTGGTAAGCCTGATGCTGGCCGGCGTTCGCGAACGCCTGAAGCTTGCCAGCGCCTGCATGGAAATCGGCGACCTGCCGCGCAAGGGGCAGGCTATCAGCGAAGCCAGCCTGATCATCAGCGAGCTGGACGGATCCCTGGATCACGCCGCCGGCGGCGAAATCGCCGACGGTCTGGCTGCGCTGTACGACTACTCGCAGCGCCGGCTGACCGAGGCCAACCTGAACAACGATGTCGCGGTGGTGCAGGAGGTCGACGGCCTGATCGCCGACATCGAATCCGCCTGGCAGCAGATCGACCCGGAACGCGCCCGGTGACCGACTACACCACCGACGCCCCACCCGCCCTGCCGGTCGATGCCCTGCGCGAAGCGCTGGGCCGGGCCGATCTGGACGCGGCCGCGGCGCTGGTGGACGCGCATGATCGCGCCGTGCGTCAGGCGCTGGGTGGCGCGGACACCGCGCTGCTGGACCCGCGCCAAGTGCAGGCATGGGTGCAGCTGTTGAACGACCAGCAGGCGATGCTGGAAGAATTGGGGCAGCGGCGCGACTTCGTCGCCGACCAGCTGCAGCAGCTGCAGCGCCACCAGCGAGGCGCCAACGCCTACCTGCAGGCGATGGGATGAACCGCGAACACGCCGACGCGGCCCTGTTCGGCGACGCGCTGGCCTGTGAAGACCTGCAGCGGGCGGCATTCGTGCCACAACAATTGGATCCGGCCTGGCTGGAAACCGTCTGCTCCCGCGCCGAGATCCACCTGTCCGCGATCGCCATCATCGAAGACAGCCGCAACGAAGAAGAAGAAGGCCCGCAGGGGCTGGCGCTGCGGCGCATCGAAGCAAAACTCGACCTGCTGCTGACGCTGGTCGGCAACCTGAATGCGCAAGCCAGCGCCGATTCGCGGCTGCCGATTCGCTGGTCGGCCCAGGGCGTGCGCATGCCGGCCGGCGATGCCTGCGTGGAAGGCAGCACCGGCCTGTTCCGCATGCAGGCAACCCCCTGGTTGCCGGAGCCGCTGGTGCTGCCGGCGGTGGTGATCGCCTGCGCACCCGGCGACGACGGCAGGCCCAGCCAGTGGCTGCAATTCGACCCACTGCCGGAACCCACCCGCGCCGCGCTGGAGCGCCACCTGTTCCGCCAACATCGTCGCGCCATCGCCGAGCTTCGCGCCCAACGCGACCTGTAACCGGCGCGCCACTGCCCGGCCGTTCACCCCGACAGTGCGCACCGCGCCCTGCCGCTGCCGCCCCGAACGCTGCGCCTGCCCACGTGTCGATTTTCCGACTTCGGTCGCGCCTATTTCAGTGGATTCGCCTACACTGCATGCAAGACGCGTGCGCGGTTACTCGGTAGGGGCGACTTAACCACAGCAGATGGGCAGTTCAGGCAGGACCACGGGGGGCCGGGATGAAGGCTAGCTTGCAGGCCAAGATGGGGCAGTCGATGACGCTGACCCCGCAGCTGCTGCAGTCGATCCGCCTGTTGCAGGTCACTTCGCTGCAGCTGGAACAGGAACTCCATCAGATCCTGGAACGCAACCCCCTGCTGGAGCAGGAGGCGGACGAGGAAGAGCCCGTTTCCGCCGGTGATGGCGATGACGCCGCGCTGGAAGCCGCCGCCTGGGACGAATTGCCTGAACCGATGTTCCTGTCCGGCGGCAGCCATGCCGGCGATCCGGACAACGATGCCACCGCCCGCATCGCCGCCGGCGAATCCAGCGACCCGCGCCAGCGCCTGTTGCAACAGCTGCAGCTGCGCTGCAACGCGCGCGAACTGGCGATGGCCGCATGGTGGCTGGACTGCTGCGACGACCGCGGCTATCTGGAAGGCGATCCGTTCGACCTGGCCCGCCATGGCGCTATGCAGCTGGCCGACGAACTACCCGACGCCGACGCCACGGCCCTGCTGGCCGCACGCCAGCGCCTGCTGCTGGAGGGCGACTGGCCGGGCATGGCCGCGGCCGACCCGCGCGAATGCCTGCTGGCCCAGCTGCGCACCCTGTCCGCCAGCGATGCGCGGGCGCTGGCGCTGCGCATCGTCGGCGAGCAGCTGGAAACGCTGGCCCGGCACGAACTCCCGGCCTTGGCCAGGCAGCTGGACGCATCGCCCGCCGAGGTGGCGACAGCAGTGGCGCTGGTGCTGTCGCTGCAACCGCACCCGGTGGAACAGCCGCCGGAGCCGGAGCCCGCTTTCATCGTGCCGGACGTGATCGCCTGGCGCGGCGGGGGCGGCTGGCAGGTACGCCTGAATACCCGCAGCGCGCCGCGCCTGCGCCTGTGCGCGCATGCGGAGCAGGCCTCAGGCCACGCCGGCATGCGCGGCCTGCTGGACGAAGCGCGCTGGCTGCTGCGCAGCCTGGGCATCCGCAACGAAACCCTGCTCAAGACCGCGCGGGTGCTGGTCACGCGCCAGCGGGCCTTCCTTGAACAGGGCGAGGAAGCCATCGCGCCGCTGACGCTGAAGGAGGTGGCCGAGGAAATCGGGGTGCACGAATCCACGATCTCGCGCATTACCACCGGCAAATACATCCAGACCCCGCGCGGCACGCTGGAACTCAAGCGCCTGTTCGCGGTGCGGCTGGAGGGCGCGGAGGTGTCCGGCGCGGCGATCAAGGCGATGGTGCGCCGGTTGATCGAGGACGAGCCGGCGCACGCGCCGCTGGCCGACGAGGTGATTGCCGCGATGCTGGCCAGGCAGGGCATTCGCGTGGCGCGCCGCACCGTGGCCAAGTATCGTGAACAGCTGTGCATCGCACCGGCGCGGATGCGCCGCCGCGAGCGGGGCCCGGCCCCGATGGCGCGGCTGGGCTGATCTTCTCAAGGGGGGAAGAAGATGTTGAGAACCATCAGGGTGCTGCTCGTGGATGACCACGAAGGCTTCATCAACGCGGTGACCCGACACATGCGCAAGCATGCGTGGATCGACATCGCCGGCACCGCGGCGAACGGTATCGAGGCGGTGGCCCGTTCCGAATCCCTGCGTCCGGACGTGGTACTGATGGATCTGGCGATGCCGGAAATGGGCGGATTGCAGGCCACGCGGCTGATAAAAGCCCAGGATGCGCCCCCATTTGTCGCCATCGTCAGCCATTTCGACGACAACGAGCACCGCGAGCATGCCCAGCGCGCCGGCAGCGATGCCTTCGTCAGCAAGCTCAACTACATGCAGGAAGTGCTGCCGCTGCTGGAAAGCCTGGCCGGGAACGAGGCCGGCGCATGAGTGAATCGCGCATCCTGGTGGTCGATGCCGACGACGCCCGCACCGAACGGCTGGCGACGCTGCTGGATTTCATGGATTTCACCCCGCGCATCGTGGTCGATGCCGCGGACCTCGACCTGGGCAAGGCGCGCGCCACCGACTGGGTCGCGGTGATCGCCGGCGACGTCGGCGATGCCGACGCCTGGGATGCGTTCGTTGCCTGGCTGGCGGCGCAGCCCATGCACCCGCCGGTGATCGTCCTGCCCGGCCCGGCCGACGCCAGCGGCTGGCGCCGGCACCTGCACCCCGAAATGGTCTGGACGCTGGACTATCCGATCCGCCGCAACCAGCTGCAGGACGTGCTGCGCCGCGCCAGCATCAAGCGGATGGACGACGACGAGCGGCGGGAAATCCCGCAGGCCGGCCCTACCGGGCGCAGTTCCGCGGTATTGCGGCTGAACCGCTTGATCGACCAGGTGGCCCGCTTCGACACCACCGTGCTGCTCCTGGGCGAATCCGGCACCGGCAAGGAAGTCGCCGCGCGTTACATCCACGGTCTTTCGCAGCGCAGGGACAAGCCGTTCGTCGCCATCAACTGTGGCGCGATCCCGCCCGACCTGCTGGAAAGCGAGCTGTTCGGCCATGAGAAAGGCGCGTTCACCGGCGCTCTGACCCAGCGCAAGGGCCGTTTCGAGATGGCCGAGGGCGGCACCCTGCTGCTCGACGAGATCGGCGACATGCCGATGGCGATGCAGGTGAAGCTGCTGCGGGTGCTGCAGGAGCGCGTGTTCGAGCGCGTGGGCGGCGGCCCGCCGATCACCTGCAACGTGCGCGTGCTGGCGGCCACCCACCGCAACCTCGAGGCCCATATCGCCGATGGCCGGTTCCGCGAGGACCTGTTCTACCGCCTCAACGTGTTCCCGATCGAGCTGCCGGCGCTGCGTGAACGCGGCGACGACCTGCCCGATCTGGTGATGGCGATCACCCGCCAGCTGGCCGAAGCCGGGCGTGGCCGGGTGACCCTGACCGACGAGGCCATCGCGGCGCTGCAGCATTACAACTGGCCGGGCAACGTCCGCGAGCTCAGCAACCTGCTGGAGCGACTGGCGGTGCTGCACCCGGAAGGCCGGGTCGGCGTCGGCGACCTGCCGGCGCGCTACCGCGCCGCGATTCCGGAAGAACTGCTGCGCGATGCACCGCCGCCGCGCGAAACCCAGCTGCCGCCGCTGCAGCCGGTCGCGCCCTCGCCCGCGCCGCCGCCATCGCCGCCCGACCCGGCCGCCCTGTCGCCGCTGGTGTCGCTGCCGGCGGGCGGCCTGGATCTGCGCCAGCACATTGCGGAAATCGAAAACGAGCTGATCCGCCAGGCCCTGCAGCAGAGCGGCGGCGTGGTTGCCCACGCGGCCCCCCTGCTGGGCCTGCGTCGCACCACCCTGCTGGAGAAGCTGCGCAAATACGGGATCGGCCGCGGCAGCGAAGCGCCGCTCGAAGACAGCCATCGCGATTCCTGAGCGAATCTCGGGCGCCATGCGCCGTTCTGGAACAGCTTTCGTAGGACTTTCTCGTTGGCGGGGCTGCGGCCCCGACGCCATATCGGACGCGAGAAGTTTCCGGCCGCAGGCAATGGCCACGGCGAAAACTGCTTCTAGATGAAGCATGAGATATGCCTCATATTTCATTGAAATATAAGACATTTAATTTTCCGGCATAACCACCGGCAGTTTTCCGTCACCGCCCCGGCATGGGTTTTGCACGAAAGGCGACAGGCTTCCCTGTCCCCGTGCCCAGATGACCGATGCCATCAGCTCGATCCTCTCCCAGATCCGCGCCCACGAGACGCGGGCGCAGGGCCCGCTGGGCAATCCGGCGGCCGTCGATGCACGCCCGTCCAATGCCATCGAGACCGGGCAGCCGGCGCGCGCCGACTTCCAGAAGACCCTGAGCAACGCCATCGACGGGGTCAGCAAGACCCAGAACGAGGCCGGCGCGCTGCAGCATGCGTTTGAAATCGGCGATCCGCGCGCCGACCTGGCCCGGGTCATGGTGGCGATGCAGCAGTCCCAGGTCGCCTTCAAGGCGGCGGTGGAAGTGCGCAACCGCCTGGTCCAGGCCTATCAGGACGTGATGAACATGCCGGTCTAGCAGGCCTGACCGCCACCCGGCGCCGCGCGCCCGGCCGTTTTCGCTTCACCCCTTCCGCCCTTTCCAGCCAGAATCCCGCCAGCCATGAGCGCCATCGCACTTCCCAAGAACACCGAAGGCCTGAAGAACCTGGGACGCCTGCAGGACATCCCGATGGTGCGGCAGCTGCTGACCCTGGGCGTGACCGCGGCCGCCATCGCGCTGGGGCTGTGGCTGTTCTTCTGGACCCAGAAGCCCACCTACGCGCCACTGCCGGGGCTGGACGCCAAGACTGCCGGCGAGGCGCGCGACGTGCTGCGCAATGCGCAGCTGCCGTTCAAGATCGACCCGACCACCGGCGCGCTGTCGGTGCCGGAAGACCGCATCGGCGAAGCGCGGATGGCGCTGGCCGCCGGCGGCATCGGCGCGGGCGAGGATCGCGGGTTCGCCGCGATGGAAGGCGACCAGGGCTTCGGCACCAGCCAGTTCGTGGAAAACGCGCGCTACCAGCATGCGCTGGAAACCGAACTGGCCCGCACCATCTCCAACCTGCGCCCGGTGCGCGAGGCGCGGGTGCACCTGGCCATGCCCAAGCCGTCCGCGTTCACCCGCAACAAGGACCCGGCCAGCGCCTCGGTGGTGCTGCAGCTGCAGAGCGGCGCCAGCCTGGAGCAGGGCCAGGTGGATGCCATCGTGCATCTGGTGTCCTCGTCCATCCCCGGCCTGCCGGCCAGCAACGTCACCGTGGTCGACCAGTACGGCCGCCTGCTGTCCAATCCGGATCCGGACAGCGACGCCGCCATCAGCGCCAAGCAGTTCGAACGCCAGCGTCGCCAGGAAGCGGTGTTCGTGCGCCGCATCCAGGAATTGCTGGAGCCGATGACCGGCCCCGGCCGGGTTCGCGCCGAAGTCAGCGTGGACATGGATTTCAGCCAGACCGAGCAGGCCAGCGAGAAGTACGGCCCGGACCCCGCCATCGTGCGCAGCGAGCAGCTGTCCGAATCCGGCAACCTGGCCGCCGCCGCCCCGCCGCAGGGCGTGCCGGGCAGCGCCACCAACACCCCGGCCGCGGCAGCAGCCGCCAACCCCGCCCCCAATGCCGCCGGCGCAGCGCCGGCAACCGCCGCGCAGACCACCGCGGCCAATGGCAACGGCACCCGCAGCTCGGTGCGCAATTACGAGATCGACCGCACCCTGACCCACACCCGGCAGGCGCCGGGCCGGATCAGCCGGGTCACCGCCGCGGTGCTGGTGGACAACCTGGCCGGCGCGCCGGGCAAGAACGGCAAGCCCACAGAACGCGCACTCAACGCGCAGGAAATCCAGCGCATCCAGTCGCTGGTGCAGCAGGCGATCGGTTTCGACGCCCAGCGTGGCGACGCCGTGACCGTGGTCAACTCGCCGTTCGCGCGCCAGCCGGAACTGGCCATCGAACCGGCGCCGCTGTGGGAAAATCCGAAGGCCCGCGACCTGCTGCGCACCCTGCTCGGCGGCCTGGCGGTGCTGGCGGTGGTGTGGTTCGTGCTGCGCCCCGCCTTTCGCGCGCTGACCACGCCGAAGGTGCTGGTCAAGCACGAAGCGCAGGATGCGGAGATCACCGAGATGCTCGACCACGACGACCAGCCGCTGCCGCCGGCGCTGACCCAGGAGCGGATCGCCAAGCGGCGCGATTTCGAAGCCAAGGTGCAGGTGGCGCGCGATGCCGTGGCCACCGATTCCAAACGCGTTGCCTCGGCGGTGCGTGAACTGGTGAATGCCGATGAGTGATTACGCCCTGTCCGGCGTCCAGCGCGCCGCCGTCATCCTGCTGTCGCTGGGCGAGCAGCAGGCCGCCGAAGTGCTCAAGCACATGGGCGCCAAGGAAGTGCAGAAGCTGGGCGTGGCCATGACCTCGGTCGGCGGCGTGTCGCGGCAGGACGTCGAGAAGGTGATCGACGACTTCGTCGACACCCTCGAACAGCCCAACATCGGCAGCGGCGCCGACGAGTACGTGCGCAGCGTGCTGGTGCAGGCGCTGGGCGAAGAGCGCGCCAGCAGCCTGATCGACCGCATCCTGCTGGGCCGCAACACCACCGGCCTGGACACGTTGAAGTGGATGGAGCCGCGCGCCATCGCCGACCTGGTGCGCAACGAACACCCGCAGATCATCGCCATCGTGCTGTCGCACCTGGATCCGGACCAGGGCGCCGACGCGATCAAGTTCCTGCCCGAGCGCACCCGCGCCGACGTGCTGATCCGCATCGCCACCCTGGACGGCATCCCGCCGCACGCGCTCAATGAATTGAACGACGTGATGGCCAAGCAGTTCGCCGGCAACCAGAACCTGAAGTCGTCCTCCATCGGCGGCATCAAGGTGGCGGCCAACATCCTCAACTTCATGGATGGCGGCCAGGACGAGGTCATCCTCGGCACCATTGCGCAAGTCGATGAAACCCTGACCGCCAGCATCCGCGACCACATGTTCGTGTTCGACAACCTGGCCGAGATCGACGACCGCGCCATGCAGTCGGTCCTGCGCGAAGTCCCGGCCGATCGCCTGGCAATGGCGCTGCGCGGCGCCGATGCCAAGGTCAAGGACAAGATCACCTCCAACATGTCGCAGCGCGCCGCGGAAATGCTGGTCGAAGACATGGAAGCGCGCGGCCCGGTGCGGCTGGCCGAGGTCGAGGCCGCGCAGAAGGAAATCCTCACCATCGTCCGCAAGATGGCCGAAGACGGCACCATCCAGCTGGCCGCCAAGGCCGAGGTCTTCGTATGAGCAATGCCGTGCGCTGGGCCGCGCCGGAGCTGGCGCCGCCACCGCCACCCCCACCGCAGGAACCGGTGCGGCACATGCCCAGCGTGGAGGAAGTGCAGGCCATCGAAGAGGCCGCGCATGCGGAAGGCTATGCGCGCGGGCACGCCGAGGGCGTCGCCGCCGGCCAGGCCGAAGTGCGCCGCATCGCCGCGCAGATGGAAGGCATCCTCGATGCGTTCACCCGCCCGCTGGCGCGGCTGGACGCGGAAGTCGGCGATGCGCTGGGCGATCTCGCCGTGCGCATCGCCGGCGCCCTGCTGCGCCGCGACTACGCCGCCGAACCGGCACTGCTTGAGGCGCTGGTGCGCGAAGCGCTGGAACTGGCAGGCAGCGATCAACGCCAGCTGGAATTGCGCCTGCATCCGGATGACCTGGCCATGCTTGCCCCGCAGCTGCTGGCGCTGGAAGGCGTGCGCCTGAGCGGCGACACCACCCTGGCCCGTGGCGACCTGCGCCTGCATGCCGACAGCGTGCGCATCGACGGCAGCCTGTCGACGCGCCTCAACGCGGTCCTGCAGCGGATCGTCAGCGGAGCCGGTGCATGAACCGACCTGCCGCCCCCTTGATCTTTGCTGCGAAAAAGCGCTGGATAGGCATGGAGAACCGTGACGCCTGTCGCGGTTCGTGGAAAGCCGCCAAGCGCAGCCTCGCGGGACGCAGCCGATGAGCATTGCCGCCGCACAGTGGGACGAAGCACGCAGCCTGCGGCTGGCGATGCGGCTGCGCGGCATGGACACCGCGCGTGTCGACGGCATGGGCATGGTTCGCGAAGGCGTGCTGCGCCGCGCGGTCGGCCTGACCCTGGAAGCCACCGGTTGCGAAGCGCCGCTGGGCGCGCGCTGCAGCGTGGAAAGCAGCGGCGGCCGCTGGGTGGATGCCGAAGTGGTCGGCTTCGCCGGCGACCGCGCCTTCCTGATGCCCACCTCCGACCTGTCCGGGCTGCTGCCGAACGCCCGCGTCATCACCGGCTCCAGGCGCGGTGAAGTGGCGGTGGGCGAAGGCCTGCTGGGCCGCGTCATCGACAGCGATGGGGTGCCTCTCGATGGCCGCCCGCCGCTGCGCCCGGAGGATTTCGTCGGACTGGCCGGCGTGCAGATCAACCCGCTGATGCGCGAGCCGATCACCCGCTCGCTGGACGTGGGCGTGCGCGCCATCAACGCCCTGCTGCCGATCGGCCGCGGCCAGCGCGTCGGCCTGTTCGCCGGCTCCGGCGTCGGCAAATCGACGCTGCTGGGGATGATGACCCGCTACACCGCCGCCGACGTGATCGTGGTCGGCCTGATCGGCGAACGCGGCCGCGAAGTGCGCGATTTCGTCGAGAGCACGCTGGGCGAGGAAGGCCTGCGCCGTTCGGTGGTGGTGGCCGCCCCGGCCGACCGGCCGCCGCTGGCGCGCCTGCACGGCGCCCTGCGCGCCACCGCCATCGCCGAATGGTTCCGGGACCAGGGCTTGCATGTGCTGTTGCTGATGGACTCCCTGACCCGCTTTGCCCACGCGCAGCGCGAAATCGGCCTGTCGGTGGGCGAACCGCCGACCACCCGCGGCTACCCGCCGTCGGTGTTCGCGCGCCTGCCGGCACTGGTGGAACGTGCCGGCAACGGCGCCGACGGCCGCGGCTCGATCACCGCCTTCTACACCGTGCTGACCGAAGGCGACGACCAGCAGGAGCCGATCGCCGACGCCGCCCGCGCCATCCTCGACGGCCACATCGTGCTGACCCGTCGGATCGCCGACGCCGGCCTGTACCCGGCCATCGACGTGGAAGTCTCGGTCAGCCGCGTGATGCAGGACATCACCGACCCGGCATGGCGCGGCCGCATCCGCCGGCTCAAGCAGCTGATGGCCGCCTACAACGCCCAGCGCGACCTGATCGCCATCGGCGCCTACCAGCGCGGCAACGATCCGGTGGTCGATGACGCCCTTGCGCTGTGGCCGCAGATCCTCCAGTTCCTTGGCCAGGACGTCGCCGAGTCGGCCGATGTCGAAACCAGTCGCAATGCCCTTGCCCGTCTGCTCGACGGCGTACCGGAGATCGTTCAATGACCCGTTCGCAACGACTGGACCCCCTCCTCCGGGTCACCCAGCAGCGCCAGGACACGGTGGCGAAGATGCTGGCCGAGCGCGACAAGACCCTGGCCGAGCAGCAGCAGCGCCTGGACACGCTGAAGGAATACGCCGATTCCTACAGCGTCGCGCCGTCGGGCGGCACGCTGGCGCCGGCCATGCTGGCCAACCACGTGGCGTTTCGCGCCAAGCTCGACACCGCCCTGCAGCAGCAGGCGCAGGTGGTCGACAGCTCGCGCCAGAACTGCGAGGTGGAGCGCGCCCGGCTGATGCTGGCGAGCCGCGACAACAAGGTGCTGGAGCAGCTGGCCGCCAGCTATCGCGCCGAGGAAGTGCGCGTGGCCGACCGCCGCGAGCAGCGTGAACTGGACGACCTGGGCGCGCGCCGCGTCCGCGTGGCGCAGGAAGGCAACGAATCATGATGGGCGAGACCGCCAGCCTGCCGCTGCCGTCCGCGCTGCCCGCAGCCGTGGTACCGGCGGCGAACGCCACCGCCGCCAGCGGCACGGCGGCCCCGAAGGCCGCTGCCGTCGGCACCACGCAGGACGCCGCTGCCGGTCCGGCCGGCAACCCCGGCCTGTTGTTCGCGCTGCTGCTGGGCGAGCAGCCGGAAGCAGCCGGGATTTCACTGGCCGGCGCGCTGCCGGCGGCCACCCGCGCCGCGGCCGGCGAACGGCAGGAAGAAGCACCTGCCGCCGATCCGCTGCTGAACGTGCTGGCGCAGATGCCGCAAACACAGCAGATGCCGGTGCTGCCGGTGGCGCCAACCCTCCCGCCCGCATCCGTGACCAACGCCGCCGCCGCGGTCGCCGTCGATGCCGGCACACGCTCGTTGTCCGCGCTGGCGGCCAGCCAGCCGGTTCCGGGGCTGGCAGCCGGCGCCGACATCGCCATGTCCGCGCCCACATCCGTTACCTCCGCCAGCGCCGGCCTGCCGGGGAAAACCGCAGCCGATACCGGCTTGCCCAACGCTCGCGCCGCGCGCCTCCCGCTGCCGCAGCAGGGGGCTGCCAACCAGGTCGCGCTTGCCGAAGCACCGCTGCCGGGCTTCGTGTTGCCTGCCGCGGAACAGGCGGGCGCTCCGATCGAGGCCGCAGCCGCGGTTTCCCCCGCGCCGCTCAACGCGCTGCAGTCGCTGGCCGGGGTGCAGCCGCTCGGCGCCCCCGCTGCGCCAGTCGCCGTGCCCATGCTGTCGCAGCCGGCGGACCCCGCCCAGGGCTATGACGACGGCTTCAGCGGCCACGTCGCCTGGCTGGCAGGGCAGCGCATCGGCCAGGCGGAAATACGGGTGGTGCCCGAGCACCTGGGCGCCATCGACATCCGCCTGCAGATGGACGGCAGCAACGTGCGCGCGGAGTTCCACAGCGCCCAGCCGGAAGTCCGCCAGGCGCTGGAAGCCAGCCTGCCGCGGCTGCGCGAAATGCTTGGGCAGCACGGCCTGCATCTGGCCCATGCCGGTGTCGGCCAGGGCCAGGGCGGCCAACGCCAGTCCGGCGACCGCACGCCGCAGCCCGGCCACGCCGGTGGCCTGACCCTGCCAGACGAAGCGGGTTCGCCGCTGCCGCCGGATTTCCGTCGCGCCCGCGGGCTGCTTGACGTCTACGCCTGATAGCGCGGCAACCCTGGCGCGGTTTTCCGCCCGCCTGGCGCGGCAGCGGGCGGGTGTGGCGTGACGGCGTCGAGATTGGCCATTGCAATGACGGCACGCGATTTGCACCATGATGGGCATAGCCCGCTCAAGGATGGATCGATCCGTGTCAGCCGCACCCGCCAAGACTCCTCCCGGCAAGCCCGGTGCCGCAGCGCCCGAGGCACCGCCGCCGAAGAAGTCGAAGAAGCTGATGTTCATCGCCCTGACCCTGGTGGCGATCGTCGCCGCCGGCGGCGGCGCGGCGTTCTGGTTCCTGAAGCCCTCCGCCCCGGCCAGCGCCAAGCCCTCGGGCCCGGCGCGGTACATCGCGCTGGAGCCGGCCTTCGTGGTCAACCTGGCCGACGAAGGCGGCGCGCGCTACCTGCAGGCCGACGTGCAGCTGCAGACCCGCGATGCGGACACCGCCGCGGCGGTGGCGCTGCACACGCCGATCATCCGCAACAAGCTGCTGCTGCTGTTCGGCCAGCAGACCTCGCAGCAGCTCACCGGCCGCAACGGCAAGGAACAGCTGCAGGCGCAGGCGCTGGCGGAGGTCAAGAAAACCCTCAGGGCGCAGCACGCGGCCAACCAGGTCGAAGCGCTGCTGTTCACCAGCATCGTGATCCAGTAGGCGGACCAGCCCGATGACCACCGACCTGCTCAGCCAGGACGAGATCGACGCCCTCCTCCACGGGGTGGATTCGGGCGCGGTCGACGTCGAACCGCCGCCGGTCCCCGGCGAGGCGCGGACCTACGATTTCGCCACCCAGGAGCGGATCATCCGCGGTCGCCTGCCGACCCTGGAGATGATCAACGAACGCTTCGCGCGAACCTGGCGGATCGGCCTTTTCAACCTGCTGCGGCGCTCCGCCGACCTTTCGGTGCGCGGCATCGACATGATCCGCTTCGGCGAATACATGCACTCGCTGCAGGTACCCACCAACATCAACCTGGTGAAGATGAAGCCGCTGCGAGGCACCGGCATCGTGATGTTCGAGCCGCGCCTGGTGTTCACCGTGGTCGACAACTTCTTCGGCGGCAACGGCAAGTACCACACCCGCATCGAAGGCCGCGAGTTCACCCCCACCGAGATGCGGGTGATCCAGCTGCTGCTCAAGCAGACCTTCTCCGACTTCGCCGAGGCGTGGGCGCCGGTGATGAACGTGGAGTTCGAGTACATGAACTCCGAGGTCAACCCGCACTTCGCCAACATCATCAGCCCGCGCGAGTACATCGTGGTCTGCCGCTTCCACGTCGAGCTGGAGGGCGGCGGCGGCGAGCTGCACCTGGCGCTGCCCTGGTCGATGCTGGAGCCGATCCGCGAGCAGCTGGACGCCGGCGTGCAGAGCGACCGCGTCGAGAAGGACGAGAGCTGGACCAGCGCGCTGCACGCGCAATTGCAGGACGTGGCGGTGGACCTGAAGAGCACCCTCGCCACCCGCCAGATCAGCCTGCGCGAACTCAGCAAGCTGAAGGTCGGCGACGTGATCCCGATCGACCTCAAGCCCGACATCCCCGTGCACGTCGAACACCTGCCGCTGTTCTCCGGCGAATTCGGCGTCCACAACGGCAAGAACGCGGTGAAGATCACCGAAGTGCACGCCACCCGTTCCCCCCAGAATCCGGTACCGACGCTATGACATCCTCCGACGAAGCCGCCCAACTCGCCGCGTTCGAGGCGTTGACCGCCACCAGCGCCAGCAAGACTTCCAATGCGACCGGCGAGAAGAACGACCTCAACCTAGACGTCATCCTCGACGTGCCGGTGACCCTGTCGCTGGTGGTCGGGCATGCGCGCATCCCGATCCGCAACCTGCTGCAGCTCAACCAGGGCTCGGTGGTGGAGCTGGAACGCGCCGCCGGCGAACCGCTGGACGTGTACGTCAACGACACCCTGATCGCGCAAGGCGAAGTGGTGGTGGTCAACGACCGCTTCGGCGTGCGCCTGACCGACGTGGTCAGCCCCAGCGAGCGCATCAAGCGCCTGCGCTGAGCCGATGGACAGCACCGCACTTCCCGGCAGCACACCCACGCAGAATGCGCCGCGGCCCGCACCCGCGGGCGCTGCACCCGTGCAGGACGCCAGCACTCCGGCCAATACCGCCTCCGCAAGCATGCAACCCGCGCAGCCGCAGGCGCCAGTCGCGGCAGCCGCGACCGATGCGCAGGCCCCCCCTGCCACGACCGTTGTCGCGGCGCCGGTCAGCGCACCGCCGGCCACCGCGGCCAGGACCATCGCCGGCATCCCGGCGCGGCCCGCCAAGACCGGCGCGACCGTGCAGCAACCGGCGCATGCGTCCCCGCCCAGCGCGGCCGGCAGCATCGGCGGCACCCTGTTCGCGCTGGCACTGGTGCTGGGGCTGATCTTCGGACTGGCCTGGCTGGCGCGGCGGATGCCGGGGATGACCGGCCTGCGCGGCAATTCCGGCCTGCGGGTGGTGCGTTCGCTGGGACTGGGCGCGCGCGAGCGGCTGGTGGTGGTGGAAGTGGGCGGCACCCAACTGCTGCTCGGCACCGGCGCCGCCGGCACCCGCCTGCTGCACACCCTGGAAACTCCACTGCACGACGACGCGCCGGTGCAGCCGACCCCGTTCGCCCAGCTGCTGGCACAGCGCCTCGGGAAAAAACCGGCATGAAGCTGTCCCTGCCCCGCCCGCGCACGCTGCTGATCCTGTGCGCCCTGGCCTGCTGCCTGTTCGCCGGCGACGTGTTCGCACAAGCCGCGCAAGCCGCGCAAGCTGCACCGGCAGTGGCCCCCGCGTCGCCGTCGCTGCCGGACGTGAACGTCGGCCAGATCGGCAACCAGCCGGTCAGCATGCCGATGCAGGTGCTGCTGCTGATGACCAGCATCACCCTGCTGCCGGCGCTGCTGCTGGGGGTGACCGCGTTCACCCGCATCATCATCGTGCTCAGCCTGCTTCGGCAGGCGCTCGGCACCGGCCAGGCGCCGTCCAACCAGGTGCTGCTGGCGCTGGCGCTGTTCCTCACCGTGATGGTGATGCAGCCGGTGTTCGACCAGTCGTGGAACGCCGGCATCGCGCCCTACCTCGACAAGCAGATGGATTTCCGCACCGCCTGGGAGGCGGCGTCCGGGCCGTTCCGCGCCTTCATGCTGGCGCAGGTGCGCGAAAACGACCTGATGACCTTCGCCAACCTGTCCAACACCGGCCCTTACGCCACCCCGCAGGATGTGCCGTTCGGGGTGCTGGCCGCGTCCTTCCTCACCAGCGAGCTGAAGACCGCGTTCGAGATCGCGTTCCTGATCTACATCCCGTTCGTCATCATCGACCTGGTGGTGGCCAGCGTGCTGATGTCGATGGGCATGATGATGCTGTCGCCGATGCTGATCTCGGCGCCGTTCAAGATCCTGCTGTTCGTGCTGGTGGACGGCTGGGTGCTGGTGGTCGGCGCGCTGGCCGGCAGTTTCAACACGATCTGACCGGAGCCCGCCGATGAATCCGGAAACCGCCCTCACCCAGCTGTCCCAGGGCCTGTACATGGCCCTGCTGCTGGCCATGCCGCTGCTGTTGGCGGTGCTGGCCACCGGCGTGGTGGTGGGCATCCTGCAGGCCGCCACCTCGATCAACGAGCCCACCGTGGCGTTCGTGGCCAAGGTCATCGCGCTGGTGGCGGTGGTGGCACTGACCGGCAACTTCCTGCTGGGGCGGCTGGTGTCGTTCACCACCGAGCTGTACCAGCAGATCCCGCACCTGATCGGCTGACGCCGGCGCATGGACGACGTCACCTTCATCAGCGCACAGGGCGTGAACCTGTTCGCGATGCTGGGCACGGTGCTCTGGCACTCGATCCGGATCGGCGCGGCGCTGCAGGTGCTGCCCTTCGTCGGCGGCCAGGGCATGCCGGCGCGGGCGCGGCTGATCATCACCCTGGCGGTGTCGGCGGCGCTGTCCGGGATGCTGCCGGTGCCGCCGTCGGCGGCGGTGGACGCGCTGACCGCGTTGAACGTGCTGCGCGAATTCGCCATCGGCATTTCCATCGGCATGGTGCTGCGGCTGGCGTTCGAGGTCGGCATCCTGGCCGGCCAGTTCATCTCGCAGGACATGGCGCTGTCGTTCGCAACCATGGCCGACCCCGCCAACCAGAGCCAGATGTCGGTGCTGTCGGTATGGTTCTACCTGTGCTTCGGCCTGATCTTCTTCACCCTGGACGCCCACCTGGTGCTGTTCCGGCTGCTGGCCAACAGTTACACGATGCAGCCCATAGGTGCGCCATTCGCCGATTTTTCCGCGTTTTTGTCGGTAGTTCCCGGCTTTTTCACCACCGTCCTGCGCGCCGCCGTGCTGCTGTCGCTGCCGGTCACGGTGGCGATGCTGGCGGTCAACATCGTGGTGGGCGTACTGTCCCGCGCCGCGCCGCAGTTCAATCCCATCCAGATCGGCATGCCGCTGGCGCTGCTGGTCGGCCTGACCCTGCTGGTGGTGCTGGTACGCGAATTGCTTCCCCCCGTTGAGGCGTTGTTCGGGCAGGCATTCGAGGCCGCCCGCGCCATCACGGGTTGAGTTGGAATGAGTGAATCGGCGGACCGCGAGGACCGGACAGAAGCCCCCAGTCCCAAACGCCTGCGCGAAGCCCGCGAGCGCGGCGACGTGCCGCGTTCGCGCGAGTTGGCCAACGTGGCGGTGCTGGGTGCCACCGCGGTCGCGATCCTGGCCAGCAGCGGCTACATGGCGCGCACCTCGCTGGGCTGGATGCAGGGCGCGCTGACCTTCGACCCCTCGCTGATCGGCCATCCCGATCGCCTGCTGCCGCACGCCGCCCTGCTGGTGGCCGGTGCCGCGCTGCCGGTGTTGCCGCTGCTGACAGTAGCGCTGCTGGCCTGCTTCATCGCGCCGTTGGCGATGGGCGGTATCGTGTTCAGCAACCAGGCGCTGCAGCCCAATTTCGAGCGTCTCAGCCCGATGGCGTGGCTGCGCCGCACCTACGGCCAGGAAGGCGCGGCCGAGCTGGTCCGGCAGATCCTGCGCATCCTGATCATCGGCGCCATTGGCGCGTGGGCGGTGCATCGCGCGCTGCGCTTCATCCCGCAGCTGCAGAAGATGCCGCTGGAAGCGGCGGTGTCCGAGGGCATGGGCTTCATGCTGCACGTGCTGGTGGCCGTGGTCGGCGCGATGGGCCTGCTGGCCGCGGCCGACGTGCCCTACCAGCACTGGAACTGGCGGCAGAAGCTGAAGATGACCAAGCAGGAGCTGCGCGACGAACACAAGGAAAACGAGGGCAACCCGGAGGTCAAGGGCAAGGTCCGCCAGCTGGCCCGGCAGATGTCGCAGCGGCGGATGATGGAAGCGGTGCCCGAGGCCGACGTGATCGTCACCAACCCCACCCACTACGCGGTGGCGCTGAAGTACGAGGCCGGCAGGATGCGCGCGCCCAAGGTGGTGGCGATGGGGGTGGACGAGATCGCGCTGAAGATCCGCGAGATCGGCAATGCGCACCGGGTGGCGACGGTCGCGGCGCCGCCGTTGGCACGCGCCTTGTATCGGAACGCCAAGCTCGATCAGGAAATCCCCGTGCAGCTCTACGCCGCCGTCGCCCAGGTGCTCTCCTACGTGTTCCAGCTGCGCCGCTGGCACCCTTCGCACGGGCCGATGCCGCAGCTGGCCACGGTTGCCGTGGATCCGTCGCTGGATGACGGGAAGTCGCCGCGATGAGCGCCGCCCCCGACAACCGCGCGCAGGGCACCAGCTCGCTGTCCTCGCTGCTGCAGTCGATGCGCAGCGGCGCCGCCGCGCCGGTGGTGGTGCTGGCGATGCTGTCGATGGTGGTGGTGCCGCTGCCGCCGTTCCTGCTCGACCTCCTGTTCACCGTCAACATCGCGATGTCGCTGATGGTGCTGTTGGCGGTCGTCTACGTGAAGCGCCCGCTGGAGTTCTCGGTATTCCCCAGCGTGCTGCTGATGGTCACCCTGCTGCGGCTGTCGCTGAACGTGGCCTCCACCCGCGTGGTGCTGCTGCACGGCCACCAGGGCGGCGCCGCGGCAGGCCACGTCATCGAATCGTTCGGCAACTTCGTGGTCGGCGGCAGCTATGCGGTCGGCATCGTGGTGTTCGCCATCCTCACCATCGTCAACTTCGTGGTGGTGACCAAGGGCTCCGGGCGCATCTCGGAAGTGTCGGCGCGCTTCATCCTCGACGCCCTGCCCGGCAAGCAGATGGCGATCGACGCCGACCTCAACGCCGGCCTGCTGACCCGCGAGGAAGCCAAGCTGCGCCGCGAGGAAGTGCGCAACGAAGCCGATTTCTACGGCTCCATGGACGGCGCCAGCAAGTTCGTGCGCGGCGATGCCATCGCCGGCCTGCTGATCCTGTTCATCAACCTGATCGGCGGCGTGCTGATCGGCATCCTGCAGCACGACATGGCCTTCGGCGATGCCATGCAGACCTACACCCTGCTGGCGATCGGCGACGGCCTGGTGGCGCAGCTGCCGGCGCTGCTGGTGTCCACCGCGGTGGCGATGCTGGTCACCCGTGCCACCCGCGAACAGGAAATGGGCGCGGCGGTCAGCGCGCAGGTGTTCGGCCAGCGCCGCGCGCTGGTGGTGGCGGCCGCGCTGATGGGCCTGATCGGGATCGTGCCGGGCATGCCCAACCTGCCGTTCCTGCTGTTCGCCGGCATCCTCGGCTATGGCGCCTGGCGGCTGAAAAAACACGAGGACGCCGAGGCGGCGCCCGCTGCTCAGGAATCGGCTGCGCCGGGCTCCAGCGCGGTGGCGGAACTGAGCTGGGACGAAGTGGCGCCGGTGGAGCCGCTGGGCCTGGAAGTGGGCTACAAGCTGATCGCGCTGGTCGACAAGGCACAGGGCGGCGAGCTGTTGACCCGGCTCAAGGGCGTGCGCCGCAAGCTGACCCAGGACCTGGGCTTCCTGATCCCGGCCGTGCATGTACGCGACAACCTCGAACTGGCAGCCGGCCAGTACCGCGTCCTCGTCCACGGGGTGCCGGTGGCGGGCGGCGACCTGCACCCGGACCGGATGCTGGCGCTGGACCCGGGCCGGGTGTTCGGTCCGCTGGAAGGCATCCCCGGCAAGGACCCGGCGTTCGGGCTGGATGCCACCTGGATCCTGCCCAGCCAGCGCGCCCACGCCGAATCGCTGGGCTACACGGTGGTCGATGCCGGCACCGTGGTCGCCACCCACCTGTCGCATCTGGTGCGCGAACGCGCCGCCGAACTGCTGGGCCATGACGAAGTGCAGCAGCTGCTGGGCAGCGTCGGCAAGGCGTCGCCCAAGCTCGTCGAAGACCTGACGCCGAAACTGCTGCCGCTGTCGGTGATCGTGCGGGTGCTGCAGTCGTTGCTGACCGAGAAGGTGCCGCTGCGGCAAATGCGCCGGATCGTGGAGGCACTGCTGGAACACGGCATCCACACCCAGGACCCGTCGGTGCTGACCGCCGCCGTGCGCACCGCGCTGGGCCCGTTCATCGTCCAGGAGCTCAACGGCATGGCGCCGGAACTGCCGGTCTTCACCCTGGCGCCGCAATTGGAACGCATATTGCAAGACTCGGTCAGCGGCCAGGGCGCCGCGTTGGAACCCGGACTCGCCGAGCGGCTGCACCAGAACCTCAGCGAGTGCGTGGCCCGGCAGGAACAGCGCGGCGAACCCGCGATCCTGCTGGTCCCCGGCGGGATCCGCGCGGCGATCTCGCGGCTGGTGCGCCACAGCGTGCCGCAGCTTTCGGTGCTGGCCTACGGCGAAGTGCCCGAAGACAAGCGGTTGCGGTTGCTGGGGGCGGTTGGCTGAGCTTGGCACTCCACAGACTGGATAGCGGATCGACACCATGAGAATCAAACGCTTCATCGCCCCGGACATGCGCACCGCACTGCGCATGGTGCGCGACGAACAGGGCCCCGACGCGGTGATCCTGTCCAGCCGCCAGGCCGCCGAAGGCGGCGTGGAAGTGGTGGCCGCCACCGATTACGACGAAGCGCTGGTGCAGCAGACCCTGCGTACCATGAACGTGCCCACGCTTGCCGCCGAAGCGCCGGCCCGCGCGGTGTTCCGGATCGACGGCGTGGAAGTGGCGCCGCTGGAAAAAGCCGCGCCGCCGGAACGCCAGAGCAGCCGGCTGGAACAGATGATGGCCGCGTTCAAGCCCACCCGCGCGCCGGCTGCCGCCGCGACCAGCCCGGCGCTGGCGCTGCCCGAACCCGCCGCTGCCGCGAAGGCGCCGCGCATCGACGTGTGCATCGACGATGAGCAGACCGACCAGCCCGTCGATTTCGCCCAGGCCCTGCGTCGCGCCGCCGCCCCGCCGGCACCGGCCGAGGTGGCGCCCGCGCCGGTGGCGAGCCTGCCGATCCAGGCGCCCGTCGCCCCCCCCGCACCGCAGGCGCCGGCAACCACCGATGCCTCCCCGACCTTGCGAGTGATCGAAACCGATCCCGCGGTGTCCGCGCTGCGCGCCGAACTGGCGGCGATGCGCAAGGTGATCGAGCGCGAGATGGGCCAGTTCGCCAGCGAACGCCTGCGCGGTTCGCCCGCCCGCGCCGCCGCGTTGGACGCGCTGGCCGCATTCGGATGCGACGATTCGCTGGCGCAGCGGATCGCCCAGCGACTGGACCCCACCCTGCCGACCGAAGCCATCCTCGCCCCGCTGCGCGAAGCGCTGGCCGCGGAGCTGCCGGTTGCCGCCGAAGAACTGCTGGAGCGCGGCGGCATCGTCGCCCTGCTCGGCCCCACCGGCGCCGGCAAGACCACCACGATTGCCAAACTGGCCGCCCGCTACGCGGCGCGCCACGGCACCCGCGACGTGGCCCTGGTCAGTGCCGACAACGAACGCGCCGGCGCCCGCGAACAGCTGCACGTGCTGGGCCGCCGGCTGGGCGTGACCGTCTGCGATGCCGACGGCCCGGAAGCCCTCGCCCACGCGCTGGAGCAATTGGCGGACTACCCGCTGGTGCTGGTCGATACCGCCGGCTACGGCCTGCGCGACCGCGCCCTGCTGCGGCAGATCCTGTGGGTGCGTGCCGCCAGCAACGTGCGCAGCCTGTTGGTGCTGCCGGCGAACGCGCACCCGGCCGACCTCGGCGAACTGCTGCGCCGCTACCGCCCGGCGGCGCCGGAAGCGGTGATCCTGACCAAGCTGGACGAAAGCATCCGCCCGGGTGCGGCACTCTCGGTACTGGTGCAGCATAATCTGCCGATGGCCTACACCACGTCGGGCCAACGGGTACCCGAGGACATCGAGCTGGCCGACGCGGAACAACTGGCCAGCACCCTGGACTTCCCGCGCCGCGACAGCGCCGCCAGCCCCCACCAAGACGAAGGCCGCCATGCATCCGCTTGAGTCCCAACGCCCCGCGAACGCCAATGCCGCGCCCCGCGTGATCGCCGTGACCGGTGGCAAGGGCGGCGTGGGCAAGACCACCACCTCGATCAACCTCGCCATGGCGCTGGTCAATGCCGGCCAGCGCACCATGCTGCTGGATACCGACCTGGGGCTGGCCAATGTCGACGTGATGCTGGGCCTGTCGCCGCGCTTCACTCTGGCCGACGTGTTCGCTGGCCGCTGCGAGCTGCGCGACACCGTGATCGAAGGTCCGCGCGGACTGATGGTGGTGCCGGCCGCCTCCGGCAAGCGCCACATGACCGAGCTGCTGCCGCAGCAGCACGTCGGCCTGGTCAACGCGTTCTCGCACCTCGACATCCCGCTCGACGTGATGATCGTGGACACGCCCGCCGGCATCAGCGACGGCGTGCTGACCTTCTGCCAGGCCGCGCAGGACGTGATCCTGGTGGTCTGCGACGAGCCCGCCTCGGTCACCGACGCCTACGCGCTCATCAAGGTGCTCAGCCGCGACCGCGGCGTGAACCGCATCCAGGTGCTGGCCAACCAGGTGCCCAACGTCAACGAGGGGCGCGCGGTGTTCGACAAGCTGGAGCGGGTGACCTCGCGCTTCCTCGACGTCACCCTGTCCTACCTCGGCGCCATCCCGCGCGACGAATGGCTGCGGCTGGCGGTGCAGCGGCAGGAATCGGTGGTCGATGCCTTCCCCACCGCGCCCGCATCGCTGGCGTTCCGCGATATCGCCCGCAAGATCGGCCAGTGGCAGGCCCCGCAAGGTCCGCGTGGCCACGTTGAATTCTTCACCGAGCGCCTGGTCGCCGCCCAGGGGAGCGCCTGTGCATGATGAATACCGGCGCCGCCCAATACCGCGCCCAGCAGACCGGTGACGCCGCCGCCATCGTGGCGCGCCACGCCGAACTGGTGCGCCGGATCGCCCACCATCTGGCGGCGCGGCTGCCCTCCAGCGTCGACATCGACGACCTGATCCAGGCCGGCATGATCGGCCTCATCGAAGCGGCGCGGAACTTCCAGTCGGACCAGGGCGCCACCTTCGAAACCTATGCGTCCATCCGCATCCGCGGCTCGATGATCGACGCGATCCGCGCCGGCGACTGGGTGCCGCGCTCGGTCCACCGCCGCTATCGCAACGTGGTTGCCGCCACCCGCAACGTGGAACAGCGCGAAGGCCGCGCCGCCACCTCGCAGGAAATTGCCGAGGCGCTGGAGATGAGCGTCGACGATTACCACCACGTGCTGCAGGACGCCGCGCGCGGCCAGCTGCTGAGTCTGGACGAATACGCCGAAGAGCACGACGGCGAGCCGCGGCTGGAACAGCAGGACAACATCACCCCCGCCCGCCGCTTCGAGCAGGGCGCGTTCCGCAGTGCGCTGGGCGATGCCATCGAAAACCTGCCCGAGCGCGAGCAGCTGGTGCTGTCGCTGTACTACGAGCAGGAACTGAACCTGCGCGAGATCGGCGCGGTGCTCAACGTCAGCGAATCGCGGGTCTGCCAGATTCACGGCCAGGCCATGCTGCGGCTGCGTTCTCGGCTGACCGACTGGCGCAGCGAAGTCGACGCCGAAACGGCCTGAGGCGGTGCGTCCGGGGCTGCATCTCCGGTGTGGATGCGGCACCATCAAGATTTCCGGTCGCCGACCGTTACCGTTACCGAATATCCACAGGATCCACCATGGACAAGGGCATCCGCATCCTCATCGTTGACGATTTCTCGACCATGCGCCGCATCGTCAAGAACCTGCTCAACGACCTGGGTTTCACCAATACCGCCGAGGCCGACGACGGCACCACCGCGCTGATCGAACTGCAGAAGACCAAGTTCGACTTCGTCGTGACCGACTGGAACATGCCCGGCATGGCCGGCATCGACCTGTTGAAGGCGATCCGCGCCGATGAATCGCTGGCCAAGATCCCGGTGCTGATGGTCACCGCCGAGGCCAAGCGCGAACAGATCATCGAAGCGGCGCAGGCCGGCGTGAACGGCTACATCATCAAGCCGTTCACCGCCGCCACGCTGGAAGACAAGCTGGCCAAGATCTTCGAACGGATGGAGAAAGCCGCATGAGCCTGCCGCTGCGACCGCCGTCCGTGCCCGCCGGCGACGCCCAGGTCATCGAGCGCCTGCACGGCGCCATGGCGGCGCTGGAACAAGGCGATGCCGCCGCCTGGAAGCACCATCTGGATTCCCTGCTGGAATGGCGCCGCCAGCCGGTGGTGGAAAGCCTGGTCAAGCTGGCGCGCGAACTGGACGACCTGGAACGCGCCATCGACGTGCGAATCCCCGCCGCCGCCAAGGCGTCCGCCGGCGGCCTGCCGGACGCCTGCAGCCGGCTGGAGCACGTGGTCAAGATGACCGAGGAAGCCAGCATGCGCACCCTCGATCTGGCCGACGAGTGCCGCACCCTGCTCGGCACCATCGGCGCCGAACACGAGGCCACCGTCGATGCGATCCGTTCGCGGCTTTCATCGATGGTCGAGGCGCAGAGCTTCCAGGACCTCACCGGCCAGATCATCCAGCGGGTGATCCAGCTGATCCGCTCGCTGCAGTCCGGCCTGGGCGACATCCAGGCGCTGCATGGCGAGGACAGCAGGGGCAACGGCCCGGCGGTTTCCGGCGTCGACGCGCCGGCGGCCACCCAGGACGAGGCCAACGACCTGCTGGCCGATCTCGGGATCTGACCATGTCGGCGGACGGCTACGACGCCCGCGCGGACTTCCTGGTCGAAGCGCGCGAAATCCTCGATCGCCTCGGCGAACAGGTCGTGGCGCTGGAGCAGCAGCCCGGCGACCGCGCCACGCTGGACGCCGTGTTCCGCGGTTTCCACACCATCAAGGGCGGCGCGGGCTTCCTCGACCTGCCGCCGATGGTGCACCTGTGCCACGCCTTCGAGGACCGCATCGACGCCGCCCGCAGCGGCACCTGCGAACTCGACGCCGCCGCCTTCGACGGCGCCCAGCGCGCGGTGGACATCCTGCTGGACATGCTCGACGGGCTGAGCCGCGGCGAGGAGCTGGACGAAGTCGATCCCGCTCTGCTGCAGCAGGTGCGCGGCGCCGACGCAGCGCCCGCGCCGGTGGCCGAAGCGGCGTTCGACATGCCGGACGACCTTGACGACCTCGACTTCGACGCCCTGCTGGACAGCCTGCACGGCGAGGGCGCCATCCCCGGCGCCGCGCCGCCGCCACCGCCGAAACCGGCACCGGCGCCCAAACCCGCGCCGGCCAAACCTGCGGCGACGGAAAAACCCGCGCTAGCAACCGCCGAGGCCGAACACACCGTCCGCGTCGACGTGCGCCGGCTGGACGCGCTGGTCAACCTGGTCGGCGAACTGGTGCTGGCGCGCAACCGGCTGAAGACGCTGCGGCCGGATCTGCACGACGAACATCTCGACCGCGCGGTGACTGCGCTCGATACCGTCACCGCGCGCCTGCAGGGCGCGGTGATGTCGGCGCGCATGCAGCCGGTCAGCCGGGTGTTCACCCGTTTCCCCAAGCTCGCCCGCGACGTCGCGCGCCAGCTCGACAAGCAGGTGGAGCTGGTGGTCGAAGGCGGCGACACCGAGCTCGACCGCAATCTGGTTGAAGCACTGGCCGACCCGCTGGTGCACCTGGTGCGCAACGCCATCGACCATGGCATCGAAATGCCCGCGGTGCGCCGCGCGATCGGCAAGCCGGAACAGGGCCGGGTGCGCCTGGCCGCGCAGCAGGAAGGCGACCACGTCGCCATCGAGGTCAGCGACGACGGTGCCGGCATCGACGCCGAGACGATCCGCCGCAGCGCCATCCGCAAGGGCCTGATCGACAGCGAAAGCGCCGGCCGGCTGTCGGAGGACGAGTGCCTGTCGCTGCTGTTCCTGCCGGGTTTCTCCACCCGTACCGAGGTCTCGGACCTGTCCGGGCGCGGGGTCGGCATGGACGTGGTGCAGTCCAAGATCCGCGAGCTGTCCGGCCAGGTGCAGATCCAGTCGGAACTGGGCCGCGGCTCGCGCTTCATCATCCGCGTGCCGCTGACCCTGGCCATCCTGCCCACCCTGCTGGTGGAACTGGATGACGACGTCTATGCGCTGCCGCTGGTGCGGGTGATCGAAGTGGTCACCCATGACGACAGCCAGGTGATGTGGATGGACGGGCAGAAGATCCTCGACCTGCGCGAACGTCCGTTGCCGGTGCTGTCGCTGCGCGAGTGGCTGGGCAAGGGCAAGGGCGTGACCGATGCCACCCGCGGGGTGGTGCTGCAGGCCGGCGAACAGCGCTTCTGCATGCTGGTGGACCATGTGCTGGGCCGCGAGGAAGTGGTCATCAAGGCGCTGCCGCGCAGCCTGCGCGGACTGCCCGGTTACGCCGGCGCCAGCCTGGTCGGCGACGGCCGCATGGCGTTGATCCTGGATGTGGACGCACTGCTCGAATCCGCGCAGCGCGGCTCAAGCGCCACCGCGCGCAGCCGTTAGCGTGGACATATGGATATCCTCAGTGTCATCGGCGCGATCCTCGGACTGGTCGCCCTTGTAGGCGGCAGCATCCTCAAGGGCGCGGGCCTGTCCGGCCTGTGGTCGCCCGCCGCCTTCATGATCGTCATCGTCGGCACCATCGCCGCGATCCTGCTGCAGACCCCCATGCACACCTTCCGGCGCGCGCTGGGCATCGTGCGCTGGGTGTTCTTCCCGCCGCCGCAGGACCATGCCGGCCTGATCGCGCGGATGGTGGAATGGAGCACCATCTCGCGCAAGCAGGGCCTGCTGGCGCTGGAGCCGGTGCTCGACCAGCTGGCCGATCCGTTCCTGCGCAAGGGCCTGCAGATGGTGGTGGACGGGGTGGAGCCGGAAACCATGCGGCAGATGCTGGAGATCGAGGCGCAGGCGCAGCAGCACCGCGACACCGCCGCCGCCAAGGTGTTCGAGGGCATGGGCATCTATTCGCCGACCATGGGCATCATCGGCGCGGTGCTGGGCCTGATGGCGGTGATGAAGAACCTCAGCGACCCCAGCAAGCTCGGTCACGGCATCGCCGCGGCGTTCACCGCCACCATCTACGGCATCGGCGCGGCCAACCTGATGTTCCTGCCGATGTGTTCCAAGCTCAAGGGCGTGATCCATCGCCAGCAGGTCGAGCGTGAAATGCTGATCGAAGGCCTGATCGCGATCGCCGAAGGCGAGAACCCGCGCAACCTCGAAAGCCGCCTCAACGGCTTCCTGCACTGAGGGGCCGCAGCCATGGCCCGCCGCCCCAGCCACCAGCACGAAGATCACCTCAACCACGAAGCGTGGGCGATCCCGTATGCCGACCTGCTCACCCTGCTGCTGGCGTTCTTCGTGGTGATGTACGCGATCTCCTCGCTCAACGAGGGCAAGTATCGGGTCGTGGCGGACTCTCTCTCCGCCGCGTTCGGCGGCCCGCCGCGTTCGATCAAGCCGGTCCAGGTTGGCCAGGTGCAGCTGCGCGGCGGCGACTTCGACCATCCTTCGGTGATCGACACCGGCGCGCGCCGCGGCCCGGCCCAGCCCAGCCGCGTCGAGGTGCCGATGCCGGTCAGCCGGCGCGAACAGCAGAACCAGGCAGCGACCGCCGCCAATGCCCAGGCCAGCCAGGCGCAGCTGCAGGCGCTGGGCGACGAGATCGAAAAGGCCCTGTCCGGCCTGGTCGCCAGCGGCCTGGTGCGGGTGCGCCGCGGCGCGAACTTCCTGGCGGTGGAAATCCAGAGCGACCTGCTGTTCGCCAGCGGCGTCGCCACCCCCAGCGCCACCGCGCTGGGCACCATCCGCCAGCTTGCCGGCGTGCTGCGCAAGGCGCCGAACGCAGTGCGGGTGGAGGGCTATACCGACAACCAGCCGATCCGCACCGCGCAGTTCCGCTCCAACTGGGACCTGTCGGCGGAACGCGCCACCAATGTGGTCTACGAGCTGATCGATTCCGGCATTGCGCCGGAGCGGCTGGCGTCGATGGGCTATGGCGAATACCAGCCGATCGCCGACAATGGCACCGTGGCCGGCCGCAGCGCCAACCGGCGGGTGGAACTGGTGATCCTTGCCAGTTCGCGCGGGGTCGACAGCGTGATGGAAGGCCTGGACATGCGCGGCGCGGCCCAGCCCGCCGGCACCGCGGCCGCAATCGGGAGCAAGCAGTGATGCGCGTGTGGGCGATCGCCAACCAGAAAGGCGGGGTAGGCAAGACCACCAGCACGCTGTGCCTGGGGCGCAGCCTGGCCGATGCCGGCAACCGCGTGCTGCTGGTGGACCTTGATCCGCACGGCTCGCTGACCCGCGCCTTCGGCGTGCCCACCGAGCCGCCGCCGGTGGGCACCTACGAGCTGTTCAACGACAAGAATATTTCCGAGGTCGCCCGGCCCAGCGGCTACCCGGGCATCGATCTGGTCGCCGCGCAGCCGGCCATGGCCACGCTGGAACGGCGCAGCGCCACCCAGCCCGGCCTCGGCCTTGCGCTGGGGCGGGCGCTGCAGGCCGAACCCGACGGCCACGACTACGCCCTGCTGGACTGCCCGCCCACGCTTGGCCTGCTGCTGGTCAACGCACTGGCCGCCTGCGACCGCTTGATCGTGCCCACCCAGACCGATCCGCTGGCGCTGCACGGCTTGGCCGGCATGCTGCATACCGCGGCGATGGTGGAGCGTTCGCGCGCCCGCCCGCTGCTGCGGCAGATCCTGCCCACCCTGTTCGACAAGCGCACGCGCACCGGGCAGCAGACGCTGGAACAGCTGCAGGCGCACCCCGGCGCCAGCGCTTGCCCGCATCCCATCCCGGTCGACACGCGCCTGCGCGATGCCGATGCGCTGGGCAGCCGCGAGCACATGTACGGGCGCGGACTGGCCGCCTACGAACACGCCATGCAATGGCTGCTGGACACCGCCCCCGCCGAACAGGAGGCCGCATGAGCACGCAGGCAACCATCCTGGCCAGCCAGCAGGACGACGGCGCGATGGTCGATGCCTACGTCGACTCGCTGCTGGCGATGCCGCTGTCGCCATCGCCGTCGCCATCGCCGTCGGCGCCCGCGGTCGAAGCGCCCACCGCGCTGGCCGAACCGGAACCTGAAGTATCGCCGGCGTCGGACGCCGGGTGCGCGGACGCACCGCAACGACCCGTCGCGATGGAAGCCGAGGCCGCCACCGGCGTCGATGCGCTGCCCGAAGCCGATGCGTGCGATCTTCCCGAGCCGGACGTCGACGCCTGGCCAGACGACGACGTGGTGTTCGATCACGTGCAGCCGTCGCCCGCCGACGCCGCGATCTGCGCCGGCCCCGAGGCGGCATCGCAGCCCCTGCAGCAGGCCATCCCCGCCGCGCGTGCACCGACGCCCATGCCGCCGATGGCCGAGCCCGAGGAGGACCGGGTGGCGGTCGCCGCGCCGATCGGCCAGCGCTGGCTGCGGGTGGCGGTCGGCGACGACCGCTATGCGGTGGAGCTGCTGCGGGTGCAGGAAGTGGTGCGGCTGGCGCCGGTGATCGCGGTGCGTGGCGCGGTGCCGTCGCTGCTGGGGGTCATGAACCTGCGCGGCCGGGTGGTGCCGGTGCATGACCTTGGCCGCTGGCTGCGCCGCAGGCCGGTCGAGCCCGACGAACGCGCCCGCATCGTGGTGCTGGAACACCAGGACGAGCTGGTGGGCCTGATGGTGACCGCGGTCACCGACGTGGTCACCCTCGACACCCCGCAGATCGAGCCGCCGCCTCCCGGCGTGCGCGACCGCATCGGCATGGGCATCGCACGCACGCCGGGCGCACCGCCCACCGTGCTGCTGGATGCACGCGTGGTGTTCGACTGAGGCCGGGCAGTGCAAACTGTGCACTGACGCGCAGTTCGTTCCGCCCCCCTCAAGTCGCGGCGCTCCGCGCCGTTAAACAGTCCGGGATCAAGCCCCTCACGAGACGTCCAATGCCATTGTCACTGCAAGCCGACCTCGGCATCGAACAGGTCGCCGACCTGCAAGCGGCGCTGCAGTCGCACTTCGACGACGAAGTGCTGGAACTGTCCGGCGCCGAGGTGCGCCGCGTGCACACTGCCGGGCTGCAGCTGCTGCACGCCTTCATGCGGGACCGCGCCGCGCGCGGCCGCGTCACCACCATTACCCTTCCCTCTCCCACCTTGGTGGAAGCCGCGCGCCAGCTCGCGCTCGCGGCCAGCCTGGGTGTCGATCCCGCCCCCGGAGACACCGCGTGAGTGCAAACCTTCTGATCGTCGACGATTCCACCTCCATGCGCCAGATGGTGGCCTTCGCCCTGTCCGGCGGCGGCTACAACGTCAAGGAAGCGGAGGACGGCATTGCCGCGCTGGAAGTGGCCAAGACGCAGAAGTTCGACGCGGTGATCACCGACGTCAACATGCCGCGGATGGACGGGATCGAACTGATCCGCCAGCTGCGCGCCCTGCCCAGCTACAAGTTCACCCCGCTGCTGATGCTCACCACCGAGTCCGGCGTCGACAAGAAGAGCGAAGGCAAGGCCGCCGGTGCCACCGGCTGGCTGGTCAAGCCGTTCGATCCCGAGCAGCTGCTCGCCACCGTTCGCAAGGTTCTCGGCTAAGCCGTCTCGGGGCATCCATGGATATCACCCGCTTCCACGCCACCTTCTTCGAAGAAAGCCGCGAAAACCTCGCCGCCATGGAAGCCGGACTGCTGGACATGGAATCCGGCGGCGGCGGCGGCGACACCATCCACGTGGTGTTCCGCGCCGCGCATTCGATCAAGGGCGGCAGCGCCACCTTCGGCTTCACCGCCATCGCCGACCTGACCCACCTGCTGGAAACCCTGCTGGACGAAGCCCGCAGCGGCAAGCGCACGCTCGAGGGCGTGGCCATCAGCGCCCTGCTGGGCTCGGTGGATGCGCTGCGCATGCTGCTGGCCGCAGCCGAACACGGCGACGCCATCGACCAGGCCATGCTGGCGCGCGCGCGCGCCGAGCTGGAGCGCCTGCTGTCGGGCGCAGGCGCCGCTGCCGACATCGCCGCGCCGATCGCGGCGGCCGCCGCACCGGCTGCGAGCGCCGACCCGCAGGGCTGGTCGATCAGCTTCGAGCCGGAGCGCTCGCTGTTCCTCAGCGGCAACGACCCGCTGCGTATGCTGCGTGAACTGGAGCAGCTGGGCGAACTGAAGGTCGCCTGCCGCGACGACGCACTGCCGCCGTTCGCCGAACTCGATCCGTTCGAAGCCTGGCTGGCCTGGGACCTGCAGCTGATCGGCAACGTCAAGCGCTCGGCCATCGAAGACACGTTCGCGTGGGTCGAGGACCAGTGCACCCTCAATATCGAACCGCTAGCGGCCGCCGCAGCTCCTGCAGCGACGCCGCCTGCCGCGCCGGTGGCCGCCGCCGTGCCTGCCGCGGCGGAAGTGCCCGCACCTGCCAGCGCCGCGCCTGCGGCAGCTGCAAGCAACGCCCGCCATGACGCCGGCGAAACCACCATCCGCGTGGCGGTCGACAAGGTCGATGCGCTGATCAACCTGGTCGGCGAGCTGGTCATCACCCAGGCCATGCTGGCCCAGCGCTCGGCCGAACTCGACCCCGGCCTGCACGAGCAGCTGCTGGCCGGTCTCGGCCAGCTCGACCGCAACACCCGCGACCTGCAGGAAGCGGTGATGTCGGTGCGCATGCTGCCGGTGGATTTCGCCTTCAGCCGCTTCCCGCGGATGGTGCGCGACATCGCCTCGCGGCTGGGCAAGAAGGTCAACCTCAAGACCTCCGGCGAAGGCACCGAGCTCGACAAGGGCGTGATCGAGAAGATCGTCGACCCGCTGGTGCACCTGGTGCGCAATGCCATCGACCACGGCCTGGAAACCACCGAGCAGCGCATCGCCGCCGGCAAGCCCGAGGCCGGCACGGTGACCCTGTCGGCCGCGCATCAGGGTGGCCACATCATCATCGAAGTGGGTGACGACGGCCGCGGCCTCAACCGCGAGCGGATCCTGGCCAAGGCCACCGAGCGCGGCATCCCACTGCCGGAAAATCCCACCGACGCGCAGGTGTGGGATCTGGTGTTCGCACCCGGTTTCTCCACCGCCGAAGCGCTCACCGATCTGTCCGGCCGCGGCGTCGGCATGGACGTGGTGCGCAAGAACATCAACGCGCTGGGCGGCCAGGTGGAAATCCGCAGCCGCCACGGCGAAGGCACCACCGTCTCGATCCGCCTGCCGCTGACCATGGCCATCCTCGACGGCATGACCGTGGCGGTGGGCGGCGAAGTCTTCATCCTGCCGCTGAACGTGGTGGTGGAATCGCTGCAGCCCGCGGCCGACCACATCAAGACGGTGGCCGGCGACTCGCGCCTGCTGCGCGTGCGCGAGGACTACGTGCCGCTGCTCGACCTCGCCAACCATTACGGCCTGCCCGCCACCCGCACCGAAGCCCAGCCGATCGCGGTGGTGGTGGAAAGCCAGGGCCAGCGGCTGGCGCTGGAAGTGGACGAGCTGCTGGGCCAGCAGCAGGTGGTGGTGAAGAACCTGGAGCGCAACTACCGCCGCATCGCCGGCGTGGCCGGTGCCACCATCCTCGGCGATGGCCGGGTGGCGCTGATCGTGGACGTGGGCAGCCTGTCCACCAAGACCCAGGCCGCGCCCGTGGCGATCACCGAGGAATACCTGCAGGGCGAGATGGCCAAGGTCATCGAGCTGTCCAAGCGCGTGCGCAAGGTCGCCTGACCCGCGCGCGCAACGTCTCGCGGCAGCGCCGCGAGGCGCGTGGCTTCAACGGTTGGACAGCAGCCCGCGGTGCCGATACCAGAGTTCCAGCGGCCAGGTGACCAGCGGCGGGATCGCCGCCAGCACGGCCAGCAGCAGCGCCCACATCGGCCAGCGCAGCCGCGAACCGACGATGAAACAGATCACCACGTAAGCCAGGAACGCCGCGCCGTGCAGGCGCCCGAACAGCCACACGCCCAGATCGGTGGTGCCGCTGACGTACTTCAGGTACATGCCGACCAGCAACCCGGTCCAGGTCAACGCTTCGATCAACGCGATGGCGACAAACAGTTTTCCGGAAGGGGCGAGCAGTGGTTTGGTCGTCATTGCGGAATGCGCGGGCGTGGTCGGGCGAAGGGCCGCACACCATACCTTGTTCGGGATGGCATGACTGTGCCGTCGATTGCGGTTTGCGCGTTTCTCACGGCGCTTATCGCAGCGCGCGGTGGCGGGCAGGCGCAGCGCCGAATGTCCCCCGGCACCGGCGCAGGCGCCGCTGCCTCCTCCTTGATTTCGGCGCCGCACCCACCCGCCACCGCGCGCACCCGATGGTTTCGCGATTCTGGGAATTGCCAGGGCAAGTGCCAAACAAACCCGCCATCAGGAAAGAAGCACGCTCTTCCCATCCGCCGCCACGGAACTCCGTGACGTTCCCCGCCGGGCAGGCGCTGCTGCGAAATCAAGGAGGAGGCAGCGGCGTCCACGCCGATGCCGGGGGACATTCGCAGCAGCGCCTGCCCGGCGGGGAACGCTTCGGGAAACCAGGACAGCCCGCTCTCTGCTCACATGACCACCAGCCGCCAAACAACAAACGCCCGGCACTGCCGGGCGTTTGCTTGTCCCAAGTGGAACGGAGAACGCTTACGCCGCGACCGTCGCCGCCACCTGCTGGTAATCCGCGATCTGGTCGAAGTTCATGTAGCGGTAGATCGCATCGCCGTTCGCGTTGACCACGCCGATGTCGGCCAGGTACTCCTCGCGGGTCGGGATGCGGCCCAGCCGCGCGCAGATCGCCGACAGCTCCGCCGAACCCAGATACACATTGGTGTTGCGGCCCAGGCGGTTGGGGAAGTTGCGGGTCGAGGTGGACATCGCGGTGCTGCCCTCGCGGATCTGCGCCTGGTTGCCCATGCACAGCGAGCAGCCCGGCATCTCCATGCGCGCGCCAGCCGCGCCGAAAGTCCCGTAGTGACCTTCGTTGGTCAGCTCGGCGGCATCCATCTTGGTGGGCGGCGCGATCCACAACCGCGTGGGGATGTCGCGCTTGCCTTCCAGCAGCTTGGCCGCGGCGCGGAAGTGCCCGATGTTGGTCATGCACGAGCCGATGAACACTTCATCGATGTGCGCGCCGGCCACGTCGGACAGGGTCTTGGCATCGTCCGGGTCGTTCGGGCAGCAGACGATCGGCTCGTGGATCTCGGCCAAATCAATTTCGATGACCGCTGCGTACTCTGCATCGGCATCGGCCTCCAGCAGCTGCGGATCGGCAAGCCAGGCCTCCATCTTCTCGATGCGGCGCTGCAGGGTGCGGGCATCCGCATAACCCTCCGCGATCATCCACTTCAGCAGCGTCACGTTGCTGGTCAGATATTCGATGATCGGCGCCTTGTCCAGGCGCACCGTGCAGGCTGCGGCGGAACGCTCGGCGGACGCGTCGGCCAGCTCGAACGCCTGCTCGATCTTCAGGTTGGGCAGGCCTTCGATCTCGAGGATGCGGCCGGAGAAAATGTTCTTCTTGCCCTTCTTCTCGACGGTCAGCAGGCCGGCCTTGATCGCGTACAGCGGGATCGCATGGACCAGGTCGCGCAGGGTCACGCCCGGCTGCATCTCGCCCTTGAAGCGGACCAGCACCGATTCCGGCATGTCCAGCGGCATCACCCCGGTGGCGGCAGCGAACGCCACCAGGCCGGAGCCGGCCGGGAACGAAATGCCGATCGGGAAACGGGTGTGGCTGTCACCGCCGGTGCCCACGGTATCGGGCAGCAGCATGCGGTTGAGCCAGCTGTGGATGATGCCGTCACCCGGACGCAGCGACACGCCGCCGCGGGTGGAGATGAAATCCGGCAGAGTGTGGTGGGTCTTCACGTCGACCGGCTTCGGATAGGCCGCGGTGTGGCAGAAGCTCTGCATCACCAGATCGGCGCTGAAGCCCAGGCAGGCCAGGTCCTTCAGCTCGTCGCGGGTCATCGGGCCGGTGGTGTCCTGGCTGCCCACCGAGGTCATCCTCGGCTCGCAGTAGGTGCCCGGGCGCATGCCCTTGCCTTCCGCCAGGCCACAGGCTCGGCCGACCAGCTTCTGCGCCAGGGTGAAGCCCTTGCCGGTATCCGGCGGCACCACCGGCAGGCGGAACAGGTCGGTCGCCGGCAGGCCCAGCGCTTCGCGTGCCTTGGCGGTCAGGCCGCGGCCGATGATCAGCGGGATGCGGCCGCCGGCGCGGGCTTCGTCCAGCAGCACTTCCGACTTCAGCTCGAAGCTGGCGATTTCCTTGCCGTCCTTCAGCGCCTTGCCTTCGTACGGACGCAGCTCGATCACGTCGCCGTGGTTCATCTGCGAGACGTCCAGCTCGATCGGCAGCGCGCCCGCGTCTTCCATCGTGTTGTAGAAGATCGGCGCGATCTTGCTGCCCAGGCAGACGCCGCCATCACGCTTGTTGGGGATGTGCGGAATGTCGTTGCCGGTCCACCACAGCACGCTGTTGGTGGCGGACTTGCGGCTGGAGCCGGTGCCGACCACGTCGCCCACGTAGGCCACGGTATGGCCCTTTTCCTTGAGCTTGAGGATGGCGCCGATCGGGCCGCGCTTGCCGTCTTCCTCCGGCACGAACGGCGCATCGGGGCGCTTGTTCTTCAACATCGCCAGCGCGTGCATCGGAATGTCCGGGCGGGTGGTGGCGTCCGGCGCCGGCGACAGGTCATCGGTATTGGTTTCGCCCGGCACCTTGAACACGGTGATGGTCAGGCTCTGCGGCACTTCCGGCTTGCTGGTGAACCACTCGGCGTCGGCCCAGCTCTGCAGCACGGCCTGCGCGTTGGCATTGCCGGCCTTGGCCTTGTCCTGCACGTCGTGGAAGGCATCGAACACCAGCAGGGTGTGCTTGAGCGCGTTGGCGGCCACGCCGCCCAGTTCGGCGTCGTCCAGCAGCTGCACCAGCGGCGCCACGTTGTAGCCGCCCAGCATGGTGCCCAGCAGTTCGGTGGCGCGCGCGCGCGGGATCAGCGGGTTGACCTCGCTGCCGAACGCCAGCGCGGCCAGGTAGCTGGCCTTGACCTTGGCGGCATCGTCCACGCCGGCGGGCACGCGGTTCACCAGCAGGTCGAGCAGGAATGCACCCTCGCCTGCGGGCGGGTTCTTCAGCAGTTCGATCAGGTCGGCGGTCTGCTGCGGGGTCAACGGCAGCGCGGGGATGCCGAGGGCGGCGCGTTCGGCTTCGTGTTGGCGGTAGGCGGCGAGCATGGGGGTTTCCTTGGCAGGTACTACGTGTGGAGAGGGCCGTCAGTCCCGGGGGACGATCAACTTCAAACCCTTGAAGTAATCGCGATGGAACTCGGCGTCGAACGTGATCAGCGCATCGCACTGCAGCAGTGCGTGGGCGCCGACCAGAAAATCGGAAATCGGGCGCGCTTCGCCGCCGCGCTGGCGCTGGCGACGCTGCATCTCGCCGGCGCGCAGCGCCGACTTGGCTTCCACCGCGCTGTAATGGATGCCCATTTCCTCCAGCGCGGCCAGCGCGTCGGCGCCGTTGCGCAGCGCGGCGGACAGCTGCGCCAATGCGGCGTCGCTGACCACCACCCGGCCGGCGCCCAGCGCTTGGCGCAGGGTCGTTTCCACCGCGTCGGCATGGGCCCCATCGGCCAGCAGTTCGACCAGCACCGGCGCATCGACGGCAATCACGCGGGCTTGCCCTTGCCGCCGGCGTCCAGCGCGAATTTGCCGCGCACCCGCGAAATGGCGTCGTCGACATGCTTGCTCAGGACGATGCGGCCGCCGTCCAGCTCGACCTTGAGCACGCTGCCCTTGGTCAGCCCCAAGGCATCACGCACCGCCTTCGGCAGGGTGATCTGGCCGCGCTCCGCGACGGTGGCTTCCATGGGTAGCCCTGCGCTTTGGGTAGGCCAGAATTATACATACTTTTCGATGCATACTCTAAACCGCCCGGCAAGCGGAAGCCCGGCCGGCACCTCACGCCATACGGTCACCCGCTCGATCTGCCAGCCGCCACGAAACCGCCCTGCCCCGCGCGAATTCAGCCCAGGCTGGTGCGGGCGCCGCCCGCGTGCTTGGCCAGGTACAGCGCCCGGTCGGCGCGCTGGCGCAGCTGCGCCGGAGCCATGTCGTCCTCGCCCAGCTGCACCAGGCCGGCGCTGAAGCTGACGTAGTTCGGGCCGGCCGCGGCGGTATGCCAACTCCTGCAGCTGGCGAAGGCGGCGTGCAGGCGTTGGCTGAAGCGCTTGGCGCCTTCCATGTCGGTATCGGTGAGGATCACCGCGAAGGCATCGCCGCCCAGCCGCGCCGGCAGGTCGGAGGTGCGGCAGACCGAGCGCAGCAGCCGCGCGGCTTCGGCCAGCACCTCATCGCCGATCGCATGCGACCAGTTGTCGTTGATCTGGCGGATGTGGTCGAGGTCCAGCAGCATCAGGCTCAGCGCCTGCCCATGCCGCTTGGAGCGGGCGAAATGATGGGCGAAGCCCTCGTCGAACGCGCGCCCGTTGGGCAGCCCGGTCAGGCCGTCCTCATGGGCCTGGCGGCCGAACTCCACCGCCTGCTGCTGCAGGCGCTCGACCAGTCCTTCGCGTTCCCGCCGCGCCGCCTGCAGCTGTTCGCCCTGCTGGCGCATGCTGGTGGCGTATTCGTCCAGCTGCCGCTGCAGGCGCTCGCGCTCACGGCGCTCACGCAGGCCCCAGACCCACGCGGCCCCGGCCCCCGACAGCGCGAACAGCAAGAGTGCCCACGGCCACACGCTGCTGCCCTGCCCGCCCGCGGCGTGCGTGGGTGGCGCTGCCAGCAACACCGCCAGCACTGCGCCGGCACGTGGACCGGTCTTGAAGTGGATTGCCCGCGTGGGTTTCATCACCGAACCTCGCCTCTTTTCAATCCGGCTTAACATTGGAACCGCAAGATGTCGCGGGGACCCCCGCTTTTTTCAGCGTCCGGATGCACGCGGACGCCGCCACGCATTACCGGGAGCACGTCCATGAGCAATACCTTCGCCACCCGCGCCACGCTCAACGTTAACGGCCAAGACTACGCTTTCCATAGCCTGCCGGCGCTGGGCGAACGCTTCGACCTGAAGCACCTGCCGTGGTCGATGAAGATCCTGCTGGAGAACCTGCTCCGCCACGAAGACGGCGTGAGCGTGCTGCCAGCGCATATCGAGGCGGTGGCGAAGTGGAACCCCAAGGCGCTGCCGGACACCGAGATCGCCTTCATGCCGGGCCGGGTGATCCTGCAGGACTTCACCGGCGTGCCCTGCGTGGTGGACCTGGCGGCGATGCGCGACGCGGTGGTCAAGCTGGGCGGCCGGCCCGAGCAGATCAACCCGCAAATTCCATCCGAACTGGTCATCGACCACTCGGTGCAGGTGGACGCTTTCGCCCGCCCGGACGCGCTTGAAATCAACGGCCGCATCGAGTTCGAGCGCAATGCCGAGCGTTACGGCTTCCTGCGCTGGGGCCAGAAAGCATTTGCAGACTTCAAGGTGGTGCCGCCCAACACCGGCATCGTCCATCAGGTGAACCTGGAGTACCTGGCGCGGGTGGTGATGACCCGGCGGATCGACGGCGAGCTGTGGGCCTTCCCCGACACCCTGTTCGGCACCGACAGCCACACCACCATGGTCAACGGCATCGGCGTGCTGGGCTGGGGCGTGGGCGGCATCGAGGCCGAGGCGGCGATGCTGGGCCAACCCTCGTCGATGCTGATCCCGCAGGTGGTGGGCTTCCAGCTCACCGGCCGGCTGCCGGAAGGTGCCACCGCCACCGACCTGGTGCTGACCGTCACCCAGATGCTGCGCCAGCATGGCGTGGTCGGGAAGTTCGTGGAGTTCTACGGCGACGGTCTGCAGCACCTGCCGCTGGCCGACCGCGCCACCATCGGCAACATGTCGCCGGAATACGGCGCGACCTGCGCGATCTTCCCGATCGACGCCGAATCGCTCAACTACCTGCGCCTGTCCGGGCGCAGCGAAGCACAGATCGCACTGGTCGAGGCCTATGCCAAGGCGCAGGGCCTGTGGCACGCGCCGGACAGCCCGCATGCGCAGTACAGCTCGATGCTGGCGCTGGACATGGCAACGGTGCGGCCCTCGCTGGCCGGCCCCAAGCGGCCGCAGGACCGGGTGCTGTTGCCGGAGATGCCCGACAACAGCCGCGCCGCGATCGCGGTGCTGACCTCCGCACGCGACAAGCGCAGCGAGGAGGTGGCCGACTTCATCGCCGAGGGCGGCGGCGCCGCGGTGGGCAACGAACAGCACGGCAAGGGCCAGGCCGACATCGCCATCGACGGCAAGCACATGCGGATCAAGGACGGCGCCGTGGTCATCGCCGCCATCACTTCCTGCACCAACACCTCCAACCCCGCGGTGATGGTGGCGGCCGGCCTGCTGGCCCGCAATGCCGCCGCGCGCGGGCTGACCCGCAAGCCGTGGGTGAAGACCTCATTGGCACCTGGCTCGCGGGTGGTGACCGACTACCTGCAGAAGGCCGGCCTGCTGGACGAGCTGGAGAAGATCGGCTTCTACACCGTGGGCTACGGCTGCACCACCTGCATCGGCAACTCCGGGCCGCTGCCGGTGGAAGTCAGCGCCGGGATCGCCGCCGGCGACCTGTGCGTGGCCTCGGTGCTGTCCGGCAACCGCAATTTCGAAGGCCGCATCCACGCCGAAGTGAAGATGAACTATCTGGCCAGCCCGCCGCTGGTGGTGGCCTACGCGCTGGTCGGCAGCACCACCGTGGATCTGACCAGCGAACCGCTGGGCAACGATCGCGACGGCAACCCGGTGTACCTGAAGGACGTCTGGCCGGCCAGCGCGGAAATCCATTCCACCATCGCCGCCACCATCGGCCCGGACATGTTCAAGTCCAACTACGCCGACGTGTTCAAGGGCGATGCGCGCTGGAACGGCATCGCCTCGCCCGACGGCCAGCTGTACGCCTGGAGCGGCGACTCCACCTACATCAAGAACCCGCCCTACTTCGACGGCATGACCATGGCGGTGGGCAGCATCGACGACATCGCCGGCGCGCGCGTGCTGGGCTATTTCGGCGACTCCATCACCACCGACCACATCAGCCCGGCCGGCAGCATCAAGAAGGATTCGCCCGCCGGTCGCTACCTGATGGCGCGCGGCGTGGCCCCGCAGGACTTCAACAGCTACGGCAGCCGCCGCGGCAACGACGACGTGATGGTGCGCGGCACCTTCGCCAACATCCGCATCAAGAACCGCTTCTTCGGAGGCGAGGAAGGCGGCAACACGCTGTACTTCGGCGCGCAGCCGCCGGAGAAGCTGGCGATCTTCGATGCCGCGATGAAGTACAAGGCCGACGGCACGCCGCTATTGGTCATCGCCGGCAAGGAATACGGCACCGGCTCCAGCCGCGACTGGGCCGCCAAGGGCACCCTGCTGCTGGGGGTGAAGGCGGTGATCGCGGAAAGCTTCGAGCGCATCCACCGCAGCAACCTGGTGGGCATGGGCGTGCTGCCGCTGCAGTTCAAGGACGGCCAGACCGCGACCAGCCTGGGGCTGAGCGGCACCGAGACCTATGCCGTCAGCGGCCTGGCCGACGGCAGCACCAAGACCGCCACCGTCACCGCCACCCGCATCGACGGCACCAGGATCGTGTTCGAGGTGGACGTGCTGCTGCTGACCCCAAAGGAAGTGGAATACGCCCGCCACGGCGGCCTGCTGCAGTACGTGCTGCGGCAGCTGGCAGCACGCCCGGCGAGCGTATAAGCACCATCGACCGGTAGCGGAAGGCGGCGGCCTACAGCGCCGCCTTCCAGCCGGCGCTGCGCAATTTCCATTCGCCGTCGACATAGCGCCAGCCGGTTTCCACGCGATACGCCTGCCCGCGTTCCGGCAGCAAGCCGCCAGCGCCGCCGGTGGCCAGCAGGTTGAAGCGGGCCACCGCATCGGCGTCGCCACGCAATTCCACTGCAACCGGGCCCAGCTTCGCCCCGACATCGCGGTAACGCAGGAACAGCCCCGCCGCCAACCGTTTCGCGCCGCGCCGGTCCAGCCCCTCGTTGCCGATGAAATCCTCGGCCAGCAACGCCTCCACCGCAGCGGCATCGCGCGCATCGATGGCGGCTTGCAGCGCTTGCAGCTGCGCGCGCACCGCCTGCTCCGGTGCAGGTCTGGCGCAACCCGCCACCAGCAGCGCGAACGCCAGCAGGCACCACGTGCAGCGCCAACGCATCGATTGCCGGAAATCCACCGAATGCCGCACTGCAGCAGCCTTTGCCCGCGGGCATCGCCTTGTCAGGCATGGGAGGCTATGCTCAAATCGAACGCAAATCCATACGCCGCCGCATCCGATGGCGGATCACACTCGCAGGGGAGCAGTGCATGAGTTTCGACCGTCCTTGGCTGGCCCATTACCCGGCCGGCGTGCCTGCCGAAATCGACATGAACGAGTTCGCGTCGATCAACGACGTGTTCGAAACGGCGCTGCAGAAGTATCGCGACAACACCGCCTTCATCAACATGGGCAAGGCGATCACCTACGCCGAGCTGGACCGCCTGAGCCGCGACTTCGCCGGCTACCTGCTGGGCGAGCTGAAGCTGAAGAAGGGCGATCGGGTGGCGATCATGATGCCCAACTGCCTGCAGTATCCGATCGCCCTGTTCGGCGTGCTGCGCGCCGGTCTGACCGTGGTCAACACCAACCCGATGTACACCGCGCGCGAGCTCAAGCACCAGATGGCGGACTCCGGCGCCAGCGTGCTGGTGGTGCTGGACAACTTCGGCAAGGTGGCGCAGGAAGTGCTGGCCCAGGTGCCGGGCGTGCGCGCCATCACCACCGGCCTCGGCGACATGCTGGGCTTCCCCAAGGGCAGCATCGTCAACTTCGTGCTCAAGCACGTGAAGAAGATGGTGCCGGACTACGCCATCCCGGGTGCGGTGCGCTTCCGCGACGTCCTCACCCTCGGCCGCATGCACCAGCTGCCGCAGATCAGGAACGCACCGGAAGACCTGGCCTTCCTGCAGTACACCGGCGGCACCACCGGCGTCTCCAAGGGCGCCATGCTGACCCATCGCAACATGGTGGCCAACATGCAGCAGGCCGCGGCGTGGGTGGGCACCAACATCAAGCCGGGCGAGGAGAAGATCGTCACCGCGCTGCCGCTGTACCACATCTTCGCGCTGACCGCGAACAGCCTGGTGTTCATGAAGTTCGGCGCAGCCAACCTGCTGATCACCAACCCGCGCGACATGCCCGGCTTCGTCAAGGAGCTGAAAAGTTCCGGCTTCACCGCCATCACCGGCGTCAACACCCTGTTCAACGGCCTGCTGCACACGCCCGGTTTCGAACAGGTGGACTTCTCGCGCCTGCACCTGACCCTCGGCGGCGGCATGGCCGTGCAGCGCGCGGTGGCGGAAAAGTGGAAACAGGTCACCGGCGTGACCCTGGCCGAAGCCTACGGCCTCACCGAAACCGCGCCGGCGGTGTGCATCAACCCGCTGGACCTGCGCGAATACAACGGCTCCATCGGCCTGCCGGTGCCGTCCACCGACGTGTGCGTCAAGGGCGAGGACGGCAGCATCCTGCCGATGGGCGAAATCGGCGAGCTGTGCGTGAAGGGCCCGCAGGTGATGAAGGGCTACTGGCAGCGCCCCGAGGAAACCGCCAAGGTCATGGACGCCGAGGGCTGGCTGCACACCGGCGACATGGCGAAGATGGACGAACACGGTTACTTCTACATCGTCGACCGCAAGAAGGACATGATCCTGGTGTCCGGCTTCAACGTGTATCCGAACGAAGTGGAAGACGTGATCGCGATGATGCCGGGCGTGCTGGAAGTCGCCGCGATCGGCGTGCCGGACGAACACTCCGGCGAGACGGTGAAGGTGTTCATCGTCAAGAAGGACCCCGCGCTCACCGCCGAGCAGGTGAAGGCGTTCTGCCACGAGAACCTGACCGGCTACAAGCGCCCGAAGCTGGTCGAGTTCCGCAACGAACTGCCCAAGAGCAACGTCGGCAAGATCCTGCGCAAGGAACTGCGCGGGCCGGTCAAGGCGGGCTGACGGGTCAGGATCACGGGGATCGCGGCGCCCGCCGCGATCCGCTCCCTGTGCAGAGCCACCCGCACGGGGTGGCGTCCACGGGCAGCCGGGACCGAGCCGTCTGATCGGCCCGAAAAGACATCCATAGACCATCCGGAGTTGGGGCGCATTTGCGCCCCTTATCCTCATAAAGTCTATTTATAGGCAGAATTCTGCCCTTATTGGACATTTTTGTTTTTGGCGTTATCCTGCCCTCAACGATGGCGCCGGCCGCCTTAGAGGCAGGAATCCGCCCCATGGCTACCCCAACATTCCAGACCCCCGAAGAGATCCAAACGGATCTTGGCGAGCGGCTGCGCCAGCTCCGGCTCGGCCAGCGGTTGACCCAGGCCGGCTTGGCCAGCCGGGCCGGCGTCTCGCCGCGTGCCGTGCGCGCTCTGGAGAGCGGCGAAGGTTCGTCCCTGATCACCCTGATCCGCGTGCTCAAGGCCCTCGGTGCGCTGGCCAGCCTGGACGCGCTGGCGCCACAACCCACGATCAGCCCGATGGCCCTGCTCGCCGGCAACCGCGCGCCCAAGCGCGGCACCCGCCACTGACCGCGCATGAAGCACGTCGACGTCATCGAGGTGCGGATCTGGGGCAAGCGGGTCGGTGCCGTGGCGCAGGACCCGCGCCTGGGCGCGTATGTGTTCGAGTACGCCGACAGCTGGCGCCGCACCGGCATCGCGCTTTCGCCTTTCATGCTGCCGCTGGATCGGGCCGATGGCCGTTTTTCCTTTCCCGCGCTGGACCCCGACGCCTTCCATCGCCTGCCCGGCCTGCTCGCCGACGCATTGCCCGACGATTTCGGCAACCAGCTGATCAACGGCTGGATGGCCAGCCACGGCGTCCGGCCGGAAGAAGTGACCGCGCTGGACCGGCTGGCCTACATGGGCCGGCGCGGGATGGGCGCGCTGGAGTTCCGCCCCACCCGCGGCGGCAACACCGAAACCGCAGCACCGATCGAGATGAAAACGCTGGTGGAGGTGGCACGCAAAGCCGTCCACGGCGGTCTGGCCGGGGACCCGGAGGCGCAGGCGGCGCTGGCCAGCATCATCCGCGTGGGAACCTCCGCCGGCGGTGCGCGGGCCAAGGCGGTGGTGGCGTGGAACCCCGCCACCCATGAACTGCGCAGCGGCCAGTTCGACGCGGCGCCGGGCTTCGAGCACTGGCTGCTGAAGTTCGACGGAATGGGCGCGGACCAGGAGCTGGGCCAGAGCCAGTGCTACGGCCGGCGCGAATACGCCTACCACCTGATGGCCACCGCCGCCGGCATCGCCATGAGCGAATGCCGGCTGCTGGAGGAAAACGGCCGCGCGCACTTCATGACCCGCCGGTTCGACCGCGACGGCAACCGCAAGATCCACATGCAGACGCTGGCCGCGCTGCAGCACATGAGCCACAAGCAGCGGCGCACCCACGCCTATGAGTCCCTGTTCATCACCGCCCACGGACTGGGCCTGCCCGGGCGCGACATGGAGCAACTGTTCCTGCGCATGGCGTTCAACGTCGCCGGCAAGAACCATGACGACCACACCAAGAACTTCGCCTTCCTGCTGCGCGAAGGCGGCGCGTGGGAATTGGCGCCCGCCTACGACGTGACCCACGCCTACAACCCCGCCGGCGAATGGACGCAGCACCACCTGATGAGCGTGGCCGGCAAGTTCGACGACATCACCGCCGACGACCTGCACGAGGTCGCCGCGCGCTTCGGCATCAGAAACCCGTCCGCGCTGATGGATCAGGTGGATGCGGCCATCGCGCGCTGGCCGGAGTTCGCGCAGGCGGCCGGGCTGCCCGCCGCGGATCGCGACGATGTGGGCAGGCTGCTGATCCGTTTGCGGTAGAACCCGTCAGTCCAGCCCCACGCTGCCGATGTTGTCGGCAACGGCTGTTTCGATTCGCTGCACGCGCTCCGCATCGCCCCCCTGGTTCACGATGCCGGCAGCCACCGCGGGCAGCAATGCCAGCATCCGGCTGGACATCCAGCGTACCCGCTCAAGCACGAAGGCCTTGCGATACCCCGCGTCCCCTGCGAACGCCGCCCAGTCGTCCGGTCCGATGCCGTCGATGCGCGCTGCACGGCCGATGCGCATGGCCGGCGCACGCTCCACCAACGAAGTGGGCAGATAGACCGTCGGCACCAGGTCGTACAGGGGCGCCAGCCGACGCCGACCGTCGCGGCCGCACAGCAGCGCCAGGTTCTTGGCGTGCGCGTCGGCATTGCCAAGCAGCGCATTGAACACCACCCAGTCCAGCAGGCCCTGCACCGCCGCGGGCCCAAGCGCCAACCTTCGGACCAAAGCGGAACACGCCGCCAATCCCGGCCCGCCATTGCCCTCGTACTTCAATCGCTCCGGGTAGCCGAGCGCCTGGCAGAAGTCCTCCTGATGCAGCCGTTGCACTTCACCGCCGGGCGTGCGCACACGGTCATACCGCTCAATCAACAGCGCCGGCCGGCCCAGTACATCCACCAGACAGCCGTTCGCCGCGTCCAGGCCCACCTTGCGCGCCAGCGCCAGTCCCAGCGCCTCGGCATCGCGCAGCCCGCGGAAGCGGCGGCTGTCCGGCTTGAGGATATGGGTGCTGGGCTCATTCGCGCGCGGTAGGCGCAGGCGACCATCGGCTTCGGCCACGACCGCCAGCTTGTCCTGGGCGCCAGCCAGCGATAATCGCAGCGGTGCACCAGCCAGCGCCCAGCTTCCTTCGCCGGCGTCATCGCCCTGCAGGTACAGCAGGGTTTCCAGATCCGTTTCGCCTGCGCCAGACGGCTCTTCCATGTACTCCGGAGCCGTCAATCCGGGAACCCGCAGACTGACGGCACCCGCACACTCGCCACCGATCGCCGCCAGCAAGCCGAAATCGTCATCAAGCGCCAGCCGCAGGCGCCCGGCGATGGCTTGCCGCACCGCCCCCTCCGGCAGCAGGTTGCAGAACCAGTTGCGCACCACGGCGCCGGCCCAAGGCGCGGCGCGCACCGGCATGCTCACCGACAGCGCGGGCGCCCCGGATTCGAGATAGGCAGGGCTGTAGGCAAACGCCCAATCCTCCGGGCTGCGCAGCGGCCCTGAAACCGCCAGGGTGCCAACCGGTTGCCCGAACAGTTCGACCTCCAGCCGGTCGGTCATGTCGCCTCCCCGGCCAACAGCAGGCGCAAGCCCAGCACCGCCAACACGTCCAACACCTTGCCGAATTCCACGCCCGGTTTGCCGCGCTCCAGATCGCCGATGAAGCGCGGCCCGGTACCGGCCAGACCGGCCAACCCGGACTGGGTCAACCCATTGGCCTTGCGGGCCTGACGCACCGCCCGGCCCAGCGCCACGGTATCGGAAAGCGGGAGAGGCGAGCCCGTACGGGATGGAAGCACGTTCATATCGGCGCAAATGAAAAAATATTCCCGAACGGGAACTTGCGCTTGAGAAAAGCTGCTGTCAAGCGTAATTATTACCGTTCGGGATTATTTGTGCCGATAGGATGGGATCGGCTCGAGCTGGAATTCGGTGCCTTTGCTCGGCCAAGCAACCTCAAACCCCGTAATACCCCCGATACCAGCGCACGAAGTTCGCTACGCCCTCCTCCACCGGCACCACCGGGCGGTAGCCGACGTTGGCGATCAGGTCGGAGACATCGGCTTCGGTGTCGGGCACGTCGCCGGGCTGCAGGGGGAGCATTTCCATCACCGCCTTGCGGCCCAGGCAGTCCTCCAGCACCTCGATGTAGCGCAGCAGCTCCACCGGCTGTTCGTTGCCGATGTTGTAGAGGCGGTACGGCGCCACCCCGCTGGTGGCCGGGTCCGGGCGTTCGCCGGACCAGTCCGGATCCTTGCCCGGCACCCGGTCCAGCGTGCGCACCACGCCTTCCACGATGTCATCGACATAGGTGAAGCTGCGCTTGTGGTGGCCATGGTTGAACACCCGGATCGGCTTGCCGTCCAGGATGGCCTTGGTGAACAGGAACAGCGCCATGTCCGGGCGGCCCCACGGGCCATACACGGTGAAGAAGCGCAGCCCCGTGCACGCGATGCCGTACAGATGCGCGTAGCTGTGCGCCATCTGCTCGTTGGCCTTCTTGGTGGCCGCGTACAGGGTCAGCGGGTGTTCGGCCGGCGAGTGCTCGGAGAACGGCATCGCCCGATTCGCCCCGTACACCGAACTGGTGGAGGCATACACCAGGTGCTCCACCCCAAAGTGGCGGCAGCCCTCGAGGATGTGCAGGAAGCCAGTGACGTTGCTGGCCACGTACACATGCGGGTTCTCCGCCGCGTAGCGAACCCCCGCCTGCGCGGCCAGGTTCACCACCCGCTGCGGCTTGTGGGTGGCGAACACCGCCTCAACCGCCGCGCGGTCGGCCAGGTCCGCCTGCACGTGGACGTAATTCGGGTGATCCATGAACCGCGCCAGCCGCGCCTGCTTGAGGCTGACGTCGTAGTAATCGTTGAGGCTGTCGAACCCCACCACTGTATCGCCCCGCGCCAGCAACACCTGCGCCACGTGCGACCCGATGAACCCGGCGGTGCCGGTGACCAGAACCTTCATGCGATGACCCAATCCTTCCAGTGGAACCCATGATTCTAGTCCCGAGGGGCAATCGAAGACCTGCTTCCGCCTTGCACGTCCAGATGGACCGGTTTTGCATCGGCGGCGCCAAGGGGAACCGTCCCTGACACCCGTTTGCCGAAATCACGCGTCAATCACGCGTCCAGCTGCGTGTTCGCGTCCATGCTGGCATGCAGTATTCGAACAATCAGGATCCCGTATCCGGCCAGCTGCTGGTAATAGATCACGTGCCCGCCATGCGGGAATTTCCTGTAGCCCGCACGCACTTCGTCACATGCCCGCCCCATCGCGGGATTTCCTGCGAGCGAACCGAACAGTTGGTCCATCTCGTGCAGATAGCGATTGCGCTGTAGTTGCCCCCACTGTGCCTGTGTCTGCCTTGCGATCGCTTTCAGGTCATCCTGCGCCGCGCGGGTCAGATCGAACGCCGTCATCGGGGGCCGGTGTCCAACTCGGAAATCAACGCCTGCAAGTTGTACCCCGCAGGACCGCTGCGCTCACCTTCTTCCAGCGCACGCCGCAGCGCATCACGCCGGCCCTCGGCGGTTTCCAGCAGGCGCAAACCGGCGCGCACGACATCACTGGCTGACCCGTAGCGGCCACTGTCGACCTGGCTGCCGATGAAGTGCTCGAAGTGTTCTCCCAGACTGACGCTGGTGTTCTTGGCCATTGGCATCTCCGAAGTGGTACCAAATATTGGTACACGTGCTTGCCCGCGTCAACCCCAAGCGGGGAGGCTGGGTCGGGTTCTAATCCGAAATCACTGGATCATTACACCGGCACATGACGGGTGCGGGAACTGACCGGATGTTGATATCGGAATCCCGCGTGCCCAGACCTGAGCAGCATTGACCGGCAGGCAGGAACGCCACCGATCAACCTCACGCCCGTGGCGGTAGCCGACGTTGGAGAGCCCGTGCGACCCGATGAAACCGGCTTTGCCGGTCACCAGGACCTTCACTTCATCCTCTCGATTAATTGTCCGGCCACTTGACCGGCTGGCGTTCACCCAGTTGCTGCGTTTTTGCTCCCACGTAGATCCCCCAGGGAGCCGTGTCCTTGGCCACTGTGACGCCAGCACCAACAACGCTACCGGGCTCAACGGTTACACCGGGCAATAGGGTCGCGTTTGCGCCAATGAACGCATCCTTCCGAATCAGCACCTTTCCTCGGAATACATTCCGTTGGTCTGCACTAACCATGGGGCCGGAGCAACGCGCACCATCCTTCAGCACCTCCGTAGAGGTGATGATGTTCGAGTTGGTTGCGATGCAGGCGTAATCCTCGATCTCGAAATCGCCGCCGCCGCTCACAAATACACGTGGTGCGATGTGCACCCGACGGCCCACCCTCGCAGTTCGGCTCATGATGATCACGTTCTTGTCGATGTAGCTGAACTCCTTCAGCTCGACCTGTCGTGGGTAGGCAAAAAACACACCTTGATCGATGAAGACATTCGGCTCCATCAGCCCAAGCTTGCTGCGGTAATACAGCGCACGCACGTACATCCCCAAAAAATGCGGCAACCCACGCATCGACGTAATCGTTGCGTACACAATCCCGCCATAGATCGGTATCGGCAACGCCAGCAGGAAGCCGACCAAATGCTCAAACAAGGCCAAAGGTAAAGCCAGTGCCCTGTACCGCAGGGCCTTTTCAGCCATCACCATGGCCCGCGATGCCCGCCCTCGCTCCTTGATGGCAGATTCGTTGATGTGCTGGAACATCCGGTGGTTGAACACGAGTTCCATCAGCTCACCCCCTCAAACCTTATTTGCCAACGTCGCCGGCGGCGACGGCAGGCCCGGGAACAGCCGCCACACCAGTTCCGACTTCGGAAAGACCACCACCCAGGCAGTGGCGAAGATCGCAGCAAGGTAGGTCCACAGCCCCTGGCGGGCCACGTACCACTCTTCCAATTTGCCCTTGTACGGCATGATCACTTCATCGTAGAAGCGCTCCGGCTCCTTGCTGGCGTGCATCAACTCCTCCTCGTCGCGGAAGACGATGGAGCCGATGCCGGACAGGCCAGGGCGCACCTTGATGATCTCCGCCTGCGAGCTTGCCGGGAACGCATCGAAACAACGCCGGGTCTGCGGGCGTGGGCCAATGACGCTCATGTCGCCCTTGAAGATGTTCAGCAGCTGCGGCAATTCGTTGATCTTGGTCTTGCGCAGGAAACGACCGAACGGCAGCACTCGCGGGTCGCCCTTCACCGTCACCGTGCCTGTGCCGATGTTGGGGCTGTTCTTCAGCATGGTGGCGAACTTGTACAGGCCGAACGGCTGGCCGCCACGCCCGATGCGTTGCTGGATGAAGAACACCTCGCCCTCCCCGGTAAGCCGCAGGATCAGCATGACCGGCAGGAGCAGCGGCGAAAGCACCAGCAGGGCCAGTCCGGAGAACAAGATATCGAGGAGGCGCTGCATGGCTTACATCCTGCCGTCTAGGTACTTGCCGGTGTCCTTGTGCTGGAACTCCGGGATCATGTGGTTGAACAGTTCCACCAATTCGGGCTTGTCCCAAGTGGGTTGCGCACGGATTCGATCGATGGTGGACAGGAAGTAAGCGAGCTTTCCTTCGTCGTAAACCGGCGCGTTCTTGATCACGCCGATGGCCTCGAAGCGCTGCATGTCCAGCACCTCCGTGCCGGTGTAGAACTCTTCGAAATCCTTCTCGCCGGTGGTATCGCTGGCGAAGAAGTACACCGGCCACTGCTTGCGGGCGATCAGCTCGCTAGCGCGATCGCGCGCTTCGTCTTCGCTGGCGCACTCGAACGGCTCGAACCCCAGCGCCTGCAGATAGCGCACCGCGATGTCGGAGAACCGGGTCAGGTCCAGCTGCTCGCTCAGCTTGGGGAAGAAGATGTCACGGTTCTCGCCCAGCAGGCAGGAGCTGAGGCACAACTCGCCGGATTCCTGCGGAGTCACGAAGTAGCGGCGCACATCGTTGGGTGCGGAAATCGGTTGGCGTTTGGCGAAACGCTGGTTGAAGCCGTGCAGCAGCGACCCATCCGAGAACGCCACATTGGCGAAGCGGGCCGTGGAAATGGGCAGCGACTCGCTGGCGCGCATCAGGAACATCTCCATGATCCGCTTGCTGGCGCCCATCATGTTGACCGGATTGGCTGCCTTGTCGGTGGATACGCAGAAATACTTGCGCGCCCCGCCGGCCTGCGCCTGGGCAATGGTCGAGATCGTGTTGAGCACGTTGACCTCGATCATCCGCATCAGCGTGAACGGATCCTTCTCGCTGCGCACGTGCTTGAGCGCCGACAGGTTCAGCACGTAGTCGTAGCCGGATTCCGCGGCCAGCAGCGCTGCAAACTCGCGCGAACCGCAGTCAAGGGCAAAGGTACGGAAGTCGCCATCGATGTAGCCCAGCGTGCTGCGGATGTCCCGCACCAACTCGACCATGTTGTTTTCGCTGATGTCGACCGCGTGCAGGGCACGCGGCTTGCGCTTGAAGATCTCGCGCGTCACCCCCTGGCCGATGGAGCCCGCGCCGCCGATGACGAGGAAGCGGCTGGCCTGGACCAAGCGCGAGAGTTCGGCCTCGTGGGCCTGAATGTCGGTGTCGAACAACGGGCGATCGCGCCCGATCAAGCTCAGTATGTCCATGGCATCCCTGTCGTCTTCAATCTGTTTCGTGGACGGCAAAGCGTTGCAATCGGGCCTGTTCACGCTTCGCTTCGGCCAGCAACGCATCCCACCCATCCGGCGGATGGCCGCTGCCCAGCATGCGCCGGAACACGCGATAGGCATCATCGTCGCTTTCGTAGGCCCGCAGGCTGTGCGCGTCGTTGGCCCAGGCGTACACGATGACCTTGCTCGCTGCGTGGTAGCGGAAGAAAAGGCGGTACTGCTGGAAGAATTTCGCGCTGAACCAGTGCCTGTTCTCTTCCCCCAGCGTGTTGCCCTGCCGGTATTCCCGGCGGGTGGGATCCTGCGGGATCAACTCAAACGCCAGCCTGACAATCGCCGCCAAGCGTTTGCTGGCGTTTTTTCCGGCATAGCCCGCCGGGTCCTTCTGCTGAAGGCGGCCCACCTCCGCCGCCAGCTTGTCCAGCTGATCCAAAAACAAGGGGTGTGCAAACACCGTCCAGCCATGGATCACCAGCGATGCGGGGGCCGTCATTCATCGTCCGCCGGAAGCGGCGCATCCAGATCCACGTCGATGCCTGCCACCAGCGACTGCAGGTGCTGCACCAGCGCTGCACCCGGGGTGGCCAGCCGTTTCGGATGGGCGCTGATGTCACGCGCCAGCAGGTCCAGAAACGGCGACAGTGCTGGATCCTCGGCGTGCCCCGGCGCTGCCCGCGTCAGCACCACCTCGCCACCCGCGCGGATGGCGTAGTGGATCCGGTCGCGCTTGCCCAGCCCCAGCGCCCGGCGCACGGTTTCGGGCACCGTTGTCTGGTAGCGGTCGGTCAAGGTGGATTCGACTTCAAGTTGGTTGGTCATGGGCATCTCCCGGCAACGCACGCATGGTAATGCAAACGCATTACCATGGCAATGTGCTGTCTTAGCGCATCGCCCCATCCGGAACGCTGGAAGGCAGGTTCACCACCCGTGCCTCCAGCCACTGCGAGTTCTCCAGCCCGTCGTGCTGGCAATGCTTGAACATGTCCAGGCGTGACATCAGCCGCCAGATCGGGCGGGTCATCACGCCCTGGCTATTGGTGTATTCCAGCAGCGCATCGCGCTGGGTTTCGTCTTCCAGCACGATGGCATTGAGCCACCAGTTGGCGCTGGCGCCCTCAATGGGCTGAACGAAGCGGACGCCGGTGCCTTCGAAGAAAGCGGCATAGCGCCGGGCCACTTCGGCCTTGATCGCCAGCATTTCCTCCAGCCGCTCCATCTGCGCACAGCCCAGCGCCGCATTGAGGTTGGGCAGCCGGTAGTTGTAGCCCACCTCGTCGTGCACGAACTCGTACGGATGCGGGATCTTGGCCGTGGTGGTGATGTGCCTGGCCCGCTTCGCCAACGCCTCATCATCCGTAACGATCATGCCGCCGCCGCCGGTGGTGATGACCTTGTTGCCATTGAAGCTGAGCGTGGCCAGCTTGCCGAAGGTGCCGGTATGGCGGCCGTCCACGTAGCTGCCCAGCGACTCCGCCGCATCCTCCACCACCGGAATGCCGAATTCGTCGCAGATGGCCACGACCTCCGCGATGCGCAGCGGGAACCCAAAGGTATGCATGGGCACGCAAGCAGCGATGCGCCGGCCCGTGGCCCGATTGAACGTCTGCCCGTCGCGCACCTCTGCATTGGCCGACAGCCAGCGGCGCAGCGCCTCCGGGCTCATGCCCAGCGTGTCGCGATCCACGTCGATGAAGACCGGCTCAGCACCGGCATAGCTCAGCGCATTGCAGGTAGCGATGAACGTCAGCGCCTGGCTGAGCACCTCGTCGCCACGCTGCACGCCGGCCAGCTGCAGTGCCACATGCAGCGCCGCCGTGCCGTTGACCGTCGCTACTGCGTACTTCGAACCGGTGAAAGCCGCGATGCGTTCTTCGAACTCTGTCACCTTCGCGCCGACCGAGGACACGAAGTTGGAGTCAATGCAGTCAACCAGATACTGGCGCTCGTTGCCTTCGAAGACCGGGCGATGGAGGGGGATGAAATCCTCGCCATAGATCGATCTCACCTGCCCGACCAGCGTCGGGAAGAAATCGTCACGCGCCATGGACGGTTCCTTCCTGAGCCGGCGTGATGCCCATCTCGCGCAGCATCACGGCATTGACCTTGTGCACGTCGTACTTCTCCTCGGCGATTTCGCGAGAACGCTTACCCATGCGCAACGCAAGTGTTGGATCATGGATGAACTTCATCATGGCTTCCACCAGCGCATCTACGGACTTCACCGGCACCAAAAAGCCATTGTCGCCATCGATGACGGTTTCGCGGCAGCCGGGTGCGTCGGTGGTGATGACAGGGCGGCCCATGGCCATGGCTTCAAGCACCGTGCGCGGTGTGCCCTCGCGATAGGACGGCAACACATAAACCGAGGCGGCCGCAATGGCGGGCCGGACGTCACCCAGCCTGCCGAGAAATTCGATGGTGCCCTCGGAAATCCAAGCATCCAGCTCTTCCTGACCGATAGCGTCAGGGTTGGTGTCGATCCAGCCGGCCAGCAGAAAGCGGGCGTCGGACACATGGTGTCTCAGCCGGCGCGCCGCTTCTGCATACTCGCGAACACCTTTGTCGCCCAGCAGGCGACCAATCAACAGAAATACCGGACGAGCGGTGTCGATTTCATGGAAGCAGTACTGATTGATATCCACGCCGGAACCGTTGACCACGACGGAGGGCACGTGATCTGGCAACACTCCCATCTCCCGAAAGAGTCTTTCGTCATCGGGATTCTGAAAAAATACCTTGTGTGTCCTGGAAAGCGCGGCGCGATACAGCGCAACAATCAGTCGCCGCAACCAGCCCCCCCTATTACTTGTGAACACGTAGCCCAGTCCGGTAATCAGGGCATATCGGCGCGGAACGCTGGCCAGCCAACCCGCAAGTGTCGAATAGATCACTGGTTTGATGGTGTATGGCATCAGCACAGTCGGGCGGTGCCGCCGGATGGCCTTCACCAATGCGAACAGCAAACGCACATCCTCCCAAGGGTTGGTGCTTGTCCGCTTAAGTGGGATGGCTTCCAGCACCACCTGACGATTATTCAATACCGAGTGAAGTTCAGGAGCCGCGCCCGGTTCGGGTACCAATACAACAACCTCGCAGCCCGCGGCCTGCAATGCTTCGATAAGCGCACCCCTGAACGTCAGAATCGACTCGGGATAGCTTGCTACCAACATCACCCTCATCAGCGGCCCCGGAAAGCTGTACGCGCGGACCGCATGCTCGGCTTTGTACGGCCGAGGAGAGACAGCGCCAAATACAACAGAATGGGAACGAACATCCATTTCTGACGGGCGGCAATGCCCAAGTTCGCCGTGGTAACGGCCAGGATCAGCCACGAACCGCCTGCGTACATCCATAGCATCCAGTTGGTGTGGGCATCCTTGACGCGACGCCGGCTGACAACCGCGCGAAGCATGGCCAGCGTCAGCACGATCAGCGCCACGTTCTCGATGGATGCGGCGAGGGCGGTCGCACTATGCGCCTCAAATGGAAGGGGTCGATACAGATATGTGAGCAGCTGCATAGGAGGGCTCATTGTCGAAATGTCGATGCCTCCGCCACCGTCCTGGTTGTAGCCTTGTCGCCGTTCCACATAGTCGGCGATATCAGCGGCCCCCTCCGCTTCACCCAGCCCAGAATATTCCAAGGCAAACGGGACGATCGCTATTGCCGAAACTATCCCGACCGTCGCAAGGAAAACACGTAAAGTAAGTTTGATGCCCCGGGAAAAAACGATACCGCCCACAATTGCGGCCACCATCACTGCAGCCATGTGGGGTCTGACGAGGAGCATTGCGACAACCGCCAACCCCATCCACCCTGCACGACCCCGCACCTGCAGTCCGCTCCAAAGGAAGAGGCAAGCACTGAAGAAGGAGATTGCGTCCTTACCGATTGCGCCACTCCAGAAGCTTACGGATGGCAACAGCAATGCTCCCCAACCAACAAAACGGATGACGCGGGGCTTGCCTTCAACCGCACTGCGCACGACGGCCGCAAATGCCAGCAACCCAAGCGCGCCAATACTGTTGTAGACCAGAAATCCACCAAGGTAAGAAAGCCCTAGGTACTTCGTGAAGATCGCGGTAAAAAAATAAACGAAGCCCGTCCCAGGCATCATCCCGCCAGTATGCGACAACGATTGATCGTAATAGATCGTGGCATCAGCGACGGTATTCAGCGAATACCACAGATAGACCATCGAGAATGTCGTATGCCATAGGTATAAGAATAATGCCGACCTCTGGGGGAGCCTCAGCGTCTTCGCAAACAACAAGGCTGCCAGACCGCCGAACAGAAATACCATGGCAGCGCTTAGAACATGCCACGCTGTTGAAGCGATAATCACAACGCGCTTCCCCCCTCGTTAGCCAACCACGCTTGAAACATCAGCACATCCCAAAGTTGATGCTGCCAGTTCCGCTGGCCGGATAGATGTTCTTTCCACCGACGACGAATAGGTGCGGGGTCCAAATAGCCTTGCTGACGAAGCATCGATTCATCCAACAGGGCTTCCGCCCACTCGCGTAGCGGCCCGCGTAGCCACGCGTCGATCGGTACGCCGAACCCCATCTTGGGGCGCTCGATCAGAGCCTGGGGAACATGGCGGTGCAGCACCTGCCGGAGAATCCATTTCCCTTTACCGTCTCGAAGCTTCAATGCCTGCGGCAACCGCCACGCAAATTCCACGACCCGGTGGTCCAGGAACGGCACCCGAGTCTCCAGAGAGACCGCCATTGCCGCCCGATCAACCTTGGTGAGGATATCGCCAGGAAGATAGGTCATCGCATCCAGGGCCATCATGCGTTGCAACGGATCCAAGCCCCGCAACGCAGGGCGCTTTCCGTGCAGTAGCGTGGGATGAATATCGCCACCCAATACCATCCCATCAGGCCAGTGGGAAATAAGACGCAGATATATTTCATCCACTGACGCGCTATCCAGTACGCCCGCAGCCTTGTGAACCTTGTCTCCCAGATTGGCCATCTGCAAGGTCTTGGGGAGCATTCCGCGAACCGGGCGTGCCATCCTATTCCACGTGTTCACCGTCGGCCATCGCAACATTCCGGCCGCCACACCGCGTACGGGGCGTGGAAACCTTGAAACGCCCCTCCACAAATTGCGTGTCAACACGTATCGGTTATAACCCCCGAAAAGCTCATCACCAGCATCCCCGGAAAGCGCAACGGTGACATGTCCCTTTGCCAATGCGGACACCAGATAGGTAGGAATCTGCGAGGAGTCGGCAAACGGTTCGCTGTAGATTTCCGGGAGACGTGGAATCACCTCAAGCGCCTGGCTCGGCGTAATGTAAAGTTCTGAGTGTTCGGTCCCAAGATGTGCCGCCACGGCCTTTGCATGCACGGCTTCATTGTATCCCGCCTCGTCGAACCCGATTGAAAACGTACGGACCGGACGACTGGACTGCGCCTGCATCAGCGCAACGACCGTAGACGAGTCAATCCCCCCAGAAAGAAAGGCCCCAAGCGGAACGTCCGCCATCATCTGCTGTCCCACAGCGTCCCGCAGGAGCGTCTCCAGCGCATCGACCGCTTCGCCCTCAGCGCCCTGGAATGAGTCCGCCACACCCTCAACCGCAACGGACTCCATCGACCAGTAGGGCTCAAGTACGGGTTCCCGCTTGCGAACGGAAACACTGAGCAGGTGGCCAGGCAATAGCTTCTGAATGCCTTGGTGGATGGAATACGGCGAGGGTACGTAATTATGCCGCATATAGAGCGCCAAAGCACCACGATCAATCGGTGCAGAAAATGCCGGATGGCGTTTCAACGCTACCAGCTCCGAGCCGAATAGAAAGCAAGCGGCTTCCCCCGCCCCCTGCCAACCGTAGTAAAGCGGCTTCTCTCCTAACCGATCCCTCCCCAGAGTCAGCACACGCTCCTGCCGGTCCCATACCGCGAACGCAAACATCCCGATGCAGCGCTCCACAGTCGCACGCACACCCCAGGCCTCAAACCCGGCCAGCAGGGTTTCCGTATCCGAATGCCCGTGCCAGACCGGTGCGGCTTTCGCCATCTCCAGCTGTTCCCTGAGACGCAGATGGTTGTAGATTTCGCCGTTGAAGACGATGACCCAGCGACCGCTGACAGATGCCATCGGTTGATGTCCGGAGGCCGAAAGATCCACGATGGCCAGCCGGCGGTGCCCCAGCACAATCCCCGCTTCAGCATCCCCCCAGAGCCCCTCGTCATCCGGACCGCGGTGCGCCAAAGCCTCCGTCATCGCGCGGGCTGCGCTGTGTAATGTTCGGAAATCTCCGGGACTCAACCCACCAGAAAATCCGCACATCAGGCGTTCTTCCTTGACAGGACGCCTTGCCAGACCCTCATGAATCCATCCACCATGCGGTCCACCGTGTAATTTTCTGCGACGCGGGCCGCCGCCGCCTGGCCAAGCCCCCGCCGCTCCTCCTTGGGCAGATCCGCCATGCGCAGCATGGCCGCCGCCAGCGCAGCGGGGTTGTTAGGGGGGACCACAATCCCGGTGTCGGCGACGATCAAGGCGGCATCACCCACGTCAGTAACGATTGCAGGCAGCCCACTTGCCATGGCTTCGGCCACGACATTTGGAAAGCCTTCGCTCGCCGACGACAGGACGAATGCATCCGCCATGTGCCACAGCTGCGGCAGATCATCGCGGGGACCAACGGCGCGAACCGCTAGGCGAGCTTCAGCTGTAAAGGGAAGCGCCTGAAGGTAGGGCGATCCGTCTTCCAACCCTGTCCCGCAAAGCAACAATTTCAGCCGAGGATCCTGTCGGTACGCTTTACTGAAAGCAAGCGCGAGATTCGCGTGGTCCTTCTGAGGATGAGCGCGCGCTGCGTGCGCCAAAACCAAGTCTGACTCGGCAAGCCCAAACGCGGAGCGAGAGGTGGGGGCCAACTCCGGAGACTGCCAGCGGGACAAGTCATAACCATTCGGAACAACAGTCATCGATACGCGATAACCGTATTGACGATGTGCTTGCACAGCCCTTTCGCTGCATGAGATGGCATGGGCAGGAACGATTTTCGACAACCATCCGCAAATTTTTGCAACAAATTTTGTCGAACGCTTGATGCCACGACTTAGATTTGCCTGACGAATACCCCAGCAGACCGGCACACCCGCTATGCGGGCCGCAATTCCGCCCAATAGATCAGAATGGTACATCCAAGTTTGTACTACATCCGGCCTATCTTTAATAAGCATTCGCCAAAGGCGCAAAAGCGCCCAAGGAGCGGATAGCGGTGATCGAATTTCAAGCGCAACAACCTCAACTCCCGCTCTTTGAAGAAATTCCCCGTGTACACCGTGATCCGTCAAACTGACGACCACCATACGCACGGCCGCCGGAGATTCGACGCAAAGACGGAACAGCGCACCTTCCGCCCCACCTCGACCTAACCCGGTTATTACATTGACCACTTTCAATGCAAAACCCTCTAGAAGCGAAAAACGGTCTCTCATTTCGACTTAATAAAGGCTACGCGTGAATGCCCTTTACGCCCCGAAAACGAGATAAGTACACCTCGACTCTTATCCTCAACAAATCCATTAGAGAAACTCTACAATCAATGAAAGAGGACGCAAGAATGAATTTCTTAAGATCTGCCGCGACCTTCTCCCCTTGATAGGGGGCAGCCGCCGATACGCACGATGACGCCAACAACACTCGCTCATCGCCACTCAAAGAAAGAAATTCTCTAATTACGCCATCCAGCGGCTCGATCACACCTTGCGGACTTACATCCCCAAACATAGGAGAAAGTAAATGATCGTATTTAGAGAACCATCCATAAGTAACAGGACCTCTCTCATCCTGAATTGCGATCAGCGAGGGAATTCCCAGCATCGCGGCATGAACGACCGCGAACCCCATGCCAAAAAAAATTTGCGCCCCCGAAACAACTGTAGAAAATAATTCCCTTGGGACCACCTCCTTTATTTCGACAAATTCGGGGTGCCTACTCCTACCAGCCTCCTCCTCAAGCTGGTGCCTGCACGGACCTTCTCCGTAAACGATGTAGCGCAATCGACCTGGAATTTCATCATTAATTCTGTCAACCAAGCGAATCATCTGAATTACGGACGAGACTTTGAAATCCACGAAACGCCCTACTGTAACAACCTCCATACACCCCAAAGATCCGAGTGGGTTATAGGGCTTGTTAGGAACAGGGCCAACTGAAGGAGCCACAAGCACAACCGAACCTGGACCAAAATTAATCAAATCGCGGGACGAATCCAAGGCGGCACTCGAGTTAAATATCATATTCTCTGGCGGAACCCCCTCCATCACTCGACGAAAAACTCGGCTTCGCGCCCTAGAGTAGGCGGAATCCAGCATTACGGCCCACTGCTTGGGATGATAAATCCCCATTACATGCTTGATTTTCATACCAAGAAAACTCAGAACACCAGCTGAGACCAGAAAATCACTGCTTGAAAGGGAAAATATCGCCTTAACCTTCCGCTCATTCGCTACCAAAAAAAGAAGAAGGCTGAGCGAGTTTTTGATGACCTTAAATTCCGAATCCAAGCTAGGCAAAGACCTCGCGATCTCCCCAACACCGTTAAGCTCCGTGGATCGGCAAAACACTATAATCATTGCCCACCGCCCCCACCCTCACCCCGCAGGCAGAATTGTGAAATTTTACGAAAAATAACAAACCTACCCATTGAGACGGGTAACAGTTGAACAAACGCACGAAGAGCCCGAGGCCTCCTCAATCCGATCATTCCTATGACTAAAACAGCAAACCCAAAAGCACGAGCCGCCAAATCAACAGCAACACCAAAGGAATGAGAATTTAAAACTATATCAACGCAAATACCCGCAATACTCGAATATAAAAGCAAATCAAAAAATTCTTCAAATTGCCTTATTGGACCATACTGCAAATATCGGTAAGTATAATATGAGTTCACGATAAAACTGAATAGCGAAAAAAATATTGAAGCGAAAGCTATTCCCTTTAATCCCCAAGCCGAACCAACCAGCACGGACCCCACTCCAAAAATTTTCTTCGCTACTTCAAGGCGAAAAAAAAGATCCGATCGACCCAGGGCGAGTAGCGCATTTAAATTAATTACATGCAGCGGCAACAGTATCGAGCCCGCGCATAGTATTTGGAGAAGCGGCGCAGACGCAGCCCACTGTTCACCATATAGAAAACCAACTAAGGGTTTGGCAACGACTATCAACCCAACCATCAACGGGACGTTAATCATCATCGCCCCCTGTACCGCCAGCCGCACGCCGCGAAACAGCCGCTCACGGTCTCCTTGCGTTACGGAGAGGACGGGAAGGGCAACCTTAGACATCATGGACCCTAGTGGACCAACTACGATCTGCTTAGTCCAATCGGCCCGCCCATACTGCGCGAGATCACTTACGCCGAAATACTTCCCGATAACAACGGTGTACAACTTCGAGTAAATTGTATCCAAAAGCGAGGCGGCAAACAGATATCCGCCAAAACCAAATAGGTTCTTGACAGAACCAATTGAAAAAACAAACGCAGGTCGCCAAGAATGACTTATCCAAAGAAGCGCCGTAATTATAATTGATGATAGTAGAACTTGCGCCACAAGCGCCCACACACCAAAGCCAATCAAAGCCATTATGATCGACGCCACTGCCGAAATGACGGAGGCGGAACCACTAATCATCATTTGCAGCCTAAAATTCAGCTCGCGCGAAAGAAGGGTTGAATGAATCGCGCCGAGAGAAGAAATAAATATATTTGCCGAAAAAGCATAGGCCAGCGGAATAAGTACGGGGTATCCATAAAAATCGGCGACCCAAGGCGCAGCAAAAATTAGCCCCGCCGCGGCGAAAGCACCCATTGCTGCATTAAACCAAAATACGGTCGACTCATCCTCAATGGAATTAATCTTTGATTGAATCAACGAGTAAGAGAATCCCCCTTCAACGAATACCGCAGCAATTCCCGTAAAGAGATAAAGCAATGCGACCACCCCAAACTCCGTAGGAGAGATGATTCTCGCAAGTACAACCCCAGCAACAAACTGAACGCCCTGGCGCGCGATAGCATCGCCAAGGCTCCACATCGCAGCACTGGCCGCACGCAACCTCACTCTTATCGCTTCCTTACAGCTGGTACGCCGGCCACCATCACTCCGGGGTCGACGGACTTGGCCACGCATGCTCCCGCCGCAATCACCGCGCCATGCCCAATCACCAGTGGCGCACATGCGGTACCATTGATGATATTGGCACCGGTACCAATGAAAACGTCCCTGCCGATTTGCACATTGCCTGAGACATGTACGCCTGGCGACAAGGTGGCGTAATCGCCGATAACAACATCGTGACCGATCGTGCAATCCAGGTTGATATGAACATGCTCACCCAGAACTATATTCACGGTGAGGATACAACCAGCACACACCACGCAGCCGTCGCCGAGCGACACATGTCGGGACATCTCTACGCGAGGATGCACCAATTGTGCAGGCTCAAGCCCAGCGCTTAAACATCCCGCCACTGCTCTACGTCGCAACTGGGGGTCTCCAACAGCAACAACGAAACGATCCCCATCGCATTTAGCAACATCGTCGAGCAATTGGACAGGTACGCCATTTACCGGAGACGTGACATATTCCGGATTATCCACTAGAAACACCACCTCAACCGCCGCACCCCAACTCTGGCCCACAAGCCATGCGATCTCACGTCCAAATCCTCCTGCACCGAATACGAACAGTCGGCGGAACGACGGCTCTATTTCGAAGAATGGGTTGCAATTCATTTTTTACCTCTCAGGTCGTGTATCGGATCACTTCCGCTATCAATTCGGGCGCATATTCCGGCAAAGTGGTGCCCGTCGGCAGAACGATCAATCGATCTGCCACCATCTCCGTACACTTCAGCATCACGCCCGCATTCGGAAACAGGTCGCGATACGGCTTCATCCGATGGCAGCCCGGCCAGAAATACTTCCTAGCCAGAACGTTTTCTGCATGCAATGTGGTGAGAATGGCGTCCCTGCACTCGGACCCGCCTGCGACCTCCATCACCACGTACTGATAGTTGTTGCACTGGCTGTCATCGAACCCCAGAAGGCGAACGCCGCTGATGCCCGCAAGCGCTCTTCCATAAGCCTCATGATTTTGACGGTTCGCGCCAATCACATTGTCGATGTAATCCAGATTGGTCAGCCCCATGGCGGCACAGACTTCCACCATCTTTCCGTTGGTCCCGGGATGGATGACGTTGTCAAACCCTGCAAACCCAAAGTTGCGCATCAAGCGTGCCGTCTGTGCAAGCTCATCGTCGTTGGTGACGACCGCGCCTCCCTCAAAAGTGTTGAAGAACTTGGTGGCATGGAAGCTCAACACCTCGGCGCGACCGAAGCTGCCGATCATCTTGCCCCCATGAGAGCAACCAAAGGCATGCGCAGCATCGAACAACAGCTGCAAGCCGTGCTCGTCTGCGATTGCCTGTAGCGCGTACACGGGCGCAGGGCGCCCCCACAGGTGCACGCCGATGATTCCGGTGGTGCGCGAGGTAATCATCCGTTGAACCGCCGCGGGATCCAAGTTATGGGTCGCAGGATCGATATCGGCAAAGACCGGAGTAATGCCCTGCCAGTGAAGGGCATGGGCAGTGGCAACGAAGGTGTATGAGGGAATGATGACCTCCCCCGTCATGCCAAGCGCGCGAATCGCTATTTCTAGGGCAATAGTGCCGTTGCACATGGCGATGCAGTGCTTGACGCCCAGGTAATCGGCAACTCGTTTTTCGAACTCCACCACCAACGGTCCGTTGTTGCTCAGCCATCGGCGGTCGAACATCTCGCCGACCAAACGCAGGAATTGAGCTCGATCGCCGATGTTCGGACGGCCCACATGCAACGGCTCAGCAAATGCAGGTTCTGCACCGTTGATCGCCAGATCGGCTGGGGAATGAATTGTCTTCATCTGGAGTTACATCCTTGTCATGCGGACAGCGCGTGTCATGGAGCCGGCTGGTGGTCGCTGGAGTGACGATTACAACCGCCCATCCACCGCATCCCGCGGCAGCACGTATTTCACATCGAACACTACGTTGCCATCTGGCTTTCCATAGGCACGCACGCCCTCTCCGCCCAACTCGCAGAACTGCCGGTGCCCTACCGCCACGATCACCGCGTCGTAGGCGCCCTGCTCCGGCGTGTTGATCGGGCTGATGCCATATTCATGCTGCGCCTCGGCGGCATCCACCCACGGGTCATGCACGTCCACGCGGGCGTTGTAGCCCTGCAGGGCGTGCACGATGTCCACCACGCGGGTATTGCGCAGATCCGGGCAGTTTTCCTTGAACGCCAGGCCCAGGATCAGCACGCGGGCATCCACCGGGTTGATGCCCTTGCGCACCATCAGCTTGATCACCTGGTCGGCGACGAAGGCGCCCATGCCGTCGTTGGTGCGGCGGCCGGCCAGGATGACCTGCGGGTGGTGGCCCACTTCCTGCGCCTTGTGGGTCAGGTAATAGGGGTCCACGCTGATGCAGTGGCCGCCGACCAGGCCGGGGCGGAACGGCAGGAAGTTCCACTTGGTGCCGGCGGCTTCCAGCACGTCCAGGGTGTCGATGCCCAGCTTGTTGAACAGGATGGCCAGGTCGTTGACCAGGGCGATATTGAGGTCGCGCTGGGTGTTCTCGATGACCTTGGCGGCCTCGGCCACCTTGATGGTGGGCGCCTTGTGGGTGCCGGCAGTGATGATGCTGGCGTACAGGGCGTCCACGAAGTCCGCGGCATGCGGGGTGGAGCCGGACGTGACCTTCTTGATGGTGGTGACGCGATGGGCCTTGTCGCCGGGGTTGATGCGCTCGGGCGAATAGCCGATTGCGAAGGTGTTTTCGCCCCCGTCTGCTGTTGCTTCGTAACGCAACCCGGACACGCGCTCGAGGATGGGGACGCAGATTTCCTCGGTGCAGCCGGGGTAGACGGTGGATTCGTAGACGACGGTATCGCCGGCCTTGAGCACCTTGCCGATGGCTTCGGACGCCTTGACCAGCGGGGTCAGGTCCGGGCGTTTGGCCGCGTCGATCGGGGTGGGCACCGTGACGATATAGACGTTGCAGCCGGCAATGGCGTCCAGCTGGTCGGTGAAGCGCAGGCCGGTGGCCTGGGCCAGCAGTTCCGGCTCGACTTCCAGCGTGCTGTCCCTGCCCTGCTGCAGCTCGGAGATGCGTGCGGCATTGATATCGAAACCGCTGGTGGCGTACCGCTTGCCGAACTCCACCGCCAGCGGCAGGCCCACGTAGCCGAGGCCGATGATGGCGATCTTGGTGTCTTTCAGGGTCTGAGGCATGTGGGCTACAGGTCAGTGGATGCGGGGTGCCCGGGCACGGGCAGGACGCGGCCAAGGCGAACGGTTCACGGAAACCGCGCACAGGATGGCGGGAGGCGCGTTCGCGCGATCTTCACCGCGCGCTTCGGGTCGGCTGGAACTGGGCCAGGGGAGCGGCGCCGTGGCGTTTGGCGATGCCATCGCGGCCTCATGCACGGATGGCCCGAACCGCATCGGCATGCATGCGCACCAGCAGGTGGATGCGCCCTCAGTCATGTCCGACTTCGCCCTTCAGGGTTTCGATTTCGGCGGCCAGCCGGTCGTATTCGCGCATCTTGCGGGCCAGGAAGGCGCGGGTGAGCTGGGCCTTGGCCTCGATGCCGCTGGGGGTGAGCAGGTAGGCATAGCCCAGCTTGTGCGGGTTGCGGCTGAAATTGCCGGCTTTGACCCAGCCCTTGTCGATCAGGGCACGCAGGGCGTAATTGATCTTGCCCAGCGAAACGCCGGTATCGCGGGCCAGTTCGCGCTGGCTGGCCTGCGGGGAATCCGCCAGGCGCCGCAGCAGGGCCACGTCCAGTTCGTCGGTGTTGTGGGGCATCGACGGCATGCGTTCATCCAATGAACAGATGACCGACGGTACTGCGCATTGGGGGCGGAGGCAAGCTTGTGCCCGCCCGGCTGTCGCGTGCTTGGCCCGAATTTGATGCTGAATGGGCGGGGCTGCCGCCGGATGGTGCCGTCAGTCGGGCTTGCGATCAGCCGCGGTATCGACTGCGGCACCCTGCGCCGGCGTGGGCGCATTAGCCACGCCGTGCGGCACATGCCCGGCGGCCACGTGGCGACGCGCGGAGTCGATATTGTGCGGGGAATCGTCGAAGAAGATGTCGGCGCCGAAAGCTTCCAGGAACGGGCCCTTGTCGCGGCCGCCCAGGAACAGCGCCTCGTCCAGCCGCACGTCCCACTCGCGCAGGGTGCGGATCACCCGCTCGTGCGCGGGTGCCGAACGCGCGGTGACCAGCGCGGTGCGCAACGGCGAGGCTTCGCCGGGCGGAAATGCCGCCTGCAGGCCGTGCAGCGCCGCCAGGAAGCCGCGGAACGGGCCGCCGGACAGCGGTTCGCGCGCGCGTTCGGCCTCATGGCGCCCGAACGCTTCCACGCCCTGCTCGCGCGAGACCCGCTCGCTTTCGTCGCCGAAGATCACCGCGTCGCCGTCGAAGGCGATGCGCAGCTGGCGCTGGCGCGATTCGCTGGCCTTCTCCGGCAGGATGGTGGCGGCGGCCACGCCGGCTGCCAGCGCCTGCCCCACCGATTCCGGGTTGGCAGACAGGAACAGCTGCGCGCCGAACGGCTTGATGTAGGGCCAGACCGGTGCGCCGGCGGTGAAGGTGGCGCGGCGGATGTCCAGCCCGTGATGCTGGATGGAATTGAACACGCGCAGGCCGGTGTCGGACGAATTGCGCGAGAGCAGGATCACTTCCACCCGCGGCGCGTCGGCCGGCGTGCCTTCGTTGAGCGCCAACAGCTTGCGCACCAGCGGGAAGGCGATGCCGGGCGGCAGCACGTCGTCCTCGCGCTGGCGCTGGAACTCGGCGAACGCCAGGATGCCCTCACGCTCGAACAACGCGTGGCTGTCTTCCATGTGGAACAGCGCCCGCGCGGTGATCGCCACCACCAGCGGCGGCGGCAGGCGGTCCGGGGACGAGGCGCGTGGGTCAGCCATCGTGCTGGTCGGCGTTTCGCTGGAACAGGGCGCGTTCGGGCTTGTGCAGGGCGAACCCCTGCGCGTAATCGACGTTCATCGGCACGAGGATATCCAGCATTTCCTGCGTGGACACCCACTCCGCCACCACGATCAACCCCTGCTGGTGGCCGATCTCGGTCACCGCCTTGACGATGGACTGCGACATGCGGTCGCTGGTCAGGTTCTGCACGAAGCTGCCGTCGATCTTCAGCATGTCCAGCTCCAGGTTCTTCAGGTAGCCGAACGAGGACATGCCGGCGCCGAAATCGTCCAGCGCCACCCGGCAACCCAGCGAGCGCAGCCGCGCGATCAGTGCGCTGGAGGCGATGAAGTTGCGCACCGCCACCGTTTCGGTGACTTCGAACACCAGCCGCCGCGGTTCGATGCCGTGCAGCTCGATCAGCTGCTCGATACGGGCGAACAGGCCGTCGTCCTCCAGGCTGCCGCCGGACAGGTTGATGGCGCAGGTGGCCAGCCGGCTGCCGTGCGGATGGATGCGGTCGAGGTTGCCCAGCGCGGTTTCCACCACCCAGCGGTCGATCAACGGCATCAGGCCGTACCGTTCCGCCGCGGGCAGGAACGCGCCGGGCGGCACCACGGCGCCATCTTCGCCGCGCAGGCGCAGCAGCAGCTCGACGTGCGCGCCTTCGGCGGGGCCGGGCTGCAGCGGGTGCAGCTCCTGGTAATCCAGCAGCAGGCGGCCGTCGCGCAGCGCCTCGCGGATACGGTTGGCCCATTCCATTTCGCCCAGCCGGCTGCTGATCGCGGTGTCGTCCTCGGCGTACACGTGCACCCGGTTGCGGCCGCCGTCCTTGGCCAGGTAGCAGGCGGCATCGGCATGCGCGAACAGTTCCCGCAACGTGGTGGCGTGCGCCAGCATCACCACGCCGATGCTGGCACTGATGGTGTAGGTGCGCTGCTCCCAGCTGAAGATGAAGCCTTCGATGCTGGTGCGCAGGCGCTCCGCTGCCAGCAGCGCCGCCTCCACGGTGGGCGCGCCGCGCAGCAGCACGCCGAATTCGTCCCCACCCAGCCGGCCCAGCACGTCGCCCGGCCGCAGCTTCTCGCGCATCACCGCGGCTAGTTGCACCAGCAGCTCATCGCCGGCGCAGTGGCCCGAGGTGTCATTGATGATCTTGAACTGGTCCAGGTCGATGAACAGCAGCGCGCCATCGCCCCGCCCGGGCAAGTTGAGCAGCGACTGCGCGCGCGCTTCGAACTCGCGGCGGTTGTACAGCCGGGTCAGCGAATCGTGGCTGGCCTGGTAGCTGAGCCGCTCGGTCAGCTGGCGCTGTTCGGAGACATCGCTGGCCACCAGCAGCCACATCGGCGCGCCATCCAGTTCGATCGTGCTCAGCCACAGGCTGGCCCAGAACCCGCCGCCGTCGGCGCCCGGCAGCTGCGCGTCCACCGACAGCAGCGTGTCGGCATCGGCGGCGGCCAGGCGCACCATCACCTCCTGCCCCAGCACGTCGGACAGGCGGGCGCTCTGCGTGTCCGGCGCCAACCGGTCGCGGGCGAAGGCGTTGCGGTAGACGATGGTGCCGTCGTCCTCGCGCGCCAGCAGCACCAGGCAGGGCAACAGTTCGTTGAGCTTGCGGAAGCGCTCCTCGCTGGCTTGGAAGCGCCGCGCCATCGAGGTGCCCAGGGCGATCGCACGCTCGCGGGTACTCACCAGCGACCAGGTCAGCGCCGCAAGCAACGCGCTCATCGCCGCGCCGATCCACAGCACCAACAGCCAGCTGCCGCCGGCCGGGTCCGCGCCGTGCGCCACCACCTTCCAGGTGCGCCCACCGAACTGCAGCGACACCGCGTGCTCCGAATGCGCGGCACCGTTCCCGCGGCCCGCGAATGCCTTCGAATACAGCGGACGCGCGGCGCCGGCACTGACGTCCTCCACTACCAGGTCAGCCAGCTGCTCGGGCGATTCCGGCAGCGCCGAGGCGATCAGGTCGGAGATCCGGAACGAGGCGCCGATCGAACCGATGATCGCCGCGCGCCGCGCCTGCACGGTGCCGGGTTGCGTGCCGGACGCAAACACCGGCAGCCGCAGGATGAAACCGTCGCCCAAACTCTGGCGACCGCTCTGCCGCAGCGCGAACGGCGCCGACATCGCCAGCTCGTCGGTGTCGCGCGAGTACTCCAGCGACCGCAGGTTGCTGGGCTGGCTGTTGACGTCGAGTCCGCGGATCGCGAGATTCCCGGACTGCGGCGCGAACATGGTGGTCACGTAATGGTCGCCGTCGGCCTGGCGTCGGCGCTCGGCATAGGCCAGCGCCTGCAGGGCGACCCGCGCGGCGCCGTTGGACTGCATGTTTTCATAAGCGCGGGCGTACTCGATCTCGGTGACCGTCTGCGAGGCCAGGAAAATCGACTGGAACGCGCGGATCAGGTGCCCGCACTGGTCCAGCTGCTGGTGGATGGCCACCGCCACGTCGCGGGTTTCCTGCACGAACACGCGTCGCGCCTCGCTGCGACTGCGGAGCTTCTCCGCGTTCGCCAGCCACAGGGTCAACGCCATCGCCAGCGCGAAGGCGACCAGCGCCCACACCCATGCCGGCACCCGCCGACCCGATGGGGACGCGGCGGCGGACGTTCCGATGTCTTGACTTTCGAACGGCATCTAAACCCCAGGCAATGGACGGACGTCAGGCGGCGAACTGCTCGATCAGGATCCTTTCTTCCAGATTGTGTTCGGGGTCGAACAGCAGGGTGACGCTGCGGTCCCGCGACTCGCGCACCAGCACTTCGGTGACATCGCGCACCTCGTGCGAATCCGCGGTGGCGCTGACCGGCCGCTTGTGCGGGTCGCGCACCCGGAACCGCACTTCGGTGCCGGACTTCAGCACCGCACCGCGCCAGCGCCGCGGCCGGAACGGCGCGATCGGCGTCAGCGCCATCACGTTGGCCCCCAGCGGCAATATCGGCCCGTGCGCGGAAAAATTGTAGGCGGTGCTGCCGGCCGGTGTGGCCAGCATCACCCCGTCACAGATCAGCTCGTCCAGGCGCAGTTCGCCGTTGAGCTCGATGCCGATATGCGCGGCCTGGCGGGTCTGCCGCAGCAACGACACTTCGTTGTAGGCCAGTGAGCCGACCGTTGCGCCGGACTCGGTCTGCGCCAGCATCTCCAGCGGATGCAGTACCGCGGGCTCGGCCGCGTTGATCCGTGCCAGCAGGTCGTCCTCGGCCTTGAACTGGTTCATCAGGAAGCCCACCGTGCCCAGCTTCATGCCGTACACCGGCTTGCCCAGCGCGCCGTGGCGATGCAGCGTCTGCAGCATGAAGCCGTCGCCGCCCAGCGCGACGATCACGTCGGCATCCTCCGGCGTGATCGCGCCATGCCGCGCTTCCAGCAGGGCAAGCGCGGCGCGGGCCTCATCGGCGGGGCTGGCAAGCAAGGCGAGGCGAGGCATGGTCATGCGGCGAGGATAGCAAGAGCCTATGCAAGGCGGTTGTACGGCCTTCGTGCCCATCGGCGCCAGCGGCCGAGGCGCGGAAAAACGATGGGCGCCCCTTTCGGGACGCCCATCGCAGGCACGCTGGTGACGAAGGTCAGCCGCGCTGCGCCAGCTGCGCGACGCGCTGCACCGCCACCGACGCGGTGGGGTAGTCCAGCGCCTTCTGCGCGGCCAGCTCGGTCAGCATCGCCAGAGTGAAGCGCAGCGACGAATCATCGCGGGTCAGCCAGGCCTGCACCTTCGCGTCCGGCTCCTTGCCCGGCATCGCCAGCACCTGCGCGGTCAGCGCCCGCAGCTGGGCGAACAGCTCGTCGCGCAGCACCCCGCGGGCAACCGCATGCCAGCGGCCTTCCACCTTCAGCGCCTCGATCTGCTCGCGCAGCCACGGCGCGTGCAACGCGTCGGCCAGGCGGAAGTAGACCTTGGCCACCTCGATCGGGCGCAGCTTGCGCTCGCGCGCCAGCTCGATGATGTCGGCGCCCGACTCCAGGTACGGCAGCGCCGCCAGCTGGTCGGCCAGTGCGGCCGACAGGCCCTTTTCGCGCCACTGCTTGCGGCTGGCTTCGTACTGCGGGCGCTGCGACGGCGGCAGGATGCCCTCGCCGGCGCGGATGTCGCGGAAGCCGTCGTGGTAGCGCTCGACCGCGGTGGCAATCGCCGGCACCGCGCCGGGGCGTGACAGCAACCAGCGGGTGAAGCCGCGCTGCAGCTCCCAGATCACCTGCAGGGCATCGACCTGCACGCCCTCGCCCACCTTGCCGTCCAGCGCGTCGATCTGCGCCCACAGCTCGCGCGCATCCAGCGTTTCGCGGGTGATGGTGAAGGCGCGGGCGATCTCGCCGATGCTGCGGCCGCTGTCTTCCTGCATGCGCATCAGGAAGGTGGCGCCCATCCGGTTGATGGTGGAGTTGGTGACCGCGGTGGCGATGATTTCGCGCTTCAGGCGGTGGTCTTCCATCGCCTTGGCGTACTTCTTCTGCAGCGGCTCGGGGAAGTAGCGCACCAGTTCCTTCGACAGGTACGGGTCTTCCGGCACGTCCGACTCGAGCAGCTGCGGGTACGCCACCAGCTTGGCGTAGGACAGCAGGATCGACAGCTCCGGACGGGTCAGGCCCTGGCCGCGCAGCTTGCGTTCGGCGATCTGCGCGTCGGTGGGCAGGAACTCGATCTGGCGGTCCAGCAGGCCCTGCGCTTCCAGCGTGCTGATGAAGTGCATCTTCGAGCCCAGGCGGGTGGCGCTCATCCGCTCCATCAGGCTCAGCGCCTGGTTCTGGCGGTAGTTGTCGTTCAGCACCAGCTGCGCGACCTCGTCGGTCATCGCCGCCATCAGCTTGTTGCGCTCGGCCAGCTTGAGGCGCTTCTTCTGCACTTCGCCGGTCAGCAGGATCTTGATGTTCACCTCGTGGTCGGAGGTGTCCACGCCGGCGGAGTTGTCGATGAAGTCGGTGTTCAGCAGCACGCCCGCCTGCGCCGCCTCGACGCGGCCCAGCTGGGTCATGCCGAGGTTGCCGCCTTCGCCGATGACGCGGCAGCGCAGGTCGCGGCCGTCGACGCGCAGGCCGTTGTTGGCGCGATCGCCGACATCGGCATTGCTCTCGGTCGAAGCCTTGACGTAGGTGCCGATGCCGCCGTTGTACAGCAGGTCCACCGGCGCGCGCAGCGCCGCATGCATCAGCTCGTTCGGGGTCATCACCTTGATGCCGGCATCGATGCCCAGCGCCTCGCGCACCTGCGGGGTGATCTCGATCGACTTGGCCGAGCGCGGATGGATGCCGCCACCCTTGCTGATCAGCTTGGCGTCGTAGTCGGCCCAGCTGGAACGCGGCAGGTCGAACAGGCGCTGGCGCTCCTTGAACGAGATGGCCGCATCCGGGTTCGGGTCGAGGAAGATGTGGCGGTGGTCGAACGCGCAGACCATCCGGATGTGCTTGCTCAGCAGCATGCCGTTGCCGAACACGTCGCCCGACATGTCGCCGATGCCGACGCAGGTGAAGTCCTGCTTCTGGCAGTCGCGGCCCAGCTCGCGGAAGTGGTGCTTGACCGACTCCCAGGCGCCGCGCGCGGTGATGCCCATGCCCTTGTGGCTGTAGCCGGCGCTGCCGCCCGACGCGAACGCGTCGTCCAGCCAGAAGCCGTGCGCCTGGGCGATGCCGTTGGCGATGTCGGAGAAGCTGGCGGTGCCCTTGTCGGCCGCCACCACCAGGTACGGGTCGTCGCCGTCGTGGCGCACCACCTGCGCCGGCGGCAGCACCTTGCCGGCCACGTTGAGGTTGTCGGTGAGGTCCAGCAGGCCGTTGATGAAGCGCTTGTAGCAGGCGATGCCTTCGGCCATCCACGCGTCGCGGTCCACTGCCGGGTTCGGCAGCTGCTTGGCGTAGAAGCCGCCCTTGCTGCCCACCGGCACGATCACCGTGTTCTTCACCATCTGCGCCTTGACCAGGCCCAGCACTTCGGTACGGAAGTCCTCGCGGCGGTCCGACCAGCGCAGGCCGCCGCGCGCCACCGGGCCGAAGCGCAGGTGGGTGCCCTCAACGCGCGGGCCGCACACCCAGATTTCGCGGAACGGGCGCGGCTTCGGCAGGTCCGGCACCTTGGCGGTGTCGAACTTGAACGCCAGGTAGTCGGCCGGGCCGCCGTCCTTGCGCAGGCCGTCCTTGTATTCGATGTAGTAGTTGGTGCGCAGGGTGGCGTCGATCACGCCGATGAAGCTGCGCAGGATGCGGTCCTCGTCCAGGCTGGCGACGCGGTCCAGCAGGCCCAGCAGGGTGCTGCGCGCGGCCTCGACCTGCCCTTCGCGGTTGCCTTCGCGCGACTTCACCAGCGCCTTAAGTGCGTTCTGCGCGGCGGCGTCGCCGCCGGCCAGCGCCTTCAGCTGGGCATGGAAACGCTCCATGCCCAGCTTGACCTCGGCCGCGCTTTCCTTGCCGGTGGCCGGGTCGAAGCGAGCCTCGAACAGCTCCACCAGCAGCCGCGCCAGCAGCGGATAGCGGGTCAGGGTGGCTTCCATGTAGCTCTGCGAGAAGGTCACGCCGGCCTGCAGCAGGTACTTGCAGTAGGCGCGCAGCATCGCGACCTGCTTCCACGACAGGCCGGCGGCCAGCACCAGCCGGTTGAAGCCGTCGTTCTCGGCGTCGCCGCGCCAGATCCGCGCGAACGCTTCCTCGAAGCCCTCGTCCAGCGCGTCGACGTCAAGCTCGCCCTGCAGCGACTCGACTTCGAAATCCTGGATCCAGGCCAGGCGTCCTTCGACATCGACCTTGTAGGGATGCTCGGTGATGACGCGCAGGCCCATGTTTTCCATCATCGGCAGCGCATCGGACAGCGGGATGTCGCGCAACGGGCGGTACAGCTTGAAGCGCAGGCTGCCGCGCTGCGAGCGGCACAGCTGCAGGCGCAGGTCGTCGTCGTCGGTCAACGCGGCCAGGTGCTCGACGTCGTCGGCCGCGGCTTCCGGGCTGACCTCTTCGATGTAACCGGCCGGCAGCGCGCTGCCGAAGCGGGCGGCCAGCTTCAACCCGGCCTCTTCGCCGTGGCGGGCCACCAGCCGCTCGCGCAGGTCGTCGCGCCAGTCGCGCACGATCTCCGCCAGCCGGGCTTCCAGCGCCGGCAGGTCGATCTCGGCATGGGCGGCGTTGGCGCTGGGGCGCACGATGATGTGCAGCTGGGCCAGCGGCGAATCGCCGATCTGCACGTTGGTGTCGACGCGCTCGCCGCCCAGCGCCTCGCGCAGCATCGCCTCGATGCGGTGGCGCACCTGCGTGCTCATGCGGTCGCGCGGCACGTAGGCCAGCGCGGAGTAGTAGCGGCCGTAGCGGTCAGGGCGCACGAACAGCTTGCTGCGCACGCGCTCCTGCAGGCCGAGGATGCCCATGCAGGTGCGGAACAGTTCTTCCTCGCCGGCCTGGAACAGCTCGTCGCGCGGCAGGGTTTCCAGGATGTGGCGCAGCGCCTTGCCGCTGTGGCTGCTGGGGTCCAGCCCGGACTTGTCCATCACGTAGTCGTGGCGCTCGCGCACCAGCGGGATGTCCCACGGGCGGCGGGTATAGGCGCTGGAGGTGTACAGGCCGACGAAGCGCTGCTCGCTGATCGCGCGGCCCTTGGCGTCGAAGCCCAGCACGCCGATGTAATCCATGTAGCCGGGGCGGTGTACGGTGGCGCGCGCATTGGTCTTGGTCAGGATCAGCGCATCCACCGCGCCGGACTGCGGCAATGCGTGCGCCGCCAGCGACTTCAGCGGACGCGCGCCCCCTTCCTCCCCGCGCAGCAGGCCCAGGCCGCTGCCCGGCACCGCGGACAGGATGTCTTCCTTGCCCTGCTTGCCGACCTTGTACTCGCGGTAGCCGAAGAAGGTGAAGTGGTTGTCGGCGGCCCAGCGCAGGAACTCCTGCGCCTCCTGGCGGCCGGCGTCGGCCACCGGCAGCTTGCTGGTCGCCATTTCCTCGGCGACCTCGCGCATGCGGTCGCGCATCGGCTCCCAGTCGTTGACGATCGCGCGCACGTCGTCCAGCACCTGCACGATGCGCGCCTTGACCGCGGCCATCGCGGCCTGCGGCTGGCGGTCGATTTCCAGGTGCATCAGCGATTCGGCCGCACCCTCGCCAACGCCGACCAGCTTGCCGGCCTTGTCGCGGTTCATGCGGATGACCGGGTGGCCCAGCACGTGCACGCCGATGCCGGCGTCGGCCAACGCCATGGTCACCGAATCGACCAGGAACGGCATGTCGTCATTGACGACCTGCACCAGGGTATGGGTGGAATCGGCCGGGTTGCTCAGGCGCACATTGGCCTTGCCGCGCTTGCGGGAACGCGCGAACTCCAGCATGTCGGCGGCAAGTTCGGCCCAGCCCGCGGCGTTGCGGCTGGCGATCTCGTCGGCATCCATGCGCCGGTAGAAGGCGGCTGCAAACGCCTGCGCCTCCGCCTGCCCGGCCTTGCCCACGCGCTTGGCCAGCGCGTCGAGGATGGGTTTGAGGTCGTTGCCGGCGCCGGTTTCCACTGACTTTTTCATCTGCTTCACAGCCTCCAAAGGGAAACGGCCGCGCAGGGGGCGCGGCCGTCTTGGTGTCGTTGTCGTTTATCGCAGGCCGGTTTCGCCGCGGGCGATGACCAACCGCTGGATCTCGCTGGTGCCTTCGTAGATTTCGGTGATCTTCGCATCGCGGAAGAAACGCTCGATCGGCATTTCCTTGGAATAACCCATGCCGCCATGGATCTGCAGCGCCTGGTGGGTGATCCACATGGCCGCTTCCGAGGCGGTCAGCTTGGCAACCGACGCTTCGGTGGTGAACCGCTTGCCCTGCCCCTTCAGCCACGCCGCGCGCAGCGTCAGCAGCAGCGACGCGTCGAGCTTGCACTTCATGTCGGCGATCTTGGCCTGGGTCATCTGGAACGCGCCGATCGGCTGGCCGAAGGCCTTGCGCTCCTTCACGTATTCGAGCGTCGCCTCATAGGCCGCGCGGGCCAGGCCGATGGCCTGGCTGGCGATGCCGATGCGGCCGGCGTCGAGCACGCCCATGGCGATCTTGAAGCCCTGGCCTTCCTCACCCAGCACCTCGTCGGCGTGGACCACGTAGTCGGTGAACTCGATCTCGCAGGTGGCCGAGGCGCGGATGCCCAGCTTGGGTTCGGTCTTGCCGCGGTGGAAACCCTCGCGGGTGGTGTCGATCATGAACGCGGTGATGCCGCGCGCGCCCTTTTCCGGCGCGGTCATCGCGAACAGCACGATGTATTTCGCCACCGGGCCGGAGGTGATCCAGCTCTTCTTGCCGTTGACCACGTAGCTGCCGTCGTCCTGCTTGACGGCGCGGCAGCGCATCGCGGTGGCGTCGGAACCGGACTGCGGCTCGGTCAGTGCGAACGCGCCGATCTCGCGGCCTTCCGCGATCTCGCGCACGTACTTCTGCTTCTGCGCCTCGCTGCCGAAGGTCAGGATGCCGTTGCAGAACAGCGAGTTGTTCACCGACATGATGGTGCTGTGCGCGGCGTCGGCCGCGGCGATCTCGACCATCGCCAGCACGTAGGCCACCGGGTCCATGCCGGCGCCGCCGTATTCGGCCGGCACCTCGATACCCATCAGGCCGTTCTCGCCGAGGGCGCGGATGTTCTCGAGCGGGAACTCGCCGGTGCGGTCGTGGTGCTCTGCGCTGGGGGCGATCTTCTCGCGGGCGATGCGTCGCGCCACGTCCTGCAGCATCAGCTGTTCGTCGCTGAATCCGAAATCCACAACCGCCCCTTATGCGTCATTCCGAAGTTGCGCATTGTATCCCCGCGGCGCACAGAACCGTAGCGTCTGCAGGCGGGCCTGCGCTTCGCCGGGCGAGGCGTGCGAAATGCCCATGGCTGCCCGCGTACACTGCGTTTTCCACGCAGCCGCTGCGACGGAACGCAACATCGACCGGCTGCCAGCGTCGCCTGCCTGCGCACGGCTTGACCGCAAAGCGACATCGCGAGAAACTTATCTTTAAATCGCGATGGAAAGATATATATGGATCTGGAAGGTTGGTCCGCGCACCTGAAGGTGTTTGCCGACGCTACCCGCGTGCGCTTGCTGGCGCTGCTGGAAGGCGAGGAACTCACCGTAGCCGAATTGTCCGCGATCACCCAGCTGGCGCAGCCGCGGGTGTCCACCCACCTGGCCAAGCTCAAGGAAGCCGGGCTGGTGCGCGACCGCCGCGCCGGGGTGTCGGCTTACTACCGCTTCGATGACGCCGCCATCGAGCCGGCGCAGCGGATGCTGTGGCAGTCGATCCGCACCGGCAGCGACGACCCGCTGCTGCGCCAGGACGCCGAACGCGTGCCGGGCGTGCTGGCGATGCGCGCCGCCGACCAGAACTGGGCCGACAGCGTGGCCGGCGACATGGAGCGCCACTACTCGCCGGGCCGCACTTGGGAAGCGTTGGCGCGCACCGCGTTGCCGCTGCTGTGGCCGGGCGACGTGCTGGACATCGCCTCCGGCGACGGCGTGCTGGCGGAGCTGCTGTCCCCGCACGCCGACCGCTACGTCTGCATCGACTCCAGCCAGCGCGTGGTGGCCGCGGCCAGCGAGCGCCTGCGCCGTTTCGAGAACGTGGAGGTGCGCGAAGGCGACATGCACGCGCTGCCGTTCGCCGACGCCAGCTTCGACCTGGTGGTGCTGATGCACGCGCTGACCTACGCCGCACGCCCGGCGCAGGCGGTGGCAGAAGCAGCGCGCGTGCTCAAGCCCGGCGGCCGGCTGCTGCTGTCCAGCCTTGCCCGCCACGAACACCGCAGCGTGGTGGCAGCCTATGGCCACGTGAACCTGGGTTTCACCGGCAAGGAACTGCGCAAATTCGCGGAAAAGGCCGGGCTGGGCATCGCCAATTGCGAGACCGTCACCCGCGAACGCCGCCCGCCGCATTTCGAAGTGATTTCGCTGACCGGCGTGAAGCCGTGATCCAACCCATCCGTCACTCCCGCAACAACGGAATGACGAGCAGGAACAAGACATGACCACCCTTCCCTGGAAAACCCCCGCCCGCGCCGAAGCGCTGCAGGCCGCGCTGGCGCGGCGCATCCTGATCATCGATGGCGCCATGGGCACCATGATCCAGCGCCATGAGCTGCAGGAGGCCGACTATCGCGGCGAACGCTTCGCCCACGGCTTCGATGCCCTGTTCGCGCCGGGCGGCCACGCCCACGGCCCCGGCTGCGGCTGCGAAGGCTTTGATCAGCGCGGCAACAACGACCTGCTCTCCCTGACCCGCCCCGACATCATCGCCGGCATCCATCGCCAGTACCTGCAGGCCGGCGCGGACCTGGTCGAGACCAATACCTTCAACTCGACCTCCATCTCGCTGGCCGACTACCGCCTGCAGCACCTGGTACGCGAGCTCAACCGCGAAGGCGCGCGCCTGGCCCGCGCCGAGTGCGATGCCATCGAAGCCGCAGACCCGTCGCAGCCGCGCTTCGTGATCGGCGTGCTGGGCCCGACCAGCCGCACCGCTTCGCTGTCGCCGGACGTGAACCGCCCCGGCTTCCGCGCGATCAGCTTCGACGAGCTGGCCGAGGCCTATCGCGAAGCCGCGCGCGGCCTGATCGAAGGCGGCGCCGACGTGCTGATGGTGGAAACCGTGTTCGACACCCTCAACGCCAAGGCCGCGCTGTTCGCCATCGACGACGTGTTCGATGAACTGGGCGCGCGCATGCCGGTGATGATTTCCGGCACGATCACCGATGCCTCCGGCCGCACCCTTTCGGGCCAGACCGCCGAGGCGTTCTGGTATTCGCTGCGCCACAGCCGCCCGCTGGCGATCGGCCTGAACTGCGCGCTCGGCGCCAAGGACCTGCGCCAGCACGTGGATGTGCTGGCGACGGTGGCCGACACCCACGTCAGCTGCCACCCCAACGCCGGCCTGCCGAACGCGTTCGGCGGCTACGACGAAAGCCCGGAAGACATGGCGGTTATCCTGCGTGAATTCGCGCAAAGCGGCCTGATCAACCTGGTCGGCGGCTGCTGCGGCACCACGCCCGACCACATCGCCGCGATCGCCGCGGCGGTGCGCGACCTGTCGCCACGCGCGGTGCCCGTGGTCGGCGCACAGGAGCAGGCGGCATGAGCAGCAACCTGCCCCGCTTCACCCGCCTGTCCGGGCTCGAGCCGCTGGTCATCACGCCGGAATCCAATTTCATCAACGTCGGCGAACGCACCAACGTCACCGGCAGCGCGCAGTTCAAGAAGCTGATCCTGGAAAGCCGTCTGGACGAAGCCGTGGTGGTCGCCCGCCAGCAGGTGGAGAACGGCGCGCAGGTCATCGACGTCAACATGGACGAGGGCCTGCTCGACTCCGAGAAGGCGATGGTGGAATACCTCAACCTGATCGCCGCCGAGCCGGACATCGCCAAGGTGCCGGTGATGGTGGACAGCTCGAAGTGGTCGGTGATCGAGGCCGGCCTGAAATGCCTGCAGGGCAAGGGCATCGTCAATTCGATCTCGATGAAGGAAGGCGAAGACGAGTTCCTGCGCCAGGCCCGGCTGGTGCGCCGCTACGGCGCCGCGGTGGTGGTGATGGCCTTCGACGAGGTCGGCCAGGCCGATACCGCACGGCGCAAGGTGGAGATCAGCGCACGCGCCTACAAGCTGCTGACCGAACAGATCGGCTTCCCGCCCGAGGACATCATCTTCGACCCCAACTGCTTCGCCATCGCCACCGGGATCGAAGAGCACAACAACTACGCGGTCGATTTCATCGAGGCCGCGCGCGAGCTGCGCCGGCTGTTCCCGTACAGCCATATCTCCGGCGGCGTCTCCAACGTCAGCTTCAGCTTCCGCGGCAACGAGCCCGTGCGGCAGGCGATCCACGTGGTGTTCCTGTACCACGCCATCAAGGCCGGCATGGACATGGGCATCGTCAACGCCGGCGCGTTGCCGCTGTACGACCAGCTGGACCCGCTACTGCGCGAGCGGGTCGAGGACGTGGTGCTGAACCGCCGCGACGACGCCACCGAGCGGCTGTTGGAGATCGCCGACAACTACAAGAAGCGCAAGGGCGAGAAGAAGGTCGAAGACCTGCAGTGGCGCGAGCAACCGGTGGCCGCACGGCTCTCGCACGCGCTGGTGAACGGCATCGACCAGTACGTGGTGGAAGACACCGAGGAAGCGCGCCAGCAGGCCACCCGGCCGCTGGACGTGATCGAAGGCCCGCTGATGGACGGCATGAACGTGGTCGGCGACCTGTTCGGCGCCGGCAAGATGTTCCTGCCGCAGGTGGTGAAGTCGGCCCGGGTGATGAAGAAGGCGGTGGCGCACCTGCTGCCCTACATCGAGGCCGAGAAGCTGCGCACCGGCGATGTCGGCAAGAGCAACGGCAAGATCGTGATGGCCACGGTCAAGGGCGATGTGCACGACATCGGCAAAAATATTGTCGGCGTGGTGCTGGCCTGCAACAACTTCGAGGTGATCGATCTCGGGGTGATGGTGCCGGCGCAGAAGATCCTCGACACCGCGATCGCCGAGAACGCCGACATGATCGGCGTGTCCGGCCTGATCACGCCCTCGCTGGAGGAGATGAGCCACGTCGCCCGCGAGATGCAGCGGCAGGGCTTCACCATGCCGCTGCTGATCGGCGGCGCCACCACCTCGCGCGCGCATACCGCGCTGAAGATCGACCCGCACTACAAATCGCCGACGATCTGGGTGAAGGATGCTTCGCGCGCGGTGGGCGTGGCGCAGTCGCTGATGAGCCCGGAGCTGCGCGGCGATTTCGTGCAGGCCGCCGCCAACGACTACGCCGACGTGCGCCAGCGCCACCGCAACCGCGGCGACGGCAAGCGGCTGGTGTCGCTGGAGAAGGCGCGCGCGCACTCGTTCAAGTACGACTGGAGCAGCTACACCCCGCCGGCGCCGAAGCAGCCCGGGCTGCACGTGTTCGACGACTACCCGCTGGCCGAGCTGGTGGACTGCATCGACTGGTCACCGTTCTTCAACGCCTGGGAGCTGGCCGGCAAATATCCGGCGATCCTCACCGACGAAATCGTCGGCGCCCAGGCCAGCGAACTGTACCGAGACGCGCGCGCGATGCTGCGCAAGATCGTCGATGAGAAGTGGCTCACGGCGAAGGCCGTCTGCGGTTTCTGGGCGGCCAACGGCGTCGGTGACGACGTGGTGCTGGACGTTGGCGGCGAGCCGCACTGGTTCCGCTTCCTGCGCCAGCAGGCGGACAAGCCGGTGGAACGCCCCAACCTGTGCCTGGCTGATTTCGTTGCACCGAAGGACAGCGGCAGGCAGGACTGGATCGGCGCCTTCGCGGTGACCGCGGGGCTGGGCATCGAACCGCATCTGGAGCGCTTCCGCGCCGAATACGACGACTACAGCGCGATCCTGCTCAAGGCGCTGGCCGACCGTCTAGCCGAAGCCTTCGCCGAACGGCTGCACCAGCGGGTGCGCAAGGAGTTCTGGGGCTACGCGGCAGACGAAACGCTGGACAACGACGCGCTGATCGCCGAGCGCTACCGCGGCATCCGCCCCGCCCCCGGCTATCCGGCCTGCCCGGAGCACAGCGAGAAGCGGGTGTTGTTCGACCTGCTGGGCGTCACCGCCAAGGCCGGCATCGAGCTGACCGACCACTTCGCCATGTATCCGGCGGCCAGCGTGTCCGGGCTGTATTTCAGCCACCCGGACAGCAAGTACTTCGTGGTCGGGCGGGTCACCAGAGAACAGGTGGCCGACTACGCGCGACGCAAGGGGGTGGACCTTGCGCAGGCGGAACGCTGGCTGTCGTTCAATCTGGATTACGACCCGGATTGAGCCAACCGAAAAGCGGGGTCACCAGACCAGATCGTCCGGCACCTGATACGCCGGGTCGGAATACGGATCGGCTTCGGCCGTTGCGTTGGGGTCGACCTTCAGCGCCACCGCCTGGGCGAAGATCGCTTCGGCTTCGGCCAGCGTGGCCGCATCCACCAGCAGGTAGCGGCCATTCATCTGCAGCACGCCCAGTTCGCCGGCATTGAGCGCCTTCAGCTGCTCTGCGGTGACGTGCACGCGCTTGATCTTGCCGCCGTATTCGAAATGGCGGACGTGCTCCGCCTCGGCGGCATTCAGCGCCTTGTCCTTGAGGAAGTCTTCCAGCTTGGCCTTGGCCTCGCGGCGCAGGCGTGCTTCTTCCTGCTTCAGGCGTTCGGCCTCGATGCGCTCTTCCTTTTCCCGTTGCGCGCGGATCGCGTAGGCCTTGGCCAGATCGATGTCTTCGCGCGACATCTTCTTCTGCCCGGGTTTGTGCGGATTCTGCGCGGGCTTGTGCGGACGCTGCTGCGGCCGGCCCGGCTGTGGCGGACGGCCGGCATGGGCCGGCTTGCCGCCGTGCGGTGCCTGTGGCTTGCGGGCGTCCTGCTTCGGTCGCGGGGCGGGCTTGGGTGCATCCTTGAAGCCAAGGCCAAGCAGCTGGTCGCGGAGGGAGTTGATCATGTCGGTCGCGGCGGTCAGTAATGCGGAGGGGGCGGTTCGCTGGCGGCATCGCCGGTGACCGGGCTTGCAGCCATCGCGCTGCGCAATTGTCGCAATTCTTCCAGCGCGCGGTGCAGGCGCAGCGCGTTGCCGGCCTCCTCGCTGCGGGCGGCGGCCAGCGCGTCGCTGAGTTCCAGCAGCGCCTGTTCCTGGAAGGCGAGCCGGGTTTCCAGATCGACCAGCCGGTGTTCGAGATCGGTCATGCTTCTTCCTTGCGCAGCGAACGTCCGCGGCCGATGCCGTAATAGGCGATGCCGGCGGCTTCCACTTCGACGGGTTCGTACAGGTTGCGGCCATCGAACAGCACCGCGTCGGCCAGCGCCTCCTTCAGCATGGCGAAGTCGGGGCTGCGGAACTGCTTCCATTCGGTGACCACGGCCAGCGCATCGGCGCCTTCCACCGCATCCGCCGCGCTCCCGCACAGCACCAGGTGTTCGCGCTCGCCGTAGATGCGGCGGGTTTCGGCCAGCGCTTCGGGATCGAACGCGCGCACGCTGGCGCCCGCGTCCCACAGCTGCTGCAGCAGGCGGCGGCTGGAGGCCTCGCGCATGTCGTCGGTATTCGGCTTGAACGCCAGCCCCCACACCGCGATGGTCTTGCCGCGCAGGCCTTCGTCCTCGCCGAGGTCGTAATGGCGCTGCATCAGCTCGAACAGGTGACCCTTCTGCGCGGCGTTGACCGCCTCCACCGCCTCCAGCAGACGCGGCTGCACGCCGTGCTGCGCGGCGGTGCGCGCCAGCGCCTGCACGTCCTTGGGGAAGCACGAGCCGCCGTAGCCGGCGCCCGGATAGATGAAATGCCAGCCGATGCGCGGGTCGGAGCCGATGCCCTTGCGCACCATCTCCACGTCCGCGCCCACCTGCTCGGCGATGTTGGCGATTTCGTTCATGAAGCTGATCTTGGTCGCCAGCATCGCGTTCGCCGCGTACTTGGTCAGCTCGGCGGAACGCACGTCCATCGCCACGATGCGCTCGTGGTTGCGGTTGAACGGGGCGTACAGGCGGCGCAGCGTCTCCAGCGCAGACGCACTGGAGGTGCCGATGACGATGCGGTCCGGGCGCATGCAGTCCTCGACCGCCGCGCCCTCCTTCAGGAATTCGGGGTTGGACACCACTTCGAAGTCGATGCCGGCGCCGCGCGCCGTCAACTCCGCGTCGATGGTGGCGCGTACCTTGTCGGCGGTGCCCACCGGCACGGTGGACTTGTCCACCACCACCACCGGCCGCTCGATGTGGCGGCCGATGGTACGCGCCACTTCGCGCACGTACTGCAGGTCGGCGCTGCCATCCTCGTCCGGCGGCGTGCCCACCGCGATGAACAGCACGTCGCCGTGGGCGATGCCGGCCCCGGCGTCGGTGGTGAAGCGCAGCCGCCCGGCGGCGTGGTTGGCTTTCACCATCGGGGTCAGGCCGGGCTCGTAGATCGGCACGATGCCATTGTTCAGGCCCTCGACCTTGGCCGCGTCGACATCGACGCAGACCACGTCGTGTCCGACCTCGGCCAGGCAGGTGCCGGTCACCAGGCCAACATAGCCGGTGCCGAAAATGCAGACGCGCATGCGCGGTATCCGTGGGCAAAAGAAAAGGGGACGCATCGCAAGGATACGTCCCCCGGTGTTCGGCAGCGGTTACTTGCCGGACGGCGCCTTGACGATTTCCAGCAGCTCGACTTCGAACTCCAGCACCTGGTTCGGGCCGATCATCGGCGGCGCCTGCTCGCCGTAGGCCAGCTTGGCCGGGATCCAGAACTTGTACTTGGAGCCCACCGGCATCAGCTGCAGGCCCTCGGCCCAGCCCGGGATCACGCCCTGCAGCGGCAGCACCGCCGGCTCGCCACGCTTGTAGGAGCTGTCGAATTCGGTGCCGTCCAGCAGGCTGCCCTTGTAGTTGACCTTGACGCCGTCGGTGGCACCGGGCTTGGCGCCCTTGCCATCGGTGACGACCTGGTACTGCAGGCCGGAAGCGGTGGTGACCACGCCCTGCTTCTTGCCGTTCTCGGCCAGGAACTTCTCGCCCTTGTCGAGGTTGGCCTTGCCCTCTTCCATCATCTTGGCGATCTGCTTGGCCTGCATCTTCTGGCCGAACGCCTGCATGATCTGCTGCGCCTGCTCGTCGTTGACCAGCGCCTTGCCGCCGTCCATCTGGGTGCGCAGCGCCTTGACCACGGTATCGACGTTGACCTCGTCCTTGATCTCGGAAAGCTGCTTGCCCATCGCCATGCCGATGGTGTAGCTGACCTGCTCCTTCTCGGTCGGCAGGCCCGGATAGCCGGTCTTGTCGGTCGTGGCCTTGTCGGCTTCGGCCTTGCTGGAGGAAACCTCGACAGGCTTGTTCTCGCCCTTGCAGGCGGACAGCGCCAGCAGCGTGGCGACGGCAATGGCGGTGGAACGGACGAGCGGCTTCATCTGCAGGAAACTCCGGGATGCGAAAAGGGGATGGCGACGGGCGCCGGCGGAAACACGATCAGGTTGGACTCATTCGACGCCCAGCAGTTCCACGTCGAACACCAGGGTGGAATTGGGCGGGATGGTACCGGCGCCGCGGTCACCGTAACCCAGCGTGGCGGGAACCCAAAGCCGGTACTTGGCACCCACCGGCATCATGCCCACGCCTTCGGTCCAGCCCTTGATGACCTGGTCGAGGCCGAAGACGGCCGGCTCGCCGCGGTCTATCGAACTGTCGAACTTGCTGCCGTCCAGCAGCGTGCCGACGTAGTGCACGCGCACGCGCTGGCCGGGCTTCGGGCGCACGCCGTCGCCCTGCTTGAGCACCATGTACTGCAGGCCGGTGGGAGTGGTGAACACGCCCTTGACCAGCTTGTTCTTCGCCAGGAACTCCTGCTCCTGCTTCAGCGCGGCCTCGCCCTGCGCCTTGCGCTGGGCCTCGCGGGCGGCGCCCACGCGGGCGGACAGCGCAGTGCGGACCTGGTCGATCTGGGCCTGGTCCAGCAGCGGCTTGGCGCCCGGATTGGCGCCGTCCTTCAGGCCGCGCATGAACATCGGCATGTCGAATTCGTCGCCGAGGCCGACCAGCCGGCGGCCGATGTTGGCGCCGGCAAGGATTCCCGCCTTGGCGCGGTCCAGCGCCACCAGCGGCTTGCCCGCCTTGCGCGCGCCGATATTGAGCATCAGCGCCTGCGACAGGCGTTTGGCTTCTTCGGCATCCAGCGTCGGCTGGCCACCGGCCAGGACCTGTTCGATGGTCTTCTGGAAGCTGGCCAAGTCCACGTCCGGCAGGCCCGGACCGATGTCCCGCGCCACGTCCTGGCCCAGCATGTAACCGACCTTGTCGCGCTCGCTGAGGCTGGCGCCGTCCTGGGCCAGCACCGGCGCAGCTGCCAGTACGGCCACCAGCAGCGCGACCAGCGCACGCAGGGAAAACTTCATCGTGTCGATCTCCGGATGACCTGCGGCGAGGAGCCGCGCAGGCGCATGAACGCACCTATTGTCGTTTGCACCGCGGCAGCCGGCAATCCTGTCGCGCAGGCTGCCACGGCAGCGATTCAGGCCGACCGTGAGCCGGGCCGGGGCAACCATGACTTCAGTTGGGTCAAACAATGCTTGACGGGTAATTTTATAGTGTTATAGTTGCCTACAACACCGAACCCCCAGAGCAGGACGTTCACCATGAACCGCAAGCTCCACAACTCCCTCAACGCGGCAATGGCCTGCAGTGCGCTGCTGACCCTGGCCGTGCTGGCCGGCGCCCCGATCGAAGCGTCTGCCCCCTCCGCGACCGCGCTTGCCGTTGTCGCTCCCGTCTCCGCGCCGGCAAGCGCAACGGTCGCCGCCGCGACCGCCGCCCAGCCGGCAGAGGCGATCGCTGCAAACAGCGAGCGTCGGGCCTCCCGCCGCTCCTATCAATCGGTACGGATGCCGTTCTTTTCCTTCTTCCTGCCGCAGGGCTGAATCATGGTTGCCGTCGAATGGAGCGATAGCGCTCCGATCTACCGCCAGCTGAAGGACCGCGTCGTCGCGATGATGCTCGACGGGGTGCTCAAGCCGGGCGATGCGCTGCCCTCGGTCCGCCAGGTGGCGGCCGAGTACCAGCTGAATCCAATCACCGTCTCGCGCGCCTACCAGGAGCTCGCGGACGAACAACTCGTCGAGAAACGAAGGGGACTGGGCATGTACGTCACCGAGGGCGCCAACGCGCGCCTGCTGCAGAGCGAACGCGAGCGCTTTCTCCACGAGGAATGGCCGCTGGTCATGGAACGCATCCAGCGCCTGGGCCTGAGCATCGAAGAACTGCTGGATCCGCAGCAGAAGTGGGCACCCAAGTGAGTACCGCCATGACCACTCCCGTCATTGAAGCCCGCGGCCTGCGCAAGGCCTACAAGAACAAGCTGGCGCTGGACAACACCACGTTCGACATCCTCTCCGGCCGCATCGTCGGCCTGATCGGTCCGAACGGCGCCGGCAAGACCACCGCACTCAAGGCGATCCTCGGCCTGATCCCGTTCGACGGCGAGCTGAAGGTACTGGGCAAGGACCCGCGCAGCCAGCGCGACGAGCTGATGAACGATGTCTGCTTCATCGCCGACGTGGCGGTGCTGCCGCGCTGGATCACCGTGGCCCAGGCCATCGAGTTCGTCGCCGGGGTGCATCCGCGCTTCGACGCCGGCAAGTGCCGGCGCTTCCTGGAGGGCACCCAGCTCAAGCCGGGCCTGAAGGTGCGCGAGATGTCGAAGGGCATGATCGTGCAGCTGCACCTGGCGCTGGTGATGGCCATCGACGCCCGCCTGCTGGTGCTGGACGAGCCCACCCTGGGCCTGGACATCCTCTACCGCAAGCAGTTCTACCAGCGCCTGCTGGAGGACTACTTCGACGAGGACAAGACCATCCTGGTCACCACCCACCAGGTCGAGGAGATCGAGCACATCCTCACCGACGTGATGTTCATCCGCGACGGCAAGATCGCGCTGAACACGCCAATGGAGTCGCTGGGCGAGCGCTACACCGAGGTGCTGGTGGACGCCGGCAAGCAGGATGCCGCACGCGCCCTGCAGCCGATCGATGAACGCGCCCTGCCGTTCGGCAAGACCGTGATGATGTTCGACGGCGCCGACCGCGCCCGACTCGGCGCACTGGGCGAGACCCGCACCCCCGGCCTGGCCGACCTGTTCGTCGCCACCATGAAAGGAACCTACGCATGAACGCCGCCTACGACGCCGCGGGCATGGATGTCGCCAAATCCAGCGTGCCCCGCACCCCGCCGCATCCCACCCACAAGCTGAAGCTGCTGCTGCGCCGCGAATTCTGGGAACACAAGGGCGGCTTCTTCTGGGCGCCGATCTGGGCCGGCGGCATCTCGCTGCTGCTGACCCTGATGGCGCTGATCTTCGGTGAAGTGGCGATGCGCCGTGAAGCCGTCACCGGGATGAAGATCAACGGCCAGGTGATGATCAACGGCCTCGACCTGAGCCTGATCACCGAGAACATGTCGCCGGAGGACGTGCAGAGGCTCGCCGACGGCATCAGCCTGAGCACCGCCTCGGCGATGTTCTGGCCGCTGCTGGTGCTGGGCTTCGTGGTGTTCTTCTACTGCCTGGGCAGCCTGTACGACGAACGCAAGGACCGCAGCGTGCTGTTCTGGAAGTCGCTGCCGGTGTCCGACCGCGACACCGTGCTGTCGAAGGCGCTCAGCGCCCTGGTGGTAGCGCCGACGCTGGCGATCGCGGTGGGCATCGCCTGCATGGTCGCCTTCCTGCTGGTGCTGAGCGCGTTCGTGCTGCTGCACAACGGCAACCCGTTCGCGCTGCTGTGGAGCCCCGACAACCTGCTGGCCAATGCCGGCCTGGCGCTGGCGGCGATCCCGGTGTACGCGCTGTGGGCCTTGCCCAGCGCCGGCTGGCTGCTGCTGTGTTCGGCCTGGTCGAAGAGCAAGCCGTTCCTGTGGGCGATCATGATCCCGGTATTCGCCGGCGTGTTCATCAGCTGGTTCGACGTGATGAACATGTTCAACCTGGACAGCAGCTGGTTCTGGAAGAACGTGGTGGCGCACCTGCTGGGCGGCGTGTTCCCCGGCACCTGGTTCACCGCGATGGATCTGCAAGGACTGCAGGCCAAGGAGCTGGGCAACCATCTGGTGCTGCTGAAGGGTCTGTATTCGGTGCTGGCAAGCCCGCAGCTGTGGATCGGCGCCGGTGCCGGCATCGCGATGATCACCGCCGCCATCCGCCTGCGCCGCTGGCGCGACGACAACTGAGCCGCTTTCCCATGACCCGCATTGCCGCAAGGGACAAGACCATGCAGACCAAGCGCTTTCTTCCCATCGCCGCCCTGACCCTGCTGCTGCCGCTGGCAGCGCAGGCCCAGCCGCCCCGCCCGGCGGACACCGGCATCAGTGCCGAGATCCGCCGTGAACTGGGCGACGCCCGCAAGGAAGTCCGGGCCGAGCTGGCCAAGGCCAAGTTGGAGCTGGACACCGGGGACCTGCAGCTGCAGGACAACCTGCAGTTCGGCAAGCAGTCCGAGGCCAAGCGCCGCGACGCCAAGCAGGTGGCAGCGGCGATCACCCCGCAGGGCGACCTGCTGATCGACGGCAAGCCACAACGGATCGACGCCGCCCAACGCCGCCAGCTGTTGGCGTATCGCGGGCTGGTGGTGGAAATTTCCAAGGCAGGCATCGACATCGGCCAGAAGAGCGCGGATGCGGCGCTGGACGCCGTCAGCGGCTCCTGGGTAAGCCTGATGTTTGGCGCCATGACCGGCAGCCTGGAGCGGCGGGTCGAGCGTACCGTGCGCGAGCAGGTGGAGCCGGGCGTGCGCGGCATCTGCCGGATGCTGCCGCGGGTGATGGACTCGCAGCAGCGCCTGGCCGCCAGCCTGCCGCAGTTCCGCCCCTACGCCAACCTGGAACGCGACGACGTGGAGGACTGCGAGAACAGCGTCCGCCGCGAATTCGCCAGCCTCTGATTCGGAGAACCCCATGAAGCACGTTTCCCTGCTGGCCTCCATGGTTGTCGCCAGCCTGCCGCTGCTGGCCTGCAGCCAGCCCCCCGCTCCGCCGGCGCCGCCCTCGCCCCCCGCCACGCCCACCGCCGACAGCGCCAACAAGGGCTTCATCGCCCGGCAGGTGGATCGGGCCCTGGACGATGCGCGCAAGGAGCTGCACGAGGGCAACCTGAGCATCAACGGCGACATCAACATCAACGTCAACGGCAAGCAGTTCGGCAAGTCCGACAGCCAGCTGCCGAAGGCCGAAATCAGCCCGCAGGGCGATCTGCTGGTCGAGGGCAAGCCGGTGCAGACCACCGCCGCGCAGCGCCAGCAGCTGCTCACCTATCGCAACCAGGTGCTGGGCATCGCCGATGCCGGCATGGCGATCGGCTCGCAGGGCGCCGACCTGGCCGGCAAGGCGCTGGGCGGCGTGTTCGGGGTGATCTTCGGCGGCGATCAGGCCGAGAAGGAGTTCGAGGCGCGGATGGAAGCCGAGGGCAAGAAGATCGAAGCCGAGGCGCTGAAGCTGTGCACGCAGCTGCCGCCGCTGCTGGCCAGCCAGCAGGCGCTGGCGGCCAGCCTGCCCGCCTTCAAGCCCTACGCGACGATGACCAAGGAAGACATCGACGACTGCAGCAAGGACACCAAAAGCAAGCACATCACGGTCACCAGCAACTGAGGCATGCCGGCGCGCGCCGCATTCGAACGGCCGCGCCTGAAACACCCTCCCCCGAGGCGTCCCCGCCGCTGCATCGGCTGCCGGGACGCCGTTTTTTTATCGGCCCTGCCCGCCTGTCTGGTCCTGCAACCCGAACCCCGCGCCGCGCGCCAGCGTGTCGAAGCCGGGAAAGGAGGTTGCCACGGTGGCGACATCGCGGATCCGCACCGCGCCGCTGGCCACCTGGCCGGCCACCGCGAAGGCCATGGCGATGCGGTGGTCGTCGTGGCTTTCGATCGTGCCGCTGCCCAGCGGGCCCGGATGGACGGTGGCGCCATCCGCGGTTTCATCCACGCGCAGGCCCAGCGTGCGCAGGCCGGCGGCCATCACCGCGAGGCGGTCGGATTCCTTGACCCGCAGTTCGGCCGCGCCGCGCACCACGGTGGCACCTTCGGCGCAGGCGGCGGCGATGAACAGCGCCGGGAACTCGTCGATCATGTCCGGCACCAGCGCCTCCGGCACCTCGATGCCGCGCAGCGGCGCATGCCGCACCACCAGGTCGGCCACCGGTTCGCCGCCGTGGAGGGCGGCGTTTTCCTCGCGAATGTCCGCGCCCATCATCCGCAGCACCTGCAGCAGGCCGGTGCGGCGCGGGTTCAATCCCACCTGCCGCAGGCGCAGTTCGGAACCCGGCACGATGCTGGCCGCTACCAGGAAGAACGCCGCCGAGGAGAAATCCGCCGGCACCGCCACGTCGGTGGCGCGCAGGCGCTGGCCGCCGCGCAGGCGGGCGAAGCCCGGCGAAAAATCGATGTCCACGCCGAACGCCGACAGCATCCGTTCGGTGTAGTCGCGGGTGGGATGCGGCTCGCGCACCACGGTTTCACCAGCGGCGTACAGCCCGGCCAGCAGCAGCGCCGACTTCACCTGCGCGCTGGCCACCTCCAGGGTGTGGTCGATGCCGGCCAGCGGCTGGCCGCCGTGGATGCGCAGCGGCGGCGCGCCGCCGTCTCCGGTATCGATGCGCGCGCCCATCTTCGCCAGCGGCACGGTCACCCGCCGCATCGGCCGCTTCGACAGCGAGGCATCGCCCACCAGCACGGAATCGAAGCGCTGCGCCGCCAGCAGGCCCGCCAGCAGGCGCATGCCGGTGCCGGCGTTGCCGCAGTCCAGCGGGCCGTCGGGCGCCTGCAGGCCGTCGATGCCGACGCCGTGCACGATCCGTCGCGACGGCGATGGCGTCTCGATACGTACGCCCAGCCGCGCGAAAATCGCCGCGGTGGCGCGGGTGTCCTCGCCTTCCAGGAAGCCGTCGATGGTGGAGACGCCGTCGGCCAGCGCCGCGAACATCACCGCCCGGTGCGAGATCGACTTGTCCCCGGGGATCGCCAGCGTCCCGCGCAGCGGCGCGCCCGTGCGCGCCACCCAATCCTTCGCCCCACTCACGCCAGCACCTCGTCCAGCGCGGCCAGCAGCCGCGCGTTGTCGTCCTGCGTGCCCACGGTGATGCGCAGGCAGTCGCCCAGCCCGTAGCCGCCCATCGGCCGCAGGATCACCCCGCGCGCCAGCAGCGCCGCCTCCACGCGCGCGGTGCGATCGCCGAACTCGACCAGCAGGAAATTGGTCTGCGAGGGCGACACCGCCAATCCGCGCGAGCGCAGCGCGCCGGACAGCGCCTGCCGCTGCTCGCGGTTGGCATCCAGCGAAGCGGCAAGATGCGCGGCGTCCGCCAGCGACGCCTGCGCCGCCGCCAGCCCCGGCGCATTGACGTTGAAGCTTTCGCGCACCCGCTCCATCACCGCGACGCAGGCCGGATGCGCCAGCGCGTAGCCCACCCGCAGCCCCGCCAGCGCATGCGCCTTGCTGAAGGTGCGGGTGACGACCAGGTTCGGATGCGTCGCCAGCAGCGGCAGCGCGCTGGCGTAGTCCGGCGCATCGACGAATTCCGCATACGCCTCGTCCACCACCACCAGCACCTGTGCCGGTACGCCGGCAAGGAAGGCTTCGAACGCCGCGCCGGAATACCAGGTGCCGGTGGGATTGTTGGGATTGGCGAGGTACACCAGCCGGGTGCGCGGGGTGATCGCCGCGCGCAGCGCATCGAGGTCGTGGCCGCGCGGCATCGCGTGCGCAGGCGGCAAGGCGGGCGCCAGCCGCAGCGTCGCGCCCGCTGCCTGCGCGGCCAGCGCATAGACGGCGAAACCATATTGCGATGCCACCACCTCATCGCCCGGCCCGGCGAACACCTGCGCGAATTGCATCAACAATTCGTGCGAGCCGTTGCCCAGCACGATGTCGGCGATTTCCACGCCAAGGCCGTCGGCCAGGGCGCGTTTCAGGTCGCCGCCGAGCGGATCGGGATACACATGCGCGCCGTCCAGCGCGGCGATCGCAGCCTGTATCGCCCGCGGGCTGGCGCCGTGCGGATTCTCGTTGGACCCCAACTCCAGCAGCGGCCGAGGCGCGGCGCGACGCAGCGCCACCAGGTCATGGCCGGGATCGTAGGCGCGCAGCGCGCGGATGCCTGCGTTGGCAAGCGAAGCGAAGTCGATCATCTCAGAGGATCGCCACCGGATAGGAACCCAGCACGCGCACTTCATCGCCGGCCGCGTTGATTTCCGCCAGCGCGTCCTTCAGCGGCGACTCCTCGCAGTGGCCGGCCACGTCGATGAAGAACGCGTACTGCCACTTGTGGCCGTGTTCAGGGCGCGATTCGATCCGGTTCATGCTGATGCCGCGGCGGGCCAGCGGCTCCAGCACGCCGTACAGCGCGCCGGGGCGGTCGCGGATGAACACCAGCAGGGAGGTGCGGTCGTTGCCCGACGGCGGGAACGGCTGCCGGCCGATCACCAGGAAGCGGGTGGTGTTGTCGCTGCGATCCTCGATCGGGCCGGCGATCTTGCGCAGGCCGTACACCACCGCCGCGGACTCGCCGGCGATGGCCGCCGAATCGTCGGCATTGCGCGCGCGCCGCGCGCCCTCGGCATTGCTGGACGTCGGGATCCTTTCCACCCCCGGCAGATGGGTGCGCAGCCAGCCGCCGGCCTGCGCCAGCGCCTGCGGATGGCCGAAGATGCGCTCCACGTCCTCCAGCCGGCCGCTGCGCGAGAGCAGGTACTGGTGAACGCGCAGCTCCACTTCGCCGCAGATCCGCAGCGGCGAGGTCAGGAACAGGTCCAGGGTCACCTGGATCGTGCCCTGTCCGGAGTTCTCCACCGGCACCACGCCGAAATCGGCGCTGCCGCTGGCGACTTCCTGGAAAACCTCCTCGATGCTGCCCAGCGGCAGCCCATGCGCGGAGTGGCCGAAATGCTTGTAGACCGCCTGCTGGCTGAAGGTGCCCTCCGGGCCCAGATAGCCGATCTTCAGCGGCTCCTGCTGGGCCAGGCAGGCCGACATCACCTCGCGGAACAGCCGCACCAGCACGTCGTCGGCCAGCGGGCCGTCGTTGCGGTCCACCACCCGCCGCAGCACCTGCGCCTCGCGCTCGGGGCGGTAGTAGTCCACCGCCGCCGCCAGCTTGCCCTTGGCCTTGCCCACCTGCTGTGCCCAATTGGCGCGCTCGGCGATCAGCTGCTGGATCTGCAGGTCGATGCCGTCGATCTGGGTGCGCACCTGCGCCAGGTCGAGCCTGGTTTCGGCAACAGCCACAGCCTTCTTCGCGGATTTCTTCGCGGGCTTTTCCGCGGGCTTCCTGACGCGCTTCTGCGCGAGCTTGCTCGACGTGGTTTTCGTCGTGGTCGAAGTCTTCTTAGCCATGGGCCTGCTGGAACTCCCGCATGAAATCGACCAGTGCCTGCACCCCGGCTTCCGGCATGGCGTTGTAGAGCGAGGCGCGCATGCCGCCGAGCACGCGATGGCCCTTCAGCGCCACCAGCCCGGCCTGCTTCGCCTCATCGAGGAAAGTCCTGTCCAGCGCGGGATCGTGCAGGAAGAACGGCACGTTCATGCGCGAACGCGCGCCCGGCGCCACCTCGTTGCGGTAATAGCCGCCGGAACCATCGATGGCGGCGTACAGCAGCGCCGCTTTGCGCGCGTTGCGGCGGGCGAACTCGGCCACGCCGCCTTCGTCCAGCATCCACTTCACGGTCAGCCCCAGCACGTACCAGTTCCAGCTGGGCGGGGTGTTGAGCATCGACTCGGCCCTGGCCTGCGCGGCGTAGTCGAAGATCGGCGCGCGCGGCTGGCCGCTGCGTTCCAGCAGGTCGCGGCGCACGATCAGCACGCTGATGCCGACCGGACCCAGGTTCTTCTGCGCGCCCGCGTAGATCGCGCCGAACTTCGCGATGTCGAGTGGCTCGGAGGCGATGGAGGAGCTGAAGTCGGCGACCAGCGGCGCGTTGCCGGCTTCGACGGCTTCGGACAAATGCGCGTCGCGCCACTCGACACCGTGGATGGTTTCGTTGGCGGTGAGGTGGACATAGGCGGCATCGGGCGACAGCTGCCAGTCGGCGCGCGCCGGCACGTCACGGAAGCCGCCGGCTTCGCTGCTGGCGGCGGTGCGCGCGTCCACGCAGTGCGCGGCCTGCCGGATCGCGGTCTTGCCCCAGTGGCCGCTGACCACGTAGTCGCAGGCCTGGCCGGGCGCGGCGAAGTTCAGCGGCAGCAGCGCCTGCACGGTGGTGGCGCCGCCGGCGGCGAAGACCACCGCATAGTCGTCGGGAATGGACAGCAGGGTGCGCAGGTCGGCCTCGGCCTGCTGCGCCACCGCAATGAAGTCCGGGCCGCGGTGGCTGATTTCCAGGATCGACGCACCGCAATCGCCGAACTCCAGCATCGTGGCCTGCGCCTGGCGCAACACGGGTTCCGGCAGCGTCGCGGGGCCGGGGCTGAAGTTGTAGGCGCGTGACATCGGCGATCCGGAATTTGCGAAGGGTCTTCGGAGTATGCCGCACTGCAGCACGCACGCACCGTTGATTTCCATTGCAACAAGTCATGTTCCCCTGTCGTCTTTGACAAAAAGAGAATGATCGTTCATTCTTAACATCTTTCCGACAGCCCGCCGCCGCAAGGCGGCCCTCCCCCTCCAAGGCCCCCCATGTCCAGCTTTCGTCCGCGCGCCGCGTTGCCACTGACGTTGATCGCCGTCGCCCTTGCCGTTTCCGCCTGCGGCGGCAACGCGCCGCCCGCCGCCGCGCAGATGCCGCCGCCGGAAGTGACGGTGGTGACGCTGAAATCCAGCGACGTGACCCTGAGCCGCGAACTCTCCGGCCGGGTCACCCCGTCGCTGATCGCCGAGGTGCGCCCGCAGGTCACCGGCATCGTCCGCCAGCGGCTGTTCACCGAAGGCGGCAGCGTCCGCGCCGGCCAGGCGCTGTACCAGATCGACAACACCGCCTTCCTCGCCGACCGCAACGCCGCCGCGGCGCAGGTGGTGCGGGCGCAGGCGGCCTTGACCACCGCCAGCCTGAAGGCGGCGCGCTCGGCCGAACTGGCGAAGACGCAGGTGATCAGCAAGCAGGACAACGACAATGCGCAGGCTGCGCTGCGGCAGGCGCAGGCCGAACTGCGCGCCGCCCGGGCCGGGGTCCAGGGCGCCAACGTGCCGCTGGGCTTCACCCGCGTCAGCGCACCGATCAGCGGCAAGATCGGCCGCTCGGCGGTGACCGCCGGCGCGCTGGTGAACGCTGGCCAGCCCGCCGCGCTGGCCACCATCCAGCAGCTGGATCCGATGTACATCGACCTCAGCCAGTCCAGCGCCGAGCTGCTGCAGCTGCGGCGCGAAACGGCGGCCGGCAACCTGGCCAGCACCGACGAGGTGCCGGTGGGCATCGTGCTGGAGGACGGCAGCCGCTATGCCCACGCCGGGCGAATGAGCTTCGCCGAAACCACGGTCGACCCGACCACCGGCAGTTTCATCGTGCGCGTGGTGGTGCCCAATCCCGACCAGGTGCTGCTGCCCGGCATGTACGTGCGCGCCGTACTCGCCAACGGCGTGCGGCGCAACGCGCTGCTGGTGCCGCAGCAGGGCGTGAGCCGCGATCCCAAGGGCCAGGCCAGCGCGATGGTGGTGGATGCCGAGGGCAAGGCCGCGCTGCGGCAGGTGACGGTCAGCCGCACGGTCGGCGCCAGCTGGCTGGTGGAAGACGGCCTGAAGCCGGGCGACCGGGTGATCGTGGAAGGCCTGCAGAAGATCCAGCCCGGCGCGCCGGTGCGCGCGGTCGAGCAAGGCGCGCCCGCCGCGCCGGCCAAGTAAGGGAGCCAGGCCATGGCACGTTTCTTCATTGATCGCCCGATCTTCGCCTGGGTGATCGCGATCCTGATGATGCTTGCGGGCATCGTCTCGCTGCGCAACCTGCCGGTGGAGCGCTATCCCTCGATCGCGCCGCCCACCATCAGCGTCAGCGCGATCTATCCCGGCGCCTCCGCCAAGGTGCTGGAGGACTCGGTGACCCAGGTCATCGAGCAGCAGATGAAAGGCCTGGACGGCCTGATCTACATGGCCTCCAACAGCTCCGGCGTGGGCCGCGCCGAGGTGCGGCTGACCTTCGAGAACGGCACCGACCCCGACATCGCCCAGGTGCAGGTGCAGAACAAGCTGCAGACCGCGATGCCGCTGCTGCCGCAGGAAGTGCAGCGGCAGGGCGTGGTGACTTCGAAGGGTTCGGCCGGCTTCCTGATGGTGGTCGGCTTCGTGTCCGAGGACGGCAAGCTGGGCCGCGACGATATCGGCGACTACATCGTTTCCAACGTGGCCGACCCGCTCAGCCGCGTGCCCGGCGTCGGCAACCTGCAGGTGTTCGGTTCCAAGTACGCGATGCGGATCTGGCTGGACCCCGGCAAGCTGGACGGCTACAAGCTGGCGGTTGCCGACATCCTGTCCGCCCTGCAGGCGCAGAACGCGCAGGTCGCGCTGGGCCAGCTGGGCGGCGCGCCGGCGGTGGAGGGCCAGCAGCTCAACGCCACCATCAACGCGCAGGACCGGCTGCAGACCCCCGAGCAGTTCCGCGACGTGATCGTGCGCGCCAACCCGGACGGCTCCACCCTGACCCTGGGCGACGTGGCCAGGGTCGAGATCGGCCCGGAAACCTACGAGTTCGTGGCCCGCTACAACCGCCAGCCCACCGTGGGCGTGGCCATCTCGCTGGCCACCGGCGCCAACGCGCTGGACACCTCCGACGCGGTCAACGCGCGGCTGAAGGAACTGGAGCCCTATTTCCCCGCCGGGCTGAAGACGGTGGTGCCGTTCGACACCACCCCGTTCGTGCGGGTATCGATCAAGAGCGTGGTGCAGACGCTGGTCGAAGCGATCGTGCTGGTGTTCCTGGTGATGTACCTGTTCCTGCAGAACTTCCGCGCCACCCTGATCCCCACCATCGCGGTGCCGGTGGTGCTGCTGGCGACCATCGCCACGCTCTACGCGCTGGGATTCTCGATCAACATGCTGACCATGTTCGCGATGGTGCTGGCGATCGGCCTGCTGGTGGACGACGCCATCGTGGTGGTGGAGAACGTCGAGCGGGTGATGGCCGAGGAAGGCCTGCCGCCGAAGGAAGCCGCACGCAAGTCGATGGACCAGATCACCGGCGCGCTGGTGGGCATCGGCGTGGTGCTGGCGGCGGTGTTCGTGCCGATGGCCTTCATGTCCGGCTCCACCGGCATCATCTACCGCCAGTTCACCGCCACCATCGTGACCGCGATGGGGTTCTCGGTGATCGTCGCCATCGTGCTGACCCCGGCACTGTGCGCCACCCTGCTCAAGCCGATGAAGACGGGCGAGCACCACGTCCACGCCGGCGGGCCGCTGGGCCGCTTCTTCGACTGGTTCAACACCCGCTTCGACCGCGGCAGCGCGCGCTACCAGCGCGGCGTGAAGGGCATCCTGCATCGCCCCGGCCGCTTCATGGCGGTATTCGCCGCGCTGCTGGTGGCGATGGGCCTGATGTTCCTGCGCCTGCCCAGCTCGTTCCTGCCCGACGAGGACCAGGGCGTGCTGATGGCGATGGTGCAGGCGCCGGTGGGCTCCAGCCAGGAGCGCACCCTGCAGGCGATGTACAAGATGGAGAACCACTTCCTCGACCAGGAAAAGGACAACGTCGAGTCGGTGCTGATGGTGCAGGGCTTCAGCTTCGCCGGCGCCGGCCAGAACACCGGCATGGCCTTCATCAAGCTCAAGGACTGGAGCGAACGCACCACGCCGGAATCGCAGGCCAGCGCCATCGCCGGCCGCGCGATGGGAGCGCTGATGCAGATCAAGGACGCCATGATCTTCGCGTTCTCGCCGCCGCCGATGCCCGAGCTGGGCACCTCCGCCGGCTTCACCCTGATGCTGAAGGACAACGCCGGGCTGGGCCACAAGGCCCTGCTGGACGCGCGCAACCAGCTGCTCGGCATGGCCGCGCAAAGCAAGCTGCTGGCCAACGTGCGCCCTAACGGCATGGAGGACACGCCGCAGCTGCGGGTGGATGTGGACCCGGCCAAGGCGGAAGCGCTGGGCGTGCCGGTGGCCGCGATCAACCAGACCCTGGCGGTGGGCTGGGGCGGCGCCTACGTGGACGACTTCATCGACCGCGGCCGGGTCAAGCGCGTGTACATGCAGGCCGAGTCGCCGTTCCGGATGGTGCCGGAGGACTTCCTCAAATGGTCGGTGCGCAACAAGACCGGCGAGATGGTGCCGTTCTCCTCCTTCGCCACCACCCGCTGGGAATACGGCTCGCCGCGGCTGGAGCGCTATAACGGCGTGCCGTCGATGGAGATCCAGGGCCAGGCCGCCGCCGGCTCCAGCTCCGGCGAGGCGATGGACGAGATGGAGGCGCTGGTGGCCAGGCTGCCGGCAGGCATCGCGCTGGAATGGACCGCGATGTCCTATCAGGAACGGCAGGCCGGCTCGCAGACCGCGATGCTGTACGCACTGTCGTTCCTGATCGTGTTCCTGGTGCTGGCCGCGCTGTACGAAAGCTGGAGCGTGCCGACCGCGGTGCTGATGGTGGCGCCGCTGGGCATCCTCGGCGCAGCGCTGTTCTCCAACCTGCGCGGGTTCGAGCGCGACGTGTACTACCAGGTCGGCATGCTGACCACCATCGGCCTGACCAGCAAGAACGCGGTGCTGATCATCGAGTTCGCAAAGCAGAACCTGGAAAAGCACGGCATGCACCTGATCCCGGCGATCATGCACGCCGTCCACGACCGCCTGCGTCCGATCATCATGACCTCGCTGGCATTCGGCCTGGGCGTGCTGCCGCTGGCCATCGCCAGCGGTGCCGGCTCCGGCGCGCAGCAGGTCATCGGCACCAGCGTGCTGGGCGGCATGATCGTCGGCACCGCGCTGGGCGTGTTCTTCATCCCGCTGTTCTATCTGGTGATCGAGAAGCTGTTCGACGCCCGCCACCGCAACGACCCGGAAACCGAGCCGGGCGACGGCAGCCCGCCGTGACCGCATCGCCGCGTCCGGTGGCCGCACCGCTCCGCCACACCCGCACGCGGGCGCGCGCGCGATTGCTGTACCGTGCGCTGCTTCCACGCCGCAGCCAAGCCCGCCCATGAACACCCCGCGCCCCCGCAGCAGCAAGGCCGAAGCGCGCACCCAGGCGCAGCGCGAACGCATCCTGCAGGCCGCGCAGCAGTGCTTCATCGAGCACGGCTTCCACGCCGCCGGCATGGCCAGGATCGCCGAAACCGCCGGCATGAGCCCGGGCCTGATCTACCGCTACTTCGAGAACAAGGCCGCGATCATCCAGGCCATCGTGCAGCGCCAGCTGGACCTGGTGCGCGAGGACATCCGCCTCAATCGCAAGGTCGACCTGGCGAAGGAGCTGGCCGACACCTACGGCAGCCAGCGCGATGCCGACGGCCGCCACCTCAGCGCACCGCTGCTGCTGGAGGTGTCCGCGGAGGCCACCCGCGATCCGCAGATCGCGGCGGCGGTGCAGCACTTCGACCGCCAGCTGCGGCGGTCGCTGCAGGAATGGCTGGGGCGCGACCAGCAGGCCGGCGGCCCGGGCATCGCCCCGCAGGACATCCCCAAGCGGGTGCTGGTGCTGCAATTGCTGTTCGAAGGCATGCGCCTGCGCGAAACCCGCGAACCGGATCTCGACCGCACGCTGCTGGAAGACGGGTTGCGCGAGGTCATCGCACACCTGCTGCAGCCCTGACCGGCGGCGCCGCGCGGGCGACGCCGGCGCTCAGAACCGTTCCTGCAGCACCCGCTTGATCTCCGCCTCGATCGGGTCCTTGAACATCGCCGCCAGGAAGCCGAGCTTGGCGAACACGTGCAGCCCGCCTTCCTCCAGCGCGATGTGGCCGTCGATGCCGGAGCGCGAGAAGTTCAGCATGTCGCCGTCCCAGCCGCACTCGACCTGGAACCGTTCCTGCAGCTTGCGTGCGACCTCTTCCACCGCCTTGCGGGCTTGCGGCTTGGGCAGGGCATGGGCGTGGCGGATATCGATGCGTGACATGGTGATGGCAATGGCGGGTGTTGCCGCATTCTGCCGCGTGCAGCGGCGCGCGAACAGCCGGGGCGGCGCCAGCGCGTGCTAGATTCCGCGGCGATGAACGACCTGCACCTGCGCTTCTGCGATGGCCGCCAGCCCGACCTGCCCCTGGAGCCAGGCGTGCATGCGCTTGGCCGCACTGCCGTCGGGCTCGGCCCGGTGGCGGCCGACGGGCCCGCGCTGCTGCAGCTCTGCAACGACCGCCGCGGCATCTGGATGACCGTGACCGAGGGCATGCGCGGCGTCCATGTCAACGGCCGCCCGGTGCAGCAGGTGGCAATGTTGCGCGCCGGCGACAGCATCCATGCCGACGGCAGCGAACTGCTGCTGTACGCCGCCAACGACGACCGCACCCCGTCGCCCTCCACGTCAGCGGTGCGCGACCCGGCCGGCAACCTGCGGATGGTGCTGCGCGGTGTCGGCGGCCCCTACCACGGCCGCTGCATCAGCCTGGATCGCCCGTGCCATGTCGGCAGCGCCGCGGCTGCCGACCTGCGCATCGAAGGCGCCGGCATCGCTGCCGAGCACGCGCTGCTGGAAGCCGGCAACGGCCAGGCGCTGCTGCGCAATGCCGCCGCCGACGTGCTGGTCAACGGTCGCCCGCTGCGCCAGGCAGTCCTGCACAGCGGCGACCAGATCGCGTTCGGGGTACAGCACCGGTTCGTACTGGAAGGCCCGCCGCCGCCAGCCGCCGAGCAGCCGCGCACGGCGCCGCCCACCGAGGCCGATGCCCCGCCCGTACCGCCGCGCCGGCGCTGGACGCAGGGCGTACCGTGGCTGCTGCTGGCCGCGCTGCTGCTGGCCGCCGCACTGACCGCGCTGCTGGTCTTCGGCGCACGCTGATCCGGCCACAGCCGGCCCGCAGATGAAGGGGCGCTGCTGGCGCCTGCGTCAGCCGCCGCCGAACGGATCGCGATCGCCGGCGAACAGCCGCTGCATCGCCATCGTCTCGCTGCGCCGGATATCGCCGAGGAAATCGCCGACATCGCCCAGTTCGGCAAACGCCGCGCAGCCGCGTTCGAGGAAGGACTGCAGTGCGTCCAGCCCCGCCGCCCGCGCCGGCAGCCGCGACAGCCGCAGCAGCGAATGCACGCCGGGCAGCCGCAGGGCCTCGGCCAGGCCGTGCCCTACTTCATCGATCAGTTCGATCTGCCGCCGGCGCAGCCGCGGCAATCCCACCCGCCGGTAGGCGCGCGCATACAGCGCCACGTCCAGCGCCCGTTGGCGCGGTGACAGCGCCTGCAGCGCTTCGGCCATGCGCAGGTCCAGCGCATGGCTGAGCGCCGCCAGGGCGACGCCGTCGGCCACCGTTTCCAGCAGCGCCGCCGGCAGCAGCCGCTGCATCATCGGGATCACCCGCGCGATGTCGGCGTCACGGCGGCTGAAGTCATGGTCGCCATAGACGTCGGTCAGGAAGAACCGCGCCGCCGGACGCCGCGCCGGGTCGCGCAGGAAGACATCGAAACTGCGTTCCAGCCGCTGCGCCTGCCATGCCTGCAGCGGCTTCAACCAGGCCAGATCGTTGCGCGACTCCAGCGCCGGGTCGAACAGGCGCTGGTGCAGCGCCAGCCGGCGTGCCAGCCGGGAATGCAGGTCGGTGCGTGGTTGCATGGGCGCAGTGTCGGCGCGCGCCGGTTCCCGACGCAATACTCAAGGACGCTCCGCTACACTCGGGAAAACCCGCAAGAGCCGCCCGCATGCTGTCCCTGCACGCCGCCAACGCCCCCCGCCCGACCCATGATCCGCCGCGGATCGGGCTGGCGATCGCGGGCGGCGGGCCGGTCGGCGCGATGTACGAACTGGGCGCGCTGCGCGCGCTGGACGAAGCCTGCGACGGCCTCGACCTGACCCGGCTGGACTGCTACGTCGGGGTCAGTTCGGGCGCGTTCTTCGCCGCCGGCCTCGCCAACCGGATGGACACCGCCGAGCTGTGCCGGATCTTCATCAGCGGCGACAGCGAAGACGTGCAGTTCCGCCCGGAGACCTTCCTGCGCCCGGCACTGGGGGAATACCTCAAGCGCGCCGCAGCCACCCCGCAACTGGCCGCGCGGCTGCTGCGCGACGTGTGGTCGGGCCGCACCGATTCGCGCTGGTCGGACCTGCTCAACCGGGTCGGCAGCCTGGTGCCCACCGGGCTGTTCGACAACGCCGAGGTCGAGCGCTTCCTGCGCGACGTGTTCTCCCGGCACGGTCGCAGCAATGACTTCCGCATGCTCGACCGTGCGCTGTACGTGATCGGCGTGGACCTGGACAGCGGCGAGGCGGTGCGCTTCGGCGATGTCGGTTGGGACGAGGTGCCGATCTCGCGTGCGGTGCAGGCCAGCGCGGCGCTGCCGGGGCTGTATCCGCCGGTGGAAATGGCCGACCGCGCCGGCCGCACCCGCCATTTCGTCGACGGCGCCCTGCGCCGCACCATGCACGCCTCGGTGGTGCTGGACCGCGACGTCGACCTGATGCTGGGAATCAATCCGCTGGTGCCGTTCAATCCCGGGAAAGACGCCAGCGAGGACGCGCAGGCGCACCGCTTCAGCGACCGCCGCATCATCCAGGCCGGCCTGCCCGGCGTGCTGTCGCAGACCCTGCGCACCATGCTGCAGTCGCGCATGCAGGTGGGACTGGCGCGCTACCCGCAGCAGTACCCGGGGATCGACCAGGTGGTGTTCGAACCCAATGCCGCCGACCGCGAGCTTTTCTACACCAACATCTTCAGCTTCTCGGCGCGGCGGCGGATCTCGCAGCTGGCTTACCGCAACACCCTGACCGACCTGCGCGAACGCCGTTCGCAGCTGGAACCGGTGCTGGCCCGCCACGGCATCACCCTGCGCGAGGAGGTGATCGCCGACCGCCCGCGTTCGATCCTGGCGCATCTGCCGCCGGCGCCGCGCGTCACCGACGCCACCGCCCGGCTCACCCACGCCCTGGACGACATCGAACGCAGCCTGCGCCGCCGCGGCATGGTGTGAATGCTCTAGACGGTCGTCCGATCCTGCGCTGCAATCCTTATCACGCATGCGTCGCCACGACGCGGGGAGTACGCCATGGCCAAGCTCAAGAAGTCCGCCGCAAAGACCGCACGCAGCACCGCCCGCAAGGCAGGCACCAGCAAGGCAGCCACCGGCAAGCCGCGCGCCAGCATCAACCCGAAGTCGATCACCGAATCGGCGCAGCAGATCTGGCTGGCCGGGATGGGTGCGTTCAACCGCGCGCAGTCCGAGGGCAGCAAGCTGTTCGAAACCCTGGTGCGTGACGGCCTGTCGTTGGAGCAGACCGCGCGCAAGTTCGCCGGCCACCGCGCCACCGTGGTTCGCGACGCAGTGGAAGGTCACGTCGATCAGGCCCGCGAACGCGCCGCCGACACCTGGGACAAGCTGGAAAAAGTGTTCGAGGAGCGCGTGCAGCGCGCGCTGGTGAAGCTGGGCGTGCCCGGCCGCGATGACCTCAACGCCCTGACCGATCGGGTGGAGCGCCTGACCGATGCGCTGCGCAAGTCCGGCGGCAGCATGCCGGCGCGCAAGCCGGCCAAGCCTGTCGCCAAGACCAAGCCGGCCGCCCGCAAGCCGGCCAAGGCCGCGGGCAAGGTCGCCAAGCCCGCCGCCAAACCCGCCACGAAGAAGACCAGCAAGGTCGCCAAGGCTCGCAAGCCGGCCAAGGCGCCCGCACCCGCCGCCGCCGCCAGCAGCGACACCGGCAACGCCTGATCCCCCTGCGCTGGCCGGGTCCTCGGGCCACCGGCCACGCCTCGCGACCAGCGCTTGCGGCCACCCCGCCCATCTGCATCGGCACGTCCGGCCCTCTGAAAACGGCCGGGCGTGTCCTGTCCGCACCTGCGTTCCACGTTCCAGTGGGTATAGTGGCGCCGCCCACGTCCTCCGCTGTACGAACCGCATGATGCCTACCCTGATCGCCCTGATCGTCTTCGCCCTGTCCGGCCTCGGACTCACTGCCTGGTTGCGCCGCAATCAGGCCGCGCGACCGGCGCCCGCATCCACGGAGCGCAGCGCCGACGAACTGAGCAAGCTGCGCTGGCGCGACTTCGCCAAGCTGGTGCTGCAGGTGATGCGTGCGCGCGGCTATCGGGTCGCGACGGAAGAAGGCCTGCCCGCCGACGGCATCCCCACCGATGGCAGCGACATCGTGCTGGAGCGCGAGGGCGTTCGCACCCTGCTGTCCTGCAAGTACGGCAGCGGGGCTGTGGTCGGCGCGCAGGCGCTGCTGGGGTTGGCCAAGTCCGCCACCCTGCGCGGCACCGGTGAAGTCATCGTGGTCACGCCTGGCCGTTTCGAAGAAGAAGCCGCCCGCATCGCTCGCCAGCAAAACATCGAACTGATCGACGGACAAAGCCTGTGGCCGGAAGTGCGGCCCTACGTCAGCGGCGGGACCGCACCCGCCGAAGCCGTGCCTTCAAATGCCACCGCAACCAGGATGATCGGGCTGGCCTGGGGCGGCGCCGCGGTGATCGGCGGCCTGGCCTGGATGCTGGCGCAGGGCATGCAGCCCGTCGGCGGAGATGCCGCGCCGCAGATCGACGCGCCGGCGCACGCCATCGCGCACACCGCCGCAACCACGCCGCAGCCGACGCCGCAGCCGACGCCGGTCAGCGTGGTCCCCACCGAACCGGCCGCGCTGGAAGCGCGCAGGCGCGAAGCCGCCAACGCCATCACCACGCTGTTCGGCGTCGATCGCGCGCTGTGGTCGACCCAATCCACCCTGCTGGTGTATCTGTCCGCGGAAGACGTCGACCCCACCACCGACCTGTGCCCGCTGCTCGAGCGCTACCCGGAACTGGCGGCCTCGCGCGTGCAGCTGCAGCCACCGGCCGGCAGCAGCAAGCCGGTGCGCTTCAAGCAGTGCCGCACGTACTAGAAAAAATGGCGCCGGGAACGAGGCCATGCCATGACGATCGCCACCCATGAGATCGCGGCTGCCGACATGTGCAACAGCAGTGTCGGCATCGGGGCGGACTGGACGTTGAACAGCCTCGCGCCTTGCGTGGCCACGTAGATCGCCGCCACCAGGGTCAACTCGAAGGGACGCGGATTCCGGCACACCGCGCCGAACGCCAGCCTAACGCAAACACTTGTCAGCCGATGCGCCCGCGGGCGCCTCATTCCCTGGCGCCGACACCCCTCGCCAGCCGCTCGACCTGTTCGCGCAGCGCAGCCATCTCGGCTTCCAGCGCCAGGACGCGTGCCGCCAGCGTTGACGTCGCGGGGTCGGCAGCGGGCCTGACCTGGCGCGCGGCAACGGTTTCCACGTCCACCGGCCCGCACAGCAGGTGTGCATACCGATCCTCGCGCTGGCCCGCACCGCGCGGCAGCTGCACCACCAGCTGACGCAGGGTCAGCCGTTCCAGCTGGTGGCGCACATCTTCGGCCTCGGTAAAAGCATGCAGGCGTTCGCTGCGCGCCAGCAATTCACCTGAGGTCTGCGGGCCGCGCAGCAGCAGCAAGCCCAGCAACGCCACCTGCGGCGGCGACAGGCTGAAATGCAGCGCGGTGCAATGTTCGTAACGTTCCGCCCGCGAGGAAAACACCCGCTTGGCCAAGCCTTTGGCCTCCAGCTGGCGCAGCGCGTGGTTCACCGCACCCGCCTCCAGCGCCATCACCGGCTCGCGCGCGGTTTTCTGGTTGGCCGCGCCCTGCGCCGCCGCGATGGTCAACGGATACACATCCGGCGTGGTCGCTTCCTTCTCGATCAGGCAGCCCAGCACCCGCGCTTCGGCGGCGCTGAGCAACAACGGGGCATCGGCGGCGTCCATGTCAGTACGCGCCCATGTAGTCCTTCTTGCCGATTGCCACGCCGTTGTGGCGCAGCAGATCGTACGCGGTGGTCACATGGAAGAAGAACTGCGGCAGCCCGTATGCCAGCAGGTAGGCCTGGCCACCGATGCGGCGTTCTTTGGGGGTGCCCGGGCGCAACAACAGCTCGCGCGCTCCACTGCCATCGAAAGCCGCCACGTCCAGGCCGCCGATGAAGGCCAGCGTTGCTTCGATCCGCCGCCGCAGGTCTGCGAATGTCGCATCGCCCCCCTCGTAAGCCGGCACCTCTGCGCCCGCAAGCCGCGCCGACACGCTGGCGGCGAAGTCACATGCGATCCGCACCTGCCGAGCCAGCGGGAACATGTCCGGGAACAGGCGCGCCTGCAGCAGCGCGGCCGGTTCGATCTTGCCATCAACCGCGTGCGCCTCTGCCTTGGACAGGACGCCCGCCAATGCAGCGAGCATCTGCTGGAACACGGGAACGGAGGCGGCGTGCATCGAGAGGGTCATGGGCGGTTCCGACGTATGGGGAACTGCATGGTAGCCGCCGCGCCGCGCGCGTGCGCTCGATCTGGCCCGATGCAGGAGCGGCCCGCGCATCATGCAATCGCGAGCCTCCAACGCGATCAGGGATTTCGCGATGCCACGACCACCGCGATGGACCCGTTACTCCAGACAACAAAAAACCCCGCCGAAGCGGGGTTTCATGTTTGGAGGCCGAGGTCGGAATTGAACCGGCGTACGCGGATTTGCAGTCCGCTGCATAACCACTCTGCCACCCGGCCGGATGACGTTTCGCACTTCGATTCTTCCACATCGCGCGACCTCTGGCGACATCGAACAACCTGCGTGCGCACCGGGACATGTCCCGGAAAAAGCGAAGCCCCGCGAACGGGGCTTCTTGAATCTGGAGCGGGAAACGAGACTCGAACTCGCGACCCCGACCTTGGCAAGGTCGTGCTCTACCAACTGAGCTATTCCCGCGTTGAGCCCGCCATTCTACGGGATTTTTTCAGTGCGTCAACACCTTCTCACAAACTTTTTTCATCATCCGCGCGCAGCGCCGGCCAGGCCGCGCGCACGTACTCGAACCCCGACCACAGGGTCAGGATGGCGGCCGCCGCCAGCAGCCATTCGCCGACCACGAAGACCGGGATGCCCAGCAGCGGCTCACGATAGAGCAGGAAGCCCAGCGCGATCATCTGCACCGTGGTCTTGATCTTGCCAACCAGCGCCACCGCCACCTTGGCGCGCTGCCCCAGTTCGGCCATCCACTCGCGCAGCGCCGACACCGCGATCTCGCGGCCGATGATGACGCTGGCCCACAACGCCATCCACACGGTGTGGTGGTGCTGCACGGTGATGACCAGCGCGGTGGACACCATCAGCTTGTCGGCGACAGGATCAAGGAAGGCGCCGAACTTCGAGAACTGCCGATAGCGGCGCGCGATCCAGCCGTCCAGCCAGTCGGTTGCCGCCGCCGCCACGAAAACCACGGTCGCCGCCACGTTGGACCAGCGGTAATCGAGGTAGTAGATCGCCACCAGCACCGGGATCAGGGCGATGCGCGCCAGCGTCAGCCAGGTCGGAATGGTCAGGGTCATGCGCGCATTCTACTTGCCGCCCTCACCCGTGGCGGCATCCGTGGCCAGGCCATGCAGGCTGTCCCACAGGCGCTGGGCCAGCGCGCGATTGATGCCTTCGACCTTCGCCAGTTCGTCCACCGGCGCTGCCTTGAGCCCCTGCAGGCCGCCGAAGTGCTTCAGCAGCGCCGCGCGGCGGCGTGGGCCGATGCCGGCGATGTCCTCCAGCCGGCTGCTGCTGCGTGCCTTCTGGCGCTTGCCGCGGTGACCGGTGATGGCGAAGCGGTGGGCCTCGTCGCGCACCTGCTGCACCAGCTGCAGCGCGGGCGAGGCCGCGCCCGGCTGCACTTCGCGGCCGTCCGCCAGCAGCAGGGTTTCCGCACCGGGCCTGCGCTCCGGGCCCTTGGCCACGCCGACCAGCGCGACCCCGGTGATGCCGGCATCGGTCAGCACGTCGCGCGCCTGCGCCACCTGCCCGGCGCCGCCGTCGATCAGCAGCACATCCGGCAGGACCGCGTCCGGCTCGCCTTCGGCAGCGGAACGGAAGCGGCGCTGCAGGGCCTGGTGCATCGCCGCGTAATCATCGCCGGGTTCGATGCCGGCAATGTTGTAGCGGCGGTACTGCTTGCGCACCGGACCCTGCGCGTCGAACACCACGCACGAGGCCACCGTCGCCTCGCCCATGGTGTGGCTGATGTCGAAGCATTCGATCCGCGCCGGTAGCGCCGGCAGATCCAGCAGTTCCTGCAGCGCCAGCGCGCGCGCCTGCTGTGCGCTGCTGCTGGCCAGCTCGGTTGCCAGCGTCAGCTGGGCGTTGCGGCGGACCAGCTCCAGGTGTGCCGCGCGCTCGCCGCGCACGCTGGTACGCAACTCGACCCTGCGGCCGGCATGTTCCGACAGCGCCCGCTCGATCAGCTCGCGCTCAGGGATGTCGCCGTCCAGCACGATCTCGGCGGGCGGCGGCTGTTCGGCGTAGTACTGCGAGACGAATGCGGCCAGCACCTCGGCGGCGCTGTCCTCGCCGTTGGTCTTCGGGAAGAACGCGCGGGTGCCGAGGTTGCGACCGTCGCGGAACGCCAGCAGCAGCACACAGGCGGCGGCGCCCTGCATGGCCACGCCCAGCACGTCGAGATCGGCGCTGCGGCCGTCCACGTATTGGCGGGCCTGCAGCTTGCGGATGGTGGCGATCAGGTCGCGCAGGCGCGCGGCCTGCTCGAACTCCAGCGCATCGCTGGCGGCCTGCATCGCCGCGCCCAGTTCGTCGCCCAGTTCCCGGCTGCGGCCTTCGAGAAAGAGCGTGGCGCGACGCACCGAATCGGCGTAGTCGCGCTCATCCACCAGTCCCACGCAGGGCGCGCTGCAGCGGCCGATCTGGTACTGCAGGCAGGGCCGGCTGCGGTTGCGGAACACGCTGTCCTCGCAACTGCGCAGGCGGAACAGCTTGTGCATCAGGTTGAGCGTCTCGCGCACCGACGCGGCGCTGGGATAGGGGCCGAAATAGCGCCCCGGGATCGCGCGCGGGCCGCGATGGAAGGCCAGCCGCGGCCATTGCTCCTTCGTGAGCAGGACGAAGGGATAGCTCTTGTCGTCGCGCAGCATCACGTTGTAGCGCGGCTGCAGCGATTTGATCAGCTGGTTTTCCAGCAGCAGCGCATCGGCTTCGCTGCGGGTGACGGTGGTTTCGATGCGCGCCACCTGCGCCAGCATCGCCATGATGCGGGTCGGCTTCGGGGTGGCGTTGAAATAGCTGCCGACGCGGTTGCGCAGGGCGCGCGCCTTGCCGACGTAGAGCAGGCCGCCGTCGGCGTCGAACATGCGGTAGACGCCGGGCGCCAGCGGCTGCGAGGCGGCGAATTCGCGGCCGTCGAATTCCGGTACTGGCGAACTGCGCTTGCCCATCGGCTCAGAACCGGCCCTGGCGCACCCGCTCGACGATGCCCTGCGCGGCGGCATCGACCAGCTTGAACGCCTGCTCGAAATCGCGCGCATTGCCGTAGTAGGGGTCGGGCACATCCTTCTTCCCTACCCCGCTCCATTCCAGCAGCAGCTCCACCTGCGCATGCGAGGTGCGCGGCTTGCGCATGCGCGCATCGTGCAGGATGGTGCGGTCGGCGCAGAGGATGGTGTCGAACTCGTCGAAGTCCTCCAGCGACAGCCGGCGCGCGCGCAGCGCAGCGATGTCCACCCCGTGCTTCGCCGCGCAGGCGATGGCGCGCTCGTCCGGCGGGTGGCCGATGTGCGAGCTGCCGGTGGCCGCGGAATCCACCCGCGCGCGCGCCGACAGGCCCGCCTCTTCCAGCCGCAGGCGCAGCACGCCTTCGGCGGTGGGCGAGCGGCAGATGTTGCCGAGGCACACCATGAGGATGCCGGTGGCTCTAGCCATGATCGATTCCTGAACCCTGTTGCTTGAAGATGTTATTTGCGCGCGCCAGATCTTCCGGCGTGTCCACGCCCGGCGGGAACGGCGACGGCGCCAGCGCAACGGAAATGCGCCAGCCTGCTTCCAGCGCGCGCAGCTGCTCCAGCGCTTCGAGTTGTTCCAGCCGGCCCGGCGGCAGCGCCGCGAACGCGCGCAGCGCGGAGACGCGGTAGCCGTAGATGCCGATATGGCGCAGCCACTGGCCCGCCGGCATCGCGCTGCGGTCGCGGGCGAAGGCATCGCGCGGCCACGGCACCGGTGCGCGGCTGAAGTACAGCGCATCGTCGTTGGCAGCGCGCACCACCTTGACCGCGTTCGGATCCAGCAGGGTATCCACCGCGTCGATCGGCGTGGCCAGGGTGGCGATGCCGGCGCCGCTGTCGGCGACCGCGCGCGCGACGCAGGTGATGCCGTCGGCCGGCGCGAAGGGCTCATCGCCCTGCAAATTCACCACGATGGCGTCATCGGCCCAGCCTGCGATGCCGGCGCATTCGGCCAGCCGGTCGGTACCGGATGCGTGCGCGGCCGAAGTCATCGCGACCCGCACGCCGCTTTCCTGCAGCGCATCGGCGATGCGGACGTCATCCGTGGCCACCCACACCTCGCGCGCACCGGCGGCCAGCGCGCGGCGGGCGACGTGCAGCACCATGGGTTCGCCGCCAATCGGCTGCAGCGGCTTGCCCGGCAGGCGGGAGGCGGCGTAGCGGGCGGGGATGGCGACGATGAAATCGGGGATTTGCATGGATTGGATTATCGCCGGTCGCCGGCCTGCCGGGGTGTGCCTCGCCGCTCAGGCTTGGCGTCCGGCCACGATGCGCGGCCACAGGCCATCCATGGCCTGCTCGGAGCACCCCCCGGCAGGCCGACGACCACCAAACGGAATCGCATTCCGGGTGTAGAGCATTACGGCAGCGGCTGCGGCAGACGCCCCAGCAGCGCCTGCCAGAACGCCTCCGGCAGCTGCGCCGCCACCGGCACCGCATGCCAGCCGGGCTGGACGAACGCCATGCACTTCACCGCGTCTTTTTCGGTCATCAGCACCGGCAGCTGGCTGCCGAACTCGAAGTCCGCGGGCGTGTAGACGTGGTGGTCGGGGAAGGCATGCGGCACCACGCCGATGCCGGCATCGCGCAGCATCGAGAAGAAGCGCTCGGGCTCGCCGATCCCGGCCACCGCATGCACGCGCTGGCCGGCAAACGCCGCCAGCGGCAGGCCGCGGCCACCGACAAGCGGTCGCAGTTCACCGATGCCGAGACGCATCGGCCATTCGCCGGCGCAGGCCGCCGCGGCATCGTCTGCGGCCACGCCCAGATTGAGCACGCGCAACGCGCAATCGGCCGCGCGCTCCAGCGGTTCGCGCAGCGGGCCGGCCGGCAGCAGCAGGCCGTTGCCGTAGCGGCGGCGCGCGTCCTGCACCTCGATCTCGATATCGCGCGCCAACCGGTAATGCTGCAGGCCGTCGTCGCAAACCACGATGTCGCAGCCGGCGGCGGCAAGGGCAATGGCCGCGGCGGCGCGGTCGCGATCCACCCGCACCTTCGCGCCGCTGGCATGCGAAATCAGCAGCGGCTCGTCGCCGCACAGCGCTGCATCCATGCCCGCCTCGACCCAGCGCGGGGTCGCCGCATCTTCCCGCCCGTAGCCGCGGCTGGCCACGCCGGGGGTCCAGCCCGCCGCGCGCAGCCGCTCGACCACGGCCAGCACCAGCGGGGTCTTGCCGCTGCCGCCCGCAATCAGATTGCCCACCACCACCACCGGCACGCCGGCCTGCCGGGGCCGCAACAGCCCGCGGCGATACGCCAGCCGGCGCAGCGCCACCGCGCCGGCATACAGCGGCGCGATCGCGCGCGCCCACAGCGGCGGGGTGCTGCCGTCGAACCACCACGCGGGCGTCTGCGGCAACCGCGGACGGCTCAAGCCGCGCCCTCCCGGAACTGCGCGGCATGCAGCTGCGCATACACGCCGCCCTGCGCCAGCAGCTGCGCATGGGTGCCCTGCTCCACCAGCCGGCCTTCCTCCAGCACCAGGATCTGGTCGGCGTGCTCGACGGTGGACAGGCGATGGGCGATGACCAGGGTGGTGCGATCCGGGATCAGCTGCGCCAGCGCTTCCTGCACCAGCCGTTCGGACGCGTTGTCGAGCGCGGCGGTGGCCTCGTCGAGGATGAGGATCGGCGCATCCTTCAGCATCGCCCGGGCGATGGCCAGGCGCTGGCGCTGGCCGCCGGACAGCTTGCCGCCCTTGACCCCGATCTGCGCCTGCGTGCCGCCAGCCAGGCGCTCCACGAATTCCATCGCGTTGGCGTCGCGCAGCGCCTGCGCCACACCCTGCTCCGGCGCGCCGCCCAGCTCGCCGTAGGCGACGTTGGCGGCAACCGTGCCGTCGAACAGCATCACCTGCTGGCCCACCATCGCCAGCTGCCGGCGCAGGTCTGCCAGCGGGTAGTCGGCCAGCGGATGGCCATCGAGCAGAACCTGCCCGCCATCCGGTTCGTAGAAACGCGGAATCAGCTTGACCAGGGTGGACTTGCCGCCGCCGGAACGGCCGACGATGGCGGTCACCGTGCCGGGGCGCGCGGTGAAGCTGACGCCGTCCAGCGCCGGCCGCGGCTGGTCCGGATAGACCAGGCGGACGTCGCGGAACTCGATCAGCCCGCGCGCGCGCGTCAGCGGGCGGGTGCCGGCATCGATCTCGTCGTCGGCATCCAGCACCGAGAACAGCCGCTCGGCGGAAGCGACACCGCGCTGGAGCATGCCCTGCACGTTGGTCAGCTGCTTGAGCGCAGGGATGATCGCCAGCATCGCGATCATCAGCTGCACGAAGCCGCCGGCGGTCAGCCGGCCTTCCAGCGCCTCGCGGCCAGCGAAGAACAGCAGCACGGCCAGGCCAACCGCGCCGGTGAGCTGCACCACCGCCGAGGAAATGCTGCGGGTGGCCTCGACCTTCAGGCTCAGGCGCAGGTTGTGGTTGGCCAGTTCGGCATAGCGCTGCAGCTCGGCCGCACGGGCGCCGTAGACCTTCACTTCCTGCTGGTTGGACAGCGCCTGGTCGGCAGCCAGCATCATCTGCGCCGAGGTTTCCTGCACGCGGTGGCCGAAGCGGCGATAGCGCCGGCCCACCTTGTCCATCATCCACGCGATCAGCGGGCCCAGCAGCAGCACCGCCAGCGTCACCCGCCAGCTGGCGTAGAGCATCACCGCCAGCATCGCCACCACCTGCAACGACTGCTGCAGCATGACCTTGGCGGAATCGACCACCGCCTGCGCCACCTGGTCGCTGTCGGAACCCAGCCGCACCAGCATCGACGGCACCGGCTCGGCGTCGAAGCGCAGGCCCGGCAGGCGCAGGTACTTGTCCAGCGCGTTCACCCGCATGTCGCGGGCGATGCCGCGCGCAGCCTTGGCCATGTACAGGTCGGTGGCGTAGCCGGCCACCCCGCGCACGACGAAGATGCCGATGATGGCGAGCGGCAGCAGCAGGCCGTAGTCCTGGTTACGGGCGACAAAGGTCTCGTCGACCATGGGCTTGGTCAGCAGGCCGAACGCGCCGGCGGCAACGCCTTCCAGCACCAGCCCGAACAGCGCCACCAGCAGCACCCCGCGATAAGGCGTGGCCAGGCCGCGCAGGCGCCGGTAGATCGCCCACGGGGAGGCGGTGTCGCTCATGCGCCCTTGCCCTTGCCCGTCGCGCCGGCGGCGGCCGGGGTGGTGGCGTTGGCGACCTTGCGGAAGCCGAGCTGGGCCAGCGCCTCGTAGGCCGTCACCACCGCCTGCCAGGGCGTGCGCGCATCGGCGCGGATCAGCACCACGCGCTGGCGGTCGTCGCCGGCCACGTCGCGCAGCGCCTGCTTCAGCGATTCAACGTCGGTGCGCAGCACTTCGCGGTCGCCGACGAAATAGCGCCCGTCGGCATTGATCAGGATGCCCAGCGGCTGCGCCTGGGCTTCGGCCGGCTGGCCGTCGGCGCGCGGCAACTCGAGCCTGAGCACCGAGCGCGCATCGAAGGTGGTGGTGACGACGAAGAAGATCAGCAGGCACAGCACCACGTCGATCAGCGGCACCAGGTTGATCTCGGGGATGTCGTCGTCGCGACGGTCGGCGATCCGCATCGGGGCCTCAGTCCTGCCGTGCCGGGACCGCGCCGGGCGCTTCGTCCAGCACGTCCTGCAGGCGCATCGCCTCGTGTTCCATGTCGACGATGTAGCCGGCGATGCGGCCACGGAAATAGCGATGGAAAGCCAGCGCCGGGATCGCCACCACCATGCCCGTGGCGGTGCAGATCAGCGCCTTGCCGATACCGCCGGCAAGCTGGCCGGCATCGCCAAGGCCATGGTCGAGGATGCCGAGGAACATCTCGATCATGCCCACCACCGTGCCGAACAGGCCCAGCAGCGGGCCGGCGGCGGCGATGGTGCCGAGTGCGTTGAGGAAGCGTTCCATGCGGTGGACAAGGTGGCGGCCCACGTCCTCCACCCGCTCGCGGATCACCTCGCGGCCGCGATGACGCACGTCCAGCTCGGCCGCCAACAGTGCGCCCAGCGGCGCGGTGGCGCGCAGCGACTCGATATGCGCCGGCTCCAGCGGCTTGCCGCGTGCCACCCAGGCCCGCACTTCATCGCCCAGGCCGGGCGGCAGCACGCGCTCGCGGCGCAGGCTCCAGAATCGTTCGACGATGATGGCCAGCGCCGCCACGGTCAGCAGCAGCAGCGGGATCATCGGCCAGCCACCGGCCTTCACGAGTTCCAGCACGCATCATCCTTCCGGCCGTCATGGCCGCGAAAACTCCGGCGCGTAGCATAGCCCAGCCGTTTCCCCGCGCCTGCGCACTGCGTCCCACGGCCGCGGATGGAAACTGCGCTGCTCGCGCAGGCGCAGGCCGTCGCGGCCCAGCCAGACCCGGATCGCGCCCGAACGTGCACTGTCCAGCACCTCCGCGCCAGCGCCGCACCAGCGCCGCACGACCGGCGGCCGCGGATGTCGGAAGCGGTTGTCGGCCCCTGTAGACACCAGCGCCAGCTTCGCCCCGGTGGCGGCCACGAAACCGGGATCGGAGGAACCGTCGCTGCCGTGGTGCGGCACCAGCACCACATCGCTGCGCAGCCACGTTGGCGCTTCCGCCAGCAGCTTGCGCTCGACGTAGTGGCCGATGTCGCCGGCCAGCAGCGCGCTGCCATGGGCGCTCTCGATGCGCAGCACGCAGGCGGCCTCGTTGCCCAGATACGGAAACGTGCTGCCCGGATGCAGGACGCGGAAGCGCACGCCATCCCATTTCCAGGTCAAGCCGGCCCGACAGGCGCGATTGCCGGCCACCGGGCTGCCGCGGGGCGCCAGCACCAGCGGCATCGGGAACGCCGTCGCCACCGCCCGCAGCCCACCGGCGTGGTCGTTGTCGCCGTGGCTGACCACCGCCGCATCCAGCCGGAGCACCCCCAGCGCATGCAATGCCGGAATCACCGCGCGCTCGCCGGCATCGAAGCCGTCGGGAATCGCCGGCCCCATGTCGTAGAGCAGGCTGTGTCGGGCGGTGCGCACCAGCACCGACAACCCCTGCCCCACGTCGATCACGGTCAGCTCCACCTCGCCCGGCGCCGGCAGTTCGCGCGGCGGATACAGCAGCGGCAGCCACAGCAGCAGCGCCAGCCAACGGCCGGGCAGCCCGCGCGGCAGCAGCAGCCAGAAGGCGGAAAGCAGCGCCAGCGGCAGCGCGTACCAGCGCGGCGCCGGCAGCCAGGCCATCGCCAGCGGGCTGTCGGCGATGCGCGCCAGCAGCGGCCACAGCAGGTCGAAGCACCAGGCCGCCGCCTGCCAGCTCCACTGCCCGAGGCCGGCATGCAGGGTTTCGGCGAGCACGCCCAGCAGCGCCAGCGGCACCACCACCAGGCTCCACCACGGCACCGCGGCCAGATTGGCGATGGGCCCGGCAAAAGACGCCTGCCCGAACAGCAACACGGTCAGCGGCAGCAGCCCGAGGCTGGCCACCGCCTGCGCGGCGAGGAAGCCACCCGCGAGCGCACGCGGCCCCTTGCCGCCGGCGTCCGGCAGGCACCACAGCAGCCAGGCCACGCCGGCAAAGCTCAGCCAGAAGCCCGCCCCCAGCACCGCCAGCGGATCGAGCAGGAGCAGCACGCAGCAGCCCAGCGCCAGCGTGTCGACCAGCCGCAGCCGTCGCCGCAGCCAGCGCGCCGCCACCAGCGCAGCGATCATCACCGCGGTACGCAGGGTCGGCACCGCCATGCCGGTCAGCAGCGCGTAGCCGAACGCGCCCAGCAGCGCGCCGGCGCCGGCGGCGAACGGACGCGGCAGCCACCGCGCCAGCGGCGGCCACAGCCACCACAGCGCCGCCGCGCACAGCGCGCAGAACCCGGCCACCAGCCCGACGTGAAACCCTGAAATCGCGATCAGGTGGGTCAATCCGGCGGCGCGCAAACGGGCCCAGTCAACATCATCCAATGCACGGGTATCGCCCAGCGCCAGCGCCCGCACGTAGCGCGAGGACGCGCCGGGCACCGCCGCGGCGATTTGCGCGCTCATGGCTTCGCGCCAGGCATCGATGCCGGTCGGCGCCGCCAGCCGGATGGCCAGCGTCGGCTCCAGCACGAAGCCGGTAGCAGCCAACCGCGCCGCCAGCGCGAACTTCTCCGCGTCGCCCCCACCCGGATTGCGCAGCCCGCGCGGCGCGCGCAGGCGCAGCGGGAACCGCCAACGGCTGCCCGCCTGCAGGCGCTGGCGCGGCTGCAGCTCCTCGCCGTACCACGCCAGCTGCAGGGTGCGGCCACGCAGGGCGACGGGCTGGGTCGCCACGTCATCGACGACGAAGCGGAAGCGGGTCCGGCGCGGCTCGTGCACGGGCAGCTCGACGATGCGGCCCTCGACTGTCAGCACTGTGCCCTGCAGGGCAAGCGGCAACTGCGCGTCCAGCGCGGCGCCGGCCTGCCAGACGGCAAACGCCAGCCCGGCCAACAGCATGCCGAGTGGGCGCAAACGCGCGCCGCGCAGCAACGGGATCGCCGCCACCAGCAGCAGCCCCAATAGCCAGCGTGGCGGTAGCGCCGGCAGCAGCAGGCAAGCGGTGACGCCAGCCAGCAGCGCGGCTGCGCAGGCGGGACCGAACAGCGGAAACGCCGACGCGGCAGGGTCGTGGAAAGCCGCCTCTGCCAGTTGCATTCGCGGGAATCGAAGGATGGCCGCCATGCCTGCAGCGTCGCCGAAGGGACGCGGGCCGGCAGTCGGCGCAGGCCGCGCGCCGGGGTCGGGTTTCCGGCCGACCGACGGCTGTCAGGACGTCGTCAGCAACGCCAACGCCAGCAAGCCGTGCACTGCGATCACGTTCCGGAACACAGCTGCCGATTCATCCCGATACAGGGTCTTGCCCTGCCAGCGGGAGAACAACGGCAGACTCAGATGTCGGTCTTGGCCAGCGCGTGCAGTCGACCCTCGCGCAGTTCCAGCACCCGGTCCAGCCGGCGCGCCAGGCGGCGGTCGTGGGTCACCAGCACCAGGCTGGTGGCCTGCGCGCGGTTGAGCTCCAGCATCTGCTCGAACACGATCGCGGCGGTCTTCTCGTCGAGGTTGCCGGTGGGCTCGTCGCCCAGCACGCAGGCCGGATTGTTGACCAGTGCACGCGCCACCGCGGCGCGCTGGCGTTCGCCGCCGGACAGCTCGCCGGGCTTGTGCGCCAGCCGATGCCCCAGCCCCACCGACTCCAACAGCGCCTGCGCACGCTGCTGCGCTTCGCCGGTGGTACCCCCGGCCAGCAGCACCGGCATCATCACGTTCTCCAGCGCGGTGAACTCCGGCAACAGATGATGGAACTGGTAGACGAAGCCCAGGGCGCGGTTGCGCAGGCGGCCGCGCGCGGCGTCGGAGAGCGCGCTCATTTTCTGGCCGGCCACGAATACTTCGCCTGCACTGGGCACGTCCAACCCGCCCAGCAGGTGCAGCAGGGTGCTCTTGCCGGCACCGGACGCGCCGAGGATGGCCACGGTTTCGCCGGCCTGCACGGCGAAGTCCAGCCCGTCGAACACCGGCGTGTGCAGCTTGCCCTCGGCGTAGGTCTTGCCCAGGCCTTCGGCGCGGATGACGTCCTGCATCGGCTCATTCATAGCGCAGCGCCTCCGCCGGGGCCGTGCGCGACGCGCGCCAGGCGGGATACAGGGTGGCAAGGAAGGCCATCAGCAGCGCCGCGCAAACAATCGCAACCACGTCGCCGGTCTGCATGTCGGTGGGCAATCCGGTGATGTAGTACACGTCCTCCGGCAGCAGCTGCACGCCGAACAACTGTTCGATGCCCTGCAGGATGCGGTTGAGGTTGAGGGTCAGGGTGACGCCGCCGATCACGCCGGCCACGGTGCCGATGAAGCCGATCAACCCGCCCTGCACCATGAAGGTGCGCATGACCTGGCCGGGGGTCAGCCCCAGCGTGCGCAGGATGGCAATGTCGGCCTGCTTGTCGGTCACCAGCATCACCTGCGAGGACACCAGGTTGAATGCGCCCATCGCCACGATCAGCGACAGCAGGATCGCCATCACCGTCTTCTCCATCTTCAGCGCGCGGAACAGGTTGGCGTTGTCCTGGGTCCAGTCGCTGACCCGGTACGGCCCCTTGAGCTGCAGCGCCAGATCGCGGGCCACTTCGAAGGCGCGGTCCATGTCGTGCAGCTTCAGGCGCACGCCGGTGACGCCATCGCCCATCCGCAGCACCCGCTGCAGGTCGGACAGGTTGACCACCGCCAGGCCCTTGTCGAATTCGTTGTAGCCGGCCTCGAAGATGCCGCTGACCTTGAAGCGCTTCATGGTTTGCACGCCGCCGACCGGGGTGCTGCGGAACTCGGCCAGGGTGACGATGACGTCGTCGCCCACGCCCACCCCCAGCCAGATCGCCAGTTCCTTGCCCAGCACGATGTTGAAGCTGCCGGGCGCAAGGTCCGCGATCCTGCCCTGCACCATCTTGGCTGGCAGTTCCGAGACCTTGCCTTCCTGCGCCGGATCGACCGCGCGCAGCATCGCCGGCTGGTTGTTGGCGCCGGAAATCAGCGCCTCCTTCTCGACATAGGGCGCCGCGCCGACCACGCGCGCATCGTTCATGGCCACCTGCACCGCGCGCCGCCAATCCTGCAGCGGTTCACCGTACCCGCTGACGGTGGCATGCGCGGCCATGCCCAGCATGCGGTCGCGGATTTCCTTCTGGAACCCGCTCATCACCGCCAGCGTGGTGATCAGCGCGGTGACACCCAGCGCGATGCCGAGGATCGAAGCGAGCGAAATGAACGAGATGAAGCCATTGCGGCGTTTCGCGCGCAGGTAGCGCAGGCCGATGGCGACGGGGATGGGTTTGAACATCGAAGGCCCTTTCCAGTGACCGCCTATCCTGCCATCGATGCGCCGCCGCCGGCAGCCTCGCGCTTCTGCATCGCCAGCTTCAGTTCACGCCGGGCCGCGGCCGGCAGGATATCCGGCCACAACACCAGACGCCGGGTGCGCCCATCGGGATCGCGCCAGCACAGGAACCCCAGCGGGCCGCGCCAACGCACGCGCAGCGAGGCCATGGGCATTTCATCGCAGCGGGCTTCGCCCAGACCTCCCGGTATCACCAGCGCGCGTGGCGGCTGCAGGACATGCCGGCGCACCTCGCGGATGCCCCAGGCGCCGGCCACCAGCGCCAGCGGCCAGGCCACGATGGGCGGCAGGTCGGAAGCAAGCAGCGAGAACGGCGCCAGCAGCGCCAGGGCAAGCAGCGCGGCGGTCAGCCAGCGCGAGGGAAGCCAGTCAAACCGGCAGGGCGCGGATGCGTTCGACAAGCGCCGCGATTTCGACATCGCCGGGCACCTCATGGCCAAGGAACCAGCGCCAGAGTCTGTCGTCTTCGCTGTCCAGCAGGCGCAGGAAAACCTCGCGTTCGGCGGTCGGACTTTGCCGCCATGCACGATCCAGCCAGCGTTCCAGCAGCTGGTCGAGTTCGCGCATGCCGCGCCGGCAGCGCCAGCGCAGCTTCCTCAGTTCGGTCTCGTCGTCGAGGCTGTCCATGCGCGCGGCATCATCCCGCCACAGCGGGAATCCGGCCTTCCATCAGACCTTGCGCGCCAGCATCAGCTTCTTGATCTCGGCGATCGCCTTGGCCGGGTTCAGCCCCTTCGGGCAGGTTCGCGTGCAGTTCATGATGGTGTGGCAGCGATACAGCTTGAACGGATCTTCCAGCTCGTCGAGGCGGGCGCCGGTGTCCTCGTCGCGGCTGTCCACGATCCAGCGGTAGGCCTGCAGCAGGATCGCCGGGCCGAGGTAGCGGTCGCCGTTCCACCAATAGCTGGGGCAGGCGGTACTGCAGCAGGCGCACAGGATGCACTCGTACAGGCCATCGAGCTTGGCGCGGTCTTCCTTGCTCTGCAGGCGCTCGCGGTCGGTCGGCGCCGGCGTCTGGGTGCGCAGCCAAGGACGGATGCTGGCGTGCTGGGCGTAGAAGTGGGTGAGGTCGGGCACCAGGTCCTTGACCACCGGCATGTGCGGCAGCGGGTAGATCGCCACTTCGCCGCCCTTCACGCTGTCGCTGGCGCAGATGCAGGCCAGCGTGTTGGTGCCGTCGATGTTCATCGCGCAGGAACCGCAGATGCCTTCGCGGCAGGAGCGGCGGAAGGTCAGCGTGGGGTCGATCTCGTTCTTGATCTTGATCAGCGCGTCCAGCACCATCGGCCCGCACGCCGCCATGTCCACCTCGTAGGTGTCGGTGCGCGGATTGAGGCCGTCGTCGGGGTTCCAGCGGTAGATCTTGAAGGTGCGCGGCTTCTTGGCGCCCTGCGCCGGGAAGTGCTTGCCCTTCTGGATCCTGGAGTTCTTCGGGAGGTTGAATTCGGCCATTTGCTGGATTCCTGCGTTGTAGGCGCGCCCTGGGCGCGACGCTCTGTTTGCTTCCGGTCGCGGCCGCAGCCGCCCCTACAGGTTCAGTAGACGCGCTTCTTCGGCGGCACCACTTCGACGTCGCTGCTGAGCGTGTACATGTGCACCGGCCGGTAGTCGATGCGGGTGTTGCCGGCATCGTCGGCCCAGCAGATGGTGTGCTTGTGCCAGCTGTCGTCGTCGCGATCCGGGAAGTCCTCGCGGGCGTGCGCGCCGCGGGATTCCTTGCGGTTTTCGGCGGAAACAATGGTCACCAGCGCCTGGCCCAGCAGGTTCTGCAGCTCCAGCGTTTCCACCAGGTCCGAGTTCCAGACCAGCGAACGGTCGGCCACCTTGACGTCGGCGAAGCTGGCGTGGATGTCGCTGATCGCCTTGACGCCCTCGGCCAGGGTTTCGCCGGTGCGGAACACCGCGGCATCGCGCTGCATCGCGCGCTGCATGTTGTTGCGGATCTCCGCCGTCGGCGTGTCGCCGTGGGCGTTGCGCAGCTTGTCGAGGTTGGCCAGCGAGCGGTCGCAGGCATCGCCGGCCAGTTCCTTGTGCGGTGCGCCCGGCTTGATCGTCTCACTGCAGCGGTTGGCCACCGCGCGGCCGAACACCACCAGGTCGAGCAGCGAATTCGAGCCCAGGCGGTTGGCGCCGTGCACCGACACGCAGGCGGCTTCGCCGATGGCGTACAGGCCCGGCACCACGGAATCGGGGTTGCCGTCCTTCAGCTGCACCACTTCGCCGTGGTAGTTGGTGGGGATGCCGCCCATGTTGTAGTGCACGGTGGGGATCACCGGGATCGGCTGCTTCTCGACGTCCACGCCGGCGAAGATGCGCGCGCTCTCGGCGATGCCCGGCAGCTTCTCGTGGATGTCGGCCGGGTTGAGGTGGGTGAGGTCGAGGAAGATGTGGTCCTTGTGCTCGCCCACGCCGCGGCCTTCACGGATCTCGATGGTCATCGAGCGCGACACCACGTCGCGCGAGGCCAGGTCCTTGGCGTTCGGCGCATAGCGCTCCATGAAGCGCTCGCCGTTGCTGTTGCGCAGGATGCCGCCTTCGCCGCGCACGCCCTCGGTGATCAGGCAGCCGGCACCGTAGATGCCGGTGGGGTGGAACTGCACGAACTCCATGTCCTGCAGGCCCAGCCCGGCGCGCAGGGCCATGCCGCCGCCGTCGCCGGTGCAGGTATGCGCCGAGGTCGCGGAGAAATACGCGCGGCCGTAGCCGCCGGTAGCCAGCACCACGCCCTGGGCACGGAACAGGTGCAGGGTGCCGTCGCTCATGTCCAGCGCCAGCACGCCGCGGCAGGCGCCCTCCTCGTCCATGATCAGGTCGAGGGCGAAGTATTCGATGAAGAAGCGCGCGTCATGCGCCAGCGCCTGCTGGTACAGGGTGTGCAGGATGGCGTGGCCGGTGCGGTCGGCGGCGGCGCAGGTGCGCTGCGCGGTGCCCTTGCCGTAGTGCGTGGTCATGCCGCCGAACGGACGCTGGTAGATCTTGCCTTCCTCGGTGCGCGAGAACGGCACGCCGTAGTGCTCCAGCTCGATGATCGCTGCCGGAGCCTCCTTGCACATGTATTCGATCGCGTCCTGGTCGCCCAGCCAGTCCGACCCCTTGATGGTGTCGTAGAAATGGAAGCGCCAGTCGTCCTCGCCCATGTTGCCCAGCGCGGCGGAAATGCCGCCCTGCGCCGCCACGGTGTGGCTGCGGGTCGGAAAGACCTTGCTGATGCAGGCGGTCTGCAGGCCCTTCTGGGCCAGGCCGAAGGTGGCCCGCAGGCCGGCGCCGCCGGCCCCGACCACGATCATGTCGAACTTGTGTTCCTGAATTTTGTAGGCGGACATCGCAGGTCAGCTCCCGAGCGCGATGCGCAGCACCGCAAGCACGCTGGCGATGGCCGCCAGTGCGCAGATGAAAAGGACGGCAAGTTGGGCAACAGCGCCAGTCAGCGGCGTGTGCACGTAGTCTTCGATGATGACCTGCAGGCCGAGCTTGGCGTGCCAGAACATGCCCAGCAGGAAGGCCACCAGCACCGTGGCGTTGACCGGGTCGGCCACCAGGGCATGCACCACCGTGTAGTCGGCGGTGCGCAGCGAAAGCACCATGCCCAGCAGCCACAGCCCGCTCAGGCCGGTGGCAAGCGCGGTGATGCGCTGCCAGATGAAATGATGGGTACCGTCCTTCGCCGAACCCAAGCCGCGGGCGCGCTTCAGCGGCGTGCGCAGATCCTTCGCGTTTCCGTTCATGCCTGCCCCCAACGCGTCAGCACGATGCCCCAGGCGAGCACGGTGAACACCACGCTGCCGATGATCGAGATCCAGCTGCTGCGGATGAAATCCGGGATCGCGAAGCCCAACCCGCCGTCCTGCAGCAGGTGGCGGATGCCGTTGATGAGGTGGTAGGCCAGCGCCCAGCTGAAGCCGAACATCAGCAGCTTGCCCAGCGGCGAACCGAGGCAGGTGGCGAAAGCGTTCCAGCGGGCGGGCCCGCCGGCCAGCGCCAGCAGCCCATAGACCAGCGCCAGCGCACCGACGGACAGAGCGGTGCCGGTGGCGCGGTGGATGATCGACGTCATCATCTGCATCTGCCAGCGATAGACCTGCAGGTGCGGTGACAGCGGACGTTCGCGGATGCGAGGTTCAGGAGCAGCCATGAGCTGTGCTTTCTCCGGGCTGGGCGGCTTGCGCCGCGTGGCGGTGGATCAGAAGTCGATGCAGCGGCCGTTCTTTTCCCAATCCCCGTAACGGGTGGGATCCAGACCCCCGCGCCCGCCATGCTCTTCGGCGGCGGGCGGAACGTCCGGAACCGGTTGCGGCGTGGGCGTTCCGGGCGCGGCCTGTGCAGGCGCGGACTCGGGTGCGGGACTGGATTGGCCTATGATCGACACGTTCACAACCCGCTCAGTTTACGCCTCGCAACCGATGCACGACAAGCCGCAACCCGCACCAGACCACGAATTCCGACTGCCCGGCCATCGCCTGCTGTCCATATGCGGACGCGATGCAATCGCATTCGCGCAGGCGCAGCTCATGAATGACGTGGCTGCGCTGGCCGATGGGCACTGGCAATGGAACGGCTGGCTGACCGCCAAGGGCCGAGTGGTGGCGCTGTTCGCACTGCTGCGGCTGGACGCGGAAACGCTGTGGCTGCTGCTGCCGGATGCGGAGCCGACCGAGCTGGCCGCGCAACTGCAGCGCTATGTGTTCCGGAGCAAGCTGAAACTCGCGCCGCTGGACCTGCAGGTGATCGGCAGCTTCCAGCCGCCGGTACTCGCGCGCGGTTCCGCACTGGCGGCGTCCGCCGCCGATGACATCGAACTCGACCTGGGCAGCGAAGAAGCACCGCGCCGCCTGCAGATCCGTCGGGCCACCGCCGTCGACGACGCCGCCGCGCGCGAACGCTGGGATGCATTCGATCTTGCGCATGGCTTGCCCCGCTTGCCCGAATCGCAGGCCGGCCAGTGGACGCCGCAGCAGCTGTCGCTGGAACGGCTGCGCGCCTTCAGCGTCAGCAAGGGTTGCTACCCGGGCCAGGAAATCGTTGCCCGCACGCACTTCCTGGGCCAGGCCAAGCGCGGCCTTGGCCTGTTCGAAAGCGCAACGCCGCTGCCCGCCGCCACCGAGGTAACCGACGACGGCCGCGGCATCGGCACCATCATCGCCAGCGCCGGCAACCTGTCGCTGGCGGTATTGCCGCTGGAGCATCCCGATGCCGGCATCGTCGCGGCCGGTTTGCCGTTGCATCGTCGCCCGCTGGCGGACGGCCTGGCCCGCTGATCCGCACGCGGCCTCCGCTACGCAGCGGATCTCCGCCGCCGAACCGATACCGATTGACCCACGTGCTGCGCGTTGGCGTGACGGTTCGCCAATTGCCTTGGGGAACCGCTATGGTTGAGATCGCTGCAGCAACCGGCACGTGACCATGGCATTCCGGGGAATGGCCACATGGCATTACTGAATTCCGATGTACTGGTCGTCGGCGGCGGCCTTGCCGGCATCGTCACGGCGCTGGAACTGCTGCGCGCCGGCCAGCGCGTGGTGCTGGTGGACCGCGACACGCCGGAGCGTTTCGGCGGGCTGGCGCTGTGGGCGTTCGGCGGCATGGCGCTGGTGGGCACGCCGCTGCAGGCGCGCCGCAAGATCATCGATACGCCGGAGATCGCGCTGCGCGACTGGATGCGCTTTGGCGAGCTCGATCCGGCCGACACCCACGCCATCGCGTGGGCGCGCCATTACGTCGAACACTCCCGCACCGACGTGCACGACTGGCTGCAGGCACACGGCATCAGGTTCATGCCGGCGGTGAACTGGGTGGAGCGCGGGCGCGACGGCGACGGCAATTCGGTACCGCGCTACCACGTCGTCTGGGGCAGCTCGCGCGAGCTGGCGCGGCGGATGATCTCCGCGCTGCGCGAGGCTGGCGCGAACGGCAGGCTCACGCTCCTGCATCGCCATCGCATCACCACGCTGGAAACAAGTGACGGGCGCGTGGCCGGCGCGCTGGCCGTCGACGAAGCCAGCGGCAGCGAAGTCCGCATCGACGCGCCGGTGGTGGTGCTGGCCACCGGCGGCCTCAACGGCGGCCACGCCGAAACCCGCCGCAACTGGCCGCTGGAACGGCCGATGCCCGCTGCCATGCTCAACGGCGCGCATCCGTATGCCGACGGCGCCATGCATCACGCCGCCGAAGCGCTGGGGGCGCGCATCGTCCGCGCCGGCGAGATGTGGAACTACGCCGCCGGCTTCCCGCATCCGTTCCCGCATTTCGAGGGGCACGGGCTGTCGGCGATCCCGTGCAAGTCGGCGCTGTGGCTGGACCACGGCGGTCGGCGCATCGGTCCGGAGCCGCTGGTGACCGGCTTCGACACCCACTGGCTGTGCCAGCGGGTGGCCGAGCAGGAAAAACCGTGGACCTGGCACCTGCTCAACTGGCGCATCGCGGCCAAGGAGTTCGCGATCTCCGGCGCCGAGCACAACCCGCGCATCCGCGACAAGCAGTTCCTGCGCTTCCTCAAGGAAACATTGCTGGGCAACCACCGGCTGGTACGGCAGATGCAGCACGAGAGCGCGCATTTCCTGGTCGACGACACGCTGGCCGGGCTGGCGGACCAGATGAACGCGCTGACCTGCTCGCACGACGTCGATGCGGCCACGCTGCAGGCCACCGCCGATGCCTTCGATGCGAACTTCGCGGCAGGCGCGGACCCGGAGGCCGACCCGCAGGTGCAGCGCATCCTGCATGCGCGCCAGTGGGGGCCGGATGCGCTGCGCACCTGCAAACCCGCGCCGCTGCAGCAGCCTGGTGCCGGGCCCTACATCGCCATCCACATGCAGCTGATCACCCGCAAGAGCCTGGGCGGGCTGCGCACCGACCTGCATTCGCGCGTGCTGGACGCCGCCGCGGCGCCGATCGCCGGCCTGTACTGCGTGGGCGAAGCCGCCGGCTTCGGCGGCGGCGGTGCCTGCGGCAAGCGCTCGCTGGAAGGCACCTTCCTGCCCGGCTGCATCCTCACCGCGCGCGCCGCCGCGCGTGCCATCCACAGCGGAGCCTGAGCCATGAACGGCGCGCAAGCCCTGATGAAAACGCTGGCCGACGCCGGCATCGAGGTCTGCTTCTCCAACCCCGGCACCAGCGAAATGCACTTCGTCGCCGCGCTCGATTCGGAGCCGCGCATGCGCGCGGTGCTGGCGCTGTTCGAGGGCGTGGCCACCGGCGCCGCCGACGGCTATGCACGGATGACCGGCAAGCCCGCCGCCACCCTGCTGCATCTTGGCTGCGGCCTCGGCAATGGCCTCGCCAACCTGCACAACGCGCGCAAGGGCAAGGTGCCGGTGGTCAACATCGTCGGCGACCACGCCACCCACCACGTGCCGTTCGACGCACAGCTGCAGTCCGACATCGAAACCGTGGCGCGCAACGTCTCGCCCGGCTTCGTGCGCACCTCCAAAACCACCGCCACGCTGTGCGGCGATGCGGTGGCCGCGATCCAGGCCGCGCGCGGCCTGCCCGGACAGGTAGCGACACTGATCCTGCCCGCCGACGTCAGCTGGGGTGAAGGCGGCACGCCTTGCCCGCCTCCGCCCGCGCCCGCGCCGCCGCCGGCGGACGACGCCAGCGTTGCCGCCATCGCCAGCGCCATCCGGAGCGGCGGCAAGACCGCCCTGCTGCTGGGCGGCAACGCGCTGCGCGAACCGGCACTGCTGGCTGCGGCGCGCATCGCCGCGCAGTGTGGGGTGAAGCTTTTCTGCGAAGTCTTCCCCACCCGGCTGGAACGCGGCGCCGGCCTGCCGGCGGTGGAGCGCATCGCCTACCTGGCCGAACTGGCCACGCTGCAGCTCACCGGCATCGAGCACTTGGTGCTGGTGGATGCGAAACCGCCGGTGTCGTTCTTCGCCTATCCCGGCAAGGCCAGCGAGCTGGTGCCGGACGGTTGCCGCGTGCATGTGCTGGCGACGCCGGCGCAGGACGCCGGCGCCAGCCTCGACAGGCTCGCCGCCGCGCTGGGCGCGACGCAGGCGACGCCTGCGCTGCAACCCGTTGCGCGGCCTACGCGCCCACGAGGCCGGCTCAGCGCCGCCAAGGTCTGCAAGGCCGTCGGCCACCTGCTGCCGGAGCGCGCCATCGTCATCGACGAGGCGATCACCTCCGGCCTGCTGCTGGGCACGATGACCGCCGGCGCGCCGCGCCATGACCTGCTCACCCTCACCGGCGGCGCCATCGGCCAGGGCCTGCCGAATGCGGTGGGCGCGGCCATCGCCTGCCCGGATCGCCCGGTCATCGCGCTGGTCGGCGACGGCAGCGCGATGTACACGCTGCAGGCGCTGTGGACAATGGCGCGCGAGCGTCTGGACGTCACCACCATCATCTTCAACAACGCGTCGTATTCGGTCCTCAATGTCGAACTCGAACGCGTGGGCGCCGACGCCGCGCCGGGCCCCAAGGCCCGCTCGCAACTGGACCTGCACGACCCGGTGCTGGACTTCTGCCGGCTGGCACAGGGCATGGGCGTGCACGCCGCCCGCGCGGACACGGCGGAGAGCTTCTGCAAGGCGCTGGAGTACGCGCTGGCGCACCCCGGCCCGCACCTCATCGAGGCGGTGGTGCCGGAGTCGCTGGGCGGCGCCAAGCGCCGCGTGCTGCCGTGGCTGCTGCGCTCGCTGCCGAACCTGCCGCTGCCCGTGGCCCGCGCGCTGAAGCGCAAGATCGCGCCCTGACGGGGCCGGTGGCGCACCGCGCGGCCACCGGGCCGCGCAGCCGGCTTACAGCGTGGCCGCCGCGGCGACGATGTCCTCGTCCTTCGGGATCACCAGGAACGCCGCGCCGGCCAGCGGCGTGTAGGTGTCCGCACCGACGACGCGCCTGATCGGCTTGCCGCCGAAGCCGCCTTCCGTGATCGCGGTGATCACGCCTTCGCCGATGCCGGCGCTGAAGCGGCCTTCATCGACCACCAGGATCCGGTCGCATTCGCCCGCATGCTTCGCGATGGCCGCGTGGTTCAGCGGCACCAGCCAGCGCAGGTCGACCACGCGCACCTTCCAGCCGTGCTGCTGTTCGATCTGGCGCGCAGCGCGCAGGCTCATCGGCACGCCGTTGCCGAAGCTGAAGATCACGCAGTCGGTCGCGTCCGCGTTGTAGACGCGCTCCTCGCCCAGCACCAGCGCCTGGTCAGGCGCCGGGTACTCGGTCAGCCACTGGCCGTCGCCCGGCTCGTACAGGTCCTTGGTCATGTACAGCGCGATGGGTTCGAGGAAGGCGGTGACGCGCCCGTCCACCTTCGCCAGCGCCGCCAGCGTGCGCAGCATCATCGCGGCGTCGTCGCCGCGCGACGCGCAGCCGACGACCAGGCCCGGGATGTCGCGCAGCGCGGTCACCGAGTTGTCGTTGTGGAAGTGCCCGCCGAAGCCGCGCTGGTAGCCCAGGCCGGCGATGCGCACCACCATCGGGTTGCGGAACTGGTCGTCGCTGAAGAACTGCAGCGAGCAGGCCTCGCCGCGCAGCTGGTCGATGGCGTTGTGCAGGTAGGCCAGGTACTGGATCTCGGGGATCGGCAGCATGCCCATGTTGGCGAAGCCCTGCGCCATGCCCAGGATCATGGTTTCGTCCAGCAGCGTGTTGAACACGCGACGGTTGCCGAACGCCTTGTGCAGGCCCTTGGTGACCGTGTAGACGCCGCCCTTCTGCGCCACGTCCTCGCCGAACAGCAGCGTCTCCGGGTATTTGGCGAACAGGTCGTGCAGGGCCTGGTTGATCTGGATGGCCAGGTGCTTCGGCACCTGCTTCTCGGGCAGTTTGTCCTCGCTGCCGAATGCCTTGACGCGGGCATCAAACGACGGCGCGCGGGTCGCCTCGGCCTGCACCTTGTCCGGCGTATACGGCGCCAGCGGACGCATCACGTGCTCCAGCGTCTCGATGCGCGGGCGGCTGTCGGCGTCCTCGGCGGCAGCGAAACACTTCCTGCGGGTCTCCTCGTACAGGGCGAGGATCTCGTCCTTCGACATCGCCCCGGACTCCAGCGCGATCGCGGCCGAGCGCAGCAGCGGATCGCCCGCCTCCACCGCGCACAGCTCCTCGAAGCTGCGCCACTCGATCTCGAAGTCGGTGCCGGCGTGGCCCATGATGCGCTGGGTGCGCAGGTGCAGGAAGGTCGGCCGGCGGGTGCGGCGGCAGTGCTCCACCGCGCGCAGCACGTCGCCGTAGCCGCTGGCAAGGTCAAGGCCGTCGGCAAAGAAATAGTCGAGGTCGGGGCGGTTGCGGAAGCTCTCGCCGATCCAGCCGGTCGGCGTCTTCACCGAGATGCCGATGCCGTTGTCCTCGCAGACGTACAGCACCGGCGCCGGCAGCTTCTGGTAGGCGGTCCACGACGCCGCGTTGAACGCGGTCTGCGCGCTGGCGTGGTTGGCCGAGGCGTCGCCGAACGAACAGATGGCGATGGAGTCGTCCGGGATCGGCAGGCCCACGCCGAGGCGCTTGCCGGCCTCGATCGCCACCGCGGTGCCCAGCGCCTTCGGCAGGTGCGAGGCGATGGTCGAAGTCTGCGGCAACACCCACAGCGGCTTGCTGCCCCAGACCTTGTGGCGGCCGCCGCTGGCCGGGTCTTCCGCGCTGGCGGCGAAGCTCAGCGCCGAATCCATGATCGGATCCATGCCCGGCAGCTTGCGGAAGCGTTCGGCCATGAAGCCGCCGCTGCGGTAGTGCAGGAACGCCGGGTCGGTGTGGCGCGCCGCGCGCGCGACCATCGCGTTGCCCTCGTGGCCGCTGGAACCGATGGTGTAGAAGACCTTGTTCTGCACCCGCAGCACGCGCGCCATCAGGTCGAGGTGGCGCGAAATCAGTTGCGACTCGAACAGCTCGCGGAAGCCGCGGGCATCCAGCGCACTGCCGTCGAGGATGGTCTCGTCCGGTGCAGGCTTCGGCTGCGCATGGCCGTTCCAGCCGCGCACGAACTCCTGGAAATTGACGTCGCAGATTTCCGCGCGGTTGAGGCCCTTCATGCGGGCCGGGATGGGGTTGGGAACAGTGTTGAACATGCAGGTCTCCCCTCCCCGCCGCGCGGGAAGGCCGATGGGAATGAAGGTCAGGTGGACTGGTCGATCAGCGCCTGCGCCGCGGCGTCCGGCGCAGGCATCGGTACGAAGCCCGGCGTGGCCGCCACGCGCGCCAGCCAGGCGCGCACCGCAGGATAGGCGTCGAGGGCGATGCCGCCGTGCGGGGCGACGCCGGTGTAGGCGAACAGCGCGATGTCGGCGATGCCGTAATCGTCGCCGGTGAACCACGGCGTGGACGCAAGGTGCCGCTCCATCACCGCCAGCGCCGCATGCCCGCACTGGCGCAGCACCGGCAACCCGGCGCGACGCGGCGAGTCCAGCGGCGTCCAGCCGCAGATGAAGCGGGCCACGGCGATGTAGGGCTCGTGGCTGTACTGCTCGAAGAACATCCACGACAGCGCCTGCGCCCGCTGCCACGGGTCGGCCGGCAGGAAGCCGCTGCCATCGGCCAGCCAGCACAGGATGGCGTTCGACTCGACGAGGACGCGTCCGTCGTCCAGTTCGAGCATCGGCACCTTGCCGTTGGGATTCTTCGCCAGGTACTCCGACGTGCGCGTCTGACCGCGGGCACTGTCGGTCTCGACCCAGCAGTAATCACGGCCTTCCTGCCGCCCCAACTGGGCCAGCAGCAGGCGCACCTTGTGGCAGTTGCCGGACGGCGAGAACCCGTGGACGCGCATCATGCGAAGCGCTCCCGGCTGGCCCGCCATTCGTCGCGGGTCTGGCCCCAGATCTCGATGGGATGCTGGTCCAGCGGCGGCGGCAGCGTGCCCGGCCCGCGATTGCGCGACCCCAGCCGCATCGCCACCGCCTGCGACGCCGCGTTGGCCGGGGCGATGGAATGGATCGCTTCGTCCCAGCCCAGCACGTCGAACGCGTAGTCCATCGCCGCGGCACAGGCTTCGGTGGCGTAGCCCTTGCCGCGCGCATCCGGATGGAAGCTGTAACCGATCTCGGTGCCAGGCCAGTCCGCCGGGCACCACGGGCCGGCCTGGCCCATCCAGCGGCCGCTGGCCTTTTCGATCACCGAAAACATCGCGAAGCCTTGCACATGCCACGCGCCCGGCATTTGCAGGAAACGCCGCCAAGCCTCGTGCCGCCCCATCGGGCCGCCGATATGCAATGCGCTCGGGTGCGCCAGGGTCTCGGCATAGCGCCCGAAGTCGCCGATCTCCGGGACGCGCAGGAGCAGGCGCTGGGTTTCGATCGTCGGAAATTGCGCCATGCCGAAACTCTCCGCTTGTCATTCCCGCGATTGCGGGTCGCTGCATGCGCCGGATCGTGGCTCAGTCCGGTGCGCGTGCACCCTGCGACCGCGCGGCAACGGGCACCGCGCCGGCGCGGGGATGACCGCCTTCGATCAGAACGCGTTGATGCCGGTCAGCTCGCGGCCGATCACCAGCTGGTGCACGGTTTCGGTGCCTTCGTAGGTGATGACGGATTCGAGGTTCAGCGCGTGGCGGATCGCCGCGTGCTCGGTGGTGATGCCGGCGCCGCCGAGCAGGTCGCGGCATTCGCGGGCGATGTCGATGGCCATGCGGCAGTTGTTCCATTTGGCCAGGCTGACCTGCTGCGGCTGCATGGTGCCGGCATCCTTGAGCCGGCCCAGCTGCAGCGACAGCAGCTGCGCCAGGGTGATGCGGCGGGCCATGTCAGCCATCTTGATCTGCGCGCTCTGGGTGGCGGCCACCGGGCGGCCGAACAGGATCCGCTCCTTGGTGTAGTCGACCACTTCCGACAGGCAGGCGATGGCCGCGCCGATCGGACCCCAGGTGATGCCGTAGCGGGCCTGGGTCAGGCAGCCCAGCGGGCCCTTCAGCCCCTTCACATTGGGCAGGCGGCTGGAATCCGGCACGCGCACGTTGTCGAAGAACAGCGCACTGGTGACCGAGGCGCGCAGCGACATCTTGTGCTTGATTTCCTGCGCGGTGAAACCGGGCATGCCCTTTTCCAGCAGGAAGCCCTGGATGCCGTCGTCGGTCTGCGCCCAGACGATGGCGATGTCGGCAAGGTTGCCGTTGGTGATCCACATCTTGCTGCCGTTGATCACCCAGTCGTCGCCATCGCGTTTGGCGTGGGTCTTCATGTTGGCCGGGTCCGAGCCGCCGTGCGGCTCGGTCAGGCCGAAGCAGCCGATCACCTTGCCCGCGGCCATGTCCGGCAGCCAGCGCAGGCGCTGTTCTTCGCTGCCGTAGGCGTAGATCGGATACATGCACAGCGAGCTCTGCACGCTGACGAAACTGCGGATGCCGGAATCGCCGCGCTCCAGCTCCTGGCAGATCAGCCCGTAGCTGACGCCGTTGAGGCCGGCGCAACCGTACTTCTCCGGCAGCGACGAACCCAGCAGGCCCATCTCCGCGATCTCCGGCACCAGCTCCTTCGGGAACCGGCCAGCATCGAAGGCGTCGCCGATGATCGGACGCACGCGTTCGTCGGTGAAGCGCGCCACGGTGTCTTGCACCGCGCGTTCTTCCTCGCTCAGCAGGGAGCGGACGTCGTAGAGATCGTACGGATGCAGGGCCATGTTTTCACGGTCGAATTGGACGAACCGCCATTGTAATCGCGCATGCCGCGCAATCGGTACGTACGATTCGCCAACCGCCTCCGGGCGTAACGACGGGCTTTGTGCAAAAGCCGTGCGTTTCGCCGGCATTGCGATCCGGGCCACCCGCCGAACGCAGGCGGGGCCGGATCACTCCGGCCCCGCCATGGGAATTGCCAGAATTGAGCGGCGTCGATCAGCGCAGGGTCGCGCCTTCCACCGCCGCCGTCTGGGTCACCACCCGACCGTTGATCACCGGCAGCTGCGTGCCCGGATCCTGATCCATGCGCACGGTGTGCTGCTCGCCGTCGAAGCGATAGGTCACGTCGTACCCCACCGTCCTGTCGGTATCGCCCAGCGCGATCCGCTCGCCGGGCTTGGTGTCGGTGCGCATGCTGCCGGTGGTGCCGTCAGGATTGCGATAGGTGACGTTCCACGCCACCGTGCGGGCGCTGGAGGAGGTGCTGTTGACGGTGCGGCAGCGACGGTCGGTGCGGTTGACCACCTGGCCGCCGACGTGGCGACGGTCGACCTCGCGGCCGGCATAGCCACCGGCCACCGCGCCGGCCACCGTGGCCAGCTTGCGGCCGTTGCCGCCGCCCACCTGGTTGCCGACCAGGCCACCGATGACCGCGCCGGCGACGGTGCCGCCGACGTTGCCGTCGCGCTCCGGCAGCCGCTCCTGCACCACCACGTTCTCGCAGACTTCGCGCGGGGTGCTGGTGGTATTGGATTCGCGGATCGGCTCGCTGCCGATGACAGTGGCGTACAGCGGCTCACGCGCGGTGACCGGCTTGACGCCCACGACTTCGGCGAAACCGACCTGCGCGCGCGCACCGCCGTTCGCCAACGGCGCGGTGATCGGATCGTTGCTGCGGCTGTTCATGTAGCCAGCGGTGGCCACGCCGCCAACCAGCAGCGCGGCAAGCGCAACGGCAAGAGTGTTGTTCCTGGACATGGTTCGGCCTCCGTTGAAGTTGAGTAACCCCTGTTCCGTGACCGATTGCAGCACGGCCAATCTGAATCGATGCCCAGCGGGCGCGGTTTGCACCCGCTTGCGTTCAGCTTCGCCCACACGATGTTTGCGCCGCGTGCATGCTAGTTTCCGCGGATGGCCAATCCCCTCGTCTCCCCGCTCATGCGCTGGCTCGGCAGGCTCAGCTTCCCGCGCCTGTTCCTGCTGGCTGCGGCGCTGTTTTTCCTCGACCTGCTGATCCCCGACGTCATACCGCTTGCCGACGAGATCCTGCTGGGTCTCGGCACGCTGCTGCTGTCGCGCTGGAAGAAAAAGCCGGATTCGGGCAAGCCGCCCATCGAAGGGCAGGCAAACCGGCGCTGAGCGCGTGATGCGCCTGATCGACAGCCACAGCCATTTCGACGCTGCCGAGTTCGACGCCGACCGTGCCGCGGCGCACGCACGCGCCTTGGCCGCAGGCGTGGACACCCAGATCGTGCCGGCCGTGGACGCCGCCGGCTGGCCGAAGCTGAAATCCGTCTGCGCGCAGCTGCCCGGCCTGCACCCGGCCTACGGCCTGCACCCGATGTACCTGGACGAGCACCGCCCGCAACACCTGCCCCAGCTGCGCGACTGGATCCAGCGCGAGCGCCCAGTGGCGGTCGGCGAATGCGGACTGGACTACTTCGTCGAAGGACTGGACCCCGCGCGCCAGCAGCACTACTTCGACGGGCAGCTGGCGCTGGCCGCCGAGTTCGACCTGCCGGTGATCGTGCACGCGCGCCGGGCGGTGGACGCGGTGATCGCCGCCATCCGCCGTTTTCCGGGCCTGCGCGGGGTGGTGCACAGTTTTTCCGGCAGCGCCGAACAGGCCGCGCAGCTGCACAAGCTCGGCTTCCTGCTCGGTATCGGCGGGCCGGTCACCTACCCGCGCGCCAACCGCCTGCGCGCCACCGTTGCGGGCATGCCGCTGGAACAGCTGCTGCTGGAAACCGACAGCCCCGACCAGCCCGGCGCAGCGCATCGCGGCGAGCGCAACGAGCCGGCCCACCTGCTGGAAGTGCTGGATGTGATCGCCACGCTGCGCAACGCGGCGCGGGAAGAAATCGCCGCGGCGACCAACGCCAACGCGCAACGGATGTTCGGTTACTGAAGGCGCGATTCTCTGCAGGCCTTGCCGGGTCTGGCGCTCGCAACCAAGCGAGTATCGGGGAGCGACTTGCGAGCGTCGGGCCCGGCAAGGCCGTTCGGAACCGAACCCGTATCCCTGACAACTGTCGAACCAATCGGCCCGCGGCCCGGCTGCGGACTTCGGGCCAAATCACACTCAACCCTGCTTCGGCAGCTTGAGCAGCATCTCCATCGCCTTGCCCACCGCCGCGAATGCGAACGCGCCGGTCACATGCGTGGCGGCGCCCAGGCCCGCGCCGCAGTCCAGCTTCAGCGCCTCGTCCCTGCCCAGCTGCGGGCGGATGCCGCAGACGCTGCCGTCGGCCTGCGGATAGCGCACGTTCTCCAGCGAATACACCGCCGGCACGCCGAAATAGCGGTCGTGGTTCTTCGGGAAATTGAACTCGCCGCGCAATTTCTTGCGGATCAGCGACAGCATCGCATCGTGCTCCGTCCGCGAAAGATCGCGCACGCGGATCTGGGTCACGTCGCTGCGCCCGCCGGCCGAACCCACCGCAATGAGCGGCTGCTTGCGGCGGCGGCAGTAGGCGATCATCTCGACCTTGGTACGAAAACTGTCGCAGGCGTCCAGCACCAGATCGACGGGCGTACCCAAGAGTTCATCCAGGTTCGAAGGCGTGAGGAACTGCGGTTTCAATTCAAGCGCAATTCCGGGATTGATCGCGCGGCAGCGTTCGGCCATCGCCTCGATCTTGGCGCGGCCGTACTGCCCTTCCAGTGCCGGCAACTGGCGGTTGGTATTGGAGACGCACAGATCGTCGGCATCGATCAGGGTGAGCTTGCCCACGCCGCTGCGCGCCAGCGCCTCCACCGCCCACGAACCCACGCCGCCAATGCCGACCACGGTGACGTGGCAACCCGACAGCCGCGCCAGCGTACCGCTGCCGTACAGGCGGTCGATGCCGCCGAAGCGGTCTTTCAATACGGTTTCCATCGCGCAAGTTTAATCGGGCGGCCCGGGGGCCACGCGTTCCGGCCACCATCCGGACCGCGGCGACCGCGCCTGGGCCTCGGCCGCGCGCGATGTCGGGAAACACCGTGAAATCCGGGATTTACGGAAAAATTTCCTGCAACTCCGACGCGCCTCCCGGGAGTTGCAACCCGTGCTGCGCTGCGCCATGCTGGCTGCAGTGCCGTCCAGAGTCCGTGCTCAATGTCCGCGATCCGCGTCATCAAGAAGTACCCGAACCGCCGCCTCTACGACACCGAGATCTCCAGCTACATCACCATCGAGGACGTGCGCCAGCTGATCGTGGACGGCGAATCCTTCGAAGTGCGCGATGCCAAGACCGGCGAGGACCTGACCCGGCAGGTGCTGCTACAGATCATCACCGAACACGAACAGGACGGGCAGCCGATGCTGTCCACCCAGATGCTCAGCCAGCTGATCCGTTTCTACGGCGACTCGCTGCAGGGCTTCATGGGCAATTATCTGGAACGCTCGATGCAGCTGTTCCTGGAGCAGCAGCAGCAGTTCCGCTCACAGATGGGCGGGATGCTGGGGCAGACCCCGTGGACGATGCTGAATCAGCTGACCGAGCGCAACATGACGCTGTGGAAGGATTTCCAGCAGAACCTCGGCAACGGCCTGGGCAGCGCCACCGCCGCGCCCGCCGCCAAGGACAGCGACAAGGCCGGGAGCACGCGCAAGCCGCGCTGAGCGCGGGCGCCTCAATCCCCGTAGCGCAGCCAGCGGTGCGCGGAGGCCTCGTCCGAGAAGGTACGGTTGGTGATGCCGCGCTCCAGGCACAGGATCTCGCCATGTTCACTGCCCTGGATGTCATCCAGCAGTTCGACGAAGGCGATCCTCACCGCCGCCAAGCCGGCATCGACCATCGAATCGATGACCTGCGACACATCGGCGACGTCGACGGTCGCATGCAGCTCTTCCAGCACCAGCATGCGGCTGGCACCCACCGCGCGGCATTCCTCGCCCAGCATGCGCCACATCGCGGTCGACACTTCCAGCGAGTCGGTACCGTCGAAGACATGCGCGCGCAGGTAGCCGGGCTCGCCGTCGTAACGGATCCGGAATCCCGGGCCATCGACGACGCGGGAGTTGCTCACGTAACCACCGCCAACGGGATCTTGCCGATCTTCGCCTGCCATTCACGCGGGCCGGTCTGGTGCACCGAGGTGCCGCTGCTGTCCACCGCCACCGTCACCGGCATGTCCTTGACCTCGAATTCGTAGATCGCCTCCATGCCGAGGTCGGCGAAACCGACCACGCGCGCCGCCTTGATCGCCTTCGACACCAGGTAGGCCGAACCGCCGACCGCCATCAGGTACACCGACCGGTGCTTGCGGATCGCCTCCAGCGCCGCCGGGCCGCGCTCGGCCTTGCCGATCATGCCCAGCAGGCCGGTCTGCGCCAGCACCTGCTCGGTGAACTTGTCCATGCGGGTTGCGGTGGTGGGGCCGGCCGGGCCGACCACCTCGTCGCGCACCGGATCGACCGGGCCGACGTAGTAGATGAAGCGCCCGGCCAGGTCGACCGGCAGCGGCTCGCCCCTGTTGAGCATGTCGACCATGCGCTTGTGCGCGGCGTCGCGGCCGGTGAGCATCCTGCCGTTGAGCAGCAGCACCTCGCCCGGCTTGAAGGTCTGCACTTCCTCGCGGGTGATCGTGTCCAGGTTCACCCGGCGCGCGTTCTGCGGGCTGTAGGTGAGCTTGGGCCAGTCTTCCAGCGAGGGCGGGTCCAGCATCACCGGGCCGATGCCATCGAGGGTGAAATGCGCGTGGCGGGTGGCCGCGCAGTTGGGGATCAGCGCCACCGGCAGGTTGGCGGCATGGGTCGGGAAGTCCTTGATCTTCACGTCCAGCACCGTGGTCAGGCCGCCCAGGCCCTGCGCGCCGATGCCCAGCGCATTGACCTTCTCGAACAGCTCGATGCGCAGCTCTTCCACGCGATTGGACGGCCCGCGCGCGATCAGCTCCTGGATGTCGATTTCCTCCATCAGCGATTCCTTGGCCAGCAGCATCGCCTTCTCGGCTGTGCCGCCGATGCCGATGCCGAGCATGCCCGGCGGGCACCAGCCCGCGCCCATGGTCGGCACGGTCTTGAGCACCCAGTCGACGATGGAATCGGAGGGATTGAGCATCGCGAACTTGCTCTTGGCTTCGCTGCCGCCGCCCTTCGCGGCCACGATCACGTCGAGCTTGTCGCCGGCGACGATCTTGACGTTGATGACGCAGGGCGTGTTGTCCTTGGTGTTGACCCGCTTGCCCGCCGGGTCGGCCAGCACGCTGGCGCGCAGCTTGTTGTCGGGATCGAGGTAGGCGCGGCGCACGCCCTCGTTGACGGCATCCTCCAGCGAGCCGGTGAAGCCCTCCCAGCGCACGTCCATGCCCACTTCGAGGAATACGGTGACGATGCCGGTGTCCTGGCAGATCGGGCGGTGACCTTCCGCGCACATGCGCGAATTGATCAGGATCTGCGCCATCGCGTCCTTGGCCGCGGGCGACTCCTCGCGCTCGTACGCGGCAGCGAGACTCTTGATGTAATCGACCGGGTGGTAGTAGCTGATGTACTGCAACGCGTCGGCGACGGACTGGATCAGGTCGTCCTGCTTGATGATGGTCACAATGGCGTCAATGCGAGGGGGCTTGGGGGTATTTTACGACCAGTCGCCCCCACCACCTGAACGCCCACGATGCCGACTCCTCCCCCGCAGCCGCGGCTCGACCTGCGCCAGCGTTTCGACGCGATGCGCAACCTGCGGCCGTTCCTGCGCGAGATCTGGAACACCAGCCGGCCGCTGACGCTGGCCGCCATCGGCCTGCGCCTGCTGCGGGCGCTGCTTCCGATCGCCACGCTGTACATCGGCAAGCTGATCATCGACGAGGCGGTACGCCTGATCGGGCTGGGCCTGCCACACGAACTGGCGTCGGCCTGGCGCTCCGGCCAGCTCGACCACATGGTCCTGCTGCTGGCGCTGGAGCTGGCGCTGGCGATCGGCTCCGACCTGCTGGGCCGACTGGCCGGCTACGTCGATGCGGTGCTGTCCGAGCTGTTCACCAACGCCACCAGCATCCGCCTGATGGAACACGCGGCGCTGCTGGACCTGGAGGACTTCGAGGACGCCGACCTGCAGGACCGGCTGGACCGCGCGCGCCGGCAGACGGTGGGGCGGATGAACCTGCTCAGCCAGCTGTTCGGGCAGGCGCAGGACGCCATCACCGTGCTGACCTTCGCCGCCGGCCTGCTCACCTACGCGCCGTGGCTGATGGTGCTGCTGGCGGTGGCGCTGGTGCCGGCCTTCATCGGTGAATCGCACTTCAACGCGCTGAACTATTCGCTCAATTTCCAGTGGACGCCGGAGCGCCGCCAGCTGGAATACCTGCGCCAGATGGGCGCCAGCGTGGAGACCGCGAAAGAGGTGAAGATCTTCAACCTCAACCGCTTCTTCATCGAACGCTTCCGCACGCTGTCGACGAAATTCTTCGAAGCCAATCGCGCGTTGGCCGGCAAGCGCGCGCTGTGGGGCACGCTGCTGGCCACGCTGGGCACCCTGGGCTATTACGTCGCCTACGGCTACATCGCCTGGCGCACCGTGCGCGGCGACTTCTCCATCGGTGACCTGACCTTCCTTGCGGGCAGCTTCCGCCGCCTGCGCCAGCTGCTGGAAAGCCTGCTCAGCGGCTTCTCGCAGGTGGCGGGACAGGCGCTGTACCTGGACGACCTGTATTCGTTCTTCCGAATCGAGCCGGAGATCGCCAGCAAACCCGGTGCCATCGCGGTACCCGACCCGATCCGCAGCGGCTTCGTGTTCGAGGACGTCGGCTTCCGCTACGAGGGCAGCGAACGCTGGGCGCTGCGCGGCCTGAGCTTCGAACTGCATGCCGGCGAAGTGCTGGCGCTGGTGGGCGAGAACGGGGCCGGCAAGACCACCCTGGTGAAGCTGCTGGCGCGCCTGTACGACCCCGACGAGGGCCGCATCCTGCTGGACGGACGCGACCTGCGCGACTACGACCTGGACGACCTGCGCGCCAATACCGGGGTGATCTTCCAGGACTTCGTGCGCTACCACCTGACCGCGGCGGAGAACATCGGCGTGGGCCAGATCGACGCGATGGGCGACCGCGAACGCATCGAGCGTGCCGCGCGCAAGGGCCTGGCCGACGAGGTGGTGGCGGCGCTGCCGAACGGCTTCGACCAGATCATCGGCCGCCGCTTCAAGCAGGGCGTGGACCTGTCCGGCGGGCAGTGGCAGAAGATCGCGATCGCCCGCGCCTACATGCGCGACGCACAGGTGATGATCCTCGACGAACCCACCGCGGCGCTGGACGCGCGCGCCGAATTCGAAGTCTTCGAGCGCTTCAAGGAGTTGTCCGCCGGCAAGACCGCGGTGCTGATCAGCCACCGCTTCAGCAGCGTGCGCATGGCCGACCGCATCCTGGTGCTGGCCGATGGCCGGGTGGAAGCCAGCGGTACTCACGAACAGCTGATGGCTCAGGGTGGACGCTATGCGGAGCTGTTCGAGCTGCAGGCCGCCGGCTACCGTTGATCCGCCCTCCCCGCGCCCCTTCAGAGAAGGAGAACGACCGCCATGCATCGCACTTCCCGGCTCCTGCTGTGCCTCGCGCTGCCGCTGGCGCTCAACGCCTGCGCCAGGCCTGCGCCCGTCGCGGGTAACGCCGCGCCGCAAACCGAAACCTCGCAGGCCGGCGAGCTGCGCATCGAAACCGTGGCCAGCGGGCTGGAGCACCCGTGGGCGGTGGCGCTGCTGCCGGATGGCGGCTTCCTGGTCACCGAACGGCCGGGCCGGCTGCGGCGGATTTCCGCCGACGGCGCAGTCTCTGCGCCCCTCGCCGGCGTGCCGGCGGTGTTCGCCGAAGGCCAGGGCGGATTGCTGGATGTGGTGCTCGATCCCGGCTTCGCTGGCAACCGACGCATCTGGCTGAGCTACGCGGAACCCGGCCCGGACGACACCGCCGGCACCGCGGTCGCCACTGCCACCCTCGGCGCTTCGGCGCTGTCCGAGGTGCGCGTGGTCTACCGGCAAACGCCGAAGCTGAAGGGGCCGAACCACTTCGGTTCGCGCATCGCTTTCGATGGCAATGACCACGTATTCATCAGCCAGGGCGAACGCAACCAGAAGGAACTCGCGCAGGATCTCGGTGTATTGCAAGGCAAGCTGGTGCGCCTCAACCTGGACGGCAGCATTCCGACCGACAACCCGTTCGCCGATGGCGTCGGCGTGCGCCGCGTGATCTGGAGCTATGGCCACCGCAACATGCAGGGCATGGCGGTGGACCCGCGTAGCGGCCGGCTGTGGCAGAGCGAGCACGGCCCGCGTGGCGGCGACGAGATCAACCTGCCCGAGGCGGGAAAGAACTACGGCTGGCCGATCATCAGCGACGGCATGGACTACCTGACCAACCGGCCGTACGCGGAAACCCGCGGCCGCGAGGCGCCGGGCATGGAGCGGCCCTATCACGTGTGGGCGAAGTCGCCGGCGCTGTCGGGCATGGCGTTCCTGGTGGGCCATCCGCAAAGCGCGTGGAACGACAGCCTGCTGCTGGGCGCGCTGGCCGGCCAGAGCCTGATCCGGCTGCGCCTGCAGGGCGAGCGCATCGTCGCCGAGGAGCGCCTGCTGACCAACCTGCACAGCCGCATCCGCGATGTCCGCGTCGGCAGCGATGGCACGGTCTACGTGCTCACGGATGAGGCGGATGGCCAGTTGCTGCGCCTGACACCGCCAGACAGGGCCAATGCCCCATGAGCGCCGACGCGCCATCGCGACGTTGGCCCGACGCCGTCCTGCGGCAGCTCAAGGACACCGTGATCGATACCGACGACCACCTCGACGCGCTGTGGCGCCGCGTGGATACCCGCCTGGGGCGCGGCAAGCCGCGCCACCTGGCCGCGTACCGCGGCTTCGCCGACGAGCGCGGGGTGGAGTTGATCGGCCGGGTGATGGCGGAAAAGCCGCAGGGCGGGCCGCTCGACGACGCTGGCTGGTGGGACAACCTGCTCGACACCTATCGCCGCTTCGAGAGCGATGAAGTGCCTGGCATCCCGCTGCGCCTGCAGTACCGCGGCAGCAGCGTGCAGGTGCGCAGCGACCACGAAGGCTACTGGCATGCCACGTTCGACACGCCGGGCGCGATGAGCGACCTGCTGTGGGACAACGCTGCCGCCAGCCTCGCCGACGGCAGCCTGCTGACCCCGCAGCCGGTGCTGCAGGTCGGCCCGCGGGCGCGCTTCGGGGTGATCTCGGACATCGACGACACCATCCTGCACAGCGGCATCACCGACTGGAAGACGGCGGCGCAGCTGACGTTCCTGCACAACGCCCGCACCCGCAAGCCGCTGCCCGGCGTCGCCGCCCTGTACCGCGCGCTGCAGGGCAGCCACAACCCGATCTTCTACGTCTCCAGCTCGCCATGGAACCTGTACGACCTGCTGGAAGACTTCATGGAACTCAACGGAATTCCGTTCGGACCGATCCACCTGCGCGACCTCGGCACCGACACCGGCAAGTTCATCAAGAGCGCCGGCCACGGCCACAAGCTCGAGCGCGCCATCCACCTGATCGAGCGTTTCCCCAGGCTGCGCTGGGTGCTGCTCGGCGACTCCGGCCAGGCCGACGCCGAGCTGTATGCCGAGGCCGCGCGCACGTATCCCGACCGGATCGCCGCGATCTACATCCGCGACGTCGATCCGGATACGGATTCCGCCCGCGACCTGGACGTGGACGGCCACATCCATCGCGTGCAGGGCACCGGCGTGAGCATGCTGAGGGCGTCCGACAGCCTCGCGATGGCCCAGCATGCGGCGTCGATCGGCCTATTGGATCCGGCGACCCTGCCCGCGATTGCCGCCGAGGCGGGCCGTGACCTGCAACGGCCCAGCCTGGCGCAGGCCGCGGCGCAGGAGCGCTTGACGGCGAAGCACCCGCAGCCGGCGCAGGCTAGAGCAGGCGCGGCTGCGAGCCGGGGTAGCGGACGACATCGTCGATCATCACCGCATCGGGGTTGGTTTCATGCGGGGTCACCTTGCCCGGGGCCATCAGGTGGAGCACGCGCCAGCCGCGGAGCACGAAGTCGTCCGACACCAGCCGCCGGTGGCAACGCCACCAGACGGCTTCCGCGCACATGATGCAGGTGCGGCTGGCCAAGGCCTCGGCCATCAGCGCATCGCGGGCGGCGATGTAATCCCCCGAAGCCATGTGATCGGCATAGGCGCGAAACGCCTCCACCCGCCAGGCCGTGTTCGGTGAATCGGGATCGGCCTTGCGGCGCCCGCCCAAGCCCGGCAGCGGCCAGTACTGGATATCTGCCTCGGAGAGCGCGGCCGGCATCGCATCGCGCGAATACTGGGGGTTGCGCCGCGAGCCGGCAAAGCGGCGCACATCCACCAGTTGCATGATCCCGGCTTCGGCCAGCATCGAGGCGAACTGCGCCCACGGCCGGTTGGAATGGCCAATGGTCCAGAGCGTGTCAGTGGTCTGCATGGCCCCAGCATGTCCCGGACCATGAAAAATCCGGGTCAATTTGTCCCGGATCAACCGCCATGCTGCCTCGCCACGTAAAATAGCCGGCTACCCCGCAGCCTCCCCACGCGCATGGCCTCCCCCTTCGGCACCGAAACGGTGCTCGACGTCCGTCACTGGACGGACGCCTACTTCAGCTTCACCACCACCCGCGACGACGGCTTCCGTTTCGACAACGGCCAGTTCGTGATGATCGGGCTGGAAGTGGAACAGCCGGACGGCAGCCGCAAGCCGCTGATGCGCGCCTATTCGATCGCCAGCGCCAACTGGGAGGAGCAGCTGGAGTTCTTCAGCATCAAGGTGGCCGAAGGCCCGCTGACATCGCGCCTGCAGCACGTCAAGCCCGGCGACACCATCCTGATCGGCCGCAAGCCCACCGGCACCCTGCTGATCTCGGACCTGCACGCCGGCCGCAACCTGTACCTGCTGGGCACCGGCACCGGGCTGGCGCCATGGCTGTCGGTGATCAAGGACCCGGAAACCTACGAGCGCTTCGAGCGCGTGGTGCTTTGCCACGGCGTGCGTGGCGCCGAAGACCTGGCCTACCGCGACTACATCGAGCGCGAGCTACCCAACCACGCGCTGCTGGGCGACATGGTCGGCGACCGCCTGCTGTACTACCCGGCGGTCTCGCGCGAGGCGTTCGAATACCGCGGCCGCGACCATACCGGCCGCATCACCGACCACCTCGACCAGGGCCGGATCGCCGCCGCGCTGGGGCTCGACGCGCTGGACCCGGCTTTCGATCGCGCGATGATCTGCGGCAGCCCGCAGATGCTGGCGGATTTCCGCGCCATCCTCGATGCGCGCGGCTTCAGCCCCTCGCCGCGGATCGGCAGCGCCGGCGAATACGTGTTCGAGCGCGCGTTCGTCGAGAAATAACCGCCGGCGCCGGCCGCTGCGGCGCTAGTCGCCGCCATAACGCAGCCAGAGCCGGGCTTCCGACTCGTTGGCGAACATGCGGATCCGGTAGCCGCGCTCCAGCGCCAGCTGCTCGACGTATTCGATCCGCGATATCTGATCGACGCGGGCCTCGACATAGGCAATCCGCACCCGTTCCAGGCCCAGCCCGGCCACGCCGCTGAAGAAGCGCGCCAGGTCCGCATCGTCCATCACCTCGCCGGGCAGCGCGTCGAGCACCAGCAGCGCGCTGGCACCGCTGGCGGCCACCCTGTCGGCGATGTGCCGCCAGTATTCGCGGGTCATCTCGAGGTTGTCCTCGGCCGCAACCTCGCCCAGCAGCTGCACGGTCAGCAGCGGCGGCTGGTAGTCGAACTCCAGCCGATAGCTGCCGCCGACCAGCGTTTCCCGGGTCATGCCAAGGCGTCCTCGATGTCGCCGGCCAGGGATTCCGGCTTGTCGGTGGGCGCATAGCGCGCCAGCACCCGGCCATCGCGCCCGACCAGGAACTTGCTGAAGTTCCACTTGATCGCGTCGATGCCCAGCAAGCCGCCCTTCTGCTTCTTCAACCACCGCCACAATGGATGCGCACCGGCGCCGTTGACCTCCACCTTGGCGAACATCGGGAAGCTCACGTCATAGGTCAGCGAGCAGAAATCGCGGATCTCGTCGGCATCGCCGGGTTCCTGGTGGCCGAACTGGTCGCAGGGGAAGCCCAGCACCACCAGCCCGCGCTCGCGGTACTCGCGCCACAGCGCCTCCAGACCCGCGTACTGCGGGGTGAACCCGCATTTGCTGGCGACGTTGACGATCAGCAGCACCTGACCGCGCCACTGCGACAGCGGCTGCTGGGTGCCATCCAGGCCGATGGCCTCGAACTCGAATGCGGTAGACATGGGCGGCTCGATCGCGGCAACACAGTGCAGGGGGATCGACCCAGCCTATCCGCAATCCGCGGAAAATCAATCGACCGTTGGCCATACCTGAGCTGCTTCACTCCTGCCGCCGGCAGGCATGCGATACCCTTGCCGGTGCGCAAACCGCGTAGCGCCGAGCCCGCTTGGCCGCCTTCCTCCGTCGAACTACCGGACCCAGAAACCATGAAACAACCCATCGCCTGCGCGCTCGCGCTCGCCATTGCCGCCGCCCTGGGCGCCAACACCGCCAACGCCGCCGCGCAGAAGCAGGAGGCTTCGACTTCGATGAACACCGCCACCGCCTACAGCGGCCCGTTCGCCGCCCCCAGCACGCTGGACCTGAACTACCCGCAGTTCGACCGGATCAAGGACAGCGACTTCGCCCCCGCCTTCGACGCCGGCATGGCCGAGCAGCTGCGCGAGATGGACGCGATCGCCAACAACCCGGAAACGCCAAGCTTCCAGAACACCATCGTGGCGATGGAGAAGAGCGGCCAGTTGCTGGATCGCGCCACCAACGTGTTCTTCAACCTGGTGGGCACCGACAAGAACGACGCCCGCGACAAGCTGCAGACCGAGTACGCGCCTAAATTCTCCGCCCACCGCGATGCCATCACCCTCAACCCGAAACTGTTCGCACGGATCAAGAAGCTGTACGACGGCCGCGACACGCTGGGCCTGGACGCCGTCGATCGCCGCCTGCTGGAGATGCGCTACGAGGACTTCGTGCGCGGCGGTGCCGCGTTGACCGACGCGCAGAAGGTGCGCATCCGCGACATCAACACGCAGATGTCCAAGCTGGGCACCCAGTTCAACCAGAACGTGCTGGCGGAAGTGAACGACTCGGCCATCGTGGTGGACAGCCGCGACGAGCTGGCCGGGATGAGCGACGAGCAGATCGCCGCCGCCGCCGAGGCCGCCAAGGCGCGCAAGCTCGACGGCAAGTACGTGATCGCCCTGCTCAACACGACCGGCCAGCCGGCCGAGGCACAGCTGGCCAACCGCGCGCTGCGCCAGCGCCTGCACGAGGCCTCGGTGGCCCGCGGCAGCCGCGGCAACCAGTGGGACAACACCACCATCGTCTCGCAGGTACTGAAGCTGCGCGCCGAGCGCGCGCGCCTGCTGGGCTACGACACCTCGGCCAACTTCGTGCTGGCCGACGAGACCGCCGCCAACCAGGAAAACGTCAACGCCATGCTGCGCCAGCTGGCGCCGAAGGCGGTGGCCAACGCCCGCCGCGAGGGCGCCGACCTGCAGGTGATGATCGACGCCGAGCAGAAGGCCAAGGGCGAACCGACCTTCATCCTGCAGCCGTGGGACTGGGCCTATTACAGCGAGAAGGTGCGCGCGGCGAAGTTCAGCTTCGACGAAAGCCAGCTCAAGCCGTACTTCGAGATGAAGAACGTGCTGGAGAACGGCGTGTTCCATGCCGCCAACAAGCTGTACGGGATCAGCTTCAAGGAACGCACCGACCTGCCCAAGTACCATCCGGACACCTGGATCTACGACGTGTTCGACAAGGACGGCAAGCGCCTGTCGATCTTCATCTGGGACCCCTACGCGCGTGCCTCCAAGCGCGGCGGCGCGTGGATGAACACCTACGTGGCGCAGTCGGCGCTGCTGGGCGAGAAGCCGGTGGTGGCCAACCACCTGAACGTGCCCAAGCCGTCCGAAGGCAAGCCCACCCTGCTCACCTGGGACGAGGTCACCACCGCCTTCCACGAGTTCGGCCACGCGCTGCACGGCTTCTTCCAGGACGTGCGCTACCCGTACTTCTCGATGAACGTGCCGCGCGACTTCGTCGAATACCCGTCGCAGGTCAACGAGATGTGGGCCGACTGGCCTGAGATCCTGGCCCACTACGCCAAGCACTACCAGACCGGCGAGGCGATGCCGAAGGCGCTGCTGGACAAGGTGATCGCGGCGTCGAAGTTCAACCAGGGCTTCGCCACCACCGAATACCTGGAAGCGGCGATGCTGGACCAGCGCTGGCACCAGCTGCCGCTGGAAAACATCCCGGAAGCCAGCGGCGTGATGGCGTTCGAAGCACAGGCGCTGAAGGCCGACGGCTTCGACTACGCGCCGGTGCCGCCGCGCTACAAGACGCCTTACTTCAGCCACATCATGGGCGGCTACGCGGCCGGCTACTACGCCTATATCTGGTCGGAGGTGCTGGGCGCCAATACCACCCAGTGGATCCGCAAGAACGGCGGATTGAGCCTTGCGAACGGCGATCGCCTGCGCGAATTCGTGCTGGCGCCGGGCGGGCAGATCGAAGCCGGCAAGCTGTTCCCCAACTTCGCCGGCTACGAGGCGAAGATCGAGGCCCTGCTGGAACAGCGCGGGCTGAACAGCAAGTAAGCGATCCGCGGAGCGGGCCGCAACCCGCTCCGCGCGACCGCCGACGCGGCGCGCAACCATCACCGCATGAAAAAACCCCGCCGAGGCGGGGTTTTTTCTGACAATCGCAGCTGCGAGGCTCAGTCGCCCATCTGCTTCTGCATATGCTCCCAGCGCTCTTGGGCGTCGATGGTGCGCTCGGCGGTCAGCCGCGCTTCCATCCGGTCCAGGCCGATCTCCTCGCCGGTATCGACGCAGAAGCCGTACTCGCCGCTGTCCACGCGCTTGAGAGTGCTGTCGATCTTGCCGATCAGCTTGCGGTAGCGGTCGCGGGTGCGCAACTCCAGCGAATTCTCGGTTTCGCGGGTGGCGCGCTCGGCCTCGTCGCCGATGTCACGCACTTCCTCGCGCAGGTTCTCGATCGTCTGCTTGGATTCCTCCACCAGGTCGGCCCGCCACTGCAGCAGGCGCTGGCGGAAATATTCCAGCTGCAGCGGACTCATGTATTCCTCGTCCGCCGACGGCTTGTAGCCGGCCGGCAGGATCGGACGTCCGCTGGCATCGTCGACCTTGTACGGCACGACCTTGTGCTTGCCCTTGGGCGCGGACTGGCCCCCGGACGTTTTCTTCACCGCAACCATCACTTTCCCTTTCTTCTTGTTGTCCGCGGCCGGCGCCGGCTTTGCGGCCGGCGGTGCCACGGGCTTGTGCGTTTCTTTCTTTGGCGCTTCCGCCGCCTTGACCGCCTTCTGCGGCTGCGGCTTGGGCGCTGGCGTCTTCTTGTTCACATCCTTCGCAACCACCGGGGCCTTGGCAGCCGCCGGCTTTTTGGCCGGCGCAGGCTTGGCGACCGCGGCGGCCTTCTTCGCCACCGGCTTCGCAGCGGGTTTGGCGGCGGGCTTTGCAACAGGCTTGGCGACAGGCTTTTTCGCCATCGGCTTGGCAACCGGCTTGGCCGCCTTGGCGACGGGCTTGGCGACCGGCTTCTTGGCGACCACCGCCTTCTTGACCGGCGCGGCTTTCTTCACCGGCGCCTGCTTGGCCACCGCCTTCTTCGCGGCGGGCTTGGCCGCCGGCTTCGCCGCCTTTTTGGCGACCGGCGCTGCCTTCTTGGCCGCCACGGGCTTCTTGGCCGGAGCGGCTTTCTTGGCCGCCTTGGCGACCTTCTTCGCGGTTTTTTTCGCTGCCACGTCGAGGTGTTCCTTGGGTTTTCCCTTGAGGCGGGAAGGCGCGCTGTTATACCCTGCCACGCGCAAGGCGGCAACCACGTGGATCCCGCGGCGCCGCCTGCCTCCCCGTCCGTGGCCGCTCCGTGATCGACAGACTCCTCATCGCGCTGCTGCGCGGCTACAAGCGCTGGATCAGCCCCCTGCTGGGGACGCGCTGCCGGTTCGTCCCCACCTGTTCGGAATACGCGATGGACGCCATCGGCCGCTTCGGCGCGCTCCGCGGCGGGTGGCTGGCGATCCGCCGCATCGGCCGCTGCCATCCCCTTCACCCCGGCGGGCACGACCCCGTGCCGCCAGGCTGAACAAGCAGGTTTCAGCCCTGCAGAGTCTCAATCGCCGGCAGACGGCCGAAAGACGCGAACGCGGCGGCAGCCATCGTCATTGAACGAAGTAGAGGCGCGCAGATGCGTCGCTCAGGCGTTCCTGCCGCTGACGCTGGCGACGGCGTCGTGCGGGTGCAGGCTTTCGAAATGGGCCACGCGGGCGCTCCACGCGGCGATCCGCGCATCAGCCGCGAGCACCGAGGACACCCGCCGCGCGGCATCCTCGCAGAACATCAGGTTGGCGGCATTGGCCTGCGCGAATGCCTGCTCGTCCTCGCGCTTGACCGCCGTCTGCACCGGGGTGCCCAGCGCGGCTTCCAGCGCATCCACCAGCGACGCCAGCGGCAGTTCATCGAAGGCTGGCCGCAGTTCCACCCGCACGTCGGCGCGGCTGCGCTGCGCATGCGGGGTGGCGGCCATGCCGCGCTCGCCGGCCAGCCAGTCGTGCACCATGGGCAGCGACAGCGCAGGCACGGCGGCAAAATCCTCGGCGAAACGCTGCGCGTTGACCTGCCGCGACAGTGCCGCCGAGGCCGGACAGGTGCTGGAATACTCGACGGAGAAGCCCAGCGTCAGCCGCAGATGGCCATCGACAAGCTCCGCCTCGATCTCCACCGGGTAGCGTTTCCAGCCGGCGTTGTCGCTCAGCAGGGCGCGGCGCAGCAGCAGGTGGTCGAAGCGCAGGCGCAGGCGCGCGCTTTCGGCCAGGCCCTTCTGCGAAACGATGCAGGCATCCAGCAGCCGCCGCAGCGAGGGCGCGCCCAGCGCTTCGTTGGCCAGCCCTTCCTGCAGTTGCAGGTACAGCCGCGACATGTGGATGCCGCGGGCGTCGGGATCGCGCAGGTTGACCGCCACATCGACGCTGGCCGGCACCAGCAGCGGCGCACCGCCCTCGCCGGCCAGCCGGATCGGCAGGGCCATGCCATCCATTCCCACCCAGTCCAGCGGGCGCGCCAGCGCGACCGGGTCAAAGGCGACATCGGGCAGGGAGACGGGGGAAACGATCTTGTGCATCGCGACATTGTACCGTTGCGGGCATGCGCGCCTGCGCAACGCTCTGGTGCATCCGCACCGCTGCGCGCGATCAGCCGCGGGCGGCGCGCCAAGCAGCCAGCAGCGCGACCGGCGCCGGCAGCGGGCCCTTGGCGCCACGCGCCAGCCGGCCCAACCGCGCCCGCACCAGCGCGGCATGGATGCGCTCGGCGCGCGGCGCATCGCGCAGCGACGGCAGCGACGGCAGCGCCAGCAGGCTGGGGATATCGGTTCCGGCCGCCGGCACGCCGCGTATCGGCAGATGCAGCACCCATTCCGCCAGCAGCGCTTCGGCCGTCGCCAGGGTGGATGCGGGCGCCGTGGCATCGAACAGCTGCGCCGACAGCGTCGCCTGCGCACGCGCAAACGGCTCCAGTCCGCGCAGGCTCGCCGCGCGGTCGGCTTCGGGGCTGCGGCTGGCGCGCAGCGCCGGGATGGCGGCCGCCAGCAGTGGCCAGTCCAGCGGCAGCTTCTGCAGCGCCAGCCCCAGCGGGTGGCGGCGCGCGCCGCGCGACCAGCCCGCGAGCTCTTCTTCCCACCAGCCCAGCTTGGCCGCGCCCGGGCTCGGGTCGTCCCCGCCCCAGGCAGCCTCGGTCAGCTCGCCGCGCAGGGCCAGCCAGGCGCGCGCGCGCTGGCGCTGCGGCATCGGCAGGAACACTTCCGCCACGGACCATTCCGGCCACTGCGTCCGCCATTTGGCGAGGAAACTGTCGAGGGAAGCGCTGTCGTTCATGGGGAAATTGTAGGCGGGCGGGGGCGTGGAAGCCGATGCGGTGGTCAGCGGGTCGGGATGCCGCCCAGCAGATCGCGCGACGTTTCCACCATCACGTCGCCGCCCCACTCCGCTGGCTGGTCGCCATCGGGGCGATAACCCCAAAGGGCCACCACCGAGCGCATGCCGGCGGCACGGGCGGCGTCGATGTCGCGACGGTCGTCGCCGACGTACACGCAGTCGTCGATGGCGGCGCCCAGTTCTGCCGCGGCGTGCAGCAGCGGCAGCGGATGCGGCTTGCGCTCGGCAAGGGTGTCGCCGCCGATCAGGATGGCGCAGCGCGACTGCCAGCCCAGTTTCGGCAGCACCTGCCGGGCCAGGTATTCCGGCTTGTTGGTGACGATGCCCCAGCGGCTGCCGGCGGCCTCGATGGCGTCCAGCAGCTCGGCCACGCCGTCGAACAGCACGCTGTGCTGGCCCAGCACCTGCTCGTAGATGTCGAGGAACTCGCGGATCATCTCGCCCGGCACATCCCCGCCCAGCTGCGGGAACGCCGCCGCGCTCATCGCCCGCGAGCCCTTGGACACGTGCGGGCGCAGCGCCTCCAGCGCCATCGCCCCCTGCCCACGCGCAGCGCGCATCTGGTTGACGGTGGCCACCATGTCCGGCGCGCTGTCGAGCAGGGTGCCGTCGAGGTCGAACAGCACCAGCTTCGGAAACACCGCGCTCATTCCGGCCTGCGCGCGCAGGCCAGGTAGTTGACGTCGGTACGCCGCACCACCCGCGCGGCGTTGCGCCACGGCTCGTACATCAGGCCACTGACGTCTTCCAGCGCCAGCCCGCCCTCGCGCAGCAGCCGCGCCAGTTCCGACGGCTTGATGAAGTCGCGGTACTGGTGGGTGCCCTTGGGCAGCAGGCGGGCGATGTATTCCGCGCCGACGATCGCCAGCGCAAACGCCGCCGGCGTGCGGTTCAGCGTCGAGAGGAACAGGCGTCCGCCCGGCTTCAGCAGGCTCGCGCAGGCGCGCACGATGGAGGCCGGATCGGGCACGTGCTCCAGCATTTCCATGCAGGTGACGACATCGAACGAAGCCGGCGCTTCCTCGGCCAGCGCTTCCACCGCCAGCTGCCGGTATTCGACCTTCACCCCCGACTCCAGCCCGTGCAGGCGCGCGACCTTCAGCAGGTTCGGCGCCAGGTCGATGGCAGTGACACGGGCACCAGCCTTGGCCAGCGCCTCGCTGAGCAGGCCGCCGCCGCAGCCCACGTCCAGCACGGTCGCATCGCGCAGGGTGGCCCGCTCCGCCACGTAACCCAGCCGCGCCGGGTTCAGCGCGTGCAGCGCCTTCTGCGGACCGCTGGGATCCCACCAGCGCTGCGCAAGCTCGTCGAATTTGTCGAGTTCGGACTGGTGGAAATTGGTCTGGGCGGTTGCGCTCATGGTTGGCGTCCTGCGGATCCCTGCGGGAGGAAAATCATCGTTGGATGGCGGCAATGCGCTGGCGCCACTGCCTGGCGTTGGCGACGATGGCATCGGTGTCCATGTCCACCAGCACGCGCTGGCGCAGCTTGGGCACGCCGTCGATCCAGACATCGCTGACCTGCTGGCGACCGGTGGCGTAGACCAGCTGCGAGACCACGTGGTGCAGCGGCTGCGTCTCGAGCTGCGACAGGTCCACGCACACCAGATCGGCGCGCTTGCCAATTTCAATACTGCCGATGCGCGCATCGAAACCCAGCGCCTTGGCACCACCCAGCGTGGCCGCGTGCAGCGCCTCGAACGCGGAGAAGCCGGCGGCGTCGTTGGCAACCGCCTTGCCCAGCAGCGCGGCGGTGCGGGTCTCGCCGAACATGTCGAGGTCGTTGTTGCTGGCGCAGCCGTCGGTGCCGATGGCAAGGTTCACCCCCGCCTTCAGCAGCGCGCAGGCCGGGCAGAAGCCCGAGGCCAGCTTGAGGTTGGACTCCGGGCAGTGCACCACGCTGACGCCGCGCTCGGCGCACAGGTGGATCTCGGCCTCGGTGAGCTGGGTCATGTGCACGGCGATCAGGCGATCGTTGACCAGGCCCAGCCGGTCCAGCCGCGCCAGCGGGCGCTGGCCGTGCAGCTGGATCGAGTCCGCCACTTCCTGCGCGGTCTCGTGAGTGTGCAGATGCACCGGCACGTCGAGCTGGTCGGACAGCATCCGCACGCGCTCGAAGTTGGCGTCATTCACCGTGTACGGCGCGTGCGGCGCGAACGCGGTGCCGACCAGCGGATCGCCCCGCCAGGCATCGTGCAGCTCGCAGGCGCGATCGAAGTATTCGTCGTCGCTCGATGCCCAGGCGCTGGGGAAGTCGATGATCACCGCGCCCACCCGCGCGCGGAAGCCGTGCTTCTTGTAGACACCGGCCTGCACGTCGGGGAAGAAGTAGTTCTCGTTGGCGCAGGTGGTGCCGCCGCGCAGCATCTCGGCGATCGACAGCGCCATGCCGTCGGCCACGAACTCCGGCCCGATCACCGCCGCTTCCACCGGCCAGATGTGCTCGCGCAGCCAGGTCATCAGCGGCAGGTCGTCGGCGATCCCGCGCAGCAGGGTCATCGGGTTGTGGGTGTGGGCGTTGACCAAGCCGGGGATCAGCGCGGCGTCCGGGCGCGACACGGTTTCCTTCGCTGCGAAGCGCGCGCGCGCCTCGGCGATGGGCAGCACGGCAACGATGGCGCCGGCAGAAACGGCAACGGCGTGATCCGGGAGGACCACGCCGTGCGGCACCACCGGGACCACCCAGCCGGCTTCGATCAGCAGATCGCAGGGCTGCGGGGCGGCATCGGTCATGACTTACTTGACCCGGCTCACGTATTCGCCGCTGCGGGTGTCGACCTTGATGATTTCATCCTGGGCGACGAACAGCGGCACGCGCACCACCGCGCCGGTTTCCAGGGTGGCCGGCTTGCCGCCGGTGCCGGCGGTGTCGCCCTTCACGCCCGGGTCGGTCTCGACGATCTTCAGCTCGACGAAATTCGGCGGCGTCACCTGGATCGGGTTGCCGTTGAACAGGGTGACCACGCAGTCTTCCTCGCCCTTCAGCCACTTGGCGGCATCGCCGACGCCGGCCTTGTCGGCCTGCACCTGCTCGAACGACTCCTGGTTCATGAAGTGCCAGTACTCGCCATCGGTGTACAGGTACTGCATGTCGGTATCGACCACGTCGGCGGCTTCCACCGAATCGGTGGACTTCATGGTGATTTCCTGCACGCGGCCGGTGCGGATCTGGCGGTAGCGCACGCGGGTGAACGCCTGGCCCTTGCCCGGCTTCACGTAATCGGTTTCGAAAATGACCGCGGGCTCGTTGTTGACCAGGATTTTCTGACCGGATTTGACGTCGTTCATGCCCAGGCTGGCCATGGGTACTCCTTGGGGCCACCCGGCAGGGCGGCTAGACTGTGGGTTTGGCGAGGATTCCAGTGTGGCCGGAATGGTTTTCTTGCAGCCCGACATGATACCCGCAGCCCCTACCCCATTGCAGCAGGGCGAGCCGCAGCGCTGGCAGGCGCTCTGGCGCGACGCCGTGCGCGACCCGCGCCAGCTGCTGGCGATGCTGGACCTGGACGCCCTGGCCGACGGCCTGTCCGAGGCCGCGGCCCGGCAGTTCCCGCTGCGGGTTCCGCGCGGCTTCATCGCCCGCATGCGCCCGGGCGATCCCCACGACCCGCTGCTGCGGCAGGTGCTGCCAGTGCTGGACGAAGAGCGCCTCGTGCCCGGTTTCGGCGTGGACGCGGTGGGCGATACCGCCGCCCGCAGCGGCCACGGCGTGATCCAGAAATACAACGGCCGCGCCCTGCTGATCGCCACCGGCAGCTGCGCGGTCAACTGCCGCTACTGCTTCCGCCGCCACTATCCCTATGCCGAGGACAGCGCTGCGGCTGCCGGCTGGCGCGAAGCGGTGGCGCTGATCGCGGCCGATCCGTCCGTGCACGAGGTGATCCTGTCCGGCGGCGACCCGCTGTCGCTGGCCGACCACAAACTGGCCGAACTGACCGAGGCGATGCGCGGCATTCCGCATATCCGCCGCCTGCGCATCCACAGCCGCCTGCCGATCGTGCTGCCGGAGCGGGTGGACACCGGCCTGCTGGCGTGGCTGCGCGGCCTGCCGTGGCCGCTGGCGGTGGTGGTGCACGCCAACCACGCCAACGAGTTCGACGCTTCGGTCGATGCAGCGATGGCGGCACTGCGCGATGCCGGCGCCACCCTGCTCAACCAGGCGGTGCTGCTGCGCGGGGTCAACGACTCGGTCGAAGCACTGGCCGATTTGTGCGAGCGCGGTCACGAAGCCGGCGTGCTCCCCTACTACCTGCACCAGCTCGACCGCGTTGCCGGCGCCGCCCACTTCGAGGTGAGCGATGCCACCGCACTCGCGCTGCATGCCACGCTGGCAGCGCGTCTGCCCGGCTATCTGGTGCCGAAACTGGTGCGGGAAATCGCCGGCCAGCCGGGCAAGACGCCGCTGCTGCAGGGGACTACAGCCGCGGCAGGATGATGTAGCCTGTCGGCAACGAACACCGCAAGATCCTCCGCATGGCCACAGGCAAAGACATTGCGCTGCGACTGATGCTCGTGGCCGATCTGGTCAACGAGGCCGAGGCCCTCGTCAGCCGTTTGCGCAACGCCGGCACCGCGGTGCGCCCGCTGCGCCCGGAATCGCTGGATGAAATGGTCGAGATGCTGGCCGCGCAGCCCGTCGACATGGTGCTGGCCGACTACGCCTCCAGCCTGCTGCCGTTCGAGCAGGTGGCCAAGGCGGTGATCGGTTGCGGCCGCGACGTGCCGCTGCTGGCCACGCTGGACGGCGTCAGCGACGACATCCTGGAGAACGTGCAGGCGCTGGGCGCGCAGGCGGTGGCCCTGCGCGATCGCCCGCAGCAGTTCCTGAAGACCGTGCAGACCGAATGGCAGGCGCTGGAAGCCCGCCGCACCCAGCGCCGGCTGGAAGCGCAGATGCGCGAGACCCAGCGCCGCTGCGACATGCTGATCGATTCCTCGCGCGAGCCCATCGCCTACATCCACGAAGGCATGCACATCCGCGCCAACCAGGCGTATCTGGAGATGTTCGGCTTCGAGTCGTTCGAGGACATCGAGGGCATGTCGCTGCTGGACCTGGTGGCGTCTGGCGATGTCACCGCGTTCAAGGCGCTGCTCAAGAGCCTGTCCAAGGGCGAGGAAGCGCCGCCGCGCTACGAGCTGACCGCGCACGACGCCGACGGCAACGAATTCCCGGCGGTGATGGAGTTCACCGCCGCGCGGTACCAGGGCGAAGCCTGCCAACAGGTGATCTTCCGTCACCAGGCCACCGAGGTGGATCCGGAGTTGGCACGCGAGGTCGAGGAACTGCGCCAGCGCGACCAGAGCACCGGCCTGCTCAACCGCCCCACCTTCCTGCGCGTGCTGGAAGACGCGGTGGCCGAAACCGCCCAGCAGCGCGCCCAGTACGGCCTGCTGCTGCTGGAACCGGACAACTACCAGCGCATCCTGCAGGAAATCGGCCTGGACAGCGCCGACGACCTGCTGGCGGCGATCGCCGACTGCATCCGCCAGGAAGTCGGCGAACAGCTGGCCGACGGCAGCGCCCACGCGGCGCGCTTCAGCGAACACAGCTTCGCGGTGCTGGCCCGCGGCGACCACGCGCGCACCGCCGCGCTGGCCGAGCGCATCATCGGCGCGTTCGCGGCGCGGTTGTTCGAGGTCGGCGGCAGCTCCAGCACCATCACCGCCAGCATCGGTGGCGTGCAGATCGGCGAGAAGATCGCCAGCGTCACCCAGGTGCTGGCCAAGGCCAGCCAGTGCCTGCAGTCGTCGCTGAGCGTGGGCGGCAACCATTCCGAGGTGTTCGACCCCAGCGCCACCGATCGCGCCGAGGAGGAGCGCGTCCAGGCGTGGGTGGAACGCCTGCACGACGCGCTGGCCAACGACCGCTTCCTGCTGCACTACCAGCCGATCATCCACCTGCTGGGCGAACCGCGGGCGATGTATGAAAGCTACCTGCGGCTGGAATCGGGCACCGGCGAAACCATCACCCCGATGAACTTCCTGCCGATCGCCGAAGAACATGGCCTGATGGGGCAGATCGATCGCTGGGTGATCGGCCACGCCGTCTCGGTGCTGGGCGCGCGCGCGCGCGCCAACAAGCCGGTGACCCTGCTGGTGAAGATCACCCAGGCTTCGCTGCAGGATCCGGACCTGCCCGCCTACATCGGCGAACAGCTGGCCACGCACGGCGTCGGTGGCGATGCGCTGCTGCTGCAGCTGCCGGAGTCGAAGGTATTCATCAACCTGCGTGCCACCCAGGATTTCGCCGCCGCGATCGGCAAGCTGGGCTGCAAGCTGGTGCTGGAACAGTTCGGCGCCGGCCTGGATTCGTTCCAGCTGCTGTCCCACTTCACGCCGGGCTTCGTCAAGATCGACCGCAGCTTCATGGAAGACCTGTCGAAGCACCAGGCCAACCAGAACCGGGTGCGCGAACTGGCGGAGAAGGCGCGCGAGCTGGGCATCCAGAGCATCGCCGAGTTCGTGCAGGACGCGGCCAGCATGAGCATCCTGTTCTCGCAGGGCATCGACTACGTCGAAGGCAACTTCCTGGCCATTGCCGGCCCTGACATGAACTACGAGTTCGACGCCTGATACCACGAAGCCCGCCGGACGGCGGGCTTCTTGCGGTGCGTCGCGAGTTCGCGGATCAGCCGGCCTGGCGCAGCGCCGCGATGCGTTCCTCCAGCGGCGGATGGCTGCGCAGCAGGCCGCTCATGCCGCCACTGATGCCGAACGCCGCCACCTGCTTGGGCAGGGTGCTGGCACCGTGTGTCTGCGCCAGCCGTTCCAGCGCGGCGATCATCTTGTTGCGGCCGGCCAGCGACGCACCGCCGGCGTCGGCGCGGAATTCGCGATGGCGCGAGAACCACATCGCGATCATCGAGGCGAACAGCCCGAACACCATCTCCAGCACGAACACGATGATGTAGTAGCCGAAGCCCGGCGCATCGCTGTCGCGGTTGCCGCTGATCACGCCGTCCACCACCCGGCCGACCACCCGCGCCAGCACGATCACGAAGGTGTTGAGCACGCCCTGCAGCAGCGCCATGGTCACCATGTCGCCATTGGCGACGTGGCTGACCTCGTGCGCCAGCACCGCCTCGGCCTCGTCGCGGTTCATCGCCCGCAGCAGGCCGGTGGACACCGCCACCAGCGCGTTGTTGCGGTTGGCGCCGGTGGCGAAGGCGTTGATCTCGGGGGCGTCGTAGATGGCCACTTCGGGCATGCCGATGCCGGCCGCCTCGGCCTGCCGGCGCACGGTGGACAGCAGCCACTGCTCGGCCTCGTTGCGCGGCTGCTCGATGACGTGGGCACCGGTGCTGCGCTTGGCCATCCACTTCGACAGCAGCAGCGAGATGATCGAACCGCCGAAGCCGAACAGTGCCGCCATGATCAGCAGGCCGCCGAACTGGTTGGGGTTCACCCCGAGCACCGACATCACCACGCTGACCAGCGCCAGTACCGCGAGGTTGGTTGCCAAGAAGAGGAAGACGCGATTGAACATGGATAATCCGGTCCATCCGCGCCCGATGCGCGGCTTCACCCGGTAGTGTGGCCGATCACGTGCGAAATCAATACGCCGAGCTGAACGCATGACCGGACCACGCTACCGTGGCCGCTTCGCCCCTTCCCCCAGCGGGCCGCTGCACGCCGGCTCGATGCTGGCCGCGCTGGGCAGCTGGCTGCTGGCGCGGCAGGCCGGTGGGGATTGGCTGGTGCGGATCGAGGACATCGACCCGCCGCGTGAAGTGGCCGGGGCGGCGCAGGCGCAGCTGGACACGCTGGCGGCGTTCGGCCTGCACCACGATGGCGCGATCGAATACCAGAGCCGTCGCGGCCACCTCTACCAGGCCGCGCTGGAGCGCCTGCTGGCGGATGGCTCGGCGTTCGAATGCCACTGCAGCCGCAGCGAACTGGCCGCAGCCGGCGGCATCCATCGCCGCTGCGTCGCCCGCCGCCCGCGCCCCGATCCAGCCATTCGCCTGCGCGTGGCCGACGGCTGCAGCATTGCCTTCGACGACGCCGTGCACGGCCGCGTCGCCCAACGCGTGGACCTGGAGGTGGGCGACTTCGTCCTGCGCCGCAGCGACGGCCTGTGGGCCTACCAGCTTGCAGTGGTGGTGGACGATGCCGACCAGGGCATCACCGACGTGGTGCGGGGCGCCGACCTGCTGGACTCGACCCCGCGGCAACTCCTGCTGCAGCGCGCGCTGGGGCTGCCAACGCCGCGCCATGCCCACCTGCCGCTGCTGCTGGGTGCCGACGGTCGCAAGCTGTCGAAGTCGGAAGCGGCGCTGCCGGTATCCGCCGACACCCCGCTGGCGACCCTGCAGATGCTCTGGGACTGCCTCGGCCAGGCGCCGCTTGCAGGCAGCGCAGCGCACGGCGCGACGGAATTCCTGCGCGCGGCCGTGGCCGGATTCCGGCTGGATCGCGTTCCTCTCCGGGCCCGGCACGTTTGCGCCGCAGCGCACAACGCAAACGCCACCTGCCGTGCCTAGAATCGAGACAACCACCTTCCCGTCATCCACAAGGAGCTGTACATGACTTCCAGGGTTGCACTGGTCACCGGCGGGACCGGCGGCATCGGCACCGCCATCGTCAAGCGCCTGGCCAACATGGGGCACAGAGTCGCCACCAACTACCGCAACGAGGAGAAGGCGCGCGCCTGGCAGGAGAAGATGAAGGCCGAGGGCTTCGACGTGGCCATCGTCAAGGGCGACGTGACCTCGCCGGAGGAAGCGGAAGCGATGGTGCGCGAGGTTGAAGCGATGCTTGGCCCGATCGACATCCTGGTCAACAACGCCGGCATCACCCGCGACGGCACCTTCCACCGGATGAAGGCCGACCAGTGGACGGACGTGATCAACACCAACCTCAACTCCTGCTTCAACGTCACCCGCCCGGTGATCGAGGGCATGCGCGAGCGCAAGTGGGGCCGGATCATCCAGATCAGCTCGATCAACGGCCTCAAGGGCCAGTACGGCCAGGCCAACTACGCCGCGGCGAAGGCCGGCATGCACGGCTTCACCATTTCGCTGGCGCGCGAGAACGCGAAGAACGGCATCACCGTGAACACCATCTGCCCCGGCTACATCGCCACCGACATGGTGATGGCGGTGCCGGAAGAGGTGCGCGCCAAGATCGTCGCCGACATCCCCACCGGCCGCCTCGGCACACCGGAGGAGATCGCCTACGGCGTCGGCTTCCTCGCCGACGAACAGGCCGGCTGGATCACCGGCAGCAACCTCGACATCAACGGCGGCCACCACATGGGCTGGTGATGCCACGCCGGCCCGCACCGGCGCGTGCTTCCACGCACAGGAAGCAATGCGCCGGTGGTTACGCGAGACCGGCCGCTATGCCACCATCCACGGGTTCCATTTCCACTCGATCCTTCCGGAGACGCCATGTCCAATCCCGATCCCAACGGCAAGCCTGACGCGGCCCGTTCCTCCAACGCCGGGCGCTACCTGTTCCTGCTGATCCTCGGCCTGGTGGTCGGCGCGATCGCCACGGTCATGGCGATGCGCGCGCTGGACGCACGCAAGGATCATTTCCCCGACTCGCTGATGGAAGTCCAGGGCTGGCACATGGGCCAGCTGAAGACAGCGATGGAGCAGAACCGCTGCGGCGCTACCGACGTTCTGCCGCACCTGCAGACCCTGCGGATGCTCGGCAACGACCTGGAGCCGGCGTTCCCCGACCTGCGCGACGACGAGCGCTTCCGCACCGCCGCCGCGGCGATGCGCGCGACCACCGACAAGGCGATCACCGCGCCGCCGCTCAGTTGCGGAAGCCTGGCCGCCACCATGAAGTCGCTCGGCGACTCCTGCAAGGCCTGCCATCGCGACTTCCGCGGCTGAAGCCCGCCGCCCCCGCAGCAGCCGTGCAGGAAGGCCGCCTCCGGGCGGCCTTCTCCTTTCAGTGCGTCGGGATGGCCAGTGGCCGACACGGCTTGCCGATCCCGCGCCTTCACCCCGCCTCCACCGCGGTGAACCACCGCTGAGCGTTGGCGCCCGCATCCGCGCAATGTCGGTCGCCGTTCATGCGCGGCGGCACAGGATCGGGGCATCACGGCATTCCCCGCGCACCGAAGGAGATACAACATGGCTGTTCGCATCCACACCATCCTGGGTACCACCGCGCTCGCACTGGCCCTGGCCGCCGGCACCGGCTGCGCCAGCACCAGCCCGACCTACGGCTCCGGCTATGCCGGCAGCTCCGGCTACGACAGCACCTGCGGCAACTGCGGCACCGTGACCCAGATCACCGTCGGCGGTGCCTCCGGCACCACGGGTGCGCTCATCGGCGGCCTGATCGGCGCGGTGGCCGGCCATGAGGTCTCCGCCCAGACCGGCGGCAGCAAGGGCAACCAGAACATCTCCACCGTGGCCGGCGCGGCTGCGGGCGCCGCGGCAGGCAGCGCCATCCAGAAGAACCGCAGCGAGGGCTACACCGTCCATGTGCGGATGGATGACGGGCGCACGGTGAAGGTCACCCAGTCGAACGTCTCCGGTTTCCGCGAAGGCTCGCGGGTACGCATCGACAACGGCCAGGCCTACCTGCGCTGACCAGCCGGGCGCTTCGCGCGCCCGTCCTTCCCCGAACGGCCCGCAGTGCGGGCCGTTCGCATGCCCGCTGGCACAATGTCCCGCCACCCCGTCGCGAGCCGCCATGGACCTCACCACGATTTACTACCTGATCGCCGCGTTGCTGGTGCTGATCGGACTGCTGGGCACCGTGCTGCCGATCCTGCCCGGCGTGCCGCTGATGTTCGCCGGCATGCTGCTGGCGGCGTGGGCGGGTGATTTCCAGCACATCGGTGCGGCGACCCTGGTCGTACTGGCGGTGCTGACCCTGGTGTCACTGGCGGTGGACTTCTGGGCCACCGCACATGGCGCCAAGCGCGTCGGTGCCAGCCGGCTGGCGATGCTCGGCGCTGTCATCGGCACCGTGGTCGGGCTGCTGTTCGGGCTGCCCGGATTGCTGTTCGGCCCGTTCGTAGGCGCGCTGATTGGCGAACTGCTTCACCATCGCAGCCTGCATCCACATCGGGTTGGTCACGCGACCAAGGTGGGCGTGGGCACCTGGGTCGGCCTGCTGATCGGGACCGCGCTCAAGCTTGCGCTGGCCTTCGCCATGCTGGGGCTGTTCGCGCTGGCGTGGTGGCTGTAGACGCGCCACGCAGAGCGCCGCATCGCTCCCGTGCCGAAGCAACCGAAAAGCAGGCGGGCTGCTGCGGCGCGCCGTTCCTGGCAACTCACCGAAGCGCGATGTCAGCTCAACCCTGCGCGGCGCTTTCGCAGAACTTCACCCGATACTGCAGCGCCTTCGGCATCAGCTTTTCCAGCTCGCTGATCCGGGTACCGGCGCTGGGATGGGTGGAGGCGAATTCCGGCTGCGCGCCGCCCCCCGAATTCTTGTCCATGCGCTCCCACAGTGGCACCGATTCGCGCGGATCGAAACAGGCCGCCGCCGCCAGCATCAGGCCCAGCTCGTCGGCCTGGGTCTCCTGGCTGCGCGCATACGGCAGCGCGCTGCCGTAGCCGTAGGCCTGCATCACCGTCTGCATCGTGCCCTGGTCCATGCCGCTGGCCGCGCCGGCCATCTGCCCCAGCTGCTCCAGCTTGCCGCGGGTCATCCGCTGCGCGCCGTGGCGCAGCAGCGCATGGGCGATCTCATGCCCCATCACCACCGCCATCGCATCGGCGTTCTGCGCCACCGGCAGCAGGCCGGTGTAGACCGCCATCTTGCCGCCCGGCAGGCAGAACGCGTTGACCTGGTCCGACTGCAGCACGCTGACCTTCCAATCGAAGGATTTTTCGATATGGCTGGCCTGCAGCCCGTGTTCGGCGGCCAGCGCATCCGACACCGGCGGGATCTTGGCGATCAGCCGCTGCGCTATGGCGCCAACCTGCCGCGATACCTGCGCGTCCGCCGGCAGCGGACGCTCCTGCTGCAGCACCTGCTGGTAGGCCTGCAAGCCCAGCGCGGTTTCCTGTTCAGGCGAGATGCTCCTGTCGATCACCACCGCCTGCCCGGTCAGCGGGTCGATGCTGCGATTGGAGAACCAGTAATAGGCCGCATAGCCGGCAAACAACACCAGCACCCAGATGCGCAGGCCGCCCCTGCGGGTTCCAACCGGATTGCGATTCATCGTGTCCTCCGAGCCCGCCATGGGCATGCGTAAAAGACTAGCCTGCAACACTCAACGCCGCGTGAGGTCGGCCTCACAGCTGCCGCACCAGCCTGAATCCCACCCGCGCGTTGGTGGCATCGACGCCGCCGGAGGCCCGCCAGGCCGAGCGCGCCTGCGCCGGCGCACTGGCCCAGGAACTGCCGCGATACATTCGGGTGCGGCAGCCCGGATTCACCCACGCCTGGCCGTTCGACGGCGCGCGCCGATAGCCGCGGTGCCAGCAGTCCGCGACCCACTCGCTGACGTTGCCCACCATGTCGTACAGACCATAGGCATTCGCCGCGAAGCGGCCCACCGGCGCCGGCCCCCACCAGCCATCGCCGTAGCCCGGAAACGCGTTGCTCCAGCTGCGCCCGCGCGTCGACACGTCCTTGCCGCCCGCCAGGTTGCCGGCGCCCGCCGGCGGCGCGCCGACGCCCCAGGGATAGAGGGTCTGCCCGCCCGCACGCAGTGCGTATTCGAATTCGGCCTCGCTGGGCAGCCGGTAATGCACGCCAGTCTGCTCCGACAGCCAGGCCGCGTAGGCCTCGGCATCGCGCGCGGTGACGTGGATCACCGGCATGTCCTCGCCGGCCGGGCGGCCGTCGTAGCCGGACTGCCAGTCGATCCCGCTGCCGCGCAGGAAGTTGCCGCTGCGCGCGTCATAGGCCAGCGAGTGGCCGCGCTGGGTGGCGCGCGGGGTAGCCCCGGTGGCCGTCACGAAGCGGCGGAACTGGCCGACCGTGATCTCGTGCCGGGTCATCGCGAAGCCGCGTTCGAAGCGCACCGGGTGCTGCGGCTGCTCGTCCGGGCTTGCGCCCTCCTCGTCTTCCGGTGCTCCCATCGAGAAACCGCCGCGCGGCAGCACGCTGAGCGCCGGCCCGCGCCCGCCATCGGCCATTTCATCGGTGAACACCTGGCCGGGGCGGAACAAGCCGTAATGGCCCACCAGGTCGATGCGCTGGCGCAGCGCCACGCCGGCACCGCTGCCGGGCAGCGCGATGCGCAGGATCTCGGCCAGCCGCTCGCGGGCAATCTGCAGCCCGGCGGGGTCCGCCAGCGCCATCAGGCCTTCATCGCCCAACCTGCGGATGCGGTCGGTGCGCGTCGCCTCGATCCGCTGCCGCGCCGTGGCGATGGCCTCCGCATCGCTGCGCACCCGCCCCGCGCGGCTCAACTCGGCATAGGCGCCCTCGAAATCTCCCTCCGCTGCCTGTGCCTGTGCGCCCGCCAGCAATGCCGCCTGGACCGCGGCGATGCCGCGCTGCGCACGCGTCTGCAGCGGCCACAGCGCCTGCGCGCGGCGGAACAGCTCCAGCGCGCCGCCGGACGTATCCAGATTGCCGGCGTGCAGCGCGCGCTCGCCGCCGACGCACAGTTCGAACGCCTGGCCTGCGCGGTCCACCGCGTCCAGATAGGTTTTCGCCTCCGGCAGCGCCGGCCACAGCGTGCGCAGGACGGTGCCGTGGCGCTGGGCGTAGCGCAACGAAGCCAGGTCTTCGCCGGCATCCAGCGCAATCCAGGCCTGCGCCAGCAGCGCCGCGCGGGCTTTTTCCAGCAGGCGCGCATCCTGTGCGTTGTCCGGCTGCGCCTTGCGCAGCGCCAGCAGCAGCGGGATCGCCGATTCCGCGGTTTCGAACAGGTCGCCCTTGGCCAGCGCCCGCCGCGCGGCAGCGCGGGCGCGCGCCGGCTGTTCGATGCTGGCTTCGGGCAGGGTCCAGCTCAGCACATCGGCCAGTGCATCGTCGCCGCGGATGCTGACCCGGCCGGATTCCAGCGCCGGTGCAGACACCTGCGCCGGCAGACGCTGCTGCACCGGCACCGGGTGCAACGCCAGTGCCGGCGCCTCCGGCTCCGGCTTGCAGCCGGCCAGCACCAACAGCACCGGGATGAGGAAACCACCTGCGCGCAAACCCTGACTCCATCAGCACCGGCACACGCCGGTTCACGATGCAGACGAACTTAGGGCATGGGCCAGCCTCCGGCAACCGCATAATGTGCGGATGACACATTGGATCGATACCCCCGGCGCGCTGCGCGCGCGCCTCGCCACCCTGCCCGCCGCCATCGGCCTGGACACCGAGTTCATCCGCGAACGCACCTACTGGCCGCAGCTGGCCCTGGTGCAGATCTCGCTGGGCGAAAGCGACGACGACATCCTGCTGGTGGACCCGTTGCGGCCCGGCATGTGCGAAGCCTTGGCGCCGCTGCTGGCCAACCCCGACGTGTTGAAGCTGATGCACAGCCCCAGCGAGGACCTGGTGGCGTTCCAGTACGCCTGCCGCACGCTGCCGATGCCGCTGTTCGATACCCAGGCCGCTGCTGCACTGTGCGGGCTGGGCGCAGGGCTTGGCTACCAGAAACTGGTGCAAGCGGTGACCGGGGTAGAGCTGGCGAAGGGCGAAACCCGCTCCGACTGGCTGCGCCGCCCGCTCTCTCCTGCCCAGCTGGAATACGCAGCCGACGACGTGCGCCACCTGCACGCCCTCCATCGCGACCTGCAGATGCGCCTGGCCGGCAACGGCCGCGCCGCGTGGCTGGAAGAAGACAGCGCCCGCCAGTTGGCCAATGCCGCCAGCGACGACTGCGAGCGCTGGCCGCACCTGGCGATCCGCAGCGCGCAGTTCCTCGACGCAGAGGGCCAGCGCCGGCTGCTGCGCATGCTGCGCTGGCGCGACGTGCAGGCGCGCAGCAGCGACCGCCCGCGCAGCTGGATCCTCGACAACGAACTGGCGGTCACCCTGGCCCGCCAGAAACTGGACAGCCGGCTGCGCTTCGACGCCCTCCTGGACGCCAATCCCAAAGCCCCGCGCAGCCTGCGCACGCCGCTGTGGGAAGCCCTGATCACGCCGCTGCCCGACGAAGCGAAAGCACCGCTGGCGCGCGGCGACGACCGCGACAAGAAACAGCTGCGCGCCCTGCAGGAAGCGGTGGCCGCCCTCGCCGGCGAACTGCAGCTGCCCGAAGGCCTGCTGGCCTCGCGCAAAGTGCTGGAAGCGCTGCAGGACGGCGGCGGCTGGAACGGCCAGCTGGCCGGCTGGCGCCGCGCACTGCTGGAACCGCGGCTGGCGCCGCTGCTCTGATCGTCGCCCCTGCCGGCCTTGCTTCCCGCCGGCACCAATGGAGCCGGGGCAACGGCCACCAAAAAAGAAAAACCCCAACCGAAGCCGGTTGGGGTTTTGGAAGATGGTGGAGGTGGCGGGAGTCGAACCCGCGTCCGAAGGCACTCCATCCCCGGCACTACATGCTTAGCTCACCGTTGGGTCTCGTCCCGCAGCAGCACGGTGTGCAAAGCGCACCGCGGGACCAGCCTGTTTTGGTTAAGCCGTGACTGACAGGCAGCCATCACAGCCGGTTCCGTGATAATGACCCTACATCCACGAGCACGGGCACAAGTGGGTTCGGGGCTTACGCCTTAAGCGGCGAGAGCGTAGTTGTCGTCGTTGGCAACTAGAGTTTTGCAGCTGGATTAACGAGGAAAGCTACCCCCTCGGCATGCGCCAAGTAATTTCGCGACCCCCGTCGAAGCCAGTGCACCCCCGGGAAGTTGTCGATCTTACCGACAGGGCCAGTATAGGGGCGGTGGCGGCATTCACAAGGCCGGGGCGGCGGGCGTTCATCCGCCGGATACGGAAACGGGCCGCATCGCGCGGCCCGCTTCGGCAAACGGCTTGCGGCCCGCTTACGAACGCAGCGGCAGCAGGCGGATCTCCACCCGGCGGTTCAATGCACGGCCGGAGTCGGTGTCGTTGCTGGCGATGGGATAGCGCTTGCCCATGCCGACGATCTCGAAGCGCTCGCGCTGCACGCCCTGACCCATCAGGTAGCTGGCCACCGAATTGGCGCGCTGCTCGGAAATGCGCTGGTTGATCGCGTCGGTGCCGATGCTGTCGGTATGGCCGCTGACCTCGACGATGGTCTGGTTGTACTCCTTCAGGGTGCCGGCAATGGTGTTCAAGGCCGGATAGAACTGCGGCTTGACGTTGGTCTTGTTGAAGTCGAAGGTCACGCCGTCCGGCAGGTTGAGCTTGATGACGTCGCCGTCGCGGCTGACGTCAACGCCGGTGCCGGCAGTGGCACGGCGCAGCTCGGCTTCCTGGCGGTCCTGATAGGCACCGATGGAGCCACCGGCCAGCGCGCCGATGCCGGCGCCGACCATCGCATGCTGGCGACGCTCCACCGCGCTGTCGCCGCTGAGCAGGCCGGCGGCGGCACCGATGGCCGCGCCGATCAGCGCGCCGCGCTTGGTGCGATTGGGATCATTGGGATCATTGGTCTGCCCGGTGTAGGTGGCACAGCCGGCAGTCAGGGTGGCCAGGCAAACGCCTAGGATGGCGAGCTTGAAATGGGGCTTCATCGGGTAATTCCTCGTCTGGATGGCGCGGTGGCGTTACGACCCAGAGGCTAGGCGGCGGACCGTGGCCTGAATGTGAACGGGCGCCGCCGCGTTAAGCCACGGTTGCATCTTGCAGCAGTGCTTCCGCGACGGCGGCATCCAGCGGCGCATCCCAAGGGCCCATCATCGCCAGGTACAGGAGCTTTTCGAACTCCTCGCCAAAGCGGCGCACCACCGCGTCCGGATCGGGGATCAGGCGGGCATCGGCAATCAGCCCGAAGTGCACCTTGCCGCGATAGCTGAGGATCGACAGGCCCAGCCCGATCGAGCCGGTCTGCGGCACCCAGAACATGATTTCTCGAACCGTGCAGCCGGCCATGTACAGCGGCTGCTGCGGGCCCGGCACATTGGTGGCCACCGCGCTGGCCTTGCGGCTGAACAGCTCCAGCGCGATCTCCTGCACCGGCTGCGGGGCGATGCCCAGTGCGGCCAGCAGGCCGTAGGCGACGATGGCCTGGCGCGATGCCTTGAGCTGGTTCATGCACTCGGCCACGCGCTGCAGGCGGCGCAGCGGATTGTCCTCGCCCACCGGCAGGTCCAGGAACACCAGGCCGAAGTGGTTGCCCAGCTTCTTCGCGTGTTCCAGCGGACGCAGGTTCACCGGCACGGTGGCACGCAGGCTCATGCCCTCCAGCGCCTCGCCACGCTCGCGCATGTAGCTGCGCAGCGCGCCGGCGGCGGCGGCCATCAGCACGTCGTTGACGGTGCAGCCGCAGGCGCGGCCGACCGCCTTCACTTCCTCCAGGTCCAGCGGCTCGGCCCAGGCCACGCGCTTGCTCACGCCCAGCTGGCCGCGCAGCAGCGATGGCGGGTCGTCCGGCAGCGACAGCGCATGGACGAGCTCGCGGGCGATGTCCCCGCCCTCCTTCGCCAGCAGCGTGGCCAGCGACGGGTCCTGCATCATCGCCATGCCCTGGCCCAGCGCCTTGCCGCCGAGCTTCATGTAGCGCTCCACCGCGCCCATCCGGCGGGCCACCGGCACCGCTTCATGCTTGAGCCAGCTCTTGTCGAGGCGCGAAGCCGAAGACGATTCGCGGCTGGTATCGGTCAGCGACAGCAGCACCTGCACCAGCGCGATGCCGTCGGCATAGCAGTGGTGGATGCGCGCCACCACCGCCGAACCGCCCTGATAGCGCTCGATCAGGTGGAACTGCCACAGCGGCTTGGTGGGATCCAGCGGACTCGACGCCAGCTCGCTGACGAAGCGCTCCAGCGCGCGCTTCTCGGAGGCCTTGCCGGGCCGCCCCGGCAGCCCGGACAGACGCACATGCCAGTCGAGGTCGAAGTGCGAATCCTCCACCCACTGCGCACCGGCGGCGCCATCGACCGGCTTCTGCCGGAACCGCGCGTAGGAAAGGAAGCGCTGCTGGATCACCTTCTTCAGCTGCGCAAGCTGCATCGGCTCGGCGAGCATCAGCACGCCGGTGATCATCATCGGATTGGTGGGCCGCTCCATCCGCAGCCAGGCGGTATCCACGCGCGACATCGGCTCGCGTTTCGGCCGGCGCGATGGCTCGGCAGAACGCTTCAGACGCGGCTTCGACGTGGCCATCCTGCACTCCCCGGTAGTCCGGGCGAGTGAATCACGCCGCGTCGTGGGCGGTCAACGCGAGGCGCGTTCCGTCCGCACCGGAATGCCCTGCACCGGCGGCTTACGCGACTGCGGCCGGGCCACCCACGTATTCGCGCGGCACGCGTTCGTTGAGGCGGGTCAGGATTTCGTAGCCGATGGTACCGGCGCGCCTGGCCACGTCCTCGACGCTGATCGTTTCCCCGCCCTGGGTGCCGATCAACACCACGTCGTCCTCGACGTAGGCGCTGCCGTCCGCGCCCAGGTCAACCATGAACTGATCCATGCACAGCCGCCCCACGATCGGCCGGCGCTGCCCGCGGATCAGCACTTCGCCGCAGTTGGACAGCGCGCGCGGATAGCCGTCGCCATAGCCGATCGGCACGGTCACGACGTGGGTGTCACGCTCAGGCGCCCAGGTGGCGCCGTAGCCCACCGGGTGCCCGGCCAGCACGGTCTTGAAATAGACCACCTGCGAGATCAGCGACAGCGCCGGCTTCACGTCCACCGTGCGGTGCGCATCGGGATCAGGCAGCACGCCGTAGAGCATGATCCCCGGCCGCACCATGTCCAGCCAGGTCTGCGGGTAGTGCAGCACGCCGCCGGAGTTGGCGAGGTGGCGGATCGGCATCGGTGCACCGATGCGGTCGAAATGCGCGCAGGCTTCAAGGAAGCGCTCCAGCTGCAGCGCGGTCATCGGTGATGCCGGATCGTCGGCGCAGGCCAGGTGCGAATACACGCCCTTGACCGTGCACCATGGCGACGCCACCGCCGCTTCGATCATCGGCCCGCACGAATAACTGTGCACGCCGATGCGCTCCATGCCGGTGTCGATCTTCAGGTGGATCACCGCCTTGCGGCCCAGCCGCTCGGCCGCGGCCTCGACCTTGCGCAGCTTGTCCAGCGAGGACACGGTGATTTCCAGATCGTGCTGGATCAGCTGCCCGGTCTGGCGGCCGAGGATGCCGCCCAGTACCAGGATCGGCACGGTGATGCCGGCCCGGCGCAGCGCCATGCCTTCCTCGACGAAGGCCACGCCCAACTGCTCCACGCCCTGCGCCTGCAGGTGGTGGGCCACCGGCACCAGGCCGTGGCCGTAAGCATTGGCCTTGACGATCGCCATCACCGGCACGCCAACCTTCGCGCGGATCGCGCGCAGGTTGCCGCCCAGCACGTCCAGGTCGACCACGATGCGGGTCGGCCGCTGGCTCATCAGTTCGCTCATAGGGGCGCTATTCGAACACGCGCAGCCGTGGCTGCCTAGCCAACCTTCGGCATGCCGCCATCACTGGCGGCCGGCCTAGCCCTCGAAACTGCCGACGGTGTCGTGGGCGAGGTTGTCGAAGCGCGTGTATTCGCCGAAGAACTTCAGCTTGAAGCTGCCGGTGCTGCCGTTTCGGTGCTTGCCGATGATGATCTCGGCCAGGCCCTTGTCCGGCGAACTTTCCTTGTTGTAGTACTCGTCGCGGTAGATGAACACGATCATGTCGGCGTCCTGCTCGATCGCGCCGGATTCGCGCAGGTCGGCCATCACCGGGCGCTTGTCGGTGCGCGATTCCAGCGAGCGGTTGAGCTGCGACAGCGCGATCACCGGCACGTTCAGCTCCTTCGCCAAACCCTTCAGCGAACGGCTGATCTCGGAGATCTCGGTGGCGCGGTTCTCGCTGTTGCCCGGCACCTGCATCAGCTGCAGGTAGTCGATCACGATCAGGCCCAGGTCGTGCTCGCGCTTGAGCCGGCGCGCCTTCGCGCGCAGCACCTCCGGCGACAGGCCGGGGGTGTCGTCGATGAAGATCTTGATGCCGCTGAGCTGGGCGATGGCGCCGGTGACGCGGCTCCAGTCCTCGTCCTCCAGGTCGCCCACCTTCAGCCGCTGGGCGTTGACCCGGCCCAGCGAAGAGATCAGGCGCATCGCCAGCTGGCCGGCGGACATTTCCATCGAGAACACCGCCACCGCCTTCTTCGACTTCAGCGCGCCGTATTCGGCGATGTTGAGGGCCAAGGTGGTCTTGCCCATCGCCGGCCGCGCGGCCAGCACGATCAGGTCGGTGGGCTGCAACCCGGCGGTCATCTGGTCGAATTCGGAATAGCCGGTCGGCAGGCCGGTGATGCCACCGCCGTTCTCGGCGCGCTTCTGCAGGATCTCGAACGCCTCTGCCAGCGCGCGCCGCACCGGCACGAAGTCCTGCTTGCCGCGCGAATGGCCTTCGGCGATCGCGAACACCGCCGATTCGGCCTGCGCCAGCAGTTCGCCGGAATCGCGGCCTTCGGGCTGGAAGCCGTCGTTGACGATGGTGGTGCCGATGTCGATCAACCGGCGTTGCACCGCCTTGTCGCGGACGATTTCGGCATAGGCCTTGATGTTGGCCGCGCTGGGGGTGCTGGCGGCCAGCTCGACCAGATAGGCGCCGCCGGCGACCTGTTCGCCGAGTCCCTGCGAATCGAACCACTCACCCACCGTCACCGCATCGCAGGGCCGGTTCTTCTCCACCAGTTCGCGCACCGCGCGGTAGATCAGCTGGTGGTCGCGGCGGTAGAAATCCTCTTCCAGCAACTGGTCGGCGACGCGGTCGAACGCGTTCGGGTCCAGCATCAAGCCGCCCAGCACCGCCTGCTCGGCTTCGATCGACTGCGGTGGCACGCGCAGCTGCTCGACCCGATGCTCGTTGCGGGTCTGGAAGCTGGCATCGGAACGGATCCCCGACCTTGCGCTCATCGGCTGCGTGACTCCCCTGTCGGCCCGTCATGGCGGGCCGGTTGTTGTTGTGCGGCGGAAACGATCATCGTAGTCGGCGCCGGCGGCGAGCGTTGCAGATAACCCTGTGGATAACCGGTGGGCATCTCACAGGTTGCGACACCGACGACAGACGCCATGACGTTGGTGGCGCTGGGCCCGGATCGGGCGCGGGACAATCGGCGACATGGATGTCGCCGATTAGCCTACATGGACGTACTTGCGGCGTGTCCCGTGCTCGATCCGGGCCCAGCACCACCAACACTCCGGGACATCCCGCAAAAAGCAGAACGGGCACCCTGGGGTGCCCGTCCGGATACTGCAATGACGCGGAAGACTCAGGCGGCTTCCGGCACCACCACCACCTTGACGGTGGTGTCGATGTCGGCGTGCAGGTGCACCAGCACCTCGAACTCGCCGGTGTGGCGCAGCGGGCCTTCGCCCATCACCACTTCCGACTTGTTCACTTCCACGCCCAGCTGCTTGGTCAGGGCCTCGGCGATTTCGCGCGGACCGACCGAACCGAACAGCTTGCCTTCGGTGGACGCATTGGCGGCCACGGTCACGCTGGCATCGGCCAGCTTGGCCTGACGCGCGGAAGCGGCATCGAGGTTGGACTGGGCCTTGGCTTCGTACTCGGCGCGCTTGGCTTCGAACTCGGCCAGGTTGGCGGCCGTGGCCGGCACGGCCTTGCCCTGCGGCACCAGATAGTTGCGGCCGTAGCCCGGCTTCACGTCGACCTTGTCGCCGAGGTTGCCGAGGTTGGTGACCTTCTGCAGGAGGATCAGTTGCATGGTGTTGCTCCGTATTCGTTAGCGGCGCGCGATGCGCCGCAACGGTTGCTGTCCGAATGGACGGGATTCAATCTGGCTGACGTACAGGCAAGCGTCAGATGTTGTGGTTGTCCGTGTACGGGATCAGGGCCAGGAAGCGGGCGCGCTTGACGGCGTTCTGCAGCTGGCGCTGGTACTTGGACTTGGTGCCGGTGATGCGGCTCGGCACGATCTTGCCGGTCTCGGTCAGGTACTGGCGCAGGGTGTTGAGATCCTTGTAGTCGATCTCGGTCACGCCCTCGGCGGTGAATTTGCAGAACTTGCGGCGACGGAAGAACTTGGACATGGGCGTGATCCTCAGGCGGCTTCGGCGTTTTCGTTATCGCCAGTGCCCACGGCACTGTCGCTCTCGTCGTCGCGGCGGCGACGCTCGGGCTTGTCGCCCTTCTCGTCCTTGTTCTTCATGATCAGGGACTGCTCGGTCACCGCGTCGTCGCGACGCATGACCAGGTGGCGCAGGATCGCGTCGTTGAAGCGGAAGGTGTCGACCAGCTCGTCCAGCACGGACTGCTCGGTCTCGATGTTCAGCAGCACGTAGTGCGCCTTCACCAGGTTCTGGATCGGGTAGGCCAGCTGACGGCGGCCCCAGTCTTCCAGACGGTGGATCTTGCCGTTGCCGGCCTCGATGGCGCTCTTGTAGCGCTCGATCATCGCCGGGACCTGCTCGCTCTGGTCCGGATGGACCAGGAACACGATTTCATAGTGACGCATGGTGGTTTCCTTGTGGATGGCGGCTGGCGCAATGCCGGCCGGGCAGCCCTCGGCCACCTGCCGGTGACATGGACAGGCGCGTTCGGGCAAGAATTCCCGCAAGCGGGAGCCGGCCATTATGGCCAATCAAGGGGTTATGCGCAAATCAGGCCAGCGGAAGCGGCCCGGTGGTGAAGCTGGAGCCGCAGCCGCAGCCGCCGGTCACATTGGGATTGTCGAAGGTGAACTGTTCGTTCAGCCCCTGCTTCACGAAATCGATGCGGGTGCCGTCGACCTGCGGCAGGCTGGCGGCATCGACGAAGATGCGCACGCCGCCGGCATCGAACACCACGTCGTCCGCGCCCTGCTCGCGGGCCATGTCCACCTTGTAGCCCCAGCCCGAGCAGCCGCTGCGGGAGACGCCGAAGCGCAGGCCCACGGCCTTGGGGTCGGCATCGAGGTAGCCGAGGATGCGGTCGCGGGCGGTGTCGGTCAGCAGGATGGCCATGTGTCGATTCTAATCCAAGGGGAGCGGCTGCTCCGGTAAACTCCCGAATCTATTTCATGCTTGCAGTGCAGGATTTCAAGATGACGACGATCTCCGTTGCCCAGGCGCTGGCCGGGAAGGTACCGGAAGGCGGCCAGGTGTCCGTGCGCGGCTGGGTGCGCACCCGCCGCGACTCCAAGGCCGGGCTGAGCTTCGTCAACGTCAGCGACGGCTCCTGCTTCGCACCGATCCAGGTGGTGGCGCCGGACACGCTGGCCAACTACGACTCCGAGGTGAAGCACCTGACCACCGGCTGCGCGGTGATCGCCACCGGCACCCTGGTGAAGTCGCAGGGCCAGGGCCAGAGCTTCGAGGTGCAGGCATCGAACATCGAAGTCGTCGGCTGGGTGGAAGACCCGCTGACCTACCCGATGCAGCCCAAGCAGCATTCGCTGGAATACCTGCGCGAGTTCGCCCACCTGCGTCCGCGCACCAACCTGTTCGGCGCCGTCACCCGCATCCGCCACTGCCTGGCACAGGCGGTGCACCGCTTCTTCCACGAGCGCGAGTTCTACTGGATCAGCACGCCGATCATCACCACCAGCGACGCCGAAGGCGCCGGCCAGATGTTCCGGGTCTCCACCCTGGACATGGCCAACCTGCCGCGCGACGGCAAGGGCAACGTGGACTTCAGCCGCGACTTCTTCGGCAAGGAAACCTTCCTCACCGTGTCCGGCCAGCTCAACGTCGAGGCCTACTGCCTGAGCCTGAGCAAGGTCTACACCTTCGGCCCGACCTTCCGCGCCGAGAACAGCAACACCACGCGCCACCTGGCCGAGTTCTGGATGATCGAGCCGGAGATCGCCTTCGCCGACCTCAATGACGATGCCAACCTCGCCGAGGACTTCCTCAAGTACCTGTTCAGGGCGGTGCTGGACGAGCGCGCCGACGACATGGCCTTCATCGCCGAGCGCGTGCAGAAGGATGCGGTCACCCGGCTGGAAAAATTCATCAACGCGCCGTTCGAACGGATCGACTACACCGACGCGATCACGCTGCTGCAGAAGTCCGGCAGGAAGTTCGACTTCCCGGTCGAATGGGGCCTGGACCTGCAGACCGAGCACGAGCGCTGGCTGACCGAGGAACACGTCGGCCGCCCGGTGGTGGTGATGAACTATCCCGAGCAGATCAAGGCCTTCTACATGCGCATCAACGACGACGGCCGCACGGTCGCCGCGATGGACGTGCTGGCGCCGGGCATCGGCGAGATCATCGGCGGCAGCCAGCGCGAGGAGCGGCTGGACGTGCTGGACGCGCGCATGGCCCAGTTCGGCCTCGACCCGGCCCATTACGGCTGGTACCGCGACTTCCGCCGCTACGGCACGGTGCCGCACGCCGGCTTCGGGCTGGGCTTCGAGCGGCTGGTGGTCTATGTCTGCGGGCTGGCAAACATCCGCGACGCGATCGCCTACCCGCGCGCGCCGGGCTCGGCAGAGTTCTGATGGATGCCGACCTGATCCTGTTTTTGGCCCTGACCGCATTCGCCATCGCGATCGCCGGCGCCACCGCCTTCGTGATTTTCTGGCCGCTGACGCTGGTGCACCTGCGCGATCGTCACCCGCAGCTGGTGGCGCAGTTCAGCCCCGGCGCCTTCCTCAACCCCGTCGCGCTGTGGTGGCTGCTGCGCGGCGGCTATCGCAGCGCGGCCGACCGCAGCCTGTCGGGATTGGCCACGCCTTCGCGCATTTCCCTGCTGGTGATCCTGGGCGGGATCGCGATGGGCGGGGTGCTGTGGATCATCGGAAAGGGATTGGCATGAGCGAGACGGACAACGACAGCTGGTGGCTGGCCACGCTCGGCCGCACCGTGGTGTGGGCGCGCCTGCGCGAGCGCGAGGCCGGCACCGCCGAGGTGTTCGACAGCGATGGCAACACCCTCGCCTACGACAGCATCGACACCGCGCGCGCCGCGCTGATGGACGCCGAGTTCGTGTCGTTCGAGGGACTGGACGAGGACGATGCGCTGGCGCGCGGGTTCTCGCTGACCGAAATCGCACCACCGCAGGCGCGCGACGACGACGGCCTGCGTCCGCAGATGCTGCAGTCGCTGGGCGCGCGCGCGTAAGCCGACCGCTTCCCTCACCGCCGGCAGCGCGAGCGCGCCAGCCGGCGCTTCAAGGCGCTTCAACAGCACGCGCGGCGCCGCGGTGCCACTACGGGTTGTCGGCAGGCACCGGCGCCGGGCGCACGCTGCCGTTGTCTTCCTGCAGCTCCGGCTTGAACGGCACCTCAGGTGCGGCGCGGCCGGTCGACGACTGTTCGTTGACGTCCGGGTTCACCGGCATGCAGCCGCCACCGAACTGCAGCAGCGACACCACGCATTTCAATTTGAGGCTGGTGCCGGGAATCGGGATCGACAGCTCCTTGATCCCGCGGCGCACCCATTCCTGCAGCAGCGTGCCCTGCGGAACCCAGTATTTGTCGAAGCGGGTGCCGCGGTATTCCAGCCCCGGCCGCTTCAGCCAGGTGCCGGCGCGGTCGAGGTCGACGCTGTTCTGATCCAGCCATTCATCGGGCAGGCGCGCGCTGCCGTCGGCGTTGAACAGGCCGGACTTGCCGTCGCCCTCGCGCCCCTGGCCATTGCCGGTGCCGGCGACGTTGCGTTGCGAAGCGCCCCAGTCGTCGCTTTTCGCCGCGCCCGGCCAGCCGCCCGGTGCCGGCTTGAGCCCCGGTCCGGCGCCGGTGCCTGCTGCCGCAACGCCGCGCCCGCCGGCCGCTGCCGGCCGTGCACCCTGTCCGCTGCCGGCCTGCTTCTGCCCGGCGCCGGAGCTTGCGTTGCGCGCACTGCCGTCCGCCGCGGCGTTGCCGCGATCACCGGCCGCGGCGGTGGCACCACCGGCATCCGGCTTCAACGGCAACTCACGCACCTGCCCGGCCGGCTGTGGCACCCGCAGCGCAGGGGCATCGGCGGTGGGCGCGGCGCGCTCGCGCGGCTGCAGGCGCGGGTCGGGCCGGAACACCTCGATTTCGCGCACCTGTTCCTTCAGTTCCGGCGCACGCAGCTGGGCCTGCCGCTGCGCCGGCTGCAGTGCGCGCGGCGCGGGCGTTTCGAGCATCGGCAGCGACTCCACCTGCGGCTGTAGCTGCGCTTCCCGCAGCGTTGCCTGCGGCAGCGCCACGCTGCGTTCGCGCGGCGGCGGCAGCTTGAATCCGTCCGGCTGCGGCTGCGGCACCTCGCTGACCTGCAGCACCTGCCGCGCTTCCGGCGGCGTGGGCGGCGCCTGCTCCAGCGTCGGCACCGGCCGGCTGGCGTCGATGGTCTGCGGCAGCGGCTCCGCCACCTGCTCCAATACCGGCGGCGCTGCGGTTGCAGCGGCGGCTTCCGGCATCGCCTCCGCCACCGGCGTTGGTGTCGGCGTGGTCCGGACGACGGCTGCAGCGGCGGACGGCCCAGACTGCGCGCCCTGTTCGGCCAGCGCACCGCCGCCGGTCTCCGCGTTGCCGCGACCGATGAAATGCACCTGCACCACTTGACCGGGGTCGTCGTCCTGCCGCGCCAGTTCCGCCAGGTTCAGGTACATCAGCCACAGCAGCGTTACCGCCAGCAGCAGGTGCAGCAGGATGTCGGCGGCGCCCACGCCGATCCGCAGCGCGCGTCCGTCGCGCGGATCATGCGGACGCCCCAGCCGCTGCAGATGGAAAAACGGCAGTCCCAGCCGGGCAGCCTTGCCTTGCGCCGCGTAGGTGAGGCGCTGCGCCAGCGGCTGTACCCACGCTTCGATGCGCGCGCGCGCGGCGCCGGCATCGGCCTGCGGCAGGGCATCGAACCAGTGCTGCCAGCCGACCGGCATTTCCCCGGGAATGTCGGCATGCCCGCGCTTCAGCAGGCGCCGTTGTTCGAGTGCGGTGATCAGGTCCTGTGCCGTCGTCACGCGCGCCGGGTTCCGTCAGTTCGACATGTACGGCGCACTGCCGCTGGCGTGGTCGGTGACGTCACGCACCCCGGTGACGCCCGGCACCTTGTCCAACAGGGTTTTTTCGACGCCCTGCTTCAGGGTGATGTCGACCATGCTGCAGCCGTGGCAGCCGCCGCCGAAATTGAGCACCACGATGCCGTCGGCGGTGATTTCGGTGAGGGTGACGTGGCCCTTGTGCATGGCCAGTTGCGGGTTGATGTCGTTCTCGATCACCCAGCGCACGCGCTCCACCAGCGACGCCGACTCACCCGGCGCCACGCCCTTGATCCGCGGCGCGCGGATCTGCAGCTGGCCGCCGGTGGCCATCGTGGCATAGTCGATTTCGGCGCCGTCGAGGAACGGCACGCTGGGCGCATCCAGCCACAGCGTGAAGCCTTCGCAATCGATCGCCCACTCGTCGCCGGCAAGCTCGTCCGGCTCGGAAAATTCCAGGCGCACGTCGGCACGCGCGGTGCCGGGGTGCTGGGCCGACAGGCGCACGCCGAGGCCGGGAATCGCCTCACGCTCGATCAGCTTGCGGAAATGGGTCTGCGCGGCTTCGGAAATCTGGATCATCCGGCTATTCTAGCGGCGCGGCGTTGCGGCTGCGTATCGCCCGAATCCCGGTTCAGCCCGCGCACGGAGAGCACACCATGGTCGATCTCATCCCCCTCGCCCAGGCCCACTGCATCGTGCGCCACGGCCACGAGCACCGCCTCGGCGAAGCCCGCATCCGCGAACTGCTTCCGCAGCTGCCCGGCTGGGAGCTGCTGGAAAACGGCCATGTGCTGGGTAAGACGTTCACCTTTCCCAACTACTACCGGACGATGTCGTTCGTGAACGCGCTGGCCCACGTCGCCAACGCCGAGAACCACCATCCGGACCTGTCGGTGCACTACGACCGCTGCGTGGTGCATTTCTCCACCCACGACGTCGGCGGGCTCAGCGAGAACGATTTCATCTGCGCGGCGAAAGCAGATCTGCTGGCGGGCTAGAAAAGCGTCACAGGGCTTGGTCGGCCCAGGCCTGCGGCGACCAAGGCCTTTCGCACAACTCACCCCAGCCTATCCAGCACCTCGATCAATTCCGGCACCAATGGCGCACTCAGCGAGTAAGGCGCCTTGCCGCCGTCGAGGGCGAACTCCAGGGTGGAAGCGTGCAGGAATAGCCGCTTCAGACCCAGTTGCTCGCGCAGCCGCTTGTTGGCGGCCGGATCGCCGTATTTGTCGTCGCCCGCCACCGGGTGGCCGATGTGCTGGGCATGGACGCGGATCTGGTGGGTGCGGCCGGTTTCGATGCGGATTTCGCAGTAACTCTGCCCGCCACGCCGCTCGAGCACCCGGAAATGGCTCATCGACGGCTTGCCGGCCGGATTGACCTGCACATGCCGCTCGCCACCCTGGCGCAGGCCGACGTGCAGCGGCGCATCCACGCTCATGGTGCCGTCCGGCATGCGCCCCAGCAGCAGCGCCATATAGCGCTTTTCGATGCCTGATCCGTGATCTTCCCGCAGCAATCGCTGCAGTTCCGACAGCGCCGAGCGCTTCTTGGACAGCACCAGCAGGCCGGAGGTGTCGCGGTCCAGCCGGTGCACCAGCTCCAGCGTGTCGCGCGGACGCAGGGCGCGCATCGCCTCGATCACGCCGAAGGAAATGCCGCTGCCACCGTGGCTGGCGATGCCGGAAGGCTTGTTGATGGCCAGCAGGCGGGTGTCCTCGAACACGATCGACGCCTCAAGCGCCGCCAGCAGGCCTTTCGGCGGCGAACGTCCGGCATCTTGCTGGGTTTCGAGCCGAACCGGCGGGATCCTGACCTCATCCCCCACTTCCAGCTTGCGTTCGGCCTTGGCCCGGCCACCGTTGATCCGCACCTGCCCGCTGCGCACCAGCTTGTAGACCAGGCTGCGCGGGGCGCCCTTGAGCTGGCCCAGCAGGAAATTGTCCAGCCGCTGGCCGGCACGATCATCGGGAATGCGGACGGTGCGCGCGCCGCTGCTGGGGGGGGTGTCCGGCTGTGTCATCGGGGGTTGATCTGCTACACTCGGGGGGCGATGCAAGGGTTTGATTTCGCAGGAAGTGTCGGGCGGTTGACCGCCCATCCGGCCGAAAGCCGGCCTGCCTGGCGAGCCCCGCCGCAGTGACGTTGCCACCGCCCTCGGGGCGGACATGTTAACGGCTGCGCGGCAAACCCGCCCATTGCCGGCCCCCGCCGTGATTCTGCCCGTTGAACAACGCCCCGTGCGACGCGCCCATTCCCCCCAAAGGCATGCGGTGGCGGTCGCCGGCCCAGCAAGCCCATTACAAGGAAAAAGCGCTCCCGCGGTTCGCCGTGGTGTGGCAGCGCTGGAAAACTCGAAAGCGGCACGGCCAGCGCCCAGCGCGGCCGCACGCTCGGTGGTATCCAGAAGCGAAACGCCCCATGGCGTTCCGCGCGGCACCCGTTACGGGGTGTGGCAGCGCACAAGGAACGCACAATGAAGCGAATGCTCATCAACGCCACGCAGGCGGAAGAACTGCGGGTTGCCATCGTCGACGGACAGAACCTGTACGACATCGACATCGAACAGCCGTCCCGCGACAACAAGAAGTCCAACATCTACAAGGGCCGCATCACCCGGCTCGAGCCCTCCCTGGAAGCCGCGTTCGTCGAATACGGCGGCGAGCGCCACGGCTTCCTGCCACTGAAGGAAATCTCCCGCGACTATTTCCAGGCGGGCGTGGACCACAACAAGGCCGGCATCAAGGAACTCCTGCGCGAAGGCCAGGAAGTGGTGGTGCAGGTGGACAAGGAGGAGCGCGGCAACAAGGGCGCGGCCCTGACCACGTTCATCTCGCTGGCCGGCCGCTACATGGTGCTGATGCCGAACTCGCCGACCGCCGGCGGCGTGTCGCGCCGGATCGAGGGCGACGACCGCGCCGAGCTGAAGCGCGCGATGGATTCGCTGGACATCCCCGACGACATGGGCGTGATCATCCGCACCGCCGGCGTGGGCCGCGACGCGGAAGAGCTGCAGTGGGACCTGGACTACCTGCTCAGCATCTGGCGCGCCATCGCCGAAGCCGCGCTGAGCAAGCCGGCGTCGTTCCTGATCTACCAGGAGTCGCGCCTGATCGTGCGCGCCCTGCGCGACTACATGCGCAGCGACATCGGTGAAATCCTGGTCGATACCCCGGAGATGTACGCCGAGGCGCTGGAGTTCGTCGATCAGGTGATGCCGCACAACAAGCGCAAGCTGAAGCAGTACACCGACGACGTGCCCCTGTTCAACCGCTTCCAGATCGAGTCGCAGATCGAGAACGCCTACGAGCGCACCATCCGCCTGCCCTCCGGCGGCGCGCTGGTGATCGACCAGACCGAAGCGCTGACCGCCATCGACGTCAACTCGGCGCGCGCCACCAAGGGCGGCGACATCGAGGAAACCGCGTTCAACACCAATCTGGAAGCGGCCGAAGAAGTCGCGCGCCAGCTGCGCCTGCGCGATCTCGGCGGGCTGGTGGTGATCGACTTCATCGACATGTCGTCCACCAAGCACCAGCGCGAGGTCGAGAACAAGCTGCAGAACGCGCTGAAGTACGACCGCGCCCGCGTGCAGATCGGCCGCATCAGCCGCTTCGGCCTGCTGGAAATGAGCCGCCAGCGCCTGCGCCCCAGCCTGGGCGAGGCCAGCCAGATCGTCTGCCCGCGCTGCGAGGGCCACGGCCGCATGCGCAGCATCGAATCGCTGAGCCTGTCGATCATCCGCGTCGCCGAAGAGCACGCGATGAAGGACAACACCGGCCAGGTGCTGGTGCAGGCGCCGGTGGAGATCGCCAACTTCCTGCTCAACGAGAAGCGCAGCGCGCTGCGCGAGATCGAGCAGCGCCACGACGCGCCGATCGTGATCGTCGCCGACGAACAGCTGCAAACCCCGCATTACGAAGTGACGCGCATCCGCGACAACGAGATGGGCGAGGAAACCGGCCGGCCCAGCTACCAGCGCGGCACCCCGCGCAAGCTGAACACCATCGCCCTGACCAAGGGCCAGCTGAACATCCCGCCGCCGGCCGTCACCAGGGTCAGCCCCGCCCAGCCGGCACCGTTGCGCGATCCCAAGCCGATGCCGCAGGAACCGCAGCAGACGCCCGCCCCGGCGTTCGCCCAGGCGGCGAAGCCGGTCCCGGCCGCGCCCGCCAACGGTGGCGTGATCGGCTGGCTGCGCGGCCTGTTCGGTGCGGCGCCCAGCGCGCCCGCGCCGGCGCCGGCGCGCAGCGAAGGCAACGGCCGCCGCGATGAGCGCGGCAATCGTCGCAGCGAGCGTGATGGGCGCGGCAACCGCGATGGCCGTCGTGACGAGGGTCGCCGCGACGACACCCGCCAGCGCGACAACCGCGGCGAAGGCCAGAAACAGCAGAAGCAGAAGCAGCCGCAACAGCAGAAGCTGGACAAGCAGCCGCAACAACCGAAGCAGGAACGCCAGCCGCAGCAGCCGAAACCGCAGGAAAAGGCGCAGCAGTCGGAGAAGGCGCAGCAGCAGAAGCAGCCGCGCCCGCCCCGGCAGGAACGTCCGGCCAGCGAGGCCGCGCAACCGGCGGAAGTCGCCGCAGCTGCGGTGGCCGCAGCGGGGGCGATCGCGGAGAACAGCGCAGCTGCGGTGATCCAGCAGCCGGCCGCAGCTGCGGCCTCGGCTGTGCCGGCCGAGCTGGAATCGACCGTCGAGACCGCCCAGCTGGACACGTCCAGCGACGATGCGCCCGCCGCTGGCGACGATGCCAACGCGGGCGAAGCTGGCGGCAAGCGCCGCCGCGGCCGTCGCGGCGGTCGCCGCCGCCGTCGTGGCAACGGCGACGCCGCCGGCGGTGCCGACGAAGCGATGCTGGACCACGACGAAGCGTTGGACGAAGTGGTGGGCGCCGACACCAACCAGCCGGAATTCGATTTCGATGACATCGAAGCGCCGGCGGCTGCAGCACCGGCGGCCCACAGCGCCGCCCCGACCGCCCGCGAGCAGCCCGCCGCGAAGGCGGAAGCGTCCACCGCGACGCCGGCAGCCGCCGCGATTGTCGCGATCAGCTCGCCTGTCGCCAAGGTGGCGCCGGTGGCCGCGGAAATCGCAGCGCCGGTCGCGCAGGCGGCTGACGTCGCCAAGGCCGAAGCCGAACGGCTGCCGCCGGCGGACGCCGTGACCGCAACCGCTTCGGTCGAAGTGGAAGCCGAGCGCGCCGAAGTCTTCGCCGAGACTGCCGCCGATGCGCCGGTGGCGGTACCCGCGCCGGCGCCGACCGCGACCCCGCAGGCGGCGGACGCAAGCCTGGCCGAAGTGGAAGTGGCGCAGGCTGGCCCTGCCACCGAACCTGGCGCCGCCGCGGAAGTGGCGCCAGTCGCAGTCGGGGAGCCCGCAGCACCGGCCGTGGCACCGGCCGTCGATCCGGTCGCGGCCGCAGTCCCGGCACCCGCACCGACACCGGTTTCGACCCCGGCTCCGGACGCCCCCACGCGCGGGTTGTTCGAATCGCTGCCGCAGACCGAACCAGCTGCCCCGGAAGCGCAGGTGGCCGCCGCGGAAGCCGCGGAAGCCGCGGAAAAAGAAGACGACGAACCGCGCCACAACGCCTGATCCAGGGCGGCACACAGCAGGACAGATGGCGCCGGGAAACCGGCGCCATCGCATTTGGACCATTGGAATCGAGCGTCGCGGCTGCCCGCTGGCAGCCGCGGCTCAGTGCACCGCCTGCGCCGGATCGACCAGGCCGTACTGGCCCACCAGCCGCGCCAGCGCGATGTTGTCCTGGATGCCGAGCTTCTCGAACAGCCGCGTCTTGTGGGTGTTCACGGTCTTCGCGCTCAGGCTGAGCTGGCGGGCGATGGCTTCCTGCCGCAGGCCCTGGTTCAGCAGCAGCGCGACCTCCAGTTCACGCGGCGTCAGCGTGTCGAACGGCGAGACGGTTTCGCCGTGCAGGCCGGCCAGCGCCATGCCCTGCGCGATCGAACTGGCCAGGTACTTCCTGCCACGCGCCACGTCGCGCACCGCCCGCAACAGCTCGGAAGCATCGCTGGCCTTGCCGACGTAACCGAAGGCGCCCGCCTCCAGCAGCCGGCGCGGCATCGGCCCGTCTTCCAGCACCGACACCGCGATGACGCGGGTGCCGTAATCGCCGCGCACGATGCGCTCGGTCAGTTCCAGCCCGCTGAGTCCGGGCAGGTGCAGGTCGCACAGCACCACGTCCGGCCGCAGCCTGCGGATCTGCGGCAGCGCCGCCTCCGCGCTGTCCGCTTCGCCCACCACCTCGATATCGCCCTCTGCGCCCAGGATCAGGCGGAAGCCGGTGCGCACCAGCGCGTGGTCGTCGACAATGAATACCTTGATCCCCATCATGGCTCTCCCCTGTCCGATGGACACACGGTAGCGCCCCACCCCGCCGCGGCCAAGCAGGATTTGGCGCGATCGCGGCTAGGAATAATCCGACCCGCGCGCCGCCAGCATCCGGTCCAGCACCGATTTCAGCGCCAGCGGACGCAGCGGCTTCATCAGCAGCGGCAAGCCGGCTTCCTGCGCGGCGCTGCGAACCGCGCCGGTCTGGTCGGCGCTGAGGATCAGGCAGGGCGCGGCCGGAAACGCCGCCGACAGGCGAGCGTGCAGCGCCACGCCATCGTCGCCGTCGTCGAGGTGGTAGTCGAAGATCCACAGGTCGAATGGCGCAGCCGCCAGCACCGCCGTCGCGGCGTCGCCGCCTGCTACCGCCAGCGCCTCGCAGCCCCAGCCACGCAGCACCCCGGCCAGGGCGTCGCGCGCCGGCGCTTCGTTGTCCACCACCAGCACGCGCAGCCCGCCAAGCCCGCGCGGCACGGCGCGATGCGGCTGCGCCACCGGCGCGCGCGGCACGTCGATGGCGAAGATGCTGCCGCGGCCCAAGGTGCTGCGCAGCGAGACGTCCGAATCCAGCAGCCGGGCGATGCGGCGGGCAATCGCCAGCCCCAGGCCCAGCCCTTGCCCCGGCGCATCATCGCCACGGCGGAACTCCTCGAAGATCGCCTCGCGCCCGGCCGCATCGATGCCGGGCCCGGTGTCGTGGACCTCGATGCGCAGGCCCTCGCCGCTGCGGCGCACGCCCAGCAGCACCCGGCCGCTGGCGGTGTAGCGCAACGCGTTGGCGAGGAAGTTTTGCAGCACCCGCCGCAGCAACTGCGGATCGCTGCGAATCCAGACGCGGGTGGGCACGAACTCCAGCGCCAGCCCGCGCAGCTCGGCCAGCACGCGAAACTGCGCCACCAGCGGATCCAGCACATCGGCCAGCGGGAACGCCCGCGGCTCCGGCACCAGCCCGCCGGCCTCCAACCGCGACATGTCCAGCAGTGTGGTCAGCAGGTCGGTGGTGGAATCCAGCGCGGAACCGATATGCCGCGCCAGCTCGCGCTGCGCCGGTTCGCCACGCTGCTGCAGGGTGTCGGTGAACAGGTGGGCGGCGTGCAGCGGCTGCAGCAGGTCGTGGCCGATGGCGGCAAGGAAGCGGCTCTTGGCATCGTTGGCGTGCTCGGCCTCGCGCTTGGCGGTTTCCAGCAGCGCGGTGCGCTCGGCCACGCGCTGCTCCAGCGTTTCGTTCACCCGCATCAGCCCGGCCTCGGCCTGGCGGAACTCGGTGACGTCGGTGAAGGTGGCGACGAAACCGCCCCCCGGCATCGGGTTGCCGCGGATTTCGACGATGCAGCCGTCCTTGAACACGCGCTCCGACAGATGCGGCGTGCCCGCGCGCATATGCGCCAGCCGGCGCTCCAGCGCGTCGGTGCCGCGGGCCGGATCGATGCCGGCGATCTCGCGCAGCGCCCAGCGCGCCGCCTCGGCAATCGGCATGCCCACCCGCAGCATTCCCGGCGGGTAGCCGAACAGCTCCTCGTAGCGACGGTTCCACGCGACCAGATGCAGATCGGCATCGACCACGCTGATGCCCTGGCTCATGTTTTCCAGCGCCGCCTCCAGCAGCCGCTGGTTGAAGCGCAGGTCCTGCGAGGCCTCGCCGACGATGGCGGCGACGGTATCGAGGTCGGCGCCGCGGCGGTCGGCATCCTCCACCGGATCGCGACGCGCCGCGTCCAGCAACAGGCGCGCCGAGGCGCTGCCCAGCACCGCGGCCAGTTCGTGCTCCAGTTTTGATTCGATCCGCGCCGGCACCGGCCCGCTGGCCGGCGCATGCCGCAGCAGCTCATCGACGCGGGGCGCCGGCAGGAAGCGACGCCCCGCGTCGCGCAGGCTGGCGAGGTCGGCGCCGCCTGCCTGCCGATGGCGGGGTGCACCGCGCAGCGCAGCCAGCAGCAGCGTGGCGGCGGTGCCGACGAACAGGCTCACCCCCACCGCGCGGCCCAATCGGCTCCAGCCGGTCAGCCCGAACACCGCATCCGGCGCCAGCCACGACAGCCCGAATGGCCCGTCGCGCAGCCACGCCGGGTCGCCGCCGATGGTGGCCACCAGCATCGGCACCAGCATCACCCACAGCCACGCCGCGAACCCGGCCAGCACGCCCGCCGAAGCAGCGACGGCGGGTGTGTGCGGCCGCCAGACCGCGAACGCCAGCGCCGGTGCCAGCGTGGCCAATGCCGAAAACGACACCGCACCGACGTCGGCCAGCGCCTCGTTGCCGCTGACCAGCCGGCTGTAGGCCCAGCCCAGCAGCATCAGCGCGACGATGCCGGTGCGCCGCAGCAGCAGCAGGTCGCCGCGATGGTCGCCGCGTCCGTCGTCACCGATGCGGCGGGCCCACGCACTGCGCAGCAGGCCGGGTGCGAACCAGTGGTTGCCGATCATCAGGCTCAGCGTCAGGGTGCTGACGATCACCATGCCGGTGGCGGCACTGAGCCCGCCCAGGAACACCAGCAGCGCCAGCGCGGCATTGCCCTGCGCCAGCGGCAGCGCCAGCGCGTACATGTCGGTGGGCACCGCATCGCCCAGCAGCGCCGCGCCGTAGCGGGCCAGCGCCAGCGTGGGCAGCGCGATCAGCAGCAGATACAGCGGGAACTGCCAGCGCGCGGTGCGCACATCGGCCTCGTCGCGGCACTCCACCACGCCGACGTGGAATTGGTGCGGCATCACGAACATCGCCAGCGCGCCCAGGATCACCAGCGGCATGAAGCCGCCGGCCGCGCGCACCGGCGGCGGGGCAGCGGGGATTTCCGGCAGTCCGTGGAGGCCGAGCCACACGAAAGCGCCCAGCGCCAGCATCGCCACCAGCTTGAACAGCGATTCGAACGCCAGCGCCAGCACCAGCCCGCGGTTGTGCCCGGCCGCGTTGACCCGGCGGGTACCGAACAGGATCGCGAACAGCGCCATCGCCAGCGCCACGTACAGCGCGCCGTCGCGCCACAGCGGCACGCTGCCGGCGGTGGGCAGCCCGGTGGTGACGGTGGCCAGACTCATGGTGATCGCCTGCAGCTGCAGCGCGATGTAGGGAATCAGGCCGAGCACCGCGACAAGGGTGACCACCGCCGCCAGCCACGGGTCCTTGCCCAGCCGGGTAGCGATGAGGTCGGCCAGCGAGGTGGCGTTGCTTTCGCGCGCCAGCCGCACCAGCCGCATCATGAACGCCATCGCCAGCGCGTAGAACAGGATCGCGCCGACGAAGGTGGGCGGCAGCGGCCAGCCATAGCGCGCGGCCTGGGTGACGGTGCCGTAGAAAGTCCACGAGGTGCAGTGCACCGCCAGCGACAGCGCGTAAATGTGGCGCCAGTGCTTCTCGAAGACGCCGGGATGCCGCTCCGCCACCAGGCCGGTGCCGAACAGCAGCCCCAGCCACAGCAGCGCCGCGGCCACGACCGCGGCGACGCTCAGCATCGCGCCGCCTTCAGGCATGGGAACGGAAGTCGCTCATGGTTGCGCATGGCCGGCGAGCATAGCGCGACGGCGGACCGAGGCCCGCCGTCGCGCCGTCTCCACCGGGGGGTTACCGGATCAGAAGTCGTACTTCACGGTCAGGCTGTACTGGCGCGGCGGACCATAGAAACCGGTGTGCACGCCGAGCGCGGAATACAGGTTGTAACCGGTGGTGAGGTATTCCTCGTCGGTCAGGTTGCTGCCCTGCAGGGACACCGTCCAGGCATCGTTGTACTTCCAGATCAGGCCGGCACCGATCAGCCCGTAGCCATCCTGGGTGATCGGCTGCACCGTCGCCTTGGTCACCGGGTCATAGACCACCTCGGTGGTCGCCACCACGCGGCCCTGGTAGCTGTAGCCCACCCGCGCGGACAGGCTGCCGGCACTGCCCAGATCCATGCGGTATTCGGCGTTCAGCGCACCCGAGAAGTCCGGCGCATTGGTGAATTCCTGCTGCTTGGCGATGTTGACGTTCTTGAACATGTAGGTGTCGAACTTCGCGTCCAGCCAGGCCACGTTGCCGGTGATCGTGAAGTTGTCGGTGGCCAGCCACTGGTACTCGACTTCCAGCCCGTCGACGGTGCCCTCACCGGCGTTGGTGAAGTCGCCGAAGAACGCCTTGGTGTTCTGCGGCGTGGTGTATTCGGTGAAGATGGAGAGCTGGATGTCCTTGTACTTGTTGTGGAACGCCGACAGGTTCAGGAACAGCCGCTGGTCCAGCAGCCCCATCTTGGTGCCGACCTCGTAGCTGTCCACCTGCTCGTCCTGGAACGGGTCGGCGGAACGCGGCACCGCGGTGGCCTGCGCGCGGATGTTGTAGCCACCGGACTTGAAACCGCGGGACGCCAGGCCGTACACCATGATGTCGGGCGTGACCTGGTAATCCAGCGAGATCTTCGGCGACAGGTTCTTGAAATTGATGGTCTTGTCGAATGCCGCAGCCACCACGCCGCTGGGCTTGGTGAAGGTGCCGTCGGTATAGCCGATGTTCTTGACCACCGCGTGCTTGTCCTCGGAGGTCCAGCGCATGCCCAGGTCCACGCTGAACTTGTCGCTGACGTCGAAGGTCCAGTCGGCGTAGGCCGCCATGCTTTCGGTGTAGATCGTGCCCTGGGTGTCGCCGAAGGCCAAGTTGAAGAAGTTGTTCAGCACCTGGCCGCCGGCTTCGCCGTCGAACTTGTAGAAGCCGAACACGCCGCGCATACGGCCGCCCGCGTCGTAGTTCGCCTGCACCTCATGAGTGACCTGCTCGTCGCTGTAGAACGCCTTGACGTCGGCGATCTTGTCCTGGGTGGTGTCGAAGTCGATGTTGGTCTCGGTATCCGACTCGCGCTTGGCCAGCACGTACTTGAACGTCCAGTTGTCGTTCATGCGGAAGTTCGCGGTGGCCGACGCGCCACTGAGGGTGGTGTCGTTGACGTTCGGCATGCCGTTGCGCACGTCGTAGCGGCTCGCCATCGGCGGCTTCGGCCCGGTGCCGCCGTACAGCGGGATCGAGTTGAACGGGTTGGGGGCCAGCATCTTCGCGCCGCGCACGCCGGAGGTGTCGTCGACACGGTCGAATGCGAACTGCAGGTCGAACTTGTCGGTGACGTACGCGCCCAGGTTGGCCCGGTACGCACGGATCTTCTTGTCGCTGACCTGGGCGCCGGTGATGACGTTTTCGCCGAAACCGTCACGGTGCAGGTCGGCCACGGAAATCCGGCCGCGCAGGTATTCGCTGCCGCCGAAACCACCGCCCACCGCCGCCTTGATGTCGCGCTGGCCGTAGTTGCCCACCGTCACCGAGCCGTAGCCGTTGAAGTCGGAGCGCAGCCCTTTGGAGACGTACTTGATCGCGCCGCCGATGGTGTTCTTGCCGTACAGCGTGCCCTGCGGGCCGCGCAGCACTTCGATGCGCTCGACATCGAACACGTCCAGCAGCGCGCCCTGCGGGCGGGCGATGTAGACATCGTCCATGTAGATGCCGACGCCCGGGTCCACGCCCCACAGCGGATCGGACTGGCCAACACCGCGGATGTAGGCGGTGAGCGTGCTGCTGGAACCGCGTGCAGCGTAGATGGTGAGGTTCGGCACCTGCGCATCGAGGTCGGACAGATCCTCTACGTTGAGCCTGTCCAGCGCATCCGCGGTGAACGCGGTCACCGCCACCGGCACCTCCTGCAGGGTTTCCTCGCGCTTGCGCGCGGTCACCGTGACGCTTTCCAGCGTCGTGGTCTTCTGGCCGCCCTGCTTGGCCGCGGGGGCGTCCTGCGCCAGCGCGGGCGCGCCCACCAGCAGCGAAACGGCCAGCGCGCCGTGGATCGCCATGCTCAATTGCTTGCGTTTCATCACTCCCCCTCCGGGTGCTGCAGGCGGCACGATTACCACCAATGCCGGCAAGGTAATCGGCAACCGTTCGTCGCGGCATTGGACGTTCGGACAATGGGCCGGGCCGGCCGCTGCCACGACACTCGCAGCCCTGAATCCGCCGCCGGGGATGGGCATGTCGTTTCTGATCGTGTTGGCCGCGCTGTGCTTCCTGATGCTGGTGGCCTACCGCGGCTACAGCGTGATCCTGTTCGCGCCGGTGGCGGCGCTGGGCGCGGTGTTGCTGACCGACCCCACGCTGGTGGCGCCGATGTTCACCGGCCTGTTCATGGACAAGATGGTCGGCTTCCTGAAGCTGTATTTCCCGGTGTTCCTGCTGGGCGCGGTGTTCGGCAAGGTGATCGAACTGTCGGGCTTCTCCAAGGCCATCGTGCAGGCCACCATCCGCGTGGTCGGCGCGCAGCGGGCGATGCTGTCGATCGTGCTGGTATGCGCGCTGCTGACCTACGGCGGGGTGTCGCTGTTCGTGGTGGTGTTCGCGGTGTATCCGTTCGCCGCCGAACTGTTCCGCCAGAGCAACATCCCCAAGCGGCTGATCCCCGGCACGATTGCGCTGGGTGCGTTCACCTTCACCATGGACGCGCTGCCGGGCACACCGCAGATCCAGAACATCATCCCCACCACCTTCTTCGGCACCGACACCTGGGCGGCGCCGGTGCTGGGCACGCTGGGCGGCGTCTTCATCCTGATCCTCGGCCTGTCCTACCTCGACTGGCGCCGGCGCGTGGCCGCGCGCAACGGCGAGGGCTATGGCGATGCGGCCACCCTGGTCAACGAGCCTGCCGCGTTCGCCGGCGGCAAGCTGGCCAACCCGATGATCGCGATCCTGCCCCTGCTGGTGGTGGGCGTGGCCAACAAGCTGCTGACGCTGTGGATCCCCGGGCATTACGGTGACAGCGCCAGCTTCGTGCCGGCGGTGATCGGCAATCCGGCGCCGGTGGTGCAGGAAGTGTCCAAGGTGGCGGCGATCTGGGCGGTGGAAGGCGCGCTGCTGGCCGGCATCGCCTGCGTGCTGCTGTTCGCGTGGAAGCCGGTCAAGGCCAGCTTCGCCGAAGGCAGCAAGTCGGCCATTTCCGGCGCGCTGCTGGCCGGCATGAACACCGCATCCGAGTACGGTTTCGGCGCGGTGATCGCCGCCCTGCCCGGCTTCCTGGTGGTCGCCAACGCCCTGGGCTCGATCCCCAACCCGCTGGTCAACGAAGCGGTAACGGTCACCGCGCTGGCCGGCATCACCGGCAGCGCCTCCGGCGGCATGAGCATTGCGCTGGCGGCGATGGCCGACACCTTCATCGCCAATGCGAACGCCGCCGGCATCCCGATGGAGGTGCTGCACCGGGTCGCGGCGATGGCCTCCGGCGGCATGGACACGCTGCCGCACAACGGCGCCGTGATCACCCTGCTGGCGGTGACCGGGCTGACCCACCGGCAAGCCTACAAGGACATCTTCGCCGTCACCTGCATCAAGACGCTGGCGGTGTTCGTGGTGATCGGGCTGTTCTACGGTTTCGGGCTGGTCTGACCGGGCTTGCCAGCACCGCGCGCCGCCCGCACCATCGGCGGCCATGAGCGAACCCATCGAAGATACGCGCCACCTGTCGCGCCGCACCACGCCCACCTGGGAAGTCGAGCTGCTGATCTCCGGCGTGGCGGTGTTCGCCATGCTGCAGCTGCCGGGCTGGCTGGATGACCGGATGTTCGCGCTGGAGCCGCGGCTGGACGAGGATTGGCGGGTCGTGCTGGCGCTGTCCTACTTCTACGCCAAGAGCGCGGCCGTGGTGCTGGCGGCCACCTTCGCCATGCACTTGATGCTGCGCGCGCAGTGGATCGCGCTGGTCGGCGTGCACTCGGTGTATCCGCAGGGCATCCGGCTGGACCGGCTGCGCATGGGACCGATCCAGCGCAGCATCGAAGCCGAGCGCCAAGGCACGACCGAGGCGGCGATCGAGCGCGCCGACAACCGCTCCAGCGTCGCCTTCGCCATCGGCGTCAGCGTGGCGCTGGTTATCGCCTCCGTCTGCGTCATCTTCTGCTGCGTGCTGGTTCTGGCGACGTTATCCACCCAGGCCCTGGGTTTGCAGGCGAAGCCGATCTGGCTGTTCTTCGGCGCCTTCGCGGCCTTCATGGCTCCGTTCCTCGTCGCCGCCAGCCTCGACCAGCATCTGCACAACCGGTTCCCTCCGGATACCCCGGGCCATCGCCTCATCGCAGGCGTGCTGCGTTTTTACACTCGCGTGGGCATGAGCCGAAGCAACAACAGGATCATCGCCATTCTCAGCAGCAACGGTGGCGAGCGCAGGATGATGGCGACAGTGTTGGGCGTGATGCTGGTGTCGATCATCGGCGTTTGCGCGAGCTTCCTGGTGATGCGGAGCGACGGCGTGATCGGCAGCTACTCCGGTTTCCCCGACGCCGATGCGCTGGCCGTCAACCCTGCGCATTACGACGACCAACGCGACCCCGCCCGGGACAACGTGCGCCCCTACCTGCAATCCGCCGTGATCATCGGGCCCTATCTGAAGCTGGTCGTGCCCTATCAGCCCCGTCGCGACGAGGCGGCGATGCGCGACCGATGTGGCAAGGAAACCCGGAAGCTGGCCGGCACCGAACTGGCAATGGCGCAACTGGCATGTCTGCAGGGCCTGCACCCGGCGACGCTGGACGGCAAGCCGCTCACCGACCTGCGCTACGAGATCGCCAGCGACCCGCGCACCGACCGCCCCGCGCTGCTCGCGATGATCGACGTGCGCGAGCTGCCGCGCGGCCGGCACGAGCTGCGCGTGGCCCGTCCGCCGCGCGCCGATCGCAACCCGGACAAGGACAACCCCGATCCGGGCTTCGATGCGATCCGGTTCTGGCGCTGAGGCAACGCCGGCCGCGCACTAGAATCTGCGGGTGAGCGAAACCCCGCAGCGCAAGATCATCCACGTCGACATGGACGCGTTCTACGCGTCGGTGGAGCAGCGCGATGATCCGTCGCTGCGTGGCCTGCCGGTGGTGGTGGCATGGAAGGGCGCGCGCTCCGTGGTCTGCGCCGCCAGCTACGAGGCGCGCCGGTTCGGGGTGCGCTCGGCGATGCCGGCGCTGCGCGCCGAGCGGCTGTGCCCGCAGGCCGTGTTCGTGCCGCCGGACTTCACCCGCTACAAGGCGGTGTCGAAACAGGTGCGAGGCATCTTTGAGCGCTACACGGACCGGATCGAACCGCTGTCGCTGGACGAAGCCTATCTCGACGTCACCGCGCCCAAGCGGGATCTGGGCAGCGCCACCGCCATCGCGACCGAAATCCGCGATGCGATCCGCGAGGAGACGCGGCTCACCGCGTCTGCCGGCATCGCCCCCAACAAGTTCCTGGCCAAGATCGCCAGCGACTGGAACAAACCGGATGGCCAGTTCGTGCTCAAGCCGGCGCTGGTGGAGGCGTTCCTCGCCCCGCTGGCGGTGGGACGCCTGCCGGGCGTCGGCAGGGTGATGGAAGCGAAGCTGGCCGAACTGGGCGTGGCCACCTGTTCGGACCTGCGCGCGCTTGGCGCGGAGGCGCTGGAAGCGCGCTTCGGCCGCTGGGGCCGGCGCCTGCACGAGCTGTCGCAGGGGCTCGACGAGCGCGAAGTGCAGACCGGCCGCCCCACCCTGCAGATCTCCAGCGAAGACACCTTCGCCAGCGACCTGCTGCTGGACGAGCTGGAGCCGCATATCCGGCGGTTGGCCACCAGCACCTGGGCCGGCTACCTGCGCGAACGCGCGCAGCACCCGGACCGCATCGCCCGCACCGTGGTGCTTAAGCTCAAGACCGCCGACTTCCGCACCCTCACCCGCAGCCTGACCGGCACGGAGCCGCCGACCAGCGAGGACGCGCTGGCACGCACCGCCTGCGCGCTGCGCGCGCGCGTCGACCTGCCGACAGGCACGCGCTACCGGCTGGCCGGCGTGGGCCTGTCGGGCTTCGCCGAACCCGACGGCAGCGCGGCCCAGGACGACCTGTTCCGCGGCCCGCAGCCGGGGTAATCCCCACCCAGCGCCCGCACGGCCACGGGTCCGTTCCCGCAGCCGGGTTGGAACTTTCACTCAGCTTGCCCGCGCTAGGGTGGAGGAATGGGCATCACCGCGCACACCGCCGGTTCCACCGGAAACCTCCCGCCGCCGCGGCTGGCGGAAGACCTGCGTGGGATCGCCCAGTTGCTGGTGCAAGCCGTGACTGCCACCACCGACCTCGCCGAAAACGTGCACGCCAACGTACTTGGCCTGCCTGCGCGCCTGCTTGGGGCAGAAGCGACAACGCGCACGCGCGGCATTGCCGGATTTGCCTACGGTGCCGTCCGCGGCGGCGCGTCGCTGCTGGGCGGCGCGGTGGACGGCGTGCTGGCGCCGCTGGCGGACCGCTGGCCGCAGGGCGCGGGGTCGGCGCGCCGCGATGCCTTGCTGGCCGCGCTCAATGGCGTGCTCGGCGACCAGCTCACCACCAACGGAAATCCATTGGCGCTGGCCGCATCGTTGCGCCATGCAGGCCAGACGTTGCCGATCGGCGAACCCCGCTGGGCCAGCGCCCTGTCATCGCCCTCGCCACGCCTGCTGGTGCAGGTCCACGGGCTGTGCATGAACGACCGGCAATGGCGCCGCAATGGCCACGACCACGGCGAGCAGCTGGCCGAAGCGCTTGGCTACACCGCCATCCACCTTCACTACAACAGCGGGCTGCCGATCGCGCGCAATGGGCGCACGTTCTCCGCACTGCTGCAGCAGATGCTGGATGGCTGGCCGGTGCCGGTGGAGCGCTTCGCCATCCTCGGGCACAGCATGGGCGGGCTGGTGACACGCGCCGCGATGCACGAGGCCACGCTGCGCTCCCAGCCCTGGGTACGGCGGTTGGACCAGGTGGTGTTCCTCGGCACCCCCCACCACGGCGCACCGCTGGAGCGCGTCGGCCATTTGCTGGAGCAAGCGCTCGGGCTGTCGGCGTGGACGGCGCCTTTCGTGCGCATCGGCGATCTGCGCAGCGCCGGCATCCGCGACCTGCGCCACGGCAGCATCAGCGACCACCCGCTGCCTCCTCGCCAAACCATCCCGCTGCCGGACGGCGTCCGTGCCTACGCTGTAGCGGGATCCAGCGGATCGACCACGCGGATCGGACGCGCGCTGCGCGGCGACGGGCTGGTGCCTGTCGCCAGTGCCCTCGGCGAGCATCGCGATCCACGCCGACGCCTGGCGATTGCTCCCGCCCGCCAGCGGGTGGTGGAGGGCACGGGACATCTGGACCTGCTCGGCAGCCAGGAGGTCTACAGCCACCTGCGGCGTTGGCTGGCGTAGCCCCGAACGGCGCCCATGCCCTACGCTTGCACGATGACCGCAAGCGACGCCCCGGCCCCCGGCCTGTCCCGCCAACAGCTCAAGACCCTCGCGCTGGCCTCGCTGGGCGGCGCGCTGGAGTTCTACGACTTCGTGGTGTTCGTGTTCTTCGCCACCACCATGGGCGCGCTGTTCTTCCCCGCCGACATGCCGCAGTGGCTGAAGCTGGTGCAGGCGTTCGGCATCTTCGCCGCCGGGTATCTGGCGCGGCCGCTGGGCGGCGTGCTGATGGCGCATTTCGGCGACCTGTCCGGCCGCAAGCGGATGTTCATGCTGAGCATCCTGCTGATGGCGGTGCCCACGCTGCTGATGGGCCTGCTGCCGACCTATGCGCAGATCGGCATGGCGGCGCCGCTGCTGCTGTTGCTGCTGCGGATCCTGCAGGGCGCGGCGATCGGCGGCGAGGCACCGGGTGCGTGGGTGTTCGTCAGCGAACACGTGTCCGCGCGCCACCGCAACCTCGCCTGCGGCTCGTTGTCGCTGGGCCTGCTGGCCGGCATCCTGCTGGGCTCGCTGGTGGCGCGCGCGGTCAACGCCGCGTTCGACGAGGCGCAGCTGCTGGCCTGGGGCTGGCGCATCCCGTTCGTGGCCGGCGGCGTGTTCGGCCTGCTGGCCATGGTGCTGCGCCGGCAGCTGCACGAAACCCCGGTATTCGCCGAGCTGCAGCAGCGCCGGGCGCTGTTGGCGGAAACGCCGCTGAAGGCGGTGGTGCGCGACCATGCCGGCGCGGTGGCGCTGGGCATGCTGCTGACCTGGTTGCTCACCGCCGCGGTGGTGGTCACGATCCTGATGATGCCGACCTTCCTGCAAGGCATGGGCGTGAGCCGCGACGCCGCGCTGGCGGGCAACGCGCTGGCGGTGCTGGCGGCGATGGCGGCCAACCTGCTTGCCGGCGCGCTGGCGGACCGCTACGGCGCCGGTCGCGTGCTGGCGCTGTGGAGCCTGCTGCTGGGCGTCGCGTTCTGGTGGTTCTTCCGCGAGGCGCAGGCCGGCACCTATTCGCAGTGGCACTACGCCGTCGCCGGCAGCGCGGTGGGCCTGACCGCGATGATTCCGGCCATCGCGCTGGGCGGCTTTCCCGCGCCGGTGCGCTTCTCCGGGCTGTCCTTCTCCTACAACCTGGCCTACGCCATCGCTGGCGGTCTGACCCCGGTGCTACTGAGCCTGGCGATGAAGGGCAACCCCGACGCACCGATGCAGTACATCGCCGGCATGGCGGCGCTGGGCGTGGCGCTGGGGGTGTTCGTGGAGTGGCGAGGGCGCGGATCCTGACGAAGCGCCCGCGCACTCCCGCGCAGCCGGCTTTGTCAAGCTGTTGCCGTGCCGATGCGGCAGCGACAATGACGGCTTCGTTCCGCAGCCACAGCAGATCCGCATGACCCAGCTTTCCCCCGCCCTCGCCCGCAAGATCGCCTCCACCATCGCCGTCGAGATCGGCGCGCAGCCCGCGCAGGTGCAGGCGGCGGTGGGGCTGCTGGACGAAGGTGCCACCGTGCCTTTCATCGCGCGCTACCGCAAGGAAGTCACCGGCGGACTGGACGACACCCAGCTGCGCAACCTGGAAACCCGACTGACGTATCTGCGCGAGATGGAAGACCGCCGCGCCGCGATCCTGTCCAGCATCGAAGAACAAGGCAAGCTGACCGACGAATTGCGCGCCGACATCGACGCCGCCGACAGCAAGTCGCGCCTCGAAGACCTCTACCTGCCGTACAAGCAGAAGCGCCGCACCCGCGCGCAGATCGCCCGCGAAGCCGGGCTTGCGCCGCTGGCCGACGGCCTTCTGGCCAACCCGGATCTGGTGCCGGAGGAATTCGCCGCCGGCTTCGTTGATGCCGACAAGGGCGTCGCCGATGCCAAGGCCGCGCTGGAAGGCGCGCGCGCGATCCTGATCGAACGCTGGGGCGAGGACGCCGCGCTGCTGGGCGAGTTGCGCGGCTGGCTGGAACGCGAGGGCCTGATCCGCGCCAAGGTGGTGGAAGGCAAGGAGCTGGCCGGCGAGAAGTTCCGCGACTATTTCGACCACGCGGAATCCCTGGCGAAGATTCCCTCGCACCGGCTGCTGGCGCTGCTGCGCGGCCGCCGCGAGGAATTCCTGCAGCTCGACCTCGACCCCGGCAGCGATGCCGAGGCCGGCCACCAGTACGCCGAGGGCCGCATCGCCCTGCACGCCGGCATCGACGCACGCGGCCGCGCCGCCGACACCTGGCTGCGCAATGCCGTGCGGCTGGCCTGGCGCGCCAAGATCCACATGCATCTGCTGCTGGACCTGTTCAACCAGGCGCGCGAGAAGGCCGAGGGCGAAGCGATCGCGGTGTTCGGCGACAACCTCAAGGACCTGCTGCTGTCCGCGCCCGCGGGCCCGAAGGCAGTGCTGGGCCTCGACCCCGGCCTGCGCACCGGCGTCAAGGTGGCGGTGGTGGATGCCACCGGCAAGCTGGTCGCTACCGACACCATCTATCCGCATGAGCCGCGTCGCCAATGGGACCAATCGCTGGCGACGCTGAAGAAGCTCTGCCTCGCCCACGGTGTGCAGCTGGTCGCCATCGGCAACGGCACCGCCAGCCGCGAGACCGACAAGCTGGCCGGCGACCTGCTCAAGCTGGTGCCCGAACTGAAGGCGCAGAAAATCGTCGTCAGCGAGGCCGGCGCATCGGTGTATTCGGCGTCGGAACTGGCGGCGAAGGAGTTCCCGAACCTCGACGTGTCGCTGCGCGGCGCGGTGTCCATCGCCCGTCGCCTGCAGGACCCGCTGGCCGAGCTGGTGAAGATCGAACCGAAGGCGATCGGGGTCGGCCAGTACCAGCACGACGTCGATCAATATCGCCTCGCCCGCGCGCTGGACGCCCGCGTGGAAGATTGCGTGAACGCGGTCGGCGTGGACGTGAACACCGCCTCCGGCGCGCTGCTGGCGCGGGTGTCCGGGCTGTCGGCCACGGTGGCGGAAAACATCGTGGCGCATCGCGATGCCAACGGCGCGTTCAAGTCGCGCAAGGCGCTGCTGAAGGTGGCGCGACTGGGCGAGAAGACCTTCGAGCAGTGCGCCGGCTTCCTGCGCATCATGGACGGCGAACAGCCGCTGGATGCCTCATCGGTGCATCCGGAAGCCTATCCGGTGGTGGAACGCATCCTGGCCGCCGGCGGCAAGCAGGTGAAGCAGATCATCGGCGATGCGTCCTTCCTGCGTTCGCTCAAGCCGTCGCAGTTCACCGACGAGCGCTTCGGCGAACCCACCGTGCGCGACATCCTGAAAGAGCTGGAAAAGCCGGGCCGCGACCCGCGCCCGGAGTTCAAGGCCGCCACCTTCGCCGACGGCGTGGAGGACATTCGCGACCTCAAGCCCGGCATGGTGCTGGAAGGCGTGGTCAGCAACGTTGCCGCGTTCGGCGCGTTCGTGGACATCGGCGTGCACCAGGACGGACTGGTGCACATCTCCGCGCTGTCCGACCGCTACGTGAAAGACCCGCGCGAAGTGGTGAAGGCCGGCGACATCGTCAAGGTCAAGGTGCTGGAAGTGGACGTGGCGCGCAAGCGCATCGCGCTGACCCGGCGCATGGACGATCCGGTCGGGGAAGCACGCAGCGATGTGCGCGGCAGCGACCGCGGCCAGCGTCGCGATGAGCGTGCAAACCGACCGGCCGCGCGCCCGGCCGTACAACAGCAGGCGCCGTTCAACAGCGCCATGGCCGATGCGCTGAAGGGCCTCAAGCGCAGCTGACCGCACCGCGCGGGGTCAGAGGTCGAACGCCAGCAGGTCAAGGCCGGTCGCCGCGCGCACCACGCGGCGATACAGCACGTTGCCGTTGGCGGCATTGGTCATCGCCACCAGCGCGCGGCGTCGGCGGGCATCGCCCAGCGCGAAGGTCTTGAAGACACCGCCATTGCTGCCCGAGTGGTAGAACACCGGCCCGCGCGCGGTGGCTTCGAGGTTCCAGCCCAGCCCCTTGTCGGTCCAGCGGCCGGGCAAGTCGATCTGCCGCCGCAACATCGCCTCGCGGGTGGCCGGCTTCAGCTCCCACTGCTGCGCATCCGCGCGCACCATCAGCGCCATGAACCGCGCATAGTCCTGCACGGTGCAGCGCAGGCTTGCGGCCGCATTGGCCAGGATGTCGCTGGGCCAATTCACCAGCCCCGGCCGCGCCACCGCCTGCGCCTCCGGCATCGCAAGCTCCGCGTCTGCGTAGCGCCACGCGGACAGCGGTTTGCCGATGCGATCCGCCAGCGGCAGAACCGTACTCCAGGCATCACGCAACATCTGCGGCGGCACCACGATTGCGCCATCGTCCGATTGCCGATGGCCGTACACCGACCGCGCTGCGAGGCTGGCATCCCAGCCGTAGCTGCTGTCGCGCATGCCGGCCGGCTCGAACAGCAGGCGATGCATGGTCTGGTCCAGGCTTTCGCCGGTGAGCTGCTCCACCGCCAGCTGCAGCCAGACGAAGGCCTCGCCGGAATAGTCGATGCGCGTGCCCGGCGCGACCGCGGGTTCGAGCGGTTCGTTGGCCGGGTCCTTGCGCCAGTCCGGCAGGCCGGTGGAATGGCGCAGCACGTCGCGCACGGTGATCTGCGCCAACCAAGGCGATTTGCCCAGATACGCCGGCGTGGCGTAACCCAACAGTGGCGCGTCCAGCGCCAACACGCCGCGGTCCACCAGCTGCAGCACCGCGTAGGCGAACATCGGCTTGCTCAGCGAAGCCGCCTCCCACACCGTGTCATCGCCCACCGGCGTGCCGCGTCCGGCATGCGCCAGGCCGAAGCCGCGCGACCATGCCAGCCCGCCATCCTCGACCACCGCGATGGCGATGCCCGGCACGCCCAGCGCCTGCATCTGCCGCGGCAGCTCGCGCAGGAAATCGTCGGCAGGGATCCAGTCCGCATCCGCGCCGATGGTGGGCGCGGCGCGCAGGCCCAATGGCCCCAGCACCGACAGCGCCAGGCCGGAACCCAGCAGGCTGCGGCGCGAGATCGCGGGCATGGTCGGGTTCCTAGGGTTTGTCATCGCAGCGGCGCGCACCGCCGTCGGCCGCGCGCGGCGGCGGCTCGCCGCTCCAGCGCCGCACCGCGCGCTGGAAGAACTGGCTGTTGGGTACCCGCAGCTGGCTTTCGAAACCGTCGGCATGGCGCTCCAGCAGGGTCACGTAGACCAGATTGATGTCGATCACCTGCCCGCCCAGGCCGGGCTTCTCGCCGTTGTCCAGCACCTCGATGTGGTCGAACAGGCGGAACGGGCGGGTCACCAGAATCAGGAACGAACAGAAAATGTTGGTGAGCACGCTCCAGGCGGCGAAGAACGCCACCGCCGCCACCGCGGCGAAGCCGGTGAACGCGCCCCACAGCACCCCGGCGGAGACGCCGAAGCGCTCCAGCACCATCAGCAGCGCCGCCATCCCGATCAGGAACGTGGCCACCCGACGCGCGCCCATCACCACCATCGGCGGCAGCTCGTAACGCGCGGCCAGGCGTGCGATCAGCCGCCGCACCAGCCAGCGCAATGCCCACGCCGCCAGCAGGATCGCCAGCACCTGCAGCGCCACCACGACGTATTCGATCCTGGACTGCATCCAGGCGGACAGGGATTCCTCCATGTCGCCATGTTACCCGCGCGCCAGCCCGTCCCGGCGCTGGTGGGAACGCGGGATTCAGCCGCGACGGAAACAGAAGCGCTCGAACCCCGCACCCAGCCGCTGCAGGTCCAGCGTGGCTTCCGCCACCAGCCCGCGCCCTTCCTCGCGGCATTCCTGCAGCGCCCAGTGACGCACGCCGCGCGCGAACAGGTCTTCCGCCAAGCCATACAGCGCCGGCAGCGGGAACAGCCCCGGATGCCAAGTGGTCCGGCATTCGTAAGCCACGCCGCTGGCCAGCACCGCCTCCAGCGCCTCGCCCACCGGACGCGCGCTGTCGCGGCGGCCGGTCACCGCGTCGTAATGCGCGTCGGGCGCCTTGATGTCCAGCCCGATCCAGTCCAGCTGCGGCAGCAGCTGGCGCAGGCGTGCCGGATACATGCCGCCGGTATGCAGGCCGACCTGGTAGCCCATCGCCTTCACCTGCGCGATGGCGTCGGGCAGCGCGGCCTGTGAGGTCGGCTCGCCGCCGGAGAACACCACCGCGTCGAGCAGGCCGACGCGGCGGTGCAGGAACGCTTCGGCCTGCGCCCAGGCAACCCCGCCCTGCCCACGCGCCGGCAGCAGTTCGGGGTTGTGGCAGTAGCCGCAGCGCCAGGGACAGCCCTGCAGGTACAACACCGCCGCCAGCCGACCGGGGAAGTCGATGCTGGTCAGCGGCGTCATCCCGCCGACGCGGATCATGCGGCGGCGGCGGCCAGGGTGGCGCGCGGGCGTTCGCTGAAGAAGCAGCGCTCGGCGTGCTCGCCCTGCTTGCCGATGTTGAAGCTGGACACCGGGCGGTGGTAACCCATCACCCGGGTCCACACTTCGCAGCGCTGGCGGTCTTCGTTGCGCAGCGAAGCGGCGGCGGATATTGCGGAATTGGCGATGTTGTTCATGCGGAAATCTCCTCGTGGAACGTGACGTCGGTAATGGTCGGCGCGGCGGCCGCCTGCAGTTCCGCCAGCAGCCGCTCGTCGCAGCGCGGGCAGAATTCGTGCTCGCCCGCCAGGTAGCCGTGCTCCGGGCAGATCGAGAAAGTTGGCGTGATCGTGATGTAGGGCAGGCGGAAGCGGCTCAGCGCGCGCCGCACCAGGTCGCGGCAGGCATCGCCGCTGGACAGGCGTTCGCCCATGTACAGGTGCAGCACGGTGCCGCCGGTGTAGCGCGACTGCAGCGCTTCCTGCCGCTCCAGCGCTTCGAACGGGTCGTCGGTGAAGCCCACCGGCAGCTGCGAGGAATTGGTGTAGTAAGGACGGTCGCGGCTGCCCGCCTGCAGGATGTCCGGCCAGCGGCGGCGGTCCTCCTTGGCGAAGCGGTAGGTGGTGCCTTCGGCCGGCGTGGCTTCGAGGTTGTAGAGCTGGCCGGTCTGCTCCTGGAATTCCACCATCCGCGCGCGCACGTGGTCCAGCAGGCGCAGCGCGAAGGCGTGGCCCCAGTCGCTGGTCAAGTCGTGCGCGTCGCCGCTGAAGTTGCGGACCATCTCGTTGATGCCGTTCACCCCCAGCGTCGAGAAGTGGTTGCGCAGGGTGCCGAGGTAGCGCTTGGTGTACGGGTACAGGCCGTCGTCGATCAGCTGCTGGATGGTGCCGCGCTTGATTTCCAGGCTGCGCCGGCCCAACTCCAGCAGTTCGTCGAGGCGCGCGAACAGGCCGGCTTCGTCGCCGCGATGCAGATGGCCCAGCCGCGCGCAGTTGATCGTGACCACGCCGAGGCTGCCGGTCTGCTCGGCGCTGCCGAACAAGCCGTTGCCGCGCTTGAGCAGCTCGCGCAGATCCAGCTGCAGCCGGCAGCACATCGAGCGGATCATCCCCGGGTCCAGCTCGGAATTGATGAAGTTCTGGAAGTACGGCAGGCCGTATTTCGCGGTCATCTCGAACAGCAGCCGCGCGTTCTCCGATTCCCAGGGGAAGTCGGCGGTGATGTTGTAGGTCGGGATCGGGAAGGTGAACACCCGGCCGCGCGCGTCGCCCGCGCTCATCACCTCGATGTAGGCGCGGTTGATCAGGTCCATCTCGGCCTGCAGTTCGCCGTAGGTGAACGGCATCTCCTCGCCGCCGATGAACGGGGTCTGGTGGCGCAGGTCGGCGGGACAGATCCAGTCGAAGGTGAGGTTGGTGAACGGCGTCTGCGTGCCCCAGCGCGAGGGCACGTTGAGGTTGAAGATCAGCTCCTGGATGCACTGGCGCACGTCGTCGTAGGACAGCGCGTCCTTGCGCACGAACGGCGCCATGTAGGTGTCGAACGAGGAGAACGCCTGCGCGCCCGCCCATTCGTTCTGCAGGGTGCCGAGGAAGTTGACGATCTGCCCGACCGCCGACGACAGATGCCTGGGCGGGCCGGCCTCGACCTTGTTGGGCACGCCGTTGAAGCCTTCGTACAGCAGCGTGCGCAGCGACCAGCCAGCGCAGTAGCCGGAGAGCATGTCGAGGTCGTGGATGTGCAGGTCGGCCTCGCGATGGGCGCGGCCGATCTCCGGCGGATAGATCTTCTCCAGCCAGTAATTGGCGGTCACCTTGCCGGCGACGTTGAGGATCAGCCCGCCCAGCGAATAGCCCTGGTTGGCGTTGGCATTGACCCGCCAGTCCGCGCGGGTCAGGTATTCCTCGACCGAGCTGACCGGATCGACCAGGCTGCGCCCGGCCATGACTGTGGAATTGCCTGGTTGCATCGTCCTCTCCTTGAACTTGCGACAAATTGATTTGCGGAAAGCACCGGCCAGCGCCGCCGGCTCATTTCCGCCTCATGCACGGGCATGGATAATTGCGGCCATGCCGATTCCCCTGCCCCGCCTCGATCCCGATCCGCGCCCGCAGCCGCCGGAAGCGCCGCTGCCCAGCGACTGCTGCGACAGCGGTTGCGATCCCTGCGTCAACGACACCTACGCCGAAGCACTGGCGCATTACCGGCAGACGCTGGCGGCGTGGCTGGCCCGCCATCCCGACGCCCACCCATAGGCCCGCCGCGGCGGCGCGCTGCTTCCCGCGCGATCTGGCGCTCGCGGCGCGCTGCTACGGCGGGTGCTCGGACAGTGCCGGGATCCCGGTCGGCCGCCCACGCCCATCCAGCGCGATCATGGTGAAGCGCCCGCGCGTGCACAGCTCGCGTTCGCCGCCCAGCAGGTCTTCGGCGATCAGTTCCACCTCCACCTGCATCGAACTGCGGCCGACCTCGACGATCCGCGCCAGCACTTCCACCAGCTGGCCCTGGCGGATCGGCAGGCGGAAATCCACCTGCTCCGAACGCGCCGTCACCACCGTCCTGCGCGCGTAGCGCGAGGCGGCGATGAACGCGGCCTTGTCCATCCACGCTAGCGCCTGCCCGCCGAACAGCGTGCCCAGGTGGTTGGCATGGTCGGGGAAGACGATCTCCTGCAGCTTCGCCTCGAGCGGACGCACCGGCTCAGAAGGCATGGTCGAACTCCACCTCGCCCTGCACCCCGACCTGGTAGGCGGACACCCGGCGCTCGAAGAAGTTGGCCAGCTCCTGCACGTCCTGCAGCTCCATGAACGGCAGCGGATTGCGCACGTGGTACTGCCTGGCCATGCCGAGCTTGGCGAAATGGTTGTCGGCGCAGTGCTGCAGGTACTGGCGCATGTCGCGGGTGGAAATGCCGGCCACGCCGCCGGACAGCACGTCCTCGGCGAACTGCACCTCGCATTCGATCGCCTCGGCCAGCATGTCGCGCACCTGCGCTTCCATCTCCCCGTCGAACAAGGCCGGCTCCTCGGCGCGGATGGTGCGAACGCATTCGAAGGCGAAGTCCATGTGGCAGCTTTCGTCGCGGAACACCCAGTTGGTGCCGGACGACAGCCCGGGCAGCAGCCCGCGCGAGCGGAAGTAGTAGACGTAGGCGAAGGCAGCGAAGAAGAACAGGCCCTCGATGCAGGCGGCGAAGCAGATCTGGTTGAGCAGGAACTGGCGGCGCTGCGCGCGAGTTTCGATGCGCCGCAGGTCTTGCAGTGAATCGATCCACTTGAAGCAAAACTCGGCCTTCTTCCTGATGGCCGGGATGTTCTCCACCGCCGCGAACGCCTTGAAGCGCTCTTCCGGATCGGGCAGGTAGTTGTCCAGCAACGTCAGGTAGAACTGCACGTGCAGCGCCTCCTCGTACAGCTGGCGCGACAGGTACATGCGCGCTTCCGGCGCATTGAGGTGCTGGTACAGGTTCAGCACCAGGTTGTTGGAGACGATGGAATCGCCGGTGGCGAAGAACGCCACCAGCCGATGGATCAGGTGGCGGTCGGCCGGCGACATCTTTGCGTGCAGGTCGGCGATGTCGATCTGGAAGTTGATCTCGTCCACCGTCCAGCTGTTGCGGATGGCGTTGCGATACATCTCGTAGAAACCCGGATAACGCATCGGGCGCAGGGTCAGCTCGAAGCCGGGATCGAGCAGCGTCTGGCGGGGTTGTGGGGCGTTCATTGGCAGGCCTCGCAGGCTTCCGGGTTTTCCAGCGAGCAGGCCACCGCCTGCGCCGGGCTGTAGTCGGACACGGTGGTCTTGGCGATCCTGGTGGCCGGTCGCGAGCGCAGGTAGTAGCAGGTCTTGATGCCCTGCTTCCACGCATGCATGTACATCGACGACAGCGCGCCGATGTTCGGGCTTTCCATGAACAGGTTGAGCGAGGCCGACTGGTCGATGAACGCGCCGCGCTCGGCGGCCATGTCGATCAGGCTGCGCATCGGCAGCTCCCATACCGTGCGGTAAACGTGGCGCAGGGCTTCCGGGATCTGCGCGATGTTCTGGATCGAACCTTCAGCCAGCTTGATCGCATCGCGCATTTCCGCCGTCCACAGCCCCAGCTGCTTGAGCTCGGCGACCAGGTAGCGGTTGACCTGCAGGAAGTCGCCGGACAGGGTTTCGCGCTTGAACAGGTTGGACACCTGCGGCTCCACGCATTCGTAGCAGCCGGCGATCGAAGCGATGGTGGCGGTGGGGGCGATCGCGATCAGCAGCGAGTTGCGCAGGCCATGCTGTCGGATGCGTTCGCGCAATGCGTCCCAGCGCTGCGCATGTTCCGGCGCCACGCCCCAGGCATCGAACTGCAGCTCGCCGACGGAGGCGCGGGTATCGGCAAACGAGGCATGCGCGCCGCGTTCGATGGCCAGCTCGCAGGAGGTGTCCAGCGCGTGGAAATAGATCTCCTCCGCAATCCGCTTCGACAGCGCGCGCGCGGCATCGGAATCGAACGGCAGGCGCAGACGGAAGAACACATCCTGCAGGCCCATGCAGCCCAGCCCCACCGGCCGCCAGCGCAGGTTGCCGCGGCGTGCCGATTCGATCGGATAGAAATTGAGGTCGATCACGCGGTCGAGCTGGCGCACCGCCAGCCGCACGGTTTCGGCCAATTTCCCGAAATCGAAATCGCCGTGCGCGTCCAGATGGTTGCCGAGGTTGATCGAACCGAGGTTGCACACCGCCGTTTCCTCGGCGCTGGTCACCTCCAGGATCTCGGTGCACAGGTTTGACAGGTGGATGACGTTGTGCGGGCGCAGGGTCTGGTTGCCGGCGCGGTTGCACTTGTCCTTGAAGGTCATCCAGCCGTTGCCGGTCTCGGCCAGCGTCCGCATCATCCGCGCGTACAGCTTGCGCGCCGGGATCGTGCGCGCCGCCTTGCCTTGCGCCTCGGCCTGCAGGTAGGCGCGCTCGAAATCTGCGCTGTGCAGGTCGACGAACTCGGGCACCACGCGTGGATCGAACAGCGACCAATCCTCGCCGGCCTCGACCCGCTGCATGAACAGGTCGGGCACCCAGTTGGCGAGGTTGAGGTTGTGGGTACGGCGCGCCTCGTCGCCGGCGTTGTCGCGCAGTTCGAGGAAATCCTCGATGTCGGCGTGCCAGGTCTCCAGGTACACGCAGGCCGCGCCCTTGCGCTTGCCGCCCTGGTTGACCGCCGCCACCGACGAATCCAGCGTCTTCAGCCACGGAACAATGCCGTTGGAATGGCCGTTGGTGGAACGGATCAGCGAGCCGCGCGAACGCACCCGCGAATAACTCACGCCGATGCCGCCGCTGAACTTCGACAGCTGAGCGATCTCGCCGTAGCGCGCATAGATCGACTCCAGCGAATCCTGCGGCGAATCCAGCAGGAAGCAGGACGACAGCTGCTCGTGACGGGTACCGGCGTTGAACAGGGTCGGGCTGGACGGCAGGTAGTCCAGGTGCCCCAGCCGCTGGTACAGCGCCAGCGCTTCCGGCACGTCCTCGCTCAAGGCACTGGCGATGCGCAGGAAGAACTGCTGCGGGGTCTCGATCACCCTGCGGCTGTGCGGGTGGCGCAGCAGGTAGCGGTCGTACAGGGTGCGCAGGCCGAAGTAGTCGAAGTTCAGGTCGAGCGCCGGATCGATGGCGTCGTTGAGCTTGCGCGCGTTGGCCTGCACGAAGCCGAGCAGGCGGTCGTTGATCAGGCCCACTTCATGACCGCGGCCTACCGACTGCGAGAACGCGTGGATTTCCTGCCCGGAAACTTCCTTGGCGATGGTGTTGGCGAGCAGGCGCGCGGCCAGTCGGCCGTATTCGGGTTCCTCGCCGATCAGCAGCGCGGCGGTGCGGATCGACAGCTCGTCCAGCTCCTGCGTGGTCGCGCCGTTGTACAGGCCGGAGATGGTGCGGGTGGCGACGCGCATCGGATCGACTGCGTGCAGCCCCTCGCAGCAGCGCTGCACGGCGCGCACGATCTTGTTCAGATCGACCGGCTCGATGCTGCCGTTGCGCTTGGTCACGCCCATGGCAGTGGCGGTGGGCGGCGGGGTGAGGTCGAACGCGGGCGCGCCGGCGGGCGGTTCGGCGGTCTGGGTCTGTGGCATCTGGCGTCTCCATGCGTGATGCACGGCCCGGCCTGTCCCTCGCAGGCGCGGCGGCATCGGAAACGCAGGGTGGAAGCGCGGCGTCGCACGGCCTGCGATCCGCCACGGAAATTCCGTGCGGTCAGCCCTGCGCTACCTGCCATCTCCCCCCGGAGATTCCGCGGCCGGCACCGCGCGCTGTGCTTCGCGCGGCTGTCGGCAGGTCTTCGGACTCGTGGATGCGGCGGGAACCCGTCCCGACCTCCTTGGCCGCCGCTTCCCAGGACCACCGTCCCAGTGCGATATCGCGACCTCGTCTCCACTTACCGCTGCGGGGCAGTGCCGGGATTGGCGCGCCATTCCGAAAGAATGCGCGCCGCACCGGCTTCCCTTTTCATCCGACAGGTTGTGCCTGACGGAACCGACAACCACAAGATAATGGGGGCGCAACCAACGGTCAATCCCGTTCGCGAGGGTCACCGGCGGCGCTGGAGAAGCGCCAGTACGCCGGCGTGCCCGGCACGCCGTCGGCGCGTTCAAGCCGGGTGCCGGGCGCCAGCGCAAGCGCCAGTGCTCCCTCGCCGAAGGCCCAGCCCAGCGCCTCGGCATTGGCCGCATCGGCAGGCTGCGCGGTGACCGCACGCGCGGCGCGCGGCTGCAGGCCCTCGCCGCTGCGCTTGCCGCGCGCCTCCTTGAGCGTCCACAGCGCGTGGAACACCTCGGCGCACAGCGCGTCGCCGGCGGCATCGACGCGCCGGCATTCTTCCGGCGAAAACACGAAGCGCGCCAGCGCGTTCCAATCGCGCACGCGCCGCGGCAGCTCGATATCCACGCCCACCGGCGCATCGGCCAGCGCCAGCGCCAGCCAGCCGCCGCTATGGCTCAGCGACAGATGCAGCGGCGCGGCATCACCGTCCACACGCAGCAGCGGCCGCCCGTCGGCCTGTGCGTCCAGTGCGACCCGGCCCACGTCCAGCCGCAGCCACTGCGCCGCCAACGCGCGCGCCTGCCAGTGGCCGGCCAGGAAGGTATCGCGTCGTGAAGCCGAGGTGATCGCCTGCAGGCGCCGGCATTCGGCTGCGGTCAGCCAGTCCAGCCCCTGCGCGCCGGCCTCCGCGGCCGCCGCCGCAACCGGCAGCAGATGCAGACGCGCGGCGGCCATCGCGACTTACGCCAGCATCGCCGGCAGCAGCTTCTCGGGTTCGGCCTGCACGTCCAGCACCAGCTCGCCGTCCACCGCGTCCAGCGCCACGCGGCCGCCCTCGACCAGCTTGCCGAACAGCAGTTCGTCGGCCAGTGGGCGCTTGATCTTGTCTTGGATCAGCCGCGCCATCGGGCGCGCGCCCATCAGCGGATCGAAGCCCTGCTGGCCCAGCCATTCGCGCGCGGCCGCGGTGGCGGTCAGGGTCACCTGCTTCTCGTGCAGCAGCGCTTCCAGCTCGATCAGGAACTTGTCCACCACCCGCAGGATGTGCTCGAAGCCCAGCGCCTGGAACTGCACCACCGCGTCCAGCCGGTTGCGGAACTCGGGGGTGAAGCCGCGACGGATCGCCTCCATCGCATCCGGGCTGTGGTCCTGCTTCGTAAAGCCAATACTGCGCCGCGCCGCCTGGGTGGCGCCGGCGTTGGTGGTCATCACCACGATCACATTGCGGAAGTTGGCCTCGCGACCATTGGTATCGGTCAGGGTGCCGCGGTCCATGACCTGCAGCAGGATGTTGAAGATGTCCGGATGGGCCTTTTCGATTTCGTCCAGCAGCAGCACGCAGTGCGGCGTCTTGACGATCTTCTCGGTCAGCAGGCCGCCCTGGTCGAAGCCCACGTAGCCGGGAGGCGCGCCGATCAGGCGGCTGACCGAATGCGGCTCCATGTATTCGCTCATGTCGAAGCGGATCAGCTCGATGCCGAGCTGCATCGCCAGCTGGCGGGTGACCTCGGTCTTGCCCACGCCGGTGGGGCCGGCGAACAGGAAGTTGCCGATCGGCTTGTCGGGATTGCCCAGGCCCGAGCGCGCCAGCTTGATCGCGCTGGCCAGCGTTTCGATGGCCGGGTCCTGGCCGAAGATCACCATCTTCAGGTTGCGCTCCAGGTGCTGCAGCACGTCCTTGTCGGACGCGCTGACCTGCTTGGCCGGGATGCGCGCCATCTTGGCGACGATGGTTTCGATTTCCTCCACGTCGATCAGCTGCTTGCGGGTGTCCGCCGGCAGCAGGCGCTGGCGCGCACCGGCCTCGTCGATCACGTCGATGGCCTTGTCCGGTAGCAGGCGGTCGCCGATGTGCTTGACCGACAGGTCCACCGCGGCGCGGATCGCCTCGTCGGCATAGGCCACGTCGTGGTGCGCTTCGTACTTCGGCTTCAGGCCCTTGAGGATCTCGACGGCCTCGCCCACGGTGGGCTCGACGATGTCGATCTTCTGGAAGCGCCGCGCCAGCGCGCGGTCCTTCTCGAACACGCCGCGGTATTCCTGGAAGGTGGTGGAGCCGATGCAGCGCAGCTCGCCGTTGGCCAGCACCGGCTTGATCAGGTTGGAGGCGTCCATGGTGCCGCCGCTGGAAGCGCCGGCGCCGATGATGGTGTGGATCTCGTCGATGAACAGGATCGCTTCCGGCTGTTTCTTCAGCGCCGCCAGCACGCCCTTCAGGCGCTTCTCGAAATCGCCGCGGTACTTGGTGCCCGCCACCAGCGCGCCGAGGTCCAGCGAATAGATCACCGCCCCGGCCAGCACGTCCGGCACCTCGCCATCGACGATCCGCTTGGCCAGCCCTTCCGCCAGCGCGGTCTTGCCGACGCCGGATTCGCCCACGTACAGCGGATTGTTCTTGCGCCGGCGGCACAGCACCTGGATGGTGCGCTCGATTTCCTCGGCGCGGCCCACCAGCGGATCGATGCGGCCGGCGCGCGCGGCTTCGTTGAGGTTGCTGGCGAACTCGGTGAGCGGATCGCCCTTGCCCTCGCCTTCGCCGGCCTCGCCCTTGCCTTCGCCGTCCTGCGCGGACTGGCTGGGCTCATCCTCATTGCGGGCGATGCCGTGCGACAGGTAATTGACCACGTCCAGCCGGTGCACGTCCTGTTGATTGAGGAAATACACCGCGTGCGAGTCTTTTTCACCGAAGATCGCCACCAGCACGTTGGCGCCGGTCACTTCCTTCTTGCCCGAGGACTGCACGTGGTAGACCGCGCGCTGCAGCACGCGCTGGAAGCCGAGGGTGGGCTGGGTGTCGCGGCCGTCGTCGTCGGCGAAGCGGCTGACCGACACCTCGATGGCGTTGTCCAGCTCGTCGCGCAGCCGCGGCAGGTCAGCGCCCACCGCGCGCAGCACCGCCTCGGCGGAAGGGTTGTCCAGCAACGCCAGCAACAGATGTTCGACCGTCATGAACTCGTAGCGCGCCTCGCGGGTGCGCTTGTAGCACTGGCCGATGGATTGCTCGAGATCCTTGCTGAACATGAAAACCTGCCTTCGGGTACGTCAGCTCCTATGTAGGGCGCATTCGGCCCCGGGACAAGTGCCGATCCCGGTTCAGACCCGCTCCATCGTGCACAGCAGCGGGTGCTGGTTCAGCCTGGCGTATTCGTTGACCTGCGCCACCTTGGATTCTGCAATTTCGCGGGTGAACACCCCGCACACGCCGCGGCCGCGGGTATGCACGTGCAGCATGACCTGGGTGGCGCGCTCCAAGCCCATCGAGAAAAACCGCATCAGCACGTCGACCACGAAGTCCATCGGGGTGTAGTCGTCGTTGAGCAATAGAACGGTGTATTGCGGCGGTCGCGCCACTTCCGGGCGCGCCGGCGCCACCACGGTGCCGTGGTCGTGATCGCGCTGCGGCTTGTCGGGCAGGTTCGGCATGGGCAAATTATACGTTGCGCTGCTCCTGAGCCGCAGGCGCTCCCCCGCCACCCTTACCCTGTCCACCCACCCACCTGAGAACCTACATGCGCCTGTCCTCGCTCGTTCTGGCTTGCCTGCTCCCCCTCGCCATACTCCCCGCCCATGCCGGCGATGCGTCCGTCGAATCGCGGCTGGATGCGCGTGGCATCAAGTACGAGATCGATGGCGATGGCGACTACAAGGTGGTGGTGTCGTACAAGGCGGAAAACCGCACCCAGCTGGTGTTCGTCTCCGGAGCCAGCGAGTCGATCCAGGGCCTGCTGGTGCGCGAGGTATTCTCCCCCGCCGGCAAGGTGGGCGCGGATGCCATCGCCGGCAAGGCGCTGGCGCTGCTCAACGAAAGCCGCACGCTGAAGATCGGGGCGTGGGAAATCGCCGGCGACGTCCTCTATTACGTGATCAAGCTGCCCGACAGCGCGGACGCCACCCAGCTGGAAGCCGCCATCGACATCGCCGCGGAAACCGCCGACAACAAGGAAATCGAACTGTCCGGCACCAAGGATGAACTCTGACATGAGCTATCGCGAAGGCCGTTTCTGGCAGCCGGATGTGACCGTGGCCACCCTGGTGGCGCGCGACGGCCAGCTGCTGTGCGTGGAGGAACGGGCGGGCGGACGGCTGGTGCTGAACCAGCCCGCCGGCCACCTGGAGCCCGACGAAAGCCTGGTCGACGCCGCGCTGCGCGAAACCCGCGAGGAAACCGGCTGGCACGTGCGCATCACCCATCTGGTGGGCACCTACCAGTGGAAGGCGCCGGAAACCCAGCGCCACTACCTGCGCTTCGCCTTCGCTGCCGAGCCGCTGGAGGAAATCCCGGGCGCCACCCTGGACGAGGGCATCGTGCGGGCGCTGTGGCTGACGCCGCAGCAGCTGCAGGCGGAAACCGCGCGTCACCGCAGCCCGCTGGTCTGGCGCGCGGTCGCCGACTATCTGGGCGGCAGCCGGCATCCGCTGTCGCTGGTGCGGCAGCTGCCATGAACGACGGCGGGCGGCGCATCGTCGTCGGCATCTCCGGCGGCGTCGACTCCTCGGTCGCCGCGCTGCTGCTGCGCGATGCCGGCTATGAGGTCACCGGCCTGTTCATGCAGAACTGGGCCGATGATGGTTCCGGCGGATGCCGCGCCGAGGACGACCGCCGCGACGCGGTGGCGGTCTGCGGCGCACTCGGCATCCCGATCCGCTTCCGCGACTTCTCGAAGGAATACTGGGACGGCGTGTTCCGCCATTTCCTCGACGAATACGCCGCCGGCCGCACGCCCAACCCGGACGTGCTGTGCAACCGTGAAATCAAGTTCAAGCATTTCCTCGATGCCGCCCGCGAGCTGGGGGCGGATGCCATCGCCACCGGCCACTACGCCCGCGTCGATCACGACGGTCACAGCTTCCGCCTGCTGCGCGCAGTGGATCGCAGCAAGGACCAGAGCTACTTCCTGCACCAGCTGGGCCAGGCCCAGCTGGCGGCCACGCATTTCCCGCTGGGTGGCCTGCACAAGAGCGAGATCCGCCGGATCGCCGCCGAACACGGCCTGCGCACGGCAGGGAAAAAGGACTCCACCGGCATCTGCTTCATCGGCGAGCGCGATTTCCGCAGCTTCCTGGCGCAGTACCTGCCGGCCCGCGAAGGCGAGATGCGCACGCCGGACGGCAGCCGCATCGGCAGCCACCCGGGGGTGTTCTATTTCACCCTCGGCCAGCGCGAAGGCCTGCACATCGGCGGCGTACGCGGCCGCCCGCAGGCGCCGTGGTTCGTGGTGGCCAAGGACGTGGAGCGCAACATCCTGTACGTCGACCAGGGCCATGACAGCCCGTGGCTGCAGTCGCATGCATTGCGCAGCGAAACCGCGCACTGGATCGCCGGCAGCCCGCCGGCCGCGCGCTTTGCATGCACCGCGCAGACCCGCTACCGGCAGCCGGACGAGGCCTGCGAGGTCGAAGTCCTGGACGACGGCACGCTTGCCGTGCGCTTCGACCGCCCGCAGCGCGCGGTCACCCCCGGTCAATCGGTGGTGCTCTACGATGGCGACCATTGCCTGGGCGGCGCGGTGATCGCCGCCACCGACGCGCCCTTCCCCGACACAGATTCCAGCGAGACGACTCCCGCATGAGCAATACCATCGACGACCGCGTGCTTGCCCTTGCCGGCCTGGTACAGGCACTGGCACAGGTACGCCGGATCGCCGACACCGGCCAATCGGAAAGCGGCCAGGTGCAGGCCGCGCTGGACAGCGTGTTCCGCATCGATGCCAGCAGCGCCGAAGCCGTCTACGGCGATGCCGGCAACCTGCGCGGCGGCCTGCGCCTGCTGCGCGATTACCTGTCCAAGGGCAACAAGGACGAGGCGCTGGGCCGGCTGGCACTGGCCGTGCTGCAGCTGGAGCGCCGCTTCGTGCGCAGCGGCGGCATCACCTCGAAGGTGCAGGGAGGGCTGCGCCAGCTGGCCGGCGAGGCGCAGGCGCAGGGCAGCGCGCACCCGGATGTCATCGTCGAACTGGCAAAGCTCTACGCCGACACCATCAGCAACCTGCGCCCGCGGGTGATGGTGCAAGGTAATCCCCACTACCTCGGCCAGGCGGGCGTGGTGTCCGAGATCCGCGCGCTGTTGCTGGCCGCGCTGCGCTCCGCCGTGTTGTGGCGGCAGATGGGCGGCAGCCTGTGGGACTTCGTGTTCCAGCGCCGCGCGATGGCCGCCGCGATCGACGCGCGAATGTCCTGAGGGCGCTCCTGCACCGCGCCTCGCACGGCCTGACACTGCAGGCGCCACCACCCCACGCCACCACTGGCGCGGGGTGGCCCCGCATCAGAAGCGGTGCGTCCCCCACAGCGAGGCCATGCCGTCGGCACCGAGCTCCCCGCTGCGGCGGCTCAGGTCGAAGCGGAACGTGGCCTTGCCCCCGAACGCCGCGGTCATGCCCAGCGCAAACAGCTGGCTGCGTTCGCCCAAGCCCATTCCCTGCAGTGGCGCCCACTGCTCCACGCCGGTGAAGCTGGCCTCGAACAGCTGGCCGCTGGACGACAGCGTGCGCTGCCACTCGGCGCGCGCGTCGGCGCGCAGATCCACGCCACCCACGCGCCAGGCGCGCTCGCCGCGCACGCCCGCAAAACCCTGCCAGCGGCGGCTGTCCCAAGCGTTGGCGCGCAGGCCGAAGCCGCTGTCGCCGCTTTCGACGAAGCCGTCGTTGGCCACCCGCACGAATTGCGCGCCGAGGTACGGCGTCAGCGCCAGTCCGCCCACATCCAGACGCCGGCCGACCTCGCCGAACGCCGCCTGGTAGTCGCCGGACAGCCGGGTGGCCGCGGTGTCGCGCAGCCCGCCCAGCAGCAACTCGCGCTGCATCTGTCGCTGGAAGGTGCCGGAAGCCAGCTGCGCCTGCGCCTGCCAGCCGCCGCGCCAGCCGGCCGCGTACAGCTGCACCTCGCGCTGGTGGCCGCGGCTGCGGTCACCACTGCCGTCCAGCCAGCCGGACTGCTCCAGCCGGTTCATCGCCATGCCCAGCACCGCCGTGCGGCCCAGCCGCCAGTCGTTGCCGATCATGCTGCCGGTCGCATCCATGCCCAGCTGGCCGAAACCGGCACGGCCCAGCTCGCCGCTGGCGGCCAGATCGCGGGCCCAGCCGCCGGCCTGCGCGGGCGCCTGCGCAAGCGTGTCGACGCGCTGGCCCAGCGCGCGCCGGCCGGCGTCGATGGCATCGAAGGTCATCGCCGCCGACGCCGCATGCAGCTCGCCGGACAGGCTGCGCAGCGAGGCATCCGCATTGGCCACGCTGGCCGACTGCTGCAGGGCGCCGGCGGCATCGATGAACGCCGTGCCGATGCCAATAGGCGTCCCTCCGCCCAGCTGCAGGTCGATCGCCTGCATCGCCGACTCCACCCGCGCCGCCGAAGCCACGCTGGCACCGGTCAGGCCCATGCCCGCCACCGCCTTGGTCACGTCGATGCGGTTGATGTTGAGGAAGACGTTGTTGGGGTCGTAGGCCAGCGCCGCGTCAAGGAACACGTTGGAGGCCGCGCGCAGCGAGACGAAGGTGCCGCTGACGCCGCCGGTGGCGTTGATCAGGGTTTCCTTCGACGTGGTGGTGTAACCGCTCTTCACCCCGAGGATGGACATGGTGCCGTTGACGCTGGCCGAGCCGGTGACCTTCAGCGCACTGCCCAGCCACACGCCCAGGTTGCCGCTGCCCGACTGGCTGAAATTGCCGGCGATGCTGGCCGGGGTGGTGGCGCCGCTCAGGAACACGCCGCTGTTGGCGACGTTGCCGCCGAACGCGCCGCTGCCCCAGACCGTGGCACCGCTGGCGATGGACAGGTTCGACCGCAGCCCCTTGCGCAGATCCAGTCCGCCCGCATTGACCTGGGTTGCGCCGGTGAAGCGGCCCGCTTCGGTCAGGGTCAGGGTGCCGCTGCCGCCTTTGACCAGCCCGCCGCTGCCGACGATCTCGTTGCGCCACACCGAGTGGCCGGAGAACGCGACACTGAAGTCACCCCAGGCGAAGTTGCTCGGCCCCATCGCCGCCCTGGTCACGTCCAGCAGGCCCCAGCCGAACACGGCGTCAACACCGGCGGCGCCCAGGTCCTTGGCACCGCCGAGGATGGCCTGCCGCACCTGGTCGTTGCTGAAGTACGGAAACGCCGCCCACACCACCGCCGCCGCACCCGACACCTGCGGTGCCGCATAGGACGTACCGCCGCCTTGGTACAGGCCGCTGGTGGCCTGCGAGGTCGCATCCGGATCGATGAACACCACGTTGCCCGGCGCCACCAGGCAGTAGTTCATCGCCGGCCCGCATTCCTGCGAGTAATCCGTCAGCTGGGTCGGATTGAGCGGATCCAGCGCGCCAACGGTGAGCCAGCCCTTTTCGAGGATGGCGTCGTTCGCCAGCGTCGGCAGCATCGCGTTGTCGGAAGGCTGCAAACGGAACCGCGCGTCGCGGCCACTGTTGCCGTTGGCGAACACGATGATGCCGCCGCGGTTGACGGTGAAGTCCCTGTACGCGGTGGCCAGCTCCTGCGACAGCGCCGGATCGCTCCAGTACAGCCCGCCCCAGGAATTGTTGATGATCTTCGCGCCGGCGTCGGCCAGTTGCTTGTGCAGGTAGACGAACTCCTCGCCCAGGCCTTCACCGGCGTGGATCTCGTTGCCTGCGCCGGAGCCGTCATCCTTCGGCGGTGCATCGCTGATGATGCGCGAGGACACGATAGTGGCGTTCTGGGCGACGCCGCCGCCCCAGGTGCCGGTCTGCCCGCTGCTGCTGCCGTCGCTGTTGAGGTAATTGCCGACGGCCGGCCGGCCTGCCGCCAGCGAGGCCACCACGGTGCCGTGGCCGACCTTGTCGTCGACGCTTAGGTCGTTGCCGCAGGCGGTGGTGGTGCAGATGTTGATGAAGTTCTGGGTCACCCGCCCGGCCAGGGTGGGATGGTTGCGATTCACCCCGGAATCGAGCAGGCCGATGGTGATGCCCTGTCCCTTCAGCCCGGCGCCCAGCGCGCCCGCCGCGTTGGTCAGCAGCAGGTGGCGGTTGAGGCTGTTGTTGGCGAGGGAAATCGGGCCGGCGAGGGTCGCGACCGCAGGCGGACTGACCACCAGCGAGGCATCGTTGGCGACGTTCGGGGTGAAGCCGGGGCCGGACGGCGTGATCGGCGGCGGCGTGGGCCGAATACTGCTGCCTCCCCCGCCCCCGCCGCAGGCCGACAACGCCAGCGCGATGGCGGCAGGCAACAAGGTTCCGGCCAGCCGGAGCTGCCGCCGCGATGCAAGATTGCTGTCCATTTTTCCCCCGACTCGATGCGTCACCGCGCCATCCGGCACGGCTTTCTGGATAGCGACTTTGTAAGCCCACTCGCCCGTTCGCGCAACGCCGGACGCGCGCCGGCCAGCTGAATGCGGCAGCGCAACATCGACGCCGTTTCGAGTGATAATCGGGGTTTGCCGGCCTGTCCGGCCCAACGCAACCGGAGCTTTCCATGAGCGACGTCGTCATCGTCGGTGCCAAGCGCACCGCCATCGGTTCCTTCCTCGGCCAGTTCACCGGCACGCCCACCCCCACGCTGGGCAGCGCCGCCATTGCCGGCGCGCTGGCGCAGTCCGGGCTGGCCGCCGACCAGGTGGACGAGGTCATCATGGGCTGCGTGCTGCCGGCCGGCCTTGGCCAGGCCCCGGCGCGCCAGGCTTCGCGTGCGGCCGGCATCCCCGACGCCGCCGGCGCCACCACCATCAACAAGGTCTGCGGTTCGGGCATGAAGGCGGTGATGCTGGCCCACGACATCATCAAGGCCGGTTCCGCCAAGGCGGTTGTGGCCGGCGGCATGGAGTCGATGACCAACGCCCCGCACCTGCTCAACGGCTCGCGCACCGGCGTGCGCTACGGCAGCGCCGAGTTCCTTGACCACATGGCCTTTGATGGCCTGACCAACCCCTACGACGGCAAGGCGATGGGCATCTTCGGCGATGCCGCCTGCGCCAAGTACGGGTATGACCGCGCCGCCATCGACGCGTTCTCCGCCGAAAGCGCCCGCCGTGCGCAGGCCGCGCAGGCCTCCGGCGCGTTCGCCGCCGAAATCGTCCCGGTCACGGTCAAGACCCGCAAGGGCGAGGCAGTGGTCGACAAGGACGAGGAGCCCGGCAAGATCGATCTCAACAAGATCCCCGAGCTGCGCCCCGCGTTCGGCAAGGAAGGCGTGCTGACCGCCGCTTCGTCGTCGAAGATTTCCGACGGCGCCGCTGCGCTGGTGGTGATGTCGGCCGAGGCCGCGGCCGCCGCCGGGGCCAAGCCGCTGGCGCGGATCGTCGCCCATGCCACCCATTCGCAGGCCCCGGAATGGTTCACCACCGCCCCGGTGGCGGCGCTGCAGTCGGTGCTGGCCAAGGCCGGCTGGAGCGTGGCGGACGTGGACCTGTTCGAGGTCAACGAGGCGTTCGCCTGCGTGGCGATGGCGCCGATGAGCGACCTCGGGATCGCGCACGACAAGCTCAATGTCAACGGCGGCGCGCTGGCGCTGGGCCACCCGATCGGCTGCAGCGGTGCCCGCCTGCTGGTCACCCTGATCCATGCCCTGCAGGCCCGTGGCGGCAAGCGCGGCGTGGCCTCGCTGTGCATTGGCGGCGGCGAAGCGACCGCGGTGGCCGTCGAGCTGGCGTGAGCCTTTCGGCGACCGGGATGAAAAAAATACAGCCAACCGCTTGACACGCGGCTACGGCTTGTCATCATGGTGAAGCACGCATTGTCTGCGTTGCTCCAGATTTTATTCACGACGAGGAAACCGCATCATGTCGATCAACAAGATCCTGCTGGCGATGGCTCTGGGCCTGGCCCTGACCGCGTGCAGCAAGTCCGAGCCGGCTGCTGACGCCGCCGCCAGCGCCGAGACCCCGGCCGCTGACGCCCAGGCCGCCGCCGACTCCGCTGCTCAGGCTGCCGACGCTTCGGCCGAAGCCGCCCCGGCTGACGCTGCCGCCGCTCCGGCGGAAGCCGCTCCGGTTGACGCCGCTGCTGCCCCGGCCGAAGCCCAGGCTGCCGCCGACGCCGCCGAGCAGGCTGCGACCACGGCTGAAGAAGCCAAGAAGTAATCGGGTCGGCGGAGAACATCTCGCCCGATTCGTTACCCAAAAATCGGGAAAGCCGTCGGTACGCCGACGGCTTTTTCGTGTCCCGGAGCCCCGGGGCTGTTTCGAGTCAGTGAACGACCCGCCGGCGCATGCCGGATCGCTAAGCGCACTGGCGTTGTCTGATCCCAAATCCGCTGTTTTTCAGTCAACCCTACCCAGGAGATTTTCATGAACACCAAGCTTTTCGCGCTCCTCGCCGCTGGCGTCCTCGCTCTGTCGGCCTGCAAGAAGGACGAGGCTCCGGCCGCTGACGCCGCTGCTCCGGCCGACGAAGCCGCTGCCCCGGCCGACGCCGCTGCCGCCGAAGCCCCGGCTGCCGACGCTGCTGCTCCGGTCGACGCCGCTGCTGCTCCGGTTGACGCCGCCGCTGCTCCGGCCGACGCCGCTGCCCCGGCTGCCGACGCTGCCGCTCCGGCTGCCGACGCTGCCGCTGCTCCGGCTGCCGAAGGCGAAGCGAAGTAATCGCCTGCCGGCTCCCAGCCGGCAAAGGAAAGGCCCGCCCTCACCGGCGGGCCTTTTTCTTTTGCGGAACCCGTGCTCATTCCGACACAAAAAACCCCGCACCTGGCGGGGTCTGGAATTTGCTGGCGGGTACCGGCCTCAGGCGGGCTTGACCCCGGCGGCCTGGGCACCCTTCGCGCCCTGCTGCACTTCATAGCTGACCCGCTGACCTTCCTGCAAGCTGCGGAAGCCATTGGAATCGATGGCGGAAAAATGCACGAACACATCGGCGCTGCCGTCCTCGGGGGCGATGAAACCGAAGCCCTTGGCGTCGTTGAACCACTTCACGGTGCCGTACTGCATGGTTGCGAAGACCTCTTGCGAAAGCGTGTGGTGATGGGCTGGATGGAAACGTGCCGACCAGCGGCACGGCGCGAGTATGCAACAGCGGCACGCCCACGCAACCATCCAGAACGCACTTCGGCCCGTTTGGCGGTCAGCCCGCCAGCACCCGCCGCAGCAGTTCCGGCACGCCCGCCATCGCCGCCGATACGTTGTCCAGCACGTCCTGCAGGGTGATGACCTCGTCCACCTCCGGGCCCGCGCCCGCCGCCCAGTTGGCGACGATGGCCAGGCAGGCGTAATCCAGCCCCAGCTCGCGCGCCAGGCCGGCCTCGGGCATGCCGGTCATTCCGACCAGGTCGCAGCCGTCGCGGCGCATGCGCGCGATCTCGGCGCGGGTTTCCAGCCGCGGCCCCTGGGTGGCGCCGTAGCAGCCACCATCGACCAGCGCCACGCTGGCCTGCGCCGCCGCCGCGACCACCTGCCGGCGTAGCGACGGGGTATAGGGATCGCCGAAGTCGACGTGCAACACCTCGCTGCCCGGCTCCTCGCACAGGGTGGAAATGCGGCCCCAGGTGTAGTCGATCAGCTGCTCCGGGCAGGCCAGCACGCGCGGGCCGAAGCGCTCGGTGATGCCGCCGACGGTATTCAGCGCCAGCACGCGGGTGGCGCCCAGCGCTTTCAGCGCGGCCAGGTTGGCGCGGTAGTTGATCCGGTGCGGCGGCAGCGAATGGCCTTCGCCATGGCGGGCCAGGAAAGCCACCCGCCGGCCCGCATAGGTACCGACGCGTACCGGCCCGGACGGCGCGCCGTAGGGCGTGACCGGCTGGTGGGTTTCGACGTCGGCCAGTTCGCCCAGCGCATAAACGCCGGTGCCGCCGATGACGGCGAGTTCGATGGTCATCCTTGCTTCCTCCAACTCATTCGATCTGTATCGCAGGCTCGCCTGCGCACCGGCAGCGTTTCATCGGACACGCCGTGAATACGTCCATGTAGGCTTCTCGGCGGCATCCATGCCGCCGAGAGTCCGCTGAAACGCTGCCGGCACGCACGCGAGCACGATGCAATATCGCTAGTCGCCCAGCGCATAGATCGCCGGCAGGTTGCGGCCCTGCTCGTGGTAATCCATGCCGTAGCCGAACACGTAGGCATCCGGCACCTGCACGCCGACATGGTCGGCGGCGATGCCCTCGACGCAGCGGTCGTGGACCTTTTCCGCCAGCACCGCGATGCGCACGTCGGCCGCGCCCTGGTCCTCGCACCACTGCTTCACCGCCAACAGGGTGTGGCCTTCGTCGAGGATGTCGTCCGCCAGCAGCACCTGGCGCCCGTGCATCGGCGTGGCCGGGCGGTGCAGCCAGGCCAGGCCCGAGCCGCTGGTCTGGCCGCGGTAGCGGGTAGCGTGCAGGTAGTCGAATTCCAGGTCCAGGCCGCGCTCGCCCAGCGCGAACGCCAGCTGCGCGGCGAACGGCAGGCCGCCGTTCATGACCGTGATGTACAGCGGCACATCGCCCTCGGCGTAGGCCGCGCGGATCTCGCCGGCCATCCGCACGATGGCCTGCTCCAGCGCCGGGCGGTCGAACAGGATCTGCGCCGATGCCAACGCATCGCCCAGTTTCGGTGCACTCATGCCACGTCTCCCATGTTGGTTGCGCCCGACAGCACATCGGTTGCCAGCGACGGCGCGCGCACGTCTTCCAGCCGGGCCTGCACGCCGGCACGGCGCGCGTCGGCCAGCAGCCCGTCCCAGCCCAGCGCGCCGCGGCCCAACAACCCGACCAGCGCCATCGTGTTGAGCCGGCGGCCTTCGATCGCCGCCAGCGCCTCGTCCACCTGCTGGGTGTGGCTGACCAGCACCACGTCGCAGCCGGCGTCCAGATGCGCGTCGATGCGCGCCTTGATCCCGCCCACCGCGCCGGCGGCGGCCATGCCGATGTCGTCGGAAAACACCACCCCGCGGAAGCCCAGGCCGCCGTTGGCCACGTCACCGCGCAGGATCTCCTCGATCCAGCGCCGCGAACAGCCGGCAGGCTCTGAGGCCACCTGCGGATAGGTGACGTGCGCCGTCATCACCGCGTCGGCGCCGGCAGCGATGCCGGCGGCGAACGGCACCAGGTCGTGCGCGCGGATCTCGTCCAGCGTGCGCGGGTCGATGGCCGCATCGTGGTGGGTGTCTTCCAGCACCGAGCCGTGGCCGGGAAAATGCTTGAGCGTGGCGGCCATGCCGGCCTCGTGCATGCCTTGCACGTAGACGCGGGCGAACGCAGCCACCACTTCGGGGTCGGCCGCGAACGCGCGGTCGCCGATGGCGCGGTTGCCGCGCGCCAGGTCCAGCACCGGGGCGAAGCTGAGATCGACGCCGCTTGCGCGCATCTCGCTGGCCATCAGCCAGGCGTGCTCGCGCGCCAGCGCCAGCGCGGCCTGCGCATCGCGCATGTACAGGGCCTCGAAGCCATGCAGCGCCGGCAGCCTGGTGTAGCCGTCGCGGAAGCGCTGCACGCGCCCGCCTTCCTGGTCCACGCAGATCAGCTGCGGGCGCGGCGCGGCTTCGCGGATCGACTGCGCCAGCTCCGCCACTTGGGCGCGCGAGGCGAAATTGCGCGCGAACAGGGTCAAGCCGGCGCAGGCGTCGTGCTGCAGCCAGTCACGCTCGCGCGCGGTGAGTTCGTGCCCGGTGATACCGATCAGCAGCATTCAGCGTCCTTCCATGAGGTCATGCGCCTGCCGCTCGTCGTCGCGCCACTGCGAGAACGGACGCGAGGCCAGCGCCAGATTGTAGTAGCGCGCGGCATGGGTGGCTTCGGCGCCGACCCAGTCGGGCTGCGCGAAGGTCTCGTCCTCGCCCGCCAGTTCGATCTCGGCCACCACCAGACCGGCGTTGTCGCCGAGAAATTCGTCGACTTCCCACAGGTGCCCGGCATGCTCCACGTAGTGGCGGTTCTTCTCGACCAGCCCACCCACGCACAGCTTCAGCAGCGCGCGCGCTTCCACCACCGGCACCGGATATTCGAACTCCTGCCGGGTGGTGCCCAGTTCGCGCGACTTGATGTTGAGGAAGGCGGCGTCGCCTTCGATGCGCACCCGCACCGAGGCGCGCATCGCGCCGGAATCCACCAGCGCCAGGTCGTTGAGGTAGCCCTGCGCCATCGGCACCACCTTGTGCGCAGCGGCGCGCCAGCCGTCGCCGCGCGGCAGGAACTTGCGCTCGATCTCGATGCCCATGCTCAGTTCTTCTTCGGCGGGTCGAACACCGCGATGGATTCGACGTGCGCGGTGTGCGGGAACATGTCCATCACCCCCGCCTCGCGCAGCGTCCAGCCGGCCTCGTTGACCAGCCAGCCGGCGTCGCGCGCCAGCGAGCCGGGGTGGCAGCTGACGTAGACGATCTTTTTCAGGCCCTTCAGCGGCAGCTGCTTGAGCACCTCGATCGCGCCGGCGCGGGCCGGGTCCAGCAGCAGCTTGTCGAAGCCCTGCTTCAGCCACGGCTGCCCGGCCAGGTCCTGGGCCAGGTCGGCGGCGAAGAACCGCACGTTGCCCATGCCGTTGTGCTCGGCATTCAGGCGCGCCCGCGCCACCAGCCCGGCATCGCCCTCCACCCCGATCACCGCGCCGTCGCCGGACGCGCGCGCCAGCGGCAGGGTGAAGTTGCCCAGCCCGCAGAACAGGTCGAGCACGCGCTCGCCCGGCTGCACGTCCAGCAGGTCCAGCGCGCGGGCGATCATCGCCTCGTTCAACTTGGCATTGACCTGGATGAAGTCGAGCGGGCGGAACAGCAGTTCCACGTCCCACTGCGGCAGCCGGAACGAGAGCTGCGGCGCCTCGCCGCCGAGCGGATGCACGGAATCGTTGCCGCCGGGCTGCAGGAAGATGGTGAAGCCCTGCGCCTGCCCGAACGCGGCCAGCTTGTCCTTGTCCGCATCCGACAGCGGCTGCAGGTGGCGGAACACCAGCGCGATGGCGGCATCGCCGGCGATGAATTCGATCTGCGGGATGTCGCGGCGCGCGTCCATCCCGTCCACCAGCGCAGCCAGCGCTTCCAGCTTGAAGCCCAGCTGCGGGATGACGGTATGGCATTCGCGCAGGTCGGCGACGAAACGCGGATCGGTTTCGCGGAAACCCACCAGCGTCTTGTCCTTCTTTTCCACCCGCCGCACCGACAGCCGGCCCTTGCGCCGATAGCCCCAGGCCGCGCCGCGCAACGGCGGCAGCACCGACGCAGGCGCCACGTGGCCGATGCGCTGCAGGTTGTCCAGCAACACCTGCTGTTTGGCTTCGATCTGCCGGTCTTCGGACAGGTGCTGCAACACGCAGCCGGCGCAGACGCCGAAATGCGGGCAGCGCGGGGTGACCCGGTCCGGCGAGGCGATGAGCACTTCCAGCGTCTTCGCCTCGTCGAAGTGCTTGGAGCGCGCGGTCTGCTGCACGCTGACGGTTTCGCCCGGCAGCGCGCCGGCCACGAACACGGCCTTGCCAGCCTGCGCATGGCCTTCGGGCCAGCGGGCGACGCCGCGGCCGTCGTGGCCGAGCTTTTGAATTTCAACGGTCTTGGGGGTCTGGTCGAGGCGGGCCACGGGGCGTAAGGACAGTGGATAGCCGGTCATTGTCGCAGACTGCAGCGGCGCGCCTCTGCGAGGGCGGCCAGCGCAGGCAGTATCCTTGGCGTTTTGCCGCCGCACCGGACCTACCGCATGCCCGCGCTGACCTCGCAGATCGATCCCCGCTCGCAGGACTTCCTCGACAACGTCGCCTTCCACCGCGAACTGGTGGCCGAACTCGACCGCCGGCTGGCGCGCGCCGCCGACGGCGGCGGCGAGAAGGCCCGCGCCAAGCACACGGCGCGCGGCAAGCTGCTGCCGCGCGAGCGCATCGACGCCCTGCTCGACCCGGGCTCGCCGTTCCTGGAAATCGCGCCGCTGGCCGCCGAGGGCATGTACGACGACGCCGCGCCGGCCGCCGGGATGGTTTGCGGCATCGGCCGGGTGATAGGCCAGGAAGTGGTGATCGTCGCCAACGACGCCACCGTCAAGGGCGGCACCTACTTCCCGATGACAGTGAAGAAGCACCTGCGCGCGCAGGAAGTGGCCCGCGAGAACCGCCTGCCCTGCGTTTACCTGGTCGACTCCGGCGGCGCCTTCCTGCCGCTGCAGGACGAGGTGTTCCCGGACAAGGAGCATTTCGGGCGGATCTTCTACAACCAGGCGCGACTGAGCGCGGAAAACATCCCGCAGATCGCCGTGGTGATGGGCAGCTGCACCGCCGGCGGCGCCTATGTGCCGGCGATGTGCGACGAGTCGGTGATCGTGAAGGAACAGGGCACGATCTTCCTCGGCGGCCCGCCGCTGGTGAAGGCCGCCACCGGCGAGGTGGTGGATGCCGAAACGCTGGGCGGCGCCGACGTGCACACCAGCATCTCCGGCGTGGCCGACCATTTCGCCGAGGACGACCGCCACGCGCTGGAGATCGCGCGCGGAATCGTGGCTTCGCTCAACCGCAAGAAAGTCCTGCCGGTGGCGGCGCAGCCCGTGCGCGAGCCGCTGTATGCGGCGGAAGAGCTGTACGGCATCGTGCCGAAGGACGCTCGGCGGCCGTTCGACATCCGCGAGGTCATCGCCCGCATCGTCGACGGCAGCGAGTTCCAGGAATTCAAGGCGCGCTACGGCAAGACACTGGTCACGGGCTTCGCTCACCTGCACGGTTACCCGGTCGGCATCGTCGCCAACAACGGCATCCTGTTCGCCGAGAGCGCGCTGAAGGGCGCGCACTTCATCGAGCTGTGCAACCAGCGCGGCATCCCGCTGGTGTTCCTGCAGAACATCACCGGCTTCATGGTCGGCAAGAAGTACGAGCAGGCCGGCATCGCGAAGGACGGCGCCAAGATGGTGACCGCGGTGGCCTGCAGCCACGTGCCCAAGTTCACCGTGGTGATCGGCGGCAGCTTCGGCGCCGGCAATTACGCGATGTGCGGCCGTGCCTACGGCGCGCGCTTCCTGTGGATGTGGCCGAACGCGCGCATTTCGGTGATGGGCGGGGAACAGGCGGCGTCGGTGCTGGCAACGGTCAAGCGCGACGGCATCGAGGCCAAAGGCGGGATCTGGACGCCGGACGAGGAAGACGCCTTCAAGGCCCCGATCCGCCAGCAGTACGAGGACCAGGGCAACCCGTACTACGCCACCGCGCGACTGTGGGACGACGGCATCATCGACCCCGCCGACACCCGCCGGGTGCTGGGGCTGGGGCTGTCGGCCTCGCTCAATGCGCCGATCGAGGAGCGCACCCGCTTCGGCGTGTTCCGCATGTAGCCGGCGCTGTGACTTCCATCGCATTCAATGGGTTGCAGCAGCAACCTGTCCTGTTCAGCAAAGAAGTCGTCGCAAATCGGTGGTAGCCTCGGATCCTCTTCCCGAGGAGATTCGTGCATGGCCATCTGGAAAGACCCCGCACCGGCTGCCAAGGCCAGCGAGCCCGCCCGCTTCGAACTGGGCACACCCGAGCCGCAGGCACCCGCCGAGCACATTCCGGCGCCGGCAGCGCCCGCTCCGATCCGCGCGGTGGAAACCGCGGCGCGGGAGTCGGTGATCGCCGCCGACCTGACCATCGAGGGCAAGATCGAAGGCGCCGGCCACGTCCGCATCGCCGGCAAGTTCAAGGGCGACATCAAGGTGCAGGGCAACCTGACCATCGACCAGGGCGCCAAGGTGTCCGGCGGCGTGTCGGCCAACAAGGTCACCCTGGCCGGCGAGCTGGACGGCAACATCACCAGCGCCCAGCAGGTGGACGTGCTGCCCAGCGGCGCGATCAACGGCGACCTCAAGGCCGGCAGCCTGACCGTGGCCGCCGGCAGCCGCATCCGCGGCCATGTCGAATGCGGCTGGGGCAAGGACGACAAGCCGGCGGCGAAGACGGAGAGCGGCAGCGCCGCATGAGCGCGGCGCGCCCCGGCGTGGCGGGCGCCACCCGCACCTGCCCGCACTGCAAGGCGACCATCCTGGAAAGCTCGGCGGTCTGCCCGGCCTGCCGCGGCCACCTGCGCTTCGACGCCCCTGCCACCGACGCGGCGCAGCGGTTCGTGCCGCTGAAGGTGGAAGGCACCCTCAACGCGCCGGACGACGGCGCGTTCGAGTACACGATGGTGGTGGTGATCCGCAACGAACGCGGCGAGGAAGTCGGCCGCCAGGTGGTCGGCGTGGGCGCGGTGTTCCCGGGCGAGGCGCGCAGTTTCAGCGTGGCGGTGGAAGCGGTGCCGGCATCGCCGGGCAAGCGCCGGGTGAAACATTAGCCATACCGGTTCGCGCAGCAGCGGTTCCTGCCAGCCTGCATTCCGTCTTCACATTCCCTGTTCTAAGATCCGGGTCGCCGCCCTTGCGTGCGGTTCCACGGTTCGGGTACGCGTCGATGGCGCGGCCCGGATCGCCACTTTCCACACCCAGGAGTCTGTTTGATGAACGCCAAAATTTTTGTTGCCCTGGTGGCGGCCACGCTGGCGCTGACCGCCTGCAAGAACGAAACCGCCACCGCCCAGAACGAGGCCGCTGAAGCCAGCGCCGCCGCCGAGCAGGCCGTGGATGCCACCGCGAACGCGGCGGCGCAGGCTACCGACGCCGCCGCGGCTGCGACCGGCGAGGCGGTCGGCGAGGTCGGCGCCAACGTCGAGCAGGCCGCCGATGCGGCCAAGCAGGCCAGTGCCGAAGCCGCAGCCACTGCCGCGAACGCCACCGCGGACGCCGCGCAGTCGGCAGCGGACGCCGCCGATGAAGTGGCGCAGAAGGCCGAGAACGCAGCCGACGAAGCCAAGAAGTAACCGCCGGCGCGGTTGCTGCATCACCACAAGGCCCGCACATGCGGGCCTTGTTTCATCCGGGCGCCAGGACCGCTAGCCGCAGCCGTTGCAGCCGCCGCAGTCCTTGCCGCCGCCCTGCCCCGGCGGCGCGATCTTCCTCGCCAGCGCGCGCAGCCAGGCCGGACGGGCCTCGCCCAGCAACGGCAGGGCGATGGCGATGCGCAGGCGCCTCGTGGCGTTCGGGAACTGCTTGCGCATCACCACCACCGCACTGGCCAGCACCGCCAGCGCGATGACGAGGTATTGCGCGAGCAATCCCGCGGTCATCCGCCCGCCCCAAACGCCAGCGCGATCCGATAGGTCGCGAACGACGCCAGATAGGCCAGCGCGAACAGATAGCCCGCGGCGAACGCGGTCTGCTTCCACGAATGGGTTTCGCGCTTGATCGTGGCGAGGGTGGAAATGCACTGCGGTGCGTAGATGAACCACACCAGCAGCGACAGCGCGGTGGCCAGCGACCACTGGCTCTGGATGATGGGGGTCAGCGCCTGGATCGTCGCGTCTTCGCTGGTCGCCGACAGCGCATACACCGTGGCCAGCGACGACACCACCACTTCGCGCGCGGCCATGCCCGGGATCAGCGCGATGCAGATCTGCCAGTTGAAGCCGATCGGCGCGAACACCACGGTCATCCAGTGGCCGATGCGCCCGGCGAAGCTGTAGTCGATCGCCGGTGCGGTGGCATCGGCCGGTGCGCCGGGGAAGGACAGCAGGAACCACAGCAGGATGGTCAGCGCCAGGATGATCCCGCCCACCCGCTTGAGGAAGATCATCGCCCGCTCCCACAGCCCGATGGCCAGGTCGCGCAGGTGCGGGATGCGGTAGGACGGCAGCTCCAGCAACAGCGGATGCTCGCTCTTGTCGCGCCGCCACAGCTTCATCGTCCACGCCACCGCCAGCGCGCTGAGGATGCCGGCCGCGTACAGGCCGAACAGCACCAGCCCCTGCTGGTTGAACCAGCCGATGTCCTTCTGCGGCACGAACGCACCGATCAACAGCGCATACACCGGCAGCCGCGCCGAACAGGTCATCAGCGGCGCGACCAGGATGGTGGCGATGCGGTCGCGCGGGTCCTGGATGGAGCGCGTCGACATGATCCCCGGCACCGCGCAGGCGAAGCTGGACAGCAGCGGGATGAAGCTGCGCCCGGACAGCCCCGCTGCCGCCATCATCCGGTCCAGCAGGAAGGCGGCGCGCGGCAGGTAGCCGGACTCCTCCAGCGCCAGGATGAAGGCGAACAGCACCATGATCTGCGGCAGGAACACGATCACCCCGCCCAGCCCGGCGATCACGCCATCCACCAGCAGGCTGCGCAGCGGGCCGTCCGGCAGGGTGCCGGCCACCAGTCCGCCGAACCAGCCGGTGGCAGCCTCGATGGCGTCCATCATCGGCGTCGCCCAGGCGTACACCGCCTGGAAGATCAGGAACATCACCACGCCCAGCGCCAGCAGCCCGAACACCGGATGCAGCAGCCAGCGGTCCAGCGCGTCGTCGATGGCGGCGGTGCGGCGCGGCATCGCCACCGCCAGCGCCAGCAGCCGGCGCACTTCTTCGTGCAGGGCCTCGTCGGCCACCGGCTCATGCAATTCAGGCAGCGACGGCAGCGGGCCTTCCAGCCGGTCCAGCAGCGCGCGCGCGCCGTCGCGGCGCACCGCCACCGTCTCCACCACCGGCAATCCCAGTTCGCGCTGCAGCACGTCCACGTCGATGGCGATGCCGCGCCGGCGCGCGGCGTCGATCATGTTCAGCGCCACGATCACCGGCCGTCCCAGCGCGCGCAGTTCCAGCGCGAAACGCAGGTGCAGGCGCAGGTTGGTGGCATCGACCACGCAGACCAGCAGGTCGGGCGCGGCCTCGCCCGGATAGAAGCCGCGGATCAGATCGCGGGTGACCGCCTCGTCCAGGCTAGCGGCATTGAGGCTGTAGGCGCCGGGCAGATCCAGCACTGCGTAGCTGCGGCCCGACGGCGACAGCAATCGCCCTTCCTTGCGCTCGACGGTGACGCCGGCGTAGTTCGCCACCTTCTGGCGGCTGCCGGTCAACAGGTTGAACAGCGCGGTCTTGCCGCAGTTCGGATTGCCGACCAGGGCAATGCGCGGCAGCGCGGCGGCCTCGCTCATGCCGCACTGCCGCTGGCGCGCAGGCGCACCCGCGCGGCCTCGGCGCGACGCAGGGCGAAACGGGTGAAACCCACCTGCACCAGCAGCGGCTCGGCACCCAGCGGCCCGGCCGCGACCACCACGACGTCTTCGCCGGCAACGAAGCCCAGCTCGCGCAGGCGGCGCGCCACCGGGTCGTTGGGCACCTGTTCCTCGACGGCATCGACGACGGCCGGCCTGCGCTTGGGAAGTTCGGTCAATCGCATGTAAACCGCACCACAGGAACAAATGGGAATTGTTCTCAATTCTAGCATTCCCACGCTCCCGCTATCATGTGTTGGATCAAATTCCGGAGCGATAGATCCGCCCATGAGCCAAGCCCTGCAACTTGACCGCGACGGCGCCGTCGCCCGCCTGCGGATGACCCGCGCGCAGGTGCACAACGCCTTCGACGCCGGCCTGATCGCCGGGCTGACCGCCGCGCTGGCCGGGCTGGCCGACGATCCCGCGGTGCGGGTGGTGGTGCTGGAAGCCGAGGGCCCCTCGTTCTCGGCCGGCGCCGACCTCAACTGGATGCGCGGCATGGCCGCCGCCAGCGAGGCCGAGAATCGCGACGACAGCCTCGCCCTCGCCCGCCTGATGCGCACCCTGGACGAACTGCCGAAGCCGACCATCGCCGCCGTGCAGGGATCCGCCTTTGGCGGCGGCGTGGGGCTGGTGGCCTGCTGCGACATCGCCATCGGCGTACCGGAGGCGAAATTCGGCCTGACCGAAAGCAAGCTCGGCCTGCTGCCGGCGGTGATCTCGCCCTACGTCATCAGCGCCATCGGCCCGCGCCAGGCGCGCCGGTATTTCGCCACCGCCGAGATCTTCGACGCCGCCGAAGCGCTGCGCATCGGGTTGCTGCATCAGGTGGTCAACGCCACCGCCCTCGATACCGCCGTGCAGCGCCAGATCGACCTGCTGCTGAAGGCCGGCCCGGTGGCCTCCGCCTCCGCCAAGCAGCTGATTCACGCTGTCTGCGCGCACACCGACGGTGCGAAACACGACGCCGACAACGCCGCCCTGATCGCCCGCCTGCGGGTGTCCCCCGAGGGCCAGGAAGGCCTGTCGGCCTTCCTCGACAAGCGCAAGCCGAACTGGATCCAAGCCTGATGTTCTCCACCATCCTGATCGCCAACCGCGGCGAGATCGCCTGCCGCGTGATCCGCACCGCGCGCAAGCTCGGCATCCGCACCGTCGCGGTGTTTTCCGAAGCCGATGCCGATGCCCAACACGTGCGGCTGGCGGACGAGGCCCATTGCATCGGCGGGCCCAGCCCGGCCGACAGCTACCTGCGCGGCGATGCGATCCTCGAAGTGGCATCGAGGACCGGCGCGCAGGCGATCCACCCCGGCTACGGCTTCCTCTCCGAGAACGCGGACTTCGCGGACGCGGTGGCGGCCGCCGGCATCGCCTTCATCGGCCCGTCGGGCAACTCGATGCGCAAGATGGGCAGCAAGGCCGGTGCCAAGGACCTGATGGCCGCCGCCGGGGTGCCGGTGGTGCCCGGCTATACCGGCGAGGACCAGTCGCCCGACCTGCTGCAGCGCGAGGCCGACCGCATCGGCTACCCGCTGATGATCAAGGCCGCGCACGGCGGCGGCGGCAAGGGCATGCGCATCGTGCGCGCGGCCGGCGAGTTCGCCGCCAACCTCGAAAGCTGCCAGCGCGAGGCGAAGAACGCCTTCGGCAAGGACCGCGTACTGCTGGAACGCTACATCGAGCATCCGCGCCACATCGAAATCCAGATCTTCGGCGATGCCCACGGCGGCGCCATCCATCTCGGCGAGCGCGAATGCTCGGCGCAGCGGCGCTACCAGAAGGTGCTGGAGGAATCGCCCTCGCCTTTCCTCACCCCCGAACTGCGCGCGGCGATGGGCGCGGCGGCGGTGCAGGCCGCGCACGCCATCGACTACGCCAATGCCGGCACGGTGGAGTTCATCGTGGCGCAGGACGGCGGTTTCTACTTCATGGAAATCAACACCCGGCTGCAGGTGGAACATCCCGTCACCGAGGAAGTCACCGGGCTGGATCTGGTCGAGTGGCAGCTGCGCATCGCCGCCGGCGAGCCGCTGCCGCTGCGCCAGCAGGACATCGTCCAGCGCGGCCATGCCATCGAAGTGCGGCTGTACGCGGAAGACCCCGACGCAGGTTTCCTGCCCGGCTCCGGCACCCTGCAGACGCTGCACCTGCCGGCGCCATCCGCGCACGTGCGCATCGACTCCGGCGTGGTGGAAGGCGACAACGTCACCATCTTCTACGACCCGATGATCGCCAAACTCATCGTCCACGACCGCGACCGCCCGCGCGCGCTGGCGCGGCTGCGCGAGGCGCTGGCGCAGTGCGTGATCCGCGGGCCGAAGTCGAACGTCGGCTTCCTCGAGCGCCTGATCCGCCATCCGGCCGTGGTCGAAGCCCGCATCGACACCGGCTACCTGGATCGGCACCTGGACGAGTTCCTCGCCCCGCCGCGCGAAGACGCCGCGCTGCTGCTGGCCGCCGCCACCCTGCAGCTGCTGCTGCAGGAAGCCGCCGCCCGCGACGCCGCCGCGCGCGCCACCGATCCCACTTCGCCCTGGGCCAGCGCCGACGGCTGGCGGCTGGGCCATGCCGGCACCCGCCGGCTGGCGTTCGGCAACGGCGAGCGCATCGAACTGACCGCACATGGCCACGGCGGCGAATACCGCATCGAACACGATGGCGTTTCGTATCTGGCATCCGGCGCGCGGCTGGACGGCGACGCGCTGACCCTGCGGCTGGACGGCGGCATGCGCCGCTTCCGCGCCATGCCGGACGGCGACGATGTGCTGGTGCACGACGGCGATGCCCGCCTGCGTCTGCGTGTGGAACCGATGTACCGCAGCCTTGCCGGCGCCGATACCAGTGCCGAAAGCCGCATCCGCGCGCCGATGCCGGGCCGGGTGGTGCTGGTGCAGGCCGCCGCCGGCGATGCCGTGCAGGCCGGCGACGTGGTGCTGGTGCTGGAGGCGATGAAGATGGAGCTGGCGCTGAAGGCCCCGCGCGACGGCGTGCTTGCGGAAATCCGCGCGCAGGCCGGCGAGTTCGTCGAAGCCGACGCGGTGCTGGCCACGCTGGAGCCCTGACATGAGCCTGCCCAGCCACGTCCGCATCGTCGAAGTCGGCCCGCGCGACGGCCTGCAGAACGAGAAGACCGACATCGGCACCGCCGCCAAGATCGAGCTGATCGACCGGCTGTCCAGGACCGGCCTTGCCAGCATCGAGGCCACCGCCTTCGTCAGCCCGAAATGGGTGCCGCAGATGGCCGACGCCGCGCAGGTGCTGGCCGGCATCACCCGCGCGCCGGGCATCAGCTATCCGGTGCTGGTACCGAACGAACAGGGCTATGAGCGCGCCCGCGCAGCCGGCGCGCAGGAAGTTGCGGTGTTCACCGCCGCCTCCGAAGCGTTCAACCTGAAGAACACCAATGCCGGCATCAACGAATCGCTGCAGCGCTTCACACCGGTGCTGGAGCGCGCGAAAATCGATGGTGTGCGCGTGCGCGGCTACGTCTCCACCGTGCTCGGCTGCCCGTACCAGGGCGATGTGCCGCTGAATGATGTGGTGCGGGTGGCGAAGGCGCTGCACGCGATGGGCTGCTACGAAATCTCGCTGGGCGACACCATCGGCGTCGGCACGCCGGCCAAGGCGCGGGCGATGCTGCAGGCGGTGGCCACCGAGGTGCCGATGGCCGCGCTGGCCATCCACTTCCACGACACCTACGGGCAGGCGCTGGCCAACGTGCTGACCTGCCTGGAGGAAGGCGTGGCGGTGGTGGACAGCGCGGTCTCCGGTGCCGGTGGCTGCCCTTACGCCAAGGGCGCCAGCGGCAACGTGGCCAGCGAGGACGTGGTCTACATGCTGCACGGGCTCGGCATCCACACCGGGATTGATTTGCCACTGTTGGCCGAGACCGGCCGCTGGCTGGCCGGCCTGCTGGGCCGCGACACCGGCAGCAAGGTCGGGCGCGCGCTGGGCGCGGCCTGAACATCACCTCCTGAATCCGGGCCTCGCCGCATGAGCACTTTCGAAATCCGTCCCATCCGCAGCGACGACGATGCCGCGATGGCCGCCGTCATCCGCACGGTGATGCCCGAGTTCGGCGCCACCGGCAGCGGCTTCGCCATCAGCGACCCGGAAGTGGACTGGATGAGCCGCGCCTACGCCGCGCCGCGTCACGCCTATTTCGTGGTGGAGCGCGACGGCCGCGTGCTGGGCGGCGCCGGCGTGGCCCCGCTGGCCGGCGGCGATGCCGATGTCTGCGAACTGCGCAAGATGTATTTCCTCCCGGAAGCCCGCGGCAGCGGCGCCGGCGCGGCGATGATGGCGCGCTGCCTGGACGCCGCGCGCGCCAGCGGTTTCACGCGCTGCTATCTGGAAACCCTCACCGGCATGGACGCGGCCATGCGCCTGTACGAGCGCAGCGGTTTCCGTCGCATCGACACCGCCATGGGCGCCACCGGGCACGGCGGCTGCAACAGGTTCTACCTGCTCGATCTTTGAGCGCCTCCTGCGCGGGACCCTCGCCTGCGGGAAACGGCACGGCGGCGGCCGGCGCGGTGCCGCGTCGGCGATATCGAACAGGACGTTCGCATTGCGCCGCGAGCGGTACCGCGCCGGCCGCCGCCGTGCCCGCCGCGCCATTGCCATCCGCTAAAATCGCCGTTTCCCCGCCCGCAGGAACTCCCATGCAGCTCGCATCCGCCCGCGCCGTCGTCACCGGCGGTGTTTCCGGCCTCGGCTTCGCCGTCGCCCAGCACCTCGTCGCCCACGGTGGCAAGGTCGCCCTGTTCGACGTCAACGAGGACAAGGGCGCCGCCGCCGTGGCCGAACTGGGCGAAGCCAACGCCCGCTTCTTCAAGACCGACGTCAGCAACGAAGACCAGGTGGCCGCCAATGTCGCCGCGGCCAAAGACTTCCTCGGCGGCCTGAACACGGCCATCAACTGCGCCGGCATCCTGGGCGCGGGCCGCGTGCTGGGCAAGACCGGGCCGATGACGCTGTCGCATTTCTCCACCACGGTGATGGTGAACCTGGTCGGCAGCTTCAACGTGGCCAAGGCCTGCGCCGATGTGATGCAGCACAACGAAGCGAACGCCGACGGCGAGCGCGGCGTGATCGTCAACACCGCCTCGGTGGCAGCCTATGAAGGCCAGATCGGCCAAGCCGCCTACTCCGCCTCCAAGGGCGGCGTGGTCGGCATGACCCTGCCGATGGCGCGCGAGCTGGCCCGCTTCGGCATCCGCGTGATGACCGTAGCGCCGGGCGTGTTCTGGACCCCGATGGTCGACGGCATGCCGGAGGACGTGCAGAAGTCGCTGGCCGCCACCATCCCGTTCCCCTCGCGCCTGGGCCAGCCGCAGGAATACGCCGACCTGGTCGCCTACATCCTCACCAACACCTACCTCAACGGCGAAACCATCCGCCTGGACGGTGCCACCCGCCTGGCGCCGAAGTGAACGAGTTCGGTTCGCGCGCCGCACACTGGGTCGCCGTGCGCTGGCCGGCGATCCGCGCGCGCGGCATGTGGCGTTTCGTGCTGCTCAAGGGCGTCGCCTTCTGGGGCGGGCTGATGCTGGCGTTCATGGCCATCGCCATGACCCTGCAGCTGGGGCCGTCGCATCCGCGCCTGCCGCTGGTACTGGCGGTCGCGGTGCCGCTGTGCGCCATCGGCGGTCTGGTCTGGGGCCTGCTTACCTGGTTCTTCAACGAACGTATCTTCCTCGCGCTCCAACAACAAAAGAAAAACCTCCCATGAAGGCTTACGACATCAAGAAGGGCAACGTCGTCGAACACAACGGCGGCGTGTACCAGATCCGCGACATCGAGCGCAGCAGCCCGCAGGGCCGCGGCGGCAACGTCAAGTTCCGCTTCACCATGTACAGCGTGCCCGGCGGCAGCAAGCTCGACCTCAGCGTGGGCGGCGACGACGAGCTGAAGGAAGTCGAGCTGTCGCGCCGGCAGGTGACCTATTCGTACCGGGACGGCGATGCGTTCGTGTTCCTCGACGACGAGGACTACACCCCGTACACGCTCGACGCCGACGTCGTCGGCGATGCCGCCGGCTACATCGTCGACGACCTCACCGGCTGCTATATCCAGATCATCGACGACCTGCCGGTGGCCGTGCAGCTGCCGCAGAGCGTGGCGATGGAAGTCATCGAAACCCCGCCGGAACTCAAGGGCGGCACAGCCACCAAGCGCCCGAAGCCGGCCAAGCTGTCCACCGGCCTTGAAATCATGGTGCCGGAGTACATCGGCAACGGCGAAAAAGTGTGGGTGAACACCACCACTGGCGAATTCGGCGGCCGCGCGGAATAAGCCGGAACAAGGCCAGTAGCTGCCCGCAACGGCGTCTCCAGCCGTACAGCGGGCAGCCGCAACCCCACCCTCGACCATCGCCCGTGACTGCATCCTCCCCCGCCATCCTTTCCACCCACCGCGTGCGCCTGGAACCACTGGCGCGCGACCATATCGCGGCGCTGCAGGACGCGGTGGACGATGGCGACATCGGCGCGATCAGCTACGTCAACGTGCCCGCCCGCGAGGGCATCCCGGGCTGGGTGGAAGATGCACTGGCGATGCGCGATGCCGGCCGGCAGCTGCCGTTCGCGATCATTGCCGACGGCCGCGTGGTGGGCAGCACGCGCTTCTACGACATCGACCTGTCGGTGCCCACGCTGGCGATCGGCTACACCTTCCACGCGGCCCCGGTCTGGCGCAGCCACGTCAATACCGCCGGCAAGCGGCTGATGCTGGGCCACGCCTTCGATACCCTGGGCGCGCAGTCGGTGTATTTCCATACCAGCCACCAGAACCTGCGTTCGCAGGCGGCGATCCAGCGTCTGGGCGCGCAGCGCGACGGCATCCTGCGCGCGCACCGTCGCCACAAGGACGGCAGCCTGCGCGATACCTACACCTATTCGATCATCGCAAGCGAATGGCCGGCGATCCGCGCACGGCTGGACGCGCGGCTGGCGGCCGGCTGAGCGCGCTCAGCGCAGCTCCAGCCCGCCCTGTTCGCGGTTGAGCCGGCGCAGGCGTTCGCCCAGCACGGCCAGGTTGTCGTCGATGGCCTGCAGCTCGTGCTGCTGCGCCTGCGGCAGTGCGGCCTGCACCAGCTGCCGCAGGCGCGCCCATTCGCCATTGACCTGCGTCGACAGCCGCATCGCCCGCGCCTGCAGCGGCCCGCGTTCGCCCTGCGGCAGGCCGTAGCCCTCGCCGCCCAGCGCGCCGGGACGCAGCAGCAATCCGGCATCCGCCAGCAGCAGGCGCAGCTGGTCGTGCGCGGCGCGGCCCTCGCCCCGCGCCAGCAGGCGGCGCTTGATCAGATCGCGCGCGCGCAGCTCGGCGCGCCGCTGCGCGGCCTGTTCCAGCAGCAGCAGCGCCGCGGCGGCCTGCAGGTCGCCCTGCCCCAGCCACGGCCCGCGCTGCTGCGCCGGCAGCGCCAGCCAGTCTTCCAGCCGCGGCTGCGGCAGCGCCAGCCGCTGCCGCGCCAGCGCGTACATCTGCCGGTAGCGCGCCTGCGCCGATTCGAAGTAATAGCCGTCGCGCAGCGCGGCGTCGCGGTCTGCCAGCACCGAGGCATCGGCCACGCCGCTGCGCTGCAGCTTCCGCAGCAGGCCGGTGGGGGTGATGCTGCGCAGCGGCAGCGCGGCCAGCCGCGGCACGCCGTCCTGCAGCAGCCGCCAGGTTTCCACCGCGCAGTTGTTGTCGATGAAGTAATAGCGGCCGTCGTAGCTCCAGTGCAGCCGGGCGGCGCGTTCCAGCAGACCGGCGATGTCGCCCGGCTGCAGCGCCAGCGGGATCGAACGCAGGCCGCGCAGTTCGATCTGGGTGTATTCGTCGATCACCTGATCCAGCGGCAGCAGGAACAGCCGCGACGGGTAGCGCCCGGTCAGGCCGCGCCAGCTGGAGATCTGCACGTCGTCGACGAAGGCGCGGAAGCTGAGCACGCGGTGGTATTGCAGGTCCAGCCTGCAGTCCGGCCCCGGCGTGCGGCCGGGCGCGCAGACCACCAGCCGCAGCATGCTGTGGCCCCAGCGGCTCATCGGCGCTTCGTTGCCCTCGGCCAGCAGGTAATCGACCGCGTACACGCGCGCCGGGTCGATCTGCTCGAAGCCGGTCGTTGCCGCGTCCGCCCCGGCCTGCAGGAACACCAGACCCGGCGCGCAGTCCGCGGCCGGCGGCCGCCAATCGAAACGGGCGGCGAAATACCGCGCCAATGCCGGGCGCCGACAGGCGTATTCGGGGTCCAGCAGGAACCATTCCAGGTTGACCGCGACGAACTCGCCGGGGTCCTGCAGCTCGTAGCGGTCCGGGCTGCGGTCGGTGAACGGGTTGTGCCGGCCGCGCATTCCGAAGCGCAGCGGGCGCAGCTGCCAGCCGGCCAGGTCCAGCAGGCGCGGATCGCGCGACAGCCCGCCTGCCGGCCCGCGATCCAGCACATGCGCCAGTTCGTGGATCAGCGCGGCCTGCGCCGCACGTGCGGCGGGATCCGTGTCGCCTGCCTGCGGCGAGCGCGCCATCCAGCCGTCCAGCAGTTCGCGACGCAGGCCGATCTGCAGGCCCACGCTGCGGCCATGCACCTGCGCCGGCAGGTCATCGCGCCAGCGCAGGTGCAGATCAGCAGGCATGGCAGCGCGCCAGACCGGCGGCAGCCGCGTTGCGACCGCCGCTACCAGCGCATGGCTGGCCTGCAGCTGCGCGGCATCCAGTCCGCGCGGCTCCACCTGCAACCCGGAAGCGGCAGCCGGCAGCGTGATGCCGGCCAGCGCTGCCGCCGCCAGCAGCCGCCACCGAAGGCGGCGCAGGGTCACCGCGCCAGGATGGCCTGCGCCAGCTGCATGTCGCTGGCGGCGCGCGCATCGGCGCGACGCTCGCGCAGCAGCCGCAGCGCGGCCTGCAGACGCGCGCCGCGGATCCCGCCATCGCTGGCGACGAAAGCGGCGGCATCCGCGCGCGCCTGCAGCACCACCTTGTCGTCGCCGGAGGTGCTGCCGGAGGTCGCCGAGCCCGCCGACGAGGCGCTGGAGGCGAAGCTGCCGGCCAATGCGGGAGCCGTCACAAGCAACAGCGCGGCAAACAGGAAGGACTTCATCATGGAGACTCTCCGGGCGATTGCATGCGAGCAGAGCGCAAGATTAAACGCGATCGCCGCGCATGGCATCGCTCAGGCGTCGAACAGCTTGCCGGGATTCATGATCCCGTTCGGATCCAGCGCCGCCTTGATGCCGCGCATGGCCGCGATTTCCGCCGCGCTGCGGGTGCAGGACAGATAGGGCTTCTTCACCAGTCCGATGCCGTGTTCGGCGGAAATGCTGCCGCCGTGCGCTTCCAGCACCTGCGCCAACAGCTTGGTGACGCGCTCGCAGTCGGCCACGAACGCGTCCTGGGCCATGGCGTCGGGCTTCAGGATGTTGATGTGCAGGTTGCCGTCGCCGATATGGCCGAACCACACCACTTCCAGCTGCGGATACTCGCGCCCCAGCAGGGCCTGGGTTTCGGCAAGGAAGGCCGGCATCGCCGAAATCCGCACCGACACGTCGTTCTTGTAGGGCACGTAGCGCGCCAGGCTTTCGGTGATGGCCTCGCGCAGCCGCCACAGCTGCGCGGCCTGCGCGTCGCTGGCGGAAATCACCCCGTCGCTGACCAGGCCCTGTTCCAGGCACTGCCCGAACGCGGCCAGCACCTCGGCCTCGCTGGCTTCGTCGCTGGCGAATTCCGTGACCACGTAGTACGGGTGGGCCTGCTCGAACGGCGGCGGTTCGCCGTGCGCCAACACGTGCTTCAACGCCACATCGGTCAGGAACTCGAAGGCCTGCAGCTGCAGCCGCGCGCGGAACGCGGCGAACACCTGCATCAGCGCCTCGAACGACGGCAGCGCCAGCAGCATCACGTTGCTGGGCGACGGCGGGTCGGTGAGCTTGAGCGTGGCCTCGACGATGATGCCCAGCGTGCCTTCCGAGGCGATTGCCAGATGCCGCAGGTCGTAGCCGCTGGAATCCTTGACCAGCCCGCGCCCCAGTTCCATCAGCTCGCCGCTGCCGGTCACCAGCTTCACACCGGCCACCCATTCGCGGGTATTGCCATAGCGCACCACCCGGATGCCGCCGGCATTGGTGGCGATGTTGCCGCCGATGCTGCAGGAGCCGCGTGAGGCGAAATCCACCGGGTACTGCAGGCCGTGTTCGCGCGCCGTCTCCTGCACCCTCTGCAGCGGGATGCCGGCCTGCACGGTCAGCGTGCGATCCACCGCATCGAACGCCAGCACCTTGTGCATGCGTTCCAGGCTGAGCACCAGCTCGCCGTTGGCGGCCACCGCGCCGCCGGACAGGCCGGTGCGGCCGCCCGAGGGCACGATCCCCACGCCCTTTGCATTGGCCCAGCACACGATGGCCTGCACGTCCTCCACGCTGGCTGGCAGCGCGACGGCCATCGGCGCGGGCGTCCAGCGCCGGGTCCAGTCGCGGCCGTAGTGTTCCAGGTCGGCGGGTTCGACCAGCAGCCGCAGCTCGGGCAGCAGGGCACGCAGGGATTCGAGGCGGGCGTCGGACATGGCGGCGGGGATCCGATGGAAAACATGGCCGCGACGGCAGTGCCGGCACGGTTTCATTTGCAACATCCACTGCGGCATGTTGTGCCCGGAAAATAGCATGCCGCAGCGCAACAAAAACGCCGTACTTCTGGCTATAGTCGGCGTCCGTACCCTATCGGATGCCGCACGCATGTCCCTGAAGAAGACCTCCTTCCCGAAACAGGACATCCGCGTGCTGCTGCTGGAAGGCGTCAGCCAGACCGCGGTGGACGCGCTGCGCGCCGCCGGCTACAGCCAGATCGAATACCACGCCAAGGCGCTGCCCGAAGACGAGCTGAAGGCGCGGATCGCCGAGGCGCATATCGTCGGGCTGCGCTCGCGCACCCAGCTCACCGCCGAAGTGCTGGCCGAGGCCAAGCGCCTGATCGCCATTGGCTGCTTCTGCATCGGCACCAACCAGGTGGACCTGGACGCCGCCGAACTGGCCGGCATCCCGGTATTCAACGCGCCCTATTCCAATACCCGCAGCGTGGCCGAACTGGTGCTGGCGCAGACGGTGATGCTGATGCGCGGCATCCCGCAGAAGAGCGCGCAGTGCCACCGCGGCGGCTGGTCGAAGGCCGCCACCGGCAGCCACGAAGTGCGCGGCAAGACGCTAGGCATCGTCGGCTATGGCCACATCGGCACCCAGGTGGGCGTGCTGGCCGAGGGGCTGGGGATGCAGGTGATCTTCCACGACATCGAAACCAAGCTGTCACTGGGCAACGCGCGCGCCGCGGCCGGGCTGGACGACCTGCTGTCGCGCGCCGACGTGGTGACCCTGCACGTGCCGGAAACCCCTTCCACGCAGTGGATGATCGGCGCGCAGCAGCTGGCCAGGATGAAGCCCGGCGCGCACCTCATCAACGCCGCGCGCGGCACCGTGGTGGTGATCGAAGCGCTGGCCGCGGCGCTGGAATCCGGTCATCTCGGCGGCGCCGCGGTGGACGTGTTCCCGGTCGAACCCAAGGCCAACGGCGATGTCTTCGAATCGCCATTGCGGGGCCGCGACAACGTCATCCTCACCCCGCACATCGGCGGCAGCACGCTGGAAGCGCAGGACAACATCGGCGTGGAGGTGGCGGCCAAGCTGGTGCGCTACAGCGACAACGGCAGCACCCTGTCGGCGGTCAACTTCCCCGAGGTGACGCTGCCCGAGCACGAGGGCAGCCTGCGCCTGCTGCACATCCACCGCAACGTGCCTGGCGTGCTGTCGCGGGTCAACGAGATCTTCAGCCGCCACGCGGTCAACATCGACGGCCAGTTCCTGCGCACCGACGCGAACGTGGGCTACGTGGTGATCGATGTCAGTGCCGACGAGGCGCAGGCGGCGGCCATCCGCGACGAACTGTCGGCCATCGAAGGCACCCTGCGGACGCGCGTGCTGTACTGATCAGCCGCGCGCCAGCCACTTCCCCGCCATCCGCCGCACCGATGCGTCGGTCGCCGGATCGGCCGCCAGTTCGTCGATGCGGCGCCAGGCCAGGTCCAGCGATTCCTCGCTGATGGTGTAGGCCTCGTCGTCGCCGGCATGGACCACGTAGCGCACGTCGTAATGCCAGTGCGCGGGCACCGACTTGTGTTCGGGAATCCAGTGGCGATCGAGATCGAAGATCGCATCGCTGACGCGCAGGCAGGCCAGCCCGGATTCCTCTTCCGCCTCGCGCAGCGCCGCCAGCGGAAGTTCGCGCTGGCCATCGGCGTGCCCACCCAGCTGCAGCCACAGGCGCAGCTTGCGGTGATGGGTCAGCAGCACGCGCGTGCCGCTGCGATCCACCAGCCAGCACGAGGCGGTGAAGTGACCGGCCAGGCGCTCGCGCCGGAACGGGTTCTCGGCATCGGCCAGCAGGTCGCGGAACAGCGCAACGGTGGCAGCTTCGTCCGGCCAGCGTGCGGCATAGTCATCCAGCGCGGCTTGCAGGGCTGCGTCCATCGCGGTTTTGCTCCTTGGAATCTGAATGCGCCGCATTATCCCGCGTCGTGACCGCCGGCGCTTGTGCGCGACGCCCATGAACGTTTAAGGTCGGCGCCTTGCGGCATGCCTGCAGGCGGCCGACCACAACAAGAACCGGGGGAGTCACCTGATGCTGTTCCAGCGAGTCAAGCCGCTCGACAAGATCCTCGAGACGGCGGAAAAGAAAGCACTCACGCGCCAGCTTGGCGCCTTCCAGCTCACTCTGCTCGGCATCGGCGCCATCATCGGCACCGGCATTTTCGTGCTGACTGCGGAAGCGGGGCAGAAGGCCGGCCCGGCGATGATGCTGGCGTTCGTGATCGCGGCGGTGGTGTGCGCGCTGGCCGCGCTGGCCTATTCCGAACTGGCCTCGATGGTGCCGGTGGCCGGCTCCGCCTACACCTACACCTACGCGGTAATGGGCGAGGCGATCGCCTGGACCGTGGGCTGGGCGCTGGTGCTGGAATACGCGGTGGCCGCAGGCGCGGTGGCGGTGGGCTGGTCCGGCTACATGAACGGCCTGCTGTCCAGCGCCGGGATAGAGTTGCCGATGGCACTCAAGACCGGCCCGATGGATGGCGGCGCGTTCAACCTGCTGGCCTTCACCATCTCGCTGGTGATCACCGGCCTGCTGGTGCTGGGCACCTCCAAGTCCGCCAAGGTCAATGCGGTGCTGGTGCTGATCAAGGTGGTCGCGCTGACCGCATTCGTCATCATCGCGGTGCCGGCGGCCAAGGACAGCAACTTCCAGCCGTTCTTCCCCACCGGTTGGGGCAGCCCGCTGGGCGGCATCGGCGTGCTGGGCGCGGCGGCGTCGATCTTCTTCGCCTACGTCGGCTTCGATGCGGTCTCGACCGCGGCCGAGGAAACCAAGAACCCGAACCGCAACATCCCGATCGGCCTGATCGGCTCGCTGCTGGTCTGCACCGTCTTCTACATGCTGGTGGGCTACGGCGCGGTCGGCGCGATCGGTTCGCAGCCGATGCTGGACGCCGCCGGCGTGGCCTTCCACCCGGGCACCCCGCAGATGGCCGCCGCCTGCGCCGGCTCCGACGCGCTGGTGTGCAGCAAGGAACCGCTGGCCCACGTGCTGAAGGTGATGGGCTTCGCCGGCTGGGGCAACGCGATCGGCCTGGCCGCCGCGCTGGCGCTGCCGTCGGTGGTGCTGATGATGATCTACGGCCAGACCCGCATCTTCTTCACCATGTCGCGCGACGGCCTGCTGCCGGAAGTGCTGTCGCGGGTGCATCCGAAGTTCCGCACCCCGCACGTGGTGACCATGGTCACCGGCGTGTTCGTGGCGCTGTTCGCGGCGATGTTCCCGGTTGGCATCCTGGCCGACATCTCCAACTCTGGCACCCTGTTCGCCTTCATGGCGGTGTCGCTGGGCGTGCTGATCCTGCGCAAGCGCGAGCCGAACCGGCACCGTCCGTTCCGCACCCCGATGGCCTGGGTGGTCTGCCCGCTGGCCATCGCCGGCTGCCTGCTGCTGTTCCTGAACCTGTCGATCTACACCATCGGCCTGTTCTTTGGCTGGGCGGTGATCGGGCTGATCGTGTACGCCCTGTACGGCTACCGTCATAGCGACCTGGCCCGCGGCATCACCGGCCCGGAAGGTGGCAACACGATGGACGCCGAGCCCAAGTTCCACGAGGGTCCGCAGGCCTGATCGCAGGCCCATGCACCGCGAAAAACCCGGCTCCGGCCGGGTTTTTCGTTATGGCTTGCCGTTATCCTTTGCGGATGTCGAATTCGCACATCCTGCACGACCACGAGCGCGCCGCCCGGCAGTCGCTGATCGACCACTGCCGCGCGATGAACGCCAGCGGGCTGTCGCTGAACAAGTCCGGCAATGCCAGCATCCGCTGGCGCGAAGGGCTGCTGATCACCCCCACCGGCCGCGCCTATGACCGCCTGCTGCCGGAGGACATCGTCTATCTGCAAGCCGACGGCACCTGCCCGCCCGGGCAGCTGCTCCCGTCCAGCGAATGGCGCTTCCACTGCGACATCCTGCATGCGTTCCCGGAGATGAACGCGGTGGTGCACGTGCACTCCACCCATGCCACCGCGCTGGCCTGTCTGGGCGAAGGGATTCCGGCGTTCCATTACATGGTCGCGGTTGCCGGCGGCGACCGCATCCCATGCGCCGAATACGCCACCTTCGGCACCGGCGAGCTGTCCGCCAACGTCCTGCGTGCGCTGGAAGGCGGCCTGCGCGCCTGCCTGATGGCTAACCACGGCCAGGTCACCACCGGCAAGACGCTGTCGGAGGCCTACGCCCTGGCGGAAGAAGTGGAGAACCTGGCCCGCCAATACCTGCTGGCGCGCATGCTGGGCCACACCCGCGACCTGCCGGCCGAGGAAATGGCGCGGGTGCTGGAGAAGTTCAGCACCTATGGGCAGCAGCGATAAGGATCTGCGGATTCGCCATTACCATCGATATGGCGCACGGTTTTCCACCTGCGCGCAATATCCGCAGCATCACGCGGGCACCGCAGCCCGCAACCAAGCGAGTATCGGGGAGCGACTTGCGGGCTGCGGTGCCCGCGTGATGCACGCCTGAAATCCGGCGCGCAACGTGATGACGCTGGCAGCCGCCAGGCAATACACTTCGCGGATGAACGCCCCCGCCTTCGACCACAACCTGTACGCCGGCTGCGCCGCCCAGATCATCAGCCATACCCGCGAGCTGGCCGCCAAGGGCTGGACCCCGGCCACCGCCGGCAATTTCTCCATCCGCATGGACGCCGAGCACGCGGCCATCACCATTTCCGGCAAGGACAAGGGCCGCCTGACCGAAGCCGACATCATGGTGGTCAACATGGCCAACGACCCGGTGGCCACCCACCACCGGCCGTCCGCGGAAGCCGCCCTGCACACCCACCTGTACCGCCGCTTCCCGGACGTAGGCGCGGTGCTGCACACCCACTCGCCCACCCAGACCATCGCCGGCCTGCTGCACGCCGACGAAGGCCGCGTGCGCCTGCGCGGCTACGAACTGTTCAAGGCCCTGCGCGGCCACACCACCCACGAAGCCGAGCTCGACCTGCCGGTGGTGCCGAACTCGCAGGACATGGACCAGCTGATCGCCAGCGTCGATGCGGTGCTGACCCAGCCCAACACCTGGGGCTACCTGATCGCCGGCCACGGCCTGTACGCCTGGGGCCGCGACATCAACGAGGCACGCCGCCACCTGGACGCATTCGAATTCCTGCTCGGCTGCGAGCTGGAAATGCGCCGCCTGCGCGGCGCGGGAGCCTGACATGAGCCGTTTGCGCATCTTCGACCACGACGCCCCGCAGGCGCCGCTGCTGGCCACCCATGGACATGCCGACATCGCCGCCGAATTGGCGAAGATCGGCGTTGCCTTCGAACAGTGGCAGGCCACGCAGCCGGTGCAGCCGGGCGACGCGCCGGAAACGATCATGGCCGCGTACCGGGCCGACATCGACCGCCTGGTGGCCGAGCGCGGCTTCCGCAGCGTCGACGTGGTCAGCATCGCGCCGGACAACCCCAACCGCGAGGCGATGCGTGCCAAGTTCCTCGACGAGCACGCGCACAAGGAGGACGAAGTGCGTTTCTTCGTCGCCGGCAGCGGGCTGTTCTCGCTGCATGTCGGCGAGAAGGTGTACGAAGTACTGTGCGAGGCCGGCGACCTGATCTCGGTGCCGGACGGCGCCACCCACTGGTTCGACATGGGGCCGGAGCCCAGCTTCGTCGCCATCCGCTTCTTCACCGAGCCGGACGGCTGGGTGGGCCATTTCACCGGCAGCGACATCGCGCAGCGGTTCCCGCGCCTTGAAGCGGGATCGGCGCTTTGACCACCATCCTCACCGACATCGAAGGCACCACGTCCTCGATTTCCTTCGTCAAGGACGTGCTGTTCCCCTATGCACGGGCCAGGCTGCCCGCCTTCGTCCGCGAACACGGGCAGCAACCGGAGGTGCGATGCTGGCTGGACGCGGTGGCGGTGGAAATTTCCGCCAGCGCCTGCCAGGACGCGGTGATCGTGGAAACCCTGCAGGGCTGGATCGACGAGGACCGCAAGCACACCGCGCTGAAGGCGCTGCAGGGCATGGTCTGGGAGGCCGGCTACAAGGACGGCGATTTCACCGCACCGGTGTACCCCGACGTCGCGCCGGCGCTGCGCGCCTGGCATGCGGCCGGGCACTCCCTGGCGGTGTATTCGTCCGGCTCGGTGGCGGCGCAGAAGCTGCTGTTCGCGCATACCGATGCCGGCGACCTGACCACGCTGTTCTGCGGCTTCTTCGATACCGAAGTGGGCGGCAAGCGCGAAGCCGCAAGCTACCGCGTCATCGCCGGGCGGCTCGGAAACGCGCCGGGCGACATCCTGTTCCTGTCCGACGTGGTCGCCGAGCTCGATGCCGCGCACGAAGCCGGACTGCGCACCCTGCTGCTGGATCGCCGCGAAGACTACCCGCAGCCGCGCACCGGCGCTGCCGCCAACGGGCACGCCCGCGCGGAATCGTTCGCCGACATCGACGCCGCTGCTTGAACCCGCAGGCGCCCGATCGCCGCGCCACCGGCTGCGGCCTGCTGGCGATCCTGCTGTGGGCATCGCTGGCGCTGCTGACCACGCTGACCGCCGGGCTGCCGCCGTTCCAGGTGCTGGCCACCGGCTTCGGCGTTGCCGGCCTGCTGGGACTTGCCCACGCTGCCACGCGCGGCAGGGCCGGCTGGCGCGCGCTGCGGCAGCCGCCGGCGGCGCTGGCGCTGACCACCACCGCACTGTTCGGCTACCACGCGCTGTATTTCATCGCGCTCAAGCGCGCGCCCGCGCTGGAAGCCAACCTGCTGAACTACCTGTGGCCGCTGCTGATCGTGCTGTTCGCCGGCTTCCTGCCCGGCGTGCGCGTGCGCGGCGGGCAGTGGCTCGGCACCCTGCTGGGGCTGGCGGCGGCGGTGGTGCTGGTCACCCGCGGCAGCGCCGTCAGCATCCGCGCCGATTACCTGCCCGGCTACGCCGCGGCACTGGGTGCGGCGGTCATCTGGGCGGCGTATTCGGTCCTCAACCGCCGCCATGCCGATGTCCCCAGCGCGGCCATCGCCCTGCCCTGCGTGCTGGTGGCCGTGCTCGGCGCGGCGGCGCACGCGGCATTCGAGACCACCGTCCAGCCCGAGCCGGGCCAGTGGCTGGCGCTGTTGGGCATGGGCGTCGGCCCGGTGGGCGCGGCGTTCCTGCTGTGGGACATCGGCACCAAGCGCGGCGACATCGCCCTGCTCGGCAGCCTCTCCTACCTCGCGCCGCTGCTGTCCACCCTGTTGCTGGTCATCGCCGGGCAGGCGCAGCCGCACGCCTCGCAGGCCATCGCCATCGCGCTGCTGCTGCTTGGCGCGTGGCTGAGCGTACGCAAACCCGCGCACTGACAACGCACGCAAGCCGTCGCGAGCCGCGACTGCTGCGCGGGTCGAACCGCGCGACCAGCGCAACACCCTGCTGCCAGCGAACCGGCGACCGCGCGCAGGACAAGTCAGGGTCGGGATTGAAGCACCTGATGCGGCTGCGGGGGCTGGTACTCCAGCAGCGAATAGGTGGTGCTGGCGGTCACTTCGCCGCGCCAGCGGTCGAAGGCGCGCACGTCGATGCGATGTTCGCCCACAGCGAGCCTGGTCGGCAGCGCGGCGCGCCACAGGTGCGCGGATACCTCGGCTTCCGGCGAGCGGTCGTAGCCTCGCAGCGCAATTGCTTCGTCGTCGCGCCGGTTCTCAGCCATCAACCGCGGATCCGGCTGCAGCACTTTCTTCATCGGCAGCCACTCGCCGCCATCGACGCGGAACTCGACGCGGGTGTCGTCATCGCCCATGTAGACGTTGGCGAACACGCCCCAGGCCGGATAGGCGCCGCGCCGCAGCGCCTTGGGCGCGTGCAGGCCGATCTGGCTGTCCGCGGCATCGCGGGCCGCGTGCCAGGCCAGCGCGTAGTCGCCGCCCGCGTTCACCGTCAGCAGCGCATAGCCATTGGGCGTGCCGTCGGACATGGTGGCGTCGGGAATGCCGTCGGCATCCCTGGCCCCGGCCCAGTACGAACCGCAGGCCGCGCCGAGGTTGAATTCGTGCAGCGGCTTCACCCCCGTCCAGCCGTCCGCGGCGGCGTGGTAGTAATGACGCTGGCTGTGGTTGTGTGCGCTCAACACCAGCACATGCGGGAACGGCGCCAGCAGCGCGAACAGGCGATGGCGGTCGGCGTCGCGGAAGCTGTCCTTGGCCGCGTCCTCGAACAGCGGGATGTGCATCGCCAGCACCAGCAGGCGGTCGCGCGGCAGGGTCGGCAGCCAGCGTTCGAGGAAGGCGAACTGGTCTTCGCGGAAGCCGCCGATATAGGCCGGCTTCTGGCCGGGCCGATAGATCACGTCGTCCAACACGACGAGATTGGCCAGCGCGGTCTGGCGGGCAAAGGTGTCGGGGCCGATCCGCTGGTGGAACAGGCGCAGCGACGTCTCGTCGCTGGTCGCGCCCGGATCCACGTCATGGTTGCCGGGGGCATACAGCCACGGCACGCCCAGCGATTCGGTGACCTGCCTCACCGCCGGCAGCAGTGCCGGCACATCGTCGACCAGATCGCCCAGGGTCACGCCCAGCCGCGCCACGTGGCGGCCCTGCAGCGGCTGCACGATGTCGCGCCGGAAGTAGTCCACGTCGTCATCGAACTTCACCTGCGGATCGCCGAATACCAGCACCTGCGCGGATTCGCCGGTCAGGCTGCGCGGCGCGCGCCGATAGGCGACGCAGCCGGGCACACCGGCGCGGTCGGCACGGGGCAGCGGCAGCGGTGCCTCCACGCTGACCGGCACGCAGGCCGCCGGGTCGGTGGACGCCAGCGCGGCATAGGGAAACAGCAGCGGAAACAGCAGGATGAGGAGAAGACGCTTGTGCATCCGCGGATTATGCGCGGCGAGCCCGGCCTGCACTAGAATCCCCGCCATGGGGACGGGATATGCGCTGCGCATGCATGGAGCACGTCGGCTGGCCAGCTGGCTGTTGATGCTGGCTGCCTGCCTGTGCGTGCTGCCGGCGGCGGCAACCGAACCGACCCTGCGCCTGGGCGCCGGCGAATCCAGCTTTCCGCTGGCTGGCACGGTGCGTTACTGGCACGACACCTCCGCCACTGCCACGCCGGAACAGGCGTTCGCCCGCGCGCATGCGGACGGGTTTGCGCCACTGCCCGGCGGCAACCCGGCCTTCGGCTTCCAGACCGGCGCCTACTGGTTCCACCTGCCGGTGGAAAACCTGCAGCGCGACGAGCCGCTGTGGATCCTGGTGCAGGAATACGCGCTGAGCGACAAGCTCGACCTGTACCTGCGCAACCCCGACGGCCACGTCGAGCACAGCGCCGGCGGCGACCACGTACCGTTTGCCGACCGCTTCATCCGCTATCGCCACCCCAATTTCCGCCTCGACCTGCCGGCCGGCCAGCGGATGGAATTGCTGCTACGGGTGCAGAGCGAAAGTTCGATGCAGGTGCCGCTGGCGCTGTACACGCCGAAAGCATTCGCCGAGGTGCTGCGCGACGCGCAGTTCTCCAACGGCCTGTACTACGGCATCGTGCTGGCGCTGCTCTGCTACAACCTGGTGCTGTGGCTGATGCTGCGCGATGCCAGTTATTTCTGGTACCTGTTGCATACCGGCGCGTTCGGGTTGGTCCTGTTCACCCTCAACGGCTACGGCTTCGAATACCTGTGGCCCACTTCCGCCTGGCTGGCCGACGCCTCGATCCCGCTGTCGATCTGCCTGGCCCTGATCGGCATGCAGCTGTTCGCGCGCAGCTTCCTGGATCTGCGCACGCGCTGGCCGGTCGGCGACAAGGTCTGCCTGGGCGTGGTGGCGTTCTTCGCCATGCTGGGGGTGGCGGCGACCTGGCTGCCGTACAGCATCGCCACCCCGATCGCCTCGCGTGCGGTCCTGCTGGGCGTGGCCTGGATCATCATCGCCACCGTGGTAATGCTGCGCCGCGGCTACCAGCCGGCGCGGCTGTTCCTGCTGGCCTGGTCGCTGTTCCTCAGCGGCACGGCGGCGTTCACCCTGCTCGCCTTCGGCGTGCTGCCGCAGAACTTCTGGACCCAGAACGGCGTCCAGATCGGTTCCGCGCTGGAACTGCTGCTGCTGTCGCTGGCGCTGGGCAAGCGCTACGCCAGCCTGCGCGAGGAGAACATCCGCATCGTGCAGGAAACCAACGAAAAGCTGGAGCGCGGCCTGATCGACCGCACCCGCGAGCTGCGCACGACCATGGCCAAGCTCGGCGAGGCCAACGTCAAGCTGCAGGAATACAGCCGCCGCGATCCGCTGACCGGTACCTATAACCGCCGCCATTTCCGCGAAGAATTCGCGCAGATGCTGGAATCGCGCAAGGGCAGCGGCCGCCAGATTGCCCTGCTGTTGCTGGATCTGGACCTCTTCAAGCGGATCAACGACAGCCACGGCCATCCGGCGGGCGACAGCTGCCTGGTCGAGGCGGCGCGCCGTATCGAGGAGGTCGCGGCCCAGCGCGGCGGGCTGGTGGCCCGCTTCGGCGGCGAGGAATTCGTGGTGGCGCTTAGCTGCCGCGATGCCCAGGACGCGCTGCAGGTGGCCGAGGCGATCCGCCTGCGCATCCAGCAGGATCCCGTGCGCCATGAAGCGCTGGCCATCCGCCTGAGCGTGAGCATCGGCATCCATACCGTGGACACCGAGCGCGGCAGCAGCGCGGAAGAGATCATCCGCATCGCCGACGAGGCGCTGTACCGCGCCAAGGACGACGGCCGCAACTGCGTGCGGCATTCGCTCACCACCGCCTGAGCCAACGGCGCGGCGCGCCGGTCAGCCGCGTCTTGCCTGCAGCACCTGCCGGGCATCCTGCAGTGACAGCCCGCGCGCGCGCAGCAGCACCGTGAGGTGGTACAGCAAGTCGGCGGCTTCACCCAGCAGCGCGGCCTCGTCCTGCGCCACCGCCGCCAGCGCGGTTTCCACGCCTTCCTCGCCCACCTTCTGGGCAATGCGGCGGACGCCATCCTCGAACAGCTTGGTGGTGTAGCTGCCCTGCGGGCGCTCGCGCTCGCGCTGGGCGATCAGCGCATCGAGTTCGGCCAATCCGTCCGCGGGTGCGGCCGGGAAGCAGCTGGGGCGCTGCAGGTGGCAGGTCGGGCCGTGCGGATGCGCCTGCACCAGCAGGGTGTCGGCATCGCAGTCGGCCTCGATGGATACAAGTTCCAGCACATGGCCGGACGACTCGCCCTTGGTCCACAGCCGGCCCTTGCTGCGGCTGTAGAAAGTCACTCTGCCGCTCGCCAGCGTGACGCCGAGCGCCTCCCGGTTCATGTAGCCCAGCATCAGCACGCGCAGCGTGGCGGCGTCCTGCACGATGGCCGGCAGCAGGCCGCCCTGCTTGTCCCAGGCCAGCGTATCGATGTCGATCATTGCAAGGTTCACAGCCGCACCTCGATGCCCTGCCCGCGCAGGAATTGCTTGAGTTCCGGGATCGCAATCGCGCCGGAATGGAACACGCTGGCCGCCAGCGCGGCGTCCACGTCCGCCTCGACGAAGGCCTCGGCGAAGTGCGGCATCGCGCCGGCGCCGCCCGACGCCACCAGCGGCACGTGGCACACGGCGCGTGCTGCCCGCAGTTGCTCGATGTCGTAGCCGGCGCGCACGCCGTCGCTGCCCATGCAGTTCAGGACGATCTCGCCGGCGCCCAGCCGCTGCGCATCGATGATCCAGTCCAGCGTCAGGCGGCCGGGGGCGCGCATCGCATCCGGGCTGCCGGTATGGCTGCGCACCCGCCACTGCCCGTCGTCCTCGCGCACCGAATCGATGCCCACCACCACGCACTGCACGCCGAAGGCATCGGCCAGCTCGGCAATCAGCGCAGGCCGCTCCAGCGCCGGCGTGTTGATGGAAATCTTGTCGGCGCCGGCGCGCAGCACCGCGCGCGCATCCTCGACGCTGCGGATCCCGCCGGCCACGCAGAACGGGATGTCGATGAGGCGGGCCACCCGCTCCACCCAGTCGCGCGCCACGCTGCGCCCTTCGGGGCTGGCGGCGATGTCGTAGAACACCAGCTCGTCGGCGCCGGCATCGCGGTAGCGCAGCGCCAGATCGACGATGTCGCCCATGTCGACATGGTCGCGGAAGCGCACGCCCTTGACCACACGGCCATCGCGCACGTCCAGGCACGGGATGATGCGGCGGCTCAGCATGCCAGCGCCCCGCGCAGGTCGAGGCGGCCTTCCAGCAGTGCCTTGCCCAGCACCGCGCCGCTGCATCCGGCCGCGCGCGCGGCGCGAACATCAGCCACGTCGCGGATACCACCACTGGCCTGCACGTGCAGGTCCGGGTGGCGTTCGCACAGGCGGCGATAGAGGTCGATATTCGGCCCGGCCAGCATGCCGTCGCGGGCGATGTCGGTGCAGAGCAGATGCACCAGGCCGGCGTCGAGATGGCGCGCCAGCACCTCGTCGAGCGTCTCCTCCGCGACCTGGGTCCAGCCGTGCACCGGCAGACGCCACGCCCCCGCCTCGTCCTGCCGCGCATCCAGCGCGACGGTGATGCGGTCGCCACCGAAATCCGCCAACCATTCCGCCACGGTGCCGGGCTCGCGCACCGCCAGCGAGCCGATCACCACCCGCGCGGCGCCCGCATCGAGCAGGGTCGCCACGTCTTCACGCGAGCGCACGCCGCCTCCGGTCTGCACCCGCAAGCCGGTGCGAGCAACGATGTCGCGCAGCAGCGGCAGCAGGGTGTAGCCACCGGCTTTCGCCGCATCCAGATCGACCAAGTGCAGCCACGTTGCGCCGGCCTCCGCGTAACGCGCGGCGAACGCCAGCGGGTCGTCGCCGTAGCGCGTCTCGTCGGCGTAGTCGCCCTGGCGCAGCCGCACCACGCGGCCGTCACGCACGTCGATGGCGGGATAGACGGTGAAGCTCATGTCGGGTTCCATTGCAGGAAATTGGCCAGCAGCCGCGCGCCGGTGGCGGAAGATCGCTCGGGGTGGAACTGCGCGCCGGCCACGCGTCCACGCACAACCACCGCCGCGAAACGTTCGCCGTGGCGGCAGGCGGCGATGCAATCGCCGGTGACGGGCGCGGCATAGCCGTGCACGAAATAGGCGCGCGCATCGCTGCCGATGCCGTCGAGGAGCGGCGATGCGGCGACCTGTTCGAGCGTGTTCCAGCCCATGTGCGGCACCCGCAGGCCCGGCCCACCGGCGAGTTTTCGCACCCGCCCGGGCAGCAGGCCAAGGCAGTCCGCGCCGCCTTCCTCGGAAGACTCGAACAGCAGCTGCATGCCCAGGCAGATGCCCAGCAGCGGCACCTGCAACGCCGGCAGCACCTCGGCGAAACCGCGCTCGTGCAGCAGCGCCATCGCCGGCCCGGCCGCACCCACGCCGGGCAGCAGCACCCGCGGCGCATCCGCAAGACCATCGGCATCGCGCACGATGCGCGGGCGCGCGCCGAGCCGTTCCAGCGCGTAGCAGACCGAGCCGAAATTGGCCCCGCCGGCGTCGATCACCGCGATGTCCATCACAGCATGCCCTTGGTCGAGGGCAGCTCGGCGCCTTCACGCCTGATGGCTTGTCGCAGTGCCCGCGCCAGCGCCTTGAAGCAGGCCTCGATCTGGTGGTGATCATTCTCGCCTTGCACCTTCAGGTGCAGGTTCAAGCCCGCGGCATCGCAGAGCGAACGGAAGAAATGCGGCACCAGTTCGGTGGGCAGGTCGCCCACGCGCTCGCGGCGCAGCGCACCCTCGAACACCAGGTATGGCCGCCCGGAAAAGTCCAGCGCGGCGCTGGCCAGGCATTCGTCCATCGGCAGCGTGAAGCCGTAACGGCCGATCCCGCGCTTGTCGCCCAGCGCTTCGCGCAGCGCCTGCCCCAGCGCCAGCGCGGTGTCCTCGACCGTGTGATGCTCGTCGATGTGCAGGTCGCCTTCGCAACGGATGCGCAGGTCGAAGCCGCCGTGCTTGCCGATCTGTTCCAGCATGTGGTCGAAGAACGCCAGCCCGGTGGCGATCCGTGGCTCGGCCACGCGGTCCAGATCCACTTCGACGCGGACCTTGGTCTCCTTGGTGTTGCGCACGACCGTCGACTGGCGCGGCGCATCGGCAAGCGCATGCGCAATCCCGGCCCAGTCCCAGTCGCCACCGAACTGTGCGGTGGCGAGCTGGAAGCCGCGGATCTTCAGGTTGTCAGCGAACTGGAGGTCCGTCTGGCGGTCGCCGACCATCGCGCTGCGCGCCCAGTCGATGCTCCGGTCCTGCAGCAGGGCCGTCATCATGCCGAGGCCGGGCTTGCGGTTCGGGCTGTTGTCGGCGGGCAGGCTGCAGTCGATCAGTTCATCGCGGAACACGATGCCCTGGCTTTCGAACACCTGGCGCATCAGCGCGTGCGGGCCGTCGAACGAAGCGCGCGGATACGCCTCGCTGCCCAGCCCGTCCTGGTTGCTGACGATGACGAACTGGTAGCCGGCATCGCGCAGCTTCAACAGCGCGGGGATCACGCCCCTGACGAAGCGCAGCTTCTCGAACGCATCGATCTGGAAGTCGGTGGGCTCCTCGATCAGGGTGCCGTCGCGGTCCACGAACAGGATCGGCTGCAGGCTCATGCCGCCGCCTCCATGCGCAAAGTTTCCAGCGCGGCCAGCACGCGTCGGCATTCCTCCATGCTGCCGACGGTGATGCGCAAAGCGTCGCCCAGCTGCGCCATCGCACGCATGTCGCGCACCACCACGCCGGCCGAAAGCAGCGCGGCGAACGCGGCGTCCGCGTCGGCGAAGCGCACCAGCAGGAAATTGCCGGCGGAAGGATAGACGCGGCGCACCTGCGGCAGCATGCGCAGGCCGTCGGCAAGCCGCATGCGCGCCTCGCGCACCGCTGCCATGCGGCTGCGGGTCAGCGCCAGCGCCGACGGCGCCAACGCCGCCAGCGCCGCATCGACGACGGGCTGCGGCAGCGGATACGGCGCCTGCACGCGACGCAGCGCCGCGATCAGCTGCGGGTTGCCGAGCACGCAGCCCACCCGCGCGGCGGCCAGTGCATGCGCTTTCGACAGCGTGCGCAGCACGGCGATATTGTCGTGCTGCTCCAGCAGGCGCGTCGCAGAGGGTGAATCGGCATACTCGATGTAGGCCTCGTCCACGATCACCAGGCAGCGTCCGCGCAGGCGCTGCGCAAGCGCCGCGATGGCGTCCAGTTCCAGCAGCTCGCCGGAAGGGTTGCCCGGCGAGCACAGGAACAACAGCGAGGCGGCGCTGGCCAGCGCGGCATCGCCTATCGCCGGCAGGTCCGCGCACAGGCCGGCTTCAGCCTCGCGCAGCGGCACTTCGACGATCTTCGCCCCGTGCAGGCGCGCGCATACCGCGTACATCCCGAACACCGGCGGCGCGGTGACAATTGCACCGCGGCCCGGCATGCAGAAAGCACGCAGCAGCAGGTCGATGCCCTCGTCGCTGCCGCGCCCGACCAGCAGCTGCGCCGGCGCCACGTCGTACAACGTCGCCAGCCGCGCGCACAGCGCTTCCGGCTGTGGCTGCGGATAACGGCGCAGGCGGCCGTCGGCATCGCTGCCGTTGGCCCAGGCGGATTCGTTGGCATTGAGCCAGACCGAGCCGGCCAGCGCTTCGCTGCGCGCGGACTTGTAGCCGGCGAAATCGCGCAGGTCCTCGCGCAGCAGTGCATTCACGGTCGCGCTCATGCGGCCTGCTCCAGCCGCAACTCCACCGCCCGCGCATGCGCCTGCAGGCCTTCCGCATGCGCCAGCGTGGCCGCGCAGGGACCGGCACTGGCAATCCCGATGCGGCTGGCTTCCTGCACGGTGATGGCCTTCTGGAAACCGGCCACCGACAGCCCGCTCCACGCCCGCGCCGCGCCGCCGGTGGGCAGCACGTGATTGCTGCCGCTGCAGTAATCGCCCAACGCTTCGGGCGTCCAGTCGCCAAGGAAGATGCTGCCGGCGTTGTGGATGCGCGCAAGCCATGCACGCGGTTCGCGCAGCGCAAGGATTAGGTGTTCCGGCGCGTAGGCATCGCTGATGGCGATGGCCTGCCCGATATCGCGCACCAGCACCAGGCGCGAAGCCTCCAGCGCGCGCCGGGCGATGTCGGCGCGCGGCAGCCGCGCCAGTTGCACATCGACCTCCGCCGCCACCTTGTCCAGCAGCGCCGCGCTGTCGGTCAGCAGCAGCACCTGCGAATCCGGGCCATGCTCGGCCTGCGACAGCAGGTCGGCGGCAACAAAAGCGGCGTTCGCGCCCGCATCTGCGATCACCAGCACTTCGGACGGCCCGGCCGGCATGTCGATGGCGATACCGCCGGGGCGCTGCGCGGCCTGCCGCTTGGCCTCGTCCACCCATGCATTGCCGGGACCGAACAGCTTGTCGCAGCGCGGCACGCTGGCCGTGCCCAGGGCCATTGCCGCGATCGCCTGCGCGCCGCCGAGCTTGAACACGCGCACGCCGGGCGCCTGCCGCGCCGCCAGCAGCACGGCGGGATCGGCGCTGCCGTCCGCACGCGGCGGCGTGCACAGGATGATCTCGGCACAGCCCGCCAACCGCGCCGGGATGCACAGCATCAGCGCGGTCGATGGCAGCGGCGCGCTGCCCGCGGGCACGTACAGGCCGACGCGATTGATCGGGCGCTGCACGCGCTGGCATAGCAGGCCGGGCGCGGTTTCCACTTCATAAGGCTGCGTGATGCCGGCGCGGTGGAAAGCTTCGATCCGCGCTGCCGCCTCCAGGATCGCGGCCTGCACGTTGGCCGGCACCTGCGCGGCGGCGGCTTCCAACTCCTCCGCGCCGACTTCGAAATCATCGAGAGAGACGCCGTCGAACTGCGCGGTGTAGTCGCGCAGCGCCTCATCGCCGCGCGCGACCACCGCTTCGAAGATCGCCCGCACGCCCGCGCGCAGCGTGTCCGATACCGCCTGCGCCGGGCGCCGCAGCACCGCGGCGCGCTCGTCCGCGCCCAGCGCGTTCCAGTCGATCCGCCTCATGCCAGCATCCGCTCCACCGGCAGCACCATCAGCCCGCGCGCGCCGGCACGCTTGAGGTCTTCCAGCCGCTGCCAGGTCATCGCACCGTGGCAGAGCGCCTGCAGCGCCAGCGTCTCGCTGCCATCCACAGCGCACATGGTCGGCGGCTCGGCATCGGGCAGCAGCTGCAATACCTGCGGCAGCGCTTCGCGCGGGGTCTGGAACAGCAGCAGCTTGCTGTCGCGGATGCGCAGCACGCCGTCCATGCGCCGCAACAGCAGGTCGGCCAGCTCCGCGCGCACATCACCGAACGGCGCCACTGGACCGGCCAGCACCGCCTCGCTGCGCAGGATGTCGAGCACCGGCTTGAGCTGGTTGGCGGCCAGGGTGGCGCCGCTGGAGACCAGATCGCAGATCAGGTCGGCCTGGCCCAGGCGCGGCGCGATTTCCACCGAGCCGTTGAGCACTACGATGTCGGCGTCGACCTGTTGCGCGCGCAGCCACGCGCGCAGCTGGTTGGGATAGGTCGTGGCGATGCGCTTGCCGGCAAGCTGCGCCGGGCCCTGCCAGTCCCAGCCTTCCGGCACCGCAATCGACAGGCGGCAGCCGCCGAAACCCAACGCACGCCACTCGCGGAACACCGCCGGCTTGCCGGCCTCGGCGCGTTCACCGGCCTGCTCCAGCAGCACGTTGCGGCCGACGACGCCCAAGTCGCAAACACCGTCGGCAATCAGGCCGGGAATGTCGTCGTCACGCACCAGCAGCAGGTCTACCGGCAGTGACTCGCCGTAGCAGAACAGCTTGTCGCGGCTTTCGCGCCAACTCAGGCCGGCGGACGCCAGCAGTGCGCGCGCAGGTTCGCTGAGACGGCCGTTTTTCTGGATGGCGATGCGCAGGCGGTCGCGCCCGGTGGTTGTCGTTGCAGTAGTCATCGTGTGGACTCAGGAAGAAGTGTTGGCCAGGCCCAGCCGTTTGGCTGCGACCTGGTAGCCGCCGGCACCGCGCTCGAGACAGCGCGCCACGCGGCCGATGGTGGTCACGCTGACCTTGGTGCGCTCATGGATTTCGCGGTAAGGCACGCCCTGCAGCAGCTGCGGCACCACCCGCCAGCGATCGCCCATCGCCTCCAGCTCCGCCGGCGTGCACAGGTCATCCAGAAAGGCACGGACTTCCTCCGCGCTGTCCAGCTTGGCTAGCACCGCAGCCAACGCATCGATGGCGACCGCGGCGTCGTATTTGGGCAGGGGTTCTGGGCGTTGTTTCATCGGACCTCGGGGGTGCGTAGCGGACTGAATGCACAGCAAGCAACGCATCAATGTATTAGCGTGCTAATACATTAATTCGATAATCTGGCAATGTCAATGAATGCACCGGCTCAGGACAGCAGCTCAGCCGGCACGCAACAAAAATGGGCACCCGAAGGTGCCCATGTCGTGCACATGCGGCGCGCAACCTCAGCCCTCGCGCACCGCCGCCAGGATGCTCCCGTCCGCCACCATCGCCACGGCAGTGGCCACTTCGCCATCCAGCGCGCGGTCGCGGTCCAAGTAGGGAATACGAGCGCGGATCGCGGCGTGGGCGATGGCGACCGCCCTGCCCGGCTGGTATTCGCCGGAACGCGCGAGTTGTTCGCGCAGCGCATCGACTTCATCGAGGAAGCCCGTACGCTCAGGAGCATCGGGCAGCGGGCCGCCGCCGACCTTGGCGGCGAAACCGGCAGCATCGGCGCGGCGGGCCAGTTCGCGGGCGGCGTTGATCATGTCGCGGCGCAGGTCCAGCGCCTGAGCGGCGGTGAACAGCTCCAGCCCCAGCACCTTGCCGAGGTCCTGCGCCATCGCCAGCACGTGGCGGGCTTCGTTGGCACCCATCGATACGTGGTCTTCCGCGTTGGCAGAGGTCGGGATGGAATACACCGAGGCCGGCATCGCGCGGCTGGCGAGGTCGTTGACGATGGCCGCGGCGGTGTACTGCACGATCATGTGGCCGGACTCGGTGCCGTCTTCGTTGCCGATCAGGAACGGCGGCAAACCGTCATTGGTGGCGGGATCGACCAGTTTGTTGAGGCGGCGCTCGCTGATCGAGGCCAGCACCGGGATCGCCGCCTTCAGGTAGCTCATCGCCAGCGCCAGCGGCATGCCGTGGAAGTGGCCGGCGGAGATCACCTGCTCTTCCACGAACGCCGCGCCGGTCTTGTCCGGGAACACCAGCGGGTTGTCGGTCACCGAATTGAGTTCGACTTCCAGCACCCGCTTGGCCTGTTCGAGCGCATCGCGCACCGCGCCGTGCACCTGCGGGATGCAGCGCAGCGAATAGCTGTCCTGCGGCTGGTGCTTCTTGCCTCCACGGAACGGCAGGAAGCGCTGGTAGAACTTCTCGCGGCCGTGGCGCTGGGCGAAATCCACCCAGTCCCAGCCGATGTCGAAGCCGAGCGCCTGCAGCGACGGGCTGTCCCAGCTGCCCGGCTGCCATTGGCGGAACTTCGGCACCAGGTGATAGGCGATGTCGGACAGGGTGGAACCGTCGAGCAGGCGCAGCAGGTTGGCGGCGGTCTGCACCTGGCCCGGATGCGGGCGCAGCGCGTGCACTTCCGGCGCGAACGCACCGAGGCGGCCGGCGAAGGCGTCGATGGTCATCGCCGCGGCCAGATCGGCGGTGTCCAGCAGGTCTTCCAGCAGCTGGACCGCCAGCACGCCGGTGGCCAGCATCTGCGCGGTGCCGTTGTTCAGCGCCAGGCCTTCCTTGTAGGACAGCTCGACCGGCTGCAGGCCCTTGCGCGCCAGCGCATCGGCGCCGGGCATGCGCTGGCCGTCGACGAAGGCTTCGCCGCCGCCCAGCAGCACGATGGCCAGGTGCGACAGCGGCGCAAGATCACCCGATGCGCCCACCGAACCCAGCTGCGGCACCACCGGCACGATACCGGCATTGAGCATGGCCGCCAGCGCCTGCAGCGTCTGCACGCGGATGCCCGAATGGCCGCGCAGCAGGGTATTGATGCGGATGCACAGCATCGCCCGCACCACTTCCGGCGCAAACGGTTCGCCCACGCAGACCGCGTGGGTGACGATCAGGTTGCGTTGCAGTTCGATATGCGGCGGCTGGCCGGACCGGGCCGCGCCCGGCAGTTCATCGCGCAGGCGGTGGCTGCCGAGCAGCTTGTCGGCGTTGCTGCCGAAGCCGGTGGAAATGCCGTAGATCGGCTCCTGCTTCGCCACCTGCTGCAGCAGGAACTCGGCGGCGTGCGCCACCCGCTCCAAGGCCTGCGCATCCAGCGCTACCTGCGCGCCGCGGGCCACCTGCACCAGCTGCGCGCGGGTCAGCGACACGCCATCCAACTTCACCGCAGCCTTCGCCACATCATCCATCACGCGTTCCCCGCCGCGCTGCGCAGCTGCTCGCGTTCCACCAGCAGGGCCGCGGCCAGCTCGGCCTCCGCCACCTCGAATTGTTCGCCGCGGCGCAGGTCCTTGACCGTGACCACGCCGCGCGCCGCCTCGTCCTCGCCGCGCATCACCACGAAGCGGATCCCGGCCTTGTCGGCGTACTGGAATTGCTTGGCCAGCTTGCGCGGCTCCAGCTGGGTCTCCACGTTGAGGCCGGCCGCGCGCAGCCGCTGCGACAGCGCCAGCGCGTGCGCGAGCCCGGCGTCATCCAGCAGCGCCAGCAGCACGTCCACCGAACTGTCGGCCGTGCCGACCAGGCCGGCGTCCTGCAGCTGGTAGAACAGCCGGGTCAGGCCGATGGAGATGCCCACCCCCGGCAGCTTCGACTTGGTGTAGTGGCCAGCCAGGTTTTCGTAGCGGCCACCGGAGCAGATCGAACCGATCTGCGGATAGGCATCGAGCGTGGTCTCGTAGACGATGCCGGTGTAGTAATCCAGCCCGCGCGCGATCGACAGGTTCAGCGCGTAGCGCGACTCCGCCACGCCCAGCGCCTTGAGCTGGTCGAGGATGGTGCGCAGCTCCTCGCGGCCTTCGTCGAACAGCGGCGTGCCCGCGCCGAGCGCGTCGAGCTTGGCCAGCGCGTCGGCGTGGCCGTGCGAGCGCACCTGCGAGAACGCCATCAACCTGTCGATGACCTCCGCGCCGAGGCCGAAGCCCTCGCCCGCCAGCGTTTCGCGCACGGCGTCCGCGCCGCGCTTGTCCAGCTTGTCCAGCTCGCGCAGCACCAGCAGCTGCGCCTCGCCCTCGATGCCGAGGCCTTCGAAGTAACCGCGCAGAAGCTTGCGGTGGTTGAACTGGATGGTGAACTCGCCGATCGCCAGGCGCTCGAACACCGCTGCGATCACCGCCGGGATCTCGGCGTCGAAGCGCGGCGACAGCGCATCCTTGCCGATCACGTCGATGTCGCACTGGTAGAACTCGCGGAAGCGACCGCGCTGGGCGCGCTCGCCGCGGTACACCCGCTGCATCTGGTAGCGCCGGAACGGGAACGCGAGGTCGTGCTCGTGCTCGGCCACGTAGCGCGCCAGCGGCACGGTGAGGTCGAAGCGCAGCGCCAGTTCCGGCAGCCCGTCCGCCTGCTTCTCCAGCGCGCCTGTGGACTGCACGAAATACACCTGCCGCTCGGTTTCGCCGCCGGACTTGGTCAGCAGCACCTCGGACAGCTCCATCACCGGCGTTTCCACCGGCAGGAAGCCGAAGCGCTCGAAGGTCTGGCGGATGGTGTCGAGCATCCGCTGGAACGCGATCTGGTCGCGCGGCAGCAGTTCCATGACCCCGGTGGGGGTGCGTGGCTTGATCACGGTGGGGCTCCGATGGCGCGGAAAACCGCTAGTTTAGCGGGCGCGGCCGCCGCGCCGAAGGTCGGAAACGGCATAACGGCACGGAATGCGTCAAAGGGACTTGCCGAGGCGAGGACATGTCCCTAAAATGCGCGGCTCAGCTGTCGGGGTGTAGCTCAGTCTGGTAGAGCGCTACGTTCGGGACGTAGAGGTCGCAGGTTCGAATCCTGTCTCCCCGACCAATTGATAGAACAGCGAAAGGCTCTGAAAGCCGCAGAAATGCGTGCCTTCAGGGCCTTTTCCTGTTCCGGACTCCGCATGGGTTCACCCCCGTTTTCACGGACACTTAGGACAAGGCCAATCGAGGCCATGCGGAGTGTTCATGGCGAAGCGAAGGAAGTTCAGTGCGGAGTTCAAGCATGGTGGAGCGAACGTGACGAGAATCGCGCCAACGAGGCCGAGCAGCGCCAGTACGTCATGGCCGCCGCCTACCTCCACGATGCTGTCATCTCCCTTGCAAATGCCTGCCGGGCCCTCGAAGCCGGTATCCGGCCACGCGACGTGACAGGCTGTGGTCAGCACTGGACGTGCTGGCGGGAGCGCTCACCGGCGCCGGCTTCCCCAAATCCAAGCAAGATCGACGCGGCCAGATGCTGTCATGGCCGAGGACCAGCTGTCGCCCTACGACGATCCGATGCGCACCGAGCTGGAGGATGTGCAGGAGCGTCTGGCTGCCCTTTTGAACTTCATCCCGGCGGATCGCAGATAGGTCCGCGCCAGTTGTACAGACCACGATGAAACGCTAAGTACCGGGCTTCAGGGGCACGCGCCTTCGATAGCTCGCCTGCCGGCGGTGGTGCTGTCGGCCTTTCTGGGGGCGAAGTGTGCAGGCGGCGGGCAAGGTGTGGGCGGCGCCAGCCGTCCAGCGGCTTGTCCCCGGCCTGTGCACACGGTGGCCGCAGGCCATAGTCCCCAGTCTGGACCAGCGATCAGGATGTTCTCCGATGCTCCGGCAGGAAAAAATCCTACGCCGAACAAGTGGGGCCGGAGTCCACGTTGGGCTAGACTGCTGCCATTGCGACATGGAGCAGAAGACTGGACCGACCAGCCTTTCGTAGACATCCGGGCGCCATAATCCATGGCAACGACTGAGGTGTTTATGAGCAGCAACAAGCAGT
>NZ_SROY01000003.1:0-331074 GCF_005862345.1 Thermomonas fusca | reverse complement strand
GGACGAAGGCCTGCGCTTCGCGATCCGCGAAGGCGGCCGCACCGTCGGCGCCGGCGTGGTGGCGAAGATCATCAAGTGATGCGAGGCCCCGCGCGCTTCGGCGCGCGGTTGGCCAGAACATCACCCCGCGCAGGCGGGGGTCCGGCTCGAAGCGTCATTCCCGCCGGGCGGGAATGACGTGCGGAAACAAAAGGGAATCCGGACTTGCAAAGTCCAGCAAACCCCCGTTAGAATGTACGACCCCAGCGGAATCTGAGTTCCGGTCGGGGCGCGAAATGAAGCGCAGGATGCGCTTCGTGTTCGCCAGACAGGGAGATGTCGCGTGGCAAGGCCTCGTCCGTTCCGGAAGTTTCCGGGACACATCGGCGGGGCCTTTCGGCGCGTTCATGGAAACCTGCTCTGGCGGGCCGGGCATCCGGCTCGCCAATTCGCATGCAGGACGCAGCGAAAACCCGCAAGACCCGTTGTATTCACGGGGTGTGGCGCACCCAACGCCGTCGCACCTGTCGCTCTTTAGAACATGAGGCATTCCTCCCATGGCGGACCAGAAGATTCGCATCCGGCTGAAGGCGTTCGATCATCGTCTGATCGACCGTTCGGCCAGCGAGATCGTCGAGACGGCCAAGCGGACCGGCGCGCAAGTGCGCGGCCCGATCCCGCTGCCGACCAAGATCGAGCGTTACACCATCCTGACCTCGCCGCACGTCGACAAGGACGCGCGCGATCAGTATGAGACCCGCACGCACAAGCGCGTGCTCGACATCGTCGACCCCAACGACAAGACCGTGGACGCGCTGATGAAGCTCGAACTCGCGGCTGGCGTTGATGTCCAGATCAAGCTGACCTGAGGAGTACCGAGATGAGCGCGAAGAAGTATTCGCTCGGCATCGTCGGTCGCAAGGCCGGTATGAGCCGCATGTTCACCGAGGACGGCAAGGCCGTGCCGGTGACCCTGATCGAAGCCACGCCGAACCGCATCACCCAGATCAAGACCGTGGAAACCGACGGCTACAGCGCCGTGCAGGTCACCGCGGGCGTCAAGCGCGCCAGCCTGCTGACCAAGCCGGCCACCGGCCACCTGGCCAAGGCCAAGGTGGAAGCGGGTCGTGGCCTGTGGGAGCTGCGCGTCGAAGCCGACCAGATCGGTGGCTTCGAAGTGGGCGGCGAGATCAAGGCCGACATCTTCAGTGAAGGCCAGATCGTCGACGTCCAGGGCGTGACCAAGGGCAAGGGCTTCCAGGGCACGATCAAGCGCTGGAACTTCAAGATGGGTGATGCCACCCACGGTAACTCGCTGTCGCATCGCGCGCCGGGCTCGATCGGCCAGCGCCAGACGCCGGGCCGCGTGTTCCCGGGCAAAAAGATGGCCGGCCACATGGGCCACGTCACCCAGACCACGCAGAACCTGCAGGTCGTGAAGGTCGATGCCGAGCGCGGCTTGATCGCCGTGCGTGGCGCGATCCCGGGTGCGCCGGGCGGCGATGTGATCGTGCGCCCGACGAGCAAGGGAGTCTGATCATGGAACTGAATATCAATGGCGGCGCCAAGCTGGCGGTCTCCGAGGCGGTGTTCGATCGCGCCTTCAGTGAAGACCTGATCCATCAGGTCGTCGTGGCGTACCGCAACGCTGGTCGTGCCGGCACCAAGGCGCAGAAGACGCGTTCGGAAGTCAACGGCACCACCAAGAAGTCGAAGAAGCAGAAGGGCGGCGGCGCGCGTCATGGCGCCCTGACGGCCCCGATCTTCGTCGGCGGTGGCGTGACCTTCGCGGCCAAGCCGCGCAGCTTCGCGCAGAAGGTCAACCGCAAGATGTACCGCGCCGCGATCGCGTCGATCCTGTCCGAGCTGAATCGTCAGGGCCGTATCACCGTGATCGAGTCGTTCGACATCGATGCACCGAAGACCAAGGGTCTGGTGGCCAAGCTCGCCGAGCTGAAGGCCGGCCGGCGCCCGCTGATCGTCACCGAGGAAGCGACCGACAACCTGTACCTGTCCGCGCGCAATCTGCCCTACGTGCAGGTGCGTGACGTGCAGGGCCTGGATCCGGTCGCCCTGGTCGGCGCCGATACCGTGCTGGTGACAACCGACGCGGTGAAGAAGATCGAGGAGTGGCTGGCATGAGCGCCGCAAACCTGTACGAAGTGATCCGTGCGCCGCGTGTGTCCGAAAAGACCGCGCGCCTGCAGGAAGTCTCCAACCAATACGTCTTCGAAATCGCGAAGACCGCCACCAAGGCTGATGTCAAGGCGGCGGTCGAGAAGATCTTCGACGTCAAGGTCGAGGCGGTCAACGTGGTGAACGTGAAGGGCAAGACCAAGTCCTTCAAGTTTCGCCAGGGCCGCCGCGGCGATTGGCGCAAGGCGTACGTCACCCTGGCCGAAGGCCAGGCGATCGACGTGATGACGGCCTCGGCCTGAGGAACAAGTCCATGGCACTGATGACATTCAAGCCCACCTCTGCCGGCCGTCGCTCGATGGTCCGCGTGGTGACGCCGGATCTGCACAAGGGCGCGCCCTACGCGCCGCTGGTCGAGAAGCAGAGCAAGACCGGTGGCCGCAACCACCACGGCCGCATCACCACCCGCCACATCGGCGGTGGGCACAAGCAGCATTACCGCATCATCGACTTCAAGCGCGACAAGGAGGGCATCCCGGCCCGCGTTGAGCGCATCGAGTACGATCCCAATCGCACCGCGCACATCGCGCTGCTGTGCTACGCCGACGGCGAGCGCCGCTACATCATCGCGCCGAAGGGCCTCAAGGCCGGCGACCAGGTGATCGCGGGCCGCGACGCCCCGATCAAGGCCGGCAACACCCTGCCGCTGCGCAACATCCCGGTGGGTTCCACGATCCACTGCATCGAGATGAAGCCCGGCAAGGGCGCGCAGCTCGCCCGCGCGGCCGGTGCCGGCGTGCAGCTGGTCGCCCGCGAAGGCGTCTACGCCACCCTGCGCCTGCGCTCCGGCGAAATGCGCAAGGTGCCGGCCGAGTGCCGCGCGACCATCGGCGAAGTCAGCAATGACGAGCACGGTCTGCAGAAGCTCGGCAAGGCGGGCGCCGCCCGCTGGCGCGGTGTCAAGCCGACCGTTCGTGGTGCTGCCATGAACCCGGTCGATCACCCGCACGGCGGTGGTGAGGCGAAGGCAGGCCAGGGCAACCCGCATCCGGTCACCCCGTGGGGCGTGCCGACCAAGGGTTACAAGACCCGCAAGAACAAGCGCACCCAGCAGTTCATCGTGCGCGATCGCAGGAGCTAATCGGCAATGGCACGTTCACTCAAGAAGGGCCCGTTCATCGACCACCATCTGCAGAAGAAGGTGGAGACCGCGGGTAGCAGCAAGAAGCCGATCAAGACCTGGTCGCGTCGCTCGACGATCCTGCCGGAAATGATCGGGTTCACCATCGCCGTGCACAACGGCAAGAACCATGTCCCCGTGCTGATCAACGAGAACATGATCGGCCACAAGCTTGGCGAATTCGCCGTGACCCGTACGTTCAAGGGTCATGGCGGCGACAAGAAGGGGAAGTAAGGAGATGACCATGGAAGCGAAAGCCGTCCTGCGCAGTGCGCGCATCTCCGCCCAGAAGGTTCGCCTGGTCGCCGACCAGGTGCGCGGCCTGCCCGTGGCCCGTGCGCTCGACCTGCTGAAGTTCTCGGACAAGAAGGCCGCCGGCATGATCTACAAGGTCGTGTTCTCGGCTGCCTCGAACGCCGAGAACAACAACGGCGCCGATGCGGACGAACTCAAGGTCAAGACCATCATGGTCGATGAGGGTCCCTCGCTGAAGCGCTTCATGGCGCGTGCGAAGGGCCGTGGCACGCGCATCACCAAGCGCACCAGCCACATCACCGTGGTCGTGGGCGAGGGCAAGTAATCATGGGTCATAAAGTCAATCCGATCGGCATCCGCCTGGGCATCGCCAAGGACTGGAACTCCAAGTGGTATGCCGGCAAGAAGCAGTTCGCCGAGTTCCTGTCGGCCGACCTCCGTGTCCGCGACATGCTGCGCAAGAAGCTGGCCCAGGCCGGCATCAGCAAGATCCTGATCGAGCGTCCGGCCAACAACGCCCGCGTGACCATCCACACCGCCCGTCCGGGCGTGGTGATCGGCAAGCGCGGCGAGGACATCGAGAAGCTGCGCAAGGAAGTGTCCGATGTGCTCGGCGTGCCGGCGCACATCAACGTCACCGAAGTCCGCAAGCCGGAACTCGACGCGCAGCTGGTGGCCGAGTCCATCGCCCAGCAGCTGGAGCGCCGCATCATGTTCCGCCGCGCCATGAAGCGCGCGGTCGGCAACGCGATTCGTCTCGGCGCGCTGGGTATCAAGGTCAACGTGGCTGGCCGCTTGAACGGTGCGGAAATCGCCCGTTCCGAGTGGTACCGCGAAGGCCGCGTGCCGCTGCACACCCTGCGTGCGGACATCGATTACGGCTTCGCGGAAGCGAAGACCACCTACGGCATCATCGGCATCAAGGTGTGGGTCTACAAGGGCGAGATCTTCGATTTCTCCCAGGTTGGCCAGGAGAAGCAGGACGACAGCCCGGCGCCGCGTGGCGGCGACCGTGAGCGTCCGCGTGGTCCGCGCCGTGACCGTGGCGACCGCGCCGAGCGCGGCGAAGCGAGGGAATAAATCATGTTGCAACCCAAGCGAACCAAATACCGCAAGGTCCACAAGGGCCGCAATGAAGGCCTGAGCTGGAGCGCCAACGCGGTCAGCTTCGGCGAGTTCGGCCTGAAGGCAACCGCCACCGGTCAGCTCACCGCTCGCCAGATCGAGGCCGCGCGGCGTTCCATCAGCCGCTACGTGAAGCGTGGCGGCAAGATGTGGATCCGCGTGTTCCCCGACAAGCCGATCACCAAGAAGCCGATCGAAGTCCGCATGGGCTCCGGTAAGGGCAACGTGGAGTACTGGGTCGCCCAGATCCAGCCCGGCCGCATGATCTACGAGATCGAGGGCGTCAGCGAGGAGATCGCGCGCGAGGCGTTCCGCCTGGCTTCGGCCAAGCTCTCGGTCACCACCACTTTCGTGACCCGGACGGTGCGCTGATGGAACTCAAGCAACTGCGTCAGAAGTCGGCGGACGAGCTGAAGGCCCACCTGGTCGACCTGCAGAAGGAGCGCTTCGCGCTGCGCATGCAGAAGGCCACCGGCCAGCTGCCCCCGTCCAAGACCAACGAGCCCCGCCGCGTGCGCCGCGAGATTGCTCGCGTCAATACGCTGCTTGGCGCGCTGCAAAACAGTGCGTCGAAGTAAGGAACGGCAGACATGACTGAACAAACCAAGAAGCTGCACACGGTCGAAGGCCGCGTTGTCAGCAACAAGATGGACAAGACCGTGACGGTGCTCGTAGAGCGCCAGGTCAAGCACGCGCTGTACGGCAAGTACATCCGTCGCTCGACCAAGCTGCACGCCCATGACGCCGACAACACCTGCAGCGAAGGTGACGTCGTCCGCGTGGCGGAATGCGCACCGATGTCCAAGACCAAGAACTGGCGCGTGGTGGAAATCATCACGCGTGCCGCCGAGTAAGCAGGAGAGACAGCCATGATCCAGATGCAGAGCTTTCTCGACGTTGCCGACAACTCGGGTGCCAAGGAACTGATGTGCATCAAGGTGCTCGGCGGCTCGAAGCGCCGTTACGCCGGCATCGGCGACATCATCAAGGTGTCGGTGAAGGAAGCGATTCCGCGCGGCAAGGTGAAGAAGGGCGACGTCTACGACGCCGTCGTGGTGCGCACCCGCAAGGGCGTGCGCCGCGCTGACGGTTCGCTGATCCGCTTCGACGGCAACGCCGCCGTGTTGCTGAACAACAAGCAAGAGCCGATCGGTACTCGCATCTTCGGGCCCGTGACCCGTGAGCTGCGCACCGAGAAGTTCATGAAGATCGTCTCGCTCGCGCCTGAAGTGCTCTGAGCGGAGGAAGGAAGAACATGAACCGTATCCGCAAGGGCGACCAGGTGGTAGTGACCACCGGCAACAAGAAGATCAAGGGCCAGACCGGCGAAGTCGTGCGCGTCGATGGTGAGCGCGTCTACGTTGCCAACCTGAACCTGATCAAGCGCCACACCAAGCCCAACCCGCAGGCCGGCCAGCCCGGCGGCGTGGTCGAGCGCGAGGCGTCGATCCATATTTCCAACGTGATGCTGCTCAACCCGGCGACGGGCAGGGGCGAACGCGTTGCCACCAAGGTGCTCGAGAATGGAAAGCGCATCCGCGTGTTCCGCTCCAGCGGCGAGGCTATCTGACATGAACACCCGTCTCGAAAAGTTCTACAGGGAAGAAGTGGTGCCGAAGCTGATGCAGCAGTTCGGCTACACCAATCCGATGCAGGTCCCGAAGCTCGTCAAGGTCACGCTGAACATGGGCGTGGGCGAAGCGGCGACCAACAAGAAGGTGCTTGAGAACGCTGTCGCCGACATGACCAAGATTTCCGGCCAGAAGCCGGTGGTCACCAAGTCGCGCGTCTCGGTCGCTTCGTTCAAGATCCGCGACGGCTGGCCGATCGGTTGCAAGGTCACCCTGCGCCGCGCCCAGATGTTCGAGTTCCTCGATCGCCTGATCAACATCTCGCTGCCGCGTGTCCGCGACTTCCGCGGCGTGTCGGGCCGTTCGTTCGACGGCCGTGGCAACTACAACATGGGCGTGAAGGAGCAGATCATCTTCCCGGAGATCGACTTCGACGCCGTTGATGCGATGCGCGGCATGGACATCGCCATCACCACCACCGCGAAGACCGACGCCGAGGCCAAGGCCCTGCTCGAAGCCTTCCGCTTCCCGTTCCGCAACTAAAGGACACGTCATGGCCAAGACTTCCATGATCAACCGCGAAGCCAAGCGCGCCAAACTGGCCAAGCAGTACGCCGCCAAGCGCGACGCGCTGAAGAAGGTCATCGCCAGCCAGGACGCGTCCTACGAGGACAAGATGGTGGCCGCGACCAAGCTGCAGAAGCTGCCGCGCGACTCCTCACCGTCCCGCCAGACCACCCGCTGCGCCCTGACCGGTCGCCCGCGTGCGGTCTACAGCAAGTTCGGCCTGGGCCGCAACGCGCTGCGCAAGGCGACGATGAATGGCGACGTGCCTGGCCTGCGCAAGGCGAGCTGGTAAAAAAAACTGCTATACTGATCCGCTACCTGTCGCGAAAGCGGCGGTGGCGGCTCCCGAACCCCGCAGCGATGCGGGGTTTGCGCCTGCAACAGCGCCGCGACGTTCCAGTTTCGCGGCGTCCACAATCCGAAAGATTTTCGCGAAAGCGGATATCGGTGCTACTCATCAGGTGAATCCATATGAGCATGACTGATCCTATCGCCGACATGCTGGTCCGCATCAGGAATGCGGCCGCGGTCGGCAAGCCGGCGGTGAAGATGCCGTCCTCCAAGGTCAAGGTCGCGATCGCCAACGTCCTCAAGGACGAAGGCTACATCGCCGACGCCCGCGTGACCCCGAACGGCGCCAAGGCCGAGCTTGAAATCGCCCTGAAGTACTTCGAGGGCAAGCCGGTGATCGAGACCCTGAAGCGCGTGTCGCGCTCGGGTCTGCGCCAGTATCGTGGCAAGGATGCGCTGCCGAAGGTCCTGAACGGCCTCGGCGTGGCGATCGTTTCCACCTCCAAGGGCATCATGACCGACTCGCAGGCGCGCCAGCACGGCGTCGGCGGCGAAGTCCTGTGCATCGTGGCCTAAGGGAGTAACGAACATGTCCCGAGTCGCCAAGAAGCCCGTCGTCCTCGCCAAGGGCGTCGAAGTCAACGTCCAGTCGGACGCGATCAGCGTCAAGGGCCCGAAGGGCACCCTGACCGTCGCCAAGCCGGCCGGCATCGAAGTCAAGATCGAAGACGGCCACGCGCAGCTGTCGGCCAACGATCCGTCGCTGGTGCCGCTCGCCGGCACCCTGCGCGCGATCGTCGCCAACATGGTGCACGGCGTCAGCTCCGGCTTCGAGCGCAAGCTCGAGCTGGTCGGCGTGGGTTACCGCGCCGCCATGCAGGGTCAGGATCTCAACCTGTCGCTGGGCTATTCGCACCCCATCCTGTTTGCGCCGCCGGCTGGCATCACCATCACCACGCCGACCCAGACCGAAATCCTGGTCGCGGGTGCCGACAAGCAGCTGGTGGGTGAAGTTGCCGCCAAGATCCGTGGTTACCGCCCGCCGGAGCCCTACAAGGGCAAGGGCGTGAAGTATTCCGACGAGACCATCATCCGCAAGGAAGCCAAGAAGGCGTAATCGCGCATCCCCGGCAAGAGCCCGCACATCCTCGTGCGGACACTTCGGGGCAAGCACAGCCTTCAGCTTTCGGAGAAGAAGACCATGGAAAAGAAGATCGCCCGCCTGCGTCGCGCCAAGTCGACCCGTGCACACATCCGCGAACTCGGCGTGCCGCGCCTGTCGGTGCTGCGCACCGGCCAGCACCTGTACGCCCAGCTGTTCACCCACGACGGCGCCAAGGTGCTGGCGTCGGCCGCTACCGTCGAGGCCGACGTGAAAGCCGGCCTGAAGAATGGCAAGAACGCCGAGGCTGCCGCCAAGGTCGGCCAGATGATCGCCGAGCGCGCCAAGGCCGCCGGCATCGAGCGCGTTGCGTTCGACCGTTCGGGCTACCGCTACCACGGGCGCATCAAGGCGCTGGCCGACGCCGCGCGCGAAGGCGGCCTGCAGTTCTAAGGGCCTGAAGGCGAGGGGCTCCGGCTCCTTGCCTTCCGCTGTCTGCTGCCGATGCGGCTCGCATCGGGCGCCACCGCCGGTTGCGGCGATGGCGGAACACCCGCAGCACTCCACAACCATAAGCGGCAAAGCCGCAAATCCCCTCAACAATCGAGACATCGAAATGGCAGAACAACGCGAATCCCGCGGCCGCGATCGCGGTCCCCGCGAGGAAAAAGTCGATGACGGCATGATCGAGAAGCTGATCGCCGTCAATCGCGTCAGCAAGACCGTCAAGGGCGGCCGTCAGTTCACCTTCACCGCGCTGACGGTGGTGGGCGACGGCGCCGGCAGGATCGGTTTCGGCTATGGCAAGGCGCGCGAAGTGCCGGTCGCCATCCAGAAGTCGATGGAGCAGGCTCGCAAGGGCATGAGCTCGGTCGATCTGAACAACGGCACCCTGTTCCATCAGGTCAAGGCTGGACACGGCGCTGCCCGCGTGTTCATGCAGCCCGCCTCCGAAGGTACCGGCGTGATCGCCGGCGGCGCGATGCGCGCCGTGCTGGAAGCGGTTGGCGTGAAGAACGTGCTGGCCAAGGCGGTCGGCTCGCGCAATCCGATCAATCTGGTGCGCGCCACGATCAAGGGCCTGGAGTCGATGCACTCCCCGGCGAAGATCGCGGCCAAGCGCGGCAAGAAGGTGGAGGATCTGATCAATGGCTAATGACAAGACCATCAAGGTCCGCCTGGTCAAGGGCCTGCGCGGTACCCAGTCGCGCCATCGCCTGTCGGTCAAGGCGCTCGGCCTCGGCAAGCTCAACAGCGTCCGCGAACTCAAGGACAGCCCGCAGGTTCGTGGCCTGATCAACAAGGTCCACTACCTGGTGAAGGTGGAGGAGTAATCACATGAAGCTCAATACACTCAAGCCCGCGGACGGCGCCCGCCAGGAACCGCGTCGCGTCGGTCGCGGCATCGGCTCCGGCCTCGGCAAGACCTGTGGCCGCGGTCACAAGGGTTCGTTCGCGCGTTCCGGCAAGGGCAAGATCAAGGCCGGTTTCGAAGGCGGCCAGATCCCCATGCAGCGCCGCCTGCCGAAGATCGGCTTCCGCTCGAAGATGGCCAACGACTGCGCCGAAGTGCTGCTGTACAAGCTGGACATGCTGCCGGCCGGCGAGATCGATTTCGCCGCCCTGCGTGCCGCCAAGCTGGTGCCGAGCACCGCCAAGCGCGCCAAGGTCGTCGCCAAGGGCGAAGTGACCAAGGCTTACGTGCTGAAGGGCATCGCTGCGACCGCCGGCGCCAAGGCCGCGATCGAAGCGGCCGGCGGCAAGCTGGCGGAGTAAGAAAGGCATGTCGCGCAGTGCTGGAGCATTGGCAGGCCTGATGGGCGCGGGCAAGTTCACCGAACTTCGCTCGCGCCTCCTGTTCGTCATCGGTGCGCTGATCGTCTATCGCATCGGCTGCTTCATTCCGGTGCCGGGCGTCAATCCCGAGGCGATGCTCCAGCTGATGGACTCGCAGAAGGGCACCGTGGTGGACATGTTCAACATGTTCTCCGGCGGCGCGCTTGCGCGTTTCAGCCTGTTCGCGCTGAACGTGATGCCCTACATCTCCGCGTCCATCGTGATGCAGCTGATGGTGCAGATCCTGCCCAGCCTGAAGGCGCTGCAAAAGGAAGGCGAGTCGGGCCGTCGCAAGATCACCCAGTACTCGCGCGTGGGTTCGGTGTTCCTGGCGGTGTTCCAGGCCGCCGGCATCGCCATCGCGCTGCAGGGGCAGGGCGCGAGCGGCGGCGTACCGGTGGTCTACAACCCGGGCCTCGGCTTCGTGGTGACCGCGGTGGTCTCGCTGACCGCCGGCACGGTGTTCCTGATGTGGCTGGGCGAGCAGGTGACCGAGCGCGGCATCGGCAACGGTGTGTCGCTGATCATCTTCGCCGGCATCGTCGCCGGTCTGCCGGGCGCGGTGTTGAACACCCTGCAGCAGGCCAACAGCGGCGACATGCAGTGGATCACGGTGTTCTTCATCCTGGCGATCGTGCTGGCGGTGACCTGGTTCGTGGTGTTCATGGAGAGCGGCCAGCGCCGCATCACGGTGAACTACGCGCGTCGCCAGGGCGCCCGCGGCGGCTACCAGAACCAGAGCTCGTTCCTGCCGCTCAAGCTCAACATGTCGGGCGTGATCCCGCCGATCTTCGCATCGTCGATCATCATGTTCCCGGCCACGGCGTCGACGTGGTTCGGCCAGTCCGGCAGCTCCGCCACGGTGTGGCTGCAGAAGGTCAGCCAGATGCTGTCGCCTGGCGAACCGCTGCACATGATCCTGCTGGCTGCGCTGATCGTCGGCTTCGCGTTCTTCTACACGGCGCTGGTGTTCAACTCGCAGGAGACCGCGGACAACCTCAAGAAGTCCGGCGCGCTGATTCCGGGCATCCGTCCGGGCAAGGCCACCGGCGAGTACATCGATGGCGTGCTGACCCGCTTGACCGCGGCCGGTTCGGCCTACCTGGTGCTGGTCTGCCTGCTGCCGGAAGTGATGCGTACCGAAATGGGCGCGTCGTTCTACTTCGGCGGCACCTCGCTGCTGATCGTGGTGGTGGTGGTGATGGACTTCATCGCGCAGATCCAGGCGCACCTGATGTCGCACCAGTACGAGAGCCTGTTGAAGAAGGCCAACCTCAAGGGGCGCGGCGCCCGCTGAGCGGGGCCGCGCATCCGTCCCCGCATCCGCTGCGGGGCAAGTGACAACCGCCGGTTCGACGAACGCGCGAACCGGCAAATGGGCGACCCGCGCGACGATCCCGCGTGCGGGTGGCCCCGGACCGATCCGCGCGCCAGAGTAGCGCGCGGGCAGGCCGGGCCCGCAAGGGCCGGGCGCTGCCAGTCCGGGGCCATCGCCGGAGCATGGGCACACTCCCCATGCCGGGCCAGGGCTTGCCTTGGCTTCCTGACAAGTCGGGATTGGGTTACAATTTCACGTTTCCCACGTCGAATCTCTCGGTTCGGCGTCATTTCGTTTATCGGAGATCGCCTTATGGCGCGTATTGCGGGCGTCAACTTGCCTGCCCAGAAGCACGTCTGGGTCGGGCTGCAAAGCATCTACGGCATTGGCCGTACCCGTTCCAAGCAGGTCTGTGAATCGGCTGGCGTCAACTCGTCGACCAAGATCCGTGACCTGTCCGAGCCGGAAGTCGAGCGCCTGCGCTCCGAAGTCGGCAAGTTCATCGTCGAAGGCGACCTGCGCCGCGAAGTCGGCATGGCCATCAAGCGTCTGATGGACCTGGGCTGCTATCGCGGCCTGCGCCACCGCCGCGGCCTGCCGCTGCGTGGCCAGCGCACCCGCACCAATGCGCGCACCCGCAAGGGCCCGCGCAAGGCCATCCGGAAGTAAGGAACAGACATCATGGCCAAGCCGGCAGCAACCAAGACCAAGAAGAAGATCAAGCGCGTCGTCACCGACGGAATTGCGCATGTCCACGCTTCTTTCAACAACACGATCATCACCATCACCGACCGCCAGGGCAACGCCCTGAGCTGGGCGACTTCGGGCGGCGCGGGTTTCCGCGGCTCTCGCAAGTCCACTCCGTTCGCCGCGCAGGTTGCCGCCGAGAAGGCTGGCAAAGCCGCGCTGGACTACGGGGTCAAGGCGCTGGAAGTGCGCATCAAGGGTCCGGGTCCGGGCCGAGAATCCGCCGTTCGTTCGCTGAACAACGTCGGCTACAAGATCCTCAACATCATCGACGTGACGCCTATCCCGCACAACGGGTGCCGTCCGCCGAAGAAGCGTCGCGTCTGACGCGCGGGAGCACTAGAACATGGCTCGTTATATCGGTCCCACCTGTAAGCTCGCCCGTCGCGAAGGCGCCGACCTCTCGCTGAAGTCGCCGGCCCGCGCGCTCGATTCCAAGTGCAAGCTGGAGCAGAAGCCCGGCCAGCACGGCGCCACCGCCCGCAAGGGCAAGCTGTCCGACTACGCCACCCAGCTGCGCGAGAAGCAGAAGGTCAAGCGCATCTACGGTCTGCTGGAGCGCCAGTTCCGCAACTACTACAAGAAGGCTGCGACCAAGAAGGGCAACACCGGCGAGAACCTGCTGCAGCTGCTGGAAACCCGCCTGGACAACGTCGTCTACCGCATGGGTTTTGCGGTCACCCGCCCGGCGGCACGCCAGCTGGTCAGCCACCGCGGCGTCACCGTCAACGGCAAGCCCGTGAACCTGCCGTCGTATGCCGTCAAGGCCGGCGACGCGATCGCCCTGTCCGAGAAGGCCCAGAAGCAGATGCGCGTCAAGGAGTCCCTGACCCTTGCCGAGCAAATGAATCTGTCGCCCTCGTGGGTCGAGGTGGATTCGAACAAGTTCGCCGGCGTGTTCAAGGCCGTGCCGGACCGCGGCGACCTGCCCAGCGACATCAACGAAGCGCTGATCGTCGAGCTGTACTCGAAGTAAGCCATTGCCACCGGCCTGCGCCCCCCCGGCGCAGGCCAGCAGGAGACACCACGAATGACGGTTACCGCCACCCAAGTGCTGCGTCCGCGCGGACCGCAGATCGAGCGCATCGCCGACAACCGCGCCAAGGTCGTGATCGAGCCGCTGGAACGCGGTTATGGCCACACCCTCGGCAACGCGCTGCGTCGCGTGCTGCTGTCCTCGATCCCCGGCTTCGCGATCACCGAAGTCGAGATCGATGGCGTGCTGCACGAATACACCACGGTCGAAGGCCTGCAGGAAGACGTGCTCGAAGTCCTGTTGAACCTCAAGGACGTCGCCATCCGCATGCACAGCGGCGACACCGACACCCTGGAGCTGAAGAAGCAGGGTCCGGGCGTCGTTACCGCGGGCGACATCAAGACCAACCACAACGTCGAGGTGCTGAACCCCGACCACGTGGTTGCCAACCTGACCAAGGACGTGGCGCTGAACATGCGCCTCACCATCAGCCGCGGTTTCGGCTACCAGCCGGCCGCCGCGCGCCGTCGTCCGGATGAGGAAACCCGCACGATCGGCCGGCTGATGCTGGACGCGTCGTTCTCGCCGGTGCGCCGCGTCGCCTACGCGGTGGAAGCCGCGCGTGTCGAGCAGCGCACCGACCTGGACAAGCTGGTTCTGGAGATCGAGACCAACGGCACCATCGATGCCGAGGAAGCCGTGCGCACCGCCGCCGACATCCTCACCGATCAGCTGTCGGTGTTCGGTGACTTCACCCACCGCGACCGCGGCGCCAAGCCGCAGGCCAGCACCGGCGTCGACCCGCTGCTGCTGCGTCCGATCGACGACCTCGAGCTGACCGTGCGTTCGGCCAACTGCCTCAAGGCCGAGAGCATCTACTACATCGGCGATCTGATCCAGAAGACCGAAGTGGAGCTGCTCAAGACCCCGAACCTCGGCAAGAAGTCGCTTACCGAAATCAAGGAAGTGCTGGCCCAGAAGGGCCTGTCGCTGGGCATGAAGCTGGAAAACTGGCCGCCGGCCGGCGTTTCCGCCCACGGCATGATGGGGTGAGTCGCCGCTGCTGCGAACTGCCTTAACGGCAGTTCGCGCGGCGACGAACGCCCGAGCGCCAGGCGCGAGGGCCGGGGGGCAATCGCGGCGCGAGCCGCGGCTCCGGCTTCTCGCACTTGCCCTCGTCGAAATCCGCAACACCCGCAACACCGCCGACGGGGCGAACCCCGCGGCGTTCCGATCCACGGAATGGGTCGGCAGGACCAACCGCAGTCCGCAGCGTCAACGCCTGGAAGGCGACAGCGATTTTCAGCAGATCCAATCTTCCATAGACCTAGGAATCCAACGTCATGCGTCACCAGAAATCCGGCCGCAAGTTCAACCGCACCAGCGCCCACCGCGGCGCGATGTTCTCCAACATGGCGGCCTCGCTGATCAAGAGCGAAATCATCCGCACCACCCTGCCGAAGGCCAAGGAACTGCGCCGCGTCGCCGAGCCGCTGATCACCCTGGCCAAGACCGACGGCGTGGCCAATCGCCGCCTCGCCTTCTCGCGCCTGCGCGACAAGGAAGCGGTGGGCACCCTGTTCACCGTGCTGGGCCCGCGCTATGCGCAGCGTCCGGGCGGCTACCTGCGCATCCTGAAGTGCGGTTTCCGCGCTGGTGACAATGCGCCGATGGCCTACGTCGAGCTGGTGGACCGCCCGCAGGCCGCCGAGTAAGACGACTCGCCACCGCGATGCGATGGAAGACCCCGGCAGTGCCGGGGTTTTTCGTTTTTGGCCGACTGCGCCATAATCGAACGGATTCCCCGAAGGCGCGCGCATGAATCCGTTCCGCTGGTCGTTCCGCCAACAGTTCCTGTTTGGTTTCGTCATCTGCGCGGCGCTGCTGGGTTACGCGTTCTTCGTGCAGTTCCAGCTGGGCATCCAGCCCTGTCCGTTCTGCATCTTCCAGCGCATCTGCTTCGCCGCGCTCGGGCTGGTGTTCCTGCTGGGCGCGATGCACGCGCCGCGCGCGTCGGGCGGCCGCAAGGTCTGGGGCGTGCTGGCGTTCGCCGCCGCCGCCGCCGGGATGGGCGTGGCGGGGCGGCATTCGTGGGTGCAACTGAATCCGCCGGAGCTGCCTACCTGCGCACCGGGCTGGAACTTTCTGGTCGAACAGAATTCGTGGCTGGGCGTGGTGCGCAAAGTGCTGCTGGCCAACGGCGACTGCAGCAGCATCGACTGGCGGTTCCTGGGCCTGAGCATGCCGATGTGGGCGCTGCTGTGGTTCGTGGTGCTGGGCTTCGGCGCGCTGTATGCCGGATTCCTGCACCGTCATGCCCATCGGTTCCGCAGGTAACGGTTGCGACGGCGGGGCCGGGGCGTGATGATGCAATGCAGCAGATCCCGGTTCCCCACATGTCGATGACCCCCGCAAGCGCAATTCCACCCGCCGCAGCCCCTGCCGCAGATTGGTCGCCCTCCAGCTGGCGCGGCAAGCCCGCGCTGCAGATGCCGACTTATCCCGATGCCGACGCGCTGGCGGCGACCAGCGATGAGTTGCGGGCGCTGCCGCCGCTGGTGACGTCGCGGGAAATCCTGGCGCTCAAGCAGCAGCTCGCCGAGGCGCAGGAAGGCAAGCGCTTCCTGTTGCAGGGCGGCGATTGCGCAGAAACATTCGCCGAGTGCAGTTCCGACGTCATCTCCAACCGGCTCAAGGTGCTGCTGCAGATGAGCCTGGTGCTGGTGCACGGGCTGAAGTTGCCGGTGGTGCGGGTGGGTCGCTTTGCCGGCCAGTACGCCAAGCCGCGCTCGGCCGACACCGAGACGCGCGACGGGGTGACCCTGCCCACCTATCGCGGCGACATCGTCAACAGTCCGGACTTCGACGCGCAGGCGCGGATTCCCGATCCGCGGCGGATGGTCAAGGCGCACGCGCGCTCCGCGATGACGATGAACTTCGTGCGCTCGCTGATCGACGGCGGTTTCGCCGACCTGCACCATCCCGAATACTGGGGCCTGGGCTGGGTCAGCCAGTCGCCGCATGCGGCCGACTACCAGAAGATGGTGGCCGGCATCGGCGATGCGGTGCGCTTCATGGAAACGCTGGCCGGGCGGCGCATGCAGAGCCTCAACCGGGTGGATTTCTACACCTCGCACGAAGCGCTGCTGCTGCATTACGAAGAGTCCCAGACCCGGCAGGTGCCGCGCGCGGACGGCTGGTTCAACCTGAGCACGCATTTCCCGTGGATCGGCATGCGCACCGCCGCGCTGGACGGCGCGCATGTGGAGTATTTCCGCGGCATCAGCAATCCGGTGGCGGTCAAGGTGGGGCCGTCGGTGACCCCCGACCAGCTGCTGCGGGTGATCGACGCGCTGAACCCGGACGACGAGCCGGGCCGGCTGGGCCTGATCCACCGCATGGGTGCCGGGCACATCGCCGACAAGCTGCCGGCGCTGCTGGACGCGGTGCAGCGCGAGGGCCGGCGGGTGCTGTGGATCTGCGACGCCATGCACGGCAATACCGAGTCCACCAGCAACGGCTACAAGACCCGCCGCTTCGCCAACATCCGCAGCGAGATCGAGCAGGCGTTCGACCTGCACGCGGCCGCCGGCACCCATCTGGGTGGCGTGCATCTGGAAATGACCGGCGAGAACGTCACCGAATGCCTCGGCGGTGCCCGCGAGCTCACCGAGGTCGATCTGCAGCGTGACTACCGCAGCACCGTGGACCCGCGCCTCAACTACGAACAGGCGCTGGAGATCGCGATGCTGATCGTGCGCAAGCGCGGGGCGATCGGGGAGTAGGGCGCGACCGGGTCCGCTCCGCAAGCGGAGCGAACCCGGTAGGGCGTGGCTTACGGCGAATCGGTGGCGATGGTGGGCAGTAAGCGTGGCGGCTTGCGCGCCTTGCTGGCCTGTTCGAACGCGTAACCCAGTTCGATCAGCTTGGGTTCGCTCCAGGCGGTGCCCATGAACACGATGCCGACCGGCAGGCCGTGCACTTCGCCCATCGGCACGGTCAGGCTGGGATAACGGGCCACTGCGGCAGCGCCGTAGCCGGCGCCGAGGAAATGGTCGCCGTTGACCGGGTCGATCGGCCACGCCGGAGACATCGCCGGCGCCACCAGCGCGTCGAGGCCATGCTTCTTCAGCGCCGCATCGATGCCTTCCGGGCCGGCCAGCCGGCGCGCCTTGTCACGGGCGTCGAGATAGGCCTTGTCGCTCAGCGGCCCCTTGGCATTGGCCTGCTCGAAGATCTCCTGGGCGAAGAACGGCATTTCGCTCGCGGCATTCTGGTTGTTGAAAGCGATCAGCGCCTCCAGCGATTTGTGCGGCGCGCCGCTGCCGGCGAGATAGGCGTTCAGGCCATCCTTGAATTCATACAGCAGCACTTCGTACTCGGCTGCATCCCATTGCCCGAGGGTGGGGATTTCAGCATCGACCACGGTGGCGCCGGCCGCCTTCATCGCGGCGATCGCGCGCTCCATCGTGGCGTCGGTATCGGGGTGGTAGCCCATCAGTTTGCGCACCACGCCGATCCGCGCGCCTTTCAGCGCGTCGGCCTTGAGGTGGGCGGTGTAATCGACCGGTGCCGACTGCGGGCGCTCGCTGCTGGCCGCATCACCGGGGTCGGCCGCGGCGATCGCGGTGAGCAGTGCGGCGGCGTCGGCGACGCTGCGGGTCATCGGTCCGGCGGTGTCCTGCGAGGCGGAGATCGGGATGATGCCGCTGCGGCTGACCAGCCCCACCGTGGGCTTGAGGCCGACCAGCCCGGCCACCGCCGAGGGACAGATGATGCTGCCGTCGGTTTCGGTGCCGATGGCGGCGGTGGCGAGGTTGGCGGCGATCGCGGTGCCGCTGCCGGCGCTGGAGCCGCAGGGGTTGCGGTCGAGCACGTAGGGGTTGCGGGTCTGCCCGCCGCGCCCGCTCCAGCCGGAGGTGGAGCGGCTGGAGCGGAAGTTGGCCCATTCCGACAGGTTGGTCTTGCCCAGGATCACCGCGCCGGCTTGGCGCAGCCTGGCGACCAGGAAGGCATCGGAATTGGGTCGGTGTTCCGCCAGCGCCAGCGAGCCGGCGGAATTCACCATCGGGGTGGCGTCGATATTGTCCTTCAACAGCACCGGGATGCCGTGCAGCGGCCCGCGCAGCTTGCCGGCCTTGCGCTCGGCGTCCAGGGCGTCGGCTTCCTGCAGTGCGTCCGGGTTGAGTTCGATCACCGAATTCAGTGCCGGGCCGGCCTTGTCGATGGCAGCGATGCGGTCGAGATAGGCCTGGGTCAGCGCGTGGCTGGTCACCGTGCCTTCGGCCATCCGGCGCTGCAGATCGACGATGTCGGCCTCCTCGAACGCGAATGCCGGCGCCGCTGCGGCGGGTTTGGCCGTGCCTTCAGTGGGAGCCTGAGGGGCAGGCTGGCAGGCGCCGAGCAGGGCGGCGAGGGCGAGGGCAAGCGGCAGGTGGCGCATCGGCGAGACTCCCGGGAGGACGCGCAAGCATCGCCCGGCTGGCCTTCGCGGGCAATCCGCCTCAGTGGCGGCGCTTGAACAGGTCGCGCGCCAGGACCCAGACCACCACCAGGTTGATCACCACGGCCGCTGCTTCCAGCCAGTGGCGATGCAGGGCGAAGGCATACAGGTCGAACGGTAGGTACAGGGCGGCGGACAGGCCCAGCCATGACGCCCAGGCCTTGGCGCGCCACAGCCCCCAGGCCTCGGCAAGGCGCACCGCGCCGTACAGCAGGGCAACCGCCGCCGCCAAGTGCACGGCATCGGGATTGAGCGCATGCGCCAGCCAGGCCGGGCTGCCGTGCGCGGGGTCCAGGTGCAGCAGTGCCAGCAGCGCATCCAGTGCGCGCTGCAGCGGCGCCGGGCCCAGCCACTCCATCCCCGTCGCGGCCAGCAGCGCCAGCGCGCCCTTGGCGGCCTCGAACAGTGCCACCGCGTGCAGGCCGCGGTGTTCTTCGGCGGCGGCGTGCGGGCTGGTGCTCATGCGGTGCGCGAACCCGTCAGCGGCCAGGAAGCCAACGTGTCGTAGCCGCCCTGGACTGTCTGCAGGAGGTCGATCCTTTCGATGTACAGCGGGATGTTGGCGTCGATGCCGGTCAACGCCGGCGGCGTGGCGCCGCGCGGCAGGTAGGCGAGAGTGATGTGCGCGGTCTGCGCGCGTTCTTTCGGGAAGCCGCTGCCTTGCGCATCGGCTTCCAGTTGTTTCAACAGGGTCTTCAGCGCGGGCGAAGCGTCGATCCTGGCCACCAGCACGCGCGCGTGCGGCCAGTGCTGGGTGCCGGTGATCGTGGCGTCGGCCGGCGCGGCGGTGGCCGCGAATCCGGCCATGGCCGATTCAATGCGCGCACGCGCCACCTCATCGAGCTGCTCACCGAGATAGCGCAGGGTCATGTGCCATTGCGCCGGCCTGCGCCAGTCGTGGCGCGGCGCGGCGGCCGGCAGCGCCGCCTCCACCCGCAGGCGGAGGTCGGCCAGCGCGGCCTGCGTGGCTGCATCCGGCAGCCAGCCCAGGAAAACGCTCATGCCGGGGTCGCCGCGGGCTTACGACGCGCGGCTGGCGCGCTTGCGGTCGCTCTCGGTCAGCTGCTTCTTGCGCAGGCGGATTTCCTTCGGCGTGATCTCGACCAGCTCGTCGTCGTCGATGAAGTCCAGCGCCTGTTCCAGCGAGAACTTGGTGGCCGGGGTCAGCTGGATCGCGTCGTCCTTGCCCGAGGCGCGCATGTTGGTCAGCGGCTTGGTCTTGATGACGTTGACGGTGAGGTCGTTGTCCTTGCTGTGGATGCCGACCAGCTGGCCTTCGTAGACCTGGTCGCCCTCGGCGGCGAACAGCTTGCCGCGCTCCTGCAGCGGGCCCAGCGAATAGGCGGGGGTCGGGCCGGCGGCATTGGCGATCATCACGCCGTTGAGGCGCTTGGCGATGGCGCCGGTTTCCTTCGGGCCGTAGTGGTCGAACACGTGGAACAGCAGGCCCGAGCCCTGGGTCAGGGTCTTGAACTCGTTCTGGAAGCCGATCAGGCCGCGCGCCGGGATCATGTAGTCCAGGCGCACGCGGCCCTTGCCGTCGGATTCCATGTTCTTCAGCTGGCCCTTGCGGGTGCCCAGCTTCTCCATCACGCCGCCCTGGTGGATTTCCTCGACATCGACCACCAGCTGCTCGATCGGCTCCATCAGCTGGCCGTCGATTTCCTTGATGATGACCTCGGGGCGCGACACCGCCAGCTCGTAGCCCTCGCGGCGCATGTTCTCGATCAGCACCGACAGGTGCAGCTCGCCGCGGCCGGAGACCAGGAACTTGTCGGCGTCCTCGAGCTGCTCGACCTTCAGCGCCACGTTGTGCACGGTCTCGCGCTCCAGCCGGTCCTTGAGCTGGCGGCTGGTCAGGAACTTGCCGCCGGAGAGGTCCTTGCTGCCGGCGAACGGCGAGTTGTTGACCTGGAAGGTCATCGAGATGGTGGGCTCGTCCACGGTCAGCGGCGGCAGCGCCTCGGGCGCGTCGATGGAGCACACGGTGTCGGAGATGCTGAGCTCGGAAATGCCCGAGATGGCGACGATGTCGCCGGCCTCGGCGCTGTCCTGTTCGATCCGCTCCAGGCCCATGAAGCCCAGCACCTGCAGCACCTTGCCCTGGCGCTTCTTGCCTTCGCGGTCGATCACCGTCACCGGCATGTTCTTCTTCAGGGTGCCGCGCTGGACCCGGCCAATGCCGATCACGCCGACGAAGTTGTTGTAGTCCAGCTGCGAGATGCGCATCTGGAACGGGCCCTCGGCCTCGACCTCCGGGGCCGGCACGTACTTCATGATCGCCTCGTACAGCGGGGTCATGTCGCCTTCGCGCACCGTGTCTTCCATGCCGGCATAGCCGTTCAGGCCGGAGGCGTAAACGATCGGGAAATCCAGCTGCTCGTTGGTGGCGCCAAGCTTGTCGAACAGGTCGAACACCTGGTCGATCACCCAGTCCGGGCGCGCGCCGGGACGGTCGACCTTGTTGACGACGACAATGGGCTTGAAGCCCATCGCGAACGCCTTCTGGGTCACGAAGCGGGTCTGCGGCATCGGGCCGTCCATCGCATCCACCAGGATCAGCACCGAGTCGACCATCGACAGCACGCGCTCGACCTCGCCGCCGAAGTCGGCGTGGCCGGGGGTGTCGACGATGTTGATGCGGTTGCCCTGCCAGGTGATGGCGGTGTTCTTGGCCAGGATGGTGATGCCGCGTTCCTTTTCCTGGTCGTTGCTGTCCATCACGCGTTCGGCCAGCACAGTGCGCTCGTTGAGGGTGCCGGACTGCTTCAGCAGGCAATCGACGAGGGTGGTCTTGCCATGGTCGACGTGGGCGACGATGGCGATGTTGCGGAGGCGTTCGACGGACATTCGGAAGGGCTCGTGGAAACCGCACCCGGGTACCGTCTACGAGACGGCAGGGCGCGGAAATGACGGATGGGAAGCCGGCTATTATATAGGGTTCATGTGCCCATCCGGGCGCCCGGAGATGAACAAGATGAGCCTGATCGCCAATTTCGACACCGACCGCGGCACCATCCGCGTGGAACTGGCCGCCGACAAGGCGCCGCTGACCGTGGCCAACTTCGTCAACCTGGCCAAGCGCGGCTTCTACGATGGGCTGAATTTCCACCGCGTGATCGCCGATTTCATGATCCAGGGCGGCTGCCCCGAGGGCTCCGGTCGCGGCGGCCCGGGCTACCGCTTCGAGGACGAGGCGAACAATGGCCTCGGCCACGAGCGCGGCGTGTTGTCGATGGCCAATGCTGGTCCCGGCACCAACGGCAGCCAGTTCTTCATCACCCACGTGCCCTGCGGCTGGCTGGACGGCAAGCACACCGTGTTCGGCAAGGTGATCGAAGGGATCGAGGTGGTGGACGCCGTCCAGCAGGGCGACGTCATCAAGTCGTTGAAGATCGAGGGCGATGCCGAAGCCGCACTGGCCGCCAAGGCCGACCGCGTGGCGGAGTGGAACAAGATCCTGGCTGCCTGACGGTCTGGTTGCCAGCGGCGTGGCGCGGTCGTCGCCACGCCGCCGGGTTGTATGGCGCAGGTAGCTGTACCGCTGCGCGATGAGGGCCCCGTTTGCCGGATATCGGCCCCGGCCAGCGCAGGCCCCGGCAGTGTCGCCAGCCGCCGCGGCAGCCGCCACAAGCGCCGGGGTGACTGGGTTTCCGGGCATTGCCGGGGTACGGGCGGGGCGGGGCGCTGTGCTAACATCGAAGGGCTATTTCCCCACGTCCATTGCCGCGTCCGCGGCCATTTTTCGAGGTTCCCCACGATGCCTCAGCTCGCCCGGCGCATGTCTCGCGCCAAGCCCAGCGTGATCATGCAGGTCGCCGAAAAGGCCAAGCGCCTGAAGGCCGAAGGCCGCGACATCATCAGCTTCTCCATCGGCGTCCCCAACTTCCTGCCCGGCCCGCATGTGTACGAGGCGGCGCGTCAGGCGGTGGAGAAGGACAGTGGCCAGTACGGCAGCAACCGCGGCCCGGATGCGCTGCTGGACGCGCTGCTCAAGCACATCGAGCAGATCGGCCTGACCGGCTACACGCGCGCCAACTGCGCCACCGGCATCGGCGCCAAGCACGTGATCTACAACCTGGCCGAAGCGCTGCTGGACGAGGGCGACACGATCGCCTTCCCGGCGCCGTACTGGACCAGTTACGTGGACATCGCCGAGATCGTCAATGCGAAGATCCAGCTGCTGCCGTGCCCGGCCAGCCAGGACTACAAGCTGACCCCTCAGCAGCTGGACGAAGCGCTGGCTTCGAAGCCGAAGGTGTTCCTGTTCAACAACCCGTCCAACCCGACGGGCATGGTGTACACCAAGGACGAGGTCATCGCGCTGGCCGACGTGCTGGTGAAGCATCCGGACACCTGGATCATCGCCGACGACATCTACAACCGCATGCTGTTCGACGGGCTGGAGTACTACAACTTCGTGCTCGCCCGCCCGGAACTGCGCGACCGCGTGATCTTCCTCGATTCGCTGTCCAAGACCTACGGCATGCCGGGCTGGCGTCTGGGCTTCATGGTCGGGCCGGAAGTCGTGGCGAAGGCATTGGTCACGCTCAACTCCAACCACATCACCAACGTGCCGGAAGTGGTCAACGCCGCCGGCATCGCCGCGCTGACCGGCCCGCAAGACGTGCCGGACCAGAAGCGGGTGGAGTTCCAGGCCAAGCGCGACCAGGTGATGGCGGTGATGAACGCCATCCCCGGCGTGGTCTGCCCGCGTCCGCAGGGTGCGTTCTACGTGTTCCCGGACATCAGCTGCGCGTTCGGCAAGACCCACGGCCCGAGCGGCGCGAAGATCGACAACGACGTCGATTTCTGCAACGTGCTGCTGGAAGCCAAGGGCGTGGCCTGCGTGCCGGGCTCGGCCTTCGGCGAGCCGCGCGCGCTTCGCATCAGCTACACCTGCCCGACCCCGCAGCTGGCCCCCGGCCTGGCGCGGTTCCAGGAATTCTTCGCCGAGCTCAGCTGAGCCCGGATCCATCCCATCCTCCGGCGGGCTTGGCCCCGCCACCCCACAGGAGTCCATTACATGAAAGCCCCCGTTCGAGTTGCCGTCACCGGCGCCGCCGGCCAGATCGGCTACGCCCTGCTGTTCCGCATCGCCTCCGGCGAAATGCTGGGCAAGGACCAGCCGGTGATCCTGCAGATGCTGGAACTGCCGATGGAGAAGGCCCAGGCCGCGCTGCGCGGCGTGATGATGGAACTGGAAGACTGTGCGTTCCCGCTGCTGGCCGGTATGGTCGGTACTGATGACGCCGAAGTCGCGTTCAAGGACGCCGACTACGCCCTGCTGGTGGGCGCGCGTCCGCGCGGCCCTGGCATGGAGCGCAAGGACCTGCTGCTGGAGAACGCCAAGATCTTCACCGCCCAGGGCGCCGCGCTGAACAAGGTGGCCAGCCGCAACGTCAAGGTGCTGGTGGTCGGCAACCCGGCCAACACCAATGCCTACATCGCGATGAAGTCGGCGCCGGACCTGCCGGCCAAGAACTTCACCGCGATGCTGCGCCTCGACCACAACCGCGCGCTGTCGCAGCTGGCCAACAAGGCCGGCGTGGCCGTGGCCGACATCGAGAAGCTGGTCGTGTGGGGCAACCACAGCCCGACGATGTACCCGGACTACCGCTTCGCCACCGTGGGCGGCGCGTCGCTGAAGGACAAGATCAACGACGCCGAGTGGAACGCGAATACCTTCATCCCGACCGTCGGCAAGCGCGGCGCCGCCATCATCGAGGCGCGCGGCCTGTCCTCGGCGGCTTCGGCCGCCAACGCCGCCATCGACCACATGCGCGACTGGGCGCTGGGCACCAACGGCAAGTGGGTGACCATGGGCGTGCCGTCCGACGGCAGCTACGGCATCCCGGAAACCGTGATGTACGGCGTGCCGGTGACCTGCGCCAACGGCGAATACACCCGCGTCGAAGGCCTGCCGGTGGACGAGTTCAGCCGCGCCGCCATGGACAAGACGCTGGCCGAGCTGGAAGAAGAGCGCGCGGGCGTTGCCCACCTGCTCTGAGCGGTATGCCATCACGAGCCACGAAGCGCCGGGCCCTGCCCGGCGTTTTCGTTTCCGGCAGCCGCCGGTGCCCGCGTTAAAATGCACGATTCGCAAGGAGTGGCCATGAACACGCAATCCGCCGGTGCGCGCTTTCGCGCGGCGCTGAATGAAGAAACCCCCCTGCAGGTGATGGGCGCCATCACCGCCTACGCCGGCCTGATGGCCAAGCGCACCGGCTACCGCGCGCTGTACCTGTCCGGTGGCGGCGTGGCGGCCAATTCGCTGGGCATGCCCGACCTCGGCATCAGCACCATGGAAGACGTGCTCACCGACGCGCGCCGGATCGTGGACGCCACCGGCATGCCGCTGCTGGTCGACATCGACACCGGCTGGGGCGGGGCGTTCAACATCGGCCGCACCATCCGCAACTTCGAGCGCATCGGCGTGGCCGCCGTGCACATGGAAGACCAGGTCGGGCAGAAGCGCTGCGGCCATCGTCCCGGCAAGGAAGTGGTGACGAAGGACGAGATGGTCGACCGGGTGAAGGCCGCGGTGGACGCGCGCACCGATCGCGAGTTCGTCATCATGGCGCGCACCGACGCGGCCGCGGTGGAGGGCATCGACAGCGCCATTGAGCGCGCGGTGGCCTACGTCGAGGCCGGCGCCGACATGATCTTCCCCGAGGCGATGAGGACGCTGGACGACTACCGCAAGTTCAAGACGGCAGTGAGAGTGCCGATCCTGGCGAACCTCACCGAGTTCGGCAGCACGCCGTTCTTCACCACTGACGAGCTGCGCGATGCCGGCGTCGACATCGCCTTGTACTGCTGCGGCGCCTACCGCGCTATGAACAAGGCGGCGCTGCATTTCTACGAGACGGTGCGCCGCGAAGGCACCCAGAAGAACATCATCGACACCCTGCAGACCCGCGCCGAGCTGTACGACTTCCTGGGCTACCACGCCTACGAGGACAAGCTCGACACGCTGTTTGCGCAGACGAAATAAGCCGGAGGACACATCGATGAGCGAACAGACCGCAACCCCCGCGTTCAAGCCGAAGAAATCCGTCGCCCTGAGCGGGACCGCCGCAGGCAACACCGCGCTGTGCACCGTCGGTCGCAGCGGCAACGACCTGCACTACCGCGGCTACGACATCCTCGACCTCGCCACCACCAGTGAGTTCGAGGAGATCGCCCACCTGCTGGTGCATGGCAAGCTGCCGAACCGGGCCGAGCTGCGCGCCTACAAGGCCAAGCTGAAGGCGCTGCGCGGCATCCCGGCGGCGGTCAAGGCCGCGCTGGAGGAGCTGCCGCCGTCGGCGCACCCGATGGACGTGATGCGCACCGGCGTGTCGGTACTGGGTTGCGTGTCGCCGGAGAAGGACGACCACAACCATCCCGGCGCGCGCGACATCGCCGACAAGCTGATGGCCAGCTTCGGCTCGATGTTGCTGTACTGGTACCACTACAGCCACAACGGCCGGGTCATCGACGTCGAGACCGATGACGATTCCATCGGCGGCCACTTCCTGCACCTGCTGCACGGCGAGCCGCCGCCGGAATCGTGGGTGCGCGCGATGCACACCTCGCTGATCCTGTACGCCGAGCACGAGTTCAATGCCAGCACCTTCACCTGCCGCGTCATCGCCGGCACCGGCAGCGACATGCATTCGTGCATTGCCGGCGGCATCGGCGCGCTGCGCGGGCCCAAGCACGGCGGCGCAAACGAGGTCGCGTTCGAGATCCAGAAGCGTTACGAGACGCCGGACGAGGCCGAGGCCGACATCAAGGCCCGCGTCGAGCGCAAGGAAGTGGTGATCGGCTTCGGTCACCCGGTCTACACCGTGTCCGATCCGCGCAACAAGGTGATCAAGCAGGTCGCGAAGGAACTGTCCGAGGAGCAGGGCAACACGAAGATGTACGACATCGCCGAGCGCCTGGAGTCGGTGATGTGGGACATCAAGAAGATGTTCCCCAACCTCGACTGGTTCAGCGCGGTCAGCTACCACATGATGGGCGTGCCCACCGCGATGTTCACCCCCCTGTTCGTGCTGGCGCGCACCTCCGGCTGGAGCGCGCACGTGATCGAGCAGCGCATCGACGGCAAGATCATCCGCCCGTCGGCCAACTACACGGGTCCGGAAGACCGCAAGTTCGTGCCGATCGACCAGCGCTGAGCCCCGCGCGATCCACGAAAAAGGCCGCGTTTCCACGCGGCCTTTTTCATTGCATCGCAAACAGGATGGCGGTGGCTCAGAGCAGGCCTTCGGCCTTCATCGCCGCCTGCACGCCGGGGTCGGCGGCCATGCGTGCGTCGAAGCGGGCGAGGTTGTCCAGGCCGGACAGGTCAACGCCGGTCTTCTTCGCCCACTGCGTCACCACGAACAGGTAGGGATCGGCGATCGAGCGGCTTCCGGCCAGCCAGTCGCGACCCGCCAGCTGGGCGTCGGCGCGCTCGAACAACGCGCGCAGCTGCTTGCGTGCGGCGTCATGCGACTTCGCGATCAGCGCCGGGTCCTCGAGATAGGCAGTGGCGCCGAACAGCGGCTTGAACGCCGGATGCAGATCGGCATTGACGAAGGCCAGCCAGCGGTTGACCTCGGCGCGGCTTTCGGGGCTGCCATCGCCGCACAGGCCAGCCTCGGGAAAGCGGTCGGTCAGGTAGTGCAGGATGGCCGAGTTCTGGGTCAGCACCCAGTCGCCCACCTGCAGCGCGGGCACCGCGCCGGCGGGATTGATGGCGCGGAATTCCGGGGTGTTGCGCTGCTCGCGGGAGACGAGCTGCACTTCGAAGGGCGCGCCGATCCACTGCAGGACGATGTGGTCGGTCAGCGAGCACGCGCCTGGCGAACTGTAGAGCTTCATCATGTGGCCTAGTCGGAGAAGGCCCACGACTATCCGCAATCCGAGCCTTCACGTCGATGCCGCTGCGCGCAACGCAGCGTGCCGCGCGTTTCGATCAGCCGCGCTTGGCCGGCCGCAGGCTCTGCACCTTATAGAAAGTGTGGTCGCCGATGGTCGCCACCTGGAAGGCGCTATTCCAGCTCGGGCTGGCGATGGCGTGGGCGGCGAAGTGGCTGGCGCCGGGGACCACCAGCTTGCGCTGGTCGCGCGGCAGCGCCCAGTTGCGCTCGGATTCCAGCGCGACGCCCACCGCTTCCGACCAGGCCTGGATGTTGGACAGGCGGGTCTGCGGGGAGACGATGGTGGGGGCGAACTGCTTGCGTGCGGTCACCACCTGGCACAGGTTATGACCCCACAGGCCACTGTCGCGGCGGCGCAGTGCGACTTCCGCCACGGCCTGCTGGCCAAGGACGGACTGGTCGCGCGCTTCCAGGTAGACAGTGGTGGACAGGCACAGCGAATCTGCGGCCGGCTGCGGCAACACGTGCGACAGCCAGAGTATCCACGCCAGTTTCATGTCGGACTCCTTGCTCCGTTGCGGCGCAGGGCGGGCATCTCGCGGATGCTGCAGCCTGCGTCATGGCGTACTGGGGAGGGCGGCTGCTCTGATGGCGGCCTTTGCCCGGGCGCGCCGTCCCGTTATGGGTTCGGCCGGCGTGCCGGTGTACCTGACAATCACGCGAATGGGCGGTGGGTCAGGCCAAAAGTTGGCGCAAGGTAGGCGCCGGTTACACAACACAAGCTGAATGGGCGGGTGCCGAAATTTGTTGACTTGGGTCGCGGTTCCAGGGTGGCCAAAGCACTTCGGGTGATCTCAGAGCGCCGCCGCCAGCCGGCTGCCTTCGTCGATCGCGCGCTTGGCATCCAGCTCGGCGGCGAGTTTTGCGCCGCCGATCAGATGCGGTTTGCGCCCGCGCGCCAACAACGCATCGAACAATACGCGCCGCGGCTCCTGGCCGGCACAGACCACCACGTGGTCGACCGCCAGCGTCTGCGCGCTGCCGTCAACACGGATGTGCAGGCCTTCGTCGTCCACGCCCACGTATTCCACGCCGCCCAGCATCTTGACCGCCTTGGCCTTGAGGGTGGCGCGATGGATCCAGCCGGTGGTCTTGCCCAGCCGGGCGCCCGGTTTGCCGGACGAGCGCTGCAGCAGCCAGATCTGCCGTGCCGGCGGTTCCGGATGCGGCTGCGCCAGCCCGCCCGGCGCAGTGAAGGTCGGGTCCACGCCCCATTCGGCCATCCAGCGCGCCGGATCCAGCGTTGGCGAACCGCCGGCCTGGGCCAGGAACTCGGCCACATCGAAACCGATGCCGCCGGCGCCGATGATTGCCACCCTGCCGCCGACATCGACCCGGCCTTCCAGCACATCCAGGTAGCTGACGACGCTGGCGTGGTCTGCGCCCGGGATATCCAGCCCGCGTGGAGTGACGCCGGTGGCAACCACCACTTCGTCGAACCCTTCCAGCGCATCCGCGTCCACGCGGGTGTTCAGGCGCAGGTCCACGCCGGTCTCTTCGATGCGATGGCGGAAATAGCGCAGCGGTTCGTGGAATTCCTCCTTGCCGGGAATGCGCTTGGCCAGGTTGAACTGGCCGCCGATCTCGCTGCCGCCATCGAACAGGGTCACCCGATGGCCGCGTCCGGCCGCCTCGGTGGCGCAGGCCAGGCCGGCGGGGCCTGCACCGACCACGGCGATGGTTTTCGGCGTGCTTGTCGGGGTGAAGTTCAGCTCGGTCTCGGCGCAGGCGCGCGGATTGACCAGGCAGCTCGCGCGCTTGCTTTCGAACACGTGGTCCAGACAGGCCTGGTTGCAGGCGATGCAGGTGTTGATCGCATCGCTGCGGCCGGCGCGCGCCTTGTTCACCCACTGAGGATCGGCCAGCAGCGGGCGGGCCATCGACACCATGTCGGCGCTGCCCGCGGCCAACACCGCTTCGGCTACGTCCGGCATGTTGATGCGGTTGCTGGCAACCAGCGGCAGCGTTACATGAGGCTTCAGCCTGGCGGTCACCCCGGCGAAGGCGGCGCGCGGCACTGAAGTGGCGATGGTGGGGACGCGCGCCTCGTGCCAGCCGATGCCGCTGTTGATGATGGTGGCGCCGGCGGCTTCCACCGCCTTGGCCTGGGCGACGATGGCGTCCCAATCGTTGCCGCCTTCGACCAGGTCAAGCAGCGACAGCCGGTAGATGAGGATGAAGTCCGGCCCGCAGGCTTCGCGCACGCGGCGCACGATTTCGACGGCGAAGCGCATCCGCCTGGCGGCGTCTCCGCCCCAGCCATCGCTGCGGCGGTTCACCCGCGGAGTGGTGAATTCGTTCAGCAGATAGCCTTCCGAACCCATGATCTCGACGCCGTCGTAGCCGGCCTCGCGCGCCAGCGCCGCGGCGGTGGCGAAATCGCGGATCTGGCGTTCGATGCCGCGCGCCGACAGCGCCCGCGGAGTGAACGGATTGATCGCCGACTTCAATCGCGATGGCGCCACCGACAACGGGTGATAGGCATAGCGGCCGGCGTGCAGCAGCTGCAGGCAAAGCTTGCCGCCATGGGCATGCACCGCGGAGGTCACCTGGCGGTGCCGGCGCACGTGCCAGGGCAGGGACAGCCGTCCGGCGAACGGCTTGAGCCAGCCGACGATATTGGGTGCGAATCCGCCGGTCACCATCAGGCCGACGCCGCCCTGTGCGCGCTCGGCGAAATATGCCGCCAGTTTGGGAAAGTCGGCGGCGTGGTCTTCCAGCCCGGTATGCATCGAGCCCATCAGGACGCGGTTGCGCAGGGTGGTGAAGCCCAGGTCGAGCGGGGCCAGCAGATGCGGGTAGGAGGTCGTCATCGCCGCAGCATACCGTCACGTATGGTCGGTTGCATGCGGGCGGGCAAGGCTGGCGCCGGCACACTCAACTTTGCAGGCATTTATCCGTTATGTTAGTGTTAACACGGCTTTCACGTGCCCGGCTGTAACGTGCGCCAAGCGCCGGAACTGCCGTCTGGAGCAAGCGCTTTAAAAATCTGCGTCACGGTTTCTTTCACTGAATCAAGGAGCTGAACATGAACAAGAAACTCCTCTGCGCCGCCCTTCTGGGTGGTCTGGGTCTGGCGCAGGCTGCGTCTGCCCAGGAGTTCGACGATCGCTGGTACGTTTCCGGTTCGACCGGTGTGAATTTCCAGGACTCGGATCGTGGCACTGAAGACGCCCTCTTCGGCACCATCGGCTTCGGCAAGTTCCTCACCCAGCGTTTCTCGCTGGAAACCGAGCTGAACTACCAGAACCCGGACAAGACCATCAACCCGAACCTGTGGTGGAGCCAGTACGGCGTCTCGCTGGACGGCCGTTACCACTTCCGCAACGCCGACTCCAAGTGGTGGCCCTACCTGCGCGGCGGCCTGGGCTGGCAGCGTCACGAGGAAGAGTTCGTGACCACCCTGCCGACCTCGCCGGCGGATCACAAGGATTCCAACCTGGCGGTCAACCTCGGCGCCGGCCTGCAGTTCGATTTCGGCCGCATGGATCTGCGCACCGAAATCGGCACCCGCGTCGACTTCGACGACCAGCAGGCCCGTCTGGGCGAGCAGCAGGATCAGTTCACCGACCTGCTGGCTTCGGTCGGCCTGACCATCGCGCTCGGCCCGGAGCCGGTTGCCCCGATCGCTCCGGCCCCGGCGCCGCAGCAGACCTGCGCCGACATGGATGACGACGGCGACGGCGTCAACAACTGCAACGACAAGTGCCCCGGTTCGCAGGCTGGCCAGACCATCGGTCCGGACGGCTGCCCGGTGCCGGTCTCGATCGACCTGAAGGGCGTGAACTTCGATTTCGACAAGTCGACCCTGCGCTCCGACGCAGTGGCGATCCTCAACGAGGCCGTCGAGATCCTGAAGCGCTATCCGGAGCTGAAGGTTGAAGTCGCCGGCCACACCGACCAGTGCGGTACCGACGCCTACAACCAGAGCCTGTCCGAGCGTCGCGCCAAGGCGGTCTATGACTACCTGACCAGCAACGGCGTGGATGCCGGCCGCATGAACGGTCCGACCGGTTACGGCGAGAGCCGTCCGCTGGAAGACAAGGGCCAGACCCTGCCGGGCTGCAAGAGCGAGACCAACCGCCGCACCGAGCTGAACAGCCTGTAATTCCGGCTGTCGTTCGCGAGGTATCGAAGCCCGGCCAAGTGCCGGGCTTCGTTTTTTTTGGGGCGCTGCGGTTGCATTCAATTGCGGTGCGGCGCAGCCAGCGCCTACACTGTCGCTGTCCGTTGGGGAGTCTGTGCCATGTCGTCCATGTTTCGCACCTGTGTGCTTTCCTTGCTTGCGGTTCCAGGGTTGGCGCAGGCAGGCGGCGACGTGTGCGCAACCGGTGTCGTCTCGGCCGTGCCGGTTCGCCCGACCGTGATTTCCGCCGTCGCCACCGAGTTCGCTCCGGCGATCACCCAGCTGGGTGGTGCCAGTGGCGTGCTGGCGCAGTCGTTCGACGAGGCGCTGTCGGTGGACAACGTGCTGGCGCGGATCCGCGTCGATGGTTGCCGCGCAATGGCGAAGTCAGTAGCGCCGGGTGCCGCGGGCATCGACCCTGCCGCCTACAAGCCGCAGACCGCGTTCGACAACACGCCGTGGCGCTTCAACATGACCCAGAACGGCAAGCGCATGACTGCCGACGAGTTCGACGCGTGGATGAAGTCGCGTGGCGTGCGCGTGGTCGGGCGCAAGGACGCTGCGGAAGCCGCCGCGCCCGAGACGGCTCCCGCGGCGGAGAGCAAGACGGCCAACTGACCGGCGCCGCTTCGCATGGGCGCGCGCCACGGACTGGCACGGGTGCTGTCCAAGCGCGGGCTGTGCTCGCGCAGTCAGGCCGAACGGCTCATTCGTGACGGCCGCGTGCGCCTCGATGGGCGCGTCGTGCGTGATCCCGAGCATCCGACCGATGTGACCCAAGCCCGCATCGACATCGACGGCGCCGCGCCGGAACAGGCCGCGCCGCGCTACCTGATGCTCAACAAGCCGCGCGGGCTGGTCACCACGGCCAGCGATGAGCGCGGTCGCGACACGGTATACCGCTGCTTCGACGGCGCAGGCCTCGGCTGGATCGCCCCGGTCGGTCGCCTCGACAAGGCCAGCGAAGGCCTGCTGCTGTTCACCAATGACCCGCAGTGGGCGGCGCACATCACCGATCCGGCGCGCGGCCCAGGCAAGACCTACCACGTGCAGGTGAACCGCATCCCCGATGCGACAACGCTGTCGGCGCTGCAGGCCGGCGCGGCGGTGGAAGGCGAATGGCTGCGCGCCGCGTCCGTCACCCTGCTGCGTGCCGGCGCGAAGCATGCCTGGCTGGAAATCACCCTGGACGAAGGCCGGAACCGCCAGATCCGGCGGCTGCTGGCGGCCTTCGACATCGGCGTGCTGCGGCTGCTGCGGGTGGCGATCGGGCCGCTGGCCATGGGCGAACTGCCGAAGGGCCAATGGCGGGAGCTGACCGCGCAGGAAGTCGCCGCGCTTGGCGGCGGCTGAGCCTCAGGCCTTCAGCACGCCCAGTTCGTGGCCGATGCGGATGAACGCATCGATGGCGCGGTCGAGGTGTTCGCGGGTATGCGCCGCCGAGATCTGCGTGCGGATGCGCGCCTGCCCCTTCGGCACCACCGGGAAGAAGAAGCCGATCGCGTAGATGCCTTCCTCCAGCAGCCGCTCGGCGAAGCGCTGCGCCAGCGGGGCGTCGTACAGCATCACCGGCGAAATCGGGTGCACGCCCGGCTTGATGTCGAAGCCCGCGGCGGTCATGCGTTCGCGGAAATAGGCGGTGTTCTCGCGCAGGCGGTCGCGCAGCTCGCCCGCGGACGAGAGCATCTCGAAGGCCTTGATGCCCGCGGCCACCACGTGCGGCGGCAGCGAGTTGGAGAACAGGTAGGGGCGCGAGCGCTGGCGCAGCAGCTCGATCACTTCCTTTTTCGCGGTGGTGAAGCCGCCGAGTGCGCCGCCCATCGCCTTGCCGAGGGTGCCGGTAAAGATGTCGATCCGGTCCAGCACGCCCTTGACCTCGGCGCTGCCGCGGCCGGTCGCACCGAGGAAGCCGGTGGCATGGCATTCGTCGATATGCACCAGCGCGCCATACTGCTTCGCCAGCCGCGTGATCTCGTCCAGCGGCGCGATGAAGCCGTCCATCGAGAACACGCCGTCGGTGGTGATCATGATGGTGCGCGCGCCGTCCGCCTTGGCCTGCTGCAGCTGCGTCTCGAGGTCGACCATGTCGCTGTTGGCGTAGCGGTAGCGCCTGGCCTTGCACAGGCGCACGCCATCGATGATCGAGGCGTGGTTGAGCGCGTCGGAAATGATCGCGTCGTTCTCGTCCAGCAGCGGCTCGAACAGCCCGCCGTTGGCGTCGAAGCAGGCGGCGTAGAGGATGGTGTCCTCGGTGCCGAAGAAGTCGGCGATGGTCCGTTCCAGCTGCTTGTGCAGGTCCTGGGTGCCGCAGATGAAGCGCACGCTGGCCATGCCGAAGCCGTGGCTGTCCAGCGCTTCCTTGGCGGCGGCGATCACCTCCGGGTGGTCGGCGAGCCCGAGGTAATTGTTGGCGCAGAAATTCAGCACCTTGCGGCCGTCCGCCAGTTCGATCTCGGCCGACTGCGGGGAGATGATGATGCGCTCCGACTTGAACAGGCCGGCGGCGCGGATCTCGTCGAGGGTGTCGGCAAAACGCCTGGTAAGAGCAGGTTGGGTCAGGGACATGATTGTTCCGTACGCATGAGGCGGCCGGGGCTGCCTGTGCCCGACACGCCGTGAATACGTCCATGTAGGCTCATCGGCGGCGTCCATGCCGGCGATGGTCGTGCACAGGCAGCCCCGGCCGCCTCATGCCCGACCAGTCTCGTCAATTCCAGCTCAAGACCACCTTGCCGGCCTTGCCCGCTTCCATCAGGTCGAAGCCCTTCTGGAAATCCTCCACCGGCAGCTGGTGGGTCAGCACCTTGCCCAGCGGGAAACCGGACAGCACCAGCTGGGTCATCTTGTACCAGGTCTCGTACATCTTGCGGCCGTAGATGCCCTGCACGGTCAGACCCTTGAAGATGATCTTGTCCCAGTCGCAGCCGGCGCCCTTGGGCATGATGCCGAGCATCGCGATCTTGCCGCCGTGGTACATGCAGTCGAGCATGTCGTTGAAGGCGCGCGGGTTGCCGCTCATCTCCAGGCCCACGTCGAAGCCTTCCATGTGCAGGTCCGCCATCACGTCCTTGAGCGAAGTGTTGGCGACGTTGACCACGCGGGTGGCACCCATGTCGGCGGCCAGCTTGAGGCGGTAGTCGTTGACGTCGGTGACTACCACGTTGCGTGCACCGATGTGCTTGCAGATGCCGGCGGCGATGATCCCGATAGGGCCGGCGCCGGTGATCAGCACGTCTTCGCCGATCACGTCGAACTCCAGCGCGCAGTGCGCGGCGTTGCCGTAGGGGTCGAAGAACGCGGCCAGCTCGGACGGGATCTGGTCGGGAATCGGCCACAGGTTGCTGGCCGGCATGGTCATGTATTCGGCGAAGGCGCCGTTGCGGTTCACGCCGATGCCCACCGTGTTCGGGCACAGGTGCGGGCGGCCGCCGCGGCAGTTGCGGCAGTGGCCGCAGACGATGTGGCCCTCGGCCGAGACGCGCTGGCCGACTTCGTAACCGGTGACCGCCGACCCGAGCTGGGCGATGCGGCCGACGAACTCGTGGCCGATGGTCAGCCCCGGCTGGATGGTGCGCTGGCTCCAGTCGTCCCACAGGTAGATGTGCAGGTCGGTGCCGCAGATGGCGGTCTTTTCCAGCTTGATCAGGACCTCGTTCGGGCCCGGCACCGGCACCGGCACCTGTTCCATCCAGATGCCCTTGGCGGCTTCGCGCTTGACCAGCGCCCGCATCGTGTTCGCTTGCGTCATGTCCATGACCGGTCGGGATAAGACCGCCATTTTACCGCCGTTCCCGTCCATGCCGGCCTGACCAAGGTCACGGGCCGGCGCGGGGCGGGGATGGTCTAATACGGGTTTGCCGTTCCCGGAGCCCCGACCATGCGCAAACGCACCCTGACCGTCGCCCTGGCGATGACCCTTGCCGGCGGCGCGGCCCATGCCGACGAAGGCATGTGGATGCCCTCGCAGCTGCCGCAGCTGGCCGCCCAGCTGCAGGCCGCCGGTTTCAAGGGCGACCCCGCCCAGCTGGCCGACGTGACCAAGCCGCCGCTGGCCGCGGTGGTGTCGCTGGGAGGGTGCACCGCCAGCTTCGTCTCGCCGGAAGGGCTGGTGGTGACCAACCACCACTGCGCGATGGGTGCGATCCAGCTCAATTCCACCGCGGAGAAGAACCTGATCCAGGACGGCTTCATCGCCGCCACCCGCGCCGATGAGGTCTCGGCCGGCCCCGCCTCGCGGATCTGGGTGACGGTGGGGTTCGACAAGATCACCGACCGCATCCTGACCGATGCGAAGGGCAAGACCGGGCGCGCCTATTACGATGCCGTGGATGCGGCGAAGAAGACCGCGGTCGCCGAGTGCGAGGCCGATGCCGGCCATCGCTGCAGCGTCGCCGACATGTACTACGGCAGCGACTTCTATCTGATCAAGCAGCTGGAGCTGAAGGACATCCGCCTTGTCTACGCGCCGCCCCGCGCGATCGGCAACTACGGCGACGAGATCGACAATTTCATGTGGCCGCGCCACACCGGCGATTTCACCTTCTACCGTGCCTACGTCGGCAAGGATGGCAAGCCGGCCGCGTACAGCAAGGACAACGTCCCCTATGCGCCGCCCGCGCACCTGACGGTATCGACCGCACCGGTGAAGGCGGGCGATTTCGCGATGCTGGCGGGTTATCCCGGCCGCACCTTCCGCCATCGCACCGCTTCCGAATTCGCTGGCCAGATCGACTGGCTGCTGCCCACCCGGGTGGCGATGTACGACGGCCTGATCGATACCGTCGAGCAGGCCAGCGCCGGCAGCAAGGCCAAGCAGGTGGCCTATGCCTCCAGCGTCGCCGGCTACAAGAACACGCTCAAGCGTGCGCAGGGCGAACTGGAAGGCCTGCGCCGCAGCGACGCGGTGCGGGTGCGGCGCGAGGACGAGGCGGCGATGCTGGCGTGGCTGGGCAAGCAGCCCGGGGCGAAGGCGAAGCTGGCCGGCATCCGCGCGATGCAGGCGGAACTGGATGCCGATGACGCCAACCGCGAACGCGACTTCATTCTCCCGTTCCTGCGCCCCGGCCTGCTGGGTTCGGCGGTGACGTTGCAGCGGCTGGCGCTGGAGCGCGGCAAGCCGGATGCGCAGCGCGAAACCGGCTTCCAGCAGCGCGACGAGGCGCTGATCGAGGGCGGCCTGAAGCAGCTGCAGCGCCGCTATGACCCGGAGGTGGAAAAGGCCACCCTGCGTTACGCGCTGAAACGCTATTTCGCGCTGCCGGCCGGACAGCGCGTGGCCGAGTTCGATGCCGTGTTCGGCAGCAACGAAGCCGAGGCCGCGCAGCGGCTCGACGCGCTGTATGCCGGCACCCGGCTCGGCGACGAAGCCACGCGTCTGGACGCGCTGAAGCTCGACGCCTCCGCATTTGCGGCATCGGACGACGCCCTGCTCAAGGCCGCCGCCACCCTGCAGCCGGCGCTGTTGCGTCTGGAAGCGGAAGCCAAGCAGCGCGCCGGTGAACTGCTGCGGCTGCGCCCGGCCTACATGCAGGCGTTGATCGCCTATCGCAATTCGCAGGGCAGGGCGGTCTACCCGGACGCCAATTCCACCCTGCGCATCAGCTACGGCAAGGTCAGCCCGCTGTCGCCGCGCGACGGCATGGACTACCGCCCGCTGACCACGGTGGCCGGCATCGTCGAGAAGGCGACCGGAGTCGAGCCGTTCGATGCGCCGAAGCCGCTGCTGGACGCGATCGCCAAGGGCGATTTCGGCAGCACCGCCGATCCGGAGCTGAAGACCCAGACCGTCGACTTCATGACCAACCTCGACACCACCGGCGGCAATTCCGGCTCGCCGGTGCTGGATGCGCAGGGCAAGCTGATCGGCCTGAACTTCGACAGCAACTGGGAGGCGGTCAGCGCCAGCTGGATGTTCGACCCGCGCTACAAGCGTGCGATCCACGTGGACATGCGCTACCTGCGCTGGCTGCTGGCCAAGGTCTATCCGGCGCCGCACCTGCTGCAGGAAATGCAGCTGCCCGCCGAGTAAGCCCGATTCCCGCGTTCCCCCGATGCAACCACCAAGGACAACAACGATGCGCAAGACCCTCCTCGCCGCCGGCATCGCCGCGGCCACCGCCAGCTTCGCCGCCGCCGTGCATGCCGACGAAGGCATGTGGGTGCCGCAGCAGCTGCCGGAAATCGCCGGCCCGCTGAAGAAGGCCGGCCTGAAGCTGGACCCGAAGCAGCTGGCCAACCTCACCGGTGATCCGATGGGCGCGGTGGTGTCGCTGGGCGGCTGCACCGCCAGCTTCGTCTCGCCCCAGGGCCTGGTGGCGACCAACCACCACTGCGCCTACGGCGCGATCCAGCTGAATTCCACCGCCGAGAAGAACCTGATCCGCGACGGCTTCAACCCGGCAACACAGGCCGATGAACTCTCGGCCGGTCCGAACGCGCGCATCTACGTGCTGGAAGACATCACCGACGTCACCGCGGACGCCAAGGTGGCGATGGCGGCGGCGGGCAGCGACCCGGTCGCCCGCGCCGACGCGCTGGAAGCCTTCGAGAAGAAGACCACCAGCGCCTGCGAAGCCGATGCCGGCTACCGCTGCCGGGTCTACAGCTTCATGGGCGGCAACACCTGGCGCCTGTTCAAGAACCTCGAGATCAAGGACGTGCGCCTGGCCTACGCACCGCCCGCCAGCGTCGGCAAGTTCGGTGGCGACATCGACAACTGGATGTGGCCGCGCCACACCGGCGACTTCTCGTTCTACCGCGCCTACGTGGGCAAGGACGGCAAGCCGGCGGCGTTCAGCAAGGACAACGTGCCCTACCAGCCGAAGCACTGGCTGAAGATCGCCGACAAGCCGCTGGGCGCGGGCGACTTCGTGATGGTGGCGGGCTATCCGGGCCGCACTGATCGTTACGCGCTGGCGGCGGAGTTCGAGAACACCCAGGCATGGCGCTATCCGGCCATTTCCAAGGCCTACAAGGATCAGATCGCGCTGGTCGAGGCGGCGGGAAAGGACAATCCCGACATCGCGGTGAAGTACGCCGCCACGATGGCCGGCTGGAACAACACCAGCAAGAACTTCGACGGCCAGCTGGAAGGCTTCGCCCGCAACGACGTGCTGGGTTTCAAGCGCAATGAGGAAGCGGCAGTGCTGAACTGGCTGCGGGCGCAGGGCGAGGCCGGCAAGCCGGCGCTGGCCGCGCACGCCACGCTGGTGAAGCTGGTGGACGATGCCAAGCTGACCCAGGAACGCGACCTGGTGCTGGGCAGCTTCAACCGCAGCGGCGTGCTGGGTACCGCGGTCAGCCTGTACCGCCTCGCCATCGAAAAGCAGAAGCCCGATGCCGAGCGCGAGTCCGGCTACCAGCAGCGCGACCTGCCGGTGATCGAGGGCAGCCTCAAGCAGATGGAACGCCGCTACGTGCCGGCAATGGACCGCCAGCTGCAACAGTACTGGCTGGACCGTTACGTGGCGCTGCCTTCGGCGCAGCACGTCGCCGCGGTGGACGGCTGGCTGGGTGGCAGCGACAAGGCCGCCGCAGACAAGGCGCTGGCGCGCCTGGACGGCAGCAAACTGGCCAGCCTGGACGAGCGGCTGAAGTGGTTGAACGCCGACAAGGCAGCCTTCGAAGCCAGCACGGATCCGGCTATCCAGTATGCGGTGGCGGTGATGCCCACCCTGATGGAGATGGAGAAGAAGTCGAAGGCGGTGTACGGCACCGCGCTGCAGGCCCGCCCGCTGTACCTCCAGGCGATGGCCGACTACAAGAAGAGCAAGGGCGAGGCGGTCTATCCGGACGCCAACTCCTCGCTGCGGATCACCTTCGGTACCGTCAAGGGCTACACCAAGCTGGACGGCAGCGTGCAGCAGCCGTTCACCCTGCTGGAACAGGTGGCGGCCAAGGAAACCGGCGCCGAGCCGTTCGACAACCCGAAGGCGCTGCTCGACGCGGTGGCCGCCAAGCGCCATGGCGGGCTGGCCGACAAGCGCCTGGGCACGGTGCCGGTGAACTTCCTGTCCGACCTCGACATCACCGGCGGCAACTCCGGCTCGCCGGTGCTGGACGCGCAGGGCAAGCTGGTGGGCCTGGCCTTCGACGGCATCCAGGAAGCCGTGGCCAGCAACTGGGTGTTCGAGCCGGTGATGACCCGCATGATCTCGGTGGACCAGCGCTACATGCGCTGGATCATGCAGGAGGTCATGCCGGCGCCGCAGCTGCTGCAGGAACTGGGCGTGGCGCCGAAGAAGTAAGCGCCGCTGCCCGCAACTGGAAACGCCGGCCTCGCGCCGGCGTTTTCGTTTGCCCGGCGGGCCGGGTCAGGCGTCGCGGAAGTCGTAATCGAACGTGTAGTAATGCTTGCCGTCGGTGATGTCGATGCGGATGCGCCCGTGCAGGCCTTCCAGTTCGCCGGTGCCGGAGTCGGGGATCACGGTGACGTCCAGCGACGGCTTGCCGCGATCCATGGTGCCGTTGTGCTGGGCGAAGAAGCTGCCGCGGCGGCCGTCCAGCGTGCCCTCGATCCGCTCGATCGCCACGTAGGCGCCGGAGCCCTGCACGGGCGACATCAGCGCCAGCATGTGGACCACGCTGGAGGCCTCCAGCCCGCCGCGGAAACGCTTTTCGAAGCGCGAATGGCCGATGGTCGCGCCCTCGCCGATCTCCAGTTCTTCCTGCGGGATGCGCGTGACTTCGAACTCGCCTGTGGCCTGCATGTCCCGGACTCCTGTCTGCGGAAACCCAAGCCTACCGCGCCCGGTGTAAACCGCGTGCAACCTTGCTAGGATTGTGCGCTGCACAATCGCTGAGCGCGCCGCGCATGAAGATCCTGCTTGCCCGCCACGGCGAAACCCCGTGGAACGCCGAAGGCCGCTATCAGGGCCAGGTGGACATTCCCCTTTCCGACCTGGGCATCGCCCAAGCGACGGCCCTGGGCGAACGCCTGATGTCATTGCGCATCGACCGCGCCGTGGCCTCGCCGCTGGCACGCGCCACCCGCACCGCGCAGCTGGCGCTGGGCGTTGCGCGCGCGTCGCGGCTGGGCTTCGACGATGGCTTCCTTGAAATCGCCCACGGCGAATGGGAAGGCCTGCTGGCCAGCGAGATCGCCGAACGCGATCCCCAGCGCCTGCGCGCCTGGCGCGAGGCGCCGGACACCGTGCTGATGCCGGGCGCCGGCGGCGAATCGCTGCAGATGGTGCTGGATCGCGCCTGGGTTGCACTGGCGCGGGCCTGCGAAGGGTTGGGCGCCGAGGACACCTTGCTGGTGGTCGCCCACGATGCGGTCAACCGGGTACTGCTGGCGCGCATCCTTGGCCTGCCGCTGACCAGGCTGTGGAGCTTCCGCCAGGCCCCCACCACGCTGAACCTGCTCGAAGGCCCGGACGTGGATTCGCTGGAAGTGGTGCGCCTGAACGACTGCGCCCACCATACGCCGTTCTTCGGCGAGGCCAAGCACCGCGCGCTGTAAGCGCAGCCCGGCTGGCGCGTCGGCGCTCTCCTACAATATCGCCATGTCACGCACGCTTCCCGACTGGCTCGCCTTCATCGAGCGCCAGCATCCGAATGCCATCGCCATGGGCCTGGAGCGCGTGCGCGATGTCGCCGCGCGGATGGGGCTGGGCAAGCCGGCTCCCCATGTCGTCACGGTGGCCGGCACCAACGGCAAGGGCTCGACGGTGGCATTCGTGGAGGCGATCGCGCGCGCGCAGGGGCTGCGCGTCGGCGCCTACACGTCGCCACACCTGCTGCGCTACAACGAGCGCGTGCGCATCGACGGCCGCGACGTCGACGATGACGCACTGATCGAAGGCTTCGAGGCGGTGGAGGCTGCGCGCGGTAACATCCCGCTGACCTATTTCGAATACGGCACGTTGTGCGCGCTGTGGCTGTTCGCGCGCGCCGGGCTCGACCTGGTCGTGCTGGAGGTGGGGCTGGGCGGGCGGCTGGACGCGGTCAACATCGTCGATGCCGACGCCGCCATCGTCACCACGGTAGGTCTGGACCATCAGGACTGGCTGGGTGGCGACATCGAGGCGATCGGCTTCGAGAAGGCCGGCATCGCGCGCCCCTTCAAGCCGTTGGTGCTGGGCGACGACGACCCGCCGGCCAGCGTGCTGCGCCACGCCTACGCCATCGGCGCGCCGGCCTGGCGGATCGCCAACGATTTCTTCGCCGAGCCGGTCGATGCCGGGCACTGGCGCTGGCGCGAAGTCGGCTACGAAATGATCCTGCCGCTGCCGATGCAGGCGCAGGGCGCACCGGTGCAGCTGCGCAACGCCGCCTGTGCGATCGCCGCGCTGCGTGCGCTCGACCTGCCGTTGGAGGAGGAGGCGCTGGCGCGCGGCGTGGCCGATGCCGCGGTCGCGGGGCGGCTGCAGCGGTTCGAGCGCGCTGGCGTGGAAATCGTCGTCGACGTGGGCCATAACCCGCAGGCTGCCGCCGCGCTGGCCGGCTGGCTGCACAGCCAGCCGAAGCGACGCACCGTGGCCGTGTACGCGGCGCTCGCCGACAAGGACGCCGCCGGCGTGGTGGCCGCATTGGCCGATGAAGTGGATGGCTGGCTGCTGGCCGGCTCGCTGGACGCCGGCCCGCGCGGCAGCGATGCGGCGACGCTGGCGCAGCGACTGGCGGGCACGGCCGCTGCTGCGGGCTGCCACGCCGACGTGGCGGGCGCGCTGGCGGCAGCGCTGGCGCGGGCGGCGCCCGACGGCCGGGTGCTGGCGTTCGGCTCGTTCCACGCCGCCGCGGAAGCGCTGCGCTACCTGAACGCCGCGGACTGACCGCCGCCGGCATGCCGGTATAATCCGTCCTCCCACCGCGCCCTGGCCCCACGGAATGCCGATGGATACGTCGCTGAAACAGCGCCTGGTCGGCGCCGCCGTGCTGGTCGCGCTGGCCGTCATCTTCCTGCCGCTGCTGGTCAAGGGGCCCGCGCCTGACAGTGGCGTCTCCGATGTGTCGCTGCGCGTGCCGCCGGAACCGAAGGCGCCCGACGGCACCGTGACCCAGGACCTGCCGCTGGTGGCCCCCGCGGCTGCACCCACGGGAGGTGTTTCCGGCATGCCGAGCGCGATGCCCGCCGCCTCCGAGGCGCCTGCGGCTGACGCGGCGCCGTTGGCAGCGGTCGCGGCCGGCGACTTCGCGGTCAGCTTCGGCAACTACGCCAGCTCGGCCGATGCGGACAAGGTGATTGCTGCGCTGGCTGCTGCCGGCCTGCCGGGCTATCGCGAAGCGGTGGCGCTGGGTGATCGCCAGGCACAGCGCGTGCGCATCGGGCCGTTCGCCGACCGCGCCACCGCCGAATCGGCGCGCCTGCGCGCCGGCCAGGTGCGCAGCGACGTGGATGCCAAGGTGCTGGCGCTGGATGCCGCGGCCACCGCCGCGCCGGCCGCACCGGCGCCGCCGGCGGCGACCAAGCCCGCATCGGCGGAACCGAAGATCGAAACCAAGCCGCTGGCCAAGGTCGAGCCGGTCAAGACCGAACCAGCCAAGCCGGCCACCGCGCCAGCAGCCAAGCCCGAGCCGCTGCCGGCGAAGCCGGCCAATCCCGCCGGCACCGGTTTCGTGGTGCAGATCGGCGCGTTCTCCTCGGCACCGGACGCGCTGGCCCAGCGCGACGCGCTGCGCAAGGCCGGTTTCAATGCGTTCACCGATTCCGTGCCCGGTCCGAATGGCACCCTCACCCGGGTGCGGGTGGGCCCGGTGATGACCCGCGCCGAAGCCGATGCGCTGAAGGCCAAACTCAAGGCCGCAGGCAAGGACGGCATGGTCCGTCCGCATCCCTGAGCCAAACCAACAGGAAGTCCCAAGCATGTGCGGCATCGTGGGTATCGTCGGCCACAGCGAAGTGGCCGGGTTGTTGTATGACGGGCTGACCATGCTCCAGCACCGCGGCCAGGACGCGGCCGGCATCGCCACCGTGCACGGCTCGCATCTGCGCGTGCACAAGGGCAACGGGCTGGTGCGCGACGTGTTCGACGCCAAGTCGATGGCCCTGCTGGAAGGCCAGGTCGGCATCGCCCACTGCCGCTACCCGACCGCGGGCAGCGAAGGCAGCGACGAGGCGCAGCCGTTCTACGTCAACTCGCCGTTCGGCATCGCGCTGGCGCACAACGGCAACCTGACCAATGCCGATGCGCTGCGCCGCGAGGTGTTCGAACAGGACCGCCGCAACGTCAACACCGGCTCGGATTCGGAAGTGCTGCTGAATGTGTTCGCGCACGAGCTGGACAGCCAGCACGCGCTGACGCCGGACGCGGTGTTCGCCGCGCTGGAAGGCGTGAACCGGCGCGTGAAGGGCGGCTACGCCGTGGTCTGCACGGTGCTGGGGCTGGGTCTGGTGGCGTTCCGCGACCCCCACGGCATTCGCCCGCTGGTGCTGGGCAAGCGCAGCGGCGCCGCCGGCGATGAATTCATCGTTGCCTCGGAGTCGGTGGCGCTGGACGTGCTGGGCTTCGAGCGCGTGCGCGACGTCGCCCCGGGCGAGGGCATCATCATCACCAACAGTGGCGAGCTGTTCGCGCGCCAGTGCGCACCCGCCGCGCCGCACGCCACCTGCATCTTCGAGTACGTGTATTTCGCCCGGCCCGACTCGATGATGGAGGAAATCTCGGTGCACAAGGCGCGCATGCGCATGGGCGTGACGCTGGGCGAGAAGATCCTGCGCGAGCGGCCGGACCACGACATCGACGTGGTCATCCCGATCCCCGACACCAGCCGCGACTCGGCGCTGGAGATCGCCAACACGCTGGGCGTGAAGTACCGCGAAGGCTTCATCAAGAATCGCTACGTCGGCCGCACCTTCATCATGCCGGGGCAGGGCGAGCGGGCGAAGTCGGTCAAGCGCAAGCTCAACCCGATCCCGCTGGAGTTCCGCAACCGCGTGGTGCTGCTGGTGGACGATTCCATCGTGCGCGGCACCACCAGCCAGCAGATCGTGCAGATGGCGCGCGATGCCGGCGCCAAGAAGGTCTATCTGGCTTCCGCCGCGCCGCCGGTTCGCCACCCGAACGTGTACGGCATCGACATGCCGTCGCGCGAGGAGCTGGTGGCGCACGGTCGCAGCGAGAAGGAAATCGAAGAGTTGCTGGGCTGCGACTGGCTGATCTACCAGGACCTTGCCGACCTTGAAACCGCGGTGGCCGGGCCGAAGTTCCCGGGCCGCAGGTTCGACAGTTCGTGCTTCAACGGCGAATACGTGACCGGGATCGATGCCGATTATTTCGAGCGCATCCAGCAGCAGCGCTCGGACGAGGCGAAGAAGAAGCGGCGGGCTTCCTGATCGGGCGTGACGGTGTGTGGGGCTGCGTAGGCCCGGCCTCGCAACCAAGCGAATCACCTGAAGCGACTTGCGAGGCCGGGCCTACGCAGCCGCGACACGACGTGGTTCCCCGCAAGCGTGCATTTCCCGCAGGCGAGTGCCGGGATGCGTTTCAAGTCGCTCCACGTGATTCGCTTGGTTGAAACGCATCCCGGCACTCGCCTTGTGAGATGGTCGCAATCGTGACGAAAAGCCTCTTCACCGCCGCCCGCGCCTGCCTTGACGCTGCCACCGCGGACGACAAGCCCGCGCTGACGCTGGAGATGGCCGCCGCATTTGCACGCGGTGAGTTGGTAGTCGATGACGACGCCCCGCCACCCGAACCGATCCGCATGCCGGGCCGGCCAGCGCGCCCGGCGCTGGTGCATCCGCGCGACCTGCCGCGGCGCGGCTTCGGCAGTGACGAGGGCCGCGCCGCCTTCATCCACGCGGTGGCGCATATCGAGTTCAACGCGATGGACCTGGCCTGGGACGCGGTGTATCGCTTCCGCGGCATGCCGTCCACGTTCCAGGCCGATTGGGTGTCGGTGGCCAGCGACGAAGCCCGCCACTTCAACCTGCTGCGCGCGCGGCTGCGCGAGCTGGGCCATGACTACGGCGATTTCGATGCCCACAACGGGCTATGGGAAATGGCGGAAAAGACCGCCCACGATGGCCTTGCACGCATGGCGCTGGTGCCGCGCGTGCTGGAAGCGCGCGGGCTGGATGTGACGCCGGGGATGATCGTGAAGCTGCGCGCGTTGGGCGATGCGGCCACCGTCGCGATCCTGGAACTCATCCTGCGCGAGGAAGTGGCACACGTCGCCGCCGGTTCGCGCTGGTACCGCTGGTACTGCGAGCGTGCCGGCGTCGAGCCGCGCGCGCGTTTCCGCGCACTGTTGCGCGAATACGCCAGCGGCGTGCTGCACAAGCCGTTCAATACCGAGGCGCGGCTGCAGGCGGGGTTCGATCCGGAAGAGCTGGAAAGCCTGCTGGCCGAGGCGGACTGAGCCCCGATGCCGCGCCGTGGCGACGGTTGCGGCACACTGGCTACCCGTCTCCGGAAGCCCGCCATGAAGCTCTCAATTGCCGTCCTGTCGCTGCTGCTGGCGGCATGCAGCGCGCCGCAGCCGTCCGACTCCACGCCTGCATCGGGTACCAGCGCCGCCGGCCCTGTTTCGGCTACCCCGGAGGCGGTGGCGATGGGAAAGCGGGCGCCAGGCGATCTGGCTGCGCCGCTGCAGGTGTTCCGCGTGTTCGGCAACGAGCCGTTCTGGAACGCCAGTATCGAGGGCGACAGGCTGACCTACAGCACCCCGGACGACCCCGCCGGCCTGGTGTTGCAGGGGCGGCGTCGCGCCATCCCGGGTGGGGTGGAAATCGCGGGCAGCCATGACGGCCGCTCATTCGTGCTGACGGTCATCGAGGATGAGTGCAGCGACGGCATGTCCGGCAACAACTACGCGCTGGCGGCGAGGTTCCACTTCGGCGACATCGACTTCGGCGGTTGCGGCGAAGCGGCGAAGTGACGCGCTACAGGCGGGCGAGATCGCATCCGTCCGCACTGACGCGCAACACCGAGCCCTGTTCGTACCAGTCGCCCAGCACGATGCGGCTGCGGCCTTCGCCTTCGTCGTGGAACGCCGGGCGATGGGTGTGGCCATGGATCATGCGCTGCACGCCATGGCGCGCGAACCACTCCTGCACCGTGGCCGGTGCCACGTCGCCGATGGTTTCCGCCATGCCTTTCGCCACCAGCTCGCCGTAGCGCGCCTGGCTGGCCGCGCGCGCCTGCGCGGCGAACGCCAGCCGTCCCGCCAGCGGCTGCGCCAGGAATTGCGCCTGCCACTGCGGGCTGCGCGTCTGCGCGCGGAACTGCTGGTAGGCGGTGTCGTCGGTGCACAGCAGGTCGCCGTGCAGCAACAGGGTGGGGGTGCCGTACAGATCGACCACCGTGGGGTCGTCGAGCAGGGTCATGCCGCAGCGCGCGGCGTAGGCCTCGCCCAGCAGGAAGTCGCGGTTGCCGCGGATGAAGTACGCCGGCACGCCGGCATCGGCGAGTGCGCGCAGCCTGTCCGCCACCAACGCGCCGGCTTGGGATGGATCGTCGTCGCCGACCCAGGCCTCGAACAGGTCGCCGAGGATGTACAGGGCATCGGCGCCGCGTGCTTCGCCGTCGAGGAAGCGGCCGAACAGCGCGGTGATGTCCGGGCGCGCCGGGTCGAGGTGCAGGTCGGAGACGAAGAGTGTGGTCATGCGGAAATTGTAAGTCCCGGCAGCAGGAGGCGTTTGCGCGGGGGGCACAACCCCACCCCAACCCTCCCCTTCAAGGAAGGGGAGGGAGGACAAGCTAAAATGCACGATTCCGCTCTATTGCCCTGTCCCCATGACCGTCCGCACCCGCTTCGCCCCTTCTCCCACCGGCTACCTGCACATCGGCGGCGCGCGCACCGCGCTGTATTGCTGGCTGGAAGCGCGCCGCAAGGGCGGGCAGTTCGTTCTGCGAATCGAGGACACCGACCGCGAGCGCAGCACGCAGGCGGCCATCGACGCCATCCTGCAGGCGATGGAATGGCTGGGCCTGGATTACGACGAAGGCCCGATCTACCAGACCCATCGCCTGGATCGTTACAAGGAAGTCGCCGAACAGCTGGTCGCGTCCGGCCACGCCTACTACGCCTACGAGTCGAAGGAAGAGCTCGAGGCGATGCGCGAAGCGCTGATCGCCGCGAACGAGAAGCCGCGCTACAACGGCGCCTATCGCGATGCCAACGCCGGCTGGCGCGACGATCCCAACCGGGTGATCCGCTTCCGCAATCCGCACGACGGCGTGGTGGCCTGGGACGACAAGGTCAAGGGTCGCATCGAGATCGCCAACAGCGAACTCGACGACCTGGTGATCTTCCGCAGCGATGGCTACGCCACCTACAACTTCGCGGTGGTGGTGGACGACATCGACATGCGCATCACCGACGTGGTGCGCGGCGACGACCACGTCAACAACACGCCGCGCCAGATCAACATCTACAAGGCGCTGGGTGCACCGGTGCCGCACTTCGCGCACCTGCCGATGATCCTGGACGAGCAGGGCGCCAAGCTGTCCAAGCGCACCGGCGCGGCCGACGTGATGCAGTACCGCGATGCCGGCTACCTGCCGCACGCGCTGCTGAACTACCTGGTGCGGCTGGGCTGGTCGCACGGCGACCAGGAAGTGTTCTCGATCGCCGAGATGCAGTCGCTGTTCGACCTCGCCGACGTCAACGCCAAGGCGGCGCGGCTGGACATGGCCAAGCTCGGCTGGCTCAACCAGCAGTACCTGAAGACCGACGCTCCCGATGCCGTGGCCAGGCACCTCGTCTGGCATCTGGAACAGGCCGGATACGATCTGGCGAAGGGTCCGAAGCCGGCCGACCTCGTGGTGGCGCTGCGCGAGCGCGCGCAGACCCTGAGGGAAATGGCGGAGAAATCGGCGGTCTGGTTCGGTCCGCTGACCGTCTACGACGAAGCGTCGGTGGCCAAGCATCTCAAGGAAGCCGCGCGTGAACCGCTGGCGCAGATGCGGGCGCGGCTTGCCGCACTGGTCGACTGGTCGCCCGATCCGATTCACGATGTCGTGAAGGCGGTGTCCGAGGCCCTTGGCATCGGCATGGGCAAGATCGCGCAGCCGATGCGGGTGGCCATCACCGGCACCCAGGTCAGCCCGGATATCGGCTGGACGGTCTATCTGTGCGGGCGCGACGAAGCGCTGGCTCGGATCGATGCGGCCATCGCGCGGATCGGCTGAGCGGTGCTGACCGCCGCGCTGGCGCGCGCGGTTGATGCGGGGTCGACGGCCGCGGCTTGAGCTGGGCCATTCCAGCCCGCATCATCGGTGCATGGGTAAATCACATGCCTGCACCGATCCGCACCACCATGTCGACGACGCCGACGCGTTCGTGGCCGCGGTGGAGCGCGCCTGCGGCGAGCGCGGCCTGCGCCTGACCGCGCAGCGCGCGCGCGTGCTGGGCCTGATCGCGCAGGCCGGGCAGCCGATCAAGGCCTACGACCTGCTGGATCGCTTCCGCGCCGGCGAGGATGGCGCCAACGTGGCGCCGCCCACCGTCTATCGCGCGCTGGATTTCCTGCTGGCCAACGGCTTCATCCACAAGCTGGAGTCGATCAACGCGTTCGTGGCCTGCCACCATCCCAACGCCGCCCAGCATTCGGTGCCGTTCCTGATCTGCAACCGCTGCCATTCGGCCACCGAGCTGGAAGACGCCAGCATCGTCGCCACGCTGGATGCGGCGGCGCGTGCGCTGGGCTTCGCGCCGCAGGCGCAGACGCTGGAAGTGCACGGCCTGTGCGCGCGCTGCGCGGGCGGGGAAGCCGGGTGACGCCCCCGCCTGCGCGCAGCTGACGCGCGGAAGCTTCGGTCAGAAGAACATCCGCACGCCGAACGCCAGGTTGCGGCCCTGCAGTGGAACCACGTCCTTCAGGAACGAGGTATGCGGGCGCGCTTCGCGGTTGGTGAGGTTGGCGGCATCGAGGAACACTTCCCACTCACGACCACCGGCGGTATCCAGATGCCAGGCCAGGTGGGCATCGACCAGGGTGTAGCCGGGCGTGGCGTGCTCGAACGCCGCCACCTTGTCCTGGCGTGCATGGCGCACCGCGCCGACGCTGGCGCGCCAGGCGTCGCGTTCCCAGCGCAGGCGGACGCCGGTGCGCGACGGGGCGATCCGCGGCAGGTTGCCGCCGGCGGCAACCTGCGCCTGCTCGACGTGGCTGTGGTCGCCGTGCGGCACCTCCACCGAGACCGCGGCGGTGGTGCCGGCCGCTGCCGCCAACCGCCCGCGCACGCTGTCCGCGAACAGGCCCAGCGACCAGCGGCCGCTGCCGTTGTCGACGATGTCCCAGTCCAGCTTGGCCTCGAACCCGCTCAGGCGGGCGTCGTCCTGGCGCCACAGGCGCAGCGGGGCGCCGTCCACGCTGATGTCGGCGTTGGCCAGATAGATGAAGTCGTCGTAGCGGGCATGCCAGCCGGACAGCTGCAGTTCGAACGGGCCGTGGTGCAGGTGCATGCCCAGCTCGATGCGGTTGGCGGTTTCGGTGTCCAGCCCGGCGTCGCCCAGTTCATGGCTGCCGGTGGCCACGTGCAGGCCCGACGAATACAGCTCCTCCGCGGTCGGCGCACGCTGCGCGCGGTCCAGGCCGAGGTTGAAGTGCAGCGCATCATTGATCTCCCAGCCCAGTCCGGCGGACACGCTGGTGGTGCTGAAATCGCGGTCCGGCGCGGCCGACGCAGCGCGGTCGACGTCGACGTGGTTGCGGTCGTGGCGCAGGCCCAGGTCCAGCTGCATCGGCCCGAACGCATGCTTGCCGATCCAGAACAGGCCGGTGTCGTCGGCCACCGTGCCGGGCACGAAGGCCTCGTCGCCGATCGCGGTGAAATCGCGCTGGCTGGCTTGCAGGCCGAACGCGCCGTTCCAGCCGGCCAGCGGCTGGTGCACCAGCTCCACCCGCGCCTCGCGGCTGCGGTTGTTGAACACGGTGCCGACCGCATCGCCCTCGAATTCGGTGTGGGTGTAGCTGGTGTCGGCAACCTTCACCCGCAGCGAGGCGAACGGGCCGAGGTCGTCCAGGCCGCCGCGCAGTTCGTTGCGACGCTGGTCCATTTGCACGTGAACCGGACCCGCCTCTTCAAGGGCGTGGTCGGCGTGGTCATCTTCGCCGGCGCCATGCGCGTGGCCGCCGGGAATGCCGTAGCGGGTGTTGTACAGGCTGTAGCCGGCACCGAGGAAACCACGCTCGCCGATCCAGGAAATGCCCAGTGCAGCGCTGTCGGTGCGCACGGCGCTGTTGGCGAGGATGCCGGCTTCGTCCGGCGACGGGGTTTCGCCCAGTTCGGCGCGGTGTTCGGCGCTCTCGGCGAAGCCGGGAATGCGGTAGTCGCCGGCTTCGCGATGCAGGGCATCGAAATGGAAGGCGATGCTGCCGCTGCCGCCGTCGATGCGGACCGTGCCGGTGTTGCCATCGCTGACGCCGTCGTGGCGGAATTCGGCGCGTCCGGACAGCGGGGCGTCGGCGCGGACGATCGGGATCCGGCCATCGACCACGTTGACCGCGCCGCCGATCGCGCCGCTGCCGTAGAGCAGGGTCGCCGGGCCCTTGAGCACTTCGATCTGGTCGGCAAGGAAGGGCTCGATGCTCACCGCGTGGTCGACGCTGACCGTGGACACGTCGCCGGAGCCCAGGCCGTCGCTCAGCACCTGCACGCGTGCGCCGTCCAGGCCGCGGATGATCGGACGGCCCACGCCGGGGCCGAAGTTGGAGGTTTGCACGCCGGGCAGGCCGGCCACGGTTTCGCCGAGGGTGCCTGCCTTGGCTTCGTCCAGCTTGCTGCCGGCCAGCACTTCCACCGGCGCGGTCAGGTTCTCGGCGGTGTCCGCCAGCGGCGTGGCATGCACTTCGACCGCACTCAGGTTCTTGGGTGCGCTGTCGTGCCTGGCCTGCTGCGGCGCATCGGCAGCGTGGAGGACGGGAGAAAGCGCCAGCGCCAGTGCGGAGGCAAGCAGGGCGGGCCGGAGGGTGGGGGCGGGATATGACATGCGGGTCCGTTGGAAAGAGGAGTGCGCCGACGGGGATAATGTTATAACATAACAAATCGCACTCCCCCCTGCCGGACGTCATGCCCCGATGAATTCACGCCTGCACCTGCTGCTGGACCGTCTCGGCGCCACCGGTTCGCTGCTTTGCGCCATCCACTGCGCGCTGATCCCGCTGGCGGTCGCGCTGCTGCCGTCGCTGGGCGTGGCGCTGTGGCTGGACGATGGCTTCGAGACGGCGTTCGTGACCTTTGCCAGCCTGTTCGGCCTGTCGGTGCTGGTCTGGAGCTACCGCCGCCACCGCACGATGCGCGCGCTGGGGCTGCTGCTGCCCGGGCTGGGTGCGCTGTGGCTGGCGGTGCTGTACCCGCCGCTGCACCACTCGGTGGTGCTGCATGCCGTGGTGATGACCTTCGGCGGCACCCTGGTGGGGCTGGCGCATCTGGCCAACCTGCGGCTGAACCACGGTCACGTCCACGACGCCACCTGCGCGCATTCGCACTGAACGAGCCCGCGCCTTCCGGCCCACCGCGTGCCGCCCGGGCGCCGTGCTAGAATCCCCGGTTCTCGCGCGCGGCGCGATCCACCGACACGTATCGATCCAGGAGCAACACGATGGGCAAGGGCGACCGCAAGACCGCCAAGGGCAAGCGTTACAACGCCAGCTACGGCAATGCGCGACTGAAGACCGTGACCAAGGCCGCCGGCACCGCCGCTGCGCCGGTCGCGAAGAAGGTCGCCAGCAAGAGCGTGGCGAAGAAGGCGGTCAAGAAGACCGCTGCCTGATCCCGGCGCTGCCGTGACGATGAAGACCCCGCCTCGGCGGGGTCTTCGCGTTTCAGGGCCATGCGCCCGGATGGCCGGGCGCGCAGGATCGCGAGCTTACTTGCCGGCGCCGGCCTCGATCGCCGCCCAGGCGCGCAGCAGGTTGCCGCCGAGGATCTTGCGGATGTCGGCATCGGAATGGCCGCGCGATTGCAGGCCGGCCACCAGATTGGGGAAGTCGGCCACGGTCTTGAGTTCATTGGCCAGCTCGCCGCCCACGCCGTCGAAATCCGAACCGATGCCGACGTGGTCGACGCCGAGCAGCTTCACCCCGTAGTCGATCTGGTCCAGCACCTGCGCCAGCGTGCTGCTGCGCACCGGATGCGCCTGCTCCCACGCCTTTTCGAACGCCGCACGGTCTTCCTGCGGTTTGCCCTGCGCCTTCAGCTCCAGATTGCGCTGGTCGAACGCCACCCGCGCGCGGAACTGCGCCTGCAGGTCGGCGGCGCTGTCGGGGTTGATGAAGGCGGTGCCGAACGGTACCTGCACCACGCCGCCGCGCGCTGCCACCGCCTTGGCGATCTCGTCGCTGATGTTGCGCTCGAAGCCGGGTGTGAAATGGCGGAAGGCCGAATGGCTGGCGATCACCGGCACCTTGCTGAGGCGGATCGCCTCCAGCGCCGAGGCATCGCCCAGGTGCGAGACGTCCACCATGATGCCGAGCCGGTTCATCTCCGCCACCACCTCGCGGCCGAACGGACTCAGCCCGTTCCACTTCTTCTCGGCGGCGTAGGAGGAATCGGCCAACCGGTTGGCGGCGCTGTGGGCGAGGGTGATGTAGCGCACGCCGCGGTCGAAGAAGAACCGCACGTTCTCCAGCTTGTCCTGCAGCGGCGCGCCGTTCTCCATGCCCAGTGGCAGCAGCACGCGGCCGCCTTCGAGCAGGCGCGTGGCATCGCCCGGCGAGGTGAGGATGGCGAACTTGCCGGGATGCCGCTGCACCAGCGCCTCGACGCCGTCGATCATCGCGTTGGCGGCCTGCCAGGCGCTGCCGTCGGCGTCCTGCCGCGGGGAGGTGTAGATCGACATGAACGCCACGTCCAGCCCGCCGGCGCGCGCCCTCGGGTAATCGAACTCGCGGTCCTTGTGCGCGCCGGCAAGGTCGGCCCACTTGTCGGTCAGCACGCCGGGTGCGTCGATATGGGTGTCGACGATGATCGCGTCCTGCGCCAGCTTGCGCGCGGCGTCGGTGGCCTGGGCGTGGGCGACGATGGGGGCGGACAGCAAGCAGGCAGCGGCAAGCAGGGTGAGGCGCATCGGGATCTCCGGATCAGGAAAGCGGTTGGCCGGCCACGTAGATGCGCGTGGCCAGTTGACCGCCAAGCCAATAGCACAGTTCGGCGGGGTGGGCGACTTCCCAGGCCACCAGATCGGCGCGCAGCCCCTTCCGCAGGATGCCGCGGTCCGCCAGGCCCAGTGCGCGCGCGGCGTTGACGGTGGCGCCGCGCAGCGCTTCTTCCGGGGTCAGCCGGAAATGCGTGCAGGCCAGCTGCATCGCCTGCCGCAGCGACAGCAGCGGCGACGTGCCCGGGTTGCAGTCGGTGGCCACCGCCATCGCCACGCCGTGTTCGCGCAGCAGCGCGATCGGCGGCAGCTTCGTCTCCCGCAGCACGTGGAAGGCGCCGGGCAGCAGCACCGCCACCGTGCCGCGCTTCGCCATCGCGCGCACGCCGTCTTCGCCGGTGTATTCGACATGGTCGGCGGACAGGCCGCCGAATTCCGCCGTCAGCGCGGCGCCGCCGAGGTCGCTGAGCTGGTCGGCGTGCAGCTTCACCGGGATGCCGAGCGTGCGCGCGGCTTCGAACAACCGGCGGGTCTGCGCCGGCGAGAAGCCGATGCTTTCGCAGAACGCGTCCACCGCGTCCACCAGCCCTTCCGCATGCAGCTGTGGCAGCCAATCGATCAGCGCATCGACGTAGCCGTCGGCGTCATCGCGGTATTCCGGCGGCAGCGCGTGCGCGGCCAGATAGGTGGTGCGCACGCCGATGCCCAGCAGCTGGCCGATGCGCCGGGCGACGCGCAGCATCTTGCGCTCGTTGTCGAGATCCAGCCCGTAGCCGGACTTGATCTCCAGCGTGGCCACGCCGTCGCCCAGCAGCGCACGCGCGCGCGGCAGCGACTGCCGCAGCAGCTCGTCCTCGTCGGCCTGCCGCACGGCCGCCACGCTGGAGCGGATGCCGCCGCCGGCACGCGCGATCTGCTCGTAGCTGGCACCGTTGAGGCGCATGTCGAACTCGTTGGCGCGGTTGCCGGCGAACACCAGGTGGGTGTGGCAGTCGACCAGCGCCGGGGTGAGCAGGCGACCACCGAGGTCTTCGCTGCGGCCGATGCTGGTGCGCTTCGGCAAGGCATCCATCGGTCCCAGCCAGGCGATGCGGCCATCCGCGATCGCCAGCGCGGCGTTTTCCACCAGCCCGAACGGCGCCTCGCCGTCCAGCGTGGCCAGGGTGGCGTGGGTAAGCAGCAGATCCCAGCGGTGGGCCGGCATGGCGACGACTCCCTGATGCGCGTGCGGTTCGGGATTATCGCAAACGCGGTTGCCTGATCGGTGCGGTGGCGGAAGCCGGCATCGGGCCGCGGCGTTTCCTAGAATGGCGCATCGAAGCCAAGGAGTTCGCCATGCATCCCTTCACCGCCCGCGAGCCGTCGGCATGAGCGCCATCGAAGGCTGGAGCGGCCGCATCGACCTGCCCGAGGATGCATCGACCCGTCGCTGGCATCAGTGGGTGCGGGCGCCGCAGCCGGGCAGTGAGCCGGGCGTGGCGGTGCTGGGCTTCGCCTGCGACGAAGGCGTGCGCCGCAACCACGGCCGCGTGGGCGCGGCGGAAGGACCGGCGGCGCTGCGCAGGATGCTGTCCAACCTGCCGGTACTGGACGACGCCCCGCTGTACGACGCCGGCACCGTCGCCTGCGCCGATGGCGATCTGGAAGGCGCGCAGACGCGCTACGCCGATGCGATGGCGGCGCTGCTGGACGCCGGTCACCTGGCGGTGGGGCTGGGCGGCGGCCACGAGATCGCCTTCGCCAGCTACCTGGGCCTGGCGCGGCATCTGCGCGCGCGCCGGCCGCGGCTGGCCATCGTCAACATCGACGCCCATTTCGACCTGCGCCGGCAGGACCAGGGCAGCTCCGGCACGCCGTTCCTGCAGGCCATCGAAGATGCGCGCGAACGCGGCCTGCCGCTGGACTATCTGGCCTACGGCATCAGCGCCGCCGCCAACACCCGCGTGCTGTTCGATACCGCCAACGCACTGGGCGTGCATTACGTGCGCGACGACGAACTCGGCCTGCTCGAGTTGCCGCAGCGATTGGCCGAACTGAAGGAGAAGCTGGCCGACGTCGATGCGATCTACCTGACCATCGACATCGACGGCCTGCCGCACGCGATGGCCCCCGGGGTCAGCGCGCCGGCCGCGCGCGGGGTGCCGATGGAGGTGGTGGAGCCGCTGCTCGACGCCGTCGCCGCCACCGGCAAGTTGATGCTGATGGACGTTGCGGAACTGTCGCCGCCGCTGGATCGCGACAACGTCACCGCGCGCGTCGCCGCGCGCCTGATCCACCGGGTGGCGCATGCGGCGATGAAGGCCGCGCGCGCGCCATAGGCCGTGCTTGCGGCACGGAGCGCAGCCGCGCGGCCGACGCTAGAGCAGGCCGCCGGTGGGCGGCACGTGGCCGAACAGGTCGGCAGCCGGCGGCAGTGCGCCTTCCAGCCGCAGCAGCGCTTCCTTCACCGGCAGGCCGCCACCGAAGCCGGTCAGCGCGCCGTCGGCGCCGATCACCCGGTGGCAGGGCAGCACGATCGGCAGGGGATTGCGGCCGTTGGCCGCGCCCACCGCGCGGGTGCCGTTGGGGTTGTCCAACCGCTGCGCCAGCTGCGCATAGCTGATGGTGTCGCCGAACGGGATCCGCGCCAGCTCCCACCACACCCGCAGCTGGAACCCGGTGCCCTGCGGCGCCAGCGGCAGCTCGAAGCGCTGGCGCTTGCCGGCGAAATATTCGCCAAGCTGCGCCTCGGCGGCCTGCAGCACCTCGTTGTCGCCGCCGTGCCAGTCGGCGCGGTTGGCGGGATGGCGGTTGTGGCGGAACTCGATGTGGCGCAGCCCGCTGGCATCCGCCGCCAGCATCAGCGGCCCCACCGGGCTGTCGATCCGGCGGCACAGGATCACCGCGCAGGCTCCAGCGCCGGCAGCAGCGGGGAAATGTCGCCGTCGTTGTCCTCCGGCGGCAGCGCCAGCAGGCGCATCAGGAGCGGATAGACATCGACGTTGTCGAACACCGGCAGGCGGGTGCCGGGGCGGAATGCGGGCCCGGCGGCGATGAAGGTCGCGCGCATCGACGGCAGCGACGGATCGTAGCCATGCGAGCCGCGCGCGTGTTCCTGCTGCTGGCGCGTGGCGTGTGCCTTCGCGAACAGGGCATCCCAACCGGGCGCCATCTGGCAGATGATGGCGGGGATGCGCGGATGGCTGCCGTAATGCCAATCCGGGGGCAACTCGCCCTTGCGCCAGCACTGGTACTGCGCATGCTGGCCCAGCAGCAGGCGCTCGACGTCGGCGGTCTTGCCGGCGCGCGGCGTGAAGCCGATCACCTGGCCCACGCTGACCGCCTGCGCGAGTTCGCGCGGGGCCATGTCGTCGACCGCAATGCTGTGGCCCGGCGGGACGGTTTCGAAGCCATGGTCGGAGACGATGACCAGGTTGGTGGTGTCGAGCTGCCGTGCATCGCGCAGGCCGTCCAGCAACTGTCCCAGCGCCGCATCCACGTCGGCACGCGCGGCGCGGGCCTGGTCGGAACCGGGGCCGTGATCGTGGCTGACGTGGTCGACGACGTCGAAGTACAGGGTGATGAAGCGCGGCCGCTCGGTGGCGGGCAGACGCAGCCATTCCAGCACCTGGGCCACGCGGTCGGCATCGCTGATCGCGCCGTCGTAGGCGCGCCAGCGCCACGGCCGTACGCCATCGATCTCCGCCTCGCTACCGGGCCAGAACATGGTGGCGGCGCGGAGGCCGGCGCGCTGCACGCTGGCCCACACCGGCGCGCCCCCCTGCCACCAGCCGCTGTTGCCCACCGCATCTCGATTGCTCAGCCGGAATTCCCCCAGGTGGGCGTCCTCCATGCTGTTGTGGATGATGCCGTGGTGATCCGGCCGTCGCCCGGTGACCAGGGTGTAGTGGTTGGGGAAGGTGAGACTGGGATAGGACGGCCGCATGCCTTCCGCACGCACGTTGGCATTGCCCAGGGCGTCGAGCACCGGCATCTGCGCTGGCGTGATATCGGCAGGGCGCAGGCCGTCCACGGACACCAGCAGCAGGGTGGCCGGCTGCGCTGCGGCCGGGGTCGTGGAAAGGGGGCGGCTTGCGCAGGCGGAGACCAGCAGCGCGCAGGCCAGCAGCCCGGTACGGAAGAGGATTCGCATCCTCGGGATGATAGCGAAGGCGGAAGACGGTTGATCGCGCGATCAGGGGCGCAAGCCGTCCAGGAGGTGATGCAGGGAGGTGGTGAAAAAGGCGCGGAAGCCGGCCTCGTCGAAGCTGAAGCGGCCGGCGCGCTGGAGTGCGATCAGGCCGTGCGCATGCGCCCATACCGTCATGGTCAGCGCCCAGGCATCGCCCCCGCGCAGCTGGCCCCGCGCCTGCGCCTCCACCACCGCTTCGTGCATCACATTGGCGGTGGGCGATTGTCCTGCGATGAAATCCGCGGGGAAGCGCCGCGCGTTGCGGCGGCGCGCGAGGAAAGCGTGGTCGAACAGGTGCGGGTAGGCCAGCGCGTAGTCGAGGTAGATCTGCTGGGTCGCCAGCAGCCGCGCGAGCGGGTCCTTGCCTTGGCGGTGCGCGTCCCAGTGGCGGGCGATCTCGTCGAAGCTGTCATCGCTGATCTTTCCCAGCAGCGCCTCGCGGCTGCGGAAATGCCGGTAAATCGCGGTCGGGGTGATGCCCACCGCGTCTGCCACCTTGCGCATGCTCACGCTGTCTGCGCCTTCGCGCTCGAACAGCGCGCGCGCGGCGTTGAGGATGCGGGTGGCGGTATCGGGGTGGGTCATGTTTACAGCGTAAACAAAGCGGCGGAAATCGCGCAACTCCGGACCGGAATCCGCCGAATCCGCGGCCTGCGTGCTGGCGACGCGCGAGGATGCGGCGCAGACTTTTCACCATTCCAGTTCGCCGTTGGAGCGCCCATGACCACCAGCAACCGCTTTGATCCATCCCGTTCGATCCGCGCGCCGCGTGGCAACCAGCTGCACTGCAGGAGCTGGCTGACCGAGGCGCCGTTCCGGATGCTGCAGAACAACCTGGATGCGGAAGTGGCGGAAGATCCGGCCTCGCTGGTGGTGTACGGCGGCATCGGCCGCGCCGCGCGCGACTGGGACTGCTACGACAGGATCATCGAAACGCTGAAGACCCTCGGCGACGACGAAACCCTGCTTGTGCAGTCCGGCAAGCCGGTCGGCGTGTTCCCCACCCATGCCGATGCGCCGCGCGTGCTGATCGCCAATTCCAACCTGGTGCCGCACTGGGCCAACTGGGAGCACTTCAACGAGCTCGATAAGAAGGGCCTGATGATGTACGGGCAGATGACCGCCGGCAGCTGGATCTACATCGGCAGCCAGGGCATCGTGCAGGGCACCTACGAAACCTTCGTGGAAATGGGCCGCCAGCACTACGGCGGATCGCTGAAAGGCAAATGGCTGCTGACCGCCGGGCTTGGCGGCATGGGCGGCGCGCAGCCCTTGGCGGCATCGCTGGCCGGCATGAGCAGCCTCAACATCGAATGCCGCCAGAGCAGCATCGATTTCCGCTTGAAGACGCGCTATGTCGACGAGCAGGCCAGCGACATCGACGACGCGCTGGCCCGCATCGCCGGATACACGGCGGCCGGCGAGGCCAAGTCCATCGCCCTGCTGGGCAACGCCGCGGAAATCCTGCCGGAGCTGGTGAAGCGCGGCGTGCGCCCCGACTGCGTGACCGACCAGACCAGCGCGCACGACCCGGTGCACGGCTACCTGCCGATCGGCTGGACGCTGGACGAGTGGCTGGCCGAACAGAAGGCGAACCCGGAGAGGGTGCGCGACGCAGCCAAGCAGTCGATGCGCGTGCACGTGGAGGCGATGCTGGCCTTCCATGCCGCCGGCATCCCGACCGTGGACTACGGCAACAACATCCGCCAGATGGCGTTCGACGTCGGCTGCGAAAACGCGTTCGCCTTCCCCGGCTTCGTGCCGGCCTACGTGCGCCCGTTGTTCTGCCGCGGCGTCGGCCCGTTCCGCTGGGTGGCGCTCAGTGGCGATCCGGAAGACATCTACAGGACCGATGCCAAGGTCAAGGAGCTGATCCCGGACGACGCCCACCTGCACAACTGGCTGGACATGGCGCGCGAGCGCATCAGCTTCCAGGGCCTGCCGGCGCGCATCTGCTGGGTGGGCCTGGGCCTGCGCCACAAGCTGGGCCTGGCGTTCAACGAAATGGTGCGCAACGGCGAATTGAAGGCGCCCGTCGTCATCGGCCGCGACCATCTGGATTCCGGCAGCGTGGCCTCGCCCAATCGCGAAACGGAATCCATGCGCGATGGTTCCGACGCCGTCTCCGACTGGCCGCTGCTCAACGCCATGCTCAACGTCGCTGGCGGCGCGACCTGGGTGAGCCTGCACCACGGCGGCGGCGTCGGCATGGGTTACTCGCAGCATTCCGGCGTGGTCATCGTCTGCGACGGCAGCGAGGCCGCCGACAAGCGCATCGCCCGCGTGCTCTGGAACGACCCCGGCACCGGCGTGATGCGCCATGCCGATGCCGGCTACGAGATCGCCAGGGACTGTGCGCGTGAGCAGGGCCTGAAGCTGCCGATGCTGTGAATCCCGCCACGGCGAACGTGGGCCACCATCGAGTTGGGCGCACAATGCGTGGTTTCCAGACCCATCGGATGTGCCATGGACGTTGAAGAACTGATCAAGGCTGCCCTGCGCGAGGCCGGCTACGGCGCCGACGCCATCGGTTCGGCCCTGCCGCGCATCATGCGCATCCTGCAGGCGGAGGATGTCCGCCTGGAAGTCGGACGTCCGCTTTCGCGCAAGGAGCGCGAGTACGTACGCGTGCAACTGGAGATCGGCCTGAGCGTGTCGGAAGTGCTGGCAGGTTTGAAGGCTTGAAGGCATGACCCGCGTCGCCATCCTGACGCCGGATCCGGCGGAAGCCGCGTATCCCGAGTTGTGGCCGAAAGTGCTGGCACGCCTGCGGCGCGCGCTGGACACGGCAGGTATCGACGCCACGCCGACGCCGTGGACGGCGCACGTGGACGATGCGTCGGGTCTGCGCGGCTACGCCTGCGTGCTGCCGCTGCTGGCCTGGGGCTACCACCACGACGCCGCCCGCTGGCAGCGCGCCTGCGCCACCTGGCAGCGCGAAGGCCTGCCGCTGGCGAACCCGGCCAAGGTGCTGGCGTGGAACACCGACAAGCGCTACCTGCGCGAGCTGGCCGAGCGTGGCGTCGCGATTGCGCCCACAACCTTCGTGGATGCGCTGTCGCAGGCAGCGGTGGAGTGCGCGTTCGCCGACACCGGCGCGGATGAGCTGATCGCCAAGCCGGCGATTTCCGGCGGCGCGTGGAAAACCCGGCGCCTGCGGCGTGGCGATGTCGTCGATGCGGCGGAGCCCATGCCGATGTTGCTGCAGCCTTACCTGTCGACCATCGAAACGCTGGGCGAAACCTCGCTGCTGTATTTCGGCGGCCATCTCAGCCACGCGGTGAACAAGCGGCCGGTGGCGGGCGAGTTCCGCATCCAGGAAGAATTCGGCGGCCAATACACGCTGGTGCCGACGCCGCCGGCCGCGGCGTTGGCGCTTGCGCGGCAGGTGCTGGAGGCCATCGGCGAGCCGCTGCTGTACGCGCGCATCGACGTGCTGCCGGATGCCGACGGCCGCTGGCTGCTGATGGAGGCCGAGCTGATCGAGCCGGATTTCTACCTCGGCGTGGATCCGGTGCAGGGCGCGGGTTTCGCGCAGGCGCTGCGGGAGTGGATGCACGCCGGCAATTGAGCCGCGACAGTGCGTTGCAGCGCAGGCGGTGAAGCCGCGGCGACGGCGTGGCACTCTGCGCTTCTTTCGTCCAAGGATTCCGCAATGAGCAAGCTGCGCATCGATTTCGTGTCCGACGTGGTCTGCCCGTGGTGCGCGGTCGGCCTGGCCTCGCTGGAGCAGGCGCTGCGCCAGCTGCAGGGCGAGGTGGAGGCGGAACTCCATTTCCAGCCGTTCGAACTGGACCCGAACATGCCGGCCGGCGGCATGGACGTGGCCGACAACCTCAAGCGCAAGTACGGGATGAGCGACGCGCAGCTGGCCGAGAACCAGGCGCGAATCCGCGACCGCGGCGCCGAGCTGGGCTTCAGCTTCGACTTCAACGCCCGCAGCCGCACCTGGAACACGTTCGATGCGCACCGCCTGCTGCACTGGGCGGCGGCGGAAGCCCAGGAGCGTCAGCTGCCGCTGAAGCGGGCGCTGCTGGTGGCCAACTTCAGCGAAGGCCGCGATATCAGCGACCACGCGGTGCTCGCGGACGTGGCCGCTGGTGTCGGCCTCGATGCGGAGCGGGCAGGCGCGGTGCTGGCAGGTGGCGAGTTCGCCGACGCCGTGCGCGATGCGGAGAAGTTCTTCCAGGGCCTGGGCATCAGCAGCGTGCCGGCGGTGATCGTGGAGCGGAAGCACCTGATTTCCGGCGGCCAGCCACCGGAGGTGTTCGAGCGCGCGCTGCGCGAGATTGCGGTCGGGGCGGGCTGAAGCTTCGGTCCGGACGGCGCTGGCGATCCCCGCTCGCGCGCCCGCGCGACAGGGTGATGCTTCAGTCCACGCCAGGAAGCGTGCAGCCGATGCCCTCGCAGGCACCCGGCATCGCGGCTCCAAGCGCATCCAGGCAGGCGTCAGGCGTTTCGTAGACCGGGGCGAAGCCGCCGCCGGGGGTGCGGAAATTGGTGGTCTGGCCCTGGTACAGCCGCGCCGCGGTCCACTGCACCTGCCCCCGGTAGACATATTCGCGCAGGTCGAACTTGAGCGCCGGCGCGGCATCGTGGTCCGGCAGCATGCGTTCGCCGGGGGCGACCAGCGCCTGCGCGATGTAGCCGCCCGCGGCGATCTCCTGCCACACGCGCTGGGTGAGCTTATCGCCGCGATAGGCGGCCCGGCTGCCGAACCCCGCGAACGGCTTGAAGAACAGCCGCTTGCGCTCGCCCCACAGGCGCTCGGCGTTCTCGATGGTCACGATCTCGGTGCGCGGGATGTGTTCAAGCAGCAGCGCCAGCGTGTCCTCGGGCACCCCGAGGCGGCGCAGTCCGTCGGGATCGGAAAGCAGGGCGAGGTTGCGCTTGTCCGCGTACAGCGCGTGCGCGCGGGGGTGGGGCGTCACCACCGCGGCGTCGGACAGGTAGGCCTCGCGCAGCGCCGCGCTGGCATCGGTCTCGAAGTAGAAATCGGTGAGCCGGTTGTAGACCAGGTCGATCGCTTCGGTGCCGCAATACAGCACGCCATCCCGCAGCTGCAGCGCCTCCGGCGCGGCGACGGTTGCGCGCAGCCCGTTGGCCTCGAACAGCTGCTTGAACAGCAGGAACTCCGGGTACAGGTACTGCGCTTCGGGGTTGTCGTCGACGATGGCGATGCTGCGCAGCGGGCGGGTTTTCCCGCTCAGCGACCATTCGTTGCGGAACATCGCCACGATGCCCGACTCGAATGCCTCCACCGTGGCGGCGGCCGGCAGCAGGTCCTGCACCGCGGCGCAGCAGGCCCGCTGCGCGCGGGCAAGCAGGGCGTTGAGCATCGCGCCGCCGGCGTTGGTGTTGATTTCGATAAGGCCCAGGCCGGTGTTGCTCACATGGAAGTCGTAACCGAAGAACACGCCGCTTGCGCCCGGCTGGTAGCGCGCGATGGCAGGCGCGCGCGCCAGGACTTCATCCTGATAGGCAGGCAGCGCCACCACCGATTCGATCGCGCCGACCAGCGCCGTCATCCTTGCGCTTTGACGCGCCGAAACGAACACCGGATGCGCGGCAAACGCGTACGGACAGCGCTCCTGCAGCAGCGCCAGGAATCCGGGCCGCGGGCTGGCCGCTTCGATCGCAGCGCGCAGGGCGTCGTCGTCCAGGCCCACGCAAAAACACTCCGCGTTCAGGCGCTCGCTGGCTTCAGAAGGCGACGCTGCGGCGCACGCCCGGCGTCCGCCCGGAGTCGGCGCGGCCATGGCCGGCGGTGCAACATCGGGCAGTCGCATTTCTGTCATGGCGGGTTGCTACGATTCGGTGATTCCAATATTCTAGAAACATGGAAATAAAAGATGCAACCCTCGCCTTGTCGGCGCTGGGGCAGGCCACCCGCCTTTCGGTATTCCGTCTGCTGGTCGAGGCGGGCCCGGAGGGCCGCATGGCGGGCGATATCGCCGAGGCACTGTCGTTGCCCGGGGCCACCCTGTCGTTCCACCTGAAGGAGCTGAGCGCCGCCGGGTTGATCCGCGGCGAGCAGTTGGGCCGGTGCATCCGATACAGCGCCGACTTCCGGCGGATGGCCGATCTCATCGCTTTCCTCACCCGCAACTGCTGTGGCGGTGACAGTGCGCAGTGCGCACCGGTTGCGGGCCGGAAAGCAGAGGCAACAGCGCCGCCTGCAAGAGCCCGGAGCATCCGCTGATGGAAATCCTGCGCTGGTTGAATGAACAACTGCTGCGGATGCAGTGGCTGTCCGACCTGGTGGCATGGCTGCTGGGAAAGGCGGGGATGGACACCTCCAGCCGGCTGGGTGGATCGGTGCACTTCTTCATTTACGACACGATCAAGATCTTCCTGCTGCTGGCGGTCCTGATCTTCGTGGTGTCCTGGATCCAGAGTCACTTCCCGCCGGAACGCACGCGCCGGATCCTGGGCGGCATGCGCGGGGTGAAGGCGAATACGGTAGGCGCGCTGCTGGGCACGGTGACGCCGTTCTGTTCGTGCTCGTCGATCCCGCTGTTCATCGGCTTCACCAGCGCCGGGCTGCCGCTGGGGGTGACGTTCTCGTTCCTGATCTCCTCGCCTCTGGTGGATCTGGCTTCGATGATCCTGCTGGCCAGCATCTTCAACTGGACGGTGGCGATCGCTTACGTCGTCGTTGGCATTGTCCTGGCGGTGGCGGGGGGCACCCTGATCGGTGCGTTGCGGATGGAGGGACAGATAGAGTCTTTCGTGACCCGCGCGCCGGCGGTGGGCGTGGAGCCGCAAGCAATGAGCAGGCGTGAGCGTGCAGCCTATGCGCGGGACCAGGTCTTCGAGATCGTGCGCCGGGTATGGCTGTACGTCCTGATCGGCGTAGGCATCGGCGCCGCAATCCACAATTGGATCCCGCAAGACGTGATCACCACGCTGCTGGGCCAGGACAAGTGGTGGGCGGTGCCGGTGGCGGTGCTGGCCGGCGTGCCGGTGTATGCGGACATCTTCGGCACCCTGCCGATCGCCGAGGCGCTGGTCGCCAAGGGCGTCGGGCTGGGCACCGTGCTTGCTTTCATGATGGCGGTCACCGCGCTGTCGCTGCCGTCGCTGATCATGCTCAAGCGGGTGGTCAAGGCACGCCTGCTGGCGACCTTCTTCGCCATCGTCGTTGCCGGCATCGTGGTGATCGGCCTGCTGTTCAACGCCACCGCATCTTTTTTCACCTGACCGAGGACGGCGCCATGCGCATCAAGATTCTGGGATCCGGCTGCTCCAAGTGCATCATGCTGGCCGACAACACGCGGCGTGCCCTCGACAACATGGGCCGCGATGCGGAGATCGTGAAAGTCACCGATTTCGCCGAAATCGCGATGCTCGGGGTGATGTCCACCCCCGGCCTCGCAATCGATGATGTCGTCGTCTCGACCGGGCGGGTGCTGGCGCCGAAGTCGATCGAAGACCTGATCCTGGCCCATGACGATGGATCGCATGGCAATGGATGAGAACAGGAGCATGGCTGTTCGCGTCGGCATCAACGGCTTCGGCCGCATGGGGCGCCTCACCCTGCGTGCGGCCTGGGGCAATCCCGAGCTGCAGTTCGTCCGCATCAGTGATCCGGCCGGCGATGCGGCGACGCTGGCGCACCTGCTGAATTTCGATTCCGTGCACGGGCGCTGGGCGCGCGAGGCGACCGCCGATGGCGATGCATTGCTCATCGATGGCATCCGCATTCCGGTCAGCCGCAACAAGGAGCTGGCCGCCACCGACTGGTCCGGCTGCGACGTGGTGATCGAGGCGTCCGGCAAGTTCCGCAAGCCCGATGTGCTGCAGCCGTACCTGGACCAGGGCGTGAAGCGCGTGGTGGTGACCGCGCCGGTCAAGTCGCCCGGTGCGCTGGACGTGGTCATGGGCGTGAACCACGAACGCTTCGACCCCGCGCAGCACCGCATCGTGTCCGCGGCCTCGTGCACGACCAACTGTCTGGCGCCGGTGGTCAAGGTGATCCACGAAGGCCTGGGCATCCGCCACGGCAGCCTGACCACGATCCACAGCCTGACCAACACCCAGGTCATCGTCGATGCCCCGCACAAGGACCTGCGCCGCGCGCGCTCGTGCGGCAGCAGCCTGATCCCGACCTCGACCGGTTCCGCCACCGCCATCGCCGAGATCTTCCCGGAGCTCAAGGGGCGCTTGAATGGCCACGCGGTGCGCGTGCCGCTGACCAACGCCTCGCTGACCGACTGCGTGTTCGAAGTGGAGCGCGCGACCACGGTGGAGGAAGTCAACCAGCTGTTGCGCGATGCCGCCGAAGGCGCGCTCAAGGGCGTGCTGGGCTATGAAACCCGCCCGCTGGTGTCGATCGATTTCCAGACCGACCCGCGCTCCAGCATCATCGATGCGCTCTCCACGATGGTCATCAACAGCACTCAGGTGAAGCTCTATGCGTGGTACGACAACGAATGGGGCTACGTGAACCGCACCGCCGAGCTGGTGCGGCTGGTTGGAAAGGCGGGCTGAGCCGATGCTTGCGCGGCTGTCGTCGGACGTCCGCCAGTACCTGCTGGTCACCGGCAACTACTGGGCATTCACCCTGACCGACGGCGCGCTGCGCATGCTGGTGGTGCTGCATTTCCACCAGCTGGGCTATTCGCCGCTGCAGGTGGCGATGCTGTTCCTGTTCTACGAGATCTTCGGCGTCATCACCAACCTTGTCGGTGGCTGGCTGGGCGCGCAGCTGGGCCTCAACCGCACGATGAACATCGGGCTGGCGATGCAGGTCATCGCCTTGTCGATGCTGCTGGTGCCATCGACGCTGCTGACGGTGCCGTGGGTGATGGCGGCGCAGGCGCTGTCGGGCATCGCCAAGGACCTCAACAAGATGAGCGCCAAGGGCAGCATCAAGCTGCTGGTGCCGGGCGAGGCGCAGGGCACGCTGTATCGCTGGGTGGCCGCGCTCACCGGCTCCAAGAACGCGCTGAAGGGGATCGGGTTCTTCCTCGGCGGCGCGCTGTTGACCACGGTCGGATTCCGGGCGGCCGTTGCCGCGATGGCCATCGGGTTGGCGCTGGTGTGGTTGTCGAGCCTGGCCCTGCTCAAGCGCGACCTGGGCAAGGCGAAGCACAAACCCAAGTTCCGCGACCTGCTGTCCAAGAGCCGCGCGATCAACCTGCTGTCGGCGGCGCGGATGTTCCTGTTCGGCGCCCGCGACGTGTGGTTCGTGGTCGCCCTGCCGGTGTTCCTGGCGCAATCGCTGGGCTGGGATTTCTGGCAGGTGGGCGGGTTCCTGGCCGCGTGGGTGATCGGCTACGGGCTGGTGCAGTCGCTGGCGCCGTATGTCACCGGCCGACGCGGCGGCGAAGTCCCCGACGGCCGCGCGGCGTTCGGCTGGGCAACGCTGCTGGCGATCATCCCGGCGGTGATGGCGGCGCTGCTGGCACGGGAGTACGCGGCGCAGGCCGTGCTCATCATCGGCCTGATGGTGTTCGGCGTGCTGTTCGCGATCAATTCGTCGCTGCACAGCTACCTGATCGTCAGCTATGCCAGCGAGGACGGCGTGTCGCTGGACGTGGGCTTCTACTACATGGCCAATGCGCTGGGCCGCCTGCTTGGCACGGTGCTGTCCGGCTGGGTGTTCCAGCTGGCGGGGCTGGGCGCATGCCTGGCGATATCGGCGCTGTTCATCGCGGTGGCGGCAGCGATTTCACTGGCGCTGCCGCGGCATGCCGCGCCGGAGCCGAGCGTGCCGGCATAACCGGTACGCGCGCCGTGCCGCCTGGCCTACAGCCGGTGGATGCGGAAGCGCCGGCCCTTGATCTTTCCCGCACGCAGGCGCTCCAGCGCGCGGTCGGCCTGGCCGCGGGCGATGGCCACGTAGCTGCGGGTGGCGTACACGTCGATCTTGCCGATCGCTTCCTTCGGCAGCCCGGCATCGCCGGTCAGCGCGCCGACGATGTCGCCGGGGCGCAGCTTGTCGGTGCGGCCGGCGTCGATGCGCAGCGTTGCCATGGTCGCCTGCGGCACGCCGCGCGGCTTGCCCTCCAGCGGGGCGATGGATTCGAAGCGGATCGGGTTGCCCTGGCGTTCCTCGATCAGCGCGGCGCGGTTGCGTTCGCCCGACGCGACCAGGCTCAACGCCAGCCCGTCGCGGCCGGCGCGGCCGGTGCGGCCGATGCGGTGCAGGTAGGTGTCCGCATCCGTGGGCAGTTCGTAATTCACCACCGCGCCGATGTCGTCGATGTCCAGCCCACGCGCGGCCACGTCGCTGGCCACCAGCACGTTGCAGCTGCGATTGGAAAAGCGCACCAGCACTTCCTCGCGGTCGCGTTGCTCCATGTCGCCGTGCAGCGCCAGTGCGGTGAAGCCGTAGTGCGCCAGCGAGCCCACCACTTCCTCTGTGTCTTTGCGCATGTTGCAGAACACCACGGTGGATTCCGGGTTGAACTGCAGCAGCAGCGCGGCCAGCTGCGGCGCGCGGCGGGCCGGTTCGGCCTCGAAGAAATGCGCCTCGATGGTCGCAGGCTGGGCGCCTCCGTCGACGCTGACCTGCAGCGGGTCGCGCAGCATGGCCGTTGCCAGCGCGCGGATGGCGTCGGGGAAGGTGGCCGAGAACAGCAGCGCCTGGCGGTCCTTCGGGGTGCGCTTGACCAGCGCGCGGATCGGCTCGTCGAAGCCCATGTCCAGCATGCGGTCGGCCTCGTCCAGCACCAGCATGCGCACGCCGCGCAGGTCCAGCGCGCCCTGCTGCACCAGTTCCAGCACCCGTCCGGGCGTGCCCACCACCACGTGCGGGGCATGCGTCAGCGAGGCCAGCTGCGGGCCCAGCGGAATGCCGCCGCACAGCACCGACAGCTTGAGGTTGGCGATGCCGGTGGCCAGCTTGCGCAGCTGCTTGCCCACCTGGTCGGCCAGTTCGCGGGTGGGGCAGAGCACCAGCGCCTGCGTGCGCACGGCGCTGGCGTCGATGGCCTGCAGCAGGCCCAGCCCGAACGCGGCGGTCTTGCCGCTGCCGGTGGGCGCCTGCGCGATCAGGTCGCGGCCTTCCAGGATGGCGGGCAGCGCCTGCGCCTGGACGGGCGTGAGGATGCTGTAGTCGAGCGCGTCCAGACCGGCGCGCAGCGAGGGCGCAAGGGCGAGGTCGGCGAAAGTGATGGGCGTGGTCATCGCCCATTATCGCTGGTGCAGGCCGCTGGCCCGCATTCGCTGGCTGGCCCGGCTGCCGGGCCAGCGGATGCCGTTCAGCCCGGTTTGCTAGCCTGCGCCGGACTTCCCCGGCCGCGCCGCATGACGCTGATGCTTCGATCTTCCGGATGGCTTGCCGCCACCGCGCTGTGCATGGCCATCGCCGGCCTTTCCGCATGCCGGTCGCAGCGCAGCCCCGAACAGGTGCACGCCGAGCTGCTGCGCAAGCTGCCTGCCACCCTGCACGACCGCGAAGGCTGGGCGCGCGACATCCAGACCGCGTTTTCGACCCAGCGGATCGAACCGTCCTCGTCGAACCTGTGCGCGGTGCTGGCGGTGGTGGAACAGGAGTCGGGCTATCGCGCCGATCCGCCGGTGCCGGGGCTGGGCGGCATCGCGATCGCGGAGATCCGGCGGCGGGCGGCGGAAAAGCATGTGCCGGGCTTCGTGGTGGATGCGGCGCTGGCCCTGCGCGGGCCGGATGGCCGCAGCTACGCGCAGCAGCTGCAGGCGCTGCGCAGCGAACGCGAGATGAGCGAGCTGTACGAAGCGATGATCGCGCGCCTGCCGCTGGGCAGCGGCCGCCTGCTGGCCGGGCTGAACCCGGTGCGCACCGGCGGGCCGATGCAGGTGCGGGTGGATTTTGCCGAACGCCACGCACGTGGCTATCCGTACACCCCCGACGGTTCGATCCGGCGCGAGGTGTTCGACCGCCGCGGCGGCTTGTATTTCGGCATCAAGCATCTGTTGGGCTATCCGGCCGATTACCCGCGGCCGCTGTATCGCTTCGCCGATTTCAACGCCGGCTGGTACGCCAGCCGCAACGCCGCTTTCCAGCAGGCGGCGGCGATCGCCAGCGGGGTCAGGCTGGTGGGCGATGGCGACCTGCTGGTGCCGGGTGCGCCGATGGACAGGCCGGGTGCGACCGAGGCGGCTTTGCGCAGCATCGACGCACGGCTGGCGATGGACGCCGCCGGCATCCGCGCAGACCTCGCCAAGGGCCGCACCGCCGGGTTCACCGACACGGCGCTGTATCGCAGCGTGTTCGCGATCGCCGACCACGCCGGCGCAGGCCGGCCGGTGCCGCGCGCGCGGGTGCCGGACATCGCGCTGCGGAGCCCCAAGATCACCCGTGCGCTGACCACCGCCTGGTTTGCCGGGCGGGTGGACGCGCGCTGGAAGGCCTGCATGGCGCGTTGACCGGCAGCGGCTCTGTCCGGGGCGTGCGGCGTTGGCGTCCGGGCAGTCACCGGACATCGCCGCGCCGGTTGCTCAGCGGGATTGCTGGCGCCGCGCGTGCGCCATCGAGCGGTACAGGTGGCGCAGGACCAGCAGGGCGAGCAGCAGCATCAGCGCGCTGAACGCGCGTTCCGGCGGTATCCCGAGGCCGAGCTTGCGCAGCAGCGGCGCCAGCAGCGCGGCGCCGAGCTGTTCGATCTGCCGGTAGGCCGGCAGCACGTATTGCTGGGTGAGCTTGCCGGCATCGTCGACCTGCGGCACCGCGCCGGACGGCGCAACCAGGATCCAGATGCCCCAGGCGGCGAGCACGCTCACGAACACCGCCAGCAGCACGCTGCCGATGCGCGAACGGCGCGGCGGCGGAGTGTCGGCCGCGGATCGCGCCGGCAAGGCGTGCGAGGACGGCGGGGCGCCCTGCATCCGCCCGAGCGCGGCCAGCAGTTCCTCGTTGGCGCGTTGCCGCTCGGCGCGCTCGCTCTCGACCAGCTTGGCCAGCGCCGCACCGTCGCGGTCGCTGCCGCGGCGGCGCTCCGCCGGAGCCGCCTGGGTCGGCGCGCTGCGGGCAGCGTGGCTCTCGAACATCCACAGCCCGACCAGCGCCAGCGGGAAGCCCAGCATGATCGCCACCACCACCAGCCGGATCGTCCAGCCCGGGATGTCGAAGACCGGGAACACGGTGCTGGCCACCTGCACGATCACCCAGCCGGCGACCACGTACATCACCCCGCCGCGATAGATCTGGCGGCGCTTGAGTTCATTGAGGAAGGTCGAGGCGCTCATGCCGCGGCTCCGGGGGGTCCCCCGTGGCCAACGGCAAGCGCGGGCCGGGGCGGACAGTGGCGCCGATTCATCGCCGGTTCGGCGGCAGCGCGGCCATCAGCACTAGACTGGACGGCCCCGACCACCACGCGATGCGTTCGATGAGCCTCCGCTGGATCCCGTTCGCGGCCTGCCTGCTGTTGGCCGCCTGCAGTGGCGCCCCCGATGTCCAGACCAGCGCCAGCACCGATGCGCTGGAGGCGCCGGCGCCGGCCGTGCAGCGCAAGCCGCAGGCGGAGATCGACTGGTCGCCGGAGCGGCTGGAAGCAGGCGATGCGTGGGTGGACTGCGGCGCCGACTATCGCCAGGGCGACGGCCGGCCGGTGCTGTCGCTGGCCTATGTCGACCTGCGTGCGGCCATGCAGGACTGCCGCGCCACCGGCCTGATGCGATTGCGCTACAAGGGCCGGGTGACCGCCAGTTTCGCCGCGCTGGCCGAGCGCGCCGGCAAGGTGGCGGGCGATCTGGGCATCGGCAAGCGCATCCTCGATATCGATTCCGGCGGCGGCAGCGTGGAGTCGGCCATGCGCGCCGGCGACGCCATCGGCGAGAACGACTGGGCCATCTGGGTGCGCGGCGATTCGGTCTGCCACAGTGCCTGCGTGCTCCTGCTGGCGGCCGGCGACATGCGCGTGATCGTCGGGTCGGTGGGCATCCACCGGATGATCCGGTTGCGTTCCACCGCCACCTCGCGCAAGGAGCTGGGCGAAGAGCTGCGCAGGATCAGCGACGACCTGCGCAACTACCTGGAGCGCAACGGCGCTTCCGCCGAGGTCTACGACCTGATGACCACGGTGCCCAACCGCACCCTGCGCATCCTCACCGACCAGGAGCTGGAGGATTTCGGCCTGGCCGGCTCCAACGCGGTGGAGGACGACCTCGACCGCATCCGCCTGGCGCGCCGCTGCGGCACCGAGTTCCTGCGCCGCCGCGACAGCTTCCGCCGCGCCTACGAGGCGCAGTGCGTGCAGCCGGCCGATGCGGCCCACCAGGACGTGGCCGACATCAACGCCTGTGGCCTGACCCTGCGCACGCGCTACGGTTTCCCCGACCCGCAGTGCCCGATCGAAAGCCCGATGGCGGAACTGGACGGCGCGGTGCTGGCGATGCCTGCGGAACCGGCGCCCGCGGATGTCGCGGCGGGCGGCGACACCGGCACCGCTGCGCCCGACGCCGCCGAACACGCCGCCGGCGACGACACCAGCGTGGCCCATCCGTAAATCCCGCTGCGGCCGCGACCGATCGCCGCGCGGCCGGTTTGCCGGGCGTCAGCGTCCGCCGCCGCCGCCGCCACCGCCGCCGCCGCCGGAGAAACCACCACCACCACTACCGGACGAGCTGCCGGGCGGCGACGACGCGGAGGCGATCTGCGAACCGAGGCTGCTGCCAAGGCTGCTGGTGAGCTGGTTCAAGCTGGTCAGGTTGCCACCCCGGTACCAGCCGATGTTGGCGGTCGCCGCTTCCGCGGCCGCAGCGCCCACTGCGACGGTGAATTTCTCCGTCCATGCGGCTTCCACGTCCAGCGCCAGCGCGTAGGGCAGCAGGAACTGGTAACGCTGCGCGTCCAGCGGAGGCGGCGCGTCCGGGCCCGGCAGCCGCGCCAGTTCGTCGCGTTCGGCCACGCCGAGATACAGCTTCAATCCTTCGATTTCGTCCAGCAGCTTGCGCCCTTCCGCGGTCGGCGCCGGCACCAGGAAAGCGAAGGTGATCACCGCCGCCAGCATCAGCGCGCCGATGATCGCGATCAACAGGATGCCGGCGCCGCCCGACAGCACTGCGGCCAGCGCCAGTCCGGCCGCGCCGATCGCGAAGGCGATGCCCATGCTGCCGTAATTGCGCTGGAACATGCGCCCGGCATAGGCCTTTTCCATGGCCTTGCTCTGCGCGGCGATGGCCGCCTGCAGCAGGGCGTGGTTGCTGTTCTTGAGTTCCAGCGTGTCGCCGTCGCGGAACAGCCCGGCCAGCAGCGCCCGCGGCGATTCCGCCAGCGCCGCCACGTCGCCGCCGGGCAGACGATGCAGGGTCCAGTCGTCCTTCAACAGCCCTTTCTCGCGCTCGATGCGCAGGTGGCCGGCCACCGCCAGCGCCAGCAGGTCGGCGGTGATGCAACGGGTGTCGCTGTTCATCCGGCGGATGAAGCGCAGCGCCGCAGGCGAATAGCCGGCCGGCGGCTGGTAGCGGGCAATCACGATCCCCGGCGCGGGGTCGCGCCCGACCTGCCGCCAGCGGCGCAGCATGTAGGCCAGCATGGCCAGCAGCGCGGCCAGCGCCACCAGCACGCCGCGGTTGTCCTTGAGCAGCCACCACGTCCTCTGCCCCGCGGTGGGCGCAACTACCACGCCCTTGGGAAAGGACAGCGCGATGGTCAGGCCTTCCTGCGGTGCCAGCGGCCCGGTGAGCTTCCAATGCGCTTCGCCGGCTGCCGTCGCACTGCCGATGCAGGCCTGACCTTGCGCGCCCTGCGCGCCGGTGTAGCACTCGGCCCGCAGCTCGCCGCTGGCGACGGTGCGCGGCAGGCGCACGTCCACGCTGCCGGCCTCGATGGGGAAGGCCCAGCCGGTGCCGATCGCGTTCCAGTACAGCTCGTCGTGGTCGGCGAAGAAGCCCAGCTGGCGGCTGGTCCGGTAGCGCAGGGTGTAGGTGTATTCCGCCGGCACCGGCAGGAAGTCGTCGTTGCCGGTATTCAGGCGCACGCCGTTGGATTGCCTTTCGGTGAACCACGGCTCCGGCCGGCCGTCGCGCAGCACGTCCTTTACCGTGAAGTCGACGACCACGCGGTTGCCGTGGCGGTCGCGATAGCGGGTGGGGAAGTCGCGGTAGATGCCGCGGCGGATCGCCTCGCCCTCGGCGCGCACGCGGATGCGTTCCTCCACGTCCATGCTGCCGTCGGCGTTCACCGCCACCGTGCTGTCGTAGGACAGGATGCGTTCCTGTGCCCGCGCCTGCAGCGGCAGCGCCGACAGCAGGGCGAACGTGGCCAGCAGCAGCGCGCGGATCACGACGCCAGCTCCAGCTTCGGCGCGGCGCGGCTGTCGCTTTCGGCCTGGAAGAATTCCGCCGCGGCGAAACCGAAGCCACGCGCCAGCAGCAGCGCGGGGAAGCGCTGGGTGGCGTCGTTGTAGTCGCGCACCGCGCCGTTGTAGAAGCGGCGCGCGTACTGCAGGTGTTCCTCGACCTCCACCAGCGCGGACGAGAGCTGGGCGAAGTTCTGGTTCGCCTTCAGGTCGGGATAGGCCTCGCGCAGCGCGATCAGCCGGCCCAGCGCCTGTTCCAGCGCCGCTTCGGCCTGGCCTTGCCGGGCCGCGCCGTGCGCCGCCTGCGCCTGCGCGCGGAGTTCGGTGACCGCCTCCAGCGTGGCGCGCTCGTGCGCGGCATAGGCCTGCGCCACGGTCACCAGCTGCGGCACGAGATCGTGTCGGCGCTGCAGCTGCACGTCGATATCGGCCCAGGCGGTGCGGTGCTGGTTGCGCAGCCGCACCAGCCGGTTGTAGGCCAGCATCGCCCAGACCGCGAGCGCCGCGAGGATCACCAGTGCCAACAGGGTCATAGCCAGTCGTCCGCGATTGCCAGTGGCAAGGGTAAACGAGGCGGCCGTGCCCGGCGTGTTCGTGTTTGCGGGGTCAGCTGATGTCGCGCAGGTGGATCAGCACGTCGCCCAGCTGCACGGTCTGGCCGGCGCGGATCTTGGCGGTCTTGCGCTGTTCCGGCAGGCCGTCCACCCGCACCGCGCCGCTGGCCACCAGCTGCTTGCCGGCGCCGCCGGAATCGCACAGGCCGGCGAGCTTCAGCAGCTGGTTCAGCTCGATGTAGTCGCGGTCCAGTTCGAAATCGATGGCCTGGGTTGCCTGCATGGTTGGTGCTCCGTGGCGATGCGTTGGGATGCGGTGTCAGTCGGCGAGGTGGTGGGATTCGCTCACGCCGACCTGTTCGACATGCGCCGGCTGGCGACGGCCGGCCAGCAGGCCCTGCGCGAACACCACGCCGAGGATGATGGCGACGCCGAGGTAGAAGCGCGGCGACAGCTCCTGCTGTTCATTGAACAGCACCGCCGCCAGCACGATGGCGTAGACCGGCTCCAGGTTCACCGACAGCTGCGCGGTGAAGGCGGACAGGTGGCGCAGCGCCACCAGGCAAAGCGCGAACGGCAGCAGCGTGCAGGCCAGCGCCAGCAGCACCAGCCACAGCGTGTCGGTGGTGGAGGGCAGCACCAGCAGCGGGCCGGAGAAGGCGGGCACCAGCAGCGGCATCAACGGCGCCAGCAGGGTCAGCATCAGGGTGCCGGCGCCCAGTTCCAGCGCGGTGACGGTGAGCGGATCGCCGCCGTCGACCATGCGCTTGTTGAGGGTGCCGAACAGCGCCACCAGCGCGGCCGAGGCCACGCCGGCCACGATCCCGGCATGCATGCCGGCGGGCACGCCGCCGACCACCAGCCAGATCCCCGGCAGCGAGGCCAACCCCAACAGCAGGTCGCGCGGCTGGAACTTCTGCCGGGTAAGCAGCGGCTCGATCAGCGCGGTCATCGGGGTGGCAAAGGCGATGCAGGTGGCGGCCACCGAGGCGTTGGCCAGCTTGATCGCGCCGTAGAAGGTCAGCCAGTGCAGCGCCACCAGTGCGCCGATCCCGGCATAGGCCCAGCGGCTGCGCGCCGGCATCGCGCGCAGTCCGCGCCAGACCTTGGGCAGCAGCGCCAGTGCCGCCACCACGATCAGCATCCGCCACCACACCAGTGGCAGCGCCGGCAGCGTGATGAGTTTTCCGAGGATGGCGGTGAAGCCCCACAGCAGCACGCAGAAGTGGATCTGCCAGAGGGCGCGGGTGGTGTCGGGGTTTCGCATCCGCGCATTATCGCGGGCAACGACCCGCCTGCGCTTACCCGCGTCGGCCGCCCAGCAGTCCGATCATGGCCATCGCGGCCGCCGGGTTGCGCTCCTTGGCGGCGCTGATGAACAGGATGAAGACGTCGCGCGCACTCGCGGGCGGCGGCGGGTCGGCCGACAGCCGCGGCAGGTCCGTGGGCTCGCCACCTGCCGCCCACAGGCGCGCGCGCTGCAGCCATTGCGCCAGCGCCTGCGGGCTGTAGCCGCTGGCGATGGCGCTTTGCGAGCGCATCAGGCGGGCATAGACGAAGTCGGCGGACAGGTCCGCGAACGAGGGGTGTTCGGGCGAATCGGTGAACACGGTGGCGAATCCGTGCCTGCGCGCCAGCGCCACCAGCCCGGCATCGACGAAGCCCGGATCGCGCACGTCCAGCACGTGCCGCAGGCGACGGTTGCCGACGCTGTTCGGCAACAGCGCGCAGAACGCTTCGAACGCCCCGGCCTCCAGCCGGGTGCCGGCATCGAACTGCCACACCAGCGGGCCCAGCTTGGCGCCCAGTTCGGCGATGCCGGCGACGAAATCCTCGATCTGCGGCCCGGTCTTCTCCAACGCGCGCGCCTGCATGATCCGCTTCGGCGCCTTGGCGGAGAACATGAAGCCAGGCGGCGTTTCATCGCGCCACTTCGCATAGGTCGCGGGCTTCTGGGTGCCGTAGTAGGTGCCGTTGATCTCGATGCAGCTGAGCTGGCGACTGGCGTACTCCAGCTCGCGCCGCTGGACCAGCCCCTGCGGGTAGAAATTGGCCCGCCACGGCGCGAAGGTCCAGCCGCCGATGCCGACCCGGATGCCGTCGATCGCAGCGACGCCGTCATCGAACATGTCCATCGCCGCAGCATAGCGCGCATGACCGATGGCGCATCGCGCCGGATCATCCGCGCCGGCATACTCGGCGCTTTCTATCCTCGAGGAAGCCCCGTCATGCGCATCGCCCCGCTGGCCGTCGCCCTGGCCCTGACCCTTGCCACCGCCGCGCCGGTGTCGGCGCAGCAGGCCGAGCGCACGGTATCGCGGCCGTTCCTGATCGACGACACCCGCGCGCCGCTGGCTGCGCCGCTGCCGGATGCGGCGCGGCTGGCCCGCTTCGATGCCTACGTCGAAGCGGTGCAGAAGCAGTTCGACGTGCCCGGCGTGGCGGTGGCCATCGTCAAGGACGGCCAGGTGGTGATGGCGCGCGGCTACGGCGTACGCGAATTGGGCAAACCCGCCAGCGTGGACGAGCACACCATGTTCGCCATCGCCTCCAACACCAAGGCGTTCACCGCCGCGGCGCTGAACATGTTGCAGGACGAGGGCAAGCTGAAGACCACCGACCGGGTCATCGACCACCTGCCGTGGTTCCGCATGAGCGATGCCTACGTGACCCGCGAGATGCGCATCCGCGACCTGCTGGCGCACCGCAGTGGCCTCAGCCTGGGCGCGGGCGACCTGCTGTACTGGCCCACCACCACCTACACCACCCGCGAGGTGGCGGAGCGGCTGAAGGACGTGCCGCTGACGGGCGGCTTCCGCGAGCAGTACGCCTACGACAACATCCTGTTCGGCGTCGCCGGGCTGGTGGTGGAAGCAGCCTCCGGCATGTCGTTCCAGAAGTTCCTGGAAACCCGCATCTTCGACCCGCTGGGCATGAAGGAGACGCGCTTCAACAGCGACGGCCTCAAGCCCGGCGACAACGTGGCGGTGGGTAACGCCAAGTTCGACTTCAAGGACCTGCGCCCGGTCGGCGTGACCAGCTGGCGCAATGTCTCAGGCGCCGGCGGCATCTATTCCAGCGTGCACGACATCGCCAAGTGGATGAACGTGCAGCTGGCCGGCGGGATCATTTCAGGCGAAGGCGACAAGGCCAGGCGGCTGTTTTCCGAAGCGCGCCAGCGCGAGATGTGGACGGTGCTGACGCCGATTCCGTCCGGCAAGTCGTCGATCCCCGAGCTGATGCCGGCGGCGGCCAATTTCGTCGGCTACGGGCAGGGCTGGCAGCTGTCCGACTACGCCGGCCACAGGCTGGTCTGGCACACCGGCGGCTGGCCGGGGCAGGTGTCGCGGCTGACCCTGGTGCCCGAGCGGAAGCTCGGCGTGATCGTGCTGACCAGCGCCGAGGTCGGCGTGGCCTTCAACGCGATCACCTACGAAGCCATGGACATGATGCTGGGCAAGACCGGCAACGACTGGCTGAAGGGCTATGCCGCCGCGTTCGCCAAGGCCCAGGGCAACGCCGACGAGGACTGGCAGAAGCACGTCGCCGCGCGCGATGCCAACAGCAAACCTTCGCTGCCGCTGGCGAAGTATGCCGGCACTTACCGCGACCCGTGGTACGGGGACGTGCTTGTGCGCCAAGGCAAGAACGGGCTGGAGATGCAGTTCAGCAAGACCGCAGAATTGCTGGGTGACATCGAGCACTGGCAGCACGACAGCTTCATCGTGCGCTGGCGCGACCGCGGCCTGAACGCCGATGCCTTCGTCAATTTCGCGCTGGATCCCGACGGCAACATCCGCGAGCTGCGGATGGAGCCGATCTCGCCGCTGACCGACTTCAGCTTCGACTTCCAGGACCTGCGGCTGGTGCCGGTCAAGGCGCCCTGATTCCGGGGCCGCTGCGGCGGTTGCCGCGTGGATGACGAACGAAACCGGCCGCGATTGCGGCCGGCTTCTTTTTTCGGACGATGTTGCGTCAGTGCGGACTCAGTCGCGCTCGAAATTCTCGAGGTCGTCGAGCAGGTGCAGGCTGCGGCGGATGCCGCCGGTGCCGTCGTCGATGCGGGCATGCAGGCTGTCGGGCTTGCCCGCCGCGCGCGCGGCCCACGCCCAGGTCGCCAGCGTGCCGACCACGCCCAGGCCCAGGCTGATCCAGATCCAGGCCGGGGTGGTCGCGGCGGGCGGTGTCGGCGCCAAACCGGCGAAGCCGATCACCACCACCACCCACAGGATCCACCACGGCGCGCCGCACAGGTTCGAGTTCAGCATCTGCAGCCGCAGCAGCAGGCGCAGGCGCTTCTGGATGGCGAGGACGGGCGCGGCGAGATCGATGCCCGCGGCCAGCCCGGTGAGGATTCCGGCAAAGGCGATGTTGAGGACGCCGAAGGCGTGCAGGGTGATGCCCGCCGCCAGCAGTCCGGGGATGTCGAGGTTGCGCTTCCAGCAGGCCACGCCCAGCAGCACCAGCCCGATCCCGAGCAGCGCCTGGAACAACAGGCCGATATGCAGCGGGCGCAGATTGCGGCGGGCCTGGTGCAGCCGGTGTTCGCGCAGCAGTTCCAGCTGCAGGCGGTCATGGCGGGCCAGTCGTGCGTCCAGCGCCTGCCAGGCGGATTTGAAGTCGTCGAGTTCCATGGCGGTGTCCATCGTCGTGTGCATGGTCGTTGCTCAGAAAGCGTCGCGGATGCGCTGTTTCAGCCGCCCGATCTTGGTGGAGACATTGCTTTCGCTGATGCCGAGGATCTCCGCGATCTCGCGCTGCGGCCGGTCGTCGAGGTAGAGCAGCAGCAGGGCGCGGTCCAGCGGCGGCTGGCGGGCGATGAAACCCTGCAGCAGGCGCAGGTGCTGTGCCTGTTCCGGGTCGGCGGCATTCGCATCCGCCACGTCGTGCAGGGCATCGTCCAGCGGCACGGCGTCGTGCCGGCGCCGCAGTTCCTGCTGGCGCAGATGGCCGATCGCCACGTTCAGCGCGATCCGGTACATCCAGGTGCTGACGCTGCGGGCCGGGTCGTACCTGGGCCAGGCGTGCCATAGCTGCGCGGCGATTTCCTGCGCAAGGTCGGCGCGGTCCTCGGCGCCGCGCGCATAGCTGCCGGCGATCTTGAACACGATCCCGGCGTGTTGCTGCAACAGCGTGCCGAAGGCGGCGCGGGCGTCGGGCGTGGTCATGGCGGCAATGGAGGTGAGTGTAGTCATGGAAACCCCGGCGCGGCCTTCGCGCCTCTCGATTCCATGATTCGCGCCAGCGCGGAAAATCTCACACGCCCCGGCAGGACGACCGCCGCGCCGCAGCGGCCACCCGCCGGAAGATCAGGCCTCCGGCCACTCCAGTACGCCCGTCACCACCATCGCCGCGCGGCCGCCGGACCAGACTTCGCCGTCGGCATCGACGGTGAGTTCGATGATGGCGTCATGGCCCACTTCGCGGCCCTGGCTGACGCGGTAGAAGCCGTTGCCGCCGGGCAGGGCGTCGCGTTCGGCCAGCCACGCGGCCAGGGTTGCGTTGGCGGCGCCGGAGGCGGCGTCCTCGAAGCGCGCCGGTGCGCCGACGAAGGCGCGCACGGCGTAGTAGTAGACCGGATCATCGCTGCGCGCATAGACGAACAGGCCCATGCTGTCGCTGGCCTCGGCCAGCGCGGCGATGGCGTCCCAATCGGGTTCGGCGCTGCGCAGGTGCGCTTCGCTGGCCAGTTCCACCAGCCACCAGCGGCGACCGCCGTCCATCAGCACCGGCGGCAGCGCGCCCAGCTGCAGGCCGGCCAGCGCGGCGGCCAGGCGGGTGTCGTCGGCCGCGGCGATTTCCTGCACGCGTGCGCGCGGCGTGCGCACCGCCACCGTGCGTGCGGCGCCCTCGCCATGCACGCGCAGCGGCAGGTTGCCGGCGATGCCTTGCTGCACCAGCAGTCCGTCGCGCGGTGCCACCAGCCCCGCGTCCAGCAGCGCATAGGCGGTGCCGACGCTGGGGTGGCCGGCGAATGGCACCTCCCGGCGCGGGCTGAACATGCGGATGGCGTGGGTTGCGTCCGGCGTGGTGGGCGGGAACACGAAGGTGGTTTCCGGCAGCCGCGTCCAGCGCGCGATCGCCTGCATGGTGGCGTCGTCCAGTCCCTGCGCCTCCAGCACCACGGCCAGTGGGTTGCCGTCGCCGGGACGGGAAGCGAACACATCGAGTTGCACGTAGCGACGCGGCATGGCGGTGGGGTGCCTGAGGGGCCGCGCAGGTTACCAGTCCAGCGTGCCGGCGATCACCTGCTGCACCCGGCCGCCGATCCAGACTTCGCCGTCGGTATCCACGCGCACCGCCACGCGGCCATCGCGGCCCAGTTCGCGGCCCTGGCTGGCGACGTAGGCGTGGCCGCCACCGGGCAGCCGGCCCTGCCGGTGCAGGCAGGCGCCGATGGCCGCGTTGGCGCTGCCGGTCACCGGATCTTCCGGCACGTTCACCGCATCGCCGGGGCAGAACGCACGGACTGCCAGCTGATGGTCGTCGCCATCCTCGAAGGCGAACACCGCCACCCCGGTGGACGCAGTGGCGTTGCTCCATGCGGCGATCCCGGAGAAGTCCGGGCGCAGGCTGCGCAGCTGGGCGGCCGACGCGGCCTCCAGCAGCCACCAGCGCGGGCCGTTGTCCCACAGCGCGGCCGTGCTGCCCGGCGCGGCCAGCGCCTCCAGCCCGGCCGGCAGCGTTCCTTGGTGGCGGGCCAGCTCGCGCGCACGCGGGCTGCGCACGGACGGCAGCAGGCGCGTGCCTTCCGCTTCGATCCGCACCGGCAGCAGCCCGGCGCCGCACTGCTGCACCAGCGCACCGTCGCGCGGCTGCGCCAGGTCCAGCTGCGCTGCCGCCCACGCCGCGCCCACGCTGGGATGACCGGCGAACGGCAGCTCGCTGCCGGGGGTGAAGATGCGGATGCGGTAGTCGGCACCGGCGTCGGGCGGCAGGAAGAACACCGTCTCCGACAGGTTCAGCCAGGCGGCCAGCGCCTGCATCGACGCGGTGTCGAGGTCCTGCGCGTCCAGCACCACGCCCAGTGGATTGCCCTGGCCGGGGCGGGCGGCGAAAACGTCCAGCTGCATATAGCGACGTGCCATGTTGCGATGCGTCAAGGTGGCGGAAGAGGCCGCTAGAATGCCGCAGGCCCGCGCGAGCGGCATCTTTCCCTCATTTCGACCCAGGACCCATGTCCATTTCCTCCCACGCGCCCGATGATCGCTGGCTTGTCCTCAAGTTCGGGGGCACCTCGGTTTCGAAACGCACGCGTTGGGACAACATCGGGAAACTGGCGGCGGGACGCGCCCGTGACAACGATGCGCGGGTGCTGGTGGTGGTGTCGGCGCTGTCCGGCGTCACCAACGAGCTGACCGCGATCGCCGATGGCGCCGCCGACAGCGCGGAGCGGGTGGCCAAGCTCGACGCGCGGCATCGAGATTTTGTCGCCGGGCTCGATCTCGATGCCGACACGGTGCTGGGTGAGCGGCTGGCCGCGCTGCACGGCCTGCTGGCCGACCCGCGCGCAGCCACGCGCACGCTGGACTGGCAGGCCGAAGTGCTGGGGCAGGGCGAGCTGCTGTCGTCCACGATCGGGGCTGCCTACCTGCGCGCGCAGGGGCTGGACATCGGCTGGATGGATGCGCGTGACTGGCTCGATGCGCTGCCGCCGCAGCCCAACCAGAGCGCCTGGGCGCAGCGGCTGTCGGTGAACTGCCGCTGGCAGGGCAGCGCCGATTGGCGGGTGCATTTCGCCTCCCAGCCCACCCGGCTGCTGATCACCCAGGGCTTCGTCGCGCGGCATCAGGACGGCGGCACCGCGATCCTCGGGCGCGGCGGCTCGGACACCTCGGCCGCCTATTTCGGCGCGCTGCTCGGCGCCCGCCGGGTGGAGATCTGGACCGACGTGCCCGGAATGTTCAGCGCCAACCCGCGCGAAGTGCCGGACGCACGCCTGCTCACGCGATTGGACTATTACGAAGCGCAGGAAATCGCCACCACCGGCGCCAAGGTGCTGCACCCGCGTTCGCTGCGGCCCTGTCGCAACGCCTGCGTGCCGATGGCCATCCTCGACACCGAGCGCCCGCACCTGCCCGGCACCAGCATCGATGACACCGCCGCGCCGGTGCCGGGGGTGAAGGCGATCAGCCGCCGCAACGGCATCGTGCTGGTGTCGATGGAAGGCATCGGCATGTGGCAGCAGGTCGGCTTCCTTGCCGACGTGTTCGCGCTGTTCAAGCAACACGGCCTGTCGGTGGACCTGATCGGTTCGGCCGAAACCAACGTCACGGTGTCGCTGGACCCGTCGGAAAACCTGATTTCCACCGACGTATTGGCGCGGCTGTCGGCGGACCTGGCGCTGGTCTGCCGGGTCAAGGTGATCGCGCCCTGCGCGGCGATCACCCTGGTCGGGCGCGGCATGCGCTCGCTGCTGCACAAGCTGCAGGACGTGTGGGCGATGTTCGGGCGCGAGAACGTGCACCTGATCTCGCAGTCGTCCAACGACCTCAACCTGACCTTCGTGGTGGATGAAGCCGCCGCCGACGGCATGCTGCCCAAGCTGCACGAAGCGCTGATCGACTCCGGCGCAATGCCGGTGCACGAAACGGATGTGTTCGGCCCGCGCTGGCGCGAGATCGAAGGCACGTTCCGGCCGCGGCCGGCGCCGTGGTGGCAGGCCCCGGCCGAGCGCGAGGCCCTGCTGCGGCTGGCGCAGGCGGGTACGCCGCGCTATGCCTATCACCTGCCCACGGTGCGCGCACGCGCTGCCCAGCTGAAGGCGATCGCGGCGGTGGACCGGCGCTATTTCGCGATCAAGGCCAACCCGCACCCGGACATCCTGCGCACCCTGGCGGACGAGGGCTTCGGCCTGGAATGCGTATCGCTGGGCGAGATCGAACGCGTGTTCGAAGCGCTGCCCGGCCTCGATCCGCAGCGCGTGCTGTTCACCCCCAGCTTCGCCCCCATCGGCGAATACGCAGCCGCGCTGGCGCGTGGCGTCACGGTGACGGTGGACAACGTCGAGCTGCTGCAGCGCTGGCCGGAAGTGTTCCGCGGCCGCGCCCTGTGGCTGCGGATCGACCTCGGCCACGGCGACGGCCACCACGAGAAGGTCAACACCGGCGGCAAGGAGGCCAAGTTCGGACTGTCGGCGCAGCGGGTGGACGAATTCGTCGATGCCGCGCGCGCGCTGGACGTGCGCATCACCGGCCTGCACGCGCACCTGGGCAGCGGCATCGAAACCATCGGGCATTGGCAGGAGGTGGTGGACGAGCTGGCCGGCTTCGCCCGCCGCATCGGCAGCGTGGAAGTACTGGACATCGGCGGCGGCCTGCCGATTCCCTACACCGACGACGACGAGCCCTTCGACCTCGATACCTGGGCAGCCGGGCTTGCCGAAATCAAGGCGGTGCATCCGGCCTTCCAGCTGGCGATCGAGCCCGGCCGCTTCCTGGTGGCCGAAGCCGGCGTGCTGCTGGCGCGCGCCACCCAGGTGGTGGAGAAGGACGAGGTGCTGCGGGTCGGGCTGGACGCAGGCATGAACGCGTTGATCCGCCCGGCGCTGTACGACGCCTGGCACGACATCCACAACCTGTCGCGGCTGGACGACGGCGCGCTGCGCGATTTCGACGTGGTCGGGCCGATCTGCGAGTCCAGCGACGTGTTCGGCCACCGGGTCAAGCTGCCCGCCGCCACTTCGCCGGACGACGTGATGCTGATCGCCGACGCCGGCGCCTACGGTTTCAGCATGGCCAGCGCCTACAATCTGCGGGCGCTGCCGGCGGAAACCGTCCTTCCGGATGCGGCTTGAGCCGCACAGCGAATCAACGAGCAACCATGACCGACTGGATTTTCAACCGCGACGCCATCCGCACCTTCCGCTTCGTCCGCTGCGCCTTCGACGCGCAGACCGGCGTGGCGCACCTGGTGTATGCCTTCGACGACGGCCCCGAGCTGACCGAAACCGTCACCGTGCCCGGCGCGCCATTCGTGCTGGACGCGGCCCGCACCGAGGCCGCGCAACGCGCGCTGCGCCTGCTGCATCTGATCGCCGGGGTGAGCTACTACAAGGCGGCGGTGGCGGGCGAGATCCGCATCGACGGCTACGCCATCGACGCCGACACCGCGGCGCTGCTGGAAACCGTCTACCGCAACGGGCTGGGCGAATTCGCCTACCGCAACGGGTTGGACCTGCGCGGGAAGATCCGCTTTCCGGCTGACGCTGCACCGTCGCAGCCCGTGCCAGCACTCGGCTTGCGCGCGCACGCGCTGGTCGCCATCGGCGGCGGCAAGGATTCGCTGGTCAGCATCGAGGCGCTGCGCGCCGAGGGCGTGGAGCAGACGGTGACGTGGATCGGCGGTTCGCAGCTGATCGCCGCCTGTGCCGCACACACCGGCCTGCCCACGCTCAACATCGGCCGCCAGCTGGCGCCGCAGCTGTTCGACTACAACCGCCAGGGCGCGTGGAACGGCCATATCCCGGTGACCGCGGTGAACTCGGCGATCATGGCCTTCGCCGCGGTGCTGTTGGGCGTGGATCAGGTGGTGTTCTCCAACGAACGGTCGGCCAGCTACGGCTCGCAGATCCCCGGCACCGGCGAGGTCAACCACCAGTGGTCGAAGGGCTGGGCGTTCGAGTCCGCGTTCGGCGACTACCTGCAGTCGCACGTGGCCGCCGACCTGCACTACTACTCGCTGCTGCGCCCGCTGAGCGAGCTGGCGGTGGCGCGGCAGTTCGCCAGGACCGACCGTTACGACGCGCATTTTTCCAGCTGCAACCGCAACTTCCACATCCTTGGCGAGCGGCCCACCAGCCGCTGGTGCGGGGTCTGCCCGAAGTGCCATTTCGTGTTCCTGGCGCTGGCGCCGTTCCTGCCCAAGCTGCGCCTGGTCGGCATCGTCGGCCGCAACCTGCTGGACGACCCGGCGCAGGTCCCCGGCTTCGACGCGCTGCTGGAATACGGCGACCACAAGCCGTTCGAATGCGTGGGCGAAGGCCGCGAGTCGCGCGCGGCGATGGCGCTGCTGGCGCAGCGTCCGGACTGGCGCGAGGACGCGGTGATCCGGCGCTTCGCGCGGCAGATCCTGCCGCAGCTGGACGCTGGCCCGCTCGCGCTTGAGCCGCTGCTGGCGTTGGACGATGAGCACCGCATCCCCGCCGCGCTGTGGGAGCGCCTGCGTGCCCGCTTCGCTGCCTGAGCGGCTGCGCATCGCCGACCTGTCCGGCCGCCGCGTGGCGCTGTGGGGCTGGGGTCATGAAGGCCGCGCTGCCCGTGCGGCGTTGCGCGCGCACCTGCCGCAGCAATCCCTGACGCTGTTCTGCAGCGAAGCCGAGGCTGCGGAAGTGGCCGCGCTGGGCGATCCGCTGCTGTCCATCGAACACGCCGCCACGGGCGAGCGCCTGGCCGCATTCGACGTGGTGGTGAAGTCGCCCGGCATCAGCCCGTACCAGCCCGAAGCGGCCTATGCCGCGCAGCAGGGCACCCGCTTCATCGGCGGCACCGCGCTGTGGTTCGCCGAGCGCGCCGATGCCGCGGGCGAAGTGGCCAATGCCATCTGCGTGACCGGCACCAAGGGCAAGAGCACCACGTCCTCGCTGCTGGCGCACCTGCTGCGCGCGGCGGGATTGCGCACGGCGCTGGCCGGCAACATCGGCGTGCCGCTGCTGGAATTGCTGGACGGCCATGCCGATGCTTGGGCCATCGAACTGTCCAGCTACCAGACCCGCGACGTTGCCGCTTCCGGCGCACGCCCGCGCATCGCCATCGTCACCAACCTGCACCCGGAGCATCTGGACTGGCACGGCAGCGAGGCGCGCTACATCGCCGACAAGCTGGCGCTGGTGACGCAGGCAAAGCCGCGCATCGCCGTGCTCAACGCCGCCGACCCGCTGCTGGCGAAGCTGCAGCTGCCCGACAGCGAGATCCATTGGTATGGCGATGCACGCGGCTGGCATCTGCGCGAGGACGCGCTGTATCGCGGCGAAGCTTTCATCATGGACACCGTCGCGCTGCCGCTGCCCGGTCGTCACAACCGCAGCAACCTGTGTGCGGTGCTGACCGCGCTGGAAGCCTTCGGGCTGGATGCCGCCGCGCTGGCCGCACACGCCGCCAGCTTCCAGCCGCTGCCCAACCGGCTGCAGCCGCTGGGCGAAAAGGACGGCTATCTCTACGTCAACGATTCCATCAGCACCACGCCGATGGCCACGCAGGCGGCGCTCGACCTGTATGCCGGGCGCGACGTCGCGGTGCTGGTCGGCGGCCATGACCGTGGCCTGCCCTGGGACGAGTTCAGCGACGCGATGCGCGTGCGTGCGCCGCGCGCCGTCATCACCATGGGCCAGAACGGGCCGCGCATCCACGCGCTGTTGATGCTGGTCGCTGCGCAGGCCGGTTTCGTGCTGGAAGCCGCGTGCGATCTGGCCGAGGCAATGGACAAGGCGCGCGCGGCCCTGCCCGACGGCGGCGTGGTGCTGCTCTCGCCCGGTGCGCCCAGCTTCGGGCCGTACCGCAATTACGTCGAACGCGGCCGCCACTTCGCGCGGCTGGCCGGCTTCGATCCGGACGCGATTTCCGGCATCCAGGGCATGGGCATCGCCTGAGCCTCGGACATGTCCGAGGCGGCGGGCGTTGGCGTGTGCTGCGCAGCTCGAACCCCGGCGGGCAAGGCAAAATTTCACGGTGGTTGAACCGGATTCGGGTAGCGTAAGCCGGTCATCCATCGGGAGCCCCGCCATGCGTCGTTCGCTGCTCGCCCTCGCGCTTTCGTTTGCCGCCTTGCCCGCGTTCGCGGCCATGCAGGCCAAGCCGGTCGAATGGACGGTGGGCAAGGACCGTTTCAGCGGCTACGTGGTCTATGACGATGCGTCGACGGCGAAGCGGCCCGGGCTGGTGATGGTGCCGAACTGGATGGGCGTCACCGACGATGCGGTGGCGCGCGCCAAGGCGGTGGCCGGGGCCGACTACGTGGTGCTGGTGGCGGATGTGTACGGCAAGGGCAGTCAGCCCGCCAACGCGGGCGAGGCTGGCAAGCTGGCCGGCGGCCTGCGCGGCGACAATCGCAGCGCGCTGCGCGCCCGCATCGACGCCGCCGTGGCCACGTTGAAAACGCAGGCTGGCAGTGCGCCGCTGGATGCGGAAAAGATCGGTGCGTTCGGCTTCTGCTTCGGCGGGTCCACCGTGCTGGAGCTTGCGCGCAGCGGCGCCGAGCTGGCCGGCGTGGTCAGCCTGCACGGCGGGCTGGCGCCCGGCGCGAAATCGGCGACTGCCGCGGCGGTGAAGACGCCGTTGCTGGTGCTGAATGGCGCCGACGACAAAGCGGTTCCCGACAGCGACATCGTCGCCTTCGAGCAGGAGATGGACGGCGCCGGCGCGGACTGGCAGTTCGTCGATTTCAGCGGCGCGGTGCACTGCTTCGCCGAGCCGTCGGCCGGCAGCGATCCCGCCAGCAACTGCCGCTACGACGAGCGCGCGGCCAGGCGCGCCTACCGGATGATGGCGGACTTCTTCCGCGAGCGGTTCGCGCTGTAGGGCAGCAGTGAGCCGGCGTGCCCGCTGCCGCGGGCCGGGTCAGTGGTCGCGGTTGACCGAATAACGAGCCAGCCCGCGCAGCGCATCGATATGGGCATTGCCCGGCAGCGCCGCCAGCGCGGCGTCGGCGGCATCGGCGTATTCCATTGCCCGCGCGCGGCTGTAGTCCAGGCTGCCGCAGCGGGCAATCGCCGCCTGCACCGTGGCCAGCCCGTCCAGGTCGCCGTGCTCGACGATCCGCCGCAGCTCGGCGCGCACGTTGTCGTCGCTGTGCGCCATCGCGTGGATCAGCGGCAGGGTCATCTTGCCTTCGGCCAGGTCGTCGCCAAGGTTCTTGCCCAGGGTGGCGGCGTCGGAGGCGTAGTCCAGCACGTCGTCGGCGATCTGGAAGGCGTAGCCCAGCGCCAGCCCGTAATCGCGCAGCGCCTGCTGGCTGGCTGCGTCGGCGCCGGCCAGCAGCGCGCCCAGGCGGGTGGCGGCGGCGAACAGGATCGCGGTCTTGCGCTCGATCACGCGCAGATAGGCGGCTTCGTCGGTGTCCGGGTTGCGCACGTGCAGCAGCTGCAGCACCTCGCCCTCGGCGATCATGTTGGTGGTGTCGGCAAGGATCTTCTGCACGTCCATCCGCTCCAGCTCCACCATCAGCTGGAAGCTGCGCGAATACAGGAAATCGCCGACCAACACCGAGGCGGCGTTGCCCCAGACCGCATTGGCGGTGCTGCGGCCGCGGCGCAGGTCGGATTCGTCGACCACGTCGTCATGCAGCAGGGTCGAGGTGTGGATGAATTCCACCACCGCGGCCAGCTGGTGGGCATCGGCGCTGCGATGGCCCAGCGCGCCGGCCGCCAGCAGCAGCAGCATCGGCCGCAGCCGCTTGCCGCCGGCGCCGACGATGTACTCGGCGATCTGGTTGACCAGCACCACGTCCGAGGCCAGCCGGCGGCGGATCAGCGCGTCCATCGCGGTCATGTCGGGCGCGGCCAGGGCCTGGATCGCCGTAAGGTCGGGCGCGGCATGCGCGAGGTCGGGAGCGGTCATGGGCAGGATCGGCGGGGAATGCCGAAGTATAAGCGGTAGGGTGGTTTTCCGACCCCGCGGCGCGGCGTCGGCCGGCTGGCGCCGGCTATACTTCGATGCCATCGTCCACCCCGGGCGAGATGAAAAAACAGCGAGGCAGCACATGGCACGCGGCGTGAACAAAGTGATCCTGGTCGGCAACCTCGGCAACGATCCCGACGTGAAGTACACCCAGGGCGGGATGGCGATCACCACGCTGAGCGTGGCCACCACCAACGTGCGCAAGGACAAGGACGGCCAGCAGATCGAGAAGACCGAATGGCACCGGGTCAAGCTGTTCGGCAAGCTCGGCGAGATTGCCGGCGAGTACCTGAAGAAAGGCCGCCAGGTCTATATCGAGGGACGCCTTGAGTACGGCTCCTACGACAAGGACGGGGTCAAGCACTACACCACCGACATCATCGCGGACGAGATGCAGATGATCGGCGGCGGTGAGGGCCAGCGCGGTGGCGGCGAGGGTGGCGGTGGCTACCAGCAGCGCGGCGGCGGCGAAGGCGGCGGCTACCAGCGTGGCGGTGGCAGCGGCGGTGGTGGTGCCTACGGCGGCGACCGTCCGCAGCGCAGCGCTCCGGCCCAGCGCCGCGAACCGGCGCAGGCACCGGCCAAGCCGGCCTTCGACGACGTGCCGTTCGACGACGATATCCCGTTCTAGGACCTACCTGCCGCCGCGCCTCGCGCGGCCGGGAGTTGAGCATGAGCGGACGCCAGCGCCAGTTGAGCATGGGCTTCCTCGCCGAGCCGTCGGACGTGAACTTCGGCGGCAAGGTGCACGGCGGGCAGGTGATGCGCTGGATCGACCAGGCCGGTTATGCCGCTGCGGTCGGCTGGAGCGGCCACTACAGCGTCACGGTGGCGGTGGGCGGGATCCGCTTCGTCGCCCCGATCCGGATCGGCGATCTGGTCGCGGTGCAGGCCACCCTGATCCACACCGGCACCACCTCGATGCATTTCGCGGTGGACGTGCGCGCCCGTGACCCGCGCGCCGACGAGGCCGATGCGCGGCTGTGCACCCACTGCGTGATCGTGTTCGTGGCGCTGGATGCGCCGGAAGGCGCGCCGGTGCCGGTGCCGCCGTGGCAGCCGCGCAGCGAGGACGATCGCAAGCTGGCCGAATACGCGCAGCAAGTGATGGCGCTGGGCCGCGACGTGGAGCAGGCGGTGGCGCGCTACCGCCAGGCCGCCGTCGACGCCCGCAAACAGTGACGCCGCCCGCAGGCGGCGTCATCGGCACGGATTGGAGACTGCCGGCTCAGCTGCCGGCGGCCACGCGCCGCGCTTCCAGATACTTCTGTGCCCAATAGCCGCTGGTCAGGCTGGAGACGGTGACGTCGCGGCCGGTGCGCGGCGCGTGCAGGAACTTGCCCTCGCCGATGTAGATGCCGACGTGGTCGATGTGGCCGCGCTTGCCGAAGAACACCAGATCGCCTTCGGCCAGCGCGTCGCGGCTGGCGACCTTGGTGCCTTCATCGGCCATCGCGCGCGACACCCGCGGCAGGTCGATGCCGATGGTGCGGAACACGTAACCCACCAGGCCGCTGCAGTCGAAGCCGCTTTCCGGCGAGCTGCCGCCCCAGCGATACGGCGTGCCGAGCAGGGAGAACGCGCGCTGCAGCACGGTCTTGACCAGCGACGGACTGGTCGGCGCGTCCTTGGCCTTCTGCAGGATGGCCAGCTGGGCAGCCAGCGGCGCGGTATCGGGGGTGGCGATTGCGGCCGGGGCCGGCAGCGCCAGCGCAGCGGCCGATGCGGCCTGCGGTGCAGGATCGGCCTTGGAAATCGCGGGATTCATCGCCAGTGCCGGCAGGCTGCCCGCCACGAGGGCCAGGGCAAGGGCCAGTCGGAGCACGCGGCGGGAGCGCGGTGCGGAATGGCCGTGGTGCAGGTTCGCTGTCTTCACGCGGTCATCACGAAGCAAAAACAGGGGCGACTATGCCTGCGATGACGGGTCGGGAAGTTCAGAAACTGTTAGCTGGCGCAAGATGAATAGGCAGGAATTCACATATCCATCATCGGGATGCGAGCTTTCGTGACGGGATTCACGTTTCACTTCAGCAGCCGTCTCGCCCCGGAGTAATGGTCGATCCACCAGTGTCCGTCCAAGGAATCAAGCCGGACCGTACCGCCGCTGCTGGGCGCATGGACGAAGCGGCCTTGGCCGACGTAGATGCCGACGTGGCTGACCTGGCCGGCGCTGCCGAAGAACACCAGGTCGCCGCCGGCCAGCCGTTCCGGACGGATGCGCGGGCCCTGCAAGGCCGCCAGTTCGCGGGTGGTGCGCGGCAGGCGCAGGTCCAGCATGTCGCGGAACACGTAGCCGACCAGGCCGCTGCAGTCGAAGCCGCCCTCGGGGGTATTGCCGCCGTAGCGATAGGGGGTGCCGACCAGGCTGATGGCGCGCATCAACACCGCGTTGGCCCTGGCCGGATCGGCCGGCTCCACCATCGGCCAGTCGCGCACGACGGCGCGTGGCGGCGCGTGACGGGTGGTTTCGCCGCCGCCGCAGCCGGCCAGCACGGCGGCCAGCAGCAGGGCCGGCAATGGCGCAAGCGCGGCGCAGCGCCGATAATGCGCGCCCGGTCGCTGGATGCAGTCGGCTGGTTCCATCCCTCGCAGTGTTGCCGCAACCGCATGCGGCGGCAAGCGCCCAACCGATTGGCAGGCACATCATGAAGATCGAAAAAGACCGCGTTGTCCGTTTCCACTACGCCGTGGCCGAAGCCGGCAAGGAGCAGCTGGAAAGCTCGAAGGTGGTGGGCGAGCCGCTGGCCATCCTGTTCGGCCGCGGGCAGATCATCCCCAGTCTGGAAAAGGCGATGGACGGCCGCGAAGCCGGCGACAGCTTCAAGGCCGCGGTCACCGCCAGCGATGCCTACGGCGAGCGCCGCGACGGCCTGAGCCAGCGCATTCCCAAGAAGCACTTCGGCGAGCAGAAGCTGGCTCCGGGCATGCAGGTGGTGCTCAACACCAACTTCGGCCCGCGCGCGGTGACCATCCAGAAGGTGGGCATGAGCGTGGTCGACGTGGACCTGAACCACCCGATGGCCGGCAAGGACCTGGAGTTCGACATCGAGATCATCGAAGTGCGCGAGGCCAGCGAGGAAGAAATCGCCCACGGCCACGTGCATGGCGAGGGCGGCCACGCGCATTGATCCATGCGCAGCATGGATCAATGCCGAAGTTTGCCGTGCAAACTTCGGGCCCCGGCTGTTAGCGGCCAGACCCCCATTCGCGCCTACGGCGCGAATCGCCCCCTGACTCAGGGGGCTGGATGAAAGCATCATCGCGAACGGCCCGCAATGCGGGCCGTTCGCGTTTACGGATCGCGGACATGGCGCCATGCCGCTGCGGGCAGGTGGTGGGCTGTCCCGCCGGCCTTGGGGCCGTGATAATGGGCGATCTTTCCAGCGGACGCCGAACATCGTGAGCGCAACCATCGCCGAAGAATCCATCGATTGCCTCGTGGTCGGAGCCGGCGTGTCCGGGCTGGCCACCGCGCTGGCGCTGCTCGACGATGGCCGCGAAGTGACGGTGATCGACGCCGGCAAGATCGGCGCCGGCGCATCGCATGGCAACTGCGGCACGCTCACCCCCAGCCACGCGCCGCCGCTGGCCGGGCCGAATACGCTGCTGCGCGCCGCGCGCTGGATGTTCACCCCCGACGCACCGCTGTACATCAAGCCGACGCTGAACCCCGACACCCTGCGCTGGATGCTCGGCTTCATGCAGCGCTGCAACCACCGTGACTACGTGGCCAGCGCCCGCGCCAAGTACACCCTGCTGTCGGATTCGCGCCAGCGCATCCAGCAGTGGGTGGAACGCTACGCGCTGGACTGCGAGTTCGCCGAGACCGGCGAGGACTACGTGTTCAAGACCCGCCGTGACATGGATCGCGAACTGGGCGACGTGCCGCTGCTGCGCGAGCTGGGCGTGGACGTGGAGATCGTCGAAGGCCGGGATTACGAAGCGCGCGACCCTGCCTTCAAGCCCGGCCTGGCCGGCGCCATGTGCTTCCGCGGCGACGCCGCGCTGCGCCCCGACCGCTACGTGGCCGAGCTGGCGCGAGTGGTGCGCGAGCGCGGCGGGCGGGTCATCGAACACTGCGCGCTGCAGTCGCTGGACTCCGGCGCACAGGGCGTGCTGGCCACCACCGCGCAGGGGCGGCTGCGCGCGCGCGACGTGATCCTGGCCACCGGCGCATGGTCGCCGCAGATTGCCAATGCGGTCGGCCTGCCGTGGCTGCGCAAGACCATCCAGCCGGGCAAGGGTTATTCGATCACCTACAGCTCGCCGCCGCTGGCGCCGAAGCGGCCGGTCATCCTGTATGAACCCTCGGTCTGCGTGACCGCCTGGGGCAGCGGCTACCGGCTGGGCAGCACGATGGAATTCACCGGCTTCGACGACAGCCTCAACGAGAAGCGGCTGGGCGCGCTGGAGCGCGGCGCGGCGCAGTTCCTGCACCATCCGGTCGGTCCGGAGGTGCGCGAGAAGTGGTGCGGCTGGCGGCCGATGAGCCGCGACGACATCCCGCTGATCGGCCGCGCCCCCGGCCATCCGCACCTGTGGATGGCGGTCGGCCACGGCATGATGGGGGTGAGCATGAGCGCCAGCACCGGCCAGCTGCTGGCCGACATGATCGCCGGCCGCACGCCTTGCGTGAACCCGGCGCCATTCGATCCGGTGCGGTTCGCCTGATCTGCCAGGGAGCCCGATGATGACCACCAGCAAGGCCCGCAGTGACTTCCGCATGCGCCTGCTGGCGCTGGCGATCCTCGCCGCCGCGGCCTGGCTGGTCTACTGGCTGCTGGGCAAGTTGTTCCCGTCCGAGCTGCACGCCACCGCTGGCTGGCTGGTGGCGCGGTTGCATGCGTTGATCCGCTGGGTCAGCGGCTGGATCGCTTAGCGCTGCGCGGCATCGCGGCGCAGCGTGCGTCGACGCTGCGGATCAGACTTCCAGCGTCGCCAGATCGCCCTTCTGTTCCAGCCAGCTCTTGCGGTCGGAGGCGCGCTTCTTGGCCAGCAGCATGTCCATCAGCGAGCGGGTGGCGGTGTCGTCGTCGACGGTGAGCTGCACCAGCCGGCGGGTGTCCACGTGCATGGTGGACTCGCGCAGCTGCTGCGGGTTCATTTCGCCCAGGCCCTTGAAGCGGGTGACGTTGATCTGGCCCTTGAGCTTCTCGCGCTGGATCTTCTCCAGCAGCAGGCGCTTTTCCTCTTCGTCCAGCGCATAGAACACCTGCTTGCCCACGTCCACGCGGAACAGCGGCGGCATCGCCACGAACACGTGTCCGGCGGCGACCAGTGCGGGGAAATGCTTCAGGAACAGCGCGGTGAGCAGGGTGGCGATATGCAGGCCGTCGCTGTCGGCGTCGGCCAGGATCACCACCTTGCCGTAGCGCAGGCCGTCGATCTCGTCCTTGCCGGGATCGCAGCCGATGGCGACCGCCAGGTCATGCACTTCCTGCGAGCCCAGCACCTGCCCGGAAGCCACTTCCCAGGTGTTCAGGATCTTGCCGCGCAGCGGCAGGATGGCCTGGAAATCCTTGTCGCGCGCCTGCTTGGCGCTGCCGCCGGCGGAGTCGCCTTCGACCAGGAACAGCTCGGTGCGCGACAGGTCCTGCGAAATGCAGTCGGCAAGCTTGCCGGGCAGGGCCGGGCCCTGCGTCACCTTCTTGCGGACGATCTGCTTTTCGGTCTTCAGCCGCGCCGAGGCGCGCTCGATGGCCAGCTGCGCGATCTTCTCGCCGAACTCGGTGTGGGCGTTGAGCCACAGGCTGAAGGCGTCGTGCGCGGCGCCCTCGACGAAACCCGCGGCCTGGCGCGAGGACAGGCGTTCCTTGGTCTGGCCGCTGAACTGCGGGTCGGTCATCTTCAGCGACAGCACGAAGGCGACCCGGTCCCACACGTCCTCCGGCGCCAGCTTGACCCCGCGCGGCAGCAGGTTGCGGAAGTCGCAGAACTCGCGCAGGGCGTCGGTGAAGCCGCTGCGCAGGCCGTTGACGTGGGTGCCGTGCTGGGCGGTGGGAATCAGGTTGACGTAGCTTTCCTGCACCAGCTCGCCTTCCGGCAACCAGGCCACCGCCCAGTCCACCACCTCGGTGTCCTTCTTCAGGCTGCCCACGAACAGCTCCGGCGGCAGCAGCTCGCGGCCGTCCAGTTCGCCCTTCAGGTAGTCACGCAGGCCGTCCTCGTAATACCACTGCAGGCGCTCGCCGCTGGCCTCGTCGAACAGGTTGACGGTCAGGCCGGGGCAGAGCACCGCCTTGGCGCGCAGCAGGTGCTTGAGCGCGCGCAGGTTGAACTTCGGGGTGTCGAAATACTTCGGGTCGGGCCAGAAGCGCAGCCGCGTGCCGGTGTTCTTCTTGCCCACGCTGCCGACCACCGACAGCGCCGATGCGCGGTCGCCGTCGGCGAAGGCCATGTGGTATTCGCTGCCGTCGCGCTTGATGAACACGTCGACCTTGTTCGACAGCGCGTTGACCACGCTGACGCCGACGCCATGCAGGCCGCCGCTGAAGGTGTAGTTCTTGTTGCTGAACTTGCCGCCGGCGTGCAGGCGGGTGAGGATCAGTTCGACGCCGGGGATCTTCTCCTCCGGGTGGATGTCCACCGGCATGCCGCGGCCGTCGTCGGACACTTCGCAGCTGCCGTCGGCGTGCAGGGTCACCTCGATGCCGCGGGCATGCCCGGCCAGCGCCTCGTCCACCGCGTTGTCGATGACTTCCTGCGCCAGGTGGTTCGGGCGGGTGGTGTCGGTGTACATGCCGGGCCGGCGCTTGACCGGGTCCAGACCGGAGAGGACTTCGATGTCGGCGGCGTTGTAGCGGGTGTTCATGCGTGCGTGCTGCAGGGGGACGGCGCAGGATGGTCGCCCCGCCTGCCGCGGTCAAGGTTGAACGCGGCCGCGAACCGTGCCACGTCGCGGGTGGATGGCGGGAAGGCGCGCGGGCGCCGGCGGCCCCGCCTACAATTGCCGCCGGGTCGCCGCGTTGGTGGATCCTTTCCGAAGGCAGGCGACGGCGGCAGATGCATGGCGACACAGTGTTGGATGGGGCAGGCGTGACCGCGCAGTCATCGGCGAGGCGCCTGCTTGCCGCCGACGTCGGCGGCACCTACGCCCGCTTGGGCCTGGTCGATCCGGACGGCGACGGGTTCAGCGTCGGTTTCCACCGCCGCTACGAATGCGCAGCTTTCCCCAGCCTGGCCGCGGTGCTGCGCCGTTTCCGCGACGAGGCCGTCGGCGCCGGCGAGACCGCGTTTCCGGACGCCTGCGTGGTGGCGATTGCCGGCGTGCTGCAAGGCGATCATCTGCTCAACGGCAACCTGGCGTGGCCGGTGTCGCTGTCCGCGACCCGTCGCGACGCCGGCATCGGCCATCTGCACCTGATCAACGATTTCGAGGCGCTGGCCTGGGCGCTGCCGCGGATTCCGCAGGCGCAGTTGCAGCCGCTGGGTGCCGCGGGTGGCCTGCCGCTGCCGACGCTGCTGCTGGGCCCGGGCACCGGGCTGGGCGCCGCGCTGCTGGTGGAACAGGACGGCCGGCCCGCCGTGCAGCCCAGCGAAGCCGGGCAGGCCGCGCTTGCCGCAGGTACGCCGCTGGAACTGGAGGTGGTGCGGTTGCTGCAGGCGCGCTTCGGCCACGTGGCCAGCGAGCGAGTGTTCTCCGGCCCCGGGCTGGTGAACCTGTACCTGGCGCTGTGCGCGCTGCGCGAGATGCAGCCGCGCTGGCAAACGCCGGCGGAGCTGGTGGAAGCCGCGGACCAAGGCAGCGACCCGCTTGCGGCCGAGTGCATCGCGCTGTTCTGCGGATGGCTGGGCAGCTTCGCCGGCGACCTGGCGTTGACCTTCCGCGCCGGTTCGGTCTGCCTGGCCGGAGGCCTGACCGGGCACCTGCAGCGCCATCTCGGTCGTGGCGACTTCATCCGTCGCTTCCTCGACAAGGGCGTGCTGTCCGACAGCCTGCGCGAGGTGCCGGTACACGCGCTGGAGCACGGCGATCTGGGCCTGATCGGCGCGGCGGCCTGGCACGCGGCGCGGCCACGCGACTGAGCGCCGGCAAGCGGCGTTGCGGTGGCGCGGGTCGCGTCTGCAAGACCCGGCTGCGGTCTTCGCAAAAAGCGTGTTTCCATTCCGGATCAATGACTTGTGCCGGAACAGGGGGCGCGCGGCCATGTACGCCCGCGCGTCTTGCCGCTAGAATGCGGGTTTCCAGCGCCGCGCTGCCGCCATGACTTCCCCTGCTACCCATACGCCCCTTCTCTTCGTGACCGGGGGCGTGGTGTCCTCGCTCGGCAAAGGCATTTCCGCCGCTTCGCTGGCGGCGATCCTCGAAGCCCGTGGCCTGAAGGTCACGATGATGAAGCTGGACCCCTATCTCAACGTCGATCCGGGCACGATGAGCCCGTTCCAGCACGGCGAGGTCTATGTCACCGACGATGGCGCCGAGACCGACCTCGACCTCGGCCATTACGAACGCTTCGTCAACACCCGCCTGTCGGGGCTGAACTCGATCACCACCGGCAAGATCTACGACGCCGTGATCCGCAAGGAGCGCCGCGGCGACTACCTCGGCGGCACCGTGCAGGTGATCCCGCACGTCACCGACCAGATCAAGCACTGCATCGACGCCGCCACCGCCGGCTTCGATGTCGGCATCGTCGAGATCGGCGGCACCGTCGGCGACATCGAGTCGCTGCCGTTCCTCGAAGCCATCCGCCAGCTGCGGATCGAGCGCGGCGCCGACCATGCGATGTTCATGCACCTGACCCTGGTGCCGTACATCGCCGCCGCCGGCGAGCTGAAGACCAAGCCCACCCAGCATTCGGTGAAGGAACTGCGCGGCATCGGCATCCAGCCGGACGTGCTGATGTGCCGCAGCGAGAAGCCGCTGCCGGACGGCGAGCGCCGCAAGATCGCGCTGTTCACCAACGTGCCGGAGAAGGCGGTGATTTCCGCCATCGACCTGGACAACATCCACAAGATCCCGCGCTGGCTGCACGCGCAGGGCCTGGACCAGCTGGTGGTGGAGCAGTTGCGCCTGCAGGACAAGGCGCATGCCGCCGACCTGTCGGAATGGGACGCGGTGGTCGACGCCGCGGAGCATCCCGACGACGAGGTCACCATCGCCGTGGTCGGCAAGTACGTCGACCACAAGGACGCCTACAAATCGGTGGGCGAGGCGCTCAAGCATGGCGGCATCCGCCAGCGCACCCGCGTGAACCTGAAGTGGCTGGAGGCCGGCGACCTCGAGCGCGAGGGCGCCGCCGCGCTGCTGGCCGACGTCGACGGCGTGCTGGTGCCGGGCGGGTTCGGCGACCGCGGCTTCGAAGGCAAGGTGCTGACCTCGAAGTACGCGCGCGCTACCAGGCTGCCGTACTTCGGCATCTGTTACGGCATGCAGGCGGCTGTGGTCGACATGGCCCGCCACGAGGCCGGGCTGGCCGGCGCCAACAGCACCGAGAACGACCGCGATTCCGCGCATCCGGTGATCGGCTTGATCACCGAGTGGCGCACCCAGAGCGGCGAAGTGGAGCGCCGCAGCGAGGGCTCCGACCTCGGCGGCAGCATGCGCCTGGGGTTGCAGGACCAGCGCGTCAAGCCAGGCACGCTGGCGCACGCGCTGTACGGCAAGGACGTGGTGGGCGAACGTCACCGCCACCGCTACGAGTTCAACAACCGCTACCGCACCCAGCTGGAAGACGCCGGGCTGGTGATTTCCGCCAAGTCGATGGATGACCTGCTGGTGGAGATGGTGGAACTGCCGCAGGCCGTGCATCCGTGGTTCCTGGCGTGCCAGGCGCATCCCGAGTTCCTGTCCACGCCACGCAGCGGTCACCCGCTGTTCGTCGGCTTCATCCGCGCCGCCCGCGAACGCAAGGCGGCCCAGCAGAAGTGAGCGCACCCATGGATCTTTGCGGTTTCGAAGTCGGCCTGGACCAACCGCTGTTCCTGATCGCCGGCCCCTGCGTGGTGGAAAGCGAGCAGCTGCAGCTGGACGTGGCCGGACGACTGCAGGAGATCACCGCCAGGCTCGGGATCAACTTCATCTTCAAGTCCAGCTTCGACAAGGCCAACCGCACCTCCATCAACAGCTTCCGCGGCCCCGGCATGGAAGAAGGCCTGCGCGTGCTGGCCGAGGTGAAGCGTCAGCTCGGCGTGCCGGTGCTCACCGACGTGCACGAATACACGCCGATGGACGAAGTGGCTTCCGTCGTCGACGTGCTGCAGACGCCGGCCTTCCTGGTGCGGCAGACCGATTTCATCACCAGGGTCTGCGCCACCGGCAAGCCGGTCAACATCAAGAAGGGCCAGTTCCTGTCGCCGTGGGACATGAAGCCGGTGGTGGAGAAGGCCAAGTCCACCGGCAACCAGCAGATCATGGTCTGCGAGCGCGGTGCCAGCTTCGGCTACAACAACCTGGTCAGCGACATGCGCAGCCTTGCGGTGATGCGCGACACCGGCTGCCCGGTGGTGTTCGACGCCACCCATTCGGTGCAGCTGCCGGGCGGGCAGGGCGCAAGCTCCGGCGGCCAGCGCGAGTTCGTGCCGGTGCTGGCGCGCGCCGCGGTCGCCGTGGGCGTGTCCGGCGTATTCATGGAAACCCATCCCGACCCGAGCAAGGCGCTGTCCGACGGCCCCAATGCCTGGCCGCTGGGCAAGATGGAAGCACTGCTGGAAACCCTGCTGGAACTGGACGCCGTGACCAAGCGCGGCGGCTTCCTCGAATCCTCCTTCTGATTCCCGAGACGATTTCCCACGATGACCACGATCACCCGGATCCACGCCCGCGAAATCCTCGACAGCCGCGGCAATCCCACCCTTGAAGCCGAAGTCACGCTGGCCGACGGCAGCTTCGGCCGCGCCGCGGTGCCGTCCGGCGCCTCCACCGGCAGCAAGGAAGCGGTGGAGCTGCGCGATGGCGACAAGACCCGCTACCTCGGCAAGGGCGTGCAGAAGGCTGTCGGCAACGTCAACGGCGTGATCGCCGACGCGCTGCAGGGCTTCGACGCCGCCGACCAGGGCGGGCTTGACAAGCGCCTGATCGACCTCGACGGCACCGAGAACAAGGGCCGGTTGGGCGCGAACGCGCTGCTGGGCGTGTCGATGGCGGCCGCGCACGCGATGGCGGCCTCGCGCAAGCAGGCGCTGTGGCAGTACCTCGCCGGCATGACCGGCGCGGCGCCGGTGCTGCCGGTGCCGATGATGAACATCATCAACGGCGGTGCGCACGCCGACAACAACGTGGACCTGCAGGAGTTCATGGTGCTGCCGGTCGGCTTCGATTCGTTCAGTGAAGCGCTGCGCAGCGGCACCGAGATCTTCCACGCGCTGAAGTCGGTGCTGAAGGCGCGCGGCCTGTCCACCGCGGTGGGCGACGAAGGCGGCTTCGCCCCCGACCTGCGCAGCAATGAAGAGGCGCTGGAAACCATCCTCGAAGCCATCGGCAAGGCCGGCTACAAGGCCGGCGAAGACGTGCTGCTGGGCCTGGACGTGGCGTCCACCGAATTCTTCGAGAACGGCAAGTACAACCTCACCGGCGAAGGCAAGCGCCTGACCTCGGAGCAGTTCGTCGACTTCCTCGCCAACTGGTGCGCGCAGTACCCCATCGTCACCATCGAGGACGGCATGGCCGAAGACGACTGGGACGGCTGGAAACTGCTGACCGACCGCCTCGGCGGCAAGGTGCAGCTGGTCGGCGACGACCTGTTCGTCACCAACCCGCGCATCTTCAGGGACGGCATCAGCCGCGGCGTGGCCAACGCCATCCTGATCAAGGTGAACCAGATCGGCACGTTGAGCGAGACGCTGGAAGCCATCGCGATGGCCGACGCGGCGAAGTACGCGGCGATCGTCTCGCACCGCTCCGGTGAAACCGAGGACACCACCATTGCCGACGTCGCGGTGGCCACCACCGCCACCCAGATCAAGACCGGCTCGCTGTGCCGTTCCGATCGCGTGGCCAAGTACAACCAGCTGCTGCGCATCGAACAGCAGTTGGGTGCGGCCGCGCGTTACGCCGGTCGCGACGCCTTCGTCTCGCTGAAGCGCTGAGCCTGCACGCCGTCGTGGCGAAGCCGTTGCCCGTGCTGCTGGTCGTGCTGGTGCTGCTGTTGGCGGCGCTGCAGTACAAGCTCTGGTACGGCAGCGGCGGCCAGCACGAAGTGGCCGCGCTGACCGCGCAGGTGAAGACACAGGTGGCCGAGAACCGCCGCCTGCAGGCGCGCAACGATGCGCTGGCGGCGGAAGTCGCCGATCTCAAGGCTGGCGGCGAAGCGGTGGAAGAGCGTGCGCGCAGCGAGTTGGGCATGGTCAAGCCGGGCGAGATCTTCTACCGGGTGATCGATGGCGCGCAGGCCGCGCCCGCATCCGCCGCGCCGGCGGGCGAGGCCGCGCCGCAGCCATGAGCTGGGCGCTGATGCCCGCCGCCGGCAGCGGACGCCGCTTCGGCGGCGAGGTGCCGAAGCAGTACCTGGCTGCCGCCGGCAAGCCGCTGATCGCGCATGCACTCGGCGCACTGCTGGCGCATCCGGCCATCGACGGCGCGGTGGTGGCGCTGGCGGCGGACGATCCGCACTGGCCGGGCTGGACCAGCCTGCACGGCAAGCCGGTGATTGCATGTCTGGGCGGCCTTGAGCGCGCCGATTCGGTGCTGGCCGCGTTGCGCGCACTGCCGGCAAGCGTGCCCGAAGACGCGCTGCTGCTGGTGCACGACGCCGCGCGGCCCAACCTGCGCGCGGATGACATCGACAAACTGATCGACGCCGCGACGGCCTGCGCCGACGGCGCCATCCTCGCCGCGCCGGTGCGCGACACCCTCAAGCGCGCCAATGCCGAAATCCGCATCGAGGCCACCGAACCGCGCGAGCGCCTCTGGCGCGCGCTGACCCCGCAGGGCTTCCGCCGCGACCTGCTGTTGCGTGCGCTGCAAGCGGCGCGTGCGGCGGGCGTCATGGTGACCGACGAGGCGATGGCGGTGGAGCGGCTGGGTCTGCATCCCGCGCTGGTCGAAGGCCGCGAGGACAACCTGAAAGTCACCACGCCGGCGGACCTGGCATTGGTCGAATTCCTGCTGGCGAGGCAGTCATGAATATCCGCATCGGTCAGGGCTTTGATGTGCACGCCTTCGGCGATGGCGACCACGTGATGCTGGGCGGCGTGCGCATCGCGCATGAGCGCGGCGTGCTGGCGCATTCCGACGGCGACGTGGCGCTGCACGCGCTGTGCGACGCCATGCTGGGCGCGCTGGCGCTGGGCGACATCGGCGTGCATTTCCCGCCGTCGGATGCGCGCTGGAAGGGCGCCGACAGCCGCGCCTTCGTCCGCCACTGCAACGCGCTGATCCTCGAGCGCGGCTGGCGGGTGGGCAATTGCGACATCACCGTGATCTGCGAGCGGCCGAAGGTCGGGCCGCATGCGCAGGCCATGCGCGAGCTGATCGCCGCCGACCTCGGCATCGACATCGATGCGGTCAGCGTCAAGGCGACCACCAGCGAGCGGCTGGGTTTCACCGGTCGCGGCGAAGGCATCGCGGCGCAGGCGGCGTGCCTGCTGGTGCGCGCGTGACGGCGCCTGTGCGCGCCCACGGCGCGCCGGTGCTGGCCGCGCGCATCCGCAGCAGTGCCGAGGACTTCTTCGTCGAGGAACTGCCGGGCTTCGAGCCCAGCGGCGCCGGCGAGCACCTGCTGCTGACCATCGAGAAGCGCGGCATGAACACCGCGTTCGCAGCGAAAACCATTGCGCAATGGGCGGGCGTGGACGAATCGGCGATCGGCTATGCCGGGCTGAAGGATCGCCATGCGGTGACCCGCCAGCGCTTCAGCGTGTGGCTGCCGAAAAAGATCGCACCGGACGTCGACGCACTGCAGACGGACGAACTGCGGGTGCTGGAACACGCTTGGCATTCACGCAAGCTGCCGCGCGGCGCGCTGGCCGGCAACCGTTTCGTGCTGGTGCTGCGGGCGCTTGAAGGCGAGCGCGATGCCGTCGATGCGCGGCTGTCCGCGATCGCGGCGCGCGGCGTGCCCAACCACTTCGGCGAACAGCGCTTCGGCCGTGGCGGCGACAACGTGCGCAAGGCGGTGGCGATGTTCGCCGGCGGCCGGGTGAAGCGCGAGGAGCGCACGATGCTGCTCTCCGCCGCGCGTTCGGAGCTGTTCAACCGGGTGCTGGCGGCGCGGGTCGAGGCGGGCAATTGGGACGCGGCGCTGGACGGCGAGGTGTGGATGCTGGACGGCAGCCGCAGCGTGTTCGGCCCCGAGCCGTTCACCCCGGAACTGCAGGCGCGGCTGGAGGCGTTCGACATCCATCCCAGCGGCCCGCTGTGGGGCGAGGGCGAACTGCGCAGCACCGGCGCCGCCCGCGAGCTGGAGCTGGCCGCGCTGGCCGGCGATACCGCCTCGCGCCTGCGCGCGGGCCTGGAGCGCGCAGGCCTGAAGCAGGAGCGCCGCGCGCTGCGGCTGCGGCCGGCCGAACTGGCGTGGTCATGGCGCGATGACGGCGCGCTGGAGCTGCGCTTCGCGTTGCCGCCGGGCTGCTACGCGACCACGGTGCTGGGCGAGTTGGGCGAGATCGTGGATTCCGCACAATCCCGGTAACCGCTATTTTTCCCGTCGTCGCGGGAACGATCCGTGCCGGCAGCTTCAGCGCTTCTCCAGCAACACCAGCACCGCCCCGGTGCCGCCCTGCGCCGCAGGCGGCGAATGGAAGGCGAGCACGTCGGCGCGCTGGCGCAGCAGCCGGTCCACCAGGTTCTTCAGCACCGGCAACCGCTCTTCGGAATTGCGGCCCTTGCCGTGCACGATCCGCACGCAACCCAGGCCGTGCGCGCGGCAGTCGCGCAGGAATTCGCGCAGCAGTGCTTCGGCGGTGCGGGCGGGCAGACCGTGCAGGTCGAGTTCTTCCTGCGCCGCGTATTCGCCGCGCGCCAGTTTCTTCAGCACCCGCGGAGTGATTTCCTCGCGCCGGTAGCTCATCTCGTCGCCGGCTTCCAGTGCGGACACCAGCATGTGGCGGAACTCCTCGCGGGCGGCTTCCTCGTCGCGACGGGCCATCTTCGCGGACGGCTTCGGCTTCGGGGCGGCGGGCGGCGGCGTGGCCTCCGGCAGCGCCCGCACCTTGCCCCGGTCGGCGCCGATGGCGGCGCGGAACAGGCTGGCGTCGTCGCGGTCGTCCTGCTCGGGAGGAATGTCGGGCGGGGCCTTGCGCATGCCGCTCAGGTTACCGCGAAGCGCCTGTGCGCATCCGGTATCATGGCCACATGCACAATGTTCCGATGCCGTGATGCGGGTACTGGTCAGCAACGACGACGGTGTCGACGCCCCCGGCATCCACGCGCTGGCCAAGGGCCTGCGCGACGCCGGCCACGAAGTGGTGATGGTGGCGCCCGACCGCGACCGCAGCGGCGCCAGCAATTCGCTGACGCTGGATGCACCGATCCGGGTGGTGCAGCTCGATCCGCGCACCTGGAAGGTCTACGGCACCCCCACCGACTGCGTGCACGTGGCGGTCACCGGCATGCTGGAGGCGCTGGGGCTGGAACCCGACATCGTGGTATCGGGCATCAACAACGTCGCCAACCTCGGCGACGACGTGATCTATTCCGGCACCGTGGCGGCGGCGATGGAAGGCCGCTTCCTGGGGCTGCCGGCGGTGGCGATGTCGCTGGTCACCGAGGCCCACCAGGGCAAGCACTACGAAAGCGCGGCGCGCGCGGCGGTGGAAATCGTCGAGCGTCTGCGCCGCGACCCGCTGCCGGCGTCCACCATCCTCAATGTGAACGTGCCGGATCTGCCGTGGGACGAGATCCGCGGTTTCGAGACCAGCCGCCTCGGCCATCGCCACCGCGCCGAGCCGTGCATGCCGCAGGAAGATCCGCGCGGGCGCCAGTGGTGGTGGATCGGTGCGGCCGGCGACGAACAGGACGCGGGGCCCGGCACCGATTTCAACGCGGTGCGCAGCGGTCACATCGCGATCACCCCACTGCACGTCGACCTGACCCGCTACCAAGCGCTGGAACAGGTCGCCAGCTGGGTCGGCGGACTGGCCGCGTCGCTGGAGGCGGCATCGTGATCGCGCGGATGCGCCTGCAGCCGGCCGACCTCGGCATGGGCCTGACCGGCCAGCGCGTGCGCGACCGCCTGATCGACGACCTGCGCAAGGGCGGCATCACCGACGAGCGCGTGCTCAACGCGATCCGCACGGTGCCGCGCCACCAGTTCGTGGACGAGGCGCTGGCTTCGCGCGCCTACGAGAACAACGCGCTGCCGATCGGGCATGGGCAGACCATCTCGCAGCCGTTCGTGGTGGCGAAGATGACCGAGGCGCTGCTGCGCGACGGGCCGAACAAGGTGCTGGAAGTGGGCACCGGCTCGGGTTACCAGGCCGCGGTGCTGGCTGCGCTGGGGCTTGATGTCTTCACCGTCGAGCGCATCGGCGACCTGCTGCGCACCGCGCGCAAGCGCTTCCGCAGCCTTGGCCTGCATGTGCGCAGCAAGCATGACGATGGCCGCATCGGCTGGCCGGAAGAAGCACCGTTCGACGCCATCATCGTCACCGCCGCCGGTCCTGCGCTGGTGGATGCGCTGATCGCGCAGCTGGCGCCGGGGGGAGTGCTCGTGGCACCGGTGGGCGCCTCCGGCGGGCAGTCGCTGCTGTGCCTGCGCAAGCAGGCCGATGGCAGCATCGTGCAGGAAGATCTGGGCGCGGTGGTGTTCGTGCCGCTGCTGTCGGGGATGACCGATCGATGAAACTGTTTGGCCCGCTCTACCAGCGCGCGCTGGTCTGGTCGCGGCATCCGAAGGCGCCGGCACTGCTGGGCGGCCTGAGCTTCGCCGAGGCCATCGTGTTCCCGGTGATGCCGGAAGTGATGCTGGCACCGATGTGCCTGGCGCAACCGAGGCGTGCGTTCCGCTTCGCCGGCATCAGCCTGCTGTTCTCGCTGCTGGGCGCGGTGGTCGGCTACCTGCTGGGCCATTACGCCTACGAAGTGGTCAAGCCGGGGTTGGCCGCGCTGGGCTGGCTGACGCGGATCGAGGCCGAGGTGGCGGATTTGCGCGGGATCGTCGCGCATTCGCCGTGGCGGGCGTTCTGGCTGTTGGTGCTGGCCGGGTTCACGCCGATTCCGCTGAAGATCTTCACCTGGGCCAGCGGCATCGTCGGGGTGCCGATGCTGCCGTTCCTCGCAGCGATGCTGGTGGGGCGCGGCAAGCGGGTCTACCTGCTGGCGCTGGTGATCCGGGTGGGTGGCGAGCGCGCCGAGCGCGCCCTGCATCGCTGGATCGAACACCTGGGCTGGGCGGCGATGGTGCTGCTGGCTGCGCTGGTCGGTTGGCTGCTGTTGCGCGGGCCTGCGGCATGATGGGCGGCATGCGCGGATATCGGGTGCTGGCGGTGGTGGTGGCGGTGGTCGTGCTCGCGGGCTGCGGGCGCAGCCGGGTGGTGCGCGAATATCCGCATCGCGGCGCGCGCGGCAGTGCCGGCGCGCTGCCGCCGGTGCGGGTATCGCAGCCGAAATACGGCGCCACCGCGGTGGTCCAGCGCGGCCAGACGGTCTACCGGATCGCCACCGAAAACGGCATCACCGCGCTGGATCTGGCGCTGTGGAACGACATCCCGCCGCCTTACACCATCCATCCTGGGCAGCGCCTGCGCCTGTATCCGAGCGATCGCCGTGATCCGCCCGCGCGTCCCGTTGTTGCGAAGCCGTCCACCACGCCGCCGCAGCGTCAGGCGACCGCGCCGGCAGCGCCTCCGGCCAGCGAACTGGCCTGGCGCTGGCCGGCGGAAGGCGCAGTGGTGACCACCTTTGCGGGCGGCGATCCCACCCGTCAGGGCATCGACATCGCCGGCAAGGCCGGGCAACCGGTACGCGCCGCCGCCGATGGGGTGGTGGTGTATTCCGGCTCGGGCCTGGTGGGCTATGGCGAGCTGGTGATCGTCAAGCACAACGACCAGTGGCTGTCGGCCTACGGGCACAACCGCGCGCGGCTGGTGAACGAAGGCGCGCTGGTCAAGGCCGGCCAGCAGGTCGCGGAAATGGGCCGCAGCGGCGCCGCGCGCGACATGCTGCACTTCGAGATCCGCTACAACGGCAAGCCGGTCAATCCGCAGGGTTATCTGCCCGCGCGCTGAAAGCGTCCTGGCTGTGCGGTTGCGGCGCAGTGGCGCTTGCAGAACCGACTGCGCGCGAACGCGGCGGAGCAAGCTCCGCCGCACGTAGAACAGCAAAAATCCGGGCGCGGACGCAGCCGCGCCTTGTGTCGTCCGCTTCAGCGCACCGACTTGAGCGTCAGCTCCAGCTCGTCCTTGCCATCCTTGCGCTGCAGGATGCGCGCCGGGGTGGGCAGGCCGTCGACGATCCACACGATCACCTGCTTGTCGTCGCTGCTGCGCGAGACCTTGGTGGCCGTCTGCTGCTTGCCGCCGATGGTGACGGTGTCCTTGCCGAGGTTCTGGAAGCGCTGTGGCCGTGCCACGCCGTTGTCCACCAGCCTGTAGCTGAGCGGCTTGCCGGCGGCCACGTCGCGGACCAGGGCCAGGTTGATCAGCATGCCGTCGAGGTCGCCGTCCTCCAGCTTCACCGGGCCCACCCGGTCGGCCTTCACGTCGCCGCTCCAGTGCGCCTCGCGCTGGGCCCAGTCGTAGCTGGCGTTCTTCTGCGAGCGCTTGAACAGCACCTGCGTTGCATCGACGCCGGAAAGCGGGCGGAAGCTGCCGCCATGCTCCTCGAACACGGTGGTCTGGCGCGAGCTGCCCAGCTGGTTGCTGACGCTCAGCTGGTAGTTCCAGCGGTTGTCGGCGCCGCGGTTCAGGCTGATCTGCGCGTTCGCCTGCACGCCCTTCCAGCTGGCCTCGTAATCGGCCACGAACGGTTTGACCGCCCACGCCTGCGAGGCAGCGAGCAGCAGGGTCAGGGCGGAGGCGATGCGGACTGCTTTCATGCGGGATACCTGTTCGTTACCGACGCAATCGCGTCAGGTCGCCATCGACTCTAGCGACAGCGGCGTAAACAGGGCCTGACCATCCAGGGTCGCCTGTCCGTTGCGTTCAGCAAGCCGGCCGGAGGCGGCCAGCTGCAGCACTCCCAGCAGCAGGGGGTGTTCGACTGCCAGCACCCGCGCGGCCAGGGTGTCGGCATCGTCGTTGGGCAGTACCGGCACCCGTGCCTGTGCGATCACCGCGCCGCCGTCCAGCTCGGGGTCGACGAAGTGCAGGCTGGCTCCGTGCTCGGCATCGCCGTCATCGAGCGCGCGCTGGTGGGTATGCAGGCCCTTGTGCTTGGGCAGCAGCGAGGGATGGATGTTCAGGATCTTGCCGGCGAAGCGCTGCACGAAGGCTTCGCCAAGGATGCGCATGTAGCCGACGCAGACCACCCAGTCCGGCTCGCAGACGGCCACTGCATCGGCCAGCACCGCGTCGAAGGCCTCGCGGCCGCCGCAGGATTTGGGCGTGCGCGACCAGCGCAGCGCTTCCGGGACCCGCTGCAGGGCCAGCGCATCGGGCCGGTCGGAAAACACGCCGGCGATGCGCGCGTCCAGCACGCCGGCTTTGATCGCATCGAGGATCGCCTGCAGGTTGCTGCCGCGCCCGGAGGCAAGGATGGCGAGGCGGACCGGCATCAGCGGATGTGCAACCGCTCGCCTTCGCCGGAGGCCGGCACGACCTGGCCGATCTGCCAGTGCGGCAGACCCAAGCGGTCTAGGTCGGCGCCGATCGCGGCGATAGCGTCGGGCGACACCATCAGCACGTAGCCGATGCCGCAGTTGAAGGTGCGCCACATTTCCTCGCGCGCCACATTGCCTTCGCGCTGCAGCCAGTCGAACACCGCCGGCAGCGGCCAGCTGGCGGTGTCGATCTCCAGACCGAATTCCTTCGGCACCACCCGGATGATCTTCTCCACCAGCGCGCCGCCGGTGACGTGGGCCATGGCGTGGATGTCGTGCTTGGCCAGCAGTTCCAGCACCGGCTTGACGTAGATGCGGGTGGGTTCCATCAGCGCATCGGCCAGGGTCACGCCGCCGAGATCGAGGTCCAGTGGATTGCCGGCGCGCTCGAGGATCCTGCGCACCAGCGAATAGCCGTTGGAATGCGGGCCGCTGGAGGCGATGCCGATCAACACGTCGCCCGCGCGCAGCCTGCTGGAATCGATGAGCTTCGACTTTTCCACCGCGCCGACGGTGAAGCCGGCCAGGTCGTATTCACCCGGCGGGTACATGTCGGGCATTTCCGCGGTCTCGCCGCCGATCAGCGCGCAGCCGGCGATCTCGCAGCCCTTGGCAATCCCGCCGACCACGTTCACCGTGGTCTCCACGTCCAGCTTGCCGGTGGCGAAATAGTCGAGGAAGAACAGCGGTTCGGCGCCCTGCACCAGCACGTCGTTGACGCACATCGCCACCAGGTCCTGGCCGATGCTGTCGTGGCGGTTCAACTGCTTGGCCAGGATGAGTTTGGTGCCGACGCCATCGGTGCCGGAGACCAGCACCGGCTCCCGGTAGCGGCTGGAGAGGTCGAACAGGCCGCCGAACAGGCCCACGCCGCCCAGCACTTCCGGGCGCATCGTGCGGCGCACCAGCGGCTTGATGCGTTCGACCACCTCGTTGCCGGCATCGATATCGACGCCTGCGTCGCGGTAGGTCAGGCCGGGGGAGGAGGGTGTGGATGGCGTCACGGCGGACTCGCACGGGCGTGGTGAATCGGCGATTTTAACAGCCGCAGGCCGTGGACATGGACGCGCCCGCCCGGCTGCGGCACCATTTCGGTAGCGATGGCCGGGATTTCCGGCGAGGAATGGCAATGCAGACGAAGCCGCAAGGGACGATGCGACGGTGCAACCGATGGTTCTGGGCGGCGCTGCTCGGCATGTGCCTGCTGCCGGTGGGCGCGGCGCTGGCACAACGCACCGAGGGCGACCGGGCGCAGGCGCAGGGCGCCTACCAGGCTGAAGTGGTGGTGCGCAACCAGACCGACGGCGAGCGCGACAAGGCCTTTACCCGCGCCCTGGCGCAGGTGCTGGGCAACGTCACCGGCGACGACGGCGCCGCCCAGCGGCCGGGCGTGCGCGAGGAGCTGGCGAAGGCCCAGGACTACGTGGACGGCTACGACTACCGCCAGGACGAAGGCGTATCGGCCACCGGCGCGCCCAGCTTCCAGACCAAACTGGTGGTGCGCTTCCGCCAGCAGGACGTGGACGATCTGGTGGCGATGCTGGGCCTGCCCAGCTGGCCGCAGCCGCGTCCCAAGCCGGTGCTGTGGCTCGCCATCGATGACGGCCGCGGGCCGCGGCTGGTGGGGCTGGGGCAGGTGAACGCGGCGCGTTCGGTGCTGGATGCGGCCAAATCGCGCGGTTACGCGCTGGGCCTGCCGTCCGGCAATGCCGCCGAACAGGCCGCGGTTGGCGCGATCTGGCGCGGCGACACCGCCGCGATCGCCTCGCTGTCGAAGCGCTACAGCCCGCCCATGCAGTTGATCGGCAAGCTGCAGCGCGGCGCCGAAGGCTGGCGCGCGGACTGGACCCTCGTCGACGGCGGCAGGGTGCTGGCGAGCTGGCAGACCAGCAGCATGGACGCCCGCAAGGCGATGGCCGGCGGCGCTGAGGGCGCGGCGGATGCGCTGTTCAAGCGCTATGCCAAGGCCGGCACGGCCGGGCCGGCCGGCGTGTATCGCGTGCGCGTGCTGGGGATCGACGGCGCCGACGATTACCTGCGCCTGGCCGGATACTTGGATGACATTTCCATCGTCCGGCGCATCACTCCGACCGGCGCCGCCCCGGACGCGCTCGACCTCGACCTGGATCTTGCATCGGGCATCGCAGGGTTCTCACGCTACGTCAGCCGCGGCGGCACGCTGTCGCCGGTTTCCGCGGGCGAAGGCGACGCCACCACGGGTGTTGTCACGTTCCGGTTGGCGGGGCGCTGAGCATGCATCGCGAAGACGATCTGGCCACCATCGCCGCGTTCTATCGGCGCGTGCAGTGGGCCGCGCTGGCGCTGGGCGTGCTGTGGGTGGTCTGGCTGCTGGCGCCGATCCTCAGCCCGTTCGTGTTCGCCGCGCTGCTGGGCTGGCTGGGCGACCCGATGGTCGACCGCCTGGAAGCCCGCCGCCTGCAGCGCAATACCGCGGTGGTGCTGGTGTTCAGCGTGATGACCCTGCTGCTGACCATCGTCGCCGTTCTGCTGGTGCCGCTGCTGGAGCAGCAGCTGGTGACCCTGGTGGAATCGCTGCCGAACTACCGCGACTGGTTCGTGCAGACCGCGCTGCCGTGGGTCGAGCACCGCACCGGCCTGCAGATACTGTCCTGGCTGGACCCGGAGCGCCTGTTCCAGCTGATCCGCGAACACTGGCAGGGCGCCGGCGGGGTGGCGGCGACGGTGCTGGGCTATGTCTCGCGCTCCGGCTTCGCGCTGATGGGCTGGCTGGCCAACATCGTGCTGCTGCCGGTACTGACCTTCTTCTTCCTGCGCGACTGGGACCTGCTGGTCGAGCGCGTCGGGGCGCTGGTGCCGCGCGACCAGTACGACACCGTGCGCCGGCTGGCGCGCGAATCCGACGAGGTGCTGGGCGGCTTCCTGCGCGGCCAGCTGACGGTGATGCTGATCCTGGGCGTGTTGTATGCGATCGGCCTGTGGGCGGTGGGCCTCAACCTCGGCATCCTGATCGGGCTGATCGCCGGCCTGCTGACTTTCGTGCCCTACCTGGGGCCGGCGTCCATCGTGGTGTTCGGTGGCATCGCCGCGCTGGTCCAGTACGGCGACTGGCAGCACCTGGCCGGGGTGGCGGTGGTGTTCACCGTCGGCCAGATCATCGAGAGCTATTGGCTGACCCCGAAGCTGGTCGGCGACAAGATCGGCCTGCACCCGATGGCGGTGATTTTCGCGGTGATGGCCGGCGGTACCCTGTTCGGCTTCCTCGGCATGCTGCTGGCGCTGCCGGTGGCGGCGGTGGCGAACGTGCTGCTGCGTTACGCACAGGATCGCTACCGACACAGCCGCCTGTATGCCGGCGACGGGCCGGTGATCGTCCTCGATGGGAATGCAGCCGCAGCCGCGGCTGTCGAGCCGCCGACGAGCGAGCCGGCCGAACGCGAGCCGCCCGTCGCCTGAGATGATCGAACTGGTGCCACAACTGCCGCTGGCGCTGCGCGCGCCGCCGGACCAGCGGCTGTCGCGCTATGTCGGCGCCCCCGCAGGCTTGCTGGAAAGCCTGCAGGCGCTGGCTGTCGGCAGCGCCGCCGCCGGCCTTTACCTGCACGGCGCGCACGCCACCGGCAAGACCCATCTGCTGCTGGCCAGCTGCGCCGAGGCGGAGGCGGCCGGCGTGCAGGCCGCCTACCTGACCCTGCGCGGCCTGCACGGGCGGGTGCGCGCAGCGGTGGACGGACTGGAGCGCGCCGAGCTGGTGGCGGTGGACGACGTGGACGCGATTGCCGGCAGCCGCGACGACGAGGTGGCGCTGTTCGACCTGCACAACCGCCTGCACGACGCCGGGCGCGGCGTCCTCTACGCCGCCGATGCCGCGCCCGACGCGCTGCCGCTGGTGTTGCCGGACCTGCGTTCGCGGCTGGCGCAGTGCGCGCGCTGGGCGCTGCCGGTGCTGGACGATGCCGGCCGCGCCGAGCTGCTGCGCCAGCGTGCCGCTGCGCGCGGGCTGGATCTCGACGAGGCCGCGCTGGACTGGCTGTTGCGCCGCTGCAGCCGCGACCTTGGCAGCCTGACCGCGATCTTCGAGCGGCTGGACCGCGCCTCGCTGGCCGCGCAGCGCCGGCTGACCGTGCCGTTTTTGCGCCAGGTGCTGGAAGCGGACCAGGGCTAGCCGCGCAGCTCCGCGTCCAGTCCCTGCAATCGCTCCGGCGTGCCCACGTCGGTCCAGCGCCCGCGATGGTGTTCGCCACTGACCTCGCCGGCGGCCATGTGCGCGCGCAGGAGCGGCGCCAGCGGGAATTTCGGTTTGCCGTTGGCGAGCAGCGGTTCGGGAATGACATCGCGCCAGCCGTCCAGCAACTGCGGGCGATAGACGCCGATGCCGGCATAGGTAAGCTTGTGTCCGCCATCGGCGCGCACGCAGCCGTCGGCGTCGAGGGCGAAATCACCGTGGGTCGCCTGCGGCGGCCGATCCACCATCACCAGATGCGCCAGCCCGCGCGGTTCGCGCGGCAGACCGGCGAAATCGAAGTTCGTCCACACATCGCCATTGACCAGCAGGAAGGGGGCCTCGCCCAGCAGCGGCAGCGCGTTCCACATGCCGCCGCCGGTTTCCAGCGGGGTATCGCCTTCAAACGCGTAGTGGATGCGCAGGCCCCAGCGCGCGCCGTCGCCCAGTGCTGCGGGAAACTGGTCTGCCAGCCACGAGGTGTTGACGACCACGTCGCGGATGCCCAGCGCCGCCAGCTTCTCCAGATGCCATTCGATCAGCGGCTTGCCGCCGACGCGCAGCAGCGGCTTCGGCGTGGTGTCGGTGAGCGGGCGCATGCGCTCGCCAAGGCCGGCGGCAAAGATCAGCGCCTTCATGCCGACATCCTCGCGAACGCGGGCTTGATGGTGTCGTCCAGCAGCTCGCGGAGCGGCGCGAGCTGGGGGTATTTCGGCACCACCGCGTCGAGGTAGCCGAGGAAGCGCGGTGCGTCTTTGATGTAGCGCGGCTTGCCGTCACGATGCTGCAGGCGGGCGAAGATGCCGAGGATCTTGAGGTGCCGCTGCACACCGCACCAGTCGGCATCGCGAAGGAAGACCTCCAGCGCCGGCACCGGCAGGCCCGCCGCGGCGGCGCGCGCGTGGTAGCGGCGCAGCCAGCCGTCCACGCGCGCTTCCGGCCAGCTGAGGAAAGCGTCGCGCAGCAGGCTGACCGCATCGTAGGCGATCGGGCCCAGCACCAGGTCCTGGAAATCCAGCACCGCCGGGCCACCCTCGACCGGCATCAGGTTGCGCGGCATGTAGTCGCGATGGGTCGGCACGCGTGGCTGCGCCAGTGCGTTGTCCATCAGGCGGCGCTGCGCCAGCTCCAGCCGCTCGCTGTCGCCGCAGTCCAGCTCGACGCCGAGGTGGCGGCGGATGAACCACTCCTCGAACAGGCCGGCATCGCGCTGCAGCAGGGCCTCGCCGAACACCGGGACATCCGCCGGCAGCGCCAGCGACTGCAGTCGCAGCAGCTGGGTGATCGCCGCGTCCATGTGCGCATCTGCGTTGGCGTCGTTGATCAGTTGCGCCACGGTCGGGCCGCCGAGGTCTTCCAGCAGCAGGAAGCCGGCGTCGACATCGCGCGCCAGCACCTGCGGCACGCGCACGCCGGCGGCTTCCAGCAGGTCGCGGATGCGCAGCCATGGACGCACGTCTTCCCGGTCCGGCGGCGAGTCCATCACGATCCGCGACGGCGCTGCGCCCACGCTGCGCCAGTAGCTGCGGAAGCCGGCATCGGTGGAGGCGCGCTCAAGGTCGGCGGCGGCATTTCCCAGTGCATGGCGGGCCCATTGCAGGCGGAGGGTGGCGCGGTCGTCGGTTGCAGGGCTGCTCATGGGCAAAGGGTAAACTGCCGCTTCGATTCCAGCGAGGCAGATATGGCGAAGTTGCAGCCCGTGTTGTTGTCCGGCGGTTCCGGCACCCGCTTGTGGCCGCTCTCGCGCGAGGCCTATCCCAAGCAGTTCCTGCCGCTGGCCGGCGACGACACCATGCTGCAGGCCACCTGGCTGCGGGTAGCCGCGATCGCTGATGCCGCGCCGATCGTCGTGGCCGGAGAAGACCACCGCTTCCTGGTTGCCGAACAGCTGCGCCAGATCGGTGCGCCCACGCCGGCGATCGTGCTGGAGCCGCTGGGCCGCAACACCGCGCCGGCGATCGCCGCGGCTGCGCTGCAGGCGCTGGCCGGGGGCGATGATCCGCTGCTGCTGGTGCTGCCTTCCGACCACGTGGTGCGCGATGGCGAGGCCTTCCGTGCCGCCGTCCGGCAGGCGATGCCGGCGGCCGAGGCGGGCGCGCTGGTGACGTTCGGAATCGTGCCGGGCGCGCCGGAGACCGGCTTCGGCTATATCCATGCCGAAGCGGGTGAAGCCGACGGGAGCGATGGCGTGCGCAAGGTGCTGCGCTTCGTCGAGAAGCCCGACGCTGCCACCGCGCAGCGCTATCTGGACGGAGGCGGTTATTACTGGAACAGCGGCATGTTCCTGCTGCGGGCTTCGCGCTACCTCGATGAGTTGCAGCGCTTCCGTCCCGACATCGTGGCGGCGGTGCGCGCGGCGTTCGATGCCGCGGCGCGCGACGGCGATTTCATCCGCCTGGACAAGGCCGCGTTCGCCGCCTGTCCGTCGGATTCCATCGACTATGCGGTGATGGAGAAGACCGATGCCGCCTGCGTGCTGCCGGTGGACATCGGCTGGAACGATGTCGGTTCGTGGTCGGCGCTGTGGGAGGTGAGTCCGCAGGATGCCGACGGCAATGCGCATCACGGCGACGTGGTCTCCATCGACAGTCGCAACAGCTACGCCTACGCGCGGCGGCTGGTGGCGCTGGTGGGCGTGGACGATCTGGTGGTGGTGGAAACAGACGACGCGGTGCTGGTGGCGCGCAAGGACCGGGTGCAGCAGGTCAAGGACGTGGTGGCGCAGCTCAAGGCCGGGCAGCGTTCGCAGGCCGTGCTGCACCGCGAGGTGCATCGGCCGTGGGGCAGCTACGACTCCATCGACATGGCCGACGGCTTCCAGGTCAAGCGGATCAAGGTCAAGCCGGGCGCGCGGCTGTCGCTGCAGTCGCACCAGCGACGCGCCGAGCACTGGGTGGTGGTGCGCGGCACTGCGCGGGTGACCCGTGACAACGACGTATTCGAACTGTTCGCCAACCAGAGCGCCTATATCCCGATCGGTGCCAAGCACCGGCTGGAAAATCCCGGCAGCGCGATGCTGGAGCTGATCGAGGTGCAGTCCGGCGACTACCTGGGCGAGGACGATATCGTCCGCTACGAGGATGTGTACGGGCGGTCGTAAGGGTGTGTGCGGCGTGCGTTCTTTCGCGGCCGCCTTCCCGCGCGCGCTGCCTTCCGCGAATGTCCTCCGGCATTGGCCATCGGCCAATGCCTCCTCCTTGATTTCGCTCCAGGCAGCGCGCGCGGGAAGGCGGCTGGTGGATTCGCGGCGCCGGAAATGAAAACCCCTTCCGCATCGCGGGAGGGGTTTTGCGTGCCTCGGATTGCGCTTGGCTCAGCCCAGGCTTGCCAGCCACTCGTCGTCGCTGCCCTCGTTGATGTCGGCGAACAGCGGACTGGAGAAGTAGCGCTCGCCGGTGTCCGGCAGCATCGCCAATAGCACGCTGCCTTCGGGTGCGGTCTCGGCGATCTGCAGGGCGGTGGCGGCGGTGGCGCCGGCGGAGATGCCGACGAAGATGCCTTCCTCGGCGGCCAGTCGGCGCGAAGTGGCGATGGCGTCCTCGTCGGTGACCGTGCGCAGTTCGTCGAAGGCGCTGCGGTTGATGACCTCGGGCACGAAGTCCGGCGTCCAGCCCTGGATCTTGTGCGGTGCCCAGGCGTCGCCCTTGAGCAGGGCGGCGCCGGCGGGTTCGGTGGCGACGATGCGGGTGTCCGGGCGCGCCAGCTTGAGCACTTCGCCCACCCCGGTCAGGGTGCCGCCGCTGCCCCAGCCGCTGACGAAGACGTCCAGCCGTTTGCCGGCGAAGTCGCGCAGGATTTCCGCTGCGGTGGTCTGGCGGTGGTAGGCGGGGTTGGCCGGGTTGGTGAACTGGCTTGCCCAGAACCAACCGTGCTTTTCGGCCAGCTCCTTCGCCTTTGCCACCATGCCGGTGCCGCGCGCGGCGGCCGGGGTCAGGATGACCTTGGCGCCGTAGGCGCGCATCGCCTTGCGGCGTTCGATCGAGAAGGTTTCGGTCATCACCGCCACGAATTTGTAGCCGCGCGCGGCGGCGATCATCGCCAGCGCGATGCCGGTGTTGCCGGAGGTGGCCTCCACTATCGTGTCGCCGGGCTTGAGCAGGCCGCGCTGCTCGGCGTCGAGGACGATGCCCAGCGCCAGCCGGTCCTTGACCGAGCCGCCGGGGTTGAACGATTCCGCCTTGACATACACCGTCGCGTGCTTCGGTGCGAGGCGGTTGAGACGGATGATCGGGGTGTTGCCGACGGCGTCGAGGATGCTGTTGTAGATGGTCATTGCGATGGATCCTTGGAATGCGGTGGAAAACGGTCAGGCGGCGCGGGCGAGGGCGTCGGGCGGACATCGCTGGCGTTCGCCGCCCAGCGGCGCGGCGCCGAACCAGTGCAGGCGGGTGGCCAGAGCGGCTACTTCGCCCACCACCAGCAGCGCCGGCGCGCGCACGGCATGCGCCGCGGCCAGTTCCGGCAGTTGCGCCAGGGTGCCGGCAACCACCCGCTGCTGCGGGCGGCTGCCGTTCTCCACCAGCGCCACCGGGGTGGATGCTGCGCGGCCATGCGTTAGCAGGTTGTCGCGCAGGCGGGCCAGGCCCTGCACGCCCATGTAGAACACCAGGGTCTGCTGGGGTTTGGCCAGCGCGCGCCAGTCGTGGTCGGCGTCGCCGTCGCGGGCCTGCGCGGTGAGCAGGTGCAGCGACTGCGCATGTGCGCGATGGGTCAGCGGGATGCCGGCATAGGCGGCGCAGGCGGTGGCGGCGGTGATGCCGGGCACCACTTCGAAATCGATGCCGGCCTCGCGCAGCGCTTCCAGTTCCTCGCCGCCGCGACCGAACACGAACGGGTCGCCGCCCTTCAAGCGCACCACCCGGCGACCGGCGCGGGCATGCTCGATGAGCAGGGCGTGGATGTGCTGCTGGGTGGCGTCGTGGTCGCCGCCGACGCGCTTGCCGACATCGATGCGCTGCGCGTCGCGGCGCGCCAGCGCCAGCACTTCGGCGCTGACCAGACGGTCGTGCAGGATCAGGTCGGCCTCGTTGAGCAGGCGCAGCGCGCGCAGGGTCAGCAGGCCGGGGTCACCGGGGCCGGCACCGACCAAGGCGACGCGGCCGGCGGCAGGCGTTGGCCGCGATCCCAGTTCCGCTTCCACCGCGCGGCGTGCCGCCACTGCATCGCCACGACGCAGCAGCGACTGCGCCGGGCCGGCCAGTACGCGTTCGAAGAAGGCGCGGCGCTGGCCCAGGTCGGCCAGCTGCATGCGGATGCGTCCGCGCAGTTCGCCCAGCAGGCCGGCGAGCTGGCCCAGCGCTTCGTCGAGCCGGTTTTCCAGCTGTTCGCGCAGGTGCCGGGCCAGCATCGGCGAGGCACCGCCGCTGGAAATCGCGACCTGCAGCGGGCCGCGCTGCACGCGGGCGGGCAGCTGGGCGCTGGCGAGTTCGGCGTCGTCCACCACATTGATGAACATGCGCCGGGCATGCGCGGCCGCGGCCACCGCGCGGTTGACCGCATTGTCATTGGTGGCGGCGATTGCAAGCCAGCTGCCGTCGAGCTGCTCGGGCGCGAACGCGGCAGCGATGTGCGCCAGCCGGTTCGCCTTGGCCAGCGCCGCCAGCGCGGGGGCCAAAGCCGGAGCCACCACTGCGACCGCGGCGCCGCTATCCAACAACGCCAAGACCTTGCGCGCGGCCACCTCGCCGCCGCCCACCACCAGCACGCGGCGGCCGTGCAGGTCCAGGAACAGGGGAAACAGGGCGGGCGTGACGACGGCTGCGGACATGCCGACACGCTAGGCGGCGTGGCCGGGCGGGGGAAATGGTGGCAGGATGTCTGCTTATGCCTCAGCGGCATAAGCAAGCCGCGGGCATGCGCTGCTGCGCATGTATACTCCATCGCTGTATGCAGATATAGCGATATAAAGAGCATCGCCATGACTCTCACCCAGCTCCGTTACCTCGTCGCCATCGCCGATTCCGGGTTCAACATCACCCAGGCGGCGGAAAAGGTGCACGCCACCCAGCCCGGCCTGTCCAAGCAGCTCAAGCAGCTGGAGGACGAGCTGGGCTTCCAGCTGTTCCTGCGCAAAGGCCGCAGCCTGGAAGGCGTGGCGCCGGCGGGGGTGAAGGTGATCGAGCACGCGCGTCGGATCCTGTCCGAGGCCGCCAATATCCGCAGCTACGCCGCCAACGAGCGCGGCGAATTCAGCGGCCGGCTGCTGCTGGCCACCACCCACACCCAGGCGCGCTACGTGCTGCCGAAGGTGATCGCGGAGCTGACCCGGCGCTATCCGAAGGTCAGCGTCGACCTGTTCGCGGCCGGCGATGCGGAAGTGCTGGAGAAGCTGGGCGAAGCCGATTTCGGCCTGATCAGCACCGCCGGCGGCCCGCCGCCCACCAGCGGCATGGCGGTGCCGTTGTTCCGCTGGCAGCGCGTGTTGCTGGTGCAGAACACGCATCCGCTGGCCAGCCTGGGGCGGCCGCCGACGCTGGTGGAGCTGGCCCGGCATCCGCTGATTTCGTATGAATCCTCGACCCTGCCGGAATCGTCGCTGCAGCGCGCGTTCGCCGCTAGCGGGGTGACGCCGCTGATCGCGATGACCGCGCGCGATGCCAACCTCATCAAGACCTATGTGCGCACCGGCATGGGCGCCGGCCTGCTGGCGGAGATGGCGGTGGGCGGACGCGAGGACGACGACCTGCGGGTGATCGCGGCGCCGCCGGAGCTGCCCGAATGCATCACCTGGGCAGTGGTCCCGCGTGGCCGGGTGCTGCGCGAATACGCGCTGGCGCTGCTGCACGGGCTGGCGCCGCAGATCGACCCGCGCGACCTGCGCCGCATCCTTGAGGGCAATCTCGCCCCGGAATGGCCGCTGCCGCCGCGCTGGCAGGCGTAGGCGCTGGAGGAGTGAGCATCCTCACTCCACCCGTTTGCAATTACGCCGCGGAACTGGCGGTTTCGTCGAAATGCAGCCCGCACTCGCGGCGCAGTCCGAAGAAGCGGGTCTGCGCGGCGTCCATGCCCGGCTGCAGCGGCGCGGTGGTGTGGACATCGCCCACCGAGACGTAGCCCTGTTGCACCAGCGGATGTTCCGGCAGGTCGTGCAGCAGCATGTACGCGCCGACATCGATGTCGGTCCAGTCGGCGATTGGGTGGAACTTGAAGCGCCCGTCCTTCACCTGCAGCACCTCGATGCCGCTGCGGCTGCGGGACTGGCCGCGGCGCAGGCCGGCGTGCCAGCAGCCGACCTGCAGTTCCCCCAGCGCGCGCTGCATCGGCTCGACCTTGCGCAGCTGGTTGTAGCGGCGCAGGCCGTCGCTGCCGGCTTCCCACAGGCGGCCGAAGCGCGCCTCCATCCAGGCGATGCCGATGCCGGGGCGGTACACGCGCAGGTCCAGCCCGAGCAGCTCCACCAGTTGGTCGGCATAGCGGTAGGTCTCCGGGAACAGGTAGCCGGTATCGACCAGGATCACCGGCAGGTCCGGCCGCGCGCGGGTCAGCAGGTGCAGGCTGACCGCCGACTGCACGCCGAAGCTGGTCGACAGCGCCTGCGTGCCGGGCAGGTGGGCCAGCGCCCAGGCGATGCGCGCCTGCGCGCCCATCCGCTCCAGGTCGCGGTTGATCGCGGCGAGTTCGGCGGCAGGAAGGGTGGCGGGGTCGAGGAGGTGCATGGCGTTCGTGGGGTGGTTCGGCATCAGGCGGCTTCCGCCGGATCGACGCGGACGTGGGTGGGATAGGGCGGCAGCGCGACGATGCCGGCGCGATGCAGGAAGTCGCCGAAGTGTTCGCCGGCTTCGCGCTCGCCGGCGTAGCGGCCCAGCAGCGGGTCCAGCGCCTCGACGATCTGCGCTTCGTCGATGTTGTCGCGATACAACGTGTTGAGGCGGGTGCCGCGGTGGTCGCCGCCGAGGAACAGGGTGTAGCGCCCCGGCGCCTTGCCGACCAGCGCGATCTCGGCCAGGTAAGGACGCGAGCAGCCATTGGGACAGCCGGAGATGCGCAGCACGATGGGTTGCTCGCGCAGGTCGTGCTTGTCCAGCAGCGGCTGCAACACCCGCAGGAAGGTGGGCAGGTAGCGTTCGGCTTCGGCCATCGCCAGTGCGCAGGTAGGCAGCGCCACGCAGGCCACCGCGCTGCGCGCCAGTGCGCTGGGCGCGAGGTTTTCCACGTCCAGCGCGTACTGCGCCACCAGCGCGTCGATCTGCGCCCGCGCGCCGGCCGGCACCCCGGCGACGATCACGTTCTGGTTGCAGGTCAGGCGGAATTCGCCGCTGTGGATTTTCGCGATTTCGCGCAGGCCGGTCAGCAGCGGGCGGCCATCCTGGAAATCGGCGATGCGGCCGGAAGGCAGCGACAGGGTCAGTTGCCACAACCCGTCCTCGCCTTGCTCCCAGCCGAAGCGGTCGCCGTTGTGGTCGAAGCGATACGGACGCGCGGGCTGCAGTGCGAAGCCGGCGCGCTCCTGCATCAGCGCCACGATTTTTTCCACGCCGTGGTCGTCGATGGTGTACTTGAAGCGCGCGTGCTTGCGGTCGTCGCGATCGCCCAGGTCGCGCTGCACGCTGATCGCGGCTTCGGCGATCGCGAACACCTGCGCCGGCGTGACGAAGCCGATCACGTTGGCCACGCGCGGGTAGTGCGCGGCGATGCCATGGCTGGCGCCCATGCTGCCGCCGATGCCGACGTTGAAGCCGGCAAGATTCCCCGCTTCATCGACGATGGCGATCAGCGCCAGGTCGTTGGCGAACACGTCCACGTCGTTGTCCGGCGGGACGGCAATCGCGATCTTGAACTTGCGCGGCAGGTAGGCGTCGCCATACAGCGGCTCGTGTTCGACGCCGCTTTCCGCCACCTTTTCCTCGTCCAGCCACACTTCGTAATAGGCGCGGGTGGCCGGCTTGAAGCGCGCGGACAGCCGCTGCGTCCAGTCGTGCACCTGTGCGTGCAGCCCTGAGCGCTGCGGGTTGCTGGCGCCCAGCACGTTGCGGTTGACGTCGCCGCAGGCGGAAATGGTGTCCAGGGTGGCGGCGTTGATCGCCCGCATCGTCTGCTTCAGGTCGCGCTTGATGACGCCGTGGATCTGGAAGGTCTGGCGCGTGGTGACGCGCAGCGAGTGGTTGGCATAGGTGGTGGCGATGGCATCCATCCCCAGCCACTGCTTGGGTGTGAACACGCCGCCCGGGGCGCGGATGCGGATCATGAACTGGTGCGCGGGTTCGAGTTTCTGCCGGCGGCGCTCGTCGCGCAGGTCGCGGTCGTCCTGCTGGTAGCTGCCGTGGAACTTGATCGTGCGCTGGTCCTCGAACGACAGCGAGCCGGTGCTGGCATCGGCCAGGCCATCGGCCAGCGTGCCGCGCAGCCGGCGGCTTTCCAGTTTGATTTTTTCGACGGATGGGTGGCTCATGGGGTGGCCTTCTGCTCAGTACACGTCGCGTGCGTAACGGCCTTCGCGCTGCAAGGTGGAAAGAAAATCCGCCGCCGCCTCGGCATCGCCGCCGCTGTGCGCGGCCACGATGTCCAGCAGCGCGGCATGCACGTCCTTGCCCATGTCGATGGCGCCGCAGACATACAGGTGGGCGCCGTTTTGCAGCCAGTCGAAGACATCGCGGCCCTGCTCGCGCAGGCGCTGCTGGACGTGGATGCGGTCGGCCTGGTCACGCGAGAACGCGAGGTCGAGACGGTGCAGTTCGCCCTTCTGCAGCGCGTCCTGCCATTCGCTCTGGTAGAGGAAGCCGGTGTTGAAATGGCGGGCGCCGAAGAACAGCCAGTTGCGGCCCGATGCGCCGGTTTCGGCGCGTTCCTGCACGAAGCCGCGGAACGGGGCGACGCCGGTGCCGGGGCCGACCATGATGATGTCGCGGCTGGAATCAAGGGGAACGCGGAAGCGCTCGTTCGGCTCGATGTAGACCGGCAGCTGCGCGCCCTCTTCCAGCGTGGCGAGAAAGCCGCTGGCGGCGCCGAAGTGGTCATGCCCGTGCGCGTGGTAGCGCAGCACGTCGAGGGTGAGGTGAGCTTCGTCGCCGACGCGCTTGCGGCTGGAGGCGATCGAATACAGCCGGCGCACCTGCGGGCGCAGCGTGGCCACCAGCTCCGCGGCGTCCCAGTCGGCCGGCCAGCGGCGCAGCGCGTCGATCAGCTGGTGGTCGCCAAGCAAGGCGGCCAGTCCGCTGGCGCCGGGTTCCAGCAGCTGGGCCAGCTCGCGGGCATTCGCGCGTTCGGCCAGCGCGGCAAGCACGGGTTTGGCCAGCCGGGTCAGCTCGCGCCGCTCGGCCAGCCAGTGCGACAGCGGCAGGACGTCGCCGTCGTGTTCGACCACGGTATCGCCGTCGAGCCGGGTCGCCGCCAGTACCGCCGCAATCAGCGCATCCGGATTGCGATGGTGGATGCCCAGCGCATCGCCGGGTTCGTAGGCAAGGCCGCTGCCTTCCAGCGACAGTTCGATATGGCGTACGTCCTTGTCCGGCGCGGCGTAGCGGCGGAAGCCGGTGCCCTTGAACTCGCGCCCGCTCAGCGGCTGGTTGGCCAGCAGCTCGGCGGGGAAGGGCCGCTCCTGTGACCACGCCGGCGCGGCATGCGGGCGCAGCGGGGTGACCGTGGCCAGGTGCGCGGCCGGCGCCGGCTTGAGCAGTTCACGGGCATGGCCCAGCGCGGCTTCGCGCCAGGGCGCGGCGATGGTGTCGATGTCGAGGTCGGCTTCGCCCAGCGTCTGCACGCGCGTGGCGCCGAGCTCGGCCAGCCGCGCGTCCAGCTTGCGGGCGATGCCGCAGAAGTCGGCATAGGACGAGTCGCCCAGTCCCAGCACCGCGTACTTCAGCTGCGGCAGCTTCGGCGCGCGCTTGCCGTCCAGGAATTCAGCGAAGCCGATGGCATCGTCCGGCGGGTCGCCTTCGCCCTGGGTGCTGATGACCAGGTAAAGCAGCGTTTCGTTGCCCAGCTCGCGCAGCGGATAGGCGTCGGCGCGCAGCAGCCGCGCCGGCAGGCCGGCGCCCTGCAGCTGCGCATGCAGCGCCTCGGCGGCGCGGCGGGCGTTGCCGGTCTGGCTGCCGTAGATGACGGTGGCCGGCTGCGGCGCAACGGTCGGCGCGGTGGCGGCGGCCAGCGCGGTGGGGCTGAGCGCGCGGGCCAGCCCGGCCAGATAGCCCGACGCCCACAGCAGCGCGCTGCTGTCGGCATCGGCGGCAAACCGGGACAGCAGCGCGCCCTGGTCGCCGGTCAGCGGCGAAGGCAATGGAGCGGCGGCTTGCGACATGGCGGGACCGGGGCAGGGAACGTCCCGGCAGGCTAGGCGTCGCGCCATCGTGGCGGAAAGGATCGCGGGCCATGCGCATATGCATCGGCTGCATATGGCGGCGCGGTGGCAGCGGCGTGGGCAGGGAGGCGCGGTCTGCGGCGCCTCCGCAAAAGGAACGCCCCGCACGGGCGGGGCGTTCCGATGGTGCCGGGAGGCGGTGGGTCAGGACTTCTTCTTGCGTACCGCTTCGAAGATGAAGAGCAGCACGATGGCCGCGCCGATGGCGACCACCCAGGTCATGACCCGGCCGAGGCCGAAGTTGCCTGCCGCCCAGCCGCCGGCGAACGCGCCGAGCACGCCGAGCACGATGGTCATGATCCAGCCCATCGCGTCCGCGCCGGGCTTGACCATCCGGGCCAGAACGCCGATCACCAGACCGCCGAAGATGTAACCGAGGATGCCGTCGAACATGTTCCCTCCTGCATGGATGGAGCGCGCGTTGATGGAGTGACGCCGGCCCATCCTAGGGCGTTTCCGCCCGGGTCGCGAACCTTCAGCGGCGCAGGCTGAACTCCACCGGCACCAGCCCGATCGCCTGCACCGGCGCACCGTCGCGGCTGGCCGGCTGGAACAGCCAGCGCTTGAGCACCTGCTGGCGCGCGGCTTCGTCCAGTTCGCGGTGGCCGCTGCTGCGCGCGATGCCCACCTCCAGCGGACGGCCGTCCACGTCCACCAGCACCTGCAGCAGCACGATGCCGCTCCACTGCCGCTGCAGCGCGATGCGCGGATACGCGGGCGCCGGGGCGTTGCGGTAGGCCAGCTGCATCGGCGCGGGGCCACCGGCGGGTCCGATGTCGCCGCTTGGCGGAGCGATATCGCCGCTGTCGGCAATGGCATCCGCGATCGGCTCGCTGCCGGTATCGCTGATCACGGCGGTGACGCCGGCATCGCGGGTGGGCGGCGCCACCTGCTGGCGCTCAAGCTTGGGTGCGGACGTGATCGGACGCGGCGGTTGGATCGGGACGATGTCCACCACCACCGGCTCCGCTGGCTTGACGATGTCGCGGATCGCCATGTTCGGCTTGGCCGGCGCCAGCACGGCCGGCGGCGGCAGCGTGACCGGCACCAGCAGCAGGCCGAACACCAGCAGGTTGAGCGCGACGGTGCCGCTGAGGGTGAGGATGCGCGCGGGATCGGGCTGCAGCCGGGGCGCATGCGAAGGCACTTGGGCGGGGACGGATGCGTGAATCATGGCCAATCTCCTTTCCGGTGAGGAAGCGGGAACCACGAGTCATGCAACGGGCGGGCGGGGTGGATGGGGTTACGGCCCGGCCGGCGCACGCCTGTACGCTGCGCCGCCGCTTCCGCGATGGGCAACCGGACGCGGCGCGGCCGTTGCCATGGGTTCAGCTGGCGGCACAAACGACGACGCCCGCGCGAGGCGGGCGTCGTGGCATGCGCGGCGGGAGGAAGTCAGCGGCCGAGTTCGAACACCATCTCCACGCTGACGGACACCGAGCTTTCACCCGGCGCCACCGCGGTTTCCTTGGCGTAGCCGGCATCGGCCGACATCGCCCGCAGCATCGGCATGGGCGGGCGCGGCAGGCTGGCGCCGCCTTCGCTGATGCTGACGATGCGCCGGATCTTCAGGCCCAGCGCGTCGGCATAGGTCTGCGCCTGTGCCTGCGCCTTCTTGACCGCGGCGACGCGGGCTTCGTCGAGCGCCGCCTCCGGCTTGTCGATGCCGAAGCTGGGCCCGTTGATCTGGTTGGCGCCCTGCGCCACCAGCGCGTCCAGCACCTTGCCCAGTTTGGCCAGCTCGCGCACCTTGACGTTGACCGTGTTGCTGGCCTGGTAGCCGACGATCGCCGGCGGCATGTTCTCCACGTACTTGTACTGCGGGTTGAGGTTGATCCCGCTGGTCTGGATGTCGCGCGCCGCGATCCCGGCCGCACGCAGCGCCGCCATCACCTTGTCCATCTGGGTGGCGTTGTCGCGCATCGCCCCGTTGGCGTCGCCGGCCTGCGTCACCACGCCGGTGGAAATGGTGGCGATGTCCGGCGTGCGGCTGGCCTCGGCGCTGGCGGCAACCGACAGCAGCGTGCCCGCCTGCGCGGCGGCGCCGACATCGGCAGGGGTCTGTGCGTTGGCGGTCATGGGCAGGGCCGTGGCAAGGGCGAGGGCGAGGAACAGCGGACGCAGGGTCATGATGGACTCCCGTGGATGATGGTGGAAAGGATGTACCTGCCGGGGGTGAACGGCCGGTGAGCCGCAACGGGGTTGCGCGCCTGCGCCGGTACGGTGCGCAGTCAGCCACGGGTTAGACTTCCGGGATGCTGCATCTTGCCTCGCGTTCGCCCCGCCGCGCCGAACTGCTGGCCCGCCTCGGGCTGGAATTCGGCCTCCTCGACCTCGATGTCCCCGAACAGCGCGGGGCAGGCGAGCCCGCGGCCGACTACGTGCGCCGGGTGGCGCGCGAAAAGGCCGGCGCCGGGCTGCTGGAAGTGGTGGCGGTGCCGGGCGCGGTGGTATTGGGCTCCGATACCGAGGTCATCCTCGGCGACCGCGTGTTCGGCAAGCCGGCCGATGCTGCCGATGCGGCGGAGATGCTGCGCGCGCTGTCCGGCCGCAGCCACGAGGTGCTGACCGCCGTGTCGCTGGTCTCGGCCGGGCGCGAAGCGCAGGCCGCGGTGCTGACCCGGGTGGCCGTGGAGACGATGTCGGACGATGCCATCGCCCGCTACCTGGCCTGTGGCGAATGGCAGGGCAAGGCCGGCGCCTACGCCATCCAGGGCCGCTTCGAGGCGCATGTGCAGCGGCTGGACGGCAGCTATTCCGGGGTCATGGGCCTGCCGCTGCACGAAACCGCCGGCCTGCTGCGCCAGTTCGGGCTGCTGCCATGAGCGAGGAGTTGCTGGTCAACGTGACCCCGCGCGAAACCCGCGTCGCGGTGGTCGAGAACGGCATGCTGCAGGAGCTGCACATCGAGCGCGGCAGCCAGCGCGGCGTGGTCGGCAACATCTACAAGGGCAAGGTGCAGCGGGTGATGCCCGGCATGCAGGCGGCGTTCGTGGACATCGGCCTGGAGCGGGCCGCCTTCCTGCACGCCAACGACATCTTCCGCAGCGCGCCGCTGGACGCGGTGGCCGGCGACGACGCCCCGGCCGCGCCGCCGCCGCAGATGCAGATCCCCATCGCCGACCTGCTGCGCGACGGCGCCGAGGTGGTGGTGCAGGTGGTCAAGGACCCGATCGGCAGCAAGGGCGCGCGGCTGACCACGCAGATCAGCATTCCGTCGCGCTACCTGGTGCTGCTGCCGCGCTCGAAAGTGGTCGGCATCTCCGCGCGCATCGAGGACGAGGCCGAGCGCGCCCGCCTCAAGACCCTGATGGCCGAGCTGACCGCCGGTGGCGCCGGGCATGGCTACATCGTCCGCACCAATGCCGAGGGCCAGCCGGCCGAGGCGCTGGCCGAGGACATCGCCTACCTCGGCCGGGTGTGGGAGCTGATCGAGCGCAATGCCGCCGAGGCGAAGGTCGGCAGCCGCGTTTACGAGGACCTGAGCCTGCCGCTGCGCGCGGTGCGCGACCTGATCCGCCGCGACGTCGACAAGGTCAAGGTGGATTCGCGCGAGACCTGCGAGCGCCTGCGCGAGTTCGCCGCGCGCTACATGCCCGCGCTGGCGGACAAGGTGGAGCACTACACCGGCGCGCGCCCGGTGTTCGACATGTACGGGGTCGAGGACGAGATCCAGCACGCGCTGGAAAAAGAGGTGCCGCTGAAGTCCGGCGGCTACCTCGTCATCGACCAGACCGAGGCGATGACCACGGTCGACGTGAACACCGGCAGCTTCCTTGGCCAGCGCAACCTCGAGGAAACCGTGTACCGCACCAACCTCGAAGCCGCGCAGGCGGTGGCGCGCCAGCTGCGGCTGCGCAACCTGGGCGGCATCATCATCATCGACTTCATCGACATGCACGATGCCGAGCACCGCCGGCAGGTGCTGCGCACGCTGGAGAAGTCGCTGGTCAAGGATCACGCCAAGACCACGGTCTACGACTTCTCGCCGCTGGGCCTCGTGGAGATGACCCGCAAGCGCACGGTGGAGTCGCTGGAGCGCCAGCTGTGCGAGCCCTGCCACGAATGCGGCGGGCGCGGCATGCTCAAGACCGCGGAAACCGTGACCTACGAGATCTTCCGCGAAATCGTGCGCGCGGTGCGCCAGTTCGACGCAGCGCGGCTGCTGGTGATCGCATCGCCCAGCGTGGTGACGCGGATCACCGACGAGGAATCCAACGCGGTGGCGGAGCTGGAGGAGTTCATCGGCAAGTCGATCCGCTTCCAGGCCGATGCGCAGTACCTGCAGGAGCAGTTCGATGTGGTGCTGCTCTGATGAAGGCAGCCGTTCCCTGTCCTAGGCTGGTGCCCCGTGGGGGCATGACGGGCAGGCCGCCGTGACCATGCCTTGGCGCCATCGCCTGCGGTTGCTGCGCCGCGGCGCCTGGTACGCGCTGGCGGCGATGCTGGTGCTGGCGGCGCTGGGCAACGGCGTCGGCAGCCAGCTGCTGCCGCTGGCGGAGCGTCATCCGGAACGCATCGCGGCATGGCTGGGCGAACGCGCCGGCCGGCCGGTCGCATTCGACCACGTGACCACCCGGTGGACCCGGCGCGGGCCGCTGCTGCGGTTGGACAACCTGCGCATCGGTGATTCCGCCAACCCGCTGCGGATCGGCGATGCCGAGGTGCTGGTGGCGCAGTACGCCGGCCTGCTGCCAGGCCGTTCGTTCACCGAATTGCGCCTGCGCGGGGTCGACCTGACCCTGCAACGCAGCGCCGACGGCCAGTGGCAGGTGCGCGGCCTGCCCGGCCAGCAGGCCGGCGGCGATCCGCTGGAGGCGCTGTCGAACCTGGGCGAACTGCAGCTGGCGCAGGCGCGCCTGCACGTGCTGGCGCCGGAACTCGGGCTCGACCTGCGCCTGCCGCGCATCGACCTGCGTCTGCGCGTGGAGGGCGAGCGGGTGCGCGCCGGTGCGCGTGCCTGGCTGCGCGAAGGTGCCCAGCCCTTCGATATCGCCGGTGAACTCGACCGCGCCACCGGCAATGGCCGCGTCTACGCCGGCACCCGCCAGGCGGATCTGGCGGCGCTGGCCGGCACGTTCGACGTGGCAGGCGTCTCGCCGCTGTCGGGACGCGGCCGCCTGCGCGGGTGGGCCCAGCTGCGCGGACATCGGGTGGTCGCGGTGCGCGCCGACGCCGGGCTGCTGGACGTGCGCCTGCGCGGCAGTGCCGCGGCCGGTGCCGCCGCGCCCACGCAGGCGCTGGGCGAGCTGGTGCTGGATGCCAGCTGGGCCGGCAGCCTGCAGGACTGGCAGCTGCGCCTGCCGCGCCTGCGCATCGGCGACGGCGCGCGCCGGCAGACGCTGGACGGGCTGGCGCTGGCCGGCGGCGAGCGCCGCTACGCGTTGCGCGCGCAGCGGGTGGACGTGGCCCCGCTTCTGCAGCTGGCGGCGCTGAGCGATGCGCTGGCGCCGTCGCTGCGGCACTGGTTGCGGACCACCGCGCCGGGCGCGCTGGTGCAGGACATCGTGCTGGCCGGCGAACGCGGTGGCCGGCTGCGCGCCAGTGCGCGCATCGACGGCTTCCGCTTCGATCCGGTCGGGCATGCGCCCGGCATGCGCGGGGTCAGCGGCTGGTTGCAGGCCGACCAGGACGGGCTGCGGCTGCGCTTCGACCGCGCCGCGCAGGTGGCCTTCGACTGGCCGGCCGGATTCGGCGTGGTGCATGCGTTCACCCTGGACGGCGAAGCCGTGCTCTGGCGCGATGGCAACGGCTGGACGGTGCGCACGCCGGGGCTGGCCCTCGACGGCGATCCGCTGCGGCTGCAGGCGCGTGGCGGCATCGGTTTCCAGGGCGACGGCAGCCGCCCGCAGCTCGACCTTGCGGTGGACATCGGCGACGTGCCGGTGTCGGCCGCGCATGGCTTCTGGGTCCACCACCTGATGCCGAAAGCGACGGTGCAGTGGCTGGACGCGGCGCTGCAGGGCGGCGTCCTGCGCAACGTCCACGCGGTGGTGGCCGGCGACCTCGACGACTGGCCGTTCCGCAACGAGCCGGGCATGGCCGGCGCCGGCGTGTTCCGCGCCGATGCGCATATCGACACCGGCACGGTGAAGTTCCAGCCGGACTGGCCGGCGGCGCAGCGCATGAATGCCGACGTCAGCTTCGTGGCCGATGGCTTCAGTCTGACCGGCAGCGCCAACCTGGCCGGCGTGCCGGTCAGCGCGCTCAAGGCCGGCATCGCCCGCTTCGGCAGGGCCGAGCTGCAGGTGGATGCGGCAGCCGGCGGCGATGCCGGCAATTTCCTCGCCATGCTGCGCGCCAGCCCACTGCACAAGGAACACCGCGACATCCTCGACAACCTGCGCGCGGCCGGGCCGGCGCAGGCGCGCGTGCAGCTGCTGCTGCCGCTGCACCACCAGCAGCCGCCGTCTTCGCGGATCGAAGGCACGGTGGCGCTGGGCGGCGTGCGTCTGGCCGAACAGCGCTGGAAGGTGGCGTTCGAGCAGGTGCGCGGACAGGCCCGTTTCGATCGCGGCGGTTTCGATGCCAGCGACCTGCAGGTGCGCCAGGACGGCGCGCCGGGGTTGCTGTCGCTGCGTGCGGGGCCGCATGTGCGCGATCCTGCGCATGCGTTCGAGGCGACACTGCAGGCGGCTTCCGATATCGACGGCCTGCTGGCCAAGGCCGGCAATCTGGACTGGCTCAAACCGCATGTGCGCGGCAGTTCCAGCTGGACCACCGAGTTGGCTGTGCCGCGCGTTGCAACCCCCGGATCGCAGCCGGCGCGGCTGCGGCTGCGCTCCAGCCTCGTCGGCACTGCGCTGGACCTGCCGGCGCCGCTGCGCAAGCCCGCCGCGCAGGCGCTGGCGACTGAAATCGAGATCCGCCTGCCGCTGGAAAGCGGCGAAGTGGAAGCCACCCTCGGCAACCTGCTGTCGCTGCGCAGCCGCACCAGCAACGGCCGCACCGGCCTGCGCCTGCAGCTGGGCGGCGGTCCCGCGGGCGCGCCACCTGCCTCGGGCCTGCTGGTCGGTGGGCGGGTGGAGCAATTGGATGCGCTGGACTGGGTCGGCATCGCTGCCGGCGGCAGCGGCAATGCCGACCTGCCGCTGCGGCGGATCGAGCTGGAAGCCGCGCATCTGCAGGTACTGGGTTCGGATGTCGGCACGGCGCGGATGGTGGTGGTACCGGCCCCGCGCGGCACCTCGGTGCAGGTGCAGGGCGCGGGCATTTCCGGCGCGCTGCTGGTGCCGACGCAGGGCGGCGCCACCATCGCCGGCCGTTTCGAACGCCTGCACTGGTCGCTGCCGGTGGCCGACAAGGACGCGGCGCCCGCGCCGGCGAATGCACCGGCCAGCGCTGCCGATCCCGCGGCGGTGCCGCCGCTGCTGCTGGACGTGGCCGACCTGCGCATCGGCAGGACCGCGATGGGCCGCGCGCGCTTCCGCAGCACGCCGGTGGCGGGCGGATTGCGCATGGACGAATTCACCACCGCCGGCGGCAAGCAGCGGCTCAGCGCCAGCGGCAGCTGGCTGGGGCGCGGCGGTTCCGCGCGCACCCAGTTCAAGCTGGACGTGGCCAGCGACGACATCGGCGCGCTGCTGGACGGGTTCGGCTTCGGCGGTCAGGTGGCGGGCGGCAAGGGCAGGCTCGGCGCCGAAGCCAGCTGGCGCGGCGGTCCGGGCGAGTTCGGCCTCACCAGCGTGGAGGCGCGCCTGAGCACCGATGTGCGCGACGGCCAGCTGCTGGAAATCGAGCCGGGCGCCGGCCGCGTGCTGGGTCTGCTCGGCGTGGCCCAGTTGCGCCGCCGGCTGACCCTGGATTTCAGCGACTTCTTCAGCAAGGGCTTCGCCTTCGACCGCATCCAGGGCGATGCCACGCTGGCGCAGGGCCAGCTGCGCACCGACGATCTGGCCGTGCGCGGTCCCGCCGCCGAGATCCACGTGCGCGGCAGCACCGACCTGCGCAACCGCCGCTTCGACCAGACCGTGGAAGTGCGGCCGAAGTCCGGCAGCCTGCTCACTGCGGTGGGCGCGCTGGCCGGCGGCCCGGTCGGCGCGGCGGTGGGCGCGGTGGCCAATGCGGTGCTGGACAAGCCGATGCGCGGCATCGGCGCCAAGACCTACCGGGTCACCGGGCCGTGGGCCGAGCCCAAGGTGGAAGCCATCGCCCGCGAAAACGCGGCGCAGGCCGCCGCCGGGCGAGCCCCCGGCGATTGATTTCGACGCAAACGCCACGACATTGATTTCCTCGATGTCGTCGGCGCGCGCGCATCCAAACTTGATGCGCCTGCCTGCCCCGGCGGGCACACATCGCGCACGCGATGCTCCATCCACGCAGCACCAGGACAACCCCATGCCCCATCTTTCCCTCGCCGAATCCCGCCTGCTGCTGCCCACCGGGCTGGATACCGCCGCGCTGGAGCGCGCGTTCGGCACCCTGCTGGGCCCCGGCATCGACTTCGGCGACCTGTATTTCCAGCACGCCCGCCGCGAGGGCTGGAGCATGGAGGACGGCATCGTCAAGGACGGTTCGCACAGCATCGAGCAGGGCGTCGGGGTGCGCGCGATCTCCGGTGAGAAGACCGGCTTCGCCTATTCCGACGAGCTGGATGCGCCGGCGCTGCTCGCCGCGGCACAGTCGGCCCGCGCCATCGCCCGCGATGGCCGCGCGCACGGTGCGCATGCCTTGCAGCGCAGCAATGGGCGAGCGCTGTATCCCGCGCTCGATCCGATCGATGTGCTCGACAACGCCACCAAGGTGGAGGCGCTGCGCCGCGTGGATGCGCTGGTGCGCGCGCTGGACCCGCGCGTGCAGCAGGTGATGGTGAGCCTGTCCGGCGGCGTGGACACCGTGCTGGTGGCGCGCAGCGACGGCGTGCTGGCCGGCGACGTGCGCCCGCTGGTGCGGATGAACGTGCAGGTGATCGTGGAGCAGAACGGTCGCCGCGAATCGGGCTACGCCGGCTTCGGCGGGCGCTATTCCTATGAGCAGTTGCTGGCCGACGACAAACCGGAGAAATTCGCCCGCGAGGCGCTGCGGCAGGCGCTGGTGAATCTCGACGCGATCGATGCGCCGGCCGGGGTGATGCCGGTGGTGCTGGGCCACGGCTGGCCGGGCGTGCTGCTGCACGAAGCGGTGGGCCACGGGCTGGAAGGCGACTTCAACCGCAAGGGCACCAGCACCTTCGCCGGGCGGATGGGGCAGCAGGTGGCGTCGAAGGGCGTGACGATCGTCGATGACGGCACCCTCGATGGCCGCCGCGGTTCACTCAACATCGACGACGAGGGCACGCCCACGTCCTGCACTACCCTGATCGAGGACGGCATCCTGGTCGGTTACATGCAGGACACGCTCAACGCGCGGCTGATGGGCATGGCGCCCACCGGCAACGGCCGCCGCGAGTCCTTCGCCCACCTGGTGATGCCGCGCATGACCAATACCTACATGCGCGCCGGCAGCCATGACCCGGAGGAAATGATCCGCTCGGTGAAGAAGGGCCTGTACGCGGTCAACTTCGGCGGCGGCCAGGTGGACATCACCAGCGGCAAATACGTGTTCTCCGCCACCGAGGCCTATCTCATCGAGGACGGGAAGATCACCGCGCCGGTGAAGGGCGCCACCCTGATCGGCAACGGTCCGGAAACCATGCAGAAGGTGGCGATGATCGGCCATGACCTGGCGCTGGACGACGGCGTCGGCATCTGCGGCAAGGACGGCCAGAGCGTGCCGGTCGGCGTGGGCCAGCCGTCCCTGCTGGTTTCGGCATTGACCGTGGGCGGGACGCAGGCGTGATGCCGCGCTCAGGCGTCGCTGTCGTCGTCCAGCGTCGCGTCGTCGTCGCCGGTGGCGTCGCCGGCTTCCGCCTGCAGCTCCCGCAGCACCCGGAACAGCTCGCGGAACGCGCGCGGCGGTTTGTTCTTCGCCCGCTCCTCGCGGACGTTGCGCAGCAGCTGGCGCAGCTGCTGGCGGTCGGCGTGCGGATGCGCGGCCAGCAGATCGGTCAGCGCGGCGTCGCCGTCGTCGCCCAGCAGTGCGTCGCGCAGCGCTTCCACCCGGTGCAGCGCGGCGGTTTCGCGGCGCGCGGCCTCGCCGTCCTTGCTCATCGCATCGCGGATCGCCTCCAGCTCGTCGTCGTCCAGCTTGCGCATCTGCTTGGCCAGATAGGCGTGCTGCCGCTTGCGCGCACCGTGCGAAGTGATGCGCTGGGTCTCGCGGATGTGCGGCATCAGCTCCTCCGGAATCGGCAGCCTGCCCAACTGGGTGGCGGTCATCGCCGTCAGTTGTTCGCCCAGCTCCAGCACGTCCAGCGCCGCGCGACGCTGCTCGCTGCGGCTGGGGCTGAGAAATTCACCGGTGTCTTCGTCACGTCCTCGCATTGCAACAGGATAATCCATTGAACAGCAGGTCATTGAACCCGTCCGTCGATCTTGCCGCGCCCGCCGACGACAGCCGGCAACGGCTGGAACAGCTGTCCGCCGTCGCCCGCCAGTTGCTGGACCGCGCCCGCGCCGCCGGCGCCGACCAGTGCGAAGTCACCTGTGACGAGGACGCCGGCCTTGCGGTCAACGTGCGCCTCGGCGAAGTGGAGACAGTGGAGGCCACCCGCGACCGCGGGGTGTCGATGACCGTCTACTTCGGCAAGCGCAAGGGCAGCGCCAGCACCGCCGACCTGCGCGAGGACAGCCTTGCCGCCACCGTGGCGCAGGCCTGCGCGATCGCCCGCCATACCGAGGAGGATCCGGCGGCCGGGCTGGCCGATGCCGCGCTGATGGCGCAGGTGCTGCGCGAATTCGATACCTGGCACCCGGCGCCGTTCGATGCCGACCGCGCCATCGACATCGCGCTCGCCTGCGAGGCGGCCGGGCGCGAGGTGGATGCGCGCATCGGCAATTCCGACGGCGCGTCGATGAACGCCAACGCTTCGCTCAGCGTGTATGCCAACTCGCACGGCCTCCTGGGCGCCGAGCGCGCCACCTCGTACAGCATCGGCTGCGCGCTGATCGCCGGCGAAGGCGAGGCGATGCAACGCGACGGCTGGTACAGCGTGGCGCTGGCGCAGGGTGACCTGGAATCGCCCGAGGCCATCGGCCGCAGGGCCGCCCGGCGCACGCTGGAGCGGCTGGATCCGCGCCGGCTGCCGACCGGACAGGTGCCGGTGCTGTTCGCCGCGGAGATGGCCCGGTCGCTGGTGGGCAGCTTCATCGGCGCGGTGTCCGGCGGCGCCCTGTACCGCCGCGCCAGCTTCCTGCTCGACAGCGCGGGCACGCGGGTGTTCCCGGACTGGTTCGCGATCGAGGAGGATCCGTTCCTGCCGCGCGGCTTCCGCTCCGCCGCGTTCGACGCCGAAGGCGTGACAACCCGTAAATCGATGCTGGTGGAGGACGGCATCGTCCAGCGCTACGTGCTGGGCAGCTATTCGGCGCGCAAGCTGGGGCTGGCGACCACCGCCAACGCCGGCGGCGTGCACAACCTCAACGTGCGCGCCAATGCCGGCGACCTGGCATCGATGCTGCGTGGCATGGGCACAGGCTTGCTGGTGACCGAGCTGATGGGCCAGGGCGTCAACGCGATCACCGGCGACTACTCGCGCGGCGCGGCCGGTTTCTGGGTGGAGAACGGCGAGCTCGCCTATCCAGTCGACGGCATCACCATCGCCGGCAACCTCAAGGCGATGTTCGCCGGCATCGAAGCGGTGGGCAGCGACGTGGACCCGCGTTCGCATGTGCGCACCGGCTCGATCCTGGTCGGGCGGATGACGGTGGCGGGCGAGGGCTGATTGCTTTGGCGATGGCCGAATGTGTCATCGGTTCGCGTTATCCTCCGCAACGCGGCAATTGATGCCGTCTTGACCAATCGGGGAATATTCATGGACCAGAACGATACCGTCGCCACGCCGCCACCGCCGCCCGTCGGGCCTTCCAAGGAAGAGCGCCAGTGGGCGATGTTCGCCCATCTGTCCGCGCTGGTAGGCGGCCTGCTGACGTCGGCGCTGGGCGGCTGGGGCTTCTTCATCGGCCCGCTGGTGATCTGGCTGATGAAGAAGGACGAGATGCCGTTCGTGGCCGACCAGGCCAAGGAAGCGCTGAACTTCAACATCACCGTGTCGGCGATCTTCCTGCTGCTGCTGATCTTCACCATCCTCACCATCGGCATCGGCGCGCTGCTGACGATTCCGGTGGCGCTTGTGGTCGGCATCGGTGCACTGGTGCTGGTGATCCTGGCAGCGATCAAGGCCAACGAGGGCGTGGCCTACCGCTACCCGCTGACGATCCGCCTGGTCAAGTAAGCGCCGGCGGCAACAGTGCACGACCACGAGCCCGGGCATGCCCGGGCTCGTCCGTTTCCGGGCTGCATTCGCCGCTCCGGCATGGGTTTCCGTCGCCGCTGCCGCGGATTTCGTCGCACGCCGGCTTGTGCGGCCGGCGGCCGCCGCCATCATCGATCCAGACCGGGATGGTTCCGGCAGGAGACGACGATGGAAACCGTGCAGATGCAGACGATGTCGACCGCCCAGGGCGAGCGCGGCTGGGCCGCTGGCGCGCATGCGGGCGCCCTGCTGCTGGCCTTCATGACCAGCTGGAGCGCCGGCGTGGCCGGCATGCTGGCGGGCCTGGCGATCTTTTTCCTGAAGAAGAGCGATTCGGCCTTCGTCGCCGAACACGCCCGCGAAGCGTTCAACTTCAACCTGACCATGTTCCTGCTGACCTGCGCGCTGGCGATCATCGGCGTGGTGCTGGTGGGCGCCACCGTGCTGACGCTGGGGCTGGGCGCCATCGTTACCCTGCCGGCCGGGCTGGTGCTGTTGCTGCTGGCGGGGGCGGTGGCCGTGAGCTGGCTGGTGTGCAGCGTCATCGCCACGTTCAAGGCCTTGAACGGCGAAAGCTATCGCTATCCGTTCACCCTGCGGCTGCTGTGAGGCGGGCATGCGCAGTGACCTGACCGGAACGGACACCGGGCGGAGCGGGCCGGCCATGGCCAAGGCCGTGGCCGGCTTGACCGTCGATGGCATCGATACCGCGGCGACGGACACCGGGTCGGCACGAACGACCGGCCGCCGCCACCTGCGCGCCAACGGTCGGATGCTGTGGGCGCTCCTGCTGGGCGGTGCGGCGGTGGTGGGGGCGATGTTCGCGTTCCGGCAGGGGCTGTTGCCGTGGATCGATGCGATGTTCCAGCCCGGCCCCGGTCCACTCAGCGCGATCCGGCGCGCCGGCATCTTCCTGGCCGCGTTGCTGGGCTATTGGGCCTACGTGCGCGTCCACGACAGGCGCGATGCGGGCGAGCTGCGGCTGCGGCCGCTGGCACTGGCGCTGGGCGGCATCGCGGGGGCGGCGTTGGTGGCGCTGCCGATCGCGGCGTTGTTCGGGCTGGGCGCATACGAGTTGGTGCAGCAGCGGCCGGCAACGTCGGGATTGCTTGGCGCTGCCGCGGTGATCGGCATCGCCGCCACCCTGGAAGAGTTGCTGTACCGCTGCCTGGTGCTGCAGGTGCTGGAGCGAGCCTGGGGCACCGGTGTTGCGCTGGCGGTGCAGGCGCTGGTGTTCGCCCTGCCGCATCTGGCCAACGTGCAGGACGGCAGCAGCGCCGACGCGGGGGCCATGCTGGTCTCGGTCACCTTGCTGGGACTGCTGTGGGGCGGGGTGTTCGTGCTGACCCGCAACCTGTGGGTGTCGGCTGCACACCATGCGGCGTGGAACTTCACCATCCTGCTCAGCGGCGTACCGCTGTCCGGTATCGGGGACTGGCGCGGGCTGGCGCCGCTCGAGACCCGCCTTGCCGGCCCCGGCTGGCTGACCGGCGGGATGTTCGGCCCGGAGAATTCCCTGCTGGTGATCGCGGCTGTGGCGGTCGCGGTGGTGCTGGTGCTGCGGTCGGTGCATCGGCGCGGCAAACTGCTGCGACCGGCATGGCTGCACCGGGCCTAGCGCGGGCGTGCGATGCCGAACCCGCGGCGCGGTTCAGTGGCTGCGTTCGACGACCTGCCGCGCCAGCGCGTGCAGTGCACCGGTATCGGCATCCAGTTCCGCCAGCGCCTGCTGCATGACTGCAGACAGTTCTCCAAGCCGCGCGCGGCTGGCATCGGCGCCGAGCAGCGCCGGGAAGGTCGCCTTGGCCTGCGCCGCGTCCTTGCCGGCGGTCTTGCCGAGGGTGGCGGCATCGCCCTCGATGTCCAGCAGGTCATCGCGGATCTGGAAGGCCAGGCCCAGCGCATCGGCGTAGCGGTCCAGCAACGCGGCCTGCGCCGGCGTGGCGTTGCCGGCCAACGCACCCAGCCGCACCGCGCAGCGCAGCAGCGCACCGGTTTTCAGCGCGTGCAGGCGCTCCAGGTCGGCAAGGCGGAAAAGGGGGTCAGAGTGGCTTTTAACTTGTGAAAAGCCACTCTGACCCCCTTTTCCGGTGGCATCGATATCCAGCGCCTGCCCGCCGCACATGCCGGCCACGCCGGAGGCGCGCGCCAGTTCGGCCAGCATCGCGACGCGCCGTTCGGCTGGCTGCGGCGCAGTGGTCAGCAATTCGAATGCCAGCGTTTGCAGCGCATCGCCGGCGAGGATCGCGGTGGCTTCGTCGAAGGCGACATGCACGGTGGGCTGGCCGCGACGCAGGTCGTCGTCGTCCATCGCCGGCAGATCGTCATGGATCAGCGAATAACAGTGCACCAGTTCCACCGCGGCGGCGGCGGCGTCCAGATCGGCTTCGCATGCGCCCAACGCGGTGCCGGTGGCATACACCAGCAGCGGGCGCATGCGCTTGCCGCCGTTGAGGACGCCGTGGCGCATCGCCGCGTGCAGGCGTTGCGGGGCGGTGGCGGGGTCGGGCAGGGCATGTTCCAGCGCGGCTTCCGCGCGCGCGCGCCAGGGCGCGAAGTCAGGCGCTGCCATCGTCGCCGGCATCGAACTCGCGCGCATCGCCAGGGTTGGCGGGGTCATCGAGCAGGCGCACGCGCAGCTCGGCCTGCTCCAGCGCACCCTGGCAGCGGCGGTACAGACCGACGCCGCGCTCGTAGGCGGCCAGCGATTCTTCCAGCGTCATGTCGCCGGTTTCCATCCGGCCAACCAGGTCTTCCAGCGCCAGCATCGACTGCTCGAAATCGGCAACGGGGGAAATGTCGGGGGCGGGTTTCTTGGCCATGCGCGCAGTTTACGCCAGCGCGGCCGCGCCACTCTCCCCATCCGTATCGGGAGCAGGGGAAAGCTGCTGCAGCTGCGCATCCCGCGCCGCGAGCCATGCCGCCAGTGGTGCGGACACGATGGCATCGCCCGCTGCCAGCAGCCTGCCGTCGGGGTCGGACAGCAGCGGCAGGTGCGCGCGCTGCCACGGCGGCATGCCGCTGTCCTGCAGCACGTGCTTGAGCGCATGCGAATGGCTGCGGCCCGGCAACACGATGCGTTCGCCGCCTTGCCGCGCATGCACGCGCAGCGGCGCGTCGAAGCCTGCTGCGTGCACCAGCTGCAGGCGTCCGCCGCCCGGCAACACAAGTGCCGCGCGGCCATCCCATGACTGGCTCCAGCCGGCGGGCAGCGGTTCGTGCAGCACGTCCGCGTGCAGCAGCCCGCGCCAGCGCCAGACGCGCGCGCCCTGCCAGTCGAAGCGCGGGCTGGCGTCGTGGCGCGCGGCCAGCAGTTCGCGCTCGATCCGGGCAATGCCGTTGCCGGGTAGCGGCGGCAGCCGCAAATCCGCGATCCAGCGGCGCAGCACGCGCGCCCGGCGCGCGGCTGGCAGCGCATGCAGCTGCGGAACCAGCAGCGTCCGCAGGTCGCGACGCGCGGTGGCAAGCGCCGCTGCGTCTTCGGCGTCCAGCAGCTCGCCGGCCTGCGCGCATAGCGCGGCGCTGCGGGCGAAGCTGGCGGCGGCGTCCGGCCAGCGCTGGCGCAGCAGCGGCAGCACCGCGTTGCGCAGGAAGTTGCGGTCGAAGTCGGTGTTGGCGTTGGCGGGGTCGTCGAGCCAGTGCAGGCGCTGCGACGTGGCGTAGTCGTGCAGCGTCGTGCGCGCAACGTCCAGCAGCGGCCGCCACAACCAGCCGTGCGCGTGGCGACGCCACCGCCGCATCGCCGCCAGCCCGTCGCTGCCGGCGCCGCGCAGTGCGCGCAGCAGGAAGGTTTCGGCCTGATCGTCGCGATGATGGGCGAGGGTCAGGATTTCGTCTTCGCCCAGCGCTGCGGCAAAGGCGGCGTGGCGGGCAACGCGGGCGGCGCCTTCGATGCCGAGTCCGGCGGTCAGGTCGACTTCGACGCGGACGATTTCCAGCGGCACATCCAGCGCGTCGCAGGCGCGCCGGCAAAGCGCGGCCCAGGCGTCGGCCTCCGGGTGCAGGCCGTGGTGGACATGCAGCGCGCGCAGCCCGCGCTGGCGGATGCCTTCGTCCGCCGCAAGCAGGTGCAGCAACACGGTGGAATCCAGGCCGCCGCTGAAACCCAGCAGGATCGGGGACGGCAGTGGCGGGGCGGGCAGGCGCATGCCGCAAGTGTAGGGCCGCGCCTGCGCGGCGGGCGGCCGGCGCCGCGTTGCGGAATCAGGAGGCGAGGTCGTAGGCGCCGAGGGCCCGCAGGCGGCGGTATCGGCGTTCCAGCAGCTCTTCTGCCGGCAGGCCTTCCAGTGCGTCCAGCTCGCGCAGCAACACCGCCTTCAGGCGCTTGGCCATCTGCACCGGATTGCGGTGGGCGCCACCGGTTGGTTCGCGCACCACCTTGTCCACCAACCCGAGCCCGTGCAGGCGCCTGGCGGTCATGCCCAGCTGTTCCGCGGCGTCCTTGGCCTTGGCGGAATCGCGCCACAGGATCGAGGCGCAGCCTTCCGGGGTGATGACCGAATAGGTGCTGTATTCCAGCATGATCGTGCGGTCGCCCACGCCGATCGCCAATGCGCCGCCGCTGCCGCCTTCGCCGATCACCGTGCACACGATCGGCACGCGCAGCTCGGCCATTTCCAGCAGGTTGCGGGCAATCGCCTCGGACTGGCCGCGCTCTTCCGCGTCGATGCCGGGCCAGGCGCCGGCGGTATCGATGAAGGTGAGGACGGGCAGGTCGAAGCGCTCCGCCATCTTCATCAGCCGCAGCGCCTTGCGGTAGCCCTCAGGCTTGGGCATGCCGAAGTTGCGGCGGACCTTGGTCTTGGTGTCGCGGCCCTTCTCGTGGCCGATCACCATCAGCGGGCGGCCGTCGATGCGGGCCAGGCCGCCGACGATGGCCTGGTCATCGGCAAACGCGCGATCGCCGGCCAGTTCCTGGAACTCGTCGCAGATCACCCGCAGGTAATCCAGCGTGTAGGGCCGCTGCGGGTGGCGCGACAGCTGCGACACCTGCCACGGGGTGAGGTCGCGGAAGATCGTCGCGGTGCGCTTGCGCAGCTTGTCCCGCAGCGCCTGCACTTCCTTGTCGATGTTGAGCGCCGGGCCGTTGCTGGCCTGTCGCAGTTCCTGGATCTTGGTTTCCAGGTCGGCGATCGGCTGCTCGAAGTCGAGGTAATTCGGATTCATCCTGCGGAGTTTATCCCAGCGGGGTCGCCGTACCGAACCGGACGGTGCTGCCGTCCCTGCTCGCGGAGCAGGGGGAGAAGGCGGCCGCTGGCGTCATTCGGACTTTGGCGTTGCCCACGGCCGCGCCAGCTGCACCTGCACCGTGCCGACGCCCGGCAGGCTGCGCAGCAGGCCGGGCAGGCTGGCGTCCACCTGCAGGCCGCGACCGCCGCCGAGGGTCAGCCGGCCGATGCCGGCGACGGTGGTGGCTTCCAGCAGCACCGGGGTCGGCCCGGCGTGGGCCTTCAGCACGTGTTCCAGCTGCTGCTGCGCGCCGGCCACGCGCAGGTCGATGCGGATGGAAATGCGCTGCGCCTGCTGGCCGCAGATCTGCGCGAAATCCCAGCAACGGCCGGCGCGCAGCGAATAGCCGCCGTTGAATTCGTCCTCGCGCAGGCCGCCCTCGACCACCAGGATGCGGTCGCGGGTGAGCAGCGGGGCGAATTCCTGCCACTGCTCGTTGAAGAAGCCGCATTCGATCCGGCCGCGGCCGTCCTCCAGCTGCACGAAGGCCTGCGATTCGCCGCGCTTGCGCATGCCGATCACCTGGCCAGCCACCACCGTCTGCACCATCGGGCGCCAGCTGCGGCCTTCCTGCGGGCGGCTGTTGCGCGCGGCGCGTTCCCAGATTTCCGCCAGTGCCGACAGGTCGTGGCCGACCAGCTTCTGCACGTCGTCGCGGTAAGGGTCCATCGGATGGCCGCTGAGGTAGTGGCCCAGCGTGTCGTGTTCGCCCTGCAGCAGCTGCGCCAGCGGCCACTCGGTGGTTTCCGGCAGTTCAATCCGGATGTCGCTGCTGCCGCCGCTGCCGAACATGTCGAACATGCCGGCTTCGCGGTTCTTCGCCATCTGGTCGGTGGCTTTCATCGCCTCCGGCAGCTGCAGCATCAGGGAGGCGCGGTTGACCGCCAGCGCATCCATCGCACCGGCGTGGATCAGCGCTTCCAGCGTGCGTTTGTTGAGGCCGGCGGCGGAGACGCGCTGGCAGAAGTCGAGCAGGTCGCGGAACACGCCGTCGCCATTGCGGGCGGTGACGATGGCCTCGCAGACGCCCTGGCCCACGCCCTTCACCGCGCCGAGGCCATAGCGGATGGTGTCCGGGGTGGTGGCATCGAACATGTAGCTGGACGCGTTGACGTCCGGCGGCAGCACGGTCAGGCCGAGGCCGCGCGCCTCATCCAGGAAGGCCACCACCTTGTCGGTCTTGTCCATGTCGCTGGACAGGGTGGCGGCCATGAACTCGGCCGGGTAATGCTGCTTCAGCCAGGCGGTCTGGTAGGCGACCAGCGAGTACGCGGCGGCGTGCGACTTGTTGAAGCCGTAGCCGGCGAACTTCTCCATCAGGTCGAAGATTTCGTCGGCCTTGGCCGCGCTGACATCGCCCTTGGCCGCGCCCTCGCGGAAGATCTCGCGGTGCTTGGCCATTTCGGCCGGCACCTTCTTGCCCATCGCACGGCGCAGCAGGTCGGCGCCGCCCAGCGAGTAGCCGCCGACGATCTGCGCCATCTGCATGACCTGCTCCTGGTAGACCATGATGCCGTAGGTCTCCTGCAGCATGGCCCGGGTGCGCGGGTCGGGGTACTCGAACGTCTCGGTGCCGTGCTTGCGCGCCACGAACGACGGGATCATCTCCATCGGGCCGGGGCGGTACAGCGCGTTCAGCGCGATCAGGTCCTCGAAGCGATCCGGCTTCGCGTCCTTCAGCGCGCGGCGCATGCCGGAGGATTCGAACTGGAACACCGAGCCGGTGTTGCCGTTGGCGAACACGTTGCGATAGACGCTGGCGTCGTCGAGCGGGATCGTGGCGATATCGACCGGTTCGGCGCCATCCTTCGCGCGGCGCACGTTGATCGCCTTCACCGCCCAGTCGATGATGGTCAGCGTGCGCAGGCCGAGGAAGTCGAACTTCACCAGCCCCACCGCTTCCACGTCGTCCTTGTCGAACTGGGTGACCGGGTTCTTGCCCAGCGTGCCGTGGTCGTGTTCGGCGTACAGCGGGCAGAAATCCGACAGCGGCGTCGGCGCGATCACCACGCCGCCGGCGTGCTTGCCGGCGTTGCGGGTGAGGTCCTCCAGCTGCAGCGCCAGGTCGATCAGGTCGCGGACGTCGTCCTCGCTCTCGTAGCGCTGGATCAGCTCGGGCGATGCCATTTCGCCGTCCATCCCGCCCTTGCCCTGGCCCATCGCATCCTTCAGCGATATGCCGAGGATGTTGGGGATCAGCTTGGCGATCCCGTCCACCATGCCGTAGCCGAAGCCGAGCACGCGGCCGGTGTCGCGCAGCACCGCCTTGGCGGCCATGGTGCCGTAGGTGATGATCTGCGAAACGCGCTCGCGCCCGTACTTGCGGGCGACGTAGTCGATGACTTCGTCGCGCCGGTCCATGCAGAAGTCGATGTCGAAGTCGGGCATCGACACGCGTTCCGGGTTGAGGAAGCGTTCGAACAGCAGGTTGTACGGCAGCGGGTCGAGGTCGGTGATCTGCAGCGCCCACGCCACCAGCGAGCCGGCGCCGGAACCGCGGCCGGGCCCGATCGGGATGCCCTGGTTCTTGCCCCACTGGATGAAGTCGGCCACGATCAGGAAGTAGCCTGGGAAGCCCATCTTGATGATGGTGTCCAGCTCGAATTCCAGCCGCGCCTCGTAGTCCTCGCGGGTCTTGCCGGGTGCCAGGGGATTTTTCTGCAGCCGTGCTTCCAGGCCGCGGCGGGCTTCGCTGCGGATCCAGCTGTCCAGCGTCTCGTCGGACGGCACCGGATAGGCCGGCAGGAAGTAGGTGCCCAGCTTCAGCTGCAGGTTGCAGCGCTGCGCCAGCGCCACCGTGTTGTCCAGCGCGTCAGGCACGTCGGCGAACAGCGCGACCATTTCCTCGGTCGAGCGCAGGTACTGCTGGGCGCTGTAGTCGCGCGGGCGGCGCGGATCTTCCAGCACCCGGCCGCTGGAGATGCACACCCGCGCCTCGTGCGCGCCGAAGCCGGCGGCATCGAGGAAGCGCACGTCGTTGCTGGCCACCACCGGCAGGCCGAGCTTGCCGGAGGCGTGCAGGGCGAACTGGTTGAACGCTTCTTCGCCGTCGCGGCCGGTGCGGGTCAGCTCCAGATGCAGGCCATCGCCGAATACCCGCCGCCATTCCGCCAGCTGCGCCTCCGCGACGTCATGGCGATTGGCCTGCACCAGCCGCCCGGCCAGGCTGGTGCGGCCAGCGATCGCGAACAGGCCGGCATGGTCGTCGCGCAGCCATTCCGGATCGATCGCCACGCAGTCGCCGCGCTGGCCTTCCAGCCAGGCGCGGCTGAGCAGGCGCGACAGGCTGAGGTAGCCGTCCTGGTCGCGGCACAGCAGGGTGAGTTGCGAAGGCGCATCGCCGCCGTCGGCGACCAGCACGTCGGCACCGGCGATGGGCTTGATGCCCACGCTTTCCGCGGCCTTGTAGAACTTGACCAGCGCGAACAGGTTGTTGCGGTCGGTGACCGCCAGCGCCGGCAGCTGCAGTTCCACCGCACGGCTGAGCAGGTTGGGCCGGTCGCCGGCTTTTTCCGGCCGCGCATAGTCCGGCTTCTCGGGCACGCGGATGGTGGAATCCGCGAGCGAGAATTCGGTGTGCAGGTGCAGGTGGACGAAACGTGCGGGCATCGCGTGGTCGCGGTGTTGAAGCCGCAGGTTAGGGCCCGCAGCGGAGGCGGGCAAGGCTTGACAGTACGCGATCCGTGCGTGACTCAGGCTGGCTGCGGCAAACCCGGCAGTTCCGCCTGCAGCGGCATGGGTTCCAGCGCCGCACGCACCGGCGCATAGCTGCGCCGATGTTGCGGGCAGGGGCCGTGCGCCTGCAGTGCCGCCAGATGCAGCGGGCTGGGGTAACCCTTGTGGCGGTCGAAGCCGTATTGCGGATAGTGGGCGTGCAGCTCGCGCATGCGCGCATCGCGCGTGACCTTGGCAAGGATCGAGGCGGCCATGATGCTGCGGTCGCGGGCGTCGCCGCCGATCCACGCCTCGGCCGGGCAGGGCAGGTCCTTCGGCAGGCGGTTGCCGTCGATGCGCGCGCAGTCGGCGACGTGGGCCACACCCAGCAGCGCCTCGCGCATGCCGTGCATGGTGGCCTGGAAGATGTTGCGGCGGTCGATCTCGTCGGCTTCGACAAACACGATTTTCCACGCCAGCGCGCGTTCGAGGATGCGCGGGTAGAGCAGCTCGCGCTTCTTTTCGGTCAGCGCCTTGGAGTCGTCGAGCCCGTTCACCGGGGTGCGGCCCGGCGCGAACACCACCGCGGCCACCACCACCGGCCCGGCCAGCGGGCCGCGCCCGGCCTCGTCGATGCCGGCAACGCGCAGGTTCATGGCTGCCGCAGGAGCTGCGCCACCGCCTCGGCGGCGCGCGCCGAGGCGTCGCGGCGCAGGGTTTCGTGGATGGCGAGGAAGCGCGGCTGCAGCGCTGCCACCGCCTCTTCGTCGCGGAACCAGCGCAGCAGCGCGGCGTGCAGGTTGTCCGGCGTGCAGTCGTCCTGCAGCAGCTCCGGAATCAGCGCCTCGCCGGCCAGCACGTTGGGCAGGCTGACGTGGGCGGACTTGAGCATGCCGAACAGCCGGACGATGCGGTAGGTCAGCGGCGCGATGCGGTGGCCCACCACCATCGGCCGCTTGCACAGCATCGCCTCCAGCGCGGCGGTGCCGGAGGCCAGCAGCACCGCGTCGCTGGCGATCACGATCCGCTGCGCCTGGCCGTCGATGACACGGAACGCCGGCGCATCGCCCAGGATCGCATCGATGGCGGTGCGGCACTGCGCATTCGCCGCGGGCACCAGCACGCGCAGGCCGGGGACATCCGCGGCAAGCCGGCGCGCGGCTTCGGCAAAGTCGGGCAGCATGCGCCGGATCTCGCCCAGCCGGCTGCCGGGCAACAGGGCCAGGATCGGCGCAGCGCTGGATTCGCCCAGCGCGGCGCGGGCACCGGCGCGATCGGGCTGCAGCGCAATGGCGTCGGCCAGCGGGTGGCCGATGAAGGCGGCATCGACGCCGTGCCGGGCGTAGATCGGCGGCTCCATCGGGAACAGGCAGAGCACGCGGTCGGCGCTTTCGCCGATCTTCAGCGCGCGGTTCTCGCGCCAAGCCCAGACCGAGGGGCTGACGTCGTGCACGGTGCGCACGCCGCGCTGCTTCAGCCAGCGCTCCACGCCGAGGTTGAAGTCCGGTGCGTCGATGCCGATGAACACGTCGGGCTTCCAATCCAGCACGCGCCGGCGGAACGCCTTGCGCAGCTTGAGCAGGCGTGGCAGGTGCGCCAGCACTTCCGTCAGCCCCATCACCGCCAGTTCGCTGGCATCGAACCAGGTGTCCATGCCCGCCGCGCGCATGGCATCGCCGCCGATGCCGGCGAACTGCGCATCCGGGAAGCGTTCGCGCAGCGCTTCGATCAGCCCGGCACCGAGCTGGTCGCCGGAGGTCTCGCCGGCGCAGAGGGCGATGCGCGTTGTCATGGTCTTGGTTGCTTCTGGGGCGCGCCGTTGCGGGGGCAGCGGTGTATCCCGAGTCGCTCCCCGATACTCGCTTTGTCGGGACACACCGCTGCCCCCGCAACGGCGCTGGTTGTGTCGCGAATTGCAGCGTTGTGCGTTCTTGTCGCTTGCGATGAAATCGGGTCGCGCCTGTGGTGGCGGCGGGCTCCAACAAAGCGAATCACGTGGAGCGACTTGGAGTCCGCCCCCGCCGCAGGCGCGACGAAGCCGATGATGTTCACCGCAGCAGCGGCCGCTCGCCCGCGTCGATGAAATCGAGGAAAGCGCGTACGTCTTCGCTGCCTGCGGCGATCTCCGCCAGCTCGAGCTTGGCTTCGTCCAATTTCGCCTCGCCCATGTACAGCGCGCGGTAGGCACGCTTGATCGCGGCCACGCGGCCGGCGTCGAAGCCGCGCCGCTTCAGCCCTTCCGCATTGATCCCGCGCGGGCGTGCGTATTTTTCCTGCGCGATCATCAGGAACGGGGGCACGTCGCCGTTGACGAAGGCCCCCATGCCGATGAACGCGTGGTCGCCGACCCGGCAGAACTGGTGGACGCCGGAAAACCCGCTCAGGATCACGTGGCTGCCGACGGTGACATGGCCGGCCAGGGTGGCGTTGTTGGAGAACACGCAATCGTCGCCGACGATGCAGTCGTGGGCGATGTGGCTGTAGGCGAGGATCCAGTTGCGGTTGCCGATGCGGGTCAGGCCGCCGCCTTCGCCGGTGCCGCGATTGATGGTGACGAATTCGCGGATCGAATTGCCGTCGCCGATCTCCAGCGCCACCCGCTCGCCGCGGTACTTCTTGTCCTGCGGATCGCCGCCGATCGCGGCATGGCCGTGGAACACGTTGTCGCGGCCGATCCGGGTGGGGCCCTCGATCAGGCAGTGCGGGCCGATGCGGGTGTTGTCGCCCACCTCCACCTCGGCGCCGATCACCGCATAGGCACCAATCTGCACGCCCGCACCGATCCGCGCGCGCGGGTCGATCACGGCGGTGGGGTGGATGGCGCTGGCGTCGTGGCTGCTCATCGTTGCTGCCGCAGGTTCAGTCGCGCGATGCCGCGCACAGGATTTCGGCGCAGGCGACCTGCTCGCCATCGACTCGTGCCACGCCCACGTACTGGGCCATGTTGCGGATACGGCGCTTGAGCTCGACGTCGAGCTCGAGGCGGTCGCCGGGCACCACCATCCGGCTGAACTTGGCGTTGTCCACCTTCACCAGGTAGAAGGTTTCCGCCTGCGGATCGCCGGCCGCGTTGGACAACTGGGTCAGCAGCCCACCGGCCTGCGCCAGCGCCTCCACCACCAGCACGCCGGGCATCACCGGCTTGCCGGGGAAATGGCCCTGGAAGAACGGCTCGTTGATGCTGACGTTCTTGTACGCCAGCACGCGCTTGTTCGGCTCCAGCTCCACCACCCGGTCCACCAGCAGGAACGGATAGCGGTGGGGCAGCAGGCGCTGGATGTCGGCGATGGTGGCGGGCAGCGCCGGCGTTGCGGAAGTGTCGGTCATTCGGTGTCCTTCGCGTCGCCGGGACTGCGCCGGGCGATGCGGTCAAGTTGCTTGAAGCGGGCGGCGCTCTTGCGCCAGCTGCGATTGTCCATCAACGGCGTGCCGGAAGAATACTCGCCCGGCTCGCGGATCGAATGGGTGACCAGCGACATCGCGGTGATCACCACCCGGTCGCAGACCTCCAGATGGCCGAGGATGCCGGCACCGCCGCCAACCAGGCAGTGGCGGCCGATTCTGGCGCTGCCGGCCACCGCGGCGCAGCCGGCCATGGCGGTATGCGCGCCGATCCGCACGTTGTGGCCGATCTGGATCTGGTTGTCGAGGCGCACGTCTTCTTCCAGCACGGTATCGCCCAGCGCGCCGCGGTCGATGGTGGTGTTGGCGCCGATTTCGCAGTCATCACCGACCACCACGCCGCCCAGCTGCGGCACGTTGATCCAGCGTCCGGCTTCCATCGCCATGCCGAAGCCGGCCGCGCCCAGCACGGCGCCAGGCAGGATGCGCACGCGTTTGCCGAGGCGTACCCGCGTCCACAGGGTCACCCTTGCCTGCAGCTCGCAATCCTCGCCGACTTCGCAATCCTCGCCGACCAAGCAGCCGGGGCCGATGATCGCGCCGGCGTCGATCCTGCTGCGCGCGCCGATGCTGACGTGCGGGCCGATGCTGGCGCCGGGATCGACCTGCGCGGTGGCATCCACCGCCGCGGTGGGATGGATGCCGGACGCGTGCACCGGCCGCGGCTCGAACAGCGCGGCGATGCGCGCGAACGCGACGTAAGGGTCGCGTGCCAGCAGTGCCGTGCCGGTGCAGGCATCGGCGTCGTCGGCGCGCAACACCACCACGCCGGCGCGGGTCTGCGCCAGTTGGCTGCGATAACGCGGATTGGCCAGAAAGCCCAGCTGTGACGGCGAGGCATCGGCCAGGGTGCCGACGCCCGCCACCGTACGGTCTTGCCCGCGCAGCTCCAGGCCGAAGCGCGCGGCGAGCTCGGCGGCGGTGAACGTCGGCATGTTCATGCCGGCGTTGCCGTCAGAGCTGGCCGCCGAAGTTGAACTGCAACCGCTCGATCTGGTCACCGTCCTTCTTGCGCAGCGGCAGTGCGTAGCTGATCGACAGCGGCCCCATCGGCGAGCGCCACAGCAGCGCCACGCCGGCCGAAGCACGCAGTTCGCCGGCATCGAAGTTGTCCCAGCCGTTGTAGACGTTGCCGACGTCCAGGAACGCAGACACGCGCGCCGACGGGCTGTCGAACAGCTTCGGGAAGATCGCTTCCACCGAACCGGCCAGCAGCACCGAGCCACCCAACGGCTGGCGGTAGCCGAAGCTGGAGGTGTAGACCGGGCCGAGGGTGTTGTCCATGAAGCCGCGTACCCGCCCGCTGGAGGCAATGCCGCCGGCGTAGAAGTTCTCGAAGAACGGCAGGCCGCTGGCCTGGACCGACTTGACGTAGTCCGGCGAGGTGGCCAGGCAGGGATCCGTGCCGACCGGGCCGGGCACCCAGGTGTCGCCCTTGCCGTCGTTGTTGGTGTCGACCAGCGTGGGCGCGGTGAAGCAGATATTGCGGTTGTACTCCTTGCCGTAGGAATCGCCGTAGCCGAGGTTCAGCGCGGTCTTGACCACCAGCGCCGGATGCAGCGGCCAGTACTTGGAGATGTCGTACTGCAGCTTGAAGTACTCCACCGTGGAGCCCGGCAGAGCGACCTCGGCGGACAGGCTCTGGGTGCCGCCCACCACCGGGGTGAAATAGTTGTTGCGGGTGTCGCGGCCCCAGCTCACCTGCGCGCGCCAGCTGTGGAAAGTGCGCTGGCCAACCGCGTTGACGTAGTCGACCAGCGGTTGCGGGGTCGAACCTTCGAACGCCAGGATCTCGTTGCTGTCGAGGCCGACCATCAACGAGATCGAGTCACTCTCGCTCAGCGGCAGCCCCATGAACACCTGGAAGGAGCCGCTGTTGGTGGAATAGGAGGCGACGTTGAAGCTGGAGTAGTCGAACTCGCGCCACCACAGGTTGTAGCCCAGCGACATGCCGTCGTCGGTGAAATAGGGATTCACGTACGAGAAGTCGTAGCGCTTCTGGTAGTCGCTGCGGGTGATCGCGGTGGAGACGCGGTTGCCGGTGCCGAGGAAGTTGTTCTCCTGCAGCTGCAGCGACAGGTTCAGGCCGGACAGCTGCGAATAGCCGACGCCGGCCGAAATGCTGCCGGACGTGGTTTCCTTGACCGTGTAGACCACGTCCACCTGGTCGTCGGTGCCGGCCACCGGTTCGCTGTCGACGCTGACTTCCTCGAAGTAGCCGAGCCGGTCCAGGCGCACCTTGCCGCGATCGATCGCCGCCTGCGAATACCAGCTGCCCTCGAACTGGCGCATTTCGCGGCGCAGCACCGGGTCGGCGGTGCGGGTATTGCCCTTGAACACGATCCGGCGCACGTTCACGCGCGGGCCGGGCTGGACCTGGAAGTCGACCGCCACGGTGCGCTTGTCGCGGTCGATGCTCGGCACCGGGTTGACCCGGGCGAAGGCGTAGCCGATGTTGGAAAGGCGCGCGGTGATCGCGTTGGTGGCCATTTCCAGCAGCCCGCGCGAAAAAACGTTGCCGGGCCTGATGAAGCTGACGATGGTTTCGACCTCGGACTTCGGCAGCACCGTGTCTCCGGACACCGAGATGTCGGCGAAATTGTAGGCCTCGCCCTCGGTCATGCCGGCGGTGATGAACATGTCCTTGCGGTCGCCGCTGATCGCCACCTGGGTGGAATCCAGGCTGAAGTCGACGAAGCCGCGGTCCAGGTACCAGGAGTTCAGCTTCTCGATGTCGCCGGACAGCTTCTCGCGCGAATACTGGTCGTCGCGCTTGTACCAGCTCATCCAGTTGCTGGTATGCGACTCCCAGCCCTTGGTGATGTCCTCTTCCTCATACCTCTCGTTGCCGATGAGGTTGATGTGGCGGATCTTGGCCGCCTTGCCTTCCTTGACGTTGATGGTCAGGTTGATGCGGTTGCGGTCCAGCCGCTCCACCGACGGGCTGATCTGCACGCCGTACTTGCCGCGGTTGTTGTACTGGCGGGTCAGCTCCTGGGTGACGCGATCCAGGTTGAGCGGGTTGTAGGTTTCGCCCTCGGCCAGGCCGATGTCCTTCAGGCCCTTGGTGAGGTCCTCGGTCTTGAGGTCCTTGTTGCCGGACAGGGTCAGCTTGTTGATCGCCGGCCGCTCGACCACGCTGATCACCAGGATGCCGCCCTGGCGATCCAGCCGCACGTCCTCGAAGAAGCCGGTCTTGTAGAGGGCGCGCAGCGCCTCCGCGGCCTTGCCCTGGTCGAGGGTGTCGCCGCGTTCCACCGGCAGGTAGGTGAACACGGTGCCGGCGCCGATGCGCTGCAGGCCGTCGATGCGGATGTCGCTGACCGTGAAGGGCGCGAGCGCCGTCTGCGCCAGCGCCGGCAGCGAAAGCGCCGAGGCAAGGGCAAGGGTAAGCAGGCGGCGGTGCATGGGTCGGGTCATTCGGAACATCCTGTTGAGCTGCCTGGTCCGGCGTTGCAGTATCGCAGCGCCCTGTTGCGGGGAATGCGGCGGCGCGGGCAGCGCCAACCGGGGGGGGTCACGACATCAGGTGCAGGATGTCGTTGTAGAAGGCCAGTCCCATCAGCCCTGCGATCATCGCAAGGCCGATGTAATGGCCGACAGCCATGGCCCGCTCGCCCACGGGGCGGCGGATGACAAGCTCGATAAGGTAATACAGCAGGTGACCCCCGTCCAAGACGGGGATCGGAAGCAGGTTGATCAAGGCCAGGCTGACCGACAACAGGGCCAGGAAGTTCAGGAACCAGGCCGGGCCGCGGGCGGCGAAGTCGTTGGCGGCGCGGGCGATGGTCAGCGGGCCGGATACGGTGTTCTGCACCGACACCCGGCCGGTGAAGGCGCGGCCGATCATGTCCACCAGCTGGCGGGCCTGGAAGCCGGTCTCGCGCGCGGCGGCGGGGATCGCCGCCAGCAGCCCGTAGCGCAGGGTGGCGTCGTGCGGCGCCGGGCCGAGGGCGGTGTTGCCGACGCCGAGGATCCAGCGCGGCTGGCCGTCGTCGCCGGCCATGCGCTGCGGGGTCAGCTCCAGCGCCAGCCGCTCGCCGTCGCGTTCGACCTCGACCATGCCCGGCACCCCGCGCGCGCCCAGCCGGGCCACCAGCGGGGCGATGTCCTCGAAACTGGCTACCGGATGGGCGTCGATGGCGGTGATGCGGTCGCCTTCGGCCAGCACGCCCCAGGCCGGCGTGCCCTCGCGCACGCTGCCGACCAGCGCCGGCAGCAGCAGGTGGCGGGGGACCAGGCCGATCTCGCCGATCGCGCGCAGTTCGTCCGCCTGCGCCGGCAGCTTCTGCAGCGGCAGCGAGCGGATGGCGGTGCCGCCGTCCTCGCGCTGGATCCGCAGCGGCACCGACTGGCGATCCAGCGCGGCCACCGACAGCGCCATGCTCAGCTCGCTCCAGGTGGGTGTTTCGCGTTCGCCCACCGCCAGGATGCGGTCGCCCGGCTGCAGCCCGGCCTGCGCGGCGATGCCATTGGCGCTGCCGACCACCGGCGCGTAATCGGGACGGCCGATCACCAGCATCGCCCACAGCAGGCCGAAGGCCAGCAGCAGGTTGGCCAGCGGCCCGGCAGCCACGATGGCGATGCGCCGCCATACCGACGCGCGGTTGAACGCGCGATCCAGCTCGTGCGCGGCGACATCGCCCTCGCGTTCGTCCAGCATCTTCACGTAGCCGCCCAGCGGGATCGCGGCGATGACGTACTCGGTGCCGTCCTTGCCGATTTTCGACCACAGCGGTTTGCCAAAGCCCACCGAGAAGCGGAGCACCTTCACCCCGCAGCGGCGGGCGACCCAGAAATGGCCGAACTCGTGGAAAGTGACCAACACCCCCAGCGCGACCAGCAACCACCACACCGAGCCGAAGAAATCGCTCATGCGCGGCCCCCGTGCGCCGGCAGCGCGGCGATGCGCGCGCGCGCAGCAGCGCGGGCACCGGCGTCGGCGGCCAGCAGCGCATCAATCGAATCGGCGGACTGTGGCGGCATGGCGTCGAGGGTGGCGGCAACCGTATCGGGGATGCCCAGAAAACCGATCCGGCCCTGAAGGAAGGCTGAAACCGCTTCCTCGTTGGCGGCGTTGAGCACTGCCGGCGCGGTGCCGCCCGCAGCCAGCGCCCCGAATGCCAGCGCCAGGCAGGGGAAGGCGTCCAGGTCCGGTGCCTCGAACTCCAGCTTGCCGCCCTGCGCCAGCAGATCCAGCGGGCCGACCCCGGAGGCGATCCGCCGCGGCCAGCCCAGGCCCACTGCCAGGGCGGTGCGCATGTCCGGCAGACCGAGCTGGGCGAGGCTGCTGCCGTCGGCGAAATCGACCAGCGAATGCACCAGCGACTGCGGATGCACCAGCACGCGGATGGCGTCGCCGGGCACGCCGAACAGGTGGTGGGCTTCGATCACTTCCAGCCCCTTGTTCATCAGGCTGGCGGAATCGACCGAGATCTTCGGCCCCATCGACCACTTCGGGTGCGCCACCGCCTGCGCCGGAGTCACGGAGGCGAGCGCGGCGCGGCTCCAGCCGCGGAACGGGCCACCGGAGGCGGTCAGGGTGATCCGCGCCGGCGCGTTGCCGTCGGCCAGGCACTGGAAGATGGCGTTGTGCTCGCTGTCGATCGGGACGATGGTGGCGCCGCCCCGGCGGGCTTCGCGCATCAGCAGCTCGCCGGCCAGCACCAGCGATTCCTTGTTGGCCAGCAGCAGGCGTTTGCCGGCGCGGGCAGCGGCAAGCGTGGAGGGCAGGCCGGCGGCGCCGACGATCGCGGCGACCACGGTATCGCAGGCATCGCCGGCGACCAGAGACTCCAGTGCTTCGCCGCCGGCATGTGCCTGGGTGGCCAGCCCGGCTTCGCGCAGGCCGTCGCGCAGCGCGGCATAGCCGGCCGGGTCGGCGATCACCGCATGTTCGGGGCGGTGCGCCAGGCACAGCGCCAGCAGCGCGTCGACCCTGCTGCCGGCCGCCACCACGCTGGCGCGCATCGCATCCGGATGGCGCGCAATCACGTCCAGCGCGGAGGTGCCGATCGAACCGGTGGCACCGAGCACCGCTACCCGCTGCATGTTCAGAACCCCAGCCAGATCTTGGCCAGCGCGAATACCGGCAGCGCCGCCAGCACGCTGTCGACGCGATCCAGCACGCCGCCGTGGCCGGGGATCAGGGTGCCGGAGTCCTTCGCGCCGACGTGGCGCTTGAGCAGGCTTTCGAACAGATCGCCGGCTACCGAGAACACCACCGTGACCGCCGCTGCCAGCGCCACCGCCGGCAACTGGCTGGCCTTGGCGCCAATCAGCAGCGCGCCGATGATCGCCACCAGCATCGCCAGGCCGACGCCGCCGGCGACGCCTTCCAGGGTCTTGTTCGGGCTGATCCGCGGCGCCAGCCTGCGCCCGCCGAACCATTGCCCGCCGAATTTGCGGCCGGTGAAGTAGGCGCCGCTGTCGGCCGCCCAGACCAGCAGGAGCGCCAGCAGCAGCCAGCGATGGCCGTTGGGCTGGCTGGCATGGATCACCGCCAGCGCGCACCAGGCCGGGACCACCGCGGCGGTGCCGGCGGCGAGCTTGAATACCCGCGCGTTGCCGTCGTGGCGGGAAGCGAAGTCGTAATGGCGCAGCCACAGCAATGCCAGCAGCCACCAGGCCACCCCCAGCACCACGGTCAGCTGGAACAGCGGCAATGCGCCGGGATGCTGCGAGCGCGAGCCCCAGACCAGTGCCACCATCAGCGCCAGGTTGCAGGCCAGCAGGATGCTGCGCGCCAGCGCGTCCTCGATGTCGGCCAGCTTCAGCCATTCCCACAGCGCCGCCAGGAACACCAGCGCGCTGAGCAGCATCAGCCAGCCGGTGGGCAACAGCAGGACGGCGCCGATGACGGCCGGTGCCATGACCAGGGCGGCCAGAATGCGGGTCTTGGTCACATCGTTTCTCCAGGGGCGGGTTGCCCGAGCTGGGCGCTGGTCAGGCCGAAGCGGCGTTCGCGGCGGGCGTAGTCGTCCAGCGCGGACTGCAGCAACGTGGCGTCGACATCGGGCCACAGGGCGTCGGTGAACCAGAGTTCGGTATAGGCCAGCTGCCAGAGCAGAAAATTGCTGATCCGCACTTCGCCGCCGGTGCGGATGAACAGGTCGGGGGCGGGCAGGTCGGCCAGCGCCACGCGCGCGCCCAGCGCGTCCTCGTCGATCTGATCCGGACGCAGGCGGCCGGCGGCCACCTCCTCGGCCAGTGCGCGTGCGGCGGCAGCGATGTCCTGGCGGCCGCCATAGCTGGCGGCGATGTTCAGTTGCAGGCGGGTATTGCCGGCGCTCAGGGTTTCCGCTGCCTGCATGCGGGCGAGGATTGCGCCGTCGAAACGGCTGCGCTCGCCGATGAAGCGCAACCGCGCGCCCAGCCGGTGCAGTTCCTCGACCTCGCGCTCCAGTGCGCCGAGGAACAGCTTCATCAGCCCGCCCACTTCCTCGGCCGGGCGGTTCCAGTTTTCGCTGGAAAACGCGAACAGGGTCAGCGCACCGATCCCGCGCTCCAGGCAGAACTCCACGCTGCGCTTGACCGCGCGCGCGCCGGCACGATGGCCGATCAGGCGCGGGCGGTGGCGCTGCTGCGCCCAGCGGCCGTTGCCGTCCATGATGACGGCAAGGTGCCGCGGCACGCCGGCGGCTGCGGGCAGCCCCGCGTGCGCAAGCGGGTCGGCCGTGCCGTTCAACGGGACGGCCTGGTCACGGGCGGGGCATTGCGGTCGCCTGCCACGTCGCTCAAACCGACATCAGCTCGACTTCCTTCGCCTTGATCACGTCGTCCACGTCCTTGATCGCGGCGTCGGTGATCTTCTGGATCTCGGCCTCGGTGCGCGCGCTCTCGTCCTCGGTGATCTGCTTGTCCTTCAGCAGTTCCTTGACCTGGTGGTTGGCGTCGCGACGGATGTTGCGGACGGCGATCTTGGCGTCCTCGCCTTCGCTGTGCACGACCTTGGTCAGGTCGCGGCGGCGTTCTTCGGTCAGCGCCGGGATGTTCAGGCGGATGGTGGTGCCGGCGGTGTTCGGGGTCAGGCCCAGGTCGGAGGCGAGCAGGGCCTTTTCCACCGCGCCCACCATCTGCTTTTCCCACGGGGTGATGACGATGGAGCGGGCGTCGGCGACCGAGACGCTGGCGACCTGCGACAGCGGCATCTCGGAGCCGTAGTAGTTGACCTTGATGCTGTCGACCAGGCCGGCGTTGGCGCGACCGGTGCGGACCTTGACCAGGGCGTGGCGCAGCGCCTCGATGCTCTTGGCCATGCGGGCCTGGGCGTCTTTCTTGATCTCGTTCAACATGCGGCGCTCCGGAGGTGTTCTGCAAACCCGCGATTATAAGCGGGGCCGGTACCGCCGGGCGCGGCTCAGTCGCGGGCGCGGACCAGGGTGCCGATCGGTTCGCCGCGGAGGATCCGCAGCAGCACGCCGGGCTCGGCCATGTCGAAGATGCGCAGCGGCAGGCGGGCATCCCGGCACAGCGCGAAGGCGGCGGTGTCCATGACCTGCAGGTTGCGCGAAATCACCTCGTCGTAGGTCAGGGTGTCCAGCTTGACCGCATCGGGATGCTTCTTCGGGTCCTTGTCATAGACGCCGTCGACCTTGGTCGCCTTCAGCAGCAGGTCCGCGCCGATCTCGATCGCGCGCAGGGCGGCGCCGGAGTCGGTGGTGAAGAACGGGTTGCCGGTGCCGGCCGCGAAGATGACCAGCCGACGCTTTTCCAGATGGCGGATGGCACGGCGGCGGATGTAGTCCTCGCACACGTCGTTGACCTTCAGCGCGCTCATCACCCGCGCCTTGCCGCCGAGTTTTTCCAGCGCATCCTGCATCGCCAGCGCGTTGATCACCGTCGCCAGCATGCCCATGTGGTCGCCGGTCACCCGGTCCATCCCGCCTGCGGCCAGGCCGGCGCCGCGGAAGATGTTGCCGCCGCCGATCACCAGCGCGATTTCGGCACCGGCATCGCTGGCTTCGATGACCTCGCGCGCCAGCCTGTTCAACACCTTGGGGTCGATGCCGTAGTCCTCGTCCCCCATCAGCGCCTCGCCGGACAGCTTCAGCAGGACGCGGCGGTAAGCGAGATTGGACATGGAGGCCTCGGGCAATGGAAAACCCGAGGATTCTAGCGGAAACGGCGCGCCGGCTCAGCCGCGCACGGGCCCGCGGTCACGCGCCGTGCAGGCGGACGCGGTTGCGGCCTTCGCGTTTGGCGCCATAGAGGACGTCGTCGGCGGCCTGCAGCAGTTCGTGGACGCTGTTGAAGCGGTTTTCCGGCTCCCCGTTGTGGGTGGCGATGCCGGCGGAGAAGGTGGTGAACACGGGCTGACCGTCGACAATGGCCATGGGCGTGCGCGAAACCTCTTCCAGCAACCGCTGCAGCACCTGCCGCGCGGAGGATTCGCTGGAATAGTTGAGCACCAGCAGGAATTCCTCGCCGCCGTAGCGGGCGATCAGGTCGGTGCTGCGCAGGGTGCGCTGCACGGTCTGGGCGAACTGGCGGAGCACCTGGTCGCCGACCAGATGGCCGAACCGGTCGTTGATCTTCTTGAAATCGTCCAGGTCCAACAGCGCCACGGTGAGCGGATGCACGCCGGCGGCGGCGAACTCCTGCTCCAGCACCTCTTCCATGTGCAGGCGGTTGTAGACGCCGGTCAGCGGATCGCGGCGCGCCTGCTCGCTCAGCTGGCGCATGCGCTCTTCGGTGATCCGGGCTTCCTGGTGCGACTGCGAGGCATCCTGGATCTGCCGCAGGTTGCGCAGGATCAGCAGTTCCCGCGCCTCGTCCGAGATGGCCTGCAGGTGCGAGGGCTGGTCGATCCGCACCTCGAACAGGGTGCTGATTTCCGGCAGCGAGACCGCGAGCTGCGAAAGCACCTCTTCCAGTACTTCCTTGCCGCGGCCGATGCTCGATTCGATGCGGGCGCAGGCAAGTTCGCGCGCGACTTCGGCCGCCTCGGGCGGCGCCAACCACAGGTCGGCAATGGCGCCGGAGGCCTGGATGCAGCGCAGGAAGGGGTCTTCGGCGTCGGCCAGCTCGCTGGCGGCGATGGCTTCCGCCAGATAGTCGGGCAGGTTCCACCTGCGCGCCAGCCAGGCGCCGACGTCGGCGTGGTCGGCGTCGAAACGCTCGCGCTCCAGTGCCAGCAGGGTGGCGTTGTCCTCCGTGCCGGCGCACAGCGCGGCGTATTCCTCCGGCATGGCCTGCAGCAGCGCCAGCCTGCCGATGTCCTGCAGCAGCCCCGCCAGCATCAGGGTTTCGGCGCGTTTCAGGCTGGTCTGCTGTCCCAGTTGCCGGGCGGCCATCGCCGCCAGTACGCTGCGCCGCCAGATTCGTTCCTGCAGCTCGGCGGTGCCGTTGTGGCCGCGCAGGCCGTGGATCAGGGAAAACCCCAGCGCAAGGCTCAAGGTGGCGTTGAGGCCCAGCATCGCCATGGCCTGGGTGAGCGTGTCGATGCGCCGGCGGGTGGCGTAAAGAGGCGAATTGGCGACCCGCAACAGGCGCGCGCTCAGCGCCGGATCGACGCCGATCAACTGCGCAGCCGCGCCCAGGGTGGCATTGGGGTCCTGCGCAAGCGCGATGATCTGCATCGCGACGCTTGGCGGCGACGGCAGGTTGCGGCAGTGCAGGAGAGTGATTTCGAGTTCCGTTCGCATCGTGCTTGGATTGGATTCCAGATCCCCAGTATGCGGGTGAATGGTGACTGCGGTAAGTCGGGGCGAAATCAGCGGCGGTGCGTGACCGCACCGGCAGGGAATCCGCGCGCTGGATCGTCTACCGTTGCGGTTCTTTGTCCGCGCCGGCTGTGGTGCCGGACGGGCGTTGGCCGCGCATCCCGGCGGGCAGACCGGCGCCGTGGCCGGCGCGAATCATCCATTGGAGAGAAATGACGCCTTCGTTCGTGCCATCGCCAGCGCCGCCTGTCCATCGCCGGGTACGGGGACGGCCATGAATGCCGTCGTCCCGCTGACCGGTATTTGCTTGCTCGCGGTTGCGGTGCTGGTCTGGGCGGAATTCCGCCGGTCGCAGCCGGTTCGCGCGCTGACCAAGCTGGTTGCCAGCAGCGCCTTCGTCGCCATCGCCTGGCAGCTGGACGCCGCGGCCAGTCGCCACGGCCGTTGGTTGCTGGCCGCATTCGCCTTGAGCTGGGTGGGCGACGCGCTGCTGCTGTCCGCGCGCAGCCGTGTGTTCCTGGTCGGCCTGTTCGCCTTCCTGGCCGCGCATGTCGCGTTCGCCGGTGCGTTCCTGATCCTGCCGCAGCGCATGCCGGCGCTATGGGCTGCGGTCGTGGCGTTGGCTGCCAGCGGCCTGTTGATGCTGCGCTGGCTGTGGCCGCACCTGAAGCCGGTCTACCGGCCGGCGGTGACCGCCTACGTTGCGGCGTTGGTGGCGATGGCGGCGCCAGCGATCTCGGCAACCGCTGCTGGCGGCGACTGGCGCTACGCGGCCGGTGCGCTGGCGTTCGCCGCCTCCGATGTTGCCGTCGCCCGCAACCGTTTCGTTGCGCCCGGGCCGGCGAACAAGGCGTGCGGACTGCCGCTGTATTACGCGGCGCAGGTCATGTTCGCGCTGTCGCTGGGATGAGGGTGGCCCGGCGGTCGCCGGGCGATCCCTGGATCCCGAGAATCCGTGCCGACGTCCATGGGTGGCTGCGGAAAAATCTCCGCCGACGTTCTGGCTCCGCCGGAAAAAACTAAGGGCCGCCGAAGCGACCCTGAGTCATTGAAATATTTGGCGCCCGAAGTTGGACTCGAACCAACGACCCCCTGATTAACAGCTGTCCCGGATAACCCTACAACCCGCATCCTGCAAGGCTCGCCAACAGTCCGGGACTGCCTAAATCAGCCAATTTCAGCCGCTGCTGGCTACGATCTGGCTACGCTGCTATGTGTCGTGAAATCTAAGCCCTGAGCGCATGTCACCGCTTAGGGGCCAAATGCAAGCGGATTTTTCAGGTTTTTGGCGTTGACTTCGTTTAGAGCGCTGGCTATGGTCGTTTCAGCCAATCCACTAGATCTAGTGGTTGATCTCGTGGAACAAGCGCGCAATTAGTGTTTCACGTTGTGGAACGGAGTGCGAAATAGCCGAAACCGCTCCCCAAGCGTGAAATGATGATGCGTCGGCAAAAGAAAACCCCGCCACTGTGGGCGGGGCTTCGGTAGTACCGATCTTTCAAAATCTAAAGCAGTCATTCAGATGGGGCGGTACGCGCCAACGTACCGCTACATCCGGCCCGGGATAGACGGAGGCCTAAGAGGCGATCCGCACTACACCAGATTTGGAGCAATGACAAGAGTCCTGAGAGCGGACCTTTGTATCCTATAAGACTGTTAGCGGGATGCCTAGTGACTTAGGTCCCACAATTGTCAAACGGCTTGCTTCATCTCTTCCGGTCTGTTGCGCCTCTTAACGAGGTCGACAACATGGCTATCAGCAACAAGACAGTGTTCGTCCACGCATACACCCGCGTCCGCATGGGCCGGCTGGAATACGTGTGTCAGCACTTCCGCTCGCCGCCCAGTACCTAACTTGGGTGGTGCCTCACGATGGAATTGGGGAGGGGCGTCGGTGAACCGACGCCCCAAGCGGTGCGATAGCCGGGTCGGCCATTTTTGGCGATCAACCTAGGAGCAGTTATGAGCAAAAAACAGAGCCCACCGGATTTCAGAAGCGCCAAGACTGGGCGTTTCGTAACCGAGAGCTATGCGAAGCGGCATCCTGCAACGACAGTCAAAGAGCACAATCCCCCTCCCAAGAAAGCCGGTAAGTAATCGAGGGAGCGTCTGAAAGGGCCCGCCGAAAGGCGGGCCCTTTTTTTGCGTTGTAGCAAGTGTTCGGCGTTATCCACGGAATCCACAGCCCATAGCCCGGGCGGCGGTTCGGCGGCTACGTCGAACCGAGCCGCCGAGCGGGTTGCTTCGCGGAGCGAAGCAAGGCTGCGGAGTCGGTGGGTAACGCTCGCTTGACGGCCTAGCACCTGGCATGGCAAGTTCGCCTGACACAAGCAGTTACATTGCATTGAGTCTCCGGCGCGTTGGCAGATGGCGTCGGGACGGTTCCGAAAGGGATCGTTGAATCGCGGGACCACCGGCCTTGGTCGATGTGGAGCTACCGCAGCCCAGACAGGCACGGACCAGAAATAGGCAGGGTCCGCGCTGAGACGGCAAATAACCTTCCTGACAGGGCCTGCCCCCTCCTTGTGATTTCCCGCAGCCATGCGGCGGAGTCATTTGGGCGCCCTCAAGCCTTGCCGTGACTCCTCCGCGCAGACCGGAGTCACGATCATGTCAACGAGTCAAACCTTACCCTTGCCGCAAGCCGCGGCCTGCGCGGGCGCGCGTGTCGAGCGCGAGAGCGCGGGCGGCGGCGCTAGCGGGTGCGAGCCCCGTCCAGTAACACGGGGCGAAAGTCCCTCACGGGATCAGTCAACAGCGCATATCGACTGGTTCGCCTGCACGTTCCTGCCGGGTAGTGCGGGACTGGCAATCGTCGAATCCGTTTTCCTCCTTCCTCGATCCGACTGGGAGGAGCGTCCAAGCGGGTGGCAGGGCTACGACCACCGCATCGACCTCGGTGGCTTCGGGCTACTCGGTCATGGCGGTGAGCATCAACGCGGCACGGTGCACCTCGAGCTCAACGCGCATGGCTGTGCGCGCATCGAAGATTGGAACGCGGTGCGCGTGTGGTGTGAAGCCTATGGCGTGAGGATCACGCGCGTCGATCTGGCCCACGATGATTTCACAGGTCAGACGGTGAGCATCGCCAAGGCGCGGGCATGGTTTGATGAGGGGCAGTTCAATACGGGCGGGCGCACGCCCTATGCGCGACTGGTGGACGATCTCGGATCGGACAAGGGCAAAACGCTTTACGTCGGTCAGCGCCAGAACGGCAAGCTCTGTCGGGTGTACGAGAAGGGCAAGCAGCTAGGGGACCCGCAAAGTCCTTGGTGCCGTGTCGAGGTCGAGTTCCGGGGCAAGTCCCGGATCATTCCGCACGACGTCCTCTTGAGGGCCAGCGATTACCTTGCGGGCGCATACCCCTGCCTCGCGTACCTCTCGCAGCGTCAGGACAAAGTACGGACCCTCACGAAGGCGGCCGAGATCAGCTACACCCGAATGGTCGAGTGCTTGCGGAGCCAATACGGTCCCGCGCTCAACGTGATGCTCGGGGTTGAGGGTGGCGATCCGTTCGCCGTCCTCGAGCAGGCCATGCGTCCCGGCACCCCGAAGCGTCTCGAGCATCTGCCACTCGGCGCACTCAAAGGTTCGCAGGACAACGTGCGGTGAAAACCCTCACCCTGCAAGAAGCCGCCGAGGTTCTGAAGCTGCACCCGGTCACGGTTGCGGAGCGTGCAGCCGATGGGCGTATTCCCGCCGCCAAGCTTGGCCGGCGCTGGGTGTTCATCGAGGATGACCTGATCGACTACGTTCGGGCACACTACAAACGGCGAGCGTTGCAGGGTGACAGCTCGGAGATTTCAGAATGTCACTCTACAAACGCAAGGACTCACCGTACTGGTGGGTCAAGCTCACGGTTAGCGGTCATCGCGTGTCGGAAAGCACTGGGACTGCCAGTAAGCGGCAAGCTCAGGAGTACCACGACAAGCGGCGGGCGGAACTGTGGGAGCAGCAACGGCTCGGCGTAAAGCCGCGCCGCTCGTGGGATGAGGCAGTTCTTCGCTACTTGGATGAGGAGGTGAAGAAGAAGTCAGTCAACGATGACAAGCTGCATCTTCGGTGGTGGCAACCTCGGCTCGAGGGCATGGACCTGACCCAGATCACGCGCGACGTGGTGGACAGGTACAAGCAGGAAAGCCAGCGCAGCGGACTCAGCGATGCCACGACGAACCGGCGCCTTCAGGTGCTACGCGCAATCCTCAGGCGGGCCGCCTTGGAGTGGGAATGGCTCGACCGTGTGCCTCGGTTCCGGCTGTTGAAGGAACCACAGGGCCGCGTTCGCTACCTGACGCGTGAGGAGGCCGGGCGCTTGCTGGCAGAGCTACCGGAGCACCTGCGGGCCATGGCGCGCTTCTCGTTGGCCACAGGGCTGCGTCAGGGCAACGTCAAGGGGCTGCGGTGGGCAAAGGTCGATCTGGACCGCCAAAGCGCTTGGGTGGAGGCCACGGAAGCCAAGGGCAAGAAGGCGATTCCTGTTCCGCTGAATGCCGAAGCCATGCGGGTCATCGAAGAACAGTTGGGAAAGGACCCTGAGTGGGTGTTCACGTTCCGGGGTCGGCCAATCGAGTTCAAGACCAGCACGAAGGCATGGCGAAAGGCCCTGAAGCGCGCTGGGATCGAGAACTTCCGCTGGCACGATCTCCGGCACACGTGGGCAAGCTGGCATGCACAGGGGGGAACCCCGATGCATGTCCTCCAGAAGCTTGGCGGATGGCAGACGCCCGCGATGGTGCAACGCTACGCGCACCTCGGGATGGATGACCTGAAGCGCTACGCGGAGCAGGTACGAATGCAGGAGTCCCCACCCGGCTACGTTCTGGCTACGCCGGAAAAAACTAAGGGCCGCCGAAGCGACCCTAAGTCATTGAAATATTTGGCGCCCGAAGTTGGACTCGAACCAACGACCCCCTGATTAACAGTCAAGTGCTCTAACCGGCTGAGCTATTCGGGCGAGGTCGCGCATTGTATGCGGGTCGTTGCGGTTGGGCAAGCGGGTGCGCGCGAAATTTTGCGCTGCCGGTCGGTGGTTGCGGCGGGTGCCCGGCGGCCCGCCGCGGTTCAGCGCGGGCAAGGGAGTGACGTCGTCGGCCGCTCCGTGCGCGGCCGGCCAACGTTGTTGACGATGACCCGGCCGAGCAGTTCGCCGCCTTGGCTGCAGATGGAGAGCGTCAGGTTGCTGCCGCCGCTGGTGCCATCGGGCAGGTAGCGCAGCTGCTGGCGCCCGGCGTTGCTGATGATGCGGAGGTGGCGGCTGGTGGGCTGCCGGTCGACGCGCAGGATGGCGTCGGTGGCGTCGGCCTGCCGGTTGCCGTCCTGGTCCACGAACAGCAGCCAGCCGGGGCTCCAGTCGGTGCCGGCGTCGCAGCGGGCGCCATCGCTGCTCGGGCAGAGCACCGTGCGGCGGCCGTGGTTGACGGCTGCCATGCGGGCGAGCTGCATGTGTGTGACCAGCGAGGACGCGACAGTGGTAGCGCGATATCGCTCCAGCAGTGCGTTCATCGGCGATGCCGCGACCCCGGCGACGATGGCCAGGATGGAGGTGGTGGCCAGTAGCTCGATCAAGGTGAATCCGGCAGGGCGTTTGGGCATGGCGGTGCTCCGGCAGGTGGGCACAGCCTGGGCTGCCCGCGCCGGCGGCGACATCGGCAGGTGGCGGGTGGACGGGTCGGAAAAGTCCCCGGCCGGACCGTGGGTTTTTCCGTGACGGACGACGTCATGGCGGCGGCGTAAACTCGCAGGTTGCCTTGTTGCGCGCCGCCAGATGACCCAGTCCGTCCCGTCCGACCTCGACCTGACCACCGCGTCCGCCGGCTTCCAGTTGGTGTCGCCGTATTCGCCCGCGGGCGACCAGCCGCAGGCCATCGAAAAACTCGTCGCCGGTTTCGAAAGCGGGCTGGCCAAGCAGGTGCTGCTGGGTGTCACCGGCTCGGGCAAGACCTACACCATCGCCAACATGATCCAGCAGGTGCAGAAGCCGACCCTGGTGATGGCGCCCAACAAGACCCTGGCGGCGCAGCTGTACGGCGAGTTCAAGGCGTTCTTCCCGCACAACTCGGTGGAATATTTCGTCAGCTACTACGACTACTACCAGCCGGAAGCCTACGTCCCGTCCAGCGACACCTACATCGAGAAAGACAGCTCGATCAACGACCACATCGAGCAGATGCGGCTGGCCGCGACCAAAGCGCTGCTGTCGCGGCGAGACACCATCGTCGTCGCCTCGGTGTCCGCGATCTACGGCCTCGGTGCGCCCGAAGACTATCTGGCGATGCGATTGATCCTGTCGCGCGGCGAACGCATCGACCAGCGCGAGCTGCTGCGCCACCTGACCACGCTGCAGTATTCGCGCAACGAGATGGTGCTGGACCGCGGCACCTTCCGCGTGCGCGGCGAAACGGTGGACGTGTTTCCGGCCGAATCGGACCTGGAGGCGCTGCGCATCGAGCTGTTCGACGGCGAGATCGAGCAGCTGTCGATGTTCGACCCGCTGACCGGCGAGATCCTGCGCCGGTTGCCGCGCTACGTGATCTATCCGAAGACCCATTACGCCACCCCGCGCGAGCGCACCCTGAGCGCGGTGGACACGATCAAGGCCGAGCTGCGCGAGCGTCAGGAACAGCTGTACGCGGCGAACAAGCTGGTCGAGGTGCAGCGCCTGAGCCAGCGCACCCAGTTCGACCTGGAAATGATGGCCGAGGTGGGCTACTGCAACGGCATCGAGAACTACTCCCGCCACCTGACCGGGCGCGCGCCCGGCGACCCGCCGCCGACCCTGTTCGACTACCTGCCGGCGGACGCGCTGCTGGTGATCGACGAATCGCACGTGACCATTCCGCAGATCGGCGCGATGTACAAGGGCGACCGCTCGCGCAAGGAGACGTTGGTGGAGTTCGGCTTCCGCCTGCCGTCGGCGCTGGACAACCGGCCGCTGAAGTTCGAGGAATGGGAGGCGCGCGCGCCGCGCAGCGTCTACGTTTCGGCCACGCCAGGCCCCTACGAATTGCGCGAGGCCGGCGACGAGATCATCGAGCTGGTGGTGCGCCCGACCGGGCTGGTGGATCCGCCGGTGGAAATCCGCCCGGTGGCCACGCAGGTGGACGATCTGCTCAGCGAGATCCGCGCGCGGGTGGCGCTGGAAGACCGCGTGCTGGTCACCGTGCTGACCAAGCGGATGGCCGAGAACCTCACCGAATACCTGTCCGAACACGACGTGAAGGTGCGCTACCTGCATTCCGACGTGGACACGGTGGAGCGGGTGGAGATCATCCGCGACCTGCGGCTGGGCGTGTTCGACGTGCTGGTCGGCATCAACCTGCTGCGCGAGGGACTGGACATGCCGGAGGTCTCGCTGGTCGCCATCCTCGATGCCGACAAGGAAGGCTTCCTGCGCAGCACCGGCTCGCTGATCCAGACCATCGGCCGCGCCGCCCGCAACCTGCGCGGCAAGGCGATCCTGTACGCCGACCGGGTCACCAATTCGATGCGCGCCGCGCTCGACGAGACCGACCGCCGCCGCAGCCGGCAGGTGGAATACAACGCCGAACACGGCATCACCCCGCAGTCGGTGCAGCGCGCCGTGCGCGACGTGATGGAGGGCGCGCGCGCGGAACCGGGCGAGTTGAAGGGGCGCGGCAAGGCCAAGCGCGTGGCCGAGCCGGAGCTGGAATACCTGCGGCTGTCGCCCGCGCAGCAGGCGGCGCGACTCAAGGAGCTGGAGCAGAAGATGCACCAGCACGCCCGCGACCTCGAGTTCGAGGATGCGGCGCGGGTGCGCGACCAGATCCGCAGGCTGCGCGAGGCGAGTTTGTAGTGGAAAGGGGGGGGCAGAGTGGCTTTTCGCTCCGGAAAAGCCACTCTGACCCCCTTTCCTTCCCTTTCCTTGCCTTTTCTTCCGTTTTCTCTTGTCGACGCAGGATTTGTCAGGCTACAATTCGCGCCCCTTCGGGCGGTTAGCTCAGCGGTAGAGCACTACCTTGACATGGTAGGGGTCACAGGTTCGAACCCTGTACCGCCCACCACGCCAGCTCTCAAACATGGAGCGCCGGCGTGGCAACGAAACGGAGAGAGGTGGCCCGCGGCAACGCCGGCCGAGCGTGCGACATGGACACTACCGGCGCCCACTGCTGATCCTGCCGACGCATTCGCGCTCCCTTCAATGTGGATGATCGAAAAGGCGCCTCGGCGCCTTTTTTCGTTTTGTTCGTTCGTCCCTGAACCAAGAGTCCCGCCGCCGCGGCCGGGCTTTCCAGAAGAGCAAATCCCATGATCTCGATCACGCTCCCCGACGGCTCCCAGCGCCAGTTCGATGCTCCCGTGTCCGTGCAGGACGTTGCCGCCTCCATCGGCGCGGGCCTGGCCAAGGCCACCCTGGCCGGGAAGGTGGACGACCGGCTGGTCGACGCCAGCCACGTCATCGACCATGACGTGGCGCTGTCCATCATCACCGACAAGTCGCCGGAGGCGCTGGACATCCTCCGCCACTCCACCGCGCACCTGCTGGCGCAGGCCGTGCAGCGCCTGTTCCCCGGCGCGCAGGTCACCATCGGCCCGGTGATCGACAACGGCTTCTATTACGACTTCGCCTTCGAGCGCCCGTTCACGCCGGAAGACCTGCCGGCGATCGAGGCGGAAATGCAGAAGATCGTCAAGGAAGCGCTGCCGGTCAGCCGCAGCGTCAAGTCGCGCGACGACGCGGTGGCCTTCTTCAAGGGCATGGGCGAGGCCTACAAGGCCGAGATCATCGAAAGCATCCCGGCCGATCAGGCGCTGTCGCTGTATTCGCAGGGCGAGTTCACCGACCTGTGCCGCGGTCCGCACGTGCCCGGCACCGACAAGCTGCGCGCGTTCAAACTCATGAAGGTGGCCGGCGCCTACTGGCGCGGCGACCATAACAACCAGATGCTCAGCCGCATCTACGGCACCGCCTGGCTGAACGACAAGGACCTCAAGGCTTACCTGCACCAGATCGAGGAAGCCGAGAAGCGCGACCACCGCAAGATCGCCAAGGTCCAGGACCTGTTCCACCTGCAGGAAGAGGGTCCGGGGCTGGTGTTCTGGCATCCCAAGGGCTGGAGCATCTGGCAGACCGTCGAGCAGTACATGCGCAAGGTCTACCGCGACACCGGCTACGGCGAGGTGCGCTGCCCGCAGATCCTCGACGTGGAGCTGTGGAAGAAGTCCGGCCACTGGGACAATTACAAGGACAACATGTTCTTCACCGAATCGGAGAAGCGCACCTATGCGCTGAAGCCGATGAACTGCCCCGGCCACGTGCAGGTGTTCAACCAGGGCCTGCACAGCTACCGTGACCTGCCGATCCGCTACGGCGAGTTCGGCGCCTGCCACCGCAACGAACCGTCCGGCGCGCTGCACGGCATCCTGCGCGTGCGCGGCTTCACCCAGGACGACGGTCACGTGTTCTGCACCGAAGGCCAGATCGAATCCGAGGTGCGTGCGTTCCACGCGCAGGCGCTGAAGGTGTATTCCGACTTCGGTTTCAGCGACATCCAGATCAAGATCGCGCTGCGCCCGGATTCGCGGCTGGGCGACGATGCCACCTGGGACAAGGCCGAGGATGCGCTGCGCAACGCGCTGCGTGCTTCCGGCGTGGAATGGGAGGAGCTGCCGGGCGAGGGCGCGTTCTACGGCCCGAAGATCGAGTACCACCTGAAGGATGCGATCGGCCGCACCTGGCAGCTGGGCACCATGCAGGTGGACTTCATGATGCCGGGCCGGCTGGGCGCGGAATACGTGGACGAACACAGCCAGCGCCGCCACCCGGTGATGCTGCATCGTGCCATCGTGGGCTCGATGGAGCGATTCATCGGCATCCTGATCGAACATCACGCCGGCCAGTTCCCGGCCTGGCTGGCCCCGGTGCAGGCGATTGTGATGAATATCACCGATGCGCAGGCCGATGCCGTGGAAGAGGCGCGGAAAACCCTTGCGAATCAAGGATTCCGGGTTGTTTCCGATTTGCGGAACGAAAAAATCGGCTATAAAATCCGCGAGCACACGCTGCAGCGCGTGCCGTACCTGCTGGTGGTCGGTGACCGCGAGAAGGAAAATGGCATGCTCTCGGTGCGTACGCGGGGTGGGGAAGACCTTGGCAGCATGACCGTTGACGCCTTCGCCGCCAGACTGCGGGAAGAAGGCGCCGGCTGACCGCCCCGCCTGTTCGTGCAAACCCGCCCATCGGTTCCGGAACCGGTGGGCGAACCGGCCCGCAGGGGCCAACCCTTGGAGACAGCCACAATCAGCATCCCTGACAACAAGCAGAACCGGCGGAACGGCGAAATCCGCGTCCCGCGCGTACGCGTCATCGGCAGCGACGGCGAAATGATCGGCGTGCTCTCGCGCGACGAAGCGCTGCGCATGGCCGAGGAAGAGGAACTCGACCTCGTCGAGATCCAGCCCAACGCGGATCCGCCGGTCTGCAAGATCATGGACTTCGGCAAGTTCAAGTTCGAACTGCAGAAGAAGGCCAACGAAGCCAAGAAGAAGACCAAGCAGGTCGAGATCAAGGAAGTGAAGTTCCGTCCGGTCACGGACGAGGGCGACTACCAGATCAAGCTGCGCAAGATGCGCGAATTCCTGCTGGAAGGCGACAAGATCAAGGTCAACATCCGCTTCCGTGGCCGCGAGATGAGCCACCAGGAACTGGGCCGCGAGATGGCGGCGCGGATCGAGGGCGATCTTGGCGAAGACATCGTCATCGAATCGCGTCCGCGCCTGGAAGGGCGACAGATGGTGATGATGATCGCGCCGAAGAAGAAGTAAGGCGCGCGGCCGGTCGCCCGCAGGGGCGGCCGGTGTGGTGGCCGGACGGACGAGCGCGGCATCGGTTGGCTGGCCGCGAAGCGGACCCCGACGGAGCCCGCCAAGTCGCTCCCCGATACTCGCTTGGTTGGCGGGCCCCGCCGGGGGCCGCTTCGCAACTCAAGGCGATTTGAGAGTTATCGGGAAATCCGCCATAATGCGCGGCCCGGTTCGCCGGGGTTGCAGTCAGTTGTACTCATGGACCCGCCCAGATCCGTTTCGGATCAAGGGCTTACCCACCGGTCGGGCAGGATGGAAAGCGTGGTGGCGCCGCAAGGCAACACCGCCGCCCAGGCCAGTTCTAGATTTCGCAAGGATTCCCAATGCCCAAGATCAAGACCAATCGGGCGGCGGCCAAGCGCTTCCGGAAGACCGCTTCCGGCAAGTACAAGTGCGGCCACGCCAACAAGAGCCACATCCTCACCAAGAAAGCGACCAAGCGGAAGCGCAACCTGCGGCAGACGAACCATGTTCGTGCCGAGGACGCGGGCCGTCTGGACCGCATGCTGCCGTATTTGTGAGGAGATAAGAAATGGCACGAGTCAAACGTGGTGTTACGGCGCGCGCGCGCCACAAGAAGGTTCTGAAGGCTGCCAAGGGCTACTACCACGCCCGCCGCAAGGTCTTCCGCGTCGCCAAGCAGGCCGTCACCAAGGCCCTGCAGTACGCATACATCGGCCGCAAGCAGAAGAAGCGCCATTTCCGCACCCTGTGGATTGCGCGTATCAATGCTGCTTCCCGCGCCAACGGCATGAGCTACAGCCGCTTCATGAACGGCCTGCTGAAGGCCGGCATCACCTTGGACCGCAAGGTGCTGGCGGACATTGCCGTGCACGACGCAGCTGCTTTTACCGCCCTGACCGAAAAGGCCAAGGGCGCTTTGGCGGCTTAAGCCGTCACTCCACAGCAGTTGTAGCGGCGGCTTCGGTCGCCATCACGTGGGGAAGGGCGCAAGTCCTTCCCCATGTTTGTTTTTGTGGCACTGAATTCTTCGTGTCATTCCCGCAAGGGCGGGAATGAGGACGCAGTGGTCCTGGAGTCATCAAGCACATGAGCGATATCGAATCCCTGTCCGCCGCGGCGCTGTCCGAGATCAAAGCCGCGGCGACCCCCGATGCGCTGGAAGCCCTGCGCGTGGCGCTGCTGGGCAAGAACGGCAGCATCACCGCGCAACTGAAGGCGCTTGGCGCGCTGCCGGGCGACCAGCGCAAGGCCGCGGGCGAGGCGATCAACCGCGCCCGCGACGTGATCGGTGAGGCGCTCGCCACGCGCAAGACCGCGCTGGACGCCGCCGCGCTGGACGCGCGCCTGGCCGGCGAATCGATCGACGTGACCCTGCCCGGCCGCGGTGCCGCCCGCGGCGGCGTGCACCCGGTCAGCCGCACGCTGGAGCGCATCAGCGAGATCTTCGGGCGGCTGGGCTACGAGTCCGCCGACGGCCCGGAAATCGAGGACGACTGGCACAACTTCGAGGCGCTGAATTTCCCGCCGCACCACCCGGCGCGCGCCATGCACGACACCTTCTATTTCCCGGACGGCCGCCTGCTGCGCACCCACACCTCCGGCGTGCAGATCCGCTACATGCAGGACCTGCTGGCGCGCGGCGGGCAGCCGCCGCTGCGCATGATCGCGGCCGGCAAGGTCTATCGCAGCGATTCCGACCAGACCCACACGCCCATGTTCCACCAGGTGGAAGGCCTGCTGGTGGACGAACACGCCAGCTTCGCCGACCTCAAGGGCACGTTGGTGGAATTCGTGCGCGCGTTCTTCGAGCGCGACTTCGAGATGCGCTTCCGTCCGAGCTACTTCCCCTTCACCGAGCCGTCGGCGGAGGTGGACATCGCCTGGCAGCAGGCCGATGGCAGCACCCGCTGGCTGGAGGTGCTGGGCTGCGGGATGGTGCACCCGAACGTGCTCAGGAGCGTGGGCATCGACCCGGAGAAGTACACCGGCTTCGCCTTCGGCCTCGGCGTCGAGCGCTTCGCCATGCTGCGCTACGGCGTGGATGACCTGCGTTCCTTCTTCGACAACGACGTGCGCTTCCTGCGCCAGTTCGCCTGAGGTAGTGCGATGAAATTCTCCGAGAACTGGCTGCGCCAGCACGTCAAGACCACGGCGACGCGCGAAGAACTGGCCGCCACCCTGACCGCCATCGGCCTGGAAGTGGAAGAGCTGACCCCGTTGGGCGAAGCGCTCGATGGCGTGGTGGTGGCGAGGATCCTGTCCGCCGAAAAGCATCCGCAGGCCGACAAGCTGCAGGTCTGCCAGGTGGACGCCGGCTTGGATGCGCCGCTGCAGATCGTCTGTGGTGCGCCCAATGCGCGCGCGGGGCTGGTGGCGCCGCTGGCCACCATCGGCACCACGGTGGGCACGCTGACCATCAAGGCTGCCAAGCTGCGCGGCGTGGATTCCAACGGCATGCTGTGCTCGGCGAAGGAGCTGGGCATCGATGCCGATGCTTCGGGCCTGCTGGAGCTGCCGGACGATGCGCCGGTGGGCACGCCGCTGGCCGATTACCTGGGCCTGCCGGACGCGGCCATCGAACTCAAGCTCACCCCCAACCGCGCCGACTGCTTCGGCGTGCGCGGCATCGCCTTCGACGTGGCGGCAGCCACCGGCTGCGAGGTGGAACCGCTGCAGGCCGAGCCGGTGGCGGCGGTCAGCGACAGTGCGATGGCGGTGGAATTGAACGCGGGCAGCGATGCGCCGCGCTTCGTCGCCCGCGTGATCGAGGGCGTGGACCCGGCGGCGAAGACGCCGGTGTGGATGGCGCAGCGGCTGGTGCGCAGCGGCGTGCGCCCGGTCAGCTTCCTCGTCGACGTCACCCAGTACCTGATGCTGGAGCTCGGCCAGCCGATGCATGCCTACGACCGCGACCTGCTCAAGGGCCCGGTCGGCGTGCGCCATGCGCGCGCTGGCGAAGCCGTGACGCTGCTCAACGGCGACGAAGCGAAGCCGGACGCTGGCTTCCTCGTCATCACCGACGCCGACCGCGTGGTCGGGCTGGCCGGGATCATGGGCGGCAACGACACCAAGGTGGGCGAAGCGACCCGCAACGTGTTGCTGGAAGCCGCGCACTTCGCGCCTTCGGCCATCATCGGCCGCAGCCGCAAGCTGGGCCTGCATACCGATGCCGCGCACCGTTTCGAGCGTGGCGTGGACCCGGAGCTGCCGCGGATCGCCATCGAGTGCGCCACCCGCCTGATCCTCGACATCGCCGGCGGCAAACCGGGTCCGGTGCAGGAAGCGCTGCTGGCCGAACACCTGCCGCAGCCACAGCCGGTTCTGCTGCGCCGCGCGCGGCTGGCGCGCGTGCTGGGCACGCAGGTCGCGGACGCGGAAGTGACGCGCATCCTCACCGCGCTTGGGCTGGCGGTGGAAGCCATCGCTGACGGGTGGCAGGTGACGCCGCCGGCGCGCCGCTTCGACCTCGCCATCGAGGAAGACCTGATCGAGGAAATCGCCCGCATCCACGGCTACGACGCGATTCCGGCCACCCTGCCGGGCGGCTCCACCCGGCTGATCGCGCCCAGCGAAAGCCGCAGCAGCGAACACGACCTGCGTCGCCAGCTGGTGGCGCGCGACTATCTTGAGGCGATCAACTTCGCCTTCGTCGATGCCGATCTGCTGAAGACGTGGCAGCTGGACGCCGGCGGCGTCGCGCTGGCCAATCCGCTCAGCGCCGAGCTGGGCGTGATGCGCACCCGCCTGCTGCCAGGGTTGGCGGCGGCGCTGGCGCGCAACGTGGCGCGCCAGCAGCCGCGCGTGCGCCTGTTCGAGCTGGGCCGCACGTTCGCGGCGAGCGAAGACGCGCCGCAGGAGACCCGCCGCGTCGCCGCCGTTGCCTGTGGCAAGGCCGCCGCCGAGCAGTGGGGCGTGGCCGACCGCGCGCTCGATTTCCACGACATCAAGGGCGATCTGGACAGCCTGGCCGCGCTGTCCGGCGCGGTGCTGGAATACCGCGCCTCAAAGCAGCCGTTTGCCCATCCGGGCCGCAGCGCAGACGTCTATCGTCTCGATGAAGCGGGCGAAGGCGCGTGCATCGGCTGGATCGGCCAATTGCATCCGCGCCTGCAGCAGGCGCTGGGCCTGGACGTGGATGTCTACGGCTTCGAACTGGCGCTGGACGCGCTGCTGGCGCGCCCGCTGCCGCGCGCCAAGGCGCTGTCGAAGTATCCGTCCGTCCGCCGGGATCTCGCGTTCGTCGTCCCGGAAGCGGTGTCGTGGGCGGCCATGAAGGCGACCGCGGAAACCGCCGCGGGCCCGATCCTGCGCGAGCTGCGGCTGTTCGACCGCTATGCCGGCAAGGGCATCGAATCGGGTTTCAAGAGTCTCGCCATCGGCTTGATTTTGCAGGATGAATCGCGCACGCTGGAGGATCGTGACGTGGATGCGGTGCTGGCAGGCGTGATTGCCGCGCTGGGCAAGGAGCACGGCGCGAGCATGCGGGGCTGACAGGGGGCGGTAATGGCGTTGACGAAGGCGGAAATGGCCGAAAAGCTGTACGAGGAAGTCGGCCTGAACAAGCGCGAGGCCAAGGAGTTCGTGGATGCGTTCTTCGACGCACTGCGCGAAGCGCTGGAGCAGGGGCGGCAGATCAAGCTGTCCGGTTTCGGCAATTTCGACCTGCGCCGCAAGAACCCGCGCCCCGGCCGCAACCCCAAGACCGGCGAGGAAATCCCGATTTCCGCCCGCACCGTGGTCACCTTCCGTCCCGGCCAGAAGCTGAAGGAACGCGTGGAAGCCTTCGTCGGGGGCGTCCATGCTTGATCCCGGCAGCAACCGCGAGCTTCCGCCGATCCCGGCCAAGCGCTACTTCACCATCGGCGAAGTCAGCGAGCTGTGCGAGGTCAAGCCGCACGTGCTGCGCTACTGGGAAACCGAGTTCCCCAGCCTGGAGCCGTCCAAGCGCCGCGGCAACCGCCGCTACTACCAGCGACACGACGTGCTGATGGTGCGGCAGATCCGCAGCCTGCTGTACGAACAGGGCTACACCATCGGTGGTGCCCGCCTGCGCCTGGAGGGCGAGGACGGCAAGCAGGAATCGGCGTTGAGCAACCAGATCGTCCGCCAGGTGCGCGTCGAGCTGGAGGAAGTGCTGCAGATCCTGCGCCGCTGAAGCCGCCTCGCCGAAAGCGGGCGGGCTCGGGTATAATCGCCGGCCAATCTTCGGGGTATAGCGCAGCCTGGTAGCGCACTTGTCTGGGGGACAAGTGGTCGTCGGTTCAAATCCGGCTACCCCGACCAAACACGCGTTTCGGCCATGCCGGAACCGCTTCCGAAACCCCGCCTTTCAGGCGGGGTTTTCGCGTTTGGGCGATACTTGCAAGCTGCATCACAGGGATCGTTCACGCATGACGACATGGTTGGTTACCGGCGGCGCCGGTTTCATCGGTGGCAATTTCGTGCTGGAGGCAGTGGCGCGCGGCATCAAGGTGTTGAACCTCGACGCGCTGACCTACGCCGGCAATCGCGACACCTTGGCATCGATCGAAGGCGACCCGAACCACGTGTTCGTGCACGGCGACATCGGCGACCGCGCGCTGGTGGCGCAGCTGCTGGCCGACCACCGGCCCGACGCAGTGGTGAACTTCGCCGCCGAGAGCCACGTCGACCGCTCCATCGATGGCCCGGCCGCGTTCATCCAGACCAATGTGGTCGGCACGCTGGCGCTGCTGGAAGCGGTGCGCGATTACTGGAAGGCGCTTGAAGGCCGGTCGAAGGACGGCTTCCGCTTCCTGCACGTGTCCACCGACGAGGTGTACGGCACGCTGGGCGAAACCGGCCTGTTCACCGAGACCACGGCGTACGCGCCGAACTCGCCGTATTCGGCGTCGAAGGCCGCGTCCGACCATCTGGTGCGCGCCTTCCACCACACCTACGGGCTGCCGGTGCTGACCACCAACTGCAGCAACAACTACGGTCCGTACCACTTCCCCGAGAAGCTCATCCCGCTGGTGATCGCCAAGGCGCTGGCCGGCGAGCCGCTGCCGGTGTACGGGGATGGCAAACAGGTGCGCGACTGGCTGTTCGTGGCCGACCATTGCGAGGCCATCCGCACCGTGCTGGCCAAGGGCCGGGTGGGCGAGACCTACAACGTCGGCGGCAATGCCGAGAAGCAGAACATCGAGGTGGTGAAGGCGATCTGCGCGCTGCTGGACGCGCGCCGTCCGCGCGAGGATGGCAAGCCGCGCGAATCGCAGATCACCCATGTTGCAGACCGCCCCGGCCACGACCGCCGCTACGCCATCGACGCCAGCAAGCTGCGCGATGAGCTGGGCTGGGCGCCGAAGTACAGTTTCGAGCGAGGTATCGCCGAGACGGTGGACTGGTACCTCGACAACCAGCCGTGGGTGCAGCGCGTCCTCGACGGCTCCTATCGCCTTGAGCGGATCGGGGTGGCGGCATGAGCCCGGTGAGCAGTGGCGGCCGCAAGGGCCCGCTTCGAAAGGGAATTGTCCTTGCCGGCGGCAGCGGCACCCGGCTGTATCCGATCACCCAGGCGATCAGCAAACAGCTGCTGCCGGTGTACGACAAGCCGATGATCTATTACCCGCTCAGCGTGCTGATGCTGGCGGGCATCCGCGAGGTGCTGATCATCAACACCCCGCACGAGCAGGCCTTGTTCCAGCGCCTGCTGGGCGACGGCTCGCAATGGGGCATGAAGATCGAATACGCGGTGCAGCCGAGCCCGGACGGGCTGGCGCAGGCGTTCCTGATCGGTCGCGAGTTCCTGGCTGGCGGGCCGTCCTGCCTGGTGCTGGGCGACAACATCTTCCACGGCCACGGCCTGACCGACCTGCTCCAGCGCGCGGATGCGCGCGAGCACGGCGCCACCGTGTTCGGCTACTGGGTGCGCGATCCGCAGCGTTATGGCGTGGCGGAGTTCGATGCCGACGGCAAGGTGGTGGGTCTGGAGGAAAAGCCCGCGAAGCCGAAGTCCAGCTACGCCGTCACCGGCCTGTATTTCTACGACGGTCGCGTCTGCGATTACGCCGCTCAGCTTGCACCGTCGCCGCGCGGCGAGCTGGAAATCACCGACCTCAACAAGTGCTACCTCGACGACGGCAGCCTGCATCTGGAGAAGATGGGGCGAGGCTATGCCTGGCTCGACACCGGCACCCACGAATCGCTGGTGGAGGCTTCCACCTTCATCGAGACGATCGAGGCACGGCAGGGGCTGCGGGTGTGCTGCCCGGAGGAAATCGCCTTCTTCAACGGCTGGATCGATGCCGGGCGCCTGCGTGAATTGGCGGAGCCGCTGGCGAAGAACGGCTACGGGCAGTATCTGTTGGGGCTGGCGGAGCAGGGACGCGTCGCGTGAAGATCATCGAAACGAATCTGTCCGGCTGCGTGGTGATCGAGCCGGCCGTGCACGGCGACGAGCGCGGCTTCTTCTACGAGGGCTGGAACGCGCAGCGCTTCGCCCAACACGGCCTGCCCACCGCATTCGTGCAGCACAACGTCAGCCGCTCGCAGAAGGGCGTGCTGCGCGGCCTGCACTACCAGTGGCCGGACAACGTGCAGGGCAAGCTGGTCAGCGTGCTGGAGGGAGAGGTGTTTGATGTGGCGGTGGACATCCGTCGCGGCTCGCCGACCTTCGGCCGGCATGCCGCGGCGATCCTGAGCGCCGACAACAAGCGGCATTTCTGGGTGCCGGAAGGCTTCGCCCACGGCTTCCTGGTGCTCAGCGAGACGGCCCTGTTCACCTATCTGTGCACCGCGCCCTACGACCGCGCCAGCGACAACTCGCTGCGCTGGGACGACCCCGCGCTGGCCATCGACTGGCCGCTGGCGGAAGTCTCGCTCTCGGCCAAGGACGCGGCCGCGCCGCTGCTGGCCGACATCGCGCCGGAACGGCTGCCGCAGTACCCCGCATGAAGCTGCTGTTGCTGGGCGGCAACGGCCAGGTCGGGCGCGAGCTGCGGCGCGCGCTGCCGGCGCTGGGCGAAGTGGTGGTGGCCACGCGCGCGGGCGCCGAGGGCGCGCTTGCCGCCGATTTCGACGTGCCCGACAGCGTGGGCGAACTGGTGCGGCGCATCGCCCCCGACGTGGTGGTCAATGCGGCCGCCTACACCGCGGTGGACCGCGCCGAAAGCGAGCCGGACGCCGCGTTCCGGGTCAATGCGTTGGCGCCTGCAGCCATCGCGCAGGCCTGCGCCGCGACCGGTGCGCTGCTGCTGCATTACTCCACCGACTACGTGTTCGACGGCAGCGCGTCACGCCCGTATCGCGAGGACGATGCCACCGCGCCGCTGGGCGTCTACGGCGCCAGCAAGCTGGCCGGCGAGGAAGCGGTTCGCGCCAGCGGCGCGCGTCACGCGATCCTGCGCACGGCGTGGGTGTACGCCGCGCGCGGCAAGAACTTCCTGCACACCATGCTGCGGCTGGCGCACGAACGCGACGAGCTGCGCGTGGTCGGCGACCAGATCGGCGCGCCGACGCCGGCCGCGTGGATTGCCGATGCCAGCGCGCGGATCATTGCGCAGGGCCTGCCGGCATCCGGCACCTGGCATCTGGTTGCCGCCGGCGAAACCAGCTGGCACGGGTTCGCCGAGGCGATCATGGACGAGGCACTGGCGGCAGGCCTGCTGGCGCGCGGTCCGCGCGTGCTGCCGATCACCACGGCGGACTATCCGACGCCGGCGCGTCGCCCCGCCTATTCCGTCCTCGACACCAACCGCCTGCGCAAGGATTTCGGCATCACCGCGCCGGACTGGCGCGACGGGATGCATGCGGTGATCGCCGAGCTTGCCGCGAGTCGCGCCTACGCGGCCTGATTGAAGTTGGCGTAGAAGCGCCAGTGCCACGGCTCGTACACGATGCCGTGCGGGTTGTCGCGCGGATAGCTCATCGAAAACCCGTAGCCGCCCGCGTTGTCGCGTAGCCAGCCGAACGCCGGCGTGCGCTCGAACGATTCTTCTGCAGGCGGTTCGTCCGTGCTGCCGATGTCCAGCGCCAGCCCGGAGTGGTGCTCGGAAAAACCCGGGGCGGCATTGACTGCGAGGATCTCCTCCACCGTCAGCCCGCGCGCCAGCTTGCGCGCGAAAATGCCCAGCTGATAGTCGTGGCTGCGATAGCCGGAGATCGCTTCCAGCACGATGCCGTCGGCCAGCGCGGCATCCCGCAGGTGCCGCCAGGCGCGGGCGGCGTCGATGCGCAGCCACAGCGGGCGCTGCCAGCGGTCGAAGTCCGCCAGCGCCAGCCAGTCCGGTTCATGGGTGAGCGTCAGGCAGGTGCGCGTGGCATAAGCGTCGGCATCCAGCCCAAGCGCGGCCAGTCGCTGGTGCAGGCGATGCAGCGGCAGCGTATCGACGTGTTCAAGGCCATTGCGGCGATGCGCAGGATGCGTGCCCAGTGCGCGCATCGCCGCGACCATTCCGGGTTCGCGCTGCAGGCCGGGCCGCAGCGGATGCAGGCCATCCTCCAGCTCGGCGGCCAGCCACGCGCCGTCGCGCTTGCGCCGCAGCACGCGGCGGGCGCGGGCGAGCAGGCGGGCGTGGCCATTGCCGCGCGCGCGCAGCAGGCCGGCCGGCCACAGTTCGATATCCGCCGTGTTGAGCAGCACGGCACGGAGCGGGAGCGGGGGCGTTCGCGACATGCTGCAAGCATAGACCGGAGGGACGCGACCGGCTGCGAATCAGCAATCCGATCTGCCCGCGCGGGCCGCAACCGACCCTGCGCCTGCATGGCGTTCGCTATGTCTTGCGCAGCGCGTCCAGCAGCGCCTGCGGCCGCTCCAGGCTGAGCAGGAGGTGATGCTTGCCGTCACGCTGCGGCAGCCACAGCACCCGCTGGCGCTGGGTCAACAGGCAGAAGGCGCTGCCCAGCCCGTTGCGCATGCGGAAATGGCCGGCGCTGAAGCCGATGGTGGCGTAGCCGTTGCTTTTCAGCCCGGGACGCAGCTCGGTGCGCTCCTCCAGATCCACCACCCGCGCGCGCTGCAGATCCAGTTCCGAGGCGGCGACGCGCTTTGTGTACATCGTGGCGCGAATGCAGAGCACCCCGTTTTGCCATTCCACCGCGCGCCTGCGCATCAGCAAAAGCAGGCCGATGAGCAGGACGATGACGAAGCCGGCCGGGAATGCCAATCCCCAGCGTGCCATTTCCCCTTGCGCCGCGCCTTGCCACAGCGCGTATCCCATCGCGGCCAGCGGAAAAACCCCCGCAAGCAGGATCATCGACAGCGGTGCCCACAGGCTGGGCGGGCTGACTTCGAAGCGCTGCGGCAATGCCGTGGCCATCTTCAGTGCGCCTGCAGCCAGCGGGCCACATCAATGATCAGCTGCGAATCGACGTGCCCCGGCTGCTGGTATTCGGCCAGCGAACCTTCGCCTTCGCCGGCGATGCCGAGGTGGTTGAGCTTGCCGTACAGCTTGAACGTGACCTTGGGGTCGCGGTCGAAGGCGCTCTTCCAGTGTTGCCAGTCGGCGTCCACCACCTGGATGTCGCGCGCGCCCTGCAGCACCAGCATCGGCAGCTTCACCTGTTGCGCTTCGGCCACCGCGTCCACGCCATCGATGCTGCGCCAGTAGCCCACGGGCAGGCCCATCGGCCCCTTCGTCGCGACATCGGTGGCCGCTGCGCGAGTGGTCTGCACCTGCCGGATCAGCGCGTTGATCGCGTCGCGCTCGGCATCGCTGGTGTTGCCGTCGTCGAGCACGGCGAGGCGGCGGTTCTGTTCGATCAGGATGTCCAGCAGCGGCCGCGCCGGTGCGGCCAGCAGCACCAGGCCGGCAACGTGGCCCGACATCGCGGCGATGCGCGGCGCCATCATCCCGCCCTGGCTGTGGCCGAGCACGAACAGGCGCTCGGGATCGATGCCTTCGATCTTGCGCAGGGCGTCCACCGCCAGCACCGCATCGAAGGTGGTTTCCTCGTCCACGCCGAACTGGCCGCCGGTGAAGTCCTGCGGGCGTGCCTTGGTGCGCTTGTCATAGCGCAGCACGGCGATGCCCTGCGCGGCCAGGCCGCGGGCGATGTCGAGGAAGGGCTTGTTCGGGCCGATGGTTTCGTCGCGGTCGTGCGGGCCGGAGCCGTGCACCAGCACGATGGCGGGGACCAGTTTTGCAGGGGCCTGCCCATCGTCCTTCGGCAGCGCCAGCGTGGCGGGCAGGGCGCGCTCGCCATCGCCGACCGTCAGCTCGCGTTCGACGTAGGAAGCATCGGCAGCCACCGCCGGTGCAGGCGCGGCAGACTGCGCCGGTTGCACCACGAAGCCGGCGATCTTGCCTTCGGCGTCGATGGTGAAGGTCGCCACCAGCTCGGCCTTTTCATAATGCAGCGGGACTTTCACCCGCGTCGCGTCGCCCTGCGCGGACACGGCGGCTTCGCCGCGCCCGGTGGCCTTGCCGACCTGCGCCGGCAGCGATTCCCACACCGCCTTCAGTTTGTCCGCCGGCACCGCCGCGGCCATCTGCGCGCCGAACAGCGCCTCGACCTGCGCGTAGTCGCCGGCGTCGAGACGGTCCAGTGCCTGCCTGGCGAGCGCGGCCGGATCGGCGGATTGCGCGCTGGTGCCCGCGGACAGCGCGAGCGAGCTTGCGAGGAGCAGGGAAAGCATCGCTGGGCGCATCTCAGGCTTCCTTCTTCAGGTAAAGATTGACGTTCATGCCGTTCTGGATCACCGACACCAGCTCCCAGCCCTGCTGGCCGAGCGATGCCAGGGTGGCTTCGATCTGTTCCGGCTTCAGCCCGAGGAACTGCGGCTTGACCAGCACCACCTTGTACAGCCAACGCTTGCTCACGCTTCATCCTCCGGTTTCGATTTTGGCGCGGGCATCCGCCCGGCCTTGCGCAGCGCGTCGCGCAACACGTATTCGATCTGCGCGTTGAGGCTGCGGAGTTCGTCGTCCGCCCAGCGCTGCGCCGCTGCCAGTACCTCGGCGTTGATGCGCAGCGGATAGGCTTTCTTCTCGGACATGGCTCAGTACAGCGTGCCGGCGTTGACGATGGGCTGGGTGCTGCGCTCGCCGCAGAGCACCACCAGCAGGTTGCTGACCATCGCCGCCTTGCGCTCCTCGTCCAGCTGCACCACGCCGTTCTTCTGCAGCTCGGCCAGCGCCATTTCGACCATCCCCACCGCGCCGGCGACGATCCGCGTGCGCGCGGCGATGATGGCGTTGGCCTGCTGGCGCTGCAGCATGGCCTGGGCGATTTCCGGTGCGTAGGCAAGATGGCTGATGCGCGCGTCGAGCATCTGCACGCCGGCATCGGCCAGCCGCTCCTGCAGTTCGTTCAGCAGATGCAGGCTGATCTCGGCGGCGTGGCTGCGCAGCGACAGCTGGCCTTCCTCGTGCTGGTCGTAGGGGTAGCTGGTGGCCATCGCCCGCAGCGCGGATTCGGACTGGATGTGGACGAAGCTTTCGTAGTCGTCCACGTTGTAGACGGCCTCGGCGCTGTCCTGCACCTGCCAGACGATGACCGCGGCAATCTCGATGGGACTGCCGTCGAGCTCGTTGACCTTGAGCTTGCCGGATTCGAAGTTGCGCACCCGCAGCGAGATCTTCTTCTTGCTGAAGAACGGGTTGTTCCAGCGCAGGCCGTCGGTCTTGACCGTGCCCACATAGCGACCGAACAGGCTCAGTACCGCCGCCTGGTTGGGCTCGACCTTGTACAGGCCGATCAGGCTGAGAAAGGACAGCGCGCCCAGCAGCAGGCCGCCCAGGATGCTGGCACCGGAGGCGACGCCAAGGTTGTCCGGGTCCGGGCCGATGCCGGTGGCGACCAGCCACACCGAGACCACGGCCACGGCGATGACCGCCAGCAGGAACGGGATGCCGGGCAGCGAGGAAACGGGATTCTCTTTCATGGTGGGCCCCAAGGTTCGTGTGCTGTATTGATATCAAAATGATATCAGCCCATGCAAGTGGGGCCCGACAAACGGTCAGCCGCGGGACCGGCTCATTGTTGCGGGACGAGGTAAAACAGCGGCGCCGGGCCGAATTCGCCGGTCGCATACAACCCGCCGCCGCCCGCGCTCCAGGCCAGCGCCTCGGCCTGCGGGATAGGCGGGATGTCGTGCGCTTCGGGCGCCCGGGCGGTGGCGTCCGCCCAGCTTTGGCCTTCACTGCGGCGATAGAACAGCACGCTGCCGTAGGTCAGCACCGCCAGGCTGCGGCGGTCGGGTGCGATGTCCGCGGCGGTGACCTGCGAGAACAGCGCCGCCAGTTTCGGATCCTTGCGCCGCAGCTCCTCGCTCACCTGCGGCACGCCGGCCAGCCGGCCGATCCGGCGCGCCTCCACCACGGCGCCGCGCGGGTCGGCCAGCGGCAGCGAGAACAGTTCCGGCGGCACCCGCTTTTTCGACACCAGCAGCACCTGCCCGGCGGCGGCGTCCACCGCCACCGCCTCGCAGTCGCGTGGGCCGTCCGGCCAGCGTGCGTGGATCGTCCACGCCGGCTTGAGCTTGCCGTTGGCCAGTTTGGCCGGTTCCTCGAATACATGCAGGGTGAAGCCACGGCGCCGCCCGGCGTTGTCCCCGGTGTCTGCCACCAGCAGATAGCGGCGGCCGCCCAGCTCGAAGCTGGACAGGTCTTCCCAATCGTGGTTCTTGGCGCCTTCGACCTCGTAACGGGCCAGCAGGCGGCCGCGCCGGCTGATGGCGAACAGGCGGGCGGGGTTGCCGCCGTCATTGATCGCCCACAGCACGCCGTCGTGGACGTGCGACGCGGCCAGGCCGCTGATTTCGCCCAGCTGGCCGCTGGTCACCAGCCCGGCCAGCCGCGCGAACGGCAGCGACGGCGGCGCACAGGCGACGATGCCGAGCAGCAGCGCGGCCAGGAGCGAGATCCGCGGGAGGAGCGAAATCGGCATCCGCACAGGATCGCATGGCCTGCCCGCCGGACGAAGCACATCCGGCCATCACCGCAGGTATGCAAGGATGTCTGAATGAGCGAATGGTCCGGATATGCCGTGTTCTTCTTCCCCCCCGCGCTGGAAGCGCTGGGCGATGCCGTCAAGCCCTACCTGCAGGAGGGGCCGGCGGGGCCGTTCGTGCAGTGTCGTGAGGTTGACACCGGCGGCGCCTTCATCGAGATGACCCTGGAGGGTCGCGCCCCGGACGGACGCGCGGTGGACCTGGAGCTGATGGTGCCGGGCAACATGGTGCGGATGATCGTGTCGGTGCGCAGCGATGCCGAATTCGGTTTTTACGACCGCAATCGCGGCGGCGCGGTGACGCTGGAACCCGGCATGCCGCCGGTGTCGCCGACGGAACCTGCAGCCAAGCCCTGAATCAGGCTTCCAGCCGCCGCCAACCGCGGCCGTCGAAGCCTTCCAGCGGACGGAAGCGCCGCTTGTAGTCCATCTTCGGGTGGCTGGCGATCCAGTAACCCAGGTACAGGTGCGTGCGGCCGTCGCGACGCGCCCATTCCAGCTGGCGCAGCACGCCAAGGGTGCCGAGACCGCGCGCCGCTTCGTCCGGCTCGTAGAAGGTGTAGACCGCCGACAGCGCTTCCGGCGCCAGATCGGTGACCGCCACCGCCAGCAGCCGGTGGCTGGCGCGTTCGCGCAGCTCCAGGAAGCGGCTGTCGTTCCACGCGCCGATCAGGAACTGCTCGAACTCGTGCGCGCCGTGGTCGTCCATGCCGCCGCCGGGGTGGCGGGCAGACAGATAGCGCCGATACAGCGCCAGGTATTCGTCGGTGCAGGCCGGTGCGACCACGTGCGCGTCCACATCCGCATTGCGGGCCAGGCAGCGCCGCTGGCTGCGGTCGGGAACGAAGGCGGCCACCGGCACCCGTACCGGCACGCAGGCGCGGCAGCCGCTGCAGCTCGGGCGATAGACGATGTCGCCGCTGCGACGGAAGCCCCACGCCAGCGCGGTCGGATAGAGCTTCGGCAGGCGTTCGTCGCGCGGGTCCAGCACCAGGTCGCGGGCTTCGCGGCCCGGCCAGTAACCGCAGGGGTGCGGAGTGCTGTGGAACAGTCGCAGGTTGTCGTCGTCGCTGCCCATGGCCGCAGGATAGCGCCGACGTTCAGCGGCGGGCAGGCTTGCGCGGTCAACCGCGGCGACGCAGCGGCGTTTTCCATGACAAGCCCGGTTGGTGCCGGGAGGAGACGACCCATGAAGAAGTTGCACATCCTGACCCTGGCCATCGCCGCCGCGCTGGTTTCGACCCTGGCGTTCGCCCAGACCGCCGCGCCGCGCATGCAGGCCAAGCCCGACGCCAACGCTGATGGCGTGATCACCAAGGAAGAGGCTGCGAAGTTCCCGCGCCTTGCGGAGAAGTTCGCACAGCTGGACAAGGACAAGGACGGCAAGTTGAGCGGCGGGGAGCTGCCGATGCATCGCGCCGGAATGCGCGGGCAGGCGGGTGGCATGCGTGGCCAGCACGACGGCATGCGCGCGCTGGACAGCGATGGCGACGGCCGCATCAGCCGCGCCGAGATGCAGGCCGGCAAGAGCGGCATGGACCAGCGTTTCGCGCAGATGGACGTGAACAAGGATGGGTACATCGACAAGGCGGATCGTCAGGCGCGCATGGCCCAGCGACGCGCGGAGTGCTTCGGCAAGGCCGATGCCGACAAGAATGGCCAGCTCAGCCGCGCCGAGTTCGACAGGATGGGCGAGGTGTGCGGCCACGGCCGCGACGGAAAAGCGGGGCGGATGTCGCACGACGGCCATCCGGCGCAGATGCCGAAGCGTTGAATCGGAGGCACCGGTAACGAAAACGGCCCGCAGCGATGCGGGCCGTTTTTTTGTTGCTGGGTACCGCGTGTATCAGCGACGGCGCAGCACCCGCCAGACGGTGCCGTTGCGTTCCACCTCGAGCACGCGCGGCTTGCCGCTGCCCACCGTCAGCTGCACCTCGCCGCTGCCGCTGCCATCGGTGCGGTAATCCTCCACCGCGATGGCCAGCGCGTCCTTGCCGGGGCAGGCCGACGCCGGGAACAGGGCGACAGGCTTGGTCGGCAGTGCCTGCAGCAGCTTCGCCGATGGATCGCCGCCATCCACCGAGAGGCAGGCCTGCGCCGGCTTGCGCCTATCCAGCGTGTCGGCCACCAGCAACTGCGCCAGCGCGGTGGGGACATCGACGCGATGGACCTGCACGTCGGTGATGGCCTCTGGCACCAGTGGCGGCGGCGCCGATGGGGCCGCGGGCGCGGCAGGCGCGGCGACGATTGCCTCCGGCGCCTGCTTGCGGGTGGTGAAAACGATCAGCGCGATGCCGCCGGCGATCAGCAACAGCAGCCCCACCTTCACCCGCTTGGCGTTGAAGTAGCCGCCGCCCGACGCCTCGCCGTGGCGGCCGCTGGGCAGGTAGCTGGATCCCGGATCGCGGGTGTTTTCCAGCAGCCCCAACTCGCGCAGCAGCTGGCGGCCGCGTGGCTGGTCTTCGGAATGGACGATCCAGACCGCGGGGATGTCGTCGGGAATGCGACGGCTGTCGTAGCTGAAGCCGCCGCGGCGACGGCCGCGATACGAGCGGCCGTTGGCGATCTTGACCGCGATGCCCTCGGCGCGCAGCAGCTCTGCCACCGCCTCGACGTTTTCCAGGCGCTGGCTGGAGAAGACCTTCCTCACGCCGGCAGCACCCGGATCATGCCCTCCTGCGCAGTGCTGGCCACCAGCCGGCCGCTGCGGTCGAACACCTGCCCGCGCGCCAGCCCGCGCGCGCCCTGCGCGCTGGGGCTGTCGATCGAATACAGCAGCCAGTCGTCGGCGCGGAAGCTGCGGTGGAACCACAGCGCGTGGTCCAGCGACGCCATCTGCACGTTGGGCTGGTAGTAGCTGATGCCGTGCGGGAAGGTGGCGGTGCCGAGCAGGTGGAAGTCGGATGCGTAGGCCAGCAGCGCGCGATGCAGCTCCGGCGCATCACCGACCTTCTCGGTCAGGCGGAACCACACCTGCTGGAACGGCGGGCGCTTGGGCGGGTTCAGCTCGTCGCGCGGATAGACGTGGCGGAACTCGAACGGGCCGGCACGATCCAGCCAGCGCTGCACCTTGGTGGGCAGCAGGGCGAGCTTTTCGGGCGGGATGGTGGGCGCGGGCTCCAGGTCTTCGGGCTTGGGCACGTCCGGCATCGACAGCTGGTGCTCCGCGCCCGGCTCCTCGTCCTGGAACGAGGCGGCGCAGAAGAAGATCACCTTGCCGTGCTGGATCGCGGTGACGCGGCGTACCGAAAAACTGCCGCCGTCGCGGGTGCGGTCCACGTGGTAGACGATCGGCGCCTCGATGTTGCCGGCGCGCAGGAAATAGGCGTGCAGCGAATGCGCGTTGCGCGGCTCGGTCATGGTGGCCTGCGCCGCCGACAGCGCCTGTCCCAGCACCTGCCCGCCGAACACGTACTTGGTGCCGATGTCGCGGCTCTGGCCGCGGAACAGGTCGTCTTCCAGACGTTCCAGCGACAGCAGTTCGATCAGTTCGGAGACGGGGGCGTTCATGGGCTGGAATTATACGGGGCGGCCATGACGCTTCCCTTTGCGGGCAGGGTGGGCGCCGCTATGCGATCCGCCGCAGCGGCACCGCAGCCAGCACGGCATGCCAAGGAAACAGCGGCCCCGGGTCGCGCTTGCGCCGCACCTTCAGGGCGGGGTCGTCGCTGGCTTCGACCTCGTCGCGATCCAGGTCCTCGTGGCCGGCGATCTGCGCCAGCGACGGGATTTCCCTGCACAGCCGCTGCAGCAGGGCGGTCAGCGCGGCGATCTGCGCGTCGGTGTACGGCTCGCCCATCGCCTGCCGGCGGGAATCCAGCCAGTCGGGGAACCGGCCGGTATTGACCAGTTCGATGCCGATGCTGCGCGCGTTCCAGCCGCGGGTGTGGTGGGCGCTGCGCGCGGGTGGCGCGTACTCCTCGATGCGGCCGTCGCGGTCAATGTAGTAATGCCCGCTGTTGCCGGTGCCGGAGTCGTAGAGGACCCGCTCGCCGTATGCGCGCGCGGTGGCGAGGTCGGGCAGCTCGGTGCAGTGGATGACCACGGTGTCGACGGCGTCCGGCGCACGTGCGGCCAGCAGCGCCGCATAGGGCAGGTGGTGCGCGTGGATCGTCGGGGCGGGCATGCGCCGATGCTAGCATTCACCCATGAGAGGACATTGCATCCTGTCGCACGGCTTCGAAAGCGGCCCCGATGCGACCAAAGTGACCGCGCTGGCCGATGTGGCCGAGCGCCTGGGCTGGACCCACGAACGCCCCGACTACACCGACCTGGACGCCCGCCGCGAGGTGACGCCGCTGGGCGACGTGGCCGCCCGCATCGCCCGCCTGCAGGCGCTGGCGCAGGCCGCCGCCGCGCGCGGCCCGCTGGTGCTGGCCGGCTCCAGCCTGGGCGCCTACATCAGCGGCCACGTGTCGCTGCAGCTGCCGGTGGCCGGCCTGTTCCTGATGGCGCCGCCGGTGGTCATGGAGGGCGCGCCGCCGATGCAGGCCGCAGGCGTGCCGACCTCGATCATCCACGGCTGGCACGACGAGCTGATCCCGGCCGCGCAGGTGGTGGAATGGGCGGCGGCGCGCGACGCGCGGCTGCTGCTGGTGAACGATTCCCACCGCCTGTCCGACCACGTGCAGGCCAGCGCCGAAGCTTTCGCCGCGCTGCTGGCGGCGCTGTGACGCCATGAAATTCTTCGCTTCCTGCGGCAAGGGCCTGGAATACCTGCTGGCGGACGAGTTGGTCGCCCTCGGCTGCGCGCGCGCCACCGCCACCATCGCCGGTGCCAACGTCGAGGGCAGCCTGCTGGATGCCCAGCGCGCGGTGCTGTGGTCGCGCCTGGCCAGTCGCATCCTCTGGCCCATCTCCGAGTTCGAATGCGCCGACGAGCATGCGCTGTACGCCGGTGCGGCCGCGGTGGACTGGACGCGCCATCTCTCGCCCAACCACACCTTCGCCATCGACGCACACGTCTCCGGCAGCGCCATCACCCATGCGCGCTACGCCGCGCAGCGGGTGAAGGACGCCGTCGTCGACACCCTGCGCGCCAGCACCGGCCAGCGGCCGGACGTGGACGTGGAGTCGCCGGATGTCCGCATCAACCTGGTCGTCCGCAAGGGCCGCGCCACGCTGTCCATCGACCTGTCCGGCGGGCCGATGCACCGGCGCGGCTGGCGGCGCGTGCAGGGTGCGGCGCCGCTCAAGGAAACCGTGGCCGCGGCGGTGCTGGCGCGCGCCGGCTGGGCGCAGGCCTATGCCGAAGGTGGCGACCTGCTGGACCCCATGTGCGGCAGTGGCACGCTGTTGATCGAGGGCGCGTTGATGGCCGCCGACGTGGCGCCGGGCCTGCGCCGCCACGGTGACGCAATGCCGACCCGCTGGACCGGTTTCGATGGCGAAGCCTGGGCGGGTCTGCGGGTGGAGGCCATCGCGCGTGAAGCGCGCGGCCGCGCCACGCTGCGGCCGTGCTTCCACGGCAGCGACGTGGACCCGCACGCCATCCGCGCCGCCCACGAGAACGCGCAGGCGGCGGGCGTGGACGACGCCATCGGCTTCTCCGTGCGCGACATCGCCGACCTGGCGCCGATGGAAAACCCGCGCGGGGTGGTCGCCTGCAATCCGCCCTACGACGCCCGCCTGGCCGCCGACCCGGCGCTGTACCGCGCGCTGGGCGATGCGCTCAAGCGCGTGGCGCCGCAGTGGCGCGCGGCGCTGCTGTGCGGCGACGGCGAGCTGGCGCGGGCCACCGGGCTGCGTGCGAAGAAGAGTTATCAGCTGTTCAACGGCGCGATCGAATGCAGCCTGATCGCGGTGGATCCGATCGCGCCGCCGCAGCGCGAAGGCATCGAGAAGCGCGCGCTGCCGGAAGGCGCGCAGATGGTGGCGAACCGCCTGCGCAAGAACCTCGACAAGCTGGCGCGCTGGCGGCAGCAGGAGCAGGTCAGCTGCTTCCGCGCCTACGACGCCGACATCCCCGAATACGCCTGCGCGGTGGACGTGTACACCACGGTTGAAGGCGAGATGTGGCTGCATGTGCAGGAATACGCCGCGCCGGCCGAGATCCCCGAAACCACCACCCGCAAGCGCCTGAACGACCTGCTGCTGGCGGTGCGCGAGGTGTTCGCCCTGCCACGCGAGCGGGTCGCCGTGAAGACCCGCAGCACCGGCAAGGGCGGCAGCAAGTACGGCCACTTCGACCATCGGGGGCAGTTCCTCACGGTGGAGGAGGGCGCGGCGAAACTGCAGGTCAACCTGTTCGACTACCTCGACACCGGGCTGTTCCTCGACCACCGCCCGCTTCGCGCGCGGATGGCGCGGGAAGCGCGCGGCAAGCGCTTCCTCAACCTGTTCTGCTACACCGGCGTTGCCACCGTGCAGGCGGCGGTGGAGGGCGCAGCGCAGACCACCAGCGTCGACCTGTCGGCGACCTATCTGGAATGGCTGGCCGACAACCTGCGCGGCAACGGCATCGGCGGCACCCGCCACCGCATCGCCCAGGCGGATGCGCTGAAGTGGCTGGAAGCCGATTCCGGCGAATACGACGTGGTGTTCTGCGACCCGCCCACGTTCTCCAACTCCAAGCGCGCCGACGACTTCGACGTGCAGCGCGACCACGTGCGCCTGCTGCGCGCGGCGGTGGCGCGGCTGGCGCCGGGGGGCGTGCTGTACTTCAGCAACAACTTCCGCCGCTTCAAGCTGGACGAGGCGGCGTTGGCGGAGTTCGCGCAGGTGGAAGACATCAGTGCATCCACCATTCCGCCGGATTTCGCCCGCAACGCGCGCATCCACCGGGCGTGGCGGATCCTGGCATCGGGTTCCTGACCACGCAGAAGGCAGTGGAGCAAACTCCGCTTCTCGGGGGCGTGCGCCGGCGCCGGCGCATCACCATGCCGGAGTTTACGGTGCTGGCGCGGCGTGAGCCGGCGCGTTGTCAGTGGCCGCGGATGCGCCCGAACAGGCCGGTAGTGCGCGGCGATGCCGGGGCCGATGGCGGCGGTGCATCGGCCGGTTCGGCATAGCCGGTGGCGAGGTTGGCGTTGATGAAGCCTGTCACTTCCTCGGCGCTGACGCCGCTTGCTTCGGCGATGTCGGCAACCCCGGCCGGCCCTTTCATCATCACCGTGGCGATGCGGAAATGCTTGGGATACTCGCGCTCGGTCTGCGGCCACTTCTTCAGCAGGTAGCGGCCGTCGATGGCCGCGCCGGACAGTAGCCCACCCAGCCACTGCAGGCGCTGCAGTGGCTGCGCAGGGCCCAGCGCAGCCGCCTCGGCGTCCCAGGCCGCGGCGTCGGGCATGGTGAAGTCGCTTTCCGGCAGTTCGCCGGCAAAACAGGGCGCCAGCGGCTTGAGCATGGCCGGGCCGTGCCAGCTGCCGGCCTGCGGGTCGATCAGCAGCGCCGGTGCATCGGCGCACTGCAGGCGCACGCGCTGGCGAAGGGCGCCGTTCGCCAGCCACTGCTGCAGCGTGCGCGCGGCCGGCGGTACTGGTTCCGGCTCGGGTTCGGGCTGCGGGGTCGCGGGCGGTTCCGGCGCCGGTTGCGGTTCCGGCGCGACGATGGTCGGCGCCGGCTCGACCGCCGGTGCGGGCCCGCGCGGCGGCGGCGTTTCGTCGGGCGTCCGCTGCGCATCGCCGGCGATCTCGCTCAGCAACACTGCCAGGTCGGTCGCGTTGATCGGCAGCGGTAGCCGGTAGTCGGTCTGCTGGCGGTCGGCGGCGGCCAGCGCGATCACCTTGCGGCCCATGCCGTGCAGGCGCAGCCAACTCATCGGGCCGTACAGGCTGTCCATGTCGATGATGATGTAGTCGGCCGCGTCGCCTTCGACGAAGCTCCAGCGGTGGCCGGTTTCGGCGTTGGCGATCTTGAACGCGGCGGCAACCTCCGCCTCGGTCGCGCGATCCATCCCGGTAGTGCCCAACGTCAGCGCCATCGCCATCCCCGCAGCAGAAAAACACGGTCGAGTGTTGCCAAGCGGGGCGCGCGCGTCAATGCACCGGCGCTACACGGCAAGTCTGCGGGGCTTCTTGGCGGGCAGCTGGGCCTTCAGGAAGGCCATCTGGTCGGCCAGGATGTTGCGGTTCGACAGGATCAGGTGCTCGATCCAGCTGGGCCGGTACGGCACAGCCAGCAGCGGCATGCCGGCCTGCTGCGGGGTGCGGTTGCCCTTGCGCGAATTGCAGTGGAAGCAGGCGGTGACCACGTTTTCCCAGATGTCGCGGCCGCCCTTGGACACCGGCTGCACGTGGTCGCGGGTCAGCGTGCCGCGGTGGTACTGGCGGCCGCAGTACAGGCACAGCTGCTGGTCGCGGGCGAACAACGCCTGGTTGGTCAGGGTGGGGGTGGGGTCGATGGCCGCCGGGCGGACGTGGCCGCGTGCGGCGATGATGGGGTGCAGGCGCAGGATGCTGCGCTCGCCGCTGCGGCGGTTGATGCCGCCGTGGACGCTGAGGCAGGGTTCGCCCAGCGTCCACGCCACCGCGCCGCGGGCGTACAGGCAGGTGGCATCCTGCCAGCTCATCCAGTCCAGCGCGCGGCCATGTGCATCCAGCCCGAGCAGGCGCAGATTGGGGAAGAAGCCGGCGGCGCCGGGGAAAACGAAGCTGTCCGCGTGCAGCGCAGCGGTGGGGTCGCCGGTATGGGCCGTGCGATATGTCGCTGTATCGGTCTCCATCGGGAAACCAGCTTATACGCCTTCGATGACGGTTTGTGTACCGAGGCGCAGCCCACGCGCCCGGCGCGTGGTGATGCTCAGTTCGCGCCGAAGCCTGCGTCCGGCATCGCCATCAACGTGGCCGCGCCGGCTTCGATGGCCGCCTTGTGCGCCAGCGTGCGCGGCAGGATGCGGGCGAAGTAGAAGCGGGCGGTGTCGCGTTTGGCGTCCTTGAACGCCTGCGGGCGGTCGGATGCATTGGCGGCGGCGACGCTGCGCGCCCACCAGTAGGCCAGCACCACGTAGCCCGAATAGAACAGGTAGTCGGTGCTTGCCGCACCCAGCTCCTCCGGGTTGCCGGCGGCGCGGGTCAATGTCTCGATGGTGAGCTTGCCCCACTCGCCGCACTTGGCGCGCAGCGGCGCGATGAACTCGGTCAGCGCTTCGTCGCCTTCGTGCTGCCTGGCGAAGGCTTCCACCTCGGCGATGAACAGCTTCAGCCCCGCGCCCTGCGTTGCTGCGGTCTTGCGGCCGATCAAGTCCAGCGACTGGATGCCGGTGGTGCCTTCATACAGGGTGGTGATGCGGGCGTCGCGGGCCAGCTGCTCGATGCCGTGTTCGGCGATGTAGCCGTGGCCGCCGAAGCACTGCACCGCGTTGTAGGTGTTCTCGATCGCCCACTCGGTCAGGCAGGCCTTGGAGATCGGGGTGAGGAAGCTGACCAGGGTCTCGGCGCGTTCCCGCTCGGCGGGATCACCGGCTTTCTCGGCGGTGTCCAGCAGCGCATAGGCCTGCATCGACAGCAGCCGGCCGCCTTCGATCAGCGCCTTCTGCGACAGCAGCATGCGGCGCACGTCGGGCTGCACGAGGATCGGATCGGCCGGCTTGTCGGGATACTTCGGGCCCGACAGCGAGCGCGACTGCAGGCGCTCGCGCGCGTAGCGCAGCGCGTTCTGGTAGGCGCGCTCGGACAGGCCAAGGCCCTGCACGCCAACGCCGAGGCGAGCCGAGTTCATCATCACGAACATCGCCTGCAGGCCCTTGTGCGGCTGGCCCAGCAGATAGCCCTCGGCGCCGTCGAAGTTCATCACGCAGGTGGCGGAACCGTGGATGCCCATCTTGTGTTCGATCGCGCCGCAGCGCACCGCGTTGCGCTCGCCGACGCTGCCGTCGCGGGCGACCTTGAACTTCGGCACCACGAACAGCGAGATGCCCTTGGCGCCGGGCGGCGCGTCAGGCAGCTTGGCCAGCACCAGGTGGATGATGTTGGGGACCAGGTCGTGCTCGCCGGCGGTGATGAAGATCTTGGTGCCGGTGATCGCGTACTTGTTGTCGGCAATGGGTTCGGCGCGGGTCTTGAGCAGGCCGAGGTCGGTGCCGCAGTGCGGTTCGGTCAGGCACATGGTGCCGGTCCAGGTGCCGGCCACCAGCGGTTCCAGGAACACCGTCTTCTGCCAGTCCTCGCCGTAGGTCTCCAGCGCCTTGACCGCGCCGTGGCTGAGCATCGGGAAGTTGCCCCAGGCCAGGTTGGCGCTGTCCACCATCTCGGTGAGCACGCCGCCCAGCAGCGCCGGCATGCCCTGGCCGCCGTGTTCGGGCGCGTTGGTCAGGCCGGTCCAGCCGCCTTCCACGAACTTGTCGAAGGCGTCCTTGAAGCCCGGCGGCGGGGTGACGTTGCCGGTGGCCTTGTCGTAGCTGCAGCCGATCTCGTCGCCGATCCGGTTGAGCGGGGCCAGCACGGTTTCGCTGAAGCGCGCGGCTTCGTCCAGCACCGCGTCCACCAGCTCGCGGTTGGCGTCGGCGTGGCCGAGCCGGGCGAACAGCGCCTCGGCGCCCAGCACGTCGTAAAGGGCGAAGCGAAGATCGTCGAGGGGGGCCTTGTAGGTGCTCATGCGTGCGGTTCCTGGCATGGGCGGGCCGCCATCCGGCCCGCGGGAACCCTGAGCATACTACAGCGTATGGTTTTGGTGGAATGCCTGCCGGGGCGGGCTCAGCGCAGCGCGCCGGGCAGCCCGGGCACCGGCGACAGTGCGCTTTCGCGCTTGATCTCGTAGCTGCGCGGCTTGCCGTCCAAAGGGCCGGCCTGAAGGGTGCCGCGCAGGCTGTAGGACAGCCCGCGGCCGTCGGCCAGCGCGGTAGCCAGGCGCGCGCGCCCGGCCGGCGTGGGGGTGACCACGGCGCTATGCACGTCGGCGGATTCCGGTGCCACTTCCAGGTTCGGCTGCAGGTCCAGCCGCGCCGCGGCGCCGTTGTCGAAGCTGATCTCCAGCGCGGTGCTGTCGAAGCGCATCGCCACGCTGCTGAAGTTGTTGAGCCGCAGCGCCACGTCCCAGCGGCCATCGGCGCGCACGGTGAGCTGCTGGATGCTGGCCGCGGGTTCGGAAACGCGCCGCACCGGGCCGCTGCCGCAAGCGGCCAGCAGGAAGGCAAGGGCGGTGAAACTGGCAAGCCGGCGGATCATGCGGTGGCTCCGTGGGACGAAGGCCGCAGCATACCCGCGCGTGTCGCCGGCATCAGTAGATCTGCTCGCCGCCGGGCACGGGCAGTTCGCGGATGTACAGGTCCTTGGCGGCGATGAAGGCTTCGGCGCAGCGATAGGCTTCGCGGCCGAGTTCGATGCGCGCATCGGCATCCAGCGGCGCGCCGCGATGGGCACCCACCAGCTGGGCGAACAGGTTCAGGGCGATGTCGTGGATGTCCATGCGTTGCTCCCCGGAGGAAGTGGCGAACATACACCCGTGATGCGCCCGCAGGAACCCGCCGGCAGGCGTCTGCCGTGCCGGCGGTGATGGTGCAGCGCTGGGGCCGGATCAGCCCTGGCGCGAATCGCGGCGGCCGGCGCCCGGCGCGTTGCCGCGGCGGCCGTCACGCGGCTGCTTGGGGCCGGCGTGTGCATGCGCCTCGGCGGTGCGCGGCTTGCCGTGCGGGCGACGGTTGCGGGCGGGGCGCGGGCTGCGCGGGGCGGCCTCGAACGGTTTGGCATCGCTGCGGATCGAGCGCGAGGGCTCGAAGCCCGGCACGACTTCCATTGCGATCTCGCGGCCCAGCAGCTTCTGGATCTGGCGCAGCAGATTGGCCTCGTCCGGCGACACCAGCGAAATCGCTTCGCCGGTCGCGCCGTTGCGGCCGGTGCGGCCGATGCGGTGCACGTAGTCCTCGGCCACCATCGGCAGGTCGTGGTTGATCACCAGCGGCAGGTCGGGGATGTCCAGGCCGCGCGCGGCCACGTCGGTGGCGACCAGGATGCGGGTCTTGCCGCTCTTGAACTCGTTCAGCGCCTTCTGGCGGGCGGCCTGGCTCTTGTTGCCGTGGATCGCCAGCGCCGGCAGGCCGGCATTTTCCAGCTGCTCCGCCAGGCGGTTGCAGCCGTGCTTGGTCTTGCCGAACACCAGCACCTGCTCGGTGTGGCGGCGGGCCAGGATGTCGATCAGCAGGTCGCGCTTCTTCGACCCGTCAACCGGATGGGCGTGGTGGCGGATGGTCTCGATCACGGTGTTCTGCGCGGCCACCTGCACCTGCTGCGGGTCCTTCATGAACTCCAGCGCCAGCGCCTTGATGCGCGGTTCGAAGGTGGCCGAGAACAGCAGCGTCTGGCGCTGCGCCGGCACGTGCTTCATGACCCGCTTGATCGACGGCAAAAAGCCCATGTCGAGCATGCGGTCGGCTTCGTCCAGCACCAGCATCTGCACGCTGCCGAGCTTGCAGGTGCCGCGATCCAGATGGTCGATCAGGCGGCCCGGGCAGGCCACCAGCACGTCCACGCCGCGACGGAACGCTTCCACCTGCGGCTGCATGCCGACGCCGCCGAACAGCGAGGTGACGTTGATGCGCAGGTGCTTGGCGTAGCTGCGCAGGCTCTCGCTGACCTGCACGGCCAGTTCGCGGGTGGGGGTGAGCACCAGCACGCGCGGGCGGTGCAGGCCCTCGGGCTTGGGCATCTCGGCCAGCTTCTGCAGCAGCGGCAGGCCGAACGCGGCGGTCTTGCCGGTGCCGGTCTGGGCGCCGCCCAACACGTCGTGGCCGGCCAGGATCAGCGGGATCGCCTGCTGCTGGATGGGGGTCGGGGTGGTGTAGTTGTTGTCGGCAAGCGCGCGCAGCAACGCGGGCGCAAGGCCCAGGGATTCGAACGACATGGAGGAACTCCTTTGGTGCCCCGCACGGAATACGGGACGGCCCGGGCGTTCCTGTTGAACCGCGCCGCAGGCAGATGGCACGACGCCGGTGATCCGGGCCGTGTCTGCGCGACGAAAGGCGTACGGGAAGAAAGCCGCTAGGGGCGGCCGGCTCGATCAGGAAAAACGCACCTTTCTCGGAGGAAAGGAGATCAGCCGTGCGCAGAACAGCGGGCATTCTACGCGAAAAGCCCCGACGCGCCGAGGCACCCCTTTCGCCGTTCAGGTTGGCGTGCCACTCTTCCGGCTTCCCGCAAGGTCTGGTCCCCGCATGAAGCTTGAAGTCCGTCTTGCCCAGTGGCTGCTGGCCGCTGCCTTCCTCATCGCCGGTGGGTTCCGCCTGTGGCAGGCGCTGCGCGGCGTGCCGATCGGCAACGACGCGCTGCTGCTGAGTACCGTCGAGGTATTGATCGGCGTGCTGCTGGCCGCCGGCTGGCAGCTGCGCGCGGTGGCGCTGCTGGCCGCCGCCCTGCTGCTGACCGACGCCGTGGTGTCGCATCCGTTCTGGGAGTTTTCCGGCGCCGCGCAGTGGAGCAGGCTGCAGCAGTTCATGAAGAACATGGGGCTGGTGGGCGGGCTGGTGCTGCTGTCCGGCGCCGGCGGCGCCAAGCGCCGCTGACGCGGGGCCCGTGCGTGGCGGGCGTGTGTCGCCCGCCTACGCGGACGGGTAGGTCACTTCGATGATCGCGTAGCGCAGCGTGCCGCCGGGCAGCGGCGCTTCGAACTCGTCGTCCACGCGCTTCTTCAGCATCGCGCGCGCCAGCGGTGCGTCGATGCTGACCCAGCCCAGCTTCGCGTCGGTTTCGTCCGGGCCGACGATGCGGTAGCGCACCAGCTCGCCGCTGGCGATGTTTTCCAGCTCCACCTCGGCGCCGAAGAACACCGCCTCGCGGTCGGATGGCGCGGCGTCCACCACCTTCAGCACCTCCAGCCGCTTGCTGAGGTAGCGCACGCGGCGGTCGATCTCGCCCAGCTGCTTCTTGCGGTAGGTGTATTCGGCGTTCTCGGAGCGGTCGCCCTCGGCGGCGGCTGCTGCCAGCGCCCTGACCACTTCCGGGCGCTTCACCCGCCACAGCTCGTCCAGCTCCGCTTTCAGGCGGTCGTGGCCTTCGCGGGTGATGAGCGCCGTGCTTTTCTCGGCGGGGGGACGCCAGCGGCCCATGCGCGGCTCAGCGCTTGCCGCCGAAGATGCCGCCCAGCAGGCCGCGCAGGATCTGCCGCCCCACCTGGCTGCCCACCGTGCGCGCGGTCTGCTTGGCCATGGTCTCGATCATGCCCTGGCGGCGCTTGGTGCCGAACAGCGCGTCCTTTACCGTCTGGCCGAAGCCGTTGCCGTCGTCCGCTTCCGCCGTCTTCGCGGCCGGGGCCTGTGCCTGCGCCGCCTTGGCCTCGGTCTTCTGCGCCAGCAGTTCGGCGGCGGAGTCGCGGTCGATGCGGGTGTCGTACTTCATCCCAACCGGGCTGCCGGCGCGCACCTGCATGCGCTCGGCATCGGTGATGGCGCCCATCCGGCAGCGCGGCGGCGCGATCAGGGTCTTCTCCACCGGCATCGGCACGCCTTTGTCCAGCAGCATCGACACCAGCGCCTCGCCCGTGCCCAGCTGGCCGATGGCCTGCGCCACGTCCAGGTTCGGGTTGCGGACGAAGGTTTCGGCGGCGGTCCTGACCGCCTTCTGGTCACGCGGGGTATAGGCGCGAAGCGCGTGTTGCACGCGGTTGCCAAGCTGGCCCAGCACGTTGGACGGCACGTCGTCGGGGAACTGCGAGCAGAAATACACGCCCACGCCCTTGGAACGGATCAGCCGCACCACCTGTTCGATGCGCTGCTGCAGCGCGGGCGGGGCGTCGTCGAACAGCAGGTGCGCCTCGTCGAACACGAAGACGAGTTTGGGCTTGTCCAGGTCGCCCACTTCCGGCAGGTTCTCGAACAGCTCGGAGAGCAGCCACAGCAGGAAGCTGGAATACAGCCGCGGCTTCAGGATCAGCTGGTCGGCGGCGAGGATGTTGACTACGCCGCGGCCGTCGGGGGTGGTGCGCATCAGGTCGACCAGCTCCAGCGCCGGCTCGCCGAAGAACAGCTCCGCGCCTTCCTGCTCCAGCCGCAGCAGCGCGCGCTGGATGGCGCCGATCGACGGCGCGCTGACCAGCCCGTAGGAGGTGCTGATGTCCTTGCGCTCCTCGGCGATCAGGCCCAGCAGCGCGCGCAGGTCCTCCAGGTCGAGCAGCAGCAGGCCGCGGTCATCGGCCAGCTTGAACACGATGTCGAGCACGCCGCTCTGGGTATCGTTCAATTCGAGGATGCGCGACAGCAGGGTAGGGCCCATCTCGCTGACGGTGGTGCGCACCGGGTGCCCGGCCTTGCCCCACAGGTCCCAGAACACCACCGTCGCCGCTTCGTTGCGGTAGTCGCTGATGCCCATCTGGTCGATGCGCGCCTGCAGTTTCTCGCTGGTGGTGCCGGGCACCGCCAGCCCGGCCACGTCGCCCTTCACGTCGGCCAGGAACACCGGCACGCCGATCCGGCTGAAGCCTTCGGCCAGCGTCATCAGCGTCACCGTTTTGCCGGTGCCGGTGGCGCCGGCCACCAGCCCGTGGCGGTTGCCGTACTTCGGCAGCAGCACCACGTTGCCGCTGGTCTCGGTGGTGATGGCCTTGCCGACGAAAATGGGGTCCATGGCGTGTGTCATCCGGGAGGGTCGCCGGATTCTATGCGAACGCGTGCGCATTCATGGATGGCGCGGGTTGCCGCCGCGCAGCCGGCGCGGCTACCCTGCCAGCCCCCTTCGCAAGTCCACGCCTGATGTCCCTTCGTCCGTTGCCCCTGATCGCCACGCTTTCCCTCACGCTGCTGGCAGGGCTGTGCGCGCCCGCCGCGCAGGCGGAGTCCAAACGCGACCAGGCCGCGGTGGCGGTGTTGCAGCAGCGCATGAACGCCGCCGAGAAGCGCTACCGCGATGCCATGCTGGCGGTGGACGAGGAAGCGGCGGCCAACGCCACCAAGGCCGCGCTGGCGGAAATGAAGGGCGTGGTGGATGCCTGCGCCAAGCAGCGCGGCTGCTCGGTGGAAACCATGCTGGCCACCTACGAGCGGCTGCTGCTGGCCACTCCGCAGTTCGACGATCTCGTCGCCGAGGACGGCAATGCCGACCCCATCGACGAATCCGATCTGGACGACGTCGACGTGCCCGATTCCGCCAGCGCCGCCTCGCTGCTCAGCGAGGAGGGCCAGCGCTTCGTGAAGATGGTGCAGTTCAACCCGGCGGTGCAGGCCGGCATCCGCCGCTGGCTCACCGACATGCGGCCGTCGCTGATGGACAGCTACGAGAACTACCGCTACATGCAGCACCTGATGTCGCCGGCGTTCAAGCAGCACGGCCTGCCGGAAGCGCTGCTGTTCGGGATCATGGCGAAGGAGTCCAACGGCAAGGTGCACGCCGGCTCGCGCGCCGGCGCGGTGGGGCCGCTGCAGTTCATGCCGGCCACCGGCCGCCGCTTCGGCCTGGGCAACGACGGCAGCGGCTTCGATACCCGCTACGACCCGCGCGCCTCCGCCGATGCCGCCGCGCAGTACCTGACCGAACGCATGGCCCAGCTCAACAACAGCATCGAGCTGTCGCTGGCCGGCTACAACGGTGGCGAGGGCCGTGCCCTGCGCGTGTTCCGCGAGACCGGCGGGCGCAGCTTCTGGGATGTGGACGTGTACAACCAGTTCCCGGCCGAAACCAAGGACTACGTGCCGATGGTGATCGCCGCGGCGTGGCTGTTCCTGCATCCGAAGGACTACGGCATCCGCTGGCCGCGGGTCAGCGCCCGCCCGGCCACCGTCACCCTGTCGCAGCCGGCCTCGCTGTACCAGCTCACCATCTGCCTGGGCAACTGGGGCTCGCGCGACGGCTACCTGCGCGCGCTGCGCAACCTCAACCCGCGCTGGGAACCCGGCCAGATCCTGCCGGCCGGCACCGCGCTGAACGCCACCACCCGCATCTCCTGGCTGTACCGCTTCAACTGCACCCGCGGCAAGCGCCTGGAACTGGCCCAGCAGCTGATGACCAGCGACGTGCGCTCCGCGCTGGTGCGGGTGGGCGACCCCATGCCCACCGCCGTGCCCCCGCCGCCCGCCGCCCCCGCACGCGCCGTGACCAAGCAGAAGACCTACAAGGTGCAGCGCGGCGACACCCTTGGCGGCATCGCCCGCAAGCTGCGCTGCGACATCGGCGACCTGGCCAAGGCCAACCGCCTGAAGAAACCCAAGTACGCCATCAAGCCCGGCCAGACCCTGAAGCTGGACGGCTGCGGCTGATCCCGCCGCGCACAGCCCGGACGGCACCCGCCGTCCGGCGCTATCGTGGGGCCCCGCCGGCCAGCCCGGCCGCACGCCCCGCGCCATGGCCACCGACACCGATTTCATCGCCTATCTCGAAGAACAGGCCGGCCTCGGCGCCCGCCTGACCCACCGCCGCATGTTCGGGGAATTCGCCCTGTACGTGGACGAAAAGGTGGTGGCCTTCGCCTGCGACAACAGCCTGTTCGTCAAGCCTTCCGCCGCCGTCACCCGCCTGGCCCCGGACCTGCCGCAACGCCCGCCGTACCCCGGCGCCAAGGATTACCCGGTGGCCGACGAGCTGCTGGACGACGGCGAGCGCCTGCGGGAATTGCTGCTGGAGACGGCGGTGTTGATGCCGGCGCCTAAGGTGAAGAAGGCGAAAGCGGATGGGAAAGCCAAGAAGAAGTAGGGCGGGGATTTGCAGCGGCTTTATTGGGGCGATATGTTTCGCGAACGGGGTTTTGTGTTGACCTGATTTCGGGGGCGTGAACGTTGGGGAGAGTTCCAGCGCTTGGCTTTTGGTTAGCGAAGCACGGGGTGCCTGCTTCGCGTTGGCGGGGTGGGTGGGGAATTGCACCATCTGGATTAGTCTTCGCTTTTGAGGGCTAATCAAGCGTTAGCCTTTACTGGAGAATTTAGTGGCTCGAACACGCTTTCTTGCAAAATCGTTTGGCGACAATCGCGATGGAACTCGGGCAGGGCTTCGCAGCTTTCTCGAAAACTTACAACCCAAGACTACGGGTGTAATCGTCGTACCTACGCTATCCAATGTAAAAGACACGATCCTAGTTGACGTTCTTGGCGAGGACTTGTCACGTCAGTTGATCAAGAATCGTGAAATCACTCTGCAGGATGGAGCGACGATTCAACTCTGTTCAATCGCAACCCTAAAGAACCACAAGTACGCAGATTCCTACCTTGCCCTGTGGGCTCCGGCATCCACCATCGAGGCGGTCGAGCAACTGACAAGCTGGTCTACCGCAACTGTCGTTACATGGCTCGCCTCCGATGCAGACAAGTGGTTAACCGACCATGCGGTTCAAATCATATTTGATGACGGTAAAGGCTAACAATTCGTTCAAGCCGACTCCGCTTCGTTCCGGCGTCAGGCATGGCATAAAGAGCTTGCCATGCCTGCCACCTGCACTACGCTACGCGTCTTAACTCAGGCGTTAGGCCGCTAACAACCGTCCAGGCAATTGGAGACAATCATGGTCGAGCTGTTTGACAATGATGAGACCGGCTATCTCAAGTGGGTTCAGGCCAATCCGCATGGCTTCGTCGCAAACGTCGATCGGGCCGGGTCAGTTCCGCAGTACCCGATGGTTCACGCGGCAACACACGGCTCAATGTCCAGCCCCAAGATTGGCAATTTCACAACTGGTGACTATGTCAAGTTCTGCGGCACTGACTTGAGCGCTCTGGAGCAGTACTCGCAAACCAAGTACGGCCGGTCACTGACTCGCTGCTCTCATTGCATGTAGTCATGGGGCGCGGCCTAACAATTCGTTCAAGCCGAAACCGCTTCGTTACGGCAAAGGCATGGCAGAAAAAGCTTGCCATGCCTTTGCCTCCACTACGCGGTTCGGCTTAACTCAGCAACTGTCTTGTGATCCTGCCTTTCAGGCCAGGAGCTTGCCCTCAGCACGCAGCTCATCCCGGCGCCGTGCATTGACGATTCCAAGCAGTTTGCGCATGCAGGCCACCAGCGCCACCTTGCCCAGTTTTCCGCGGACACGCAGCTGCTGGTAGTGCGCTTTCATCAACGGGTCCCATCGCACGGCCGACAGGGTTGCCATGTACAGGGCAACTCGCACCGGCGCCCGCCCGCCGTGGATCCGGCGCTTTCCTTGTCCTTGGCCACTATCGCGATTCATCGGCGCCACACCCACCAGCTTCGCGATCTCGCGGCGGCTCAGCTCGCCCAGCTCAGGGAGCAGCGCCAGCATGCTCGCCTGGAAGACCGGTCCCAACCCCTTGCTGGAACATACGGCAGGGGTAGCGTGCTGTTTGATCAATCCGCTGATCGCTTGTTCCACAGCCTTCAGCTCGCGGGCGAGCGCGGCGATGGTACGCAGCGTCAGGATTCGCACTGCAGGCGGGGCCATCGCAGCCTGCTGCTTCTGGGCCTGCAGCGTCATGACGATCTGGCCACGACGACGCAGCCAGTCGCGCAGTTCCTGTTGCCACGCCAGTGGCGCCGCGTAAGGACGAAGCCGGTCACTCAGCAACCGTGCCATGAGGGCCAGCAGGCGGGCATCAATCGCATCCGTCTTGGCCAGCTCACCGGTCGCCCTGGCGAAGTTGCGCGCTTGCCGCGGATTGACCCGGCAGATCCACAGGCCCGCATCGCAACAGGCCTCGAGCACTGGCTCTTCATAACCGCCCGTGGCCTCCACCAAGATGCGGGGCGCATCAAGCCCCCGCAACCATTTCACGAGCTTCGTTATGCCACTGGGGGTGTTCGCGTACGCGTGACGCCTTGGCGACCTTCCACCGCAACGTCCAGATTGGTCTTGCCCACACCGATCCCGACTGCCGCCATTCCCGTTCTCCGCTACAGTTGAGTGGCCGAGAGCATCGCGCCCGAGGCCCACGCTTATCAGTTCGAGGGAAACCTCGATCAACTGTTCGGGCGCAGGGCGCGAGATCCGGCGTGCGGCCCCTGCTGAATTACGGTGGTGCTGACACCGAGGCGTTATCGGGCACGTACGCCGGGCTCTCGGCGCCTAGAGTAGGGAGTGTTCAAGACATAAGGCGTTAGGGCGCGACTGAAGGAAATCGCATGCGCGAAATCGTAGGACAGCTAACAACTGATTTGTCAGATCACTACGGCGAACTTCACCCATCAAAAGCTGACGCTTATTACATTAGTTCGTTCACCAAGCTCGTCCATCACGTCGCAAGACTTTCTTGTCTTAACAAAGACCATGTCCTGCTATTTCGCGGGCAGAACAATGACTATCTGAACAAGACGAATTCCTCGACCTTTTATCCAACGATTTATCGTGGCGAGCGAATAAGCAAGGATGAGTTAGAGCTACGAATAAGCGCCCTGAATAGCGCCTCATCCACGCTCATTGAATTGCTTACGCAAGACGGCATTGAGGGAGCGCCAGAAGTCAAACGAAGGAAATACGTACAGTGGAGCATCCTCCAACACTACGAGGTTTGCCCCACCCCGCTTATAGACTTCACCCAGTCTCTTCGCGTGGCATGCAGCTTTGCGTTGGACGGCGCAACGACGGATCCATTCATTTATGTTTTCGGCCTTCCTTATCTAACAAATAGGGTATCCCTTAACTCAGAACATGACCTCGTCAATGTACGTCTTCTGAGCATCTGCCCCCCGGATGCGCTCCGCCCGTACTTCCAGGAGGGATACCTTGCAGGGACCGATGAATCACCAGATGACTACGATTCTAAGAGCGAGTTGGATTTCAATCGGCGCCTAATCGCCAAATTTCGTATCTCTCGTTTAGCCAAATTCTGGAGCAAGGGATTTTCACCAATCCCACGGAGCGCACTTTATCCCGCAGGTGACAGAATCGCCAAGATTTGCGGGCAAATCACCGCCAGCGCCCAATCGACCAGCAGCGCAGATATTGGGAGCTTCTTGCAGGCGTGGTCTCATCTCGAATCGTACCTAATGACCGTTGCACGTCTAAGCAAGAAACGCGTGATAAATACGGTTGATGCGATCCACGCAATCCAATCAATGGAGATCCTTGATAGCTCAATGATTGAGCGCATCAACCGCTTGAGAAAATTGAGGAACCACGTCGTTCATAATCCACTGGACCAGAAGGGGAATTCCCTGAAAGAAGCCACCAGAGATCTGAGCGATCTTGTGGCGAAACTCCAAGGCTCCCAAATCACTCCATACGCCGCGCCCTAACAATTCGTTCAAGCCGACACCGCTTCGCGGCGTCGGCAAAGTCCCGTAGGATTGTGACTCTGTCGCCGCCGCAAAGCGGTGCGGCTTAACTCAGGCGTTAGCCTGTTTTTGAGACTTCATCGCATGGACAAGAGATATCAAGTCTTCGTGAGCTCAACGTATGCCGATCTTAAAGAAGAAAGGCAGCATGTCATCCAGACCCTAATGGAGATGGATTGCATCCCCTCAGGGATGGAGCTATTTCCCGCCACAGATGAAGAGCAATTTGAGTTCATCAAGCGCGTCATTAATGACTGTGACTACTACATTTTGATCATTGGCGGCCGATATGGAAGCACTACCAATGAAGGCATTAGCTACACAGAGAAAGAATATGACTATGCGGTCTCAATAGGTCTGAAGGTAGTTGCATTCATTCATGAAAATCCTGACGAAATCATTGTCGGAAAGACAGACAAGGATCCCGAGCTCGCACAAAGACTCATTGATTTCCGAGACAAAGTAGAAACGGGACGCCTGGTTAAGTATTGGCGCACAGCGACTGACTTGCCAGGCCTCGTTGCACTCAGTCTGTCAAAAACAATCAAGACGTACCCCGCCATCGGCTGGGTTCGTGCCAATCAAGTGGGCTCGAGTGAGCTACTCAATGAGATCAACGTAATTCGCAAGGAAAACGAAGAGCTACGAGCATCGCTTGAGCAAAGTCAAAAGAATGAAGCAAGCCCTACGTTGAACTTAGCTGGATTGACGGAAAGCTTCACAGTACATGGTGAGCTCAAACCAGCACATGACTACGGGTGGCGACCGTGGACTGCGGACCTGACTTGGGGAGAAATATTCGGCTTGATTTCCCCCGATCTGCTCTCGCACCCAAGTGATGCGAACGTCAAGCTAGAACTAAAAAAAGCGATTCTCAAGCACAAGAAAATCAACTATTACGACTCTCGCATTGCTGATCATGACTACCAAACGATCAAGATCCAGTTGAAGGCGCTTGGACTCGTAAGAATCAACTACCTTAAGACAACTCAAGGTGGCATGGCACTCTTCTGGAGCCTTACAGCAAATGGTGAAGCGACAATGCTTGAACTACGTGCAATCCGAGCAACAGGCTAACCAAAACCGGCAAAACTGGGGTCAGAGTCGAATTTTCTAATGTGATGGGAGGAGCGAGGTCAGGTTCACTTTTCTGTTGATGTCCTAGCTGCTCATCGCAGACTCTCACCTATGCATCCCAGCGTCCGCTCCCAAGCGAGCGCAGCCGCCTGCGGTTGGTAGGGCGGGTCCGGGTCTCGGTTGAAGGCGTCGGTAACGGTGTCAGGTTCACTTTTCTAAAGAACGGGGTCAGGTTCACTTTAGTGTTAGCGCCAGAGCTGCTTACCGCAGAGCCTCACCAAAAAACCCCAAAGTGCGCTCCCACGCCAGTGCAGCCGCTTGCGGGTGATAAGGCAGGTCCGGCTCGCGGTTGAAAGCATGATCGGCGTCGGCGTACACGAACAACTGCGCCTGCGGTTGTTTCTCCCGGTGCAGTTCGACGGTTTCCGGCGGGATGGCCGCATCCAGCGCGCCGAAGTGGAACATCAGCGGCGCCTGCGCGGGTTCGTCCAGATAGGGCGGGTTGCGTGTGGCGTAATAGCTGACCGCCGGCAGGCCCAGCCGGGTATTGGCCAGCAGCGCCACCGTGCCGCCCCAGGAAAACCCCACCACGCCCACCTGGTGGCCTTCCGCCTGCAGCAGCTGCGCGGCGGTTTCGGTGGTATCCAGGCCGCAGTCCAGGCCCAGCCGGTTCACCACGCTACGGCCGCGGTCGGCGCCGGTCTGGTCGGTGGGCAGCACGAGTCCGGGCTCGATCAGGTCGAAATACGCCGGGGCCAGCGCGATGAAGCCGGCATCGGCCAGCCGTTCGCACAGGCGCTGGTAGTGCGGCAGCAGGCCGAAGATTTCATGCGCCACCACCACCGCGCCGCGCGGCGCGCCGGCGGGATCCGCGCGCCAGGCCTGCACCGCGCCGCAGGGGGTGTAGAGGGTGTGCCAGTTGCCCATCGTGACTCCCGCGTGCTGCTTGCGATGGCGGACCACCGGTGATGGCGTTGCCCGATAGTAGCGAGCCAGGTTCCCTTCCAGTGGCGCCGGTCCGCGCCTGCTTCTGTCACGACGGCGGATGCGGGAGACTGGCGGCGGTTTCACCCTCGAAGCGTGCCGCCATGTCCCCTGCGTCCCTTGCGTCCATCGCCACCGAGTTCCTGTGCCTGTGTGCTTCCGGGCAGGTGCGGGAGGCTTACGACCGCCATGTGGCGGAGGATTTCCGCCACCACAACGCCTGGTTCCCGGGCGACCGCGAATCGCTGCTGCGGGGGATGGAGGAAAGCGCACGCAGCGAGCCGAACAGGTCGTTCGAGGTCAAGCAGACCATCGAGAGCGGCGACCGGGTGGCGGTGCTGTCGCATGTGCGGCGGGAGCAGGCCGACATCGACATCGCGGTGGTGCATATCCTGCGGTTCTCCGGCGGCAGGATCGTGGAGATGTGGGACGTGGGGCAGATGATTCCGAAGGATTCGCCGAACGCGTTGGGAATGTTCTAGCCGTCGCGGTCCCGGTTCCGTCGCGGATTCCGGCAGGTTCGTCGCGCCGCGGTTGGCGCTGACTGCCGCCGGCGGCAACGTAGGCCCTCCGTCCACCTCGGGAGCGCCCACATGGGAGCGCTGTTGGCACTGCTGGTCTGGTGCGTCCTGTTCGTTCTTTGCTGGCCGCTTGCGTTGCTGGCATTGGTCCTGTGGCCGCTGGTCTGGCTGATCGCCCTGCCATTCCGTCTGCTCGGCATCACTTTTGCTGCGCTGTTCGCCTTCCTGCGGGCGGTTCTCTTCCTGCCTGCGCGGCTGCTGGGCTGGCGTCCCGCGGCCCGCGCGGCAGGGGCCTGATCCGGGCACCGTTGACGCCCACGGACATCGAGGCGCCCGCACCTCACGCGGCATTGAGCCCGCGGCACGGACACTGGCGTCCGATTCCACGGAGCAGGGCGATGCTGTTTCCTTACGCAGGGCTTGCCGGCCAGATGATGCACATGGCGCTGCAGGCGCCATTGGTGATGGCGGCGCGGATGGGGGACTGGATGGTCCCGATGGTGCCGCCGTCCGCTCGGACCCGTCGCGAAGCCAGCCGGATGGTGCTGGAGAAGCAGGCCGCGGCGATGGAAAGTTGGGCAGCACTGAACACCCATGCGCTGCTGGCGTGGACGCAATGCCTGCTGGGACAGCCGTTGAGCCCCGCCCAGGTCGAGCGCGCCGGCCGCGCCGTGCTGGCGCCCTACGCCAGGCGGGTGGGCGCCAATGCCGCGCGCCTGGGGCGGCGTCGGCACTGACCCGGCGGCCAGCTGCTTCACGCAGGTCACACCGGCGCTGTCGCAGGCTGGCACCAGCGCCACGCCGCGCACGTGCCACGCACGCTGCAGCGCGTGGCGGCCCACTCATCGAATGGACCCGCCATGCCAGATCCGCATCATTCGCAGGACGTGCCGGAAACCCCGATCGCACCGTTCGAGGTGCCCAGCAACGCCACTGCCACTCCGTCCACCGGGATTGCGCGCACCGCGCAGATCCTCGGCTTCCTGCTGAAGTACCGCCGTGCCGGCGTGTTCGCGGGACTGGATGGGGATCTCGGTGAAGCCCCCGCCGTGCAGTCGGACAGCGAGGCCGGGCCCGAGGCCTTCGTGGACGACCTGGAGGCACTGGGTCCCACCTTCATCAAGCTGGGGCAGGCGCTCTCCACCCGGCCCGACATGTTGCCGCCGGAGTACCTGGTCGCGCTGGAGCGCATCCAGGACGATGTGTCCCCCATGCCGGTGGAGGACGTGCGCGCGCTGGTGGAGGAGGCACTGGGGGTGAAGCTGTCGCAGGCCTTCGCCGAGTTCGATCCCGAACCGCTGGGCGCCGCCTCGCTGGCCCAGGTGCACCGCGCCCGCCTGCGTGACGGCCGCCCGGTGGCGGTCAAGGTGCAGCGCCCCGGCGTGCTGCAGGCCATCGTGGCCGATCTTGATGCGATGGCGGACATTGCTGCCCGCGCAGACCGCTGGACCGACGTCGGCCGCCGCGTGGGCTTTGCCGACTGGGTGCACGAATTCCGCAAGTCGCTGCTGGCTGAACTCGACTACCGGGTGGAGGCCGACAATCTGGTGCGCTTCGGCAACCATTTCGCCAAGTACCCGGAGATCGTGGTGCCGCAGCCGGTGTGGGACTACACCCGCGAGCGCGTGCTCACGATGGACCTGGCCGACGGCATCAAGGTCACCGCGATTTCCGGCCTGCGCCGTACCGAGCAGGACCTGGGCGCGTTGGCCGAGACGGTGATGCGCGCCTACCTCGACATGGTGTTCGTGCATGGCGAGGTGCATGCCGATCCGCATCCGGGCAACCTGCTGCTCACCCGCGACAATCGCATCGCGCTGCTGGACCTGGGCATGGTGGCGCACATCCCGCCGCGCCGGCGCGAGCAGCTGCTGAAGCTGTTGTTCGCCGCGGTGGACGGCCGTGGCGAGGACGTGGCCGCCGAGGCCATCGCCATGGGCACGCGGCTGGAAAACTTCGACAACGAGCGTTATCACCGCGAAGTGGGGCAGATGATCGCCCGCTACGCCGCCATGACCGGCGGACGCACGCAGCCGGAGGGCCGGATGGTGCTGGACCTGGTGCTGCTGGGCAGCGCCTGCGGCCTGCGCACGCCGCCGGAGCTGAGCCTGCTGGGCAAGACGCTGCTCAACCTGGAAGCCGTCTGCAACGGGCTGGATCCGCAGCTGGACGTGAAGCGGGTGGTGGAGGACCACCTCGAGCACGTCATGCGCCAGCGGCTGAAGAAGTCGTTCTCGCCCGCCAACCTCGCCAGCGAGGCGATGGAGCTGCAGGCGCTGGTGCGCGGTGCGCCGCGCCGCGTCTCCGACATCCTCGGCCTGCTGGCCGACAACCGGCTGCAGGTGAAGGTCACCGGGCTGGAAGAATCCCGGCTGATGGAAAACATGCAGAAGATCGCCAACCGGATCAGCACCGGCATCATCGTGGCCGCGCTGATCGTGGCATCGGCCATGCTCATGCGCCACGAAGGTGGCGCGCGCCTGTTCGGCTATCCGGCGATCGCGCTGGTCTTCTTCATCGTGGCGGCCGTGCTGGGGTTGGGCATCGTGGTCAGTGCGCTGCTGCGCGACCGTCAGGCCAAGCCGAAGGAAACCCCGGGTACGGGTTGAGACGCCGACGACCGTGGGTTGGGAGGGCGCGTTGCCGCCGGCGCGGACGCGAATGTCCTCCGATGCCGACATGGCGTCGGCATCTCCTCCTTGATTTCGCGCCCGCGCCGGCGGCAACGCGCCTCCGGTTCCCCCGGAAAAGCAAAGGCCCGCTTCCCGAAGGAAGCGGGCCTTTGCACATCACCTCACGGCAGGGTGCGCAGGGTGGGCTCGCGCGCCCACTGCCGCACCTTGGCTGCGGCGACGAAGCCTGCGGTGTCCTCGGGCTCCACCACGCCGGCATCCGGCTTGATGCCGGCGGCCTTGAAGATGTGCGCGCGGGTGCCGCCACAGGCGGCAATCGCCTTGAGGTGGCCGAAGGCGTCGCGGAAGAAGTCGATCACCGCGCTTTCCTTCGCCAGTTTCCTGGCCTCGTCCAGCGACAGCACGCTGCCCACCGCGTCGAAGACCAGCGATGGCATGCCATCGACCTTGCCGTCCAGGCGCCGGCGCTTGCCGTCGGACAATGCGACGTGCAGCTTGGGGCCGATCAGCTTGACCTGCGCGCCGGCCTTCTCCGCGGCCTTGCGCAGCGCGTTGACCTGCGCGACGTCGCTGCCTTCCGATACGAGGATGCCGATGGCGCGGCCCTGCAGGGTTTCCTTGGCGTTGCGCAGGATGGACAGGGCCGGGGAGGGCAGCATGTCGATCGGTTCGCGCGCTGGCGGGATGCGCGCCGGCAGCGGCATGCCCAGGCCGTCGGCGACGCGCTTCGCCAGCGCCTCATCGATGTTGCGCGCCTGGGCCACGGTGCGCACGACGATGTGCTCGTTCTCCACCTTCGACAGCTCGAACACCAGCGCGGACACCACGTGCGCGCGTTCGATGTCGGTCAGGCTGTTCCAGAACATGCGCGGCTGGCTGAAGTGGTCGGCGAACAGTTCGGCGCGGATGCGCTGCTTGCCGTCTTCCCCGGCGGCGGCGCGGAAACTGCGGAACCCGGCCGCGGTTTCCCGCGCGGTGGTGTCGCCGGGCTGCGAAAGCGAATTCGGATCGTAGGCCGCGCGGCCCTTGGGCGTGGTGATCTGCATGTGGCCGTCGCGCTGGTGGTTGGCGAACGGGCACTTGGGCGCGTTGATCGGCAGCTGGGTGAAGTTCGGCCCACCCAGGCGCAGCAGCTGCGTATCGAGGTAGGAGAACAGGCGACCCTGCAGCAGCGGATCGTCGGAGAAGTCGATGCCGGGGATCATGTTCGCCGGGCAGAAGGCCACCTGTTCGGTCTCGGCGAAGAAATTGTCGGGCCAGCGGTCCAGCACCATGGTGCCGATCAGCTGCACCGGCACCAGTTCCTCGGGGATCAGCTTGGTGGCGTCCAGATGATCGAACGGGAATTCGGCCGCCTGTTCCTCGGTGAACAGCTGCACCCCCAGGTCCCATGCCGGGAAGTCGCCGGCCTGGATCGCCTCGAACAGGTCGCGGCGATGGAAGTCGTTGTCGGCATGCTGGATCTTCATGTGCTCGTCCCAGATATGCGACTGCACGCCCAGGTGCGGCCGCCAGTGGAACTTCACGAAGGTCGAGCGCCCGTTCTTGTCCACCAGGCGGAAGGTGTGGATGCCGAAGCCTTCGATCATCCGCAGGCTGCGCGGCAGGCCGCGGTCGGACATGGCCCACAGGGTCATGTGCCAGGTTTCCGGGGTCAGCGAAACGAAATCCCAGAAGGTGTCGTGGGCGCTGGCGGCCTGCGGGAAGGCGCGGTCCGGTTCCATCTTCAGCGCGTGGACGAGGTCCGGGAACTTCATGGCGTCCTGGATGGCGAACACGGGGAAGTCGTTGCCCACCAGGTCGAAGTTGCCTTCCTGCGTGTAGAACTTCACCGCGAAGCCGCGCACGTCGCGCGGGGTATCCACGCTGCCGGCGCCGCCGGCGACGGTGGAGAAGCGGGCGAACACCGGCGTGCGCACCTTGGTCTCGGTGAACAGGCGCGCGGTGGTGTACTTCGCCAGCGACTTGTTGAGCTGGAAATAGCCGTGGGCACCGGAGCCGCGCGCGTGCACGACGCGCTCGGGAATGCGCTCGTGGTCGAAGTGGGTGATCTTCTCGCGGAGGATGAAATCCTCCAGCAGCGTCGGCCCGCGCTCGAAGGCGCGCAGCGAATTCTGGTTGTCCGAGACCGGGATGCCCTGGGCGGTGGTCAACGTGTCGTAGCCGTCCTCGGCCTGTTGGCGGGGTTCGCCGCCGTTGCCGCGGCGCGGCGCGTCGGCCTTGCGCGGTTTCTGCTCGGGGCGGGCGGGGGGCTTCCTGGTGGCCATGCGCGTTTCCTTGGCGGGGAGTTCCCAAGGGTCCGCCACGGCATGTGAAGCGGGGGAAACGACGCGGCTTGTTGACGTCCTTTGCACGCGGCATGCCGGCTAATCGCCGCTGCGGCGAGGCCGGAGCACAGCGAATCCCATGGACCTGAAAAGCGGCTATCCCTTCTGGGCGGTCAGCAATGGACTGCTGCACGCCTTCCCGCCGCTGGCGCGGGACACGCACTGCGACGTGGCCATCATGGGTGCGGGCATCACCGGCGCCCTGATCGCCAGCGAGTTGGCCAACCATGGCCATTCCGTGTGCGTGCTGGACGCGCGCGACGTGGGCTGGGGCAGTACCGCCGCCAGCACGGCGATGCTGCAGTACGAGATAGACACCCACATGACCGACCTGCGCGACCGCTACGGCGAGGCCGACGCGGTGTTGGCCTACCGCAGCTGCGTGGAGGCCATCGACCGTCTGCAGGATGTGGCGCGATACGCCGGCAACGTCGGCTTCGCGCGCGCCCGCAGCCTGTATTTCGCAAGCCGCCGGCGCGACTTGCCGTCGCTGCGATCGGAATTCGCACTACGGCGGCAACATGGTTTCGACGTCGCATGGATGGATGCCGGGCGGGTGCGCGAACGCTTCGGGTTCGACGCGCCCGCCGCGATCCTGTCCGCCGACGCCGCACGCGTGGATCCCTACCGCCTGGCCTACCGCCTGCTGGTGAAACTGGAGCAGCGCGGTGTGGCGGTGCACGACCGCACCACGGTGGTGGGCTTCACCCCGCGTGCGCGCGGCGTGGAACTGGAGTGCGCCGACGGCACCCGCGTGAAGGCGAAGCATCTGGTGATGGCCACCGGCTACGAAGCGCAGTGCCTGATCGACCAGAAGGTCGCGGTCAACCGCAGCAGCTATGCCTTCGTCACCGATCCGATCGCCCCGGACCTGCTGGGCCCGCTGCGCAACACGCTGGTCTGGGAAACCGCGCGGCCCTATCTGTACCTGCGCACCACCAGCGACGGCCGCCTGCTGGTGGGGGGCGAAGACGACGCGATCGATATCCCCGCCCGTCGCGATGCCGTGGTGGACCGCAGGGCGCGCAAGCTGGCCAAACGGGTCGCCGCCATGCTCCCGCACCTGCCGGTCACGCCCGCGTTCGCCTGGGGTGGCACCTTCGCCGAAACCGAAGACGGCCTGCCGTGGTTCGGGCCGCACCCGCAGCACGGCCCGCGGGTGCTGTTCGCGATGGCCTACGGCGGCAACGGCATCACCTATTCGATGCTGGGTGCCGGCCTGCTGCGCGCCATCATCGAGCGCCGCAAGCATCCGCTGGGGGCGCTGTTCGGCTTCGAACGGGCGGCGCGCTGATCCGCCTCAGCCGCGGATGGCCAGACGCTGGCCCAGACGCACGGGGGATTCCGCGTGCAGGTCGGGGCTGAGCGTGGCCACGCCCGGGGGCAGCAGCACGATCACCGTGCTGCCGTAGTTGAAACGCGCCATTTCCGCGAAGCGTTCCAGGGTGATGCCCTTGCCGCGGTAGTCCCTGCGGGTGATGGCATCGCCGTAGGCGGGGATCTCCACGCCGCTCCACACGGTTTCCACGCCGGAGACCAGCAGCGCGCCCACCATCACCTGCACCATCGGGCCGAAGTCGGTATCGAAATGGCAGACCAGCCGCTCGTTGCGGGCGAACAGGCCGGGCACGCTGGCCACCGCGTCGGTGCCCACCGAGAACAGCCGGCCGGGTACGTGAACGGTCTCGCGCAGGGTGCCGGTCCACGCCATGTGCACGCGGTGGTAGTCGCGCGGCGACAGGTACACGGTGGCGAAGCTGCCGTCGCGGAACGGCGCGGCGTCCATCTCGCTGCCCAGCAGTTCGGCGGCGCTGAAGCCCTGGCCTTTGGCCTGGAAGATGCGGCCATCGACAATCGGCCCGCACTGGCTGATATGGCCGTCCGCCGGCATCAGTAGGGCGCGCGGGTCGGCGTCGGGCGTGCGCGCGCCGGGCTTCAGCGCGCGGGTGAAGAAGGCGTTGAAGCTCGGGTAGGCGGTGGGATCAGGCTCCGCCGCTTCCGACAGGTCCACGCCGAACCGACGGGTGACGGTGTCGATCAGCCACTGCTTGAGCCCGCGGTTGGTGGAATAGGCCAGCCGCCGCGCCAGCGAGGACAGCAGGCGGTGCGGCAGGACATAGGTGAGGGCGGTGATCGGGCTCATCGGGCAGCCTTGGTCAGCATTTCAAGGTCGGCGGCAATGCCCTTCACGTCGAACGGCGGCTGGGTCACCCCGGCCATGCGCGCCTGCGGATCCAGCAGCACCAGCGCGGCGCTGTGGTCGATGCTGTAGTCGGCCGGATCGCCGCTGGCGCCGGGCACCTTCATGAACACCAGCGACAGCGAGCGGGCGAACGCCTCCAGCTGCGGCAGCGGCGCGGTGGCGGCCAGCGAGTCGGGGTGGAAGGCGCGGGCGTACTGGGCCACCAGCTGCGGGGTGTCGCGCTCCGGATCGGCCGAGACGAACAGCACGCGCGGGCGGATCTCCGCGGGCAGCGCCGCCCATTGCTTCTGCGCGCCGGCCAGTTCGGCCAGGGTGGTGGGGCAGACGTCCGGGCAGTGGGTGAAGCCCAGGAACACCACCGTCCAGTGGCCTTCCAGCGCCGCCTTGTCCAGCACCTTGCCGCCGTCCTGCTGCAGCGCGAACGCCGGCAGCTCGCGCGGGGTGGGCAGCAGGGTCACCGCGCGGGTAGCGGGCAGGGCGGGCGCGGCCGGCGCGTGCAGGCGCTGCGAGGCCCACAGCCCCAGCCCGGCGGCGAGGGCGGCGACGATCAACACGGGGACAAGGCGTCGGGACATGAACGTCTGGCATGGAAGCGGCCCGCCATGATACCGGGGTGCCACCGCTATACTTCAGCGCCTTGCCCAGCTGTTGCCGCCATGTCCCAGGAACTGCAGACCATCATCGACCTGATCCGCTACGGCGCCAGCCGGTTCAACGCGGCGGGCCTGAGCTTCGGCCACAGCTTCGACAATGCGCTGGACGAGGCGACCCAGCTGACCCTGCACGCCCTGCACCTGCCGCACGACCTGTCGCCGGTGTACGGCAACGCCCGCGTCACCGAGGCGGAAAAGGAAGAGGTGCTGGGCCTGTTCCTGCGCCGCATCGAAGAGCGCATCCCGGCCTGCTACCTGACCGGCGAAGCCTGGTTCGCCGGCCTGAGCTTCAGGTCCGACAAGCGCGCGCTGGTGCCGCGCTCGCCGATCGCCGAGCTGATCGAATCCGGCTTCCAACCCTGGCTGGGCGACCGCGACGTGCGCCGCGCGCTGGACCTGTGCACCGGCTCCGGCTGTATTGCGATTGCGATGGCGCACTACAACCCGGACTGGCACGTGGACGGCGTGGACATCAGCGACGACGCGCTGGCGCTGTCGCGCGAGAACGAGAAGCGCCTGCACGTGCAGAACGTGCGCTTCCTGAAGTCCGACCTGTTCGCCGGCCTGGCCGGCGAGCGCTACGACCTGATCGTCACCAACCCGCCCTACGTCACCAACGACGAAACCGACGCGCTGCCGCGCGAATACGCGCACGAGCCGGAACTGGGCCTGCGCGCGGGCGATGACGGCCTGGACCTGTGCCTGCGCATCCTGCGCGACGCGCCGCTGCACCTGTCGGAAGACGGCCTGCTGATCTGCGAAGTGGGCGAGGCCGAGCAGGCGCTGGTCAAGCTGCTGCCGGAGCTGCCGCTGGCGTGGGTGGAGTTCAAGGTCGGGCAGATGGGCATCTTCGTGGCCGAGTGCGCCGACCTGATCGAGCACAACGCCCGCATCACCCAGCTGGCCGCCGCGCGTGAAGCGGGCGCGCCGCCGGCGGGGCTGTTCTGATTCGATGAACAGCTTCGGCCACCTGCTGCGCGTCACCACCTTCGGCGAATCGCACGGGCCGGCCATCGGCTGCGTCCTCGACGGCTGCCCGCCGGGCATCGCCATCGCACCGGAAGACTTCGCCCATGACCTCGCGCGGCGCGCCACCGGCAAGACCCGGCATACCTCGGCGCGACACGAGGCGGACGAGGTGGAAATCCTCTCCGGCGTGTACGAGGGTGTCACCACCGGCACCCCGATTGCCCTGCTGATCCGCAATACCGACCAGCGCAGCAAGGATTACAGCGCCATCGCCGCGCAGTTCCGTCCCGGTCATGCCGACTACAGCTACTGGCAGAAATACGGCATCCGCGATCCGCGCGGAGGCGGTCGTTCCAGCGCGCGCGAAACCACGATGCGCGTGGCCGCGGCGGTCATCGCCAGGAAGTGGCTGGCCCAGCGCGGCGTCACGGTGCGCGGCTGCATGACCGCGATCGGCGATGTCGTGCCGCGCTCGCACGACTGGAGCGCGGTCGAGGACAACCCGTTCTTCTGGCCCTGCGCGGAACAGGTGGCGGAGCTGGAAACCTACATGGACGCGCTGCGCAAATCCGGCGACTCGGTCGGCGCGCGCGTGCTGGTGGTGGCCGACGGCGTGCCGCCGGGCTGGGGCGAGCCGATCTACGGAAAACTCGATGGCGAGCTGGCGGCGGCGATGATGTCGATCAACGCGGTCAAGGGCGTGGAGATCGGCGACGGCTTTGCCTCCGTCGCGCAAAAAGGCAGCGAGCACCGCGACGTGATGACGCCGGCGGGCTTCCTGTCCAACCATGCCGGCGGCATCCTCGGCGGCATCTCCACCGGCCAGCAGGTGTCGGTATCGGTGGCGTTCAAGCCGACCTCCAGCCTGCGCCTGCCGGTGCAGGGGCTGGACGTGGATGGCAACGTGGTCGACGTGGTCACCACCGGCCGCCATGACCCCTGCGTCGGCATCCGCGCCACGCCCATCTGCGAGGCGATGCTGGCGCTGGTGCTGATGGACCAGGCGCTGCGCCACCGCGCGCAGTGCGGCGACGTGGGCGAAGTCGCGCCGCGCATCGCCGGCACCACCTCCATTACCGACGCCAAACGATAGCGGCGCGCCGCTGGCTTCGCCCCCCACGGGCAGCAGCGCGCCGCAGCGGCATACGCAGGCAAACCCCATTCCCCGCAGGCGCTTTCACGCGCCGCATCCAATTTCCAGGGCAGGCAACAGATGAGCAAGCAATACAAGGTGGCCGTGGTCGGCGCGACCGGCGCGGTGGGCGAGACGATGCTCTCGATCCTGGCCGAGCGTGATTTCCCGGTTGGCGAGCTGGTGGCGCTGGCCAGCGAGCGCAGCGCCGGCGGCAAGGTCGAGTTCGGCGACGAAGAGCTGGTGGTGCAGGATCTTGCGACGTTCGACCCCTCGGGCGTCGACATCGCGCTGTTCTCCGCCGGTGGTTCGGTGTCGAAGGAGTACGCGCCGAAGTTCGCCGCTGCCGGCGCGGTGGTGATCGACAACTCCTCGACCTTCCGCTACGACGACGACGTGCCGCTGGTGGTCAGCGAGGTGAACCCGGAGCAGGTGCGCAACCGCCCGCGCGGCATCATCGCCAATCCCAATTGCTCCACCATGCAGCTGATGCCGGTGCTGGCGCCGATCCACAAGCTGTACGGCATCGAGCGGGTCAACGTGGCCACCTACCAGTCGGTGTCCGGCGGTGGCCGCAGCGCGATGGAGGAGCTGGGCCGGCAGACCGCGGCGCTGCTCAGTTTCCAGGACCCGCAGCCGTCGAAGTTCCCGGTGCAGATCGCGTTCAACCTGATCCCGCACATCGACGAGTTCCAGCCCAACGGCTACACCAAGGAAGAAATGAAGCTGGTGTGGGAGACGCAGAAGATCCTCGGCGATGCGTCCATCCAGGTGAACCCCACCGCGGTGCGGGTGCCGGTGTTCTTCGGCCATTCCGAAGCGGTGAACATCGAGACGAAGAAGAAGATCACCGCGGACGAAGCGCGCGCGCTGCTGCGCGAAGCGCCCGGCGTGGAAGTGGTGGACGAGCACAAGGCCGGCGGCTATCCGACGCCGGTGACCCACGCTTCGGGCAAGGACCCGGTCTTCGTCGGCCGCATCCGCGAGGATTTTTCGCATCCGCGCGGGCTGAACCTGTGGGTGGTGGCCGACAACATCCGCAAGGGCGCGGCCCTCAACGCGGTGCAGATCGCCGAGCTGCTGGTGGCGGAAGGCTTGCCGCCGAAGCCCGCGCGCAGCTAGAGTCACGACGCCTAGGCGGGGGATGGAGCACACGTGATCGGAACATTGCGAACGGCGGTGGCAGCCGCGCTGCTGCTGGCGGCGGGGAATGCGTGGGCGCTCGGCCTGGGCCAGATCCAGGTCAAGAGCAAGCGCAACCAGCCGCTGCTGGCGGAAATCCCCATCGTCTCCACCACCCCCGGTGAGCTGGCGGCGCTGCAGGCGCGGCTGGCTTCGCCGGAGACCTTCCGCCGGGTCGGCCTGGCGCCGCCCAGCGGTGTCGCCGCCGACCTCCAGTTCAGTCTCGGCAGCGATGCCAAGGGGCGGCCGGTCATCCGCGTGACCACGATCCGGCCGATCGAACAGCCGGTGCTGAGTTTCCTGATCGAGGTGGATTGGGGCGCAGGCCGGCTGGTGCGCGAGTACTCGGCGCTGATGGACGCCCCCAATACCGCCGGCGCGGTGCTGCCGCCGCAGGTGAGCGTGCCGCAAATCCCGGCGCCGGCGCTGGTGCAGCGCCCGCAGCGGGTGGCGGTCGCTCCGGCGCCGCTGGCGCCTGCGCCGGTTGCCGCCACCAACCGGCCGTCGCCTGCACCCGCGCCTGCGCCTGCGCGGATGCCGGTGGAAGCGCCAGCGCCTTCGGGCGCGGTGCCGGTGTCGCAGCCGGACCGGGCCGCGCCGGTTGCGGCGGCGCCAATCCCCGCGTTCGAACCCGAGCCGGCTGCGGATTCCATGCAGTACGGCCCGATCAAGCCGGGCGAATCGCTGTCGAAGATCGCCAGCGGCATGGATCTGCGCCGCAGTTTCAGCCTCGAGCAGACCATGCTGGCGCTGCTGCAGGCCAACCCCGACGCCTTCCTGGGCGATGACGTCAACCGCCTGCGCAGCGGCGCGGTGCTGCGGGTGCCGAGCCGCGAAGACGTGGCGAAGATCGGCGCCGAGGAAGCCGCGCAGGTGGTGCGCCAGCAGGCCCGCCAGTGGCGGCAGGCGCGGCGCGCGGTGCGCCAGCCCGACGCCCCGTCGGCAGCGAATGCCGCCAGCGCCACTGCGGCGAGCAAACCGGCGGCGCCGAAACCGGCGCCGGCTGCGAACGAGAAAACACCCGCGGTCAAGCCCGCGGCGGTGGCTGCAGCGCCCAAGCCGGCCCCGGCGGCAGCGCCGCGGCGGGAAGGAGCGCGCCTGCAGATCGTGCCGCCAACGGCACCGGGCAAGGCCACGGGCAACAAATCCGGCACCAGCGCCGGTGGCGAGGGCAGCATGCTGCAACAGGAATTGCGTCAGCGCGACGAGGACATCGCGGCCAAGTCGGCCGAGATCGGCGAGTTGAAGGAGCGTCTGGCGGATCTGGAAAAGCTCAAGGACGAACAGCAGAAGCTGCTGTCGCTGAAGGACAGCGAGCTGGCCGCCGCGCAGGCGCGACTGGCCGCGAGCAACCAGGCGGCGCAGGCCAAGGCCGCAGCGGTCGCCACCAAGGCCGGCACCGAGCAGGCCGCGCCCGCCGAAGTGGCAGACAAGGGCGCGATGATGCCGTGGCTGTGGGGTGGCCTGGGCGTGGTTGCGCTGGCGCTGCTGGCGTGGCTGGTGGCCGGCCGCCGCAAGCAGGCCCCGGCGCCGCGGCGCAGCGTGTTCGACAGTGAGGCGCTGGCCGCCGGCATGGCCGCGCCCACGCTGCATCAGGTGGAGCCGGTGCAGCAGGACGTGGGCGAGGAAATCCCGCTGGACGATGCACCCGACGTTGCCGATGCGGCAGCGCCCATCGACGTATCCCCGGCAACCGAACCCAAGGCCCACGCCGAGGCGACCATCGACATATCGCGCGTTGTGCCTCAGGGAGAGGCGGAGACGCCCGCCTGGCATTCGAGCTGGATGAAGGTCGAGCCGGCAGCGCCGGTCGCGCCGTCGGTACAGTTGGTCGCTGAGCAGGAAGCGCCAGTGGAAGTCGCCACCGACGTTGCCGTCGCAGAGGTGCAGCTGGCGGAAGACGATCTGCCCAGCCCGGCGGCCGTGCCCGCGCAGGCCAGCCCCGAGCAGCGCTTCAAGCTGGCGCGCGCCTTCCTTGACGTGGGCGACGAATTCTCCGCCCAGCAGCTGCTGCTGGAGCTGCTTGACCATGACGACGAAGCGGTCAGCGATGAAGCCGCGCGCATGCTCAGCAAGCTGGTGGGCTGAGGCGCCCCGGCGAGAGCGAAGCGATGCGGCTGGCACTGGGGGTCGAATACGACGGCGGCGGCTTTTCCGGCTGGCAGCGGCTGAGCCCGGCTGGTGCGCTGGAGGCCGACGGCAGCCTGCAGACGGCGCTGGAGATGGCGCTGTCGAAGGTGGCCGACGCGTCCATCGACACCATCTGTTCGGGCCGCACCGATGCCGGCGTGCACGCGCGCTGCCAGGTGGTGCATTTCGACACCGGGGCCACGCGCGACGCGCGCGGCTGGATCCTCGGCACCACCGCCAACCTGCCGCCGACCATGGCGGTGCGCTGGTGCGTGCCGGTGGCCGACGATTTCAACGCGCGCTTCTCGGCGCGCGCGCGCCGCTACCGCTACCGCATCCTCAACCGCAGCACGCGGCCGGGGCTGGAGCGCCAGTACCTGGGGTGGGAGCGCATGCCGCTGGACGCCGACGCCATGCACGAAGCCGCGCAGGCGCTGCCCGGCGAGCGTGACTTCTCCGCCTTCCGCAGCGCCCAGTGCCAGGCCACCCATGCGCGCCGCAACCTGCAGGACATCGTGGTCAGCCGGCAGGGCGACGAGGTGGTGGTGGAGGTGCAGGCCAATGCCTTCCTCCACCACATGGTGCGCAACATCGTCGGCTCGCTGCTGGTGGTGGGGCGCGGCGAGCGGCCGGTGGCCTGGATCGCCGAACTGCTGGAAGGCCGCGACCGCACCGTCGCCGGCCCCACCGCGCCGTCGGCGGGGCTGCTGTTCCTCGGGCCAAGGTATCCGCGGCACTGGAACCTGCCGGCGGAAGCCTGCGGTGACTTCGAGTAAACGATGGCCGGCCCGCACTTCCGCACCCGCATCAAGTTCTGCGGCCTGACCCGTCCCGGCGATGCACGCCTGGCCTGCGAGCTGGGCGTGGATGCGGTGGGGGTGATCTTCGCCGCGCGCAGCCGTCGCCGGGTGGCGCCGGCGCGGGCCGCGGCGGTGCGCGCGGCGCTGTCGCCGCTGGTCACGCTGGTGGCGCTGTTCATGGACAACGACGAACGCGAGGTGCGCGCGGCGATTGCCGAAGCGCGGCCGACCCTGCTGCAGTTCCACGGTGGCGAGGACGATGCGTTCTGCCGCCACTTCGGCCTGCCGTACCTCAAGGGGCTGGGGTTGGGCGGTGCCCGCGTGGATGCCGGCACGTTGCGGGCGCGCTGGCCGCATGCGGCCGGTTTCGTGCTGGACGGCCACGCGCCCGGCGCGGCCGGTGGCAGCGGGCAGCGGCTGGAGACGGCCAATATCCCCGCCGACCTGGACCGGCCGTGGCTGCTGGCCGGCGGCCTGGACCCGGACAACGTCGGCGAGGCCGTGCGCGCCGTGCGCCCCTGGGGCGTGGACGTGGCCGGCGGCATCGAGCTGGCGCCGGGGGTCAAGGACGGGCAGCGGATGCGCCGCTTCGTGGAGGCCGTGCGTGCGGCCGACGCGGACGCCGCGGCTGCGACGATCAGGTAGGCTATGGCCACGCCATGAAGACTTCCAACCGCCCCCGCGCACCCTTCGGCCGCTCGCTGCGGCGATGGCGGCGCGTGCCTGCGGCCGCGGTGAGATAACGCTGCTGCTTGTTGCGCGCCCGTCCGCCGGGCGCACGCCATTTCGTTTCGACCTGCGCCAGCGGCGTCTGCGCCGCGCGCGTTCCGACACCGGAGACTTCAGCGTGACCACTTCCAGCCCGCAGGCCGCGCCCGCCGCGCCCATCGATTTCCACGCCTGGCCCGACGCCAACGGCCACTTCGGCCGCCACGGCGGCCGCTTCGTCGCCGAGACCCTGATGGGGCCGCTGCAGGAACTGGCCGACGCCTACGACGCCGCGCGCGTCGATCCGTCCTTCATCGCCGCCTTCTACAAGGACCTGGCGCACTACGTGGGCCGGCCCAGCCCGATCTACCACGCCGAGCGCCTGAGCCGCGAGGTCGGCGGCGCGCAGATCCTGCTCAAGCGCGAGGACCTGAACCACACCGGCGCGCACAAGATCAACAACACCATCGGCCAGGCGCTGCTGGCCAGCCGCATGGGCAAGACCCGGATCATCGCCGAGACCGGCGCCGGCCAGCACGGCGTGGCCTCCGCCACCGTGGCCACGCGGCTGGGGCTGGAATGCGTGGTCTACATGGGCGCCACCGACATCGAGCGGCAGAAGATCAACGTCTACCGGATGAAGCTGCTGGGTGCGACGGTGGTGCCGGTGACCAGCGGTTCGGCCACGCTCAAGGACGCGCTGAACGAGGCGATGCGCGACTGGGTGACCAACGTGCGCGACACCTTCTACATCATCGGCACCGTGGCCGGCCCCGACCCGTACCCGCGCATGGTGCGCGACTTCAACGCCGTGGTCGGCCGCGAGGCGCGCGCGCAGATGCTGGCCGAATACGGCCGCCTGCCCGATGCCATCACCGCCTGCGTCGGCGGCGGCAGCAACGCCATCGGGTTGTTCCATGCCTTCCTCAACGATCCGGGCGTGCGCATCGTCGGTGCGGAAGCGGCGGGCGAGGGCATCGACACCGGGCGCCACGCGGCGTCGCTGGCGGCGGGCCGGGTCGGCGTGCTGCACGGCAACCGCACCTACGTGATCTGCGACGACGACGGCCAGATCACCGAAACCCATTCGATCTCCGCCGGTCTGGACTATCCCGGCGTCGGCCCGGAGCACGCTTTCCTGAAGGACATGGGCCGAGCCGAGTACCTGGGCGTGACCGACGAGGAGGCGCTGGCCGCTTTCCACCGCCTGACCCGTACCGAAGGCATCCTGCCGGCGCTGGAATCCAGCCACGCGGTGGCGCAGGCGATCAAGCTGGCGCGCGAGCTGCCCGGCGACAAGCTGGTGCTGTGCAACCTGTCCGGCCGCGGCGACAAGGACGTGCATACCATCGCCGCCCGCGAGGGGCTCTCGCTCTAGCCGCTGGCCGGCCTTACCGCGGTGGACCATACGCCGCGGCACGGGCCGCCGGGACAGGTTGCCCACTTCCGCGTCATTTGACCGGATTTGGCCTGTGGCCCTGTTTCGGCGAGAATGCCCGGTTCCACTTCATCCCAACTATCCAGGAGTCCGGCCATGGCCGAAGAAATCGCTCAGCAAGAGCAGCAGGCCCAGCCCGCGGCCGAACAGCAGAACGGCACCCAGTTCCCGCCGCAGTTCTTCGACTGCGTCAACGAGTACCTCGAGCTGACCAACAAGCAGGCGCAGAAGTACGGCGAAAAGAACATCAGCCTGGCCGCGCTGTTCGCCAGCGCGCGCTTCAACTCGCACGTGTTCCTGGCCAACGTCAAGCCGATCGCCGCCGCCGAAGAGCGCACCGCATTCCTCGACTACATGAGCACCATGTACCGCCGCATGCTCAACGAACATATCGACGGCATCGGCGAAGAGCGCGGCATCGACGTCGGTGATTCCGAGCTGGCCGACGAGTACAGGGCTGCCGGTGTCAAGATCGGCCGTCTCAAGGACGCGCCGGCTGCGGCCAACGAATGACCCGTCTGCAACAACGGCTGGACGCGCTGCGTTCGGCCGGGCGCAAGGGCCTGGTGCCGTTCATCACCGCTGGCGATCCGTCGCTGGCGGCGACGGTGCCGGTCATGCACGCGCTGGCCCATGCCGGCGCGGACGTGATCGAACTCGGCGTGCCGTTCTCCGACCCGATGGCCGACGGCCCGGTGATCCAGCGCAGTTCCGAGCGCGCGCTTGCGCGCGGGGCGGGACTTGCCTGGGTGCTGGACTGCGTGCGCGCGTTCCGCGCGCAAGATGCGGCTACGCCGGTGGTGCTGATGGGCTATCTGAATCCGGTCGAGATCCGCGGTGCGGCGGCGTTCGCCGCCGATGCGGCGGCGGCCGGCGTGGACGGCATGCTGCTGGTCGACCTGCCGCCGGAAGAAGCCGAGGAATACCGCGCCGCATTCGCCCACAAAGGGCTGGCGCTGATCTCGCTGGCCTCGCCGACCACGCCGCATGCCCGCCTGCAGCGGCTGTGCGAACAGGCCGACGGTTATCTGTATTACGTCAGCTACGCCGGCGTCACCGGTGCGGCGCACCTGGACGTGGGCGATGCGGGCCGCCACCTGGCGGAGGTGCGGGCGATGGCGAAGGCACCGGTGTTCGCCGGTTTCGGCATCCGCGATGCCGCCAGTGCGGCATCGATGGCGATGCATGCCGACGGCGTGGTGGTGGGCAGTGCGCTGGTGTCGGCGATGGATGCCGCTGCCGACGAGGTGGATGCCGCCGCGCGCGCGGACGCATTCCTGCGCCCCCTGCGCGAGGCGCTGGACGGGCTGGCCGTTCCGGCCTGAGTAGTAGACTGGGCGCCATCCGGGCCGCGGCCGGGATGGGAGTGGGCAATCGTGCGCGCGACGCAACCTGCGGTGATCGAAACGAATGAGCTGGCTTAAGAAACTGATGCCGGGCACCGGCATCCGCACCGACGCGGGCAGCGAGCGCAAGCGCAGCGTGCCCGAAGGCCTGTGGGAAAAGTGCGAGCGCTGCGGCTCGGTGCTGTACCGGCCCGAACTCGAAGAGAACCTCGAGGTCTGCCCGAAGTGCGCTTTCCACATGCCGATCCGCGCCCGCGCGCGGCTGGTGGCGCTGCTGGACGATGGCGCGACGCGCGAGATCGGCGCCGAGCTGGGCCCGACCGACGTGCTCAAGTTCAAGGACCAGAAGAAATATTCCGACCGCATCAAGGCTGCGCAGAAATCCACCGGCGAGCGCGATGCGCTGGTCGCGCTGGAAGGCAAGCTCGCCGGGCATGATCTGGTCGCCGCCTCGTTCGACTTCGCCTTCATGGGCGGCTCGATGGGCTCGGTGGTGGGCGAGCGTTTCACCCTGGCCGCCGAACGCGCGCTGGAACTGCGCTGCCCGTTCGTGTGCTTCTCCGCCAGCGGCGGCGCGCGCATGCAGGAGAGCCTGTTCTCGCTGATGCAGATGGCCAAGACCTCCGCTGCGCTGGGCCGGCTGCGTGCAGCCGGGTTGCCTTATATCTCCGTGTTGACCCATCCCACCACCGGCGGCGTGTCGGCCAGCTTCGCGATGCTGGGCGATCTGAATATCGCCGAGCCGGGCGCCCTGATCGGTTTCGCCGGGCAGCGGGTGATCGAGCAGACCGTCCGCGAGAAGCTGCCGGAAGGCTTCCAGCGCAGCGAGTTCCTGCTCCAGCACGGCACCGTGGACCAGATCGTCGACCGCCGGGAGATGCGCGAGCGGCTGGCGCACCTGCTGGCGATGCTGATGAAGCGTGCGGCCCCGGCCGGCGGCGCGGAGGCGGCGTGAGCGCGCGCAGGTATTTCGGCACCGACGGCATCCGCGGCCGGGTCGGCGAAGGCCCGATCTCGGCCGACTTCGTGCTGCGCTTGGGCAACGCCTACGGCCACGCGCTGGTGGCCGCCGCGTGCGACCGCCAGGAATGGCGCAAGCCGATGGTGGTGATCGGCAAGGACACGCGCATTTCCAACTACATGTTCGAGGCGGCGCTGGAAGCCGGACTCGTTGCCGCCGGCGTGGACGTGCAGCTGATGGGGCCGATGCCCACCCCGGCGGTGGCCCACCTGACCCACTCGATGCGTGCAGACGGCGGCATCGTGATTTCCGCCTCGCACAACCCGCACCACGACAACGGCATCAAGTTCTTCTCCGCGCAGGGCGAGAAGCTGGATGACGCCACCGAGCTGGCGATCGAGGCCGCGCTGGACGCGCCGTTCGCAACCGTGCCTTCGGAAAAACTGGGCAAGGCGGTGCGCACCCGCGACACCATCGGCCGCTACGTCGAGGCCTGCAAGAATTCGGTGCCCAAGGGTTTCCACCTCGGCGGCATGCGCATCGTGGTGGACTGCGCCAATGGCGCCACCTACCAGTTGGCGCCGCTGGTGTTGCGCGAACTGGAAGCGCGCGTGGACGCCATCGGCATCGACCCCAACGGCGTCAACATCAACGAAGGCGTGGGCTCCACCCACCCCGAGGCGCTGGCCGCGCGGGTGCGCGAGAGCGGCGCCGAGCTGGGCATCGCCTTCGATGGCGACGGCGACCGGGTGCTGTTCGTCGATGCGCAGGGCCGCGTCTGCGACGGCGACGACCTGCTTTACGTACTGGCCTGCGACTGGCAGGAAAGCGGCCGCCTGCGCGGCCCGGTGGTCGGCACCCTGATGACCAACTACGGCTTCGAACAGGCGCTGGCTACGCGCGGGATCGCGTTCGTGCGCGCCAAGGTCGGCGACCGCTACGTCCACCAGCAGCTGCTGGCCCACGACGGCGTGCTGGGCGGCGAAGCCAGCGGACACATCCTGTGCCTGGATCGCGCCGGTACCGGCGATGGCATCGTCAGCGCGCTGCAGGTGCTGGAAGTGCTGCAGCGCCGCGGCATCGGCCTGGCCGATGCGCTGAAGGACCTGCGCAAGGTGCCGCAGAAGACCGTCAACGTGCGCTTTGCAACCGGCAGCAAGCCGGCCGAAGCGGCCAGCGTGCAGGCCGCGTTGGCGCAGGCGCAGCGCGCGGTCGAAGGCCGCGGCCGCGCCTTCCTGCGCCCGTCCGGCACCGAGCCGGTGGTGCGGGTGACGGTGGAAGCCGACGATGCCGCGCTGGTCGAATCCACCCTGTCCGCGCTGGCCGACGCCGTGCGCGCCGCTGCCTGATCCAGACGCCGTGACTCCCGCGCCTGCGGGAAGGAAAAACGCCATGACTTCGCAGATTCCCAGCTTCGACATCCGCCGTTTCACCCACCCCGCCAGCCCCGGCGACCGCCAGGCCTTCGTGGATGAACTCGGCGCGGCCTACCGCGAATGGGGCTTTGCCGGCATCCGCAACCACGGCATCCCGCAGGCGCAGATCGACGAGGCCTACGCCACCTTCAAGGCGTTCTTCGCGCTGCCGGAAGAGGTGAAGAAGCGCTACCACGTGGCGGGCGGCGGCGGTGCGCGCGGCTATACGCCGTTCGGCGTGGAGACTGCGAAGGGCTCCAAGCACTTCGACCTGAAGGAGTTCTGGCACATCGGCCGCGAGATCGCGCGCGACTCGAAGTACGCCGCCGACATGGCGGAAAACCAGTGGCCGGCGGAGATTCCCGAATTCAAGCGGGTCGGCTACGGGTTGTACCAGTCGCTGGATGCGCTGGGCTCGCAGGTGCTGTCGGCGCTGGCGCTGCACATCGGCCTGGCGGAGAACTATTTCGCCGACAAGACCGACTCGGGCAACTCGATCCTGCGTCCGATCCACTACCCGCCGATCACCACCGACGACATTCCCAACGTGCGCGCCGGCGCGCACGAGGACATCAACCTGATCACCCTGCTGGTGGGCGCCAGCGCGGAAGGACTGGAAGTGCTGTCGCGCAAGGGCGAGTGGGTGCCGTTCACGGCGGATGCCGACACCATCGTGGTCAACATCGGCGACATGCTGCAGCGCCTGACCAACCACGTGTATCCGTCCACCACCCACCGTGTGGTCAACCCGCCGGGCGAGAAGGCGCGCCAGCCGCGCTATTCCACCCCGTTCTTCCTGCACCCGAACCCGGATTTCCTGATCGACGTGCTGCCGTCCTGCATCACCCCGGACAATCCCAGCCGCTATCCGGAAGCGATTACCGCCGAAGGCTACCTGCAGGAACGCCTGCGTGAAATCAAGCTGAAGTAAGGAGCGTCACATGCGTCGCAAACTCGTCGCCGGCAACTGGAAGCTGCAGGGCAGCCGCGAATTCGCCCATGCGCTGGTCGCCGATATCGTGGATGCCGGTGTCGCCGGGGTGGAACTGGTGGTGCTGCCGCCGTACCCGTACCTGGGCGAGCTGGTGGCGAAGTTCGACGGCAACGGCGTGGCCTTCGGCGCGCAGGACGTGAGCGCGCACGACAAGGGTGCCTACACCGGCGAAGTGGCGGCGGCGATGCTGGCCGATGTCGGCGCGCGCTATACCCTGGTGGGTCATTCCGAGCGTCGCCAGTACCACGCCGAAAGCAGCGAGCTGGTGGCGCGCAAGTTTGTCGCCGCGCAGGCCGCGGGGCTGGTGCCGGTGCTGTGCGTGGGCGAGAGCCTGGAAGAGCGTGAAGCCGGCCGCACCGAGGAAGTGATCGCCGCGCAGCTGGCGCCGGTACTGGCGCTGGCCGGCGTGGCCGCGTTCGCCGATGCAGTGGTGGCCTACGAGCCGGTGTGGGCGATCGGCACCGGCCGCACCGCCAGCCCGGAGCAGGCGCAGGCCGTGCACGCCTTCATTCGTAGCCAAATCTCCGCGCTCGATGCTAGAATTGCCGATTCCCTGCCCCTGCTGTACGGCGGCAGCGTCAAGCCCGACAACGCGGCCAGCCTGTTCAATCAGGCCGACGTGGACGGCGGACTGATCGGTGGCGCCTCGCTGGCGGCCGCGGACTTCCTGGCCATCGCCCGCGCGGCGGCCTGAACACCCATAGAGAACGCGCAGATGTTGCTGCAATTCATCCAGATCCTGTACGTGCTGGTCGCCATCGCCATCATCGCCTTCGTCCTGCTGCAGCAGGGTTCCGGCGCGCAGGCCGGCTCCGGTTTCGGCGGCGGCGCATCGGCCACCGTGTTCGGCGCGCGCGGCGCGTCCAACTTCCTGAGCAAGAGCACCAAGTGGCTGGCGATCACGTTCTTCGTGATCAGCATGGGCATGGCGATGTACGCCAGCCGGCAGGCCACCCGCCAGGGCCCGGCCAAGGCCGATCTCGGCGTGATGGCGCAGCAGCCGGCACCGGCCCAGCCGGCGGCGCAGGTGCCGACCGCACAGGTTCCGACCGCACAGGTTCCGACCGCGCAGGTTCCGCCCGCGCAGGTTCCGCCCGCCGCCACGCAGCCGCCGGCGCCCGCACAGGGCGAGTGACGGTCGGCGAGACACGTTTTAGAATCACGGTTCGCGGTCGCAAGGCCGAAAATTTTGCCCAGGTGGCGGAATTGGTAGACGCACTACCTTGAGGTGGTAGCGATTTAGGTCGTAGGGGTTCGAGTCCCCTCTTGGGCACCAATCCGGAAAACCCCGCTTCGGCGGGGTTTTTTCTTGGGCGGCATTCAGCGCAGCGACCGGGCTAGACTGTCGCCGATCATTCCGGATGCGATAGCAGGCCATGCGCAGTTTCGAGGATTCCCACGGGCAGCACTGGCAGGCGGCGCTGCTGGATGGCTCCTACGGCAACATCATGCTGGTCTTCAGCCCGATGCAGTCGGGCATGATCCGGCGCCGCGCGTTGCAGGTATCGACCATGGCCGAAGCCATGGCCATGCTGGCGGGACTGGATGAGGACGGCCTGCGGGCGATGCTGCTGGAGGCCGACCCCTGGGAGCCGGGGGTGGAAGGGTTCTGAATCTCAGCCCGACGCCACCTGCGCGGTGTCCGAACGTGTTTGCTGCAGCGCCGCGCGCCGCCAGTCGCGCAGGCCCTTCGCGGCAAGCCCCACGAAGCCGACATAGAGCACGGCGGTGACGAACAGCTGCTTGTTCGCGAACATGCCGATGTAAATCACGTCGACCGCGATCCACATCCACCAAGCGGCGATATGGCGGCGGTTCTGCCAGAACTGCCCGACCAGGCTGAACGCGGTGAGCATGGCGTCCAGCCAGGGCAGGGCGGCGTTCGTGTAGGTATGCATGGTGTAGCCCAGCGCCAGCCCGCCGGCCAGCCCGGCCAGCAGGTGGATGCCGGCCGACCGCGCGTCCAGCGATGCCACCCGCACATGGCCGGTGGCATCCAGGTTGCGCAGCCAGCGCAGCCAACCCGCCACCAGCATCACCACCCAGAAGCACTGCAGCAGCACTTCCGAATACAGCCGCGCGCCGGCATACACCCAGATGTAGACCGACACCGACAACAGCCCGACCGGGAAGCACCAGGGGCTGCGCCGCGTGGTCAGCCACACGGCGCTGGCGCTGAGGACGGCCGCGGCGGTTTCGTGGAAGGTGATCACAGGCCCATGCGCACCGTCAGGCGCGCCAGCCGCGGCGCGCCCGGGAACAGGTAGTTGTCGCCCAGCGAGCTGCCGGTGTCGCGCCAGTAGCTGCGGTTGAACAGGTTGTCGATCCCCAGCTGCACCACGAACGCGCGTTCGCGCAGCTGGCCGGTGTAGCGCAGGCCGGCGTCGAACACGTCGTAGGCGGGCACCTCCACCGCGCCGTCGGGCGTGGCCGGATTGGCGGCGGCATGGCGCCAGCCCGCGAGCAGCGTCAGCCGCGGCAGCGCCGGCAGCGTGTAGTCGAGGTGCAGGCTGGCGCGCATGCGCGGCACGTTGACCACCTGCTGGCCGTCGAACGCCGCAGTGTCGGTGCCTTCCGCCTGTGCGCGGATCAGCGCCACGCTGGCGTTGATGCCCAGCGCGTCGGTCAGGCGGCCATTGGCGGACAGCTCCAGGCCGTCGTGCACTTCATCGCCGCGCTGGACGAAGGTGAAGCCGGCGGCGGACGCATCCGGCTGTGCGTACTGGTAGGGCTGGCGGATGCGGAACAGGCTGGCATCGAGGTCGAGCCGCTCGCCCAAGCGGTACTTCACCCCGGTTTCCAGCTGGCGGGTGATGCGCGGTGCCAGCATCGCGCCGTCGTTGCTGGTCCAGTAGGGGGCTTCCTTGCCCAGCGACAGTCCCTTGCTGAAACTTGCGTACACGCGCATCGCCGGGTCCGGCTGCCACAGCAGCGCGACCTGCGGCAGGGTCCGCGACAGCCGGGTTTCGCGCTCGATCGCGCCGGCTTTGTTGCGCGCGCGCTCATGCAGGCGCACGAACTGCGCACCCAGCAACAGCTGCCAGCGGTCGCCCAGCGCCAGCCGGTCCATCGCGAAGCCGCTGCGCTGCCAGCTGTCGAGGCGGCGCACCTTGGGGCCGATCTGTTCGGGCGAGGGCGCGAAGGCGGGCGGATCGCCGTCGGCGATGTTCCAGCTGCCCACGTATTCGTTGACGTTGCGGTGGCGGTCGATGCTGCGGTGGAAGGCGCTGGCGCCGATGCTCAAGGCGTGCCCGACGCTGCCGGTCCGGAAGCGGCCTTCCAGGCTGGCGCGGGCGTTGTCGCCGGTGCGGGTGTCGTCCGGGTTGCGGTAGTCGTAGATGTCGTAGCTGCCGTCCGGTGCGAAGTACCAGGGCGGATTGCCGTTCCAGCAGGCGTCCACGTACCAGCAGCCGTAGGCGAAGGCGACGTTGTCGTCGATCACGCTGCGGCTGCGGCCGGCGGCCACGCGCAGCGTCCAGTCCTCGCCGAGGGCGTGGCGCAGGCGCGCGCTGGTGTTGCTGGCGCGGATCGACACCGGCTGCTGCCAGGGCTGATAGCCCAGCATCAGGCCGGGATCGGGGTCCTGCGGCAGCGTGGTGCCGCCCAGCAGCTGGTAGCCGGAGACCGAGCGCTGCGCGCTGGTCTGGTAGTTGCTGTCCAGCTCCAGCGTGGTGCCGGGGGCGATCTTCCAGTCCGCGGCCAGCGCGTAGAAATTGCGCCGCCCATCGGCGTGATGCACATGCGACTGCATGTCTTCCCAGGCCACGTTGGCGCGCAGGCCGAAGCTGGGGCTGAGCCAGCCGCCCATGTCCAAGGCCACGTAGCGCGAGCCACGCGAATCGGTGCCCAGCACCAGGTCACGCACCTCGGCTGGGCGCTTGCTGACGAAATTCACCACCCCGCCGGGTTCCATCACCCCCGCGGTCAGGCCGGCCAGGCCCTTCAGCACCTCGACCTGCTGCTTGTCCTCCAGCGCGATGGCCTGCTCGCCGGTCATGGCCAGGTTGTTGACGCGGTAGCCGGTGCCGGCGTCCAGTGCGAAACCACGGATGGCGATGCTCTGGTAGTAGCCCACCGGTGCGTAGTTGTCGCCCAGCGAGGCGTCCTCGCGCGCCAGTTCGCTGAGGGTGCGGACCTGGCGGTCGTCCAGCTGCTGGCGACCCACCACGTGGATGGCGGCGGGGGTGTCGCGCGGCGTGGCATTGCCCCAGCCGTCGATGCCGGCATCGCGGGTCTTGCCGTCGGCATCGGTGGTGGCGCGGACCGGCGCGAGGCGGGTGATCTTCGACTGGCCATCGGCCTCGTCGGCCGGCGCAGCGGTGGCCAGCAGCGGCAGCAGGGCAAGCAGCAGGGGGGTGCGGGAGAATTTCATCGTCGTCGTCTCAGGGAGGAGAGCGAAGCGACGGCGGACAGCCGTCCGCGCGGGACATGACCGTCCAATCAAGCTCCCTACGCCGGTGCAAACCGGATCAGGTTCCAAGGGACTCTCTCAGCCCGGCAACGCCGGGCACCCCCGCTTCTGTTGCAATTGAACCATGAACGGCCTGTGGCGGGCCAGCGCCGGCTCATTCCGGTTCGTGGATCGCTGTCAGCAAAGCCAGCCCCGGCGGGGTTTGGAACCATGCCGCATGGCCCAGCAGGAAGCCGTCCCAGGCCTGGTCCGCCTGTGCGCGCGCGCCGAATGCGGCCTGGTAATAGTCGATTTCCGACAGCGCGAAATCGATGTGCACCAGCGGCAGCAGGTCGGCGAGCAGGGCGCGTTCGGCGGTCGCCAACGGCAGCACTTCCGCATAGCCGGCGACCAGCGCCCGCGCGGTGTCCGGATGGATGGCCTGCATGCCGCGCTCCAGCTGCAGCCAGGCGATGGCGTTGCGCTCGATGGCGGTGGCCAGGTCGTACAGGGCGAAGGTCGGCGCACACAGGCCGAAGTCGAGCACGGCGGCCACTTCGGCATTGTCGCCGGCGCCGGTCCAGCAGAGATTGGAGGCGTGCCAGTCGCCGTGCGTCCACAGCCGCGGCAGTGCGTCGAGGTGCGGCTGCAGGGCGCGGTGGCGCGCCGCCAGCGGGGCGAGTTCGTCGCGCCAGTCGCCGCGGCCGGCGAGGTAGGCCGCGAGCCCTGGGCGCCAGACCCATTGCGATTCGATGGCGGCGTGCAACTCGGGCGCGCGCAGGGCGTCGTCGCGGGCAACCAGCAAGGTGGCGCTGCGCTGGGTGGCATCGAAGTCCGCCGCGGCCCGGTGCAGCCGTGCCAGCATGCGGCCGGCGTGGCGGGCATGCGCGAGCTGGCGCAGCGGCGTCCACGAGGGCGTGTCGCGATAAAGATCCAGCCCGGCGGCCGGCGCCTGGACTTCGTACACCCATTCGCCCATCGCGATGGCGGTCATGCCGTCGGCGTCGGCCAGTATCTGCGGAACCGGGATGTCGCGGCGGCGCAGATGGACGAGCAGAGCGTGTTCCTCCCCCAGCGCGACCGGCGTGCGCACGCGCAGGTGCTGGCGCTTGACGAAAACTTCGCCCGCCGCCGTGCCAACCCGCGCCACCGCCGAGAACGGGCGCGGGCTGCGCCAGAGGATCTGCATCGGCCCGCGCAGACCGGGAAAGCGTGCCAGCAGTGCATGCACATCCGCATCCTCCAGCTGCGGCCGATGCAGGGCGATCTGCTCGCTGTCCCAGCCGTGCAGGGGGTGGTTGCTGGCGGTCATGGCGGTCCTCGCTCCGGCGCGGAGCGCGGCCGGCAATGCTCACGAAACAAAACGCCCAACCTGTCCGAGGCTGGGCGTTGCGGATGGTGCCAGAGCTTTCTGCCAGCGAATGACTCTGTCGTCATGGGGTTCAGATCATAAGCGACAGGGGGGGGCGTTCCCGGAAGTCGCTATCCAGCACGGCCAGATGCCGCGGCCGGGGCGCTGGATGCGCGTCCGCCGGTACTTGGCTGTTCGAACGAATTGGGATACAAATGTATCCTATGTCCAGTCTTCCTCCCCGCCGCGCCGCCATCCTCGGTTTCATCCGTGACCGGGTGGCCGGCTATGGCCAGCCGCCGACCCTGGCCGAGATCGCCGCCGCCTGCGGGCTGGCGACCCGCGCGTCGGCGCGCAAGCACGTGCTGGCGCTGGCCGAGGCCGGGCTGGTGGAAGTCACCGCCGGGCAGGCGCGTGGCATCCGCCCGGCCGGGATGCGGGCGCGCGCCGACCTCTTGCGGGTGCCGGTGCTGGGCCGGGTGGCGGCCGGTACGCCGATCGGTGCCGATGCCGGGCTGGCCGACACCCTGACCCTGGACGCGCGGCTGTTTTCGGCTACGCCCGACTACCTGCTGCGGGTGCAGGGCGATTCGATGATCGAAGACGGCATCCTCGATGGCGACCTGGTCGGGGTGAAGCGCACCCCGGAGGCCCGCGACGGGCAGGTGGTGGTGGCGCGGCTGGACGGCGAGCTGACCATCAAGCGGCTGGCGCGCGCTGCCGGCACGCTGCGCCTGCTGCCGCGCAATCCGGCCTATGCGCCGATCGAGGTCGAGGCAGGGCAGGACTTCGCGGTCGAAGGCGTGTTCTGCGGCCTGGTCAGGCGGGGATGACATGGGCGCGGTGGTTGCGATCGATGCGCTGCTGCAACAGCGGCGCGTCTGGAAAGGCCAGCCGGCGGCATTGCCGCCGAGCACACAGCCCACCGGGCATGCCGGGCTGGACGCGGCGCTGCCCAGCGGCGGCTGGCCGGAGGCGGCGCTGAGCGAGTTGCTGATCCCGGTGGACGGGGTGGGTGAACTGCAGCTGCTGTGGCCGACGCTGGCGCGGCTGTCGCAAGCCGGCGAACGCATCGTGCTGGTGGCGCCGCCCTATATCCCGTTCGCGCCGGCCTGGCAGGCGGCGGGCATTGAATTGCGCCAGCTGCAGGTGGTCGAGGCCGGGTCGCCCCGCGATGCCCTGTGGGCGGCCGAACAGTGCCTGCGTTCGGGCAGCTGCGGCGCGGTGCTGTGCTGGCCGCTGAAGGCCGATGACCGCGCCCTGCGGCGATTGCAGGTGGCCGCCGAGTCGGGGCGCACGCTGGCATTCGCAACCCGGCCGCTCACCGCCGCGCGCAATCCCTCGCCGGCGGCGCTGCGCATCGCCATCGACGCACGCCCCGCGCAGCTGCGCGTGCTCAAGTGCCGCGGCGGGCTGGCACCGCCGCGGCCGATCCCGCTTGCAGGCTAGGCCATGCGCTGGGCCTGCATCCTGCTGCCGCAGCTCGCGCTGGACGGCGTGCTGCGGCGTTGCGCCGAACCCGATGCGCCGCTGGCGCTGGTCGCGGGGGCGCCGCAGCGGCGCGTGCTGCATGCGGTCAATCCGGCGGCCCGTGCGCTCGGCCTGCGCCGGGGCATGTCACTGGCCGCGGCGCAGGCGCTCGCCGGCAGCTTCGCCATCATCGAACACGACCCGCATGAGGAGGCCCGCTGGCACCGCTTCCTCGCCGCCTGGGCCTACCGCTTCAGTTCGCAGGTGAGCGCCCAATACGGCCATGCGTTGATCGTCGAGATCGAAGGCAGCCTGGGTCTGTTCGGCCCCTGGCCGCGTTTCGAGGCCCGGCTGCGGGAAGAACTGGCGCAGCTGGGCTTCCGCCACCGGATCGTCGCCGCGCCGAACCCGGCGGCGGCGCGGGCGCTGGCCAATGTCCACGACGGGCTGGCGGTGGCGGGCGTCGAGCCGATGCGCCATGCCCTCGGGCAGCTGCCGGTGCAGCGCGCCGGCTTCGCGCCGGACGTCGCCACCGCCTTCCAGCGCATGGGCCTGCGCACGCTGCGCCAGGTCATGGCGCTGCCGCGCGCCGGGCTGGCGCGGCGCTTCCCGGCGGATGTCCTGCGGCATCTGGATGCGTTGCTGGGCGAGCACGAACTGGCGCTGGCCTGGTATCGCCCGCCGGACCGGTTCGCGATGCGGATCGAGCTCGGTTACGAAGTCGAATCCTCGCAGGCGCTGCTGTTTCCGCTGAAGCGGCTGACCGCGGATCTTGCCGCCTTCCTGGCCGGCCGCGATGGCGGCGTGCAGCGGTTCGCCCTGCAGCTGGAACACGAGGGCGGCGCGGCGACCGAGGTGGCGGTCGGGCTGCTTGCGCCGGAACGCGATGCCGCGCTGCTGTTCGAGCTGGCGCGTGCCCGGCTGGAGCAGGCGCAGGTGGCCGCGCCCGTGCGCGCGCTGGCGCTGGTGGCGGAGGAGTTGCCGCCGTTCATGCCGGCGCACCGCGAGCTGTTCGATGCGCGCCCGCAGCAGGCGACTTCGTGGGAGCAGCTGCGCGAACGCCTGCGCGCACGGCTGGGCGAAACGGCCGTGCACGGTCTGTCCGCCCATGACGACCATCGCCCGGAAGCGGCGTGGCGCGATGTCGCGGCGCCTCCGACCCGTCACGGCTCGGCGCGGCTTCCGGCCCAATCACTGCCGCCGCAGCGCCCCGGCTGGCTGCTGGCCAGGCCCATCCCGCTGCGCGGTCCGACGCCGCGCCTGCTGGCGGGTCCCGAACGCATCGAGTCCGGCTGGTGGAACGGCGATATCCGCCGCGATTACGCCGTCGCCCAGCTGGCCACCGGCCAGCGCGCCTGGGTGTACCAACCTGTCGGCGGTGACGGCGGCTACTGGCTGCACGGCTGGTTCGCATGAGTCTGGCCCGAATGCACTACGCCGAACTGCACTGCCTGTCGAGCTTCTCGTTCCAGCGCGGCGCCTCCAGTGCGCGCGAGCTGTTCGAGCGCGCCCGCCAGCACGGCTACACGGCATTGGCGATCACCGACGAGTGCACGCTGGCCGGGATCGTGCGCGCCTGGCAGGCGGCGAAGGAAGTTGGCCTGCCGCTGATCGTCGGCAGCGAGATGCGCATCGAGGGCGGCCCGAAACTGGTGCTGCTGGTCGAGAACCTCGCCGGCTACCAGGCGTTGTGCCGGCTGGTCACCACCGCCCGCCGACGCGCACCGAAGGGCGAATACCGACTGCTGCGCGAGGATGTTTCCGGCCCGCTGGACGGACTTTCCGCACTGTGGATTCCGGACGATCCGGCCGATTGCCGGGACGGGCACTGGTTGCGGGGGATTTTCCCGGCGCGGCTGTGGATCGCGGCGGAACTGCATCGCGGCCAGCGCGATGCGGAGAAACTCGCGGCCCTGCAGTCACTCGGCAACGCGCTGGGCCTGCCGCTGGTCGCCGCCGGCGACGTGCACATGCACGCGCGCGGGCGCCGCGCCCTGCAGGACGTGATGACCGCGATCCGTCATCGCACCACGGTGGCGGAAGCCGGGCTGCGGTTGTTCCCGAACGGCGAGCGCCACCTGCGCCCGCTGCACGCACTGGCCGGGTTGTATCCGCCGGAACTGCTCGCCGAATCCGTGCGCATCGCCAAGCGCTGCACCTTCGACCTGGGCCAGCTGCGCTACCAGTATCCGCAGGAGCTGGTACCGGCCGGGCAGACGCCCGCCAGCTGGTTGCGTGCGTTGACCGAACAGGGCCTGCGCTGGCGCTGGCCGCAGGCGGTTCCGCGCAAGGCGCGCGCACTGGCCGACAAGGAACTGGGCCTGATCGCCGAACTGCGCTACGAGGGCTATTTCCTGACCGTGCACGACATCGTGCGCCACGCCCGCAGCCTCGGCATCCTCTGCCAGGGCCGCGGCTCGGCAGCGAACTCGGTGGTCTGCTATGCGCTGGGCATCACCGAGATCGACCCCGACCGGATCGGCATGCTGTTCGAGCGTTTCGTCTCGAAGGAGCGCGACGAGCCGCCGGACATCGACGTCGATTTCGAGCACGAGCGGCGCGAGGAGGTCATCCAGTACATCTTCCAGCGCTACGGCCGCGACCGCGCCGCGCTCACCGCGGTGGCCAGCAGCTACCACGGCGCCGGTGCGATCCGCGACGTGGCCAAGGCGCTGGGGTTGCCGCCGGACCAGGTCGACGCGCTGGCCGGCTGCGTCGGCCGCTGGAGTGATGCGTTGCCGCCGCCCGAGCGCCTGCGCGAAAAAGGCTTCGACCCCGACAGCCCGCTGTTGCGGCGGGTGCTGGTGCTGGCCGGGGAACTGGTGGGATTTCCGCGCCACCTGTCGCAGCATCCGGGCGGGTTCGTGATTTCCGAGCAGCCGCTGTCCACGCTGGTGCCGGTGGAGAACGCGGCGATGGACGGGCGCACCGTGGTGCAGTGGGACAAGGACGACCTGGATGCCGTCGGGTTGCTCAAGGTCGACATCCTCGCGCTGGGCATGCTCACCGCGCTGCGGCGCTGCCTCGACCTGCTGCGCGCCCACCACGGCCGCGACCTGGCGCTGGCGACGATCCCGGCCGAAGACCCGGCCACCTACGAGATGGTCTGCCGCGCCGACACCATCGGCGTGTTCCAGATCGAATCGCGCGCGCAGATGGCGATGCTGCCGCGGCTGCAGCCGCGCACGTTTTACGACCTGGTGATCGAGGTGGCGATCGTGCGCCCGGGGCCCATCCAGGGCGACATGGTGCATCCCTATCTGCGCCGGCGTACCGGCGATGAGCCGGTGCGTTATCCCTCGAAGGAACTGGAGCGCGTGTTCGAGCGCACGCTGGGGGTGCCGCTGTTCCAGGAGCAGGTGATGGAGCTGGCCATCGTCGCCGCCGGCTATACGCCCGGCGAGGCCGACGACCTGCGTCGTTCGATGGCGGCATGGAAGCGCCACGGCGGGCTGGAGCACCACCGCGACAAGCTGACCAAGGGGATGCTGGCGCGCGGCTACAGCGCGGAGTTCGCGGCGCGCATCTTCGAGCAGATCAAGGGCTTCGGCAGCTACGGCTTCCCGGAGTCGCACGCGGCCAGCTTCGCCCTGCTCACCTATGCCAGCAGCTGGCTCAAATGCCACTATCCCGCGGCCTTTGCCTGCGCCCTGCTCAACAGCCAGCCGATGGGGTTCTACAGCCCCGACCAGCTGCTGCAGGACGCGCGTCGGCACGGGGTGGAAGTGCGCCCGGTGGACGTACGCCACAGCGACTGGGACTGCACGCTGGAGCCGGACCGACGCGGCGCGTTCGCGCTGCGGATGGGGCTGTGCATGGTGAAGGGTTTCAACGAGGACAGTGCGCGACGGATCGAACGGGCTAGGGCGGCGCAGGCCTTCACCGATGTTGCCGATCTGTCCGAGCGCGCCGCGCTGGACAGCCGTGCCCGCGAAGCGCTGGCCGATGCCGGCGCGCTGCGCGGGTTGGCCGGCCATCGCCATCGCGCGCGCTGGGAGGTGGCCGGCGTGGAAGAGCAGCGTCCCTTGCTGGTTGCGGCGACCCGGCCGCGCGAAATCCAGGTGGCGCTGCCGCTGCCGACGGCGGGCGAAGACCTGTTCGCCGACTACGCCACCGTGGGCACCACGCTGGGCCGGCACCCGCTGGCGCGGCTGCGCGCGCAGCTGCGGGCGCGCCGCTGCCGCAGCTCGCGGGAGCTGCCGCGGATTCCATCGGGCCGGCACATCGCCGCGGCCGGGCTGGTGGTGGGGCGGCAGCGCCCGCAGACCGCCAGCGGCGTCACCTTCGTGACCCTGGAGGACGAGCACGGGATGATCAACGTGGTGGTCTGGAAGCAGGTGGCCGACCAGCAGCGGCAGCCGTTCCTGGAGTCGAAGCTGATGATGGTGGAAGGCCGGCTGGAAGCAGAACACGGCGTGCGCCACCTGATCGCCAAGCGCCTGCATGACCTGACCCCGCTGCTCGGCAGCCTGGACGTGCGCAGCCGCGATTTCCACTGAGCCGGCCGCAACCCGCGACGCAATTTGGTGCCGCTGCCCGCACCCGCGATGCGGCTGCGACAGGCAACAAAAAAGCCCGCTTGCGCGGGCTTCTTCAGAACCACTTTGGTGCCCAGGAGAGGACTCGAACCTCCACGGTTTTACCCGCTAGTACCTGAAACTAGTGCGTCTACCAATTCCGCCACCTGGGCCGGTGGTGAGCCGCGCATTCTCCAGAGATGCGCCGGGACTGTCAACAGTTATTTGCCGGCCTGCATGCGGTTCACTTTGGGCCTGTAACATCGCGGCATGAGCAAACCTCCCAGCAAGCGCGGCCAGGGCCGCGACAAGGGGGCCGGCACCACAAAAGGCGCCGGCAAGTCCAGTGGATCACCTGCCAAGGGTGCCGGCAAGCGGCCGGGTTGGATGCCCGAACCGCCGGCGGGCGGACCGGGCCGGCGCGCGCCGCGGCCGGCATCGGCGCCGGTCGCCGACCCGCATGCGCATCGCGAAGCACAGCGTTACGAACACCCGATCGCCAGCCGCGAAATGATCCTGCAGATGCTGGCCGCGCAGGATGGGCCGATGGACGACCAGGCGCTGGCGCAGAAGCTGGCGCTGACCGAACCGGACCGTTTCGATGCCCTGCAGAAGCGCCTCGGCGCGATGCTGCGCGCCGGCCAGCTGCTGCAGAACCGGCGCGGTGGCTACGTGCCGGCGGCGCAGGCCGAACTGATCCCCGGCAGCGTGATCGCCAACCCCGACGGCTTCGGCTTCCTGCGCCCCGAGAAGGGCGGCGACGACCTGTTCCTGCCGCCGTATGAAATGCGCAAGGTCAGCCACGGCGACCGCGTGCTGGTCAGCATCACCGGCATGGATCGGCGCGGTCGCGGCGAAGCGACCATCGTCGAGGTGTTGGAGCGCCGCCTGACCCGGCTGCTGGGCCGCTATACAGAAGAGCTGGGCATCGCCTACGTGGTGCCGGACGACAAGCGCATCCAGCGCAACGTGATGGTGCCGCAGGACGCGCGCAACGATGCGAAGGCCGGCCAGCTGGTGGTGGTGGAAATCACCACCCCGCAGGACGCGCATCGCCCGCCGATCGGCCGCGTGCTGGTGGTGCTGGGCGACAAGCTCACCGCCTCGCAAGCGGTGGAAGCGGCGATCCATGGTCACGACATCCCGCACGAATTCCCGCCCGAAGTGCTGGCGCAGGCCACCGAGGTGCCGCTGGAAGTGCAGCACGCGGAGATCGCGGCGCGGGTCGACCTGCGCCGCGTGCCGCTGGTGACCATCGATGGCGAGGACGCCAAGGATTTCGACGACGCGGTGTGGTGCGAACCCAATGCCGACGGCTTCCGCCTGATCGTCGCGATCGCCGACGTCTCGCACTATGTGCGGCCCGGCACCCCGCTGGACGACGAGGCGCAGCTGCGCGCGACCTCGGTTTACTTCCCCGGTTTCGTGGTGCCGATGCTGCCGGAGACGCTGAGCAACGGCATCTGCTCGCTGATGCCGGCGGTGGACCGGCTGTGCTTCTGCTGCGACATGCAGGTGGGCCGCGACGGCATCGTGACGTCGAGCCGGTTCTATGAAGCAGTGATGCATTCGCACGCGCGTCTCACCTACACCGACGTGTGGAACGCGGTCGGCGAGGGCATCCCGGAGGACGACCACGACGCCGCGTTGGCGAAGATCGGCGCGCTGCTGCCGCAGGTGCAGCGCCTGCACCAGCTCTACAAGGTGCTGGACAAGGCGCGCGCCAAGCGCGGCGCGATCGAGTTCGAGAGCAGCGAAGTGCGCTTCGTGCTGGACGCCAGGGGCGTGGTCACCCAGGCCGGCATGCTCCAGCGCAACGATGCCCACAAGCTGATCGAGGAATGCATGATCGCGGCCAACGTGCAGGCCGCGCTGTACCTGATGCAGGCGCGCGTCCCGGCGCCCTACCGCGACCACGACAAGCCGCCGGAATCCAAGTACGCCGACCTCGAGGAATTCCTCAAGGAGTTCACCCTGCGCATGCCGCCGTGGGCGAAGGTCAGGCCGAAGGACTTCCGCGCAATGCTGGAAAAGATCCGCGAGCGCCCCGACGCCGCGTTGCTGGAGTCGGTGATCCTGCGCAGCCAGTCGCTGGCGGTGTACGCGCCGGACAACATCGGCCACTTCGGGCTGGCGCTGGAGGCCTACGCGCACTTCACCTCGCCGATCCGTCGCTATCCCGACCTGCTGGTGCACCGCGCGATCAAGCACGCGCTGGCCGGCGGCCGGCCGGAAGCGTACGAATACTCGCCGCACGAAATGACCAGCCTGTCGCTGCAGTGTTCCGAGCGCTCGCGCCGCGCCGACGAGGCCCAGCGCGAAGTCGACGAGCGCTACCGCGCGGCGTGGATGGAAAGCCACGTCGGCAAGGAGTTCGACGGCACCATCAGCGGCGTGACCAGCTTCGGCCTGTTCATCGAGCTGGACGATTCCAAGGTCAACGGCCTGGTCCACGTCACCCAGCTGCCGCGCGACTTCTACCACTTCGACGCGGTGCGCAAGACGCTCACCGGCGAGCGCCGCGGCCGCGAGTTCCGGCTCGGCGACCGCGTCCGCATCGTGGTGCTCAAGGCCAGCGTGGAAGAGCGCAAGATCGACTTCCGCCTGGCCGAGGAAGACGCCGGCCTGCCGGCGTCACCGGAGCGCGGCCAGCCGGGCAAGCGGAAGAAGAAGAGGTACTGAGGGTCTGCGCGCTTTGCTCCCTCCCTTGCGAAGCACGGGAGGGCTGGAGGGTGCTCTTGGTCTTGAAAAGCACGCCTTCCCGAAACCTCCCCCTGCATTCGCAGGGGAGGTGCTAAGGCACAATACCCGCATGAGCAAACCCTCCCAATGGATCGTCGGCATCAACGCGGTCGCCTCCGCGCTGGAGCACGACGCCGAACACGTGCGCGAAGTGCTGCTGGAAGCCGGCGGCAAGAACCCGCGCATCACCGAAATCGAACAGCAGGCGCGGCGCAAGGACATCGACGTGCGCCGGGTCGCCCAGCAGGCGCTGGATGGCGTGGCCGGCGGCGTGCGTCACCAGGGCGCGGCGGCGCGCTACGCCGCGGCCAAGACCTGGGACGAGCACGAGTTGCCGGCATTGATCGAAGCCGCCGAAGGCCGCGCGCTGCTGCTGGTGCTGGACGGCGTGCAGGACCCGCACAACCTCGGCGCCTGCCTGCGCAGCGCCGCCGCGGCGGGCGCCACGGCGGTGGTGTTCCCGAAGGACAAGGCGGTGCAGGTCAACGCCACCGTGCGCAAGACTTCCGCCGGCGCGGCGGACACGCTGCCGATCTTCAGCGTGACCAATCTCTCGCGCACCCTGCGCGACCTGCAGAAGGCCGGCGTGTGGATCTACGGGCTGGCCGGCGAAGCCGACGCCTCGCTGTACGCCATCGACCTGAAGGGCAACGTGGCGCTGGTGATGGGTAGCGAAGGCGAAGGCCTGCGCCGGCTCACCCGCGAAAACTGCGACCAGCTGGTGAAGATCCCCATGCCGGGCGGTTTCGAGAGCCTCAACGTCTCGGTCGCCAGCGGCGTGGCGCTGTTCGAAGCCGTGCGGCAAAGGAGCGCGTGATGGCGTTGAACCTGATGTGGTACGACTGGGTGGGCATCGCCGGGACATTGGCGGTGCTGGTGGCGTTTTTCCTGCTGCAGGCCGGGAAGCTGTCCGGCACTGGCATCGTCTATCAGCTGTTGAATCTGTTCGGCTCCGGCGGCGTGCTGGTGTCGCTGCTGGGCAAGTTCAACGTGTCGGTGTTCGTGCTGGAAGCCGTGTGGATGGCGATCAGCGCGTACGGGATCGTGCGCACGCTCAGGGTGAAATCACAGGTGAAGCTGACGTGAGTCCCTTACGCGCAGGGCGCTCCGCCCACATCGGCTTGGGACACGCCGCAAGTACGTCCATGTAGGCTAATCGGCGCCATCCATGGCGCCGATTGTCCCTGCGCTCGATGCGGACGGAGCGACCTGCGCTGCGGGATATGGCTTTTTCCATGCGTTGGCAATCGCGCAGAACAGCTTCGCGGTCTGCTCGGTGTCGTATACCGCTGAATGTGCCTGGCTGGGATCCCAGCCAAGCCCGGCCGCCATCGCCGCGCGCGCCAGCACGGTCTGGCCGTAGGCCAGGCCGGCCATCGTCACCGTGTCGAACACGCTGAACGGGTGGAACGGGTTGCGCTTGTGCTGCACCCGCGCCACCGCGGCGTTGACGAAATTGAGGTCGAAGTGGGCGTTGTGGCCCACCAGGATGGCGCGCTGGCAGCCGTGCTTCTTCACCGCGGCGCGTACCGGCGCGAAGATCGCGTCCAGCCCGCTGCGCTCGTCCACCTCGCCGCGCAGCGGGTGGCCGATCTTGATGCCGGTGACTTCCAGCGACTTCGGGTCGATGCTGGTGCCGGGCGCGGGGGCGATGTGCGCGTGCGCGACTTCGCCCGGCACGTAGTTGCCGGCCGCATCCAGTTCGATCGGGATTGCCGCGATCTCCAGCAGGGCGTGCTTGTTCCAGTCGAAGCCGCCGGTTTCCACGTCCACCACCACCGGCAGGTAGCCGCGGAAGCGCTCGGCCATCGCCGCGAAGGCTGGTGCATCTTGCGTATCGGTCATCGGCAAAGCCTAGCAGAGCGGCGCGCCGGCCCACGTCGTTTTCAGCACGCGGCAGGCGCGGTGCCCACCAGCACGCCCTCGGCGCGCAGCCGTTGCAACATCGGCCTCGCTTCGCCGAGGAATGCGTCGAAGTCCGGATGGCTGGCTTCCTCGGCCAGCTGGCGCAGCAGCGCGCGACCGCTGCGCCCGTCGTTGGCGCCGGCCAGCGCCAACAAGCGATACAGCAGCGGCGACAGTATCGAGAAATGGACGCGGCCGCCGCGATCGCGGCGCAGCAGCACCAGCGTGGGTGCGGGCGGTGGTTCGGTGGGCTGGCAGTCCGGGCCAAGCCTGTGCACCGGCCAGCGGTAGGCCAGCGGCCAGGCCAGCGGTGACAGCAGCGGCACGCCGTCCAGCAGGTCGCCATCGGGATCGTGCGCAGGCAGCGCGGCGTCGCTGAGCTGCAGGCCCAGTTCGGCCCATTCGTAGTGCGCCAGCTCGGCCAGCCACGGCCGTGCGGGATCTTCCGCGGCCTCGAGGAAGGCGATGAACTCCAGCCCCAGCCGGGTGAACAGCGGGGTTTCGCTGCGATGCCCGGCAAGGAAGCGGCGCAGCAGCGCCTGCCACTCCACATCGCCCAGGGTCCGGCGGATCACCGGGAAGGTGCCGGCCAGCAGGCCGTCGAGGTTGCTGGCCACCAGCTCGCGATAGACCGCCAGCCGCCGGTCTTCGATGCCCGGCGGGCCGGGGTGCGTGGCCGGATCGCGCACGTGCGCGGCCAGCACGTGCAGCTGGTCGTGCAGTGTGCTCATGCCGCGGCCTGCAGCGCGCGGATGCGCGCCACCTCGTCCACCAGCACGGGCAGCGGCGGGAAGTTGAAGTCGCGCTCCAGCAGGGTGGGGCGCACGCCGTGGCTGGCGTAGGCGAAGCCGAGCAGCGCCCACACCTCGTCCTTCACGGCGGTGCCGTGGGTGTCGATCTTGAGGTCGTCGGCCTCGTCGAAGTGACCGGCAACGTGGTAGCTGGCGATGCGCTGCGTCGGCATCGCCTTGATGAAGCTGCGCGCGTCGTAGCCGTGGTTGATCGCGTTGACGTAGACGTTGTTGACGTCCAGCAGCAGGTCGCAGCCGGCCTCCGCCAGCACCGCATTGATGAAGTCGATTTCGGCGAGCTGCCGGAACGGCGCGGCGTAGTAGCTGACGTTCTCCACCGCGATCCGCCGGCCCAGCGCGTCCTGCGCCTGGCGGATGCGCGCGGCGACGTGCAGCACCGCTTCCTCGGTGAACGGCAGTGGCAGCAGGTCGTAGAGGTGGCCGTTTGCTGCGCAGTAGCTCAGGTGCTCGCTGTACAGCGCCACTTGATGACGGTCGAGGAAATCGCGGGTCTGTCGCAGGAGCGCGTGATCCAGCGGGTCCGGCCCGCCCAGCGACAGCGACAGGCCGTGGCAGCTCAGCGGGTGCCGCGCCGTCAGCGTCTGCAGCTGCTCGCCGAGCGCGCCGCCGACGCCGATCCAGTTGTCCGGCGCGCATTCCAGAAAATCGAAGGCGCCCGCAGGCGCCCCGATCAATTCGTCCAGCAGCGCGCGGCGCAGGCCAAGGCCGGCGCCGCGCGGGGGCAGGGCGTCAGCCACGGCTCACATGCTGCCGCCGCATTTGCCCTCGCCGCATTTGCCTTCCCCGCACTTGCCTTCGCCGGCGGCCTTGCCGTCCTTGTTCATGGCGGCGTGGTGTGCGTCCATTTCGGCCTGGCTGATGAAGCCGTCGCCGTCGGTGTCGATCTTCGGGAACATCGTGTCCTTGCCGCCGTGGGCGGCGGCGAACTCGGCGCGTGAAATGCGCCCGTCCTTGTCGGTGTCCTTCTGCGCCATGCCGCAGCTGCCTTCGTGCTTGGCCTTGTCGGCCTTGGCGGGCTTGTCGGCGCCCATCATGCCGGCGCCGCACTTGCCTTCACCGCACTTGCCCTCGGCGGCGGCGGCCTTCGGCGGATCCTGCAGGTAGCCGTGCGCCATCGCGTCCATGGAGAACAGCGGGCCGGCGAGCGCGCCGGTGGCGACGGCGGCGCCAAGCACCAGCGCCAGGGGGTTACGGGACTGCGACATGGTCGACTCCTTGCGCGATAGCGCCTGATGGTGGGCCGATGCTACCGCTTGCGGCACGGGGCGGCCAGTCACCGGCCCGCGTCGTTCCGGACGGTTCAGACGGCGGTGGTGTTGCTGTCGTCGCGCTTGTCGCGCTGCGGCAGCAGCTCTTCGCCGTGGATCAGGAACCAGGCGTTCTCGGCGATGTTGGTGGCGTGGTCGCCGATCCGCTCGATGTTCTTGGCCATGAACAGCAGGTGGGTGCAGGCGGTGATCGCGCGCGCGTCTTCCATCATGTAGGTCAGCAGCTCGCGGAACAGCCCGGTGTAGAGGGTGTCCAGCTCGGCGTCGCGGGCGCGCACGCGCAGTGCGGCCTCGCCGTCGCGTTCGCGGTAGGCCTCCAGCACGTCGCGCACCTGCTGCACCGCCATCCGCCCCAGCGTGCCCAGGCCGCGGGTAAGCGGCAGCGGCGGCAGCTGGTTCAGCACCAGCGAGCGCTTGGCGATGTTGGCGGCATAGTCGCCGATCCGCTCGATGTCCGAGGCCACCCGCAACGCGGCCAGGATCAGGCGCAGGTCGGTGGCCAGCGGGCCGCGCTGGATCAGGCGGATCACGTCGTGGTTGACCTGCTGTTCCAGCGTATCGATCGCCTCGTCGTTGGCGATCACGCGCTCGGCGGCGCCGTCGTCGCGGCGCTCCACCACGTCCAGCGCGGCCTCCAGCTGGGCGGCGGCCATCAGGCCCATGCGGATCAGCTCGCCCTGCAGCGCGCGCTGTTCGTCGTCTAGGCTCTTGACGATGTGGTTGTATTGCTCGTTCATCTTTTGCTCCTTCCGCCCGATGTCCGGGGAAGTGCCCCGCAAGGGGGCGAGGGGTCGTCGCGTGTGCGTGGATCGGCCGTGGTCAGCCGAAGCGACCGGTGATGTAGTCCTCGGTCTGCTGCTTGGCCGGGTTGGAGAAAATCTGCGAAGTCGCGCCGTGCTCGACCAGGTCGCCCAGGTACATGAACGCGGTGTAGTCGGACACGCGCGCGGCCTGCTGCATGTTGTGGGTGACGATCATGATGGTGAACTCCTGCTTGAGTTCCTCCACCAGCTGCTCGATGCGGCCGGTGGAGATCGGGTCCAGCGCCGAGGTCGGCTCGTCCAGCAGCAGCACGTCGGGCTTGAGCGCCACCGCGCGGGCGATGCACAGGCGCTGCTGCTGGCCGCCGGACAGGCCCAGCCCGCTTTCCTTCAGCTTGTCCTTGACCTCGTCCCACAGCGCCGCTTGGCGCAGCGCCTGCTCGACGCGAACGTCCAGTTCGGCCTTGCTCAGGCGCTCGTGGTGGCGGATGCCGTAGGCCACGTTCTCGTGGATGGTCATCGGGAACGGCACCGGCTTCTGGAACACCATGCCCACCCGGCTGCGCAGGCGGTTCATCGGGTACTTCGGATCGAGGATGTTCTCCCCGTCCAGCAGCACCTCGCCTTCGGCGCGCAGCTTGGGATAGAGCGCGTAGATGCGGTTGAACACCCGCAGCAGGGTGGACTTGCCGCAGCCGGAAGGGCCGATCAGCGCGGTGACGCGCTTCTCGGGGATGTCGAGGTCGATGTTCCGCACCGCCAGGGACTTGTCGTACCAGAAGTTCAGCCCGCGGGCGGACAGCTTCACCGGCGGCGACTGGGGCAGGGCGTCATCGTGCGGCGCTTGCATGGCGGCTTGGGCGTAATTCATCGGAATGGTCCGGAGGTCAGTCATGGGCAGCGCGCTTGCGCAGGAGGATGAAGCGGGCCAGCAGGCTGGTGGTCAGCACGAACAGGGTGATCAGTAGCGCGCCGGCCCAGGCCAGCTGCTCCCAGTTCTCGAAGCCGGAGCCGGCGAACTTGTACATGGTCAGCGGCACCGCGCTGATCGCGCCGCCGATGTCGAGGCTGAAGAATTCGTTGCCGAACGCGGTGAACAGCAGCGGCGCGGTCTCGCCGCTGATCCGCGCCAGTGCCAGCAGCACGCCGGTGACGATGCCGGGCAGGGCGCTGCGGTAGAGCACCTGCAGGGTCACCTTCCACTGCGGCACGCCCAGCGACAGCGCGGCTTCGCGCATCTGCACCGGCACCAGCCGCAGCATCTCGTCGGTGGTGCGCACCACCACCGGCAGCACGATGAAGGCCAGCGACAGCGCGCCGGCGAGAGCCGAGAAGTTGCCGCCGGTGTTCATCACGAAGGCCGCGTACACGAACAGACCCAGCACGATGGAAGGCGCCGACAGCAGGATGTCGTTGACGAAGCGCACCGCGGTGCCGAGCTTGCGGTGGCCGCCGACCTCCGCCAGCCAGGTGCCGGCGGCGATGCCCAGGGGGGTGCCGATGGCCACGCCCATGCCGCACATCAGCAGGCTGCCGACGATGGCGTTGCGCAGGCCGCCGGCTTCCATCGGCGGCGGCTGGTCCTGGGTGAACAGCGCCAGGTTCAGGTGCGCCAGGCCTTTGGCCAGCAGCGTCCACAGGATCCAGCCGAGGAAGGCCAGGCCGAACACCGCGGCCACGCAGGCCAGGCCGATGGCGACGGCGTTCTTGATCCGGCGGCGACGGTAAAGCGAAGCGGACGGGGCGTTCACCGGTTGCCCTCCTTGCGTTCGAGGTTGAGCAGCATCAGCCGGGCCAGCGCCAGCACGATGAAGGTGACGATGAACAGCACGAAGCCCAGCAGCAGCAGCGCGGCGCGATAGGTTTCGGTGGCCTCGCCGAAGTCGTTGGCGATCAGCGCGGCGATGGTGGTCGAGGGCTCCAGCAGCGACGCCGTGAACGACACGCTGTTGCCGATCACGAAGGCCACCGCCATGGTTTCGCCGAGCGCGCGGCCAAGGCCGAGGAACACGCCGCCGATCACCGCCGAGCGGGTATAGGGCAGGACGATGTCCCAGCTCACTTCCCACTTGGTGGCGCCGAGCGCGTAGGCCGATTCCTTCAGCCGCGCCGGCACGGTCAGGAACACCTCGCGCATGGTCGAGGAGATAAAGGGGATCACCATGATCGACAGCACCAGCCCGGAGGTCAGCATGCCGGCGCCGATCGGCGGGCCCTGGAACAGCGGGCCGATCACCGGCAGTGGCCCCAGGTGCGCGTCCATCCACGGGATCAGGTGCTCGCGCATCACCGGCATCAGCACGAAGAAGCCCCACATGCCGTAGATGATCGAGGGAATGCCGGCCAGCAGTTCGATGGCGGTGCCCACCGGCGTGCGCAGCCAGCGCGGCGCCACCTCGGTGAGGAAGAAGGCGATGCCGAAGCTCACCGGTACCGCGATCAGCATCGCGATCAGCGCGGTGACCAGGGTGCCGTAGATCGGCACCAGCGCGCCGTACTTGTCCTCCACCGGATTCCAGTCGGTGGAGAAGAAAAAGCCCAGGCCTTCGTGCGCGAGCACGCTGCGGCCGCCCCAAAGCATCGACAGCGCGGCGCCGGCCAGGGTGACGAGGACGAACACCGCGGTGGCGGTCAGCAGCCAGCGGAACCAGCGGTCGTGGCGCGCATCGGCGGCGTCGCGGCGGCTGGCGATCGGAAGGTCGGTGGTGGTGGCACTCATTCGGTCTGCTCGTCATGCCCGCGGGGCGGGCATCGGTTGGGGGCGGAAGGACCTGCCAGCGCCGGGGTCAGCCCGGTTGCCCGGCCCAGTACGCCTCGATCTGGCGCACCAGCTCCGGCGGCAACGGTACGTAATCCAGCGCCGACGCCTGCGCGCCGCCGTTGGTCCAGGCCCAGCGGAAGAACTCGCGTGCGGCCTCGGCGCTGGCGGCGTCGCGCGGCTGGCGACGCATCAGGATGAAGTTGGTGGCGGCGATCGGCCATGCCTCGGCGCCCGGCGCGTCGGTGATGACCAGCGCGAAGTCGCGCGCGTTCTTCCAGTCGGCGCTGGCGGCAGCCGCGGCGAAGCTTGCCGCATTGGGCTGCACCCAGCTGCCGGCGGCGTTGCGCATCGCGGTGTAGGCCATGTCGTTCTGCAGCGCGTAGGACAGCTCGACGTAGCCGATCGCGCCCTTCAGCTGCTTGACGTAGGACGCCACGCCTTCGTTGCCCTTGCCGCCGACGCTGGTGCCGGTCCAGTTCACGGTGGTGCCTTCGCCGACCAGCCGCTTCCAGTCGGGGCTGGCCTTGGACAGGTAATTGGTGAAGTTGAAGGTGGTGCCGGAACCGTCGGAGCGGCGCACCACGTTGATCCGTTCGGCCGGCAAGGCGACGCCGGGGTTGGCGGCGGCAATCGCGGCGTCATTCCACATCGTGATCCTGCCGAGGTAGATGTCGGCCAGCAGCGCGCCGGTCAGGCGCAGCTTGCCGGCCGCGATGCCGGGCAGGTTGACCACCGGCACCACCCCGCCGATCACCGACGGAAACTGCATCAGCCCGTCCTTGACCAGTTCCTCGGTCGGCAGTGGCTTGTCGGAGGAACCGAAGTCGACGGTGCCGGCCCTGATCTGGGCGATGCCGCCGCCGGAGCCGATGGACTGGTAGTTGATGCGCTTGCCGTTCAGCTTGGCGTAGTCCGACGACCACTTCGAGAACAACGGATAGACGAAGCTGGCGCCGGCGCCGGTGACGACGTCGGCAACCCGGTCAGCCTGCGTGGCATCGGCACCGGTGCGGTCATTGCCGCCGGAGCACGCGGCCAGGCCGGTGGCCAGGGTCAGGCAAAGGGCGGTGAGGCGGAAGGCGGAGCGGAACATGGCGTATCTCGAGGGCTATGGCCGGATGCGCACATCAAACGATGTTTTTGTGACAGGCCGATGACCATCGCAGGCGTTTTGTCATGGTTCCCGCCGGGAGACGACCAAAAAAAAGCGGGCCCGAAGGCCCGCAACAGGGGGTTATGCGGAATGCGGCTTACTTGACGTTCTGGGTCCAGTAGGTGTCGATCTGCTGGACCAGCGAGTCGGGGAGCGGGACGTAGCCCAGCGAAGCGGCGGACGCGTCGCCGTTGGCATAGACCCAGCGGAAGAACTCCAGCGCGGCCTTGGTGCCCGGCTTGCTGTTCTTGTGCACCAGCATGAAGTTGGTGGCGGTGATCGGCCAGGCGTTCTGGCCGGGGGCGTTGGTGACGATCAGGAAGAAGTCCTTGGTCGACTTCCAGTCGGCGCTGGCGGCGGCCTCGGCGAAGCTGTCGTCGCTCGGGTTGATGTAATTGCCGGCGGCGTTCTTCAGTCGCGAATAGGCGACCTTGTTCTGGATCGCGTAGGCCAGCTCGACGTAGCCGATGCTGCCGCGGATCTGCTTGACGTAGGCGGACACGCCCTCGTTGCCCTTGCCGCCGATGCCGGCAGGCCACTTCACCGCGGTGCCTTCACCGACCTCGGTCTTCCACGACGGGCTGACCTTGGACAGGTAGTTGGTGAAGTTGAAGGTGGTGCCGGAGCCGTCGGAGCGGTGCACCACGGTGATCTTCTGCGCCGGCAGGTTCAGGCCGCGGTTGCTGGCGACGATGCGCGGGTCGTTCCACATCTTGATCTTGCCGAGGAAGATGTCGGCCAGCACGTCCGGGTCCAGCTTCATGGCGCCGGCGGCGATGCCCGGCAGGTTGAACGCCGGCACGATGCCGCCGATCACCGACGGGAACTGCGCCAGGCCCGAGCGCGCCAGCTCGGCCGGCGGCAGCGGCTTGTCGGAGGAGCCGAAGTCAACGGTGCCGGCCTTGATCTGGGCGATGCCGCCGCCGGAGCCGATCGACTGGTAGTTCACTTCCTTGCCGGTCGCGGCCTTGTAGTCGGACGACCACTTGGACATCGCCGGGTAGACGAAGGAAGCGCCGGCGCCGGTGACGTCGGAAGCGAAGGCGCTGGCGGACAGGGCGGCAGAGAGACTGGTCGCCAGCGCGAGCGCGGCGATGCGGATCTTGAAGGACTTGGACACGAAGAACTCCTGGTGAGCGGATGCGACGGGGCGATGCCCGGTTCGTGGCGCATTCCATCGCGCTTGCGTGACGACCGCGGGTCAGTCGTGTGACGGTGGCATGACGGTTGCGCGGGGTACGCGTGGCGCGCGGACGGCGGCCGCGTGAAGAAAAGCGCGCAAGGGAAATAAAACTGCAATCGATGGCGGGTCAAATGCGTGCTGCAGGTGACGCGAGGCGGAGACCCGCGCGCTGCCCACCAGACAGCTTTCCATCACAACGGAGTTCCCACATGCGTCCCACCCGTCTGGCCGTCGCGATCGCCCTGATCGCCGGCACCGTCAGTTTCAACGCCGCCGCGCAGAGTGCCCCCAGCGCCCAGGACATCGCCGAGCTGAAGGCGCAGATCGCCGCGCTGCAGGCCCAGATCCAGAGCCTGGAGGAGCGCAACGATGCGCAGTCCGACGTCAACGTGGCCCAGGCCAAGACCAACGAGCAACTGGACGACGTCGCGAGCCTGAAGAAGCTGGTCAACGGCACCAAGCTCAGTGGCCGCCTGTACTACGACCTGACCAACATCGACGACAGCAGCAAGGGCGTGAAGACCGACAAGTCCGGCTTCGCGTTCGACATCAAGCGCTTCTACCTGGGCGTGGACCACAAGTTCAACGACCAGTGGTCGATGAACCTGACCACCGACTTCCAGTATTCGTCGGCGATCGGTGCGACCGAGATCTATCTGAAGAAGGCTTACGTGCAATACAAGCACAACGATGCGTTCGTGCTGCGCGCCGGTGCCACCGATCTGCCCTGGGTGCCCTTCGCCGAGAACTACTACGGCATGCGCTACATCGAAAATACCCTGACCGACCGCCTGAAGTTCGGTACCTCGACCGACTGGGGTCTGCACGCGGGCGGCAAGGTTGCCGGCGGTTCGATGGAATACGCGGTCGCCGCGCTCAACGGCAACGGTTACAAGAACCCGAGCCGCAGCAAAGGCCTGGATTTCGAAGGCCGCCTCAGCTTCGCCCCGACCGAGCAGACCGTGGTCGGCATCGGCGCCTATTCGGGCACGCTGGGCAAGGAAAAGCAGACCGTCGATGCCAACCACACCGCCAACCGCCTGGACTTCCTGGCGGCCTACATGTCCGGCAAAACCCGCTTCGGCGTCGAATACTTCCAGGCCAACAACTGGAACAACGTCACCACCCTGGCCAGCGACAAAGCCAGCGGCTGGTCGGTGTGGGGCAGCATGGGCCTCAACGAAAAGGGCGTGACCGTGTTCGGCCGCTACGACCGCAGTGACGTCAGCAAGACCTTGAATCCGAGCTTGCAGGACACCTACTACAACCTCGGCGTGGAGTTCCCGATCGCACCGGGCGTCAAGGTCGCGACCGTGTACAAGCACACCGATCGTCGCAACGACACTCGCAGCACGGACCTCAAGACCGACGAGTTCGGCGTGTGGGGCGAGTTCCGCTTCTGATCGCCGCGTTAGTCATGCAGGACACGACGCCCCGCCTCTGCGGGGCGTTGTTTTTTCAGGGCGCTGCGGGCTGCGCCGACGGTCCCTTGTCCGGCCAGCGGCACAGGTCGTGGAGCACGCAGCGCGCGCAGTCCGGCTTGCGCGCCTTGCAGGTGTAGCGTCCGTGCAGGATCAGCCAGTGGTGCGCATCGCGCGCGAACTCGGCCGGCACCAGTCGCACCAGCTTGTCCTCGACCGTGCGCACATCCTTGCCCGGCGCCAGCCCGGTGCGGTTGGAGACGCGGAAGATGTGCGTGTCCACCGCGATGGTGGGCTCGCCGAACGCGGTGTTGAGCACCACGTTGGCGGTCTTGCGGCCCACGCCGGGCAGGGCTTCCAGCGCCTCGCGCGTGCGCGGCACCTCGCCGCCGTGGCGTTCCAGCAGCAGCCGGCACAGCGCGATCACGTTGGCCGCCTTGGCGTTGTACAGGCCGATGGTGTTGATGTAACCCTTCAGGCCGTCTTCGCCCAGCGCCAGGATCGCGGCGGGCGTGTTGGCGGCCGGATACAGCCGGCGGGTGGCCTTGTTGACGCCGACGTCGGTGGCCTGCGCCGACAGCACCACCGCCACCAGCAGCTCGAAGGGGGTGGTGTATTCCAGCTCGGTGGTGGGGTGCGGGTCGCCCGCGCGCAGGCGGGTGAACAGCTCGGTGATTTCGGCGGGCGCGAGCTTGCTGCCGCGCGCGGCGCGCGGCTTGGGCGTTGCGTTCATGCGTGGCGTGCCTTGGCTTTCGCCAGCGCCCGCGCCAGCGCATCGGCGGCGGCCGCGGGCAGCGCGGGTGTGGCCTGCTGCGCCGTTGTCACAACGGCGGTGCGACGCGCGGCGTCCCGTTCAGCCTTGATCCGCGCCAGCCGTTCGGCGCGGGCGCGGTGGCGCTGCCGCGCGGCCAGCGCGAAGCGCCGCGCGTCGCGCGCTTCGGTCAACCGCGCGCTGCAGGCGGACGCGCAGGACGGGCAGGGCGCGGCGTCAAGCAGGCCCAAGGTCATCGCCGCGTCGAGATCGCCCTCGCACAGCGCAGCCAGCAGCCGATGGGCCGGGTGCTTCGCGGCGCAGCTGCAGGTCGGGCAGGCGGTATCCATGTCTCGTTCGCCACTCCCGCGAAGGCGGGAGTGAGCGGCTTCATTTCCCGGCGAACGCCGGCTTGCGCTTTTCGAGGAACGCGGAGGTGCCTTCGCGCATGTCCTCGGTGGCGAACATCAGGCCGAACTGCGCCGACTCGTATTCCAGCCCTTCCTCGATGCCGCATTCGCCGCCGATGTTCACGCAGTCCAGCATCCCGCGCAGCGCCAGCGGCGCGGCGTTGGCCAGCTGCGCCGCCAGCTTCATGGTTTCCGCCTCCAGCTCCGCGGCCGGCACCACGCGATTGACGATGCCCAGCTGCAGCGCGCGCTCGGCGTTGACCGGGGCGCCGGTCAGGCACAGTTCCAGCGTTGCCGCGCGACCGCACAGGCGCAGCAGGCGCTGGCTGCCGCCGAAGCCGGGAATCAGGCCGAGATTGATTTCCGGCTGGCCCACCTTGGCGGTATCGGCGGCCACGCGCAGGTGGCAGCACATCGCCAGCTCCAGCCCGCCGCCCAGGGCGAAACCGTTGACCATCGCGATCACCGGCTTCGACAGCTTCTCCACCCGCCGCATCATGCGGGTGCCGCGCAGCGAGAAATCGCGGCCCTGCACCGGCGTCAGCGCATTCATCTCGGCGATGTCGGCGCCCGCCACAAACGCCTTGGGGCCGGCGCCGGTCAGCACCACCACCCGCACCGCGTCGTCGGTGGCAGCCTCGGCAAAGGCCGCATCAAGGGCGTCGATTGTGGCGGCGTTCAGCGCGTTCAGCTTGTCCTGGCGGTTGATGCGGATGGTGCGCACGCCATCGGCGGTGTCGATCAGCAGCAGATTGTTGGTCATGCGGGGGTCCAGTCGGATTTTCGTGTGCCGGGAGGGAACTTCGAGGGCCGGCCCGGGTCGCAGAGGGGTGCCGGTAGCCGTCAAGTGCCGGGGCCAGTATCCTAACGTGTCGCGTCGGGGCGTTCCGCCCGGCGTCGACGAATCCTTCCGGCCTGCGCCGGATTCCTGCGGGCCGCGTTGGCGGCCTCATTCGACATACGAGGTTGTGGATGAAGTTGCGTGCGATTGCTGCCAGTGCGGCGGCCCTGACCCTGACCGCCGGCATCGCCTCGGCGCAGACCAAGCCGGCCGCGGCCCCCGCCAAGCCCGCCACTGCTGCGCCCGCCGCCGCGCCGGTGGTCGACAAGACCCACGCCAGCTACGCCTTCGGCTGGCAGCTCGGCCAGGAACTGGTCAACACCGGCGAGCCGGTCGACATCGCCACCGTGGTGCGTGGCGTGCAGGATGCCTTCGCCAAGAAGCAGCCGGCCTACACCGAACAGCAGCTGGGCGCCGCCTATTCCGGCTTCCAGCAGCGCATGGAGTTGAAGGCGCAGGAAGCCTTCCGCAAGGCGCTGGCCGACAACCAGGCGCAGTCCGCCGCGTTCGTCACCAAGTTCAAGGCCGAACAGGGCGTGATCACCCTGCCCAGCGGCATCATGTACCGGATCGCCAAGGCCGGCACCGGCGCCAAGGCCACCGCCACCAGCGAAGTGCAGATCGCTTTCCGCAGCTTCCTGGCTGCCGTGGGCGTGCCGCTCAGCGGCGTGCAGACCCCGCCGGCGTTCAAGGTGGCCGATGCGCCGATCCCGGCGCTGAAGGAAACCCTGCCGCTGATGCAGCAGGGCGCGGTGTGGGAAGTGGTCATCCCGCCGGGCAAGGGCCTGGGCGGCAACCAGAACCAGCAGTTCGCGCAGCAGGCCGTGGCCATGCAGATCGAGCTGGGCGCGGTCAAGTAATCCGGTTGGCCGCGCCCCGGCGCGCCACCGCGGCAAGTCCCGATGCGCCGGCCATGTGCCGGCGCATCGCGTTTGCGGCGCTAACATATGCGGCATGAGTGACCTGTTCCGCGCCGTGCTCAGTCCCTGCACTGGTGTCTGCACGCTGGACGAAGCCGGGCTGTGCCGCGGTTGCCGCCGTACCGGCAATGAAATCGCCGCGTGGACCACGCTGGGCGATGCCGCCCGCCTGCACCTGATGGACGTGATCCTGCCGGCGCGCCCGGCAGCGGCGGAGGACGCCTGATGGACGCCGCGGCGCTGGCCGACTGGCTGCGCGGCGCGCTGCATCCGCTGGATGCGCCACCCGCGGTGGCGCCGTGGAACCTGTCCGACCTGACCGGTCTGGTGCAGCCGCGGGCGCCGCATCCGGCGGCGGTGCTGGTGGGGGTGATCCCGCGGGCGGCCGGCGCGGGGGTGCTGCTGACCCGCCGCACCGACGGCCTGCGCCACCATGGCGGCCAGGTCAGCTTCCCCGGTGGCCGCATCGAGCCTGATGACCCCAGCCCGGCCGCCGCGGCGCTGCGCGAAGCGCGCGAGGAAGTGGGCCTGCAGGCCGCGCAGGCGCGGATGCTGGGCTACCTCGATCCGCTGCTCACCATCACCGGCTTCCGCGTGCTGCCGACGGTGGTGCTGGTGGATCCCGGCTTCCAGCCGGTGCCGGAACCGGGGGAGGTGGCCGAAGTGTTCGAGGTGCCGCTGGAACTGCTGATGGACCCGGCGCAGCTGGACACCATCGAGCTGGAGTTCGGCGGGCGCGCCCGCCACGTGTTCCAATACCGCTACCAGCCGCAGCGGATCTGGGGCGCGACCGCCTCGATCCTGTACAACCTGCGCGAACGGCTGGCTGGCTCGAACCAATGGAGGGTGTGATGGCCGGATGGACTACCGTGGTGCAGGCGGACATCCTGTCGGTGGCGCTGGAGCGTCCCGACCTGGTGATCGTCGACTGTCGTTTTTCCCTGATCGACCCGAACCTGGGCGAACAGTCCTGGCGGCGTTCGCACATCCCCGGTGCCGCATACGCGCACCTGGAGCGCGACCTCTCCGACATGTCGCGCAAGGGCGAGGGGCGCCATCCCTGGCCCGATGCCGAAACCTTCTGCGCCAAGCTGACCCGCTGGGGCATCGCGCCCAGTTCGCAGGTAGTGGCCTACGACGATGCCGACGGTGCCTACGCCGCGCGGCTGTGGTTCCTGCTGCGCACGCTCGGCCACGAAAAGGTGGCGGTGCTGGACGGCGGCTGGACGCGCTGGACGTCGCTGGGACTGCCCGTCTCGTCGCTGCCGCGGGAGCCTGCCAGCCAGCGCTACGTCGCCAGCTTCGACGCCTCGCGCCTGCTCGATGCCGACGCCGTCGAAGCCCATCTTGCCGCTGGCGGGATGCTGGTCGATGCGCGCGCGGCGGCGCGCTTCCGCGGCGAGGAAGAGCCGCTGGACAAGGTCGCCGGGCACGTACCGGGTGCGGTCAACCGGCCCTACGCGAACAACATGGCCGACGGCCGCTTCAAATCGCCGATGCAGCTGGCCGACGAATACCGCGCGCTGCTGGCCGGGCGCGACCCTTCCGAGGTCGTGGCGATGTGCGGCTCCGGGGTCACCGCCTGCCACAACCTGCTGGCGATGGAGCGCGCCGGGCTGCGTGGCGCCAAGCTGTTCACTGGTTCCTGGAGCGGGTGGCTGGCCGACCAGCGGCGGCCGGTGGCAACCGGGGCATGAACATGGCGGCAAGCAAGGTGGAAATCTGGCATCGCCCCAGCTGCAGCAAATCCCGCGGCGCGCTGGAGATCCTGCGCGAGGCCGGCATCGAACCGGTGGTCGTGGACTACGTGGCCAACCCGCCCACCAAGGCGCGGCTGCATCAGGCCATTGCCGATGCCGGGCTCAGCGTGCGCGAGGCGATCCGCAGCAAGGAAGCCGAATACGCGGCGCGCGGGCTGGCCGATCCGGCCCTGTCCGACGACGCGCTGCTGGAGGCGATGGTGGCTGCGCCGATCCTGATCAACCGCCCGTTCGTGTTCACGCCCAAGGGCGTGCGCCTGTGCCGGCCGCCGGAAACGGTGCTGGAGCTGCTGTAGGCGCTTACTTCCCGATCCGTGCCAGCATCGCGCGCAGTGCCGCCTGCGTGTCGGGATGCGACCACTGGGCGACGAAGCGGGGCAGGTCGATGCGTTCGTCCGCCAGCGCCGCGATGACGTCGCGGCGGGCGATCGCGCGCGTCTCCAGCATCGGCATGTGCGGCAGCTGCAGCAGCTCCTCCAGCCAGACCCGTGCGCGGGTGGCGACGTCGTCGATGTGCACCAGCTCGTCCACCAGCCCGATCTGCAGGGCCTGCTGGGCGTCCGGCATCGCCCCGGCCACCAGCAGGCGTTCGGCGCGATGCGGGCCGACCACGCGCGCCAGCAGCGCCTGGATGCCTTCCGGCGCGACCAGGCCCACCTGGGTTTCGTTCAGGCCGATCCGATAGGGGCCGTCGGCGAGGATGCGGTAATCGCAGCACAGCGCCAGCACGCAGCCGCCGGCCGGCGCGTGGCCGGCCATCGCCGCAACCACCGGCACGGGGCATTCCGCCAGCGCGCGGGCGGCGGAGAAGAACACCGTCCACGCCCGCAGCAGCGCGTCCTGATCTTCGCCCAGCGACAGCAGATAGGGCACGTCCAGGCCTGCAGAAAACACCTTCGGCCCGCCCACCAGCACGATCCCGCGGGCGCCGCGCGCCGGCGCTTCGTGCAGCGCCTGCACCAGGTCGGCGCACAGCTCGGGATTCAACGCGTTGACCGGCGGCCGCGCCAGCCGCAGCTCGTGGACTTGGCCGTGGACGGTGGATTCGATCAGCGACATGGGCAGGCTCCTGGGCGACGTGCGGCCATCATAGGCGTGCGCGTCGGCGATGCGGGATCAGGCGGCGGGCGCGGCCAGCAGCCGCTCCGAAGCGCGCCGCACGCAATCCGGCAGCGGCGTCGGCCGGCCATCGCGGCGACCCACCCAGACCGCCACCACGTTGCCGTCGCAGTGCAGGGTGCCATCGGCGGCGACGATGCGATGACCGATCACCACGCTGCTGTTGCCCAGCTTCTCGGTGAACAGTTCCACGGAAACTTCCGTCGGGTATTCGATCGGACGCTTGAAGTTGAGCGTGGCCGATGCGACCACGGGCGCGGCGTCGTCGGTCACCCACGGCTCGCCGATGGATTCGAACCATTCGATGCGCGCCTGCTCCAGGAAGGTCAGATAGCGCGCGTTGTTGACGTGGTTGAACGCGTCCAGGTCGCTCCAGCGCAGCGGGATGGACATGCGGAACACGGGGCGGTCGGTCATGCGTCTGCCTTTTTCTTGCTCTTGCGCGGGGCGGCAGCGGAGCTTGCCGGATGTTTTTCGAGCAATGGCGCAAGGAAGCGGCCGGTATGCGAGGCCGGGTTCGCCGCCACCTCCTCGGGCGTGCCCACGGCGATGATCTGGCCGCCGCGATGGCCGCCTTCCGGGCCCAGGTCCACCACCCAGTCGGCGGTCTTGATCACGTCGAGGTTGTGCTCGATCACCACCACCGTGTTGCCGTCGTCGCGCAGCTTGTGCAGCACCGCCAGCAGCGCCTCGATGTCGTGGAAGTGCAGGCCGGTGGTGGGCTCGTCGAGGATGTACAGGGTGCGGCCGGTATCGCGCCGCGACAGCTCCTTCGACAGCTTCACCCGCTGCGCCTCGCCGCCCGAAAGCGTGGTCGCGCTCTGGCCCAGCTTGATGTAGGAGAGCCCCACGTCCACCAGCGTCTCCAGTTTGCGGGCGATGCTGGGCACCGGCTGGAACAGCTCCAGTGCCGCTTCCACGGTCATCTCCAGCACGTCGTGGATGCTGAAGCCCTTGTAGCGGATCTCCAGCGTCTCGCGGTTGTAGCGCTTGCCCTGGCAGACGTCGCAGGGCACGTACACGTCCGGCAGGAAGTGCATCTCCACCTTGATCAGGCCATCGCCCTGGCAGGCCTCGCAGCGGCCGCCGCGCACGTTGAAACTGAAGCGGCCCGGCGAATAGCCGCGCGCGCGCGCCTCCGGCACCTGCGCGAACAGCTCGCGCAGCGGCGTGAACAAACCCGTATAGGTAGCCGGGTTGGAACGCGGGGTGCGGCCGATCGGCGACTGGTCGATGTCCACCACCTTGTCGAACAGGTCCAGCCCGATCACGTCCTTGTGCGCCGCCGGCGTATGCGAAGCGCCGTTGATCTCGTTCGCCGCCAGCGCGTACAGGGTGTCGTTGATCAGGGTGGACTTGCCGGAGCCGGACACGCCGGTCACGCAGGTCAGCAGCCCGGACGGAATCTCCAGGTCGACGTTCTTCAGGTTGTTGCCGCTGGCGCCCTTCAGCTTCAGCAGCAGCTTGCGGTTGGGCGGATTGCGGTGCGCCGGCACCTCGATCCGCTTCTTGCCGGACAGGTACTGCCCGGTCAGCGAGCGCGGCGCCTTCAGCACGTCGGCCAGCTGGCCCTGCGCCACCACTTCGCCGCCGTGCACGCCGGCGCCGGGGCCGATGTCGACGATGTAGTCGGCCAGCCGGATCGCGTCTTCGTCGTGTTCCACCACCAGCACCGTGTTGCCGAGATCGCGCAGGCGGGTCAGGGTGCCGAGCAGGCGCTCGTTGTCGCGCTGGTGCAGGCCGATGGACGGCTCGTCCAGCACGTACATCACCCCCACCAGCCCGGCGCCGATCTGGCTGGCCAGGCGGATGCGCTGCGCCTCGCCGCCGGACAGCGAATCGGCCTTGCGCTCCAGGGTCAGGTAGTCGAGGCCGACGTCGACCAGGAAGCCGAGCCGCTCGCGGATCTCCTTGACGATCTTGGCGGCGATCTCGCCGCGCCAGCCGGGCAGGGTCAGGGTGTCGAAGAAGGCCAGGCAGGCGTCGATCGGCAGCACCGCGATTTCGGGCAGCGGACGGTCGGCCACGAACACGTTGCGGGCCTGACGGTTCAGTCGCGCGCCGCCGCATTCGGGGCAGGAATGCTCGCTGATGTACTTGGCCAGCTCCTCGCGTACCGCCGCACTTTCGGTTTCACGATAGCGCCGCTCCAGGTTGGGCAGGATGCCCTCGAAGGCGTGCTTGCGCTGGTACTTGTTGCCGTTCTCGCCGACGTAGGACAGGTTGATGACCTCGCCACCGCTGCCGCGCAGCACGATTTCGCGGATGTGCTCGGGCAGTTGCTGCCAGGGCACATCGACCTTGAAACCGTAGTGCTTGGCCAGCGAGGCGATCATCGAGAAGTAATAGCTGTTGCGCCGGTCCCACCCGCGCATCGCGCCGGCCGCCAGCGACAGCTCGGGATGCGCCACCACCTTGGCCGGATCGAAGAACTGCGCCACGCCCAGCCCGTCGCAGCCCGGGCAGGCGCCGGTGGGCGAGTTGAACGAGAAAAGCCGCGGTTCCAGCTCCGGCAGCGCGTAGTCGCAGACCGGGCAGGAATAGCGCGAGGAGAACAGCAGCGGTTCGCGCTCCGCCTGATCCATCGACTGCACGCTGGCCATGCCGTCGCCCAGCTTGAGCGCGGTCTCGAACGATTCCGCCAGCCGCTGGCGAATGTCCGCGCGCGGCTTGAAGCGGTCGATCACCGCCTCGATGGTGTGCTTGACGCGCAGCGCCAGCGGCGGCACCGCGTCGATCTCGTGCAGCACGCCGTCCACCCGCACCCGCACGTAGCCCTGCGCGCGCAGCTGGTCGAACACCTGCAGGTGTTCGCCCTTGCGCTCGCGCACCACCGGCGCCAGCAGCATCCAGCGTTGCCCGGCCAGCGCCTCGTCGGCCTCCATCTCCAGCACCTGGTCGACCATCTGGCTGACCGTCTGCGCTTCCAGCGGGAAGTGGTGGTCGGGGCAGCGCGGGCTGCCCACGCGCGCGTACAGCAGGCGCATGTAGTCGTGGATCTCGGTGATCGTGCCGACCGTCGAGCGCGGGTTGTGGCTGGTCGATTTCTGCTCGATGGAAATCGCCGGCGACAGCCCTTCGATATGGTCGATGTCGGGCTTGTCCATCACGCTGAGGAACTGCCGCGCGTAGGCCGACAGCGACTCGACATAGCGGCGCTGGCCCTCGGCGTAGATGGTGTCGAACGCCAGCGACGACTTGCCGGAACCGGACAGGCCGGTGATCACGATCAGCTTGTCGCGCGGCAGGTCGAGGTCGATGTTCTTGAGGTTGTGCGTCCGTGCGCCGCGGATGCGGATGTAGTCCAGGGCCATCGGGGGTGTCCTGCGGTGGGGGACGGCCGGCGGCATGCCGTCGGCCAATCAGGAAGCGTAGCGAGCCGCTGATTTGGGGGCAAATGCCGGCATCTCCAGCGCGCGGCAAGCCAACCGTTCAGGGGCTGCAGTACTGCCCCTGCTGCCGCACCACATCTTCCAGCAGCGCCTGTTTGCCCTTCGTGGAGGCGTCCCGGCGCAGTTCCTCCGCGGCTTCCGCAAGCCCGTCGCAGGGGGCGTCGGTATAGCCCACCGGCCACAGCAGCATCTGCGACAGGGCGCGCACGTAATCGCCCAGGCTCGCCTCCCGCTGGCGCATGCGGAACCGCTCCGGCGGGGGGCGGCGGATCGGATGGATGCTGGTCATCGGGCTCTTGCGCTCGAAGCGGATGCCGTCGTCGTGTCGCGGTGCTGCCGGCATCGACCAGTCGTCGCTGGACACCGTCGGCACCGCGGCAGGGGGAACGTTGGTGCCGGCCGGGTCCGTCGCACGGGGGCCGGCGCTGGCCAGTGGGCGCGTGGTCCTCCTGCCACCAGTCCTGGCTGGTGGCGTGCGTGCCGCTGCAGGTGACGGCAGCAGCCGTGGCAGGGTGATGTACACCAGCGTCATCGGCGGGCCGGCGGTGCCGGCATCCGCCTTGGGCCGGGTCAGCGTCCAGGCGGCCAGCAGGTGGAGCAGGGCGACCAGCAGCCAGGCGCCGCCTTTCGCAGGCATGTCGATGGGCCAGGCCCGCGCAGGTCCGTTGCTGTGCATCCCACTCCCTCGGGGTTCCGAATCCGCGGCAGCGCCTTGGACGCGGATCGCCGCGCGAAGTTCCGTTCGGCCATGGGCGCCGGGCGGGTTGACCCTAAGCCGCTGAATCCCCTACAATTCCGCTCCTGTCCGCCCTCGATGGCGGCAGACCCTGCTCAGGGTACCCAGAAGAACTACAGAACCGAGAGATACCAACATGTACGCAGTACTGGTCACCGGCGGTAAGCAATACCGCGTGATGCAGGGCGAAACGCTCCGCGTCGAACTGCTCGAAGCCGAAGCCGGCAGCGAGATCAAGCTGGACAACATCCTGATGCTGGGCGATGCCGACGGCATCAAGCTGGGCGACGCGCTGAAGGGCGCTTCCATCACCGCGACGGTTGTCGGCCACGGCCGCGCCGACAAGGTGCGGATCGTCAAGTTCCGTCGTCGCAAGCACCACCGCAAGCAGATGGGTCACCGTCAGCACTACACCGAAATCCAAATCACCGGCATCAACGCCTGATCGTCAGCCTGGAGAACTAAGCAATGGCACACAAAAAGGCAGGCGGCAGTACCCGTAACGGCCGCGATTCCAACCCGAAGTACCTGGGCGTCAAGATCTACGGTGGCCAGGCCATCGAAGCGGGCAACATCATCGTTCGCCAGCGCGGCACCCAGTTCCATCCGGGCACCGGCGTCGGCCTCGGCCGCGACCACACCCTGTTCGCGCTGATCGATGGCAAGGTGGAATTCACCACCAAGGGCCCGAAGCAGCGCCGCACCGTCAACATCGTCGCCGCGCAGTAAGCGCAGGCGACGATGCGATGCGAAGGGCCCCGCCTCGGCGGGGTTTTTCGTTTGTGTTTCCGGCTGCGGCGCCCGCGAATGCGGGCCGGCGCGCCAAACTCCACCCCAACACTGCACAATCACGCCCATGAAACTCGTCGACGAAGCTGAAATCACCGTCACTGCCGGCAATGGCGGCAATGGCTGCATCGGCTTCCGCCGCGAGAAGTTCATCCCGCTGGGCGGGCCGGACGGTGGCGACGGCGGCGCCGGTGGCGACGTCTGGCTGCAGGCGGACGAGAACCTCAACACTTTGGTGGATTTCCGCCACCAGACCCGGTTCAAGGCGCAGCGCGGCGAGAACGGCATGGGCAGCCAGCGGTACGGCAAGGCCGGCGAGGACACCGTCATCACCGTGCCCATCGGCACCGTGATCCACAACGTCGATACCGATGAAGTGATCGGCGACCTCACCGAGCACGGCCAACGCCTGCTGGTGGCCAAGGGTGGCCACGGCGGGCTCGGCAACATGCATTTCAAGAGCTCGGTCAACCGCTCGCCGCGCAAGGCCACGCCGGGCGGCGAGGGCGAGAGCCGGGCGCTGCGGCTGGAGCTGAAGCTGCTGGCCGATGTCGGCTTGCTGGGCTTCCCCAATGCCGGCAAGTCCACCTTCATCCGCGCGGTATCGGCGGCCACGCCTAAGGTGGCGGACTATCCGTTCACCACGCTTTACCCGAACCTCGGCGTGGTCAGCGTGGAAACCGGGCGCAGCTTCGTGATTGCCGATATTCCCGGCCTGATCGAGGGGGCTGCCGACGGCGCCGGCCTCGGCAGCCTGTTCCTGCGCCACGTCCAGCGCACCCGGCTGCTGCTGCACCTGGTGGACATCGCGCCAATGGACTACGAAGGCAGCGCGGTGTCGCCCGCCGAGCAGGTGCGCGCGATCGAGCACGAGTTGCGCAAGTACGACCCGGGGATGCTGGAAAAGCCGCGCTGGCTGGTGCTGAACAAGGCCGACCTGATGTTCGAGGACGAAGCCCGCGAAGCCGCAGAGAAGGTCGTCGCCGAACTGGGTTGGACCGGGCCGTGGTATCTGGTCTCGGCCCTGGGTCGCGAAGGCACCTGGCCGATCATGCTCGCCGTGCAGACCTTCTTCGACCGACTGCGCGAGGCGGAACTCGAGGCCAAGGAACAGGGCGATGCCTGAAGCAGGAGGCCGGGCGGCCGGGCAGGGCGTCCGGCCACGTCGCGGGAGAGCCGTTTGGCCTGCCTGCGCCGGTAGCGACCCGATCCGCCCGCCGCAAACAAAAAGCCCCGCCGAAGCGGGGCTTTTTGCCGAATCCGGATGCCGTGGTTCAGGCGGCCTTGAGCGCCTTGATGCGCGCGGTCAGGCGGGCCTTGTGGCGGGCGGCCTTGTTCTTGTGGATCAGGCCGCGGGCGGCAAAACGATCCAGCAGCGGCTGGGCGGTGACGAAGGCTTCGGTCGCAGCAGCGGCGTCATTGGCGTCGAGCGCCTTGATCACCTTCTTGACGGCGGTGCGAAGCTGCGAGCGCTGGGCGACGTTGCGGGCATTGCGCACGACGGTCTGCTTGGCGCGCTTTTTGGCGGACTTGATGTTGGCCACGTGGGAGATCCTGGGAAGTCTGGGGTTTTGGCTACGGAGATCGTCCGCTGGCACAATTGCCCACGAACGAAGGATTCGGGAAGACCAAGAATTATGGACGATTCAATGGCTTGGGTCAACAAAGCGGGCCCGGCCCGCGCGGGGAGCGCATGAGCGGGAGCAACAAGGCCGGCGGCAAGCCGCGCAGCATGACGCGGGGCGTGCTTTCGTTCGGCGGCATGACCATGCTCAGCCGGGTGTTCGGGCTGGTGCGCGATCAGGTGTTCAACACCACCTTCGGCACCAACTGGATGACCGACGCGTTCTGGGTTGCGTTCCGGATCCCCAACTTCATGCGCCGGCTGTTCGCCGAGGGTTCGTTCTCCACCGCGTTCGTGCCGGTGTTCACCGAGATCAAGGAAACCCGTAGCCACGACGACCTGCGGGCGCTGGTGGCGCGTACCGCGGGCACCCTGGGCGGGGTGCTGCTGCTGGTGACGGCGCTGGGGCTGATCTTCGCCCCGCAGATCGCCACCGCCTTCACCCAGGCCGACCGCGCACCGGGCCAGGACCAGCTGATCACCGACCTGCTGCGGCTGACCTTCCCGTTCCTGCTGTTCGTCTCGCTGACCGCGCTGGCGGCGGGCGCCCTCAACAGCTACAACCGCTTCGGCTGGCCGGCGTTCACCCCGATCATCCTCAACCTGTGCATGATCGCCGGCGCGCTGTGGGGCTCGAAGTTCACCGAGCCGCCGATCATCGCGATGGGCTGGGCGATCCTGGCCGCCGGGGTTCTGCAGCTGCTGTTCCAGCTGCCGCAGCTGGCGCAGCTCGATCTGCTGGCGTGGCCGCGCTGGGGCTGGCGCAATGCCGACATCCGCAAGGTCATGCGGCTGATGGTGCCCACCCTGCTGGGCTCGTCGGTGGCGCAGATCAACCTGCTGTTCGACACCTTCATCGCGGCCATGCTGGTGCATGGTTCGCAGAGCTGGCTGTCCACCGCCGACCGCTTCCTGGAATTCCCGCTGGGCGTGTTCGGCATCGCCCTGGGCACGGTCATCCTGCCCACCCTGTCCCGTCACCACGTCAATACCGACCGCGCCGGCTTTTCGAAATCGCTGGACTGGGGCCTGCGCACCACCCTGATCATCATCCTGCCGGCGATGCTGGGGCTGATGCTGCTGGCGTTGCCACTGGTCAGCACGGTGTTCCAGTACGGCAAGTTCACCGCGGAGGCGGCGCGTATGACTGCGCTGTCGGTGTTCGGCCTGAGCTTCGGGCTGCCGGCCTTCGCGCTGGTCAAGACGGTGCTTCCGGCGTTCTATGCGCGCCAGGACACCAGGACGCCAGTGCGCGCGGGCCTGGTGTCGATGGTGGCCAACATGGTGTTCAACGTCGGCCTGCTGGCACTGATGTACGTGTTGTGGGTGCCGGATGCGGCCAAGGCCGGGGGCGTGATGGCGGCGCTGGCGGCGGTGCCGGGTCTGCATTTCGCGCTGGGGATCGCGTCGGCGCTTTCCAGCTACCTCAACCTGGTGCTGCTGTGGCGCTGGCTGCGCAAGGCCGATGTGTTCGAGCTGCAGCCGGGCTGGGGCCGGTTCCTGCTGCGTGCGCTGCTGGCGAACGCGGCGATGGCGGCGATGCTGTTGTTCACGCTGCAGCTGGCACCCGAGTTCACCGAGGTGGGCAAGTGGCAGCGGATCGGCTGGCTGGCGCTGCTGGTGGCAGGGGGCGCGGCGACCTACGCGCTGGCGATGCTTGCGCTAGGCTTCCGCCCGCGCGATTTCCGCGAGCACTGATGGGCGCGTCCGGCCGGGTCCGTCGGCGGCGCCACCGCTATACTGCGGGGCTGTCATGACACTCTTTTTCCGCGATGCCAGCCCCGCAGCGGGGCACGGGCGGGCACTTTGCCCGCAGGGCAGCGTGGTCTGCATCGGCGCGTTCGACGGCCTCCACCTGGGCCATCGCGCGCTGGTCGGCCACGCGGTGGCGCGCGCGCGCGCGGTCGGGGTGCCGGCGGTAGCGCTGTCGTTCGAGCCGATGCCGCGCGAACTGTTCGCCAGGGGTGCGCCGCCGCCGCGGCTGATGCTGCCGCGGGCCAAGCTGGAAGGGTTGTGCGCGCTGGGCTGCGATGGCGTCGGCCTGCTGCGCTTCGACGCCACGCTGGCGGCGATGTCCGCGGAGGACTTCGTGCGCCAGGTGCTGGTTGCGCGGCTGGGCGTGCGTGAAGTGTGGGTCGGCCCGGGTTTCCATTTCGGCCGCGGCCGCGCCGGCGACATCGCGCTGCTGCGCGCGTTGGGCGAGGCGTGCGGCTTCACTGCGCACGAGATCGCGCCGGTGCATGTCGACGGCGAGCGCGTGTCCAGTACGGCCATCCGCGCTGCGCTGGTGCTGGGCGATTTCGACCAGGCCGCGCGCCTGCTGGGCCGGCCCTATGCAATCGGCGGGCGGGTGGTGCGCGGCCAGCAGCTGGGGCGCACCCTTGGCTATCCCACCGCCAACCTGCGCTACGGCGGCAAGACGCCGGCACTGCGCGGGATCTTTGCCACCTGGGTGCACGGGATCGGCGGGCGACCGTGGCCATCGGTGTCGAGCTTCGGCACCCGTCCTACGGTGGACGGGCAGGAGCCGCTGCTGGAAGCGCATCTGTTCGACTTCGAGGGCGACCTGTACGGGCGCCGGATCGAGGTCGAGTTCGTCGCCCACCTGCGCGACGAGGAGAAATTCCCCGACCTGCCGTCGCTGGTGGCGCAGATGCACCACGACGAAGCGCGCGCGCGTGCGATCCTGCAACACGACGCGCCTTCCGGTGCGGCCGCCGCCGTTCAATCCTGTCGCGCCTGAAGGCGCTCCTGCACTCCGTTCGAGACGCTGTCCGTGACCGACAAGACCGACAAAACCGATAACCCATACAAATCCACCATCCTGCTGCCGGAAACCGCGTTCCCGATGCGCGGCGACCTGCCCAAGCGCGAGCCGGAAACGCTGGCGCGCTGGGAATCCGAAGGCCTGTACGCGCAGATCCGCGCGGCGGCCAAGGGGCGTCCGCAGTTCGTGCTGCACGACGGCCCGCCGTATGCCAACGGCGCGATCCACCTCGGGCACGCGGTCAACAAGATCTTGAAGGACATCATCGTCAAGTCGAAGACGCTGGCCGGCTTCGATGCGCCCTACATCCCGGGTTGGGACTGCCACGGCCTGCCGATCGAAATCGCCATCGAGAAGAAGTTCGGCAAGGTCGGGGTGAAGCTCGACGCGGTCGCGTTCCGGCAGAAGTGCCGCGAATACGCCAGCGAGCAGATCGAGGTACAGCGCCGCGACTTCAAGCGCCTGGGCGTGCTTGGCGACTGGGAACGGCCGTACCGCACGCTGGATTTCAAGTTCGAGGCCGACGAGATCCGCGCGCTGGCCAAGGTGGTGGAGAACGGCCACCTGCTGCGCGGGGTGAAGCCGGTGTACTGGTGCTTCGACTGCGGCAGCGCGCTGGCCGAGGCCGAGATCGAATACCAGGACAAGACCTCGCCGGCGGTGGACGTGGCCTATGCCGCGCGCAATCCGCAGCAGCTCAGCCGCGCCTTCGGCAGCGAACTGCCGGAAGGCGTGGAGGTGGCCGTTCCGATCTGGACCACCACGCCGTGGACGCTGCCGGCCTCGCTGGCGATCTCGCTGGGGCCGGAGCTGGACTACGTGCTGGTGGAAGGCCCGGCCAAGGCTGATGGCGGCCGTCGCTGGCTGGTGCTGGCCGAGGCGCTGGCCGAGAAGGCGCTCAAGCGCTACGGCGTGGACGAAGTCGTCGTGCTCGGTCGTGCGCAGGGTGAAAAGCTGGAAGGCATGCTGTTCGCGCACCCGTTCTATGCCGAGCGCGACATCCCGATCCTGCTCGGCGACCACGTCAGTGCCGAGGACGGCACCGGCGCCGTGCACACCGCGCCAGGCCACGGCCAGGAGGACTTCGTGGTGGGCCAGAAGTACGGCCTGATCGAGAAGTACAGCGCGGCCCAGCTCAACCCGGTCGATGGCCGCGGCGTCTACCTGCCATCGACGCCACCGGCGGGCGATGTCGACCTGACCCAGCTGCACGTGTGGAAGGCCAACGACGCCCTCGTCGAAGTGCTGCGCGGCAACGGCGCGCTGCTGGCGTTCGCGCCGCTCAGGCACAGCTACCCGCACTGCTGGCGGCACAAGACCCCGATCGCGTTCCGCGCCACCCCGCAGTGGTTCATCTCGATGGAACAGGCGAACCTGCGCCGCGACGCGCTGGCCGCGATCGAAACCGTGAAGTGGTATCCCGAGTGGGGCCAGGCGCGCATCGCCGGCATGGTCGAGGGCCGCCCGGACTGGACGATTTCGCGCCAGCGCACCTGGGGCGTGCCGATCGCGCTGTTCGTGCATCGTGAGACCGGCGACATCCATCCGCGCAGCGTCGAGCTGATGCGGCAGGTGGCCGAACGCGTCGAGCAGGCCGGCATCGACGTCTGGTATTCGCTGGACGCCGCCGAGCTGCTGGGCGAGGAAGCCAGGGACTACGACCGGATCACCGACATCCTCGACGTCTGGTTCGATTCCGGCGTCACCCACGAAGGCGTGCTGCTGGAGCGCGGTCTCGGCAAGCCGGCCGACCTGTACCTGGAGGGCTCCGACCAGCACCGTGGCTGGTTCCAGAGTTCGCTGCTCACCGGCGTCGCCATCGACAACGCCGCGCCTTACCGGCAGTGCCTGACCCACGGCTTCACCGTGGACGAGCACGGCCGCAAGATGTCGAAGTCGCTGGGCAACGGCATCGAGCCGCAGGAAATCATGAAGACGCTGGGCGCGGACATCCTGCGCCTGTGGATCGCCAGCGCCGACTACAGCAACGAGATGTCGCTGTCGCGGGAAATCCTCAAGCGCAATGCCGATGCATACCGCCGCATCCGCAACACCGCGCGCTTCCTGCTCGGCAACCTGCATGGCTTCGAGCCGGCCCGCGACCTGCTGGCGCCGGACGACATGGTGGCGCTGGACCGCTGGATCGTGCACCGCGCCTGGCAGGTGCAGGAGGAGATCGCGGCGGCGTATGCAAACTACGATTTCGCCGCGGTGGTGCAGGCGCTGATGAATTTCTGCAGCGTCGACCTGGGTTCGCTGTACCTGGATGTCACCAAGGATCGCCTGTACACCATGCGCGAGGATTCGCGCGGCCGCCGCAGCGCGCAGTCGGCGATGTACCGCATCGCCGAGGGTTTCGTGCGCTGGATCGCGCCGGTGCTCAGCTTCACCGCCGACGAGATGTGGGCGCACCTGCCCGGCGAACATCCCGGCAACGTGCTGTTCACCACCTGGTACGACGGCCTGGCGCCGCTGGCTGACGATGCAGCGCTGTCCGCCAAGGACTTCGAGGGCCTGCTGGAACTTCGCGAGCAGGTGACCCGCGCGTTGGAGCCGATGCGTGCGGCGGGGCAGATCGGCGCCGCGCTGGAAGCCGAGATCGAACTGCGCTGCAGCGTGGCCGACCAGAACTGGCTGGCGCCGCTGGCCGACGAGCTGCGTTTCCTGCTGATCAGCGGCGACGTGAAGGTGGTGCCGGACACGGAGGCGAAGGGCGTGATCGGCGTGTTCGCGCAGCCCACCACCAAGCCCAAGTGCGTGCGCTGCTGGCACCACCGCGAGGACGTCGGCGCGCACGCGGCGCACCCGCTGCTGTGCGGGCGCTGCGTGGCGAACGTGGAAGGCCCGGGCGAAGAGAGGAAGTGGTTCTGATGGCGTCCGCCAAGCCCAACGCGCTTGCCTGGCTGGCCGTTTCGGCCCTCGTCCTGGTCCTTGACCAGTGGTCGAAGGCCTGGGTGCTGGCGTCGCTGCCGGAATACACCGCGGTGCCGGTCATCGACGGCTTCTGGAACTGGTATCGCACCTACAACACCGGTGCGGCGTTCAGCTTCCTCGCCGACGCCGGCGGCTGGCAGAAGTATTTCTTCATGGTGCTGGCGTTCGCCATCAGCGGGCTGATGGCGTGGATGCTGGCGAAGACCCGTCGCGGCGACTGGAAGCAGGCGCTGCCGCTGTCGCTGGTGATCGGCGGCGCGATCGGCAACGTGATCGACCGCTTCCTGCACGGCCACGTGGTCGATTTCATCCAGTGGCATATCGGCCAGCATTACTGGCCGGCGTTCAACATCGCCGACTGTGCGGTGGTGGGCGGCGCAATCGGCATCGGCCTGTTCGGCCTGCTGGGCGGCAAGCCCAAGGCCGCAGGGTAGAATCGACGCATGGATGTCCTGCTTGCCAACCCCCGCGGCTTCTGCGCCGGCGTCGACCGCGCCATCGAGATCGTAAAGCGCACCCTGGAAGTGTTCGGCGCGCCGATCTACGTGCGCCATGAAGTGGTGCACAACAAGTTCGTGGTCGATGACCTGAAGGCGCGCGGGGCGATTTTTGTCGAAGAACTGGACGAGGTGCCGGACGGCGCCACTGTCATCTTCAGCGCCCACGGCGTCTCGCAGGCGGTGCGTGCGGAAGCCGCGCGGCGCGGGCTGAAGGTGTTCGACGCCACCTGCCCGCTGGTCACCAAGGTCCATCTGGAAGTCAGCCGTACCAGCCGGCGCGGCCGCGACATGGTCTTGATCGGCCATGCCGGGCATCCCGAGGTCGAAGGCACGATGGGACAGTGGCGCGGGGATGCCGAAGCCGGGCAGATCCACCTGGTCGAGGACATCGACGATGTCGCCGCGCTGGTGCTGAGGCAGCCCGACAACTGCGCCTACACCACCCAGACCACGCTCAGCGTGGACGACACCCGCGACATCATCGCCGCCCTGCGGGCGAAATATCCCGCCCTGCAGGGGCCGAAGCACGACGACATCTGCTATGCCACCCAGAACCGCCAGGATGCCGTGCGCGACCTGGTTCGCGATGGTTGCGACGCGGTGCTGGTGGTCGGCTCGCCCAACAGCTCCAACTCCAACCGCCTGCGCGAGCTGGCCGAGCGCGAAGGCGCGGCGGCATGGCTGATCGACAACGCCAGCCAGATCGACCCGGCCTGGATCGCCAGTCACAAGCGGATCGGCGTGACCGCCGGCGCTTCCGCCCCGGAAGTGCTGGTGCAGGGCGTGCTGGAACGCCTGCACGCGCTGGGCGCCGGCGATGTGCGCGAGTTGCGCGGCGAGCCGGAAAGCATGGTGTTCGCCCTGCCCAAGGAGCTGCGCCAGCTGGCGCCCTGACCCGGCAGCCGCTACAATCGCCGGCCACGCCGGAGTAGCTCAGTTGGTAGAGCACGTCATTCGTAATGATGGGGTCGTAGGTTCGATTCCTATCTCCGGCACCAGCAGCAACAGAAAAGCCGCCCTTCGGGGCGGCTTTTCTGTTTGCGGGGTTCGCAATGCCGCGGCTACACCACCAGGTCGAGCTGCTGCAGCGTGCCGGTGCCACCGTCCTCGCGCAGGTACAGGCCGCTGGCCCGTATCGCGCCCTGCAGCGCGTTGGCACCGTCCTTGAGTGCGAACGGGGTGTCCGCGTTGCCCAGGTAGAGGGCACCGACGCCGTGCTGCAGCAGGCCCTGCAGGCTGTCCTTTCCGTCGCCGTCGCGGGTCCAGACCAGCAGCCGGTCGAACACCGCATCGTTCTGGTCGATCCAGCCGTTGCCGTCGTCGTCGTGCTGCGCAAGGTCGGCAAACCCGTTGCCGCTCAGCGCGCCGAACAGCTCGCGGCCGTCGTTGATCCGGCCATCGCCATTGCGGTCGAGGGCGATGAAACCGCTGCCGGGGGCGACGAAGCGCGTGGCGTCGGCCGCGCCGTCGGCATCCAGGTCGAACTTGAACGTCGTCTGCGCCAGCTGCGCTGCGCCGCCGTTGAAGTTGATCACCAGCGGATCCTTCAGCGCATCGCCGGCGCGTACCGACACGCGGGTGTGGCTGGCGAACTCCCGGCTCATGTCCAGCTCCAGAGCCAGCCGGATCTCCTTGCCGTCGGCGGTGTGGACGATGCCCTGCGCGGTGAAGCGGCTGGCCTCGCTTTCGTAACGGACTTCCTCCAGCGAATAGGTGGCGCCCCAGCCGGCGCGGCCGTTGCCGGCGGCCGCTGGCGGCGTGCCCAGCCTGGACGCGGCCTCGCCCAACTCCGCCGGGGGCTGGGTGTCGGCATCGCTTTTGCCCAGCTTCCCGGCATCGACCACCTCCACCTTGCGGCCGGTGAGCTGTTCCACCAGCAGGCGCAGCAGGGTGACCTTGAGTTCGCCGATATCTTCCGCCCTGGCATCCACCTCGCTGCTGGCAGCCGGAGCATCCACCGCCGGTGGCGCTTGCGGCAGGTCCATCGGCGGGCGCAGTGCCTCCTGGCTCAAGGTCAGGCGGGTGGCGCTGGCTTCGAGGCGCAGCGACTCGCTGGTGGATTCCAGCTGGATCTGGCTGCGACCGTTCGGCCCGTCGCGCCATGCGTCCAGAGATTCGTGACGGCGCTGGTATTCCAGCGAGGCATGGCTGCCGGTGAGCTGCAGGTTGGAGGCGGTGACGATCATGGGCGAGGGGAGCTGGGGGCTCAGAATCGTTAGCGCCCACGCACGCGGAAACTTGAGCGCCGTTCGTCGCGCCGGATGCGACGCGCGCCGGCTAAAGTGAACGCATTCCCGCTTGCCGAGTTACCGATGTCGAAGCCCGCAACCACTCCGTCCGCCGGCAAACGCCGCAGCGCCTATGTCTGCGCGGAATGCGGCGCCGATTACGCCAAATGGCAGGGCCAGTGCGAGGCCTGCGGGGCGTGGAATACGCTGGCGGAGATCGCGCTGGAAACGGCGGCGCAGGCCAAGTCGCCGGCGTCGCGGCGCAGCGGCTGGGCCGGCAAGGTGGATGCGCCGAAGATCATGGCGCTGGCGGACGTGCAGCTGGACGCGCGTGCGCGTGCATCGACCGGCATCGGCGAATTCGACCGGGTGCTGGGCGGCGGGCTGGCGGAGGGCGCGGTGGTGCTGGTGGGCGGCGATCCCGGCATCGGCAAGTCCACCCTGCTGCTGCAGGCGCTGGCGCAGATGGCGCCCACCTGGCCGGGCCTGTACGTCACCGGCGAGGAGTCGCTGGCGCAGGTGGCCGGACGCGCGCAGCGCCTCGGGCTGCCGCTGGAAGGGCTGCAGGCGCTGGCCGAAACCTGCGTGGAGCGCATCCTCGAACACGCCATTGCCGCCAAGCCGCGCCTGCTGATCGCCGACTCCATCCAGACCCTGTGGACGGACACCCTGACCGCCGCGCCGGGCTCGGTGTCGCAGGTGCGCGAAAGCGCCGCGCGGCTGGTGCGCTACGCCAAGGAAACCGGAACCGCGGTGTTCCTGGTTGGCCATGTGACCAAGGAAGGCGGCATCGCCGGCCCGCGCGTGCTCGAACACATGGTCGATGCCGTGCTGTATTTCGAGGGCGATTCCGGCAGCCGCTTCCGCGTGCTGCGCGCGTTCAAGAACCGCTTCGGCGCGGTCAACGAGCTGGGCGTGTTCGCGATGTCCGATGGCGGCCTGCGCGAAGTCTCGAATCCCTCCGCGATCTTCCTGTCCGGCACCGGCGCGCCGCAGCCGGGCAGCTGCGTGATGGTCACGCGCGAAGGCACCCGTCCGCTGCTGGTGGAAGTGCAGGCGCTGGTCGATGCCTCGCCGCTGTCCAATCCGCGTCGGGTGGTGGTGGGTCTGGAAGGCAACCGCCTGGCGATGCTGTTGGCGGTGCTGCATCGCCATGGCGGGGTGATGGTGGGCGACCAGGACGTGTTCGTGAACGTGGTCGGCGGCATTCGCGTGCAGGAAACCGCCGTCGACCTGCCGGTGCTGCTGGCGGTGCTGTCCTCGCTGCGCGACGCGCCGCTGGCGGAGAAGACCATCGCCTTTGGCGAAGTGGGCCTGAGCGGCGAGATCCGCCCGGTGCCAAACGGCGAGGAGCGCCTCAAGGAAGCGGCCACGCACGGCTTCCGGCGCGCCATCGTGCCGAAGGCGAACGCGCCGAAGTCGGGCAGCTACAAGGGCATGCAGGTCATCGCCGTGGAGCGGCTGGCCGACGCGCTGGAAGTTGCCGGCTGACGGAACGAGGGGCTGGCTTCGCTCAGTGCCCGCCACCCGCGGGCGCGCCGCCCGTCTTGGCCCCGAACGGCGGCTTCGCCAGCCACACGAACAGGATCACGCCGATGAAGATGATCCCCAGCAGGTGGAAGATCTCGTTGAAACCGAGCTGCGCGGCCTGGTTGGAGATCATCTTCTCCAGCACCGCCGCGCCCCGCTGGAGGTCGCCGCCGCCGTACTGCGCCACCGCTTCCATCGCAGTGGGATCGAGCGTGGACACCCGCTCGGTCATGTGCGCGTGGTGCACCGCGCCGCGCTCGCTCCAGGCATAGGTGGTCAGCGAGGCGGCGAAGCTGCCGCCCAGTGTGCGCACGAAGGTGGCCAGGCCGGAGCCGGCGGCGATTTCGTGCGGCTCCAGGTCGGACAGCAGGATCTGCAGCACCGGCATGAAGAACAGCGCCACGCCCAGGCCCTGGAACAGCTGCACCAGCGCGACGTGGGGGAAGTCCACGTCGAGGTTGAAGTGCGAGCGCGCGAAGCTGGTCAGCGACATCGCGATGAAGGCGAAGCTGGCGAGGATGCGCAGGTCGAAGCGGTTGGCGTATTTGCCCACGAACGGGGTCAGGATCACCGGCAGGATGCCGATCGGCGCGGTGGCGAAGCCGGCCCAGATGGCGGTATAGCCGAGGTTGCGCTGCAGCCACAGCGGCACCAGGATGCCGACGCTGAAGAACGCGCCGTATGCCACGGTCATGGCGATGGTGCCGGAGCGGAAGTTGCGGTGCCGGAACAGGCGCAGGTTGACGATGGGGTCCTTGTCGGTCAGCTCCCAGATCACGAACACCGACAGCGCGATCGCCGACACCACGGCCAGCGACACGATCATGGTCGAGGCGAACCAGTCCTCGTCGTTGCCCAGGTCCAGCAGCACCTGCAGCGCGCCCACGCCGACCACCAGCGTGGCCAGGCCTACGTAGTCCATCTTCGGCTTTTCCAGCCGCTCCGGCCGGCCCTTCAGCTGCCGGCCGACGACCGTGCTGGCGAAGATGCCGATGGGAATGTTGATGAAGAAGATCCATTCCCAGCTGTAGTTGTCGGTGATCCAGCCGCCCAGAATCGGGCCGGCGATCGGCGCCACCACCGTCACCATCGCCAGCAGCGCGATCGCCTGCCCGCGCTTGGCGGGCGGGTAGATCGACAGCAGCAGCGCCTGCGTCACCGGGTACATCGGGCCGGCCACGAAGCCCTGCAGCGCGCGCGCAACCACCAGCAGGCCCATGCTGTGGGCGATGCCGCACAGGAACGAGGCGAACACGAACGCCAGCGTGGACCACATGAACAGCTTGCGCTCGCCGAAGTGGCGGGTCAGCCAGCCGGTCAGCGGCAGCGCGATCGCGGTGCTGACCGCGAACGAGGTGATCACCCAGGTGGCTTGGTTGGCGCTGCCGCCCAGGTTGCCGGAGATGGCCGGCAGCGACACGTTGGCGATGGTGGTGTCCAGCACCTGCATGAAGCTGGCCAGCGCCAGCCCCAGCGTGGTCAAGGCCATGTTGGGCGGGCGGAAGTCGGAAGGCTTCGCCACCGCCTCGCGGCCGGGCGACAGGCCCATCGATTCTTCCTGCTCGGCGAGGGTGTTGGCCATGGGTGTTCGCTATCGGGGAAGGTGCAGGAGCGGCAGCACGCTGGCTGCCGGCATGGCGGGTTCCGCTGCCCGAGGGGAGGGGAGGCGCGGTGCGTCGCCAGCGCGACTCCTGCGTTGGAAAAGGTCAGGACGCGCGGGCGCGCGGCAGGTTCCGGTTGATGATGTCGTCGATCAGCGCATCCGCATCGTGCAGCTGGCGGGCGTAGGCGTTGGTGGTCAGCAGCGGCTTGTCGGCCGCTGCCGCCGGCAGCACGGGGCCGCCCTGTTCATGCACGTCCACGTCCACCGCCATGCTCATGCCCAGCCGCAGCGGGTGGTCGCGCAGCTGCTTGGGGTCCAGCTGGATGCGCACCGGGATGCGCTGCACGATCTTGATCCAGTTGCCGCTGGCGTTCTGCGCCGGCAGCAGGGCGAACGCGCTGCCGGTGCCCAGGCCCAGGCTGACCAGCTTGCCGTTGAAGGTCACGTCGTCGCCGTAGACGTCGGCGGTCAGCCTCACCGGCTGGCCCAGGCGCATGTTGTGGAGCTGGGTTTCCTTGAAGTTGGCGTCCACCCATACGTCCTGCAGCGGGATCACCGCCATCAGCGCGCCGCCGGGCTGCACGCGCTGGCCCAGCTGCACGCTGCGCTTGGCGACGAAGCCGTCCACCGGCGCCATGATGGCCGCGCGCTGCAGATCCAGATAGGCCTTGCGCAGCTGCGCCGCCGCCGCCTGCACCTGCGGTTGGCTGGCCACGGTGGTGGCATCGACCAGCGCACGGTTGCGCGAAAGTTGGCCGCGCGAGGCCGACAGCGCCGCTTCCGCCGCCTGCAGCTGCGCCTGCGCATGCGCCAGTTCCTCCGACGACACCGCGCCGCTGGCGACCAGTCCGCTGCGCCGTGCCACGTCGGCGCGCGCCTGCCGCAGCGCCACTTCGCGCACGGCGATGTCGGCCTGCGCGCTGTCCACGCTGCTGTAGAGGCCGCGAACCTGGCGCACCGTCGCCGCCAGGTTGGCTTCGGCCTGCGCCAGCGCCACCTGGGCGTCGTTGGGGTCCAGCCGCACCAGCACCTGGCCGGCCTTCACCCGCATGCCGTCGTCGGCGTTGATGGACACCACCGTGCCCGGGGTCTGCGCGGTGACGCTGACGATGTTGCCCTGCACGTAGGCGTCGTCGGTGTCCTGGTGCCAGCGGGCGACCAGCAGGTAGTAGGCGAGCCAGGCGATGCCGGCGACGACGACCACGGCCAGCAGGACCAGCAGCGCGCGGCGGCGCTTGCCCTGCGCGGGCGTCCGCGTGACCTGCGAGGGCGGCAGCGGGGCGGCTGGGCCGGTGGAGGTGTTCGGAGTGGTTTCGGTGGTCATGGGGGGGCGCGTCAGTGGGAGGCGATGGGGGTGGGCGCGGTGGCGGCGATGCCGCCGCCCAGCGCCTGGTCGAGGTCGACGGCGGCGGCGTAGCGCTGGCTGCGCACGGCCGCCAGCTGTTGCTCCGCCTGCAGCAGCGGCTTGCGGGCCGCCAGCAGGTCGAGCCGGTTGGCCAGCCCGGCGCGCTGGCGCTGCTCCACCACCTGCGCGGCGGCAGCGGCGGCGGTGCGGGCCTGTTCCAGCGCGGCCGCCTGGGCGTCCAGCGCGCGGATGGCCTGCACCGCGTCGGTGACCTGGCGCAGGCCATCGACGACGGTCCGGTTGTACTCGGCCACGGCGAGGTCGTAATCGGCATCGCGCGCGGCCAGATTGCTGCGCAGCTGGCCGCCGTCGAAGATCGGCAGGCTCAGCGCGGGACCGCCGAAGCCGAGGAAGGCGTCGCTGTCGAACAGGCCCTTGAAGCCGGTGGCGGCAAGCCCGACCAGGCCGCTCAGGTCGATGCTGGGGCGGAAGCGTGCCTTCGCGGAGGTGATGCCCTGCGCGGCGGCTTCCACCCGCCAGCGCGCCGCGACCACGTCGGGGCGATGGCCCAGCAGTTCGCTGGGCAGCACCGACGGCAGCGCCGGGGCGGGGGTCTCTAGCAGGTGCGGGCGCTGGATCGCCAGGCCGCGATCGGGGCCTTGTCCCAGCAGCGCGGCCAGCGCGTTGCGCAGCGCATCGATGCGGTGCCGTGCGGCGTCCGCCTGTGCCGTGGCGGTGGCGGCCAGGGCCTCATTGCCGCGCAGGGCGGCCTGGTTGTCCAATCCGGCGGCGATGCGCTGCTTGCCCAGCGCCACCAGGTCGCCGGTGCGCGCCTGCTCGCGGCGGGCCAGGTCGAGATCATCGAACGCCTGCGCCAGCGCGACGTAGCTGCGCGCCACGTTGGCCGCCAGCGACAGTCGCGCGGCCTGCGCGTCTACTTCGCTGGCACGGGCCTGGCCCAGCGCCGCAAGGTAGTCGGCGCGTTTGCCGCCCCAGACGTCCAGCGGCCAGTCGAATTTCAGGGTCAGCACCGCGTTGTGCATCAGCTGGCCACCCAGCTCTTCGCCGGCCAGCCCCGCCGGCAGCTGGGCCACCGCGTACTGGGTGCCGCCGCCCACGCTGGGCTTGCGTGCGGCGTCGGCCAGGCCGGCCTGTGCCAGCGCCTTGCGCACCCGCGCGTCGGCAGCGGCCAGCGGCGGCGCATCGGCCAGCGCCTCATCGACCAGCGCGTCCAGCTGCGGGTCGCCCAGCGCGGTCCACCAGCGTGCGCCGGGCCACGCGGCGGGCGACAGCGGGGCGCCGGCCAGGGCGCGGCCTGCCTCGATGGTGGCTGCGTCACGCGGTGTGCCTTGCGGGGCGAGGCCCGCGCTGCTGGCACAGCCGGCCAACAGCAGGGTGCCACCCAGGGCGATGGCAATGGGGGAGAGTCGGGGCATGGGGGGTCAGTCCGGGGAAAGCAGGTTGTCGCGGGCCCGTTCGAGCAGGCCGGTCAGTTGCGCGCGGGTGGCTTCGTCCATGCCGTGGAACGCGCGTTCCCGCACGCGCCGGCCGCACTGGTCGACGTCCCGCCACATGGCGCGGCCGGCATCGGTCAGGTGGATATGCAGGGCACGCCGGTCGCCGGGGTCGGCCACCCGGACCAGCAGCCCGCGCGCCTCCAGCCGGTCCAGCAGCCGGGTCATCGCGCCCGGATTGAGGTCGGCGGCGCGGGCGAGGTCGGTCACGCCGGCCGTGCAACCGCCGGCCAGCTTCTTCATGGTGACGTATTGGCTGAAGGTCAGCTCATGCCCGGCCGCGGCCAGCTCGCGTTCCATCCGCGCCCACATGGCATCGCGCAACTGGCGGAACAGCAGGCCGAGGGAGGTGCTGCAGGCGCCAGCGGAGGCGTCGGAAGGTTTCATGGGCCGGCATTTTGTGTCGATGGGCAATAGTTGTCAATGCAAATACATGCACTGCAAACGTATTCGCGACAGACGACCCCATCGCCAGCGGCCAGCGCATCGGAAGCTCGTCAGCGAAGGCACGGCGGCACGCCAGCGAAGCAGGCGCGAATCGGGATGAAGACGGGGTGCGGGGATTCCGCTCAGGCGGTGCGGTGCAGCACCAGTTCCAGCACGAACTTGCTGCCGAAGAACGCCAGCACCAGCAGCGCCATCGCCGCCAGCGTCCAGCGCACCGCGGTGGCGCCGCGCCAGCCGCGCCGCCAGCGGCCCAGCAGCAGCGCGCCGAAGGCCAGCCACGACAGCAGGCTGAGCACGGTCTTGTGCACCAGATGCTGGGCCAACAGGTTTTCCACGAACAGCACCCCGGTCAGCAGGGTGGCGGTCAGCAGCACGAAGCCGACGGCGATCGTGCGGAACAACAGGGTTTCCAGCTCGGTCAGCGGCGGCAGCGCGCGCAGCCAGGCGTGGAATTCACGCCGGCGCAGGGCGCGTTCCTGTGCCCACAGGAACACCGCCAGCACCGCCGCCAGCGCCAGCGTGGCGTAGGCCAGCAGGGCCAGCCAGGCGTGCAGCAGCATCCGCCAGTCCAGCGGATCTGGTGCCGCGGCGTGGCCATAGAAGCGATAAGCCAGCAGCACCAGTGCGGCCAGCGGGAACACCACCACGCCCAGCGCGCGCATGCGCCCGGTGGCGGCAACCAGTGCGGTCAGTGCGGCCATGCCCAGCCCCACCAGCGACAGCGCGGCGAAGAAGTGCAGGTCGGTGGCGCCGCTGTCGCGCCAGGCCAGGTAATGGGCCAGTCCGTGCAGCAGCACCGCGGCATCGGCCGGCAGCAACCAGCCGCGCCCGCCGCTGCCCTGACCGCGGCGGGCGTCCAACGCCAGCCAGACGGCGGCTGCAAGGTACAGAACGACGGCGGACAGGACGATCAACATCCGGCAAGTGTCGCACAGCGACACGCCAACCCAGAACGCCCGGACACGGTGCTATTCTGGCGGCAACACCACCACCACCGGGGAGTTCCGATGCACGCTTCGCATGCCATCCATCTGCCCGAACGCAGCCCACTGTGGAAGGTGTTCTGGCTGTACGGCGTCCTGCCCAGCAACCTGCTGTGGCTGGCCGTGGCCTGGCTGGTCGATCACAACCAGCTTCCGGGCGCCACCCTCGGCCTGCTGGCGTTCCTGCTGGGCTATACCGCCTGGATCGTCGCCGCGGTCTGGAAGGCGGCGCCGAATGCGAAAGATCCGCGCTATGGCGTGATGGCGCAGGCGCTGACCGTGGCCTGGGCGATCAACACCGTGCTGATCGCGTTCTTCCTCGGCCTGCAGATGGTGCGCGCGTTGGTCGGCGGCTGAGCCGGCTCAACCGAACTGCACCACCTCGCCCCGGCGGTCGAAGGTGGCGAACTGCGCCACTCGGCCGTCGTTGATCGCGTTCACCATGAAGCGCAGCGGCTGCGCGGCTTCGTCCGCGCTCGGGGCGATGCCGGCGCGACCCGCCAGCCCACCGACGAACAGCAGGTCCCAATCCTGACCGGTGGCCTTGGACTCCTCGGCCAGCGCCTCGAAGCTGGCGATCTCTTCCGGCGTCTTGTCCACGCACAGGCAGGGCGAGAGCGTGCCGCCTTCGCGCCGCTCGAAGCGTTCGCGCTGCTCGGCGGTGGCGTTCTGCGGCAACTCGACCTTGGCGAACACCAGCAGCAGGCGCTGCGGTTCCGGCTGCTGGCGGGCGGCGTCGAGGAGATCCTGAAAGCTGGCAAGGCTCATGGCGGTGCAGGGGCTGTTTAGGGAGGCGCGAAGCTAACACGCCCTCGCGCCCGTGGCGGCGCCGACGCCCGCGAATATTGATCGCAGTCAAGCGCGCAGCCTGCGCCGGGGCTAAGCTGTCGCCGTACTACCTCCAAGCCCCCTTGCCTGGGTTCGTTCGCGAATACGGCAAAGGGGCCGTGGCATCGGCCGGAAGGCCGCCGCCACCGGGTCGAATCCGGAAACGGACCGGCCTCCCGCGTTTGGACTGGAGCGACAACATGGCAACCCTCGTGGACGGCTTCGGCCGCACGTTCCCCTATCTGCGGCTCTCGCTCACCGAGGCCTGCAACTACCGTTGCAGCTACTGCCTGCCGAATGGCTATCAGGCCGACGGGCGGCCCGGCTTCCTGACACTGGAAGAAGTCCGGCGGCTGGTGCGCGGCTTCGCGGCGGTGGGCATGCGCAAGATCCGCCTGACCGGCGGCGAGCCCAGCCTGCGCAAGGACCTGGCGTCGATCATCGCCGCCGTCTCGGCCCAGCCGGGCGTGCAGAAGATCGCCCTGACCACCAATGGCTGCCTGCTGCCCCGCCACGTGCGGCTGTGGCGCGAAGCCGGGCTGACCGCGCTCAACGTCAGCCTCGACAGCCTGCAATCGGCGCGCTTTGCCGCCATCACCGGCCATGACCGTTTCGACGAGGTGATGGAAGGCATCGAGATCGCGCAGACCCTCGGCTTCGATGCGGTCAAGCTCAACGCGGTGCTGCTGCGCGGCTTGAACGACGACGAGCTGCCGGCGTGGATGGACTTCCTGCGCGGCCGCGACGTGTCGCTCCGCTTCATCGAGCTGATGCGAACCGGCGACAACCAGGCCTATTTCGAACGCCACCACTACCGCGCCGAGGCGCTGGAACAGCAGCTGGTCGATGCCGGCTGGACGCTGCGCCCGCGCGCCGCCGACGCTGGCCCGGCGCGCGAATACGCGCATCCCGACTTCCGCGGGCGGATCGGCATCATCGCGCCGTATTCGAAGGATTTCTGCGCCGGCTGCAACCGCCTGCGGGTGACCGCGCGCGGCGACCTGCGGCTGTGCCTGTTCGGCGACTTCGGCATCCCGCTGCGGGCGCTGCTGCAGTCGGACGACGACCACGACGCGCTGGTGGCCCGCATCGCCACCCAGCTGGGCCTGAAGGCCGCCGGCCACGGCCTGCACCAGGGCAACACCGGCATCACCCCGCACCTCGCCTCCATCGGCGGATAAGCAGGCACTCATGACCACGCAACGCGACGCGGCCTTCTACATGGCAGACATCCGCAACAAGCGCCCGACCCGCCGCCGCGCGGTGGCGGTGGGCGAATTCCTGCCCGGCCCGGACGCCTTCGCCACCGTCATCGAGCGCCGCCTGCCCAAGGGCGATGCGCTGGTGATGGCGGAAATCGCCGGCCTGCAGGGGGCGAAGATGGCCTCCATGCTGATGCCGCTGTGCCACCCGATTTCGCTGGAACTGGTGCGCGTGCGCTGCGTGCCGGTGGCGGAGCGCCACGCCATCCGCGTCTATTGCGAATGCGCGCTGGAGGCCCGCACGGGCGTCGAGATGGAAGCGCTGGCCGGCGTCAACGCGGCCCTGCTCACGCTTTACGATCTGACCAAGCCGGTCGAGCCGGCACTGGCGATTTCCGGCATCCGCCTGCTGTTCAAGGAAGGCGGCAAGAAGGGGCTGTGGGTGCATCCCGACGGGATGAGCGATGACGAGCGCGCGCACTACCAACCGCGCGCTCTGGCCCGTCTCGACGGCGTGCCCTGCGCCGTCATCACCCTGAGCGATCGCGCCAGTTCCGGCGAATACGAGGACCGTTCCGGCCCGGTGCTGGTGGAAGGCCTGCGCAAGCTGGGTGCGGATGTCGGCCACATCGAAGTGCTGCCGGACGGCATCGACCCGCTGGCCGAACGCCTGCGCGCGTTGGCCGGCAAGGGCGTGCGCCTGTGCCTGTGCAGCGGCGGAACAGGTCTGGGCCCGCGCGATGTGACCCCGGAAGCACTGCGGCTGGTCGCCGACCGCCCGGTGGAGGGACTGGCGGAAATGCTGCGCAGCGAAAGCGCCAAGCACACGCCGCTGGCCTGGCTCAGTCGCGCCGAAGTGGTGCAGCTGGACGGCATGCTGGTGTTCGCGCTGCCGGGCAGCCCGCGCGCCGCGCAGCAGTGCATGGACATGTTGCAGCCGCTGCTGGCGCACGCGCTGGCGATGCTCGATGGCAGGCCGCACCCGTGATCGGCTACGACGAGGCGCTGGTACTCATCCAGCGCGAGGCGAAGCCGCTGCCGGTGGTGTCGCGCACGCCGGTGCCGGGACAGGTGCTGGCCGAGCCGGTGCACAGTGGCGAAGACCTGCCGCCGTTCGACAATTCCGCGATGGACGGGTTTGCCCTGCGGGTGGGCGATGCCGGCGCCGTTGCCGGCGGCGAGTTCGAGGTGCTGGGCGCGCAGGCGGCAGGCGACGCGCAGGCCGTGGCGCAAGGTGGAGCGTGGGAAATCATGACCGGCGCGCGCATCCCGGATGGACTGGATGCGGTGATCCCGGTGGAACAGGTCGAAGTGCTGGCCCGCGATGGCGACGGCAAGCCCGCTCGCATCCGCCTGCAGGCCGATGTGCCGCCCGGCCAGCATCTGCGCCGGCACGGCGAGGACGTGCGCAAGGGCGATCGCTTCCTCGCCGCCGGTACCCGTCTGGATGCCCCGCAGCTGATGCTGCTGGCGGCGCTGGGCGTGCCGCTGGTCGACGTGCATGCAACCCCGCGGGTGGCGCTGCTCAATACCGGTCGCGAGCTGGTGGACGATCCCGCGCAGGCGCTGGGCTCTGGCGAGATCCGCAACAGCAATGGCCCGTACCTGGCCCGACGGATTGAACAAGCGGGTGGTGAAGTGGTGCTGCGGCAGACCGTCAGCGACGATGCAGAGGCCTTCTTCATCGCGATGGAACAGGCGCGCTCGGCCGGCGCGGAGCTGGTGCTGAGCACCGGCGCGGTGTCGATGGGCCGCTACGATTTCATTCCCGATGCGCTGCGCAAACTCGGCGCCACCCTCCATTTCCACAAGGTGGCGATCCGCCCCGGCAAGCCGCTGCTGTTCGCCACCCTGCCGAACGGTGCGCTGTTCTTCGGTTTGCCGGGAAATCCTGCGTCCAGCGCGGTGGGGTTGCGCTTCTTCGTCGAGCCGGCGCTGCGGGCGATGCTGGGGCTGGCGCCGGAGCGCCCGCTGCGGCTGCCGCTGCTGGGCGGCTACCGCAAGCGCCACGCGCTGCGCTTCCACCTCAAGGGCCATGTGGCGCTGGATGGCGAGGGCCGGCTGCAGGCGCGGGTGCTGCCGGGGCAGGAGTCGTTCCGGATCGCGCCGCTGGCGCACAGCAATGCGTGGGTCGTGGTCGATGCCGCCGCCGGCGACCTCCCCGATGGCGCACTGGTCGATGTGTACCCGCCCGGGCACCTGCTCGGGCTGCAATTGCAGGGACAAGGCTGATGGATGTGCAAGTGAAGCTGTTCGGGGCCTTCCGCGACTGCCAGCCGGAGCCGCAGCTGGTGCTGGCGCTGGCCGACGGCGCGCTGGTGGCCGACCTGCGCGCGGCGCTGGAGGTGCATGGGCGGGCGCACTGGCCGAACTTCAACCCGGTGCTGCTGGCGCGCTCCGCCTTCGCCAGCGACACCGCGGTACTGCGCGATGCGCAACCGGTCCCGGCGGGCGTTGCCATGGCGGTGCTGCCGCCGGTGAGCGGGGGCTGAGCATGGATCGCCATCACCTCACCGTCGCCGAGCTAGCCGAGGCCCGGCTGGATCCAGCAGCCGCGCTGGAATTCGTCTCCGACCCCGGTTTCGGCGGCATCACGATGTTCGTCGGCCGCGTGCGCGATCTCAACCACGGTCGCGACGTCACCGGCATCAGCTACGACATGTTCGTGCCGCTGGCGCTGAACGGGTTCGCCGAGATCGCCGCCAAGGCCGAGCGCGACTTCGGCGGCAAGCTCAAGCTCTACATCGGTCACGCCAAGGGGCGGCTGGGGATCGGCGATCTGGCGATGGTGGTGGCTGCCGGCACTCCCCATCGCGATGAGGCCTTCCGTGCCTGCCGGCAGGTGGTGGAGGCGGTGAAGCACACCAGCCCGATCTGGAAGCAGGAGCACTACGTCGATGGCGACAGCGTCTGGAGCGAAGGCTGTTCGCTGTGCGAGGGCCACGCGCCAGCGGGCGGGCATGCGCATGCACACGCCCCCGGCCACGACCACCAGCACGCCCCGGAGCCGGGACGGTGAAAGTCCAGCTGCAGGGGCAGCTGGTGCGGCTGCGCATCAGCGAGGCCGAATTGGCACGCCTGCAGGCCGGCGGGACGGTGGAAAACCTCACTCGGCTGCCGGCCGGGCTGGCGCTGCGGCAGTGGCTGCGGCTGGGAAAGGGGTCGCAACCGGAATTGCTGGTGGGCGACGCGCAGGGCTGGGGTTGCCTGCTGCCGCCCGCCGAGCTGGCCGCCTACGTTGCGCGGCTGCCCTGCCGCGAGGGATTGCGCCTGCGCCTGCCGCTGGCCGAAGGGGCGGAAGACGCCATCGAGATCGATCTGGAAGTTGACGTGCGCGACAGCGTGCGCAGCCGGGGCGTGCCCAAGCGCTGAGCGCAAGGGGGCCGGACGCCTTTGTGGCGTTGGCTTGACCGGGATCAACTCGCAATGGGGTGCGGACGGGATTTGACTCCGATCAATATGGCCTGGGGGGTATTGCCGCACGCTTGCGCCAACAAATTTTGCCGGCGCGCCGAAATAGGGTGATGATCGGCATCGCCGGCTATCCCTAGCACAGGTACGTCCCATGAGCGCCCAACTGGCCAGCAAGCCACGCAGCGTCGGTTCCGTGATCCAGGACTGGAGGCCGGAAGATGCGGCGTTCTGGGCACAGACGGGCAATCGCATCGCCAACCGCAACCTCGCCATCTCGGTTCCGGCCCTGCTGCTGGCATTCGCGATCTGGCAGATGTTCTCGGCGGTGGCCATCAGCCTGCCGCTGGTGGGTTTCCAGTTCGACACCAACCAGCTGTTCTGGCTGGCGGCGCTGCCGGCGCTGTCCGGTGCGACCCTGCGCATCTTCTATTCGTTCGTGGTGCCGTTGTTCGGCGGCCGCCGCTGGACCGCCATCGCCACCGCCTCGCTGCTGATTCCGGCGGTCTGGCTGGGCATCGCGGTGCAGGACACCAGCACCCCGTACTGGCACTTCGTTGCGATCGCGATGCTGTGCGGTTTCGGCGGCGGCAATTTCTCCTCGTCGATGTCCAACATCTCGTTCTTCTATCCCAAGGCGAAGCAGGGCTTCGCGCTGGGCATGAATGCGGGGTTGGGCAACCTCGGCGTATCCGCCACCCAGTTCGTGATTCCGCTGGTCATCACCCTCGGCCTGTTTGGCGGAATCGTGGGTGGCCCGCAGCTGACCGCGCAAGGCAAGGAACTGTTCCTGCAGAACGCCGGCTTCGTCTGGGTGCCGTTCCTGCTGGTCTGCGCCGTCGCCGCGTGGTTCGGCATGCACGACCTGGCCGCGGCGCGCTCCTCGTTCGCCGAGCAGGCGGTGATCTTCAAGCGCAAGCACAACTGGCTGATGTGCTGGCTGTACATCGGCACCTTCGGTTCGTTCATCGGCTTCTCGGCCGGCTTTCCGATGCTGATCAAGACCCAGTTCCCGGACGTCAATCCGATGACCTACGCCTTCCTCGGGCCGCTGGTCGGCGCACTGATGCGTTCGGTGGGCGGCTGGCTGTCCGACAAGCTGGGCGGCGCGCTGCTGACCTTCTGGGTGTTCGCGCTGATGATCGTCGGCGTGTTCTTCGTGCTGCATTTCCTGCCCGACCACGGCGGCCGGGGCGGCAACTTCTACGGCTTCCTCGGCAGCTTCATGGGCCTGTTCGTGCTCAGCGGCATCGGCAACGCTTCGACGTTCCGGATGATCCCGGTGATCTTCCGCACCCTGCACGAGCGCTGGTCGGCCGATGCCGATGCCGCCGGCAAGGCCGCTGCGGCGCGCCAGGCCGGCATCGAGTCGGCGGCGGTGATCGGCTTCAGCTCGGCCATCGGCGCCTACGGCGGCTTCTTCATCCCGAAGAGCTACGGCTCCTCGATCGCCTGGACCGGCGGCCCGGAGCTGGCGCTGTACGGCTTCGTCGCCTTCTACGCCACCTGCCTTGCGGCCACCTGGTGGTGGTACTACCGGCGCGGTGCCGAGACGCCGTGCTGACCTGCGACACCCCTGACGCGGTGGCTGCGGCCACCCCCAGCAAGATGCATGCGCGCGTCTCGTGCGTGCCAGCCAAGAGGATGTTCCCATGAGTTATTTCCTTGACCGTCTGCAGTTCTTCAAGCGCAATCCGGAAGAGTTCGCCGACGGCCACGGCTTCACCAAGACCGAAAGCCGCGAATGGGAGAACAGCTACCGCGCGCGCTGGCAGTACGACAAGATCGTGCGTTCCACCCACGGGGTGAACTGCACCGGCTCCTGCAGCTGGAAGATCTACGTCAAGAACGGCCTGGTGACCTGGGAAACCCAGCAGACCGACTACCCGCGCACGCGGCCCGACCTGCCCAACCACGAGCCGCGCGGCTGCCCGCGTGGCGCCAGCTATTCCTGGTACCTGTACAGCGCCAACCGCCTGAAGTACCCGCTGATCCGCGGCGCGCTGTTGCGCATGTGGCGGCAGGCGCGCAAGACCATGGCGCCGGTGGACGCCTGGGCCAGCATCGTGGAAGACCAGGCCAAGGCGAAGGACTACAAGTCCCGCCGCGGCATGGGCGGTTTCGCGCGGGTCCGCTGGGACGAGGCGAACGAGATGATCGCCGCCGCCAACCTCTATACGGTGAAGCAGTACGGTCCGGACCGCGTGGTCGGGTTCTCGCCGATCCCGGCGATGTCGATGGTGTCCTACGCCTCCGGCGCGCGCTACCTGTCGCTGCTCGGCGGCGCCTGCCTGTCGTTCTACGACTGGTACTGCGACCTGCCGCCGTCCTCGCCGCAGGTGTGGGGCGAGCAGACCGACGTGCCGGAATCGGCCGACTGGTACAACAGCCGCTACATCATCGCCTGGGGCTCCAACGTCCCGCAGACCCGCACGCCCGACGCGCACTTCTTCACCGAGGCGCGCTACAACGGCACCAAGACGGTGGCGATCACCCCGGACTATTCCGAAGTCGCCAAGCTCACCGACCACTGGCTGCATCCCAAGCAGGGCACCGACGCCGCGCTGGCGTTCGCGTTCGGCCACGTGATCCTGAAGGAATTCCACGTCGACCAGCCCTCGCAGTACTTCACCGACTACTGCCGGCAGTACACCGACATGCCGCTGCTGGTGCGGCTGGAGCGTCGCGATGACGGCCGGCTGGTGGCGGGACGCTACCTGCGCGCGTCCGACCTGGGCGGGCTGGGCGAAGCCAACAACCCCGAATGGAAGACGCTGGCGTTCGACGAGGCCACCGGCGCCATCACCGTGCCGAACGGCTCGGTCGGTTTCCGCTGGGGCGAAAAGGGCAAGTGGAACATCGAGGAGAAGGACAGCGCCGGCCGCGAGACGCGCCTGCAGCTGAGCTTCAAGGACGGCGGCGACGGCATCGAGGCGGTGAGCTTCCCCTACTTCGGCGGCGTCGAGCACGAGAAGTGGACGGCTTCGAAGTTCGAGGACGTGCTGGAGCGCAACCTGCCGGTGCGCCGCGTGCAGACCGCCGACGGCGAAACCCTCGTCGCCACGGTGTACGACCTGCTGCTGGCGCAGTACGGCGTGGACCGCGGCTTCGGCGGCGGCAACGTGGCCACCAGTTTCGACGACAACATCCCGGGCACCCCGGCGTGGCAGGAAAAGATCACCGGCGTGCCGCGTCTGGACGTGATCGAGATCGCCCGCGAGTTCGCCCGCACCGCCGACAAGACCCATGGTCGCAGCATGATCATCGTCGGCGCGGCGATGAACCACTGGTACCACAACGACATGAACTACCGCGGCCTGATCAACATGCTGCTCATGTGCGGCTGCGTGGGTCAGACCGGCGGCGGCTGGGCGCATTACGTCGGCCAGGAGAAGCTGCGCCCGCAGACCGGCTGGCAGCCGCTGGCGTTCGCGCTGGACTGGAGCAAGCCGCCACGTCACATGAACGGCACCTCGTTCTTCTACTTCAACTCCGACCAGTGGCGTTACGAAAAGCTGGACGTGAAGGAGATCCTGTCGCCGTTGGCCGATCCGTCGAAATTCACCGGCTCGATGGCCGACATGAACCTGCGCGCGGTGCGGATGGGCTGGCTGCCCAGCGCCCCGCAGCTGGACCGCAACCCGATCGAGGTGGTGCGCGAGGCCGAAAAGGCCGGCGTGGCGCCGGTCGACTACGCGGTGGCGCAGCTGAAGTCAGGCGCGCTGGATTTCGCCTTCGCCGACCCGGACGCGCCGCAGAACTACCCGCGCAACATGTTCATCTGGCGCTCCAACCTGCTGGGTTCTTCCGGCAAGGGCCACGAGTACATGCTGCGCCACCTGCTGGGCACCCGCCACGGCGTGCAGGGCAAGGACCTCGGCGAGCGCGGGGCGGTCAAGCCCGAGGAAGTGAAGTGGCGTGACGAGGCGCCGGAAGGCAAGCTTGACCTGCTGGTCACGCTCGACTTCCGCATGTGCACCACCGCGCTGTACAGCGACATCGTGCTGCCCACCGCGACCTGGTACGAGAAGAACGACCTCAACACCTCCGACATGCACCCGTTCATCCACCCGCTGTCGAAGGCGGTGGATCCGGCGTGGGAGTCGCGCAGCGACTGGGAGATCTTCAAGGGCATCGCCCGCACCGTCAGCGACCTGGCCCCCGGCGTGCTGGACGTGGTCAAGGACCTGGTGCTGGTGCCGACCCTGCACGACACCCCCAACGAGCTGGCGATGCCGCTGGGCGTCACCGACTGGAAGAAGGGCGAGTGCGAGGCCATCCCCGGCAAGACCATGCCGTCGATGGTGGTGGTGGAGCGCGACTACCCGAACCTCTACAAGAAGTTCACCTCGCTGGGCCCGCTGCTGGACAAGCAGGGCAACGGCGGCAAGGGCATGAACTGGGATACCAAGGACGAGGTGCACTTCCTCGGCGATCTCAACCATCGCGTGCGCGAGGAGGGCGTAAGCCACGGCCGCCCGCAGATCGATTCGGCCATCGACGCCTGCGAGGTGATCCTGCACCTGGCGCCGGAAACCAACGGCCACGTGGCGGTCAAGGCGTGGGAGTCGCTGGGCGAATTCACCGGCCGCGACCACACCCATCTTGCGGTGGGCAAGGAACACGAGGCGATCCGCTTCCGCGACATCCAGGCGCAGCCGCGCAAGATCATCTCCTCGCCGATCTGGTCGGGGCTGGAGGACGAGCACGTCAGCTACAACGCCGGCTACACCAACGTCCACGAGCTGATCCCGTGGCGCACCCTGACCGGTCGCCAGCAGTTCTACCAGGACCACGAATGGATGCTGGCCTTCGGCGAGGGCTTCATGCAGTACCGCCCGCCGGTGGACACCAAGACCATCGCGCCGATCCTGGGCAAGAAGCCGAACGGCCACAAGGAGATCGTGCTGAACTGGATCACCCCGCACCAGAAGTGGGGCATCCACAGCACCTATTCCGACAACCTGATCATGCAGACGCTGTCGCGCGGCGGGCCGATCGTGTGGCTCAGCGAGGATGACGCGCGCAGCGCCGGGATCGAGGACAACGACTGGATCGAACTGTTCAACGTCAACGGCGCGATCGCGGCGCGGGCGGTGGTCAGCCAGCGCATGATGAACGGCATCGCGATGATGTACCACGCCCAGGAACGCATCATCAACACGCCCGGGTCGGAGATCACCGGCACCCGCGGCGGCATCCACAACTCGGTCACCCGGGTGGTGCTCAAGCCGACCCACATGATCGGTGGCTATGCGCAATATGCCTATGGCTTCAATTACTACGGCACCGTGGGCACGAACCGCGATGAACTGGTGGTGGTGAGGAAAATGGACAAGATCGACTGGCTGGACGGCGAGCCCGTGCCTGCCAATGCCCGGGAGGTGGTGTGATGAAGGTCCGCGCACAGATCGCGATGGTGCTGAACCTGGACAAGTGCATCGGTTGCCACACTTGCTCCATCACCTGCAAGAACGTCTGGACCTCGCGCGAGGGCGTGGAATACGCGTGGTTCAACAACGTCGAGACCAAGCCCGGCGTCGGCTATCCCAAGGAATGGGAGAACCAGGACAAGTGGAACGGCGGCTGGGTCCGTACCCGTGCCGGCAAGCTGGTGCCGCGCGCCGGCGGGCGCTGGCGGATGCTGTCGAAGATCTTCGCCAACCCCGACCTGCCGCAGATCGACGACTACTACGAGCCGTTCGACTTCGACTACCAGAATCTGCACGAAGCCCCGGATTCCAAGCATCAGCCGACAGCGCGCCCGCGCTCGCTGATCTCGGGCCAGCGCATGCAGAAGATCCACTGGGGCCCGAACTGGGAGGAAATCCTCGGCACCGAGTTCGCCAAGCGTTCCAAGGACAAGAACTTCGACAACGTGCAGAAAGAGATCTACGGCGCGTTCGAGAAGACCTTCATGATGTACCTGCCGCGGCTGTGCGAGCACTGCCTCAATCCGGCCTGCGTCTCGGCGTGCCCGTCGGGCGCGATCTACAAGCGCGAAGAGGACGGCATCGTCCTGATCGACCAGGACAAGTGCCGCGGCTGGCGCATGTGCGTGTCGGCCTGCCCGTACAAGAAGATCTACTACAACTGGAAGTCGGGCAAATCCGAGAAGTGCATCTTCTGCTACCCGCGCATCGAGATGGGCGAGCCTACGGTGTGCTCGGAAACCTGCGTGGGCCGCATCCGCTACCTCGGCGTGCTGCTGTACGACGCCGACCGCATCCAGGAAGCCGCCTCGGTGCCGGCCGAGAAGGACCTGTACCAGGCCCACCTGGACATCTTCCTCGACCCCAATGACCCGGCGGTGATCGAGGCCGCGCGCAAGGAAGGCATCCCCGACAGCTGGCTGGAAGCGGCGGTGAACTCGCCGACCTACAAGCTGGCGATCGACTGGAAGCTGGCGCTGCCGCTGCACCCGGAATACCGCACCCTGCCGATGGTCTGGTACGTGCCGCCGCTGTCGCCGATCCAGTCCGCCGCCGAACGCGGCCGGGTGGGCATGAACGGCGAGCTGCCGGACGTGGGTTCGCTGCGCATCCCGGTGCGCTACCTCGCCAACATGCTGACCGCCGGCGACGAAGCGCCGGTGATCCGCGCGCTGGAGCGGATGATGGCGATGCGCGCCTGGCGCCGTGCCAAGAACGTGGACGGGGTGGAAGACCTGGCGGTGCTGAAGCAGGCCGGGCTGACCGTGGCGCAGGCCGAGGACATGTACCGCTACCTCGCCATCGCCAACTACGAGGACCGCTTCGTGATCCCGTCGGCCCACCGCGAGTACGCCAACGACACCTTCGGTGAACGCGGCGGCTGCGGCTTCACCTTCGGCAACGGCTGCAGCGGCGATTCGCCGGCCGACCTGTTCGGCCAGCGCAAGACCACCAGCTATGCGGTGCATCCGAACCGGCAGGAGAAATCGCTCGAGGTGATCGAATGAGCCTGCTGAAGCTGGTCGGCGTGCTGCTGGACTATCCGCAGGACGCGCTGTGGCAGCACGGCGATGAGTTGCTGGCGGCCGCCGACGACCCGGGCCTGCCGCAGGCGCGACGCGCGGCGCTGGCCGGCTTCGTGCGCGAGCTGCTGGCCAGCGACCCGCTGGAGGCGCAGGACCGCTGGCTGTCGCTGTTCGACCGCGGCCGCTCGATGAGCCTGCTGCTGTTCGAACACATCCACGGCGAATCGCGCGATCGCGGGCAGGCGATGGTCGACCTGATCGAGGCCTATCGCAAGAACGGCTTCGAGCTGGATGCCAAGGAGCTGCCGGACTACCTGCCGCTGCTGCTGGAATACCTCAGCCTGCGCCCGCAGGAAGAGGCGCGCGACTGGCTGCACCACGTCAGCCACATCATCGGCCTGCTGGCCGCGCGCGCCGGCGAGCGCCAGAGCCCGTACGCGCTGTTGCTGGAGCTGCTGGTCGAATACGCCGAAGGCGGGCTCGACCTCGGCGCCCTGCGCAAGCGCGCAAGCGAAGAGCCGCGCGACGACACCGCCGAAGTGATGGACCGGTTGTGGGAAGAAGAGGCAGTGCGATTCGGGGCGGAAGCGCCCGGAGAAGACTGCCAGCCGGCAACCCGCCTTCCCTCCCGCGCCGCCACCCCCGCCGCCCCCCGACAGGTGCAGCCATGAACTATCTCAATACTTTCGCGTTCCAGCTCTATCCGTACATCGCGCTGGCGGTGTTCTTCATCGGCAGCTGGGTGCGCTTCGACCGCTCGATGTACACCTGGCGCACCGGCTCCAGCCAGATGCTGTCCGACAAGGGCATGCGGATCGGCAGCAACCTATTCCACCTCGGCATCCTCGCCATCCTCGGTGGCCATCTGGTCGGCCTGCTGACCCCGCATGCACTGTACGAGGACTTCATCACGCCGCCGCAGAAGCAGCTGCTGGCGATGGTGGCGGGTGGCGCGTTCGGGCTGGTCTGCCTGGTCGGCATCACCATCCTGACGGTGCGCCGGCTGACCAACCCGCGGGTCAAGGCCACCGGCACCACCGGTGACACGGTGATCCTGCTGCTGCTGTTCGCGCAGCTGCTGCTGGGCATGTACACCATCGTCGCCTCCACCCACCACATGGACGGCAGCGTGATGATGATGCTGGCCGAATGGGCGCAGCACATCGTCACCTTCCGCGGCGGCGCGGCCGAATTCGTGGCGCCGGTGGCCTGGGTGTACAAGGCGCACATTTTCCTGGGCCTGACCCTGTTCCTGGTGGCGCCGTTCACCCGCCTGGTGCACGTGTGGAGCATCCCGGTCAGCTACCTGTGGCGTCCTTACCAGGTGGTGCGTCGCCGCCAGCCGGCGCTGCGCTACGGGCCGAGGGCATAAGCGATGGGCGAGAGCAAGCCGCGGCGCGAACTTCCGATCACCGTCATCGACAGCGGCAAGTCGGTGACCGAGGAGGCGCATGCGCACCACCACGACCATGCCGACGAGGGCCCGCGTTCGCTGGGCCAGGCGGCGCCGAGCTGGCTGTTCGTCGGCGACGTGGCAATCAGCGAGGCGGAGATCGCGCGCGAGATGCAGTTCCATCGCGCGATGACCCCGGAACGCTCGCGCGCCGACGCGGCGCGTGCGCTGGTGGTGCGCGAGCTGCTGCGGCAGGAAACCGCACGGCTGGGCCTGCAGGAAGCCGTGCAGCCGGTTGGCGGCGAGGCGGTCGAGGAAGCCTGCATCCGGGTCCTGCTGGAGCAGGAGATCGAAAACCGGGTACCGACTGAAGACGACTGCCGCCGCTACTACGCGCAGAACCCGGAGCGCTTCCACGCGCCGGATCGCATTCGCGTGCGCCACATCCTGCTGGGTGCGGCGGTCGATGACGTCGGCGGCCGTTTCGCTGCGCGCGAGCAGGCGGAAAAACTCATCGCCGAGCTGAAGGCGCAGCCGCACCTGTTCGCCGACTTCGTCATGCGCCATTCCGACTGCCCGTCGAAGGACGAGGGCGGCGAGTTGGGCTGGCTGGAACGTGGTCAGACCACGCCGGAATTCGATCGCCAGGTATTCCGCCTGCGCGTCGGGCTGGCGGCGTTCCCGGTGGAGTCGCGCTGGGGTTACCACGTGGTCAGCGTGGACGCGATCGAAAGCGGCGAAGAACTTGCGTTCGATCAAGTCCGCCAGCGCATTTCCGACTACCTTGAACTGCAGGTCCGCCAGCGCGAACTCCAGCAGTATCTGCAGGGATTGCAGGAGCGCTACGAGGTTCGCGGGCTGGATGCCATCGAAGCCGAAACGGCCTGATTGCACGCAAGGGTCGCCACGGCACCACGAGTTTTCCAACCTCGACCGGAAGTGACCCATGCAAGACCTTTCGCAAGTCAGCGGCGCCCGCCAGCAGCGGGCGCTGTGGCTGAGCACGTTTGCCTTCACCACGTGCTTCGCCGTCTGGATGATCTTTTCGATCATCGGCATCCAGATCAAGAAGGACCTGGGCCTCAATGACACCCAATTCGGCCTGCTGATCGCAACGCCGGTGCTCAGCGGGTCGCTGCTGCGCATCTTCCTCGGCGTCTGGGCCGACCAGCTCGGCGGGCGCAAGGTGCTGACCGGGGTGATGCTGGCCGGTGCGGTTGCCACGTGGCTGCTGACCCATGCGCAGACCTATCCGCAGTTCCTGCTGGCGGCGCTGGGCGTGGGTATCGCCGGCAGCTCGTTCTCGGTCGGCGTGGCCTACGTCTCGAAGTGGTTCCCGGCGGAGAAGCAGGGCACCGCGCTGGGGATTTTCGGCGCCGGCAACATCGGTTCCGCGGTCACCAAGCTGCTGGCGCCGATGGTGATGGTGGCGGCGGGTTGGACGATGGTGGCCAAGGTGTGGGCGGTAGGGCTGGCGGTGGCGGCGATCCTGTATTTCCTGTTCTCGCAGGAAGATCCGTCGCTGGAGCAGCGCCGCAAGTCCGGCGTCAAGCCGATGCCGTTCCGCGAGCAGATGGCGCCGCTGAAGAACCTGCAGGTCTGGCGCTTCGCGCTGTACTACTTCTTCGTGTTCGGCGGTTTCGTCGCGCTGGCGCTGTGGCTGCCGCGCTACCTGATCGGCGCCTACGGCATGGACGTGAAGACCGCCGGCGTGCTGGCCGCGTGCTACTCGATCCCGGCCAGCCTGTTCCGCGTGGTCGGTGGCTGGATGTCGGATCGGCTGGGTGCGCGCAAGGTGATGTACTGGACCTTCAGCGTCTCGGTGGTCTGCTGCTTCCTGCTGGCCTACCCGGACACGCAGTACGTGGTGAAGGGCATCCAGGGCGACATCAGCTTCCATCTGGCCATCGGGCTGGTGCCGTTCACCATGCTGGTGTTCGTGCTCGGCTTCTTCATGTCGCTGGGCAAGGCGGCGGTGTACAAGCACATCCCCGTGTACTACCCGCAGTACGTCGGCTCGGTGGGCGGCGTGGTCGGCATGATCGGCGGCCTGGGCGGTTTCATCCTGCCGATCGCCTTCGGCGCGCTCAACGACCTGACCGGCATCTGGACCAGCTGCTTCATGCTGCTGTTCGTCGTGGTGGGCAGCGCACTGGCATGGATGCACTTCGCCATCCGCCGGATGGAGCGCAGCAGGTTCCCGCAGCTGGATCGCGAGACCGACCTGCCGGAAATCATCAACGCCCAGGCGGGTCGCTGAGGTTCGAGCATGGCGCCGCCGCGGCGATGACGCGGCGGCGGCTTCAACCGGCGCCTGCTGTCCGCCACTGCCGATGCAGGGCGCGCAGCTGGCCGCTGAACAGCAGTACCCAGGCGGTCAGGGCGACCCCGAACATCACCTGCGGCAGCGGGTGCAGGAAGCCCAGTTCCATCGCCTGCATCATCCGCAGGGTGCTGGCCGCGTACATGCCCAGCGGGAACACCGCGCCCCAGTACATCGGGTCGTAGCTGAAGGGGAAGCGGCGCACGCCGTGCCGCCAGATCGCCAGCACCACCAGCATCGGGATCCACCAGGTGCCGGTGGCCCAGTAGAACACCGTGAAGCCCTTGATGAAGGGCAGCATCGAGTGCAGGAACGGCGCGTGCGGCGTGTTGAGGATAAGCAGCGAGCCGGCCAGGGTGGAAATCGCCATCGCCCCCATGTTGATCCAGTACGGCGGCGACAGGTCGGCCGGCGAGAACGAGAAGAACGTGTAGCGGTAGAAGATCAGCGACATCATCCAGATGTAGAGCATGCCGCCCCACAGCCACATCGACAGGGCGAAGAAGTTCAGCTCCAGCCGCAGCGGCTGCGCCACTTCGGGCGCGATCAGCGCGGCCAGTACCGCCATCGACTGGGTGGCCACCACCGCCAGCAGCCAGCCGCCGTTGATGCCGCGGGCCAGTTCGGGCTTGTCCTGCTTGACCGTGAGCACGGTGAAAATGGTGTAGGTGAAGGCGACCCAGGCCAGCAGCCCGATGATGCCCAGCGCCGCCGCCACCCGCAGGCTGCCGCCGATCAGCAGGCTCTGGCTGCCGAGCACCGAGCAGGCGGCGACGAAGGTGAAGAAGCCCGGCGCATTGAGGTGATTGAACAGGTCGTCCAGCACCCGCCGCGGGTGCCAGTACAGGTGCGCCAGCGCCAGCACGCCGATGACCACGAACAGGCACCAGTTCAACACCAGCAGGGCGACGGGCAGCACCGGCACGTGCAGCATGTGCGCCGCCAGCGACAGGATGCCGGTGGCCATCACCATGCTGAAATAGCCCGGCGACAGGTTCTCGGTGGACGCGCGGACGTGCTGGAGGAGGGCAGGCATGGCGGTTCTCCCATGGCGGGCTTGGGCGGTGGATCGTTGCCGTGGGGAGGCTGATCGAGACTAGTGGCGGGGGCGTGCAGGCCGTTTGATCGGGATCAAGTCGGGGCATGCGGATGTCGCCGCTCACACCAGCAGCGCCACCGCCTTCACCTGCGCCCACAGCGGCATGCCCGGTTGCAGCCCCAGCCGTTCCACCGAGCGGTGCGAGATGCGCGCCAGCAGCGCCTGGCCCTGCACCTCCAGCCGCGCCTGCACCTGCCCGCCGGGCAGGTCGGACAGTGCCACCAGCGTGGCCGGCAGCAGGTTGAGCAGGCTGGAATCATCGTGCCGGCCCAGCGCCAGGCTGACGTCGCGGGCCTGGATGCGCACCCGCAGGCGGGTGCCGGGCGGGTGCGCGCCGCCATGCGCGTGCAGGGTGCCGGCCGACGTGTGCAGCGAGAGCAGGCCGTGCGCATCGCGCGCGCTGACTTCGGCTTCCAGCACCACCCCGGCATCGTCGCGCAGCGCCAGCGGCAGGTCGTCGCGATTGAGCACGTCCAGCGCGGGCCCGGCGGCGCTGACCCGGCCGGCGTCGAGCACGATCAGATGGTCGGCCAGGCGCGCGACCTCCTCGAGCGCGTGGGTGACGTACAGCACCGGGATGCCGGCTTCGCGGCGCACCGCTTCCAGATACGGCAGGATCTCGCCGCGACGCGGCGCGTCCAGCGCGCTCAGCGGTTCGTCCAGCAGCAGCAGGCGCGGGTTGCTGACCAGCGCGCGCGCCAGCGCCACCCGCTGCCGTTCGCCGCCGGACAGCGAGTCCGGCTTGCGCGACAGCAGCGGCGCCAGCGCCAGCCGCTCGATCCAGCGTTCGAGCAATTCCGGCGCGGCGCGGGCGCGCTTCCAGCCGAAGCGCAGGTTGTCGACGACCGACAGGTGCGGCAGCAGCGCGCTGTGCTGGAACACCATGCCGACCCCGCGCCGATGCGCCGGCAGCGCGCTGCGTGCGTCCTGCCAGCAGGCCTCGCCCACGCGGATTTCGCCGTGCGCGCGTGGCTCCAGCCCGGCGATGGCGCGCAGCAAGGTGCTCTTGCCGCAGCCGGACGGGCCGAACACCACGCTGCAGCCGCTGCCCGGCAGCCGCAGGTCGAGGTCCATGCGGAAATCGCCGCGGGCAAGCCGCAGCGCAATGTGGATATCGTCGGCGCGCTCAGCCATGCGCCACCGCCGTGCGTCGGCCCAGCCACTGCATCAGCAGCAGCAGCGCGAACGAGAAACCCAGCAGCCCGGCCGCCAGCAGGTGCGCATCGGCATAAGCCATGCCTTCCACCTGGTCGTACAGCAGCACCGACAGCACCCGCGTCTCGCCCTCGATATTGCCACCCACCATCAGCACCACCCCGAACTCGCCCACGGTATGGGCGAAGCCGAGCAGGCTGGCGGTGATCAGCGACGGCCGCGACAGTGGCAGCACCACGCTGAAGAAGCGATCCAGCGGCGAGGCGCGCAGGGTGGCAGCGGCCTCCAGCAGCGATGGCGGCAGCGCGGCGAAGCCCGCCTGCAGCGGATGCACCACGAACGGCAGCGAGTACAGCACCGAAGCCAGCAGCAGGCCCTTGAAGGTGAACGCCAGCGTGCCCAGCCCCAGCGCGGTGGTGAGCTGGCCGACCGGGCCATCGGGGGCGAAGCCGATCAGCAGGTAGAAGCCCAGCACCGTCGGCGGCAGCACCATCGGCAGTGCCACCACCGCGCCCACGGGCGCGCGCCAGCGCGAGTGCGTATGCGCCAGCCACCACGCCAGCGGCATGCCCATCACCAGCAGGATCAGGGTGGTCAGCCCGGCCAACTTCAGGGTCACCCAGCTGGCGACCAGCCAGGCCGGCGCGGCGGCATCCATCGCGGATCAGTCGTAGCCGAAGGCGCGGATGCGCTGCTTCGCTGCCGGGCTTTGCAGGTACCTCAGGAACCCGCGCGCGGCCGGATTGCGTTCGCCGCGCTTGAGCAGCACCGCGCTCTGCACGATCGGCGCGTGCCAGCTGGCCGGCACCTCCCAGCCGGAACCGCGGTGGGTCTTGCGCGCTTCCTGCACCAGCGAGCGCGGCAGCAGGCCCAGCGGCGCGGCGCCGCTGACCACGAACTGGGTGGCCTGGCCGACGTTTTCGCCCAGCACCAGCCTGGGTCGCAGCTCTTCCCAGCGGCGCAGATAGTCCAGCGACTCGCGCGCCGCCGCGCCGTACGGGGCAAGCTCGGGATTGGCGATTGCCAGCCGCTCGACTTCGCCCTTGCGCAGCAGCGCTTCGCCGTCCTTCACCCGCGCAGGATCGCGGCTCCACAGCACCAGCCGGCCGATGGCGTAGTCGTGCAGGGTGTCGCCGTCGGCCAGGCCTTCTTCCACCAGCATCCGCGGCGTTTCCGCATCCGCCGACAACAGCGCGTCGAACGGCGCGCCGTGGCGGATCTGCGCATACAGCTTGCCGGTGGAGGCGGCGCTGACCTCGATCCGGTGCCCGCTCTGTTTGCCATAGGCGGCGGCCAATTGTTTGGCGGCGTCGGCGAAATTGGACGCCACTGCCACCCTTGCCACCACCGGCACGGCCGCTTTGCCGGCGGCACCCTGCGCCTGCGCGGCGAGGGGCAGGAAGCCTGCAAGCGCCAGCAGCAGGCCAACGAAGCGGTTGCGGGTCATGTCCGTTCCTTGGGTGAACGACGCAAGTGTAGGGCAAGGCCATGCCGGCAAAGCGCGCGCGGCCGGCGGATGCGCGCACCGATGGGCCGCCGCCGCATGGCCTTATAATTCGCGGTCCCCGTTTTCCCGTCGAAGGCCACGCCGCGTGTTCGAATCCCTGACCCAGCGCCTGTCCGGCACCGTCGAGCGCCTGCGCGGCCGCGGCCGCCTGACCGAATCCAACATCAGCGAGGCCGTGCGCGAGGTGCGCATCGCGCTGCTGGAAGCCGACGTGGCGTTGCCGGTGGTGCAGGCGCTGATCCAGCGCATCAAGGTGCGCGCGCTCGGCCAGGAAGTGATGCGTTCGCTCAGCCCCGGCCAGGTGCTGGTGAAGATCGTGCGCGACGAGCTGGCGCTGGTGATGGGTTCGCAGGCCGCGGAGCTCAACCTCAACGTGCCGGCGCCGGCGGTGATCCTGATGGCCGGCCTGCAGGGCGCCGGCAAGACCACCACCGTGGCCAAGCTCGCCAAGCACCTGAAGGACAAGCGCAAGAAGAAGGTGATGGTGGTCAGCGCCGACGTCTATCGCCCGGCCGCGATCGAGCAGCTGCAGACGCTGGCGGGGCAGGTGGGCGCGGTGTTCTTCCCGTCGCAGGCCTCGCAGAAGCCCGAGGCCATCGTCAGGGCCGCCATCGACGAGGCGAGGAAGACCTTCGCCGACGTGCTGATCGTCGATACCGCCGGCCGCACCAGCATCGATGACGCGATGATGGCCGAGATCAAGGCGCTGCACGCCGCGGTCAACCCGGTCGAAACCCTGTTCGTGGTCGATTCGATGACCGGCCAGGACGCCGCGGTCACCGCCAAGCACTTCGGCGAGGCGCTGCCGCTGACCGGCGTGGTGCTGACCAAGACCGACGGCGACGCCCGCGGCGGTGCGGCGCTGTCGGTGCGCTACATCACCGGCAAGCCGATCAAGTTCGTCGGCGTGGGCGAAAAGCCCGACGGCCTCGACGTGTTCCACCCCGACCGCGCCGCCGGCCGCATCCTCGACATGGGCGACGTGCTGTCGCTGGTCGAGCAGGTCGAGGCGCAGGTCGACCAGGACAAGGCCAAGAAGCTGGCCGAGAAGGTCGCCAAGGGCAAGAAGTTCGACCTCAACGACATGCGCGACCAGCTCGAGCAGATGCAGAACATGGGCGGGCTGTCCGGGCTGATGGACAAGCTGCCCGGCGTCGGCCAGCTGCCGGAGCACGTCAAGCAGCAGGTCACCGGCAAGGAAGTGCCGCGGATGATCGCCGTCATCAACTCGATGACCAAGAAGGAACGCCGCAATCCCGACCTGCTCAACGGCTCGCGGCGCGCGCGCGTGGCGCGTGGCAGCGGCCAGACCCCGGCCGACGTCAACAAGGTGCTCAAGCAGTACCAGCAGATGGAAAAGATGATGGGCAAGCTGGGCCGCGGCGGCATGAAGGGCATGATGCGCGGCCTGTCCGGGATGATGGGTGGGCGCGGCGGGCTGCCGTTCCGCTGATCGCATGATGGACAAGGCCCGGCACTTCCACGCGCTGCACCGGGCCGGCCGGCCACTGCTGCTGCCGAACGCCTGGGATGCCGGCAGCGCGGCAATGTTCGCCGGAATGGACTTCGCCGCCATCGCCACCACCAGCGGCGGGCTGGCGTGGTCGCTTGGCCATGCCGATGGCGAGCAGCTGCCGCTGCGGGAACTGCTGGCGGCCGTGTGCCGGATCGTGCGCGTGGTCGACGTGCCGGTGACGGTGGATTTCGAAGCCGGTTTTGGCGCCACGCCCGCACAGGTGGGTGAGAGCGTGCGCGCGTTGCTGGATACCGGCGCAGTGGGGTTGAACCTGGAAGACGGCATCGCCCACGCCAGCCTGCGCAGCCTGGACGATGCAGCGGCGCGGATCGCTGCGGCGCGGGCGGCGGCGGAGGGGATGGGCATTCCCGCCTTCATCAACGCCCGCGTGGATGGCTGGATCGTCGGCGGGATGACCGCGGATGCGCTGTTCGAAGACGGCGTGCGCCGCGCCCGCGCCTATCTGGACGCCGGTGCCGACGGCATCTACCCGATCGCGCTGGCCGAGCCGGCCACCATCGGCGAGTTCTGCGCTGCGGTTGCCGCGCCGGTGAACATCGGTGCGCGTCCGGGCCTGCCGGATCTGGCCGCGCTGGGCCGGCTGGGCGTGGCGCGGGTCAGCACGGCGACGCGGCTGGCAATGCTGGCGCTGTCGGCCGCGCGCGATGCCGCGCAGGCCGTGCGTGATACCGGCGGTTTCGATGTACTGGCGTCAGGCGTTGGCTATGACGACGTGCAGCAGTGGTTTGACTGAGTCGCTCGGAGGGAAACACCCATGTCGCAACGCCTCGATTACAAGGCCGCGTCCGCGGACGCCTTCAAGGCCATGCTGCAGCTTGAACAACAGGTGCACAGGAGCGGGCTGGAACCGCTGCTGCTGGAACTGGTGAAGTCGCGCGCCTCCCAGCTCAACGGTTGCGCCTGGTGCCTGGACATGCACAGCAAGGACGCGCGCGCGCTGGGCGAAACCGAACAGCGCCTGCACCTGCTCGTCGCCTGGCGCGATGCCCCCTGCTACAGCGAGCGCGAGCGCGCAGCGCTGGCGTGGACCGAAGCGCTGACTCGGCTGGCCAGTGCCGCGGACGTGCCGGACGAGGTGTATGCGCAGGCACGCCAGCACTTCGATGAAAAACAGCTGGTGGACCTGACCCTGGCCATCATCGCCATCAACGGCTGGAACCGCCTCAATGTCGCCTTCCGCACCCGCGTCGGCGACTACGTCAGCCCGCACGCGCCGGCCGGCTGATCCCGCACGCCATTGCCAATCATTCGCAGCGCTGCCGGAAGCCTGCGGTTAAGCTTCGCCGTCGCGTCGGGGGACGCATGCATGGGGAGGCTGCAATGTTCGAAGGGGAATCCGGTACGCCGGAGCATGTGTCTGCCGCGCCGGCGGAAACGCCGGTGGTTCGCCAGCAGCCGGAGTTCTCCGGCCGCGTCGGCGAGTATTTCGGCATCTGGTTCGTCAACCTGCTGCTCGGCATCGTCACCCTGGGCATCTACTCGGCCTGGGCGAAGGTGCGCACCGAGCGCTATTTCTACGGCAATACCCGGCTGGCGGGTTCCAGTTTCGATTACCTGGCCGACCCCATCGCCATCCTCAAGGGGCGCCTGATCGCCTATGCGGTGGTGATCGCGCTGGCCCTGTCGTCGCATTTCCTGCCGCTGCTGTACGCGGTGATCCTGCTGGCACTGGCTGCGCTGATGCCGCTGGTCATCGTGCTGGGGCTGCGCTTCCGCGCGCGCAATTCGGCTTGGCGCGGCTTGAGCTTCCGCTTCGACCGCACGGGCGGCGCGGCCTACGGCCCGTTCCTGGGCTGGCCGATCCTCAGCGGCCTGACCGCCACCCTGCTGTATCCGCTGATGAAGCTGCGGCAGCACGAGTTCGTTGTTGCCGGTCATGGCTTCGGGCGCCAGCGCTTCGTCTACGCCGGCGATGCCGGGCGTTACTACGTGCCGTACCTGATCGCGCTGGGAATCGGCGTCGGCCTGATGGTGCTGTTCTTCCTGGTCTTCGGCGCTGTGATCGCGGCCGGTGTGGTCGCTGGCAAGGGCGAGGCCAATGGGGCCGGCGGCGCGGCGCTCGGGGTCGGCATGGTGGCGGCGCTGCTGCTGCTCTACGCCGGCATGTTCGGCGTCGGCATCTTCCTGCGGGTGAAGTTCGCCAACCTGTTGTGGAACAGCGCGCGGCTGGGCCCGCACCGCTTCGAATCCAGCCTGCGCGTGCGCGACATGCTGTGGATCTACTTCAGCAACCTGGTCGCCATCGTCTGCACCCTGGGCCTGGCGGTGCCGTGGGCGATGATCCGGCTCGCCCGCTACCGCGCGGCCCACTTCGCGGTGTGGGTGGAAGGCAACCTGGAGGAATTCGTGCGCGACAACGAGCGTGACCACGGCGCCACCGGCGCGGAGCTGGTCGATGCGCTCGACGTGGGCGTCGATCTGGGCTTCTGATGGCGCTCGCCGCGCACTGCTACGACGGCCAGTCCAGCCGCATGCGCGCGGCGCGGCTGGACTGCGCCGACGGGTTCCTGCAGCTGGCGTTCGAGGACGGCCAGTTGCAGCAGTGGCCGCTGGAAGCGGTGCGGATCCGGCCGCGGCTGGGCAATACCCCGCGGCTGCTGCAGCTGCCCGATGGCGGCCGCGTGGAAGTGGCGGACAGTCCCGAACTGGAGCGCTGGTTCCCGGATGGCGGCGGCCGCATCGAGGGCTGGGCCGACTGGCTGGAGCGCCGCCGCAGCGCGATCCTCGGCTCGGCGCTGCTGGTGCTGGCGGCGACCGTGCTGTTCCTGCGCCACGGCATGCCGTGGCTGGCGCGCGAGGCGGCCGAGCGCATGCCGCCGGTGGTCGAGCGGCACGTCAGCGAGCAGGTGGTCGCGCTGCTCGACCGGCTGCATTTCGAGCCAAGCCAAGTGCCGGCCGCGCGTCGGGCGACGCTGGAGCAGCGCTTCCTGCAGCTGGTGCGGGGCGAACCGCGTTCGGCGCAGATGCGCATCGTGTTCGTGGACGCGGCGAGGATCGGCGCGAACGCGTTCGCGCTGCCGGACGGGCGCATCTTCGTCACCGATCAATTGCTGGAGTTGGCCGGCAGCGACGACGAGGTGCTGGCCGTGCTGGCCCACGAGGCCGGGCACCACGTGCACCGGCACGGTATGCGCAGCGCGCTGGAGCAGTCGTCGGTGTTCGTCATCGCCGGGCTGCTGTTCGGCGACGCCTCGGGCTCGTCGCTGGCGGTGTCGATCCCGGTCACCTTGCTCGGCAGCGGGTTCTCCCGCGGCCACGAGCGCGAGGCCGATGCCTATGCGTTCGACCTGCTGCGTCGGCACGGGCAATCGCCCAAGGCGTTTGCTTCGATGATGCGGAGGCTGTCGGCGCAGGTGCCGGAGGCGCTGGAGCAAGGCCCGATCGGCTACCTGTCCACCCATCCGCCCAGCCCCGAACGGATCGCGGCGGCCGAACAGGCGGCCGTGGCGGCGGGGGCGGCTTCCCCGTAGCGGCCGGCGCCGGTATACTTGCCGGCTTACCCGGCCATCCCGGCCGCTGGGCAACACCGAGAAAGCACCATGGTCAAGATCCGCCTTACCCGTGGCGGCGCCAAGAAGCGCCCCTTCTACCACATCATCGTCACCGACAGCCGCAGCGCCCGCGATGGCCGCAACATCGAACGCGTGGGCTTCTACAACCCGGTAGCGCAGGGCCAGGAAAAGCGCATCGAGCTGAACGTCGAGCGCATGAAGTTCTGGCTCGACAACGGCGCGCAGCTGACCGACAAGGTCGCCGACCTGTACAAGCAGGCCGCCAAGGCCGCCTGACGGCTTCGGGCCGCTTCGCGCGGCCCGTCGCATTGAACGCATGAACGCACCGGACGCCGGCCAGCGGAAGAATCCAGAACGGATGATCCCGATGGGCCGGTTGCACGGTGCGTTCGGCGTGCGCGGTGAAGTGAAGCTGGAAAGCTACGCCGATCCGCTGCGCGCCATCGCCCGCTACCAGCCGTGGACGCTGCGCGACGCGCGCGGCAACGAGCGGCTGTGCGAGGGCGCGAAGGTGCGCGAGGGCGTCAAGGGGCTGATTGCCATCTTGCCGGACGTGGAAGACCGCGACGCCGCCGATGCGCTGCGCGGCACGGAAATCCTGGTGCCGCGCTCCGCGCTGCCGCCGCCGGCGCCGGGTGAGTATTACTGGATCGACCTGGAAGGCCTGCGCGTGGTCAATCTGGACGGCGCGGATTTCGGCGTGGTCTCGCACCTGTTCAACAACGGCGCCAACGACGTGCTGGTGGCGCAGGGCGAGCGCGAGCGGATGATCCCGTTCGTGCAGCCGGCGTACGTGCATGGCGTGGATTTCGATGCCGGCGTGGTCACCGTCGACTGGGACGCGGACTTCTGAGGCGGATGCCGATGCGTTTCGACATCGTCAGCCTGTTCCCCGAATTCGTCGCCCAGATCGCCGCGCATGGCGTGGTGGGGCGTGCCGGCGAGCGCGGGCTGCTGTCGCTGCACGGCTGGAACCCGCGCGACTACGCCGAGGGCAACTACCGCCGGGTCGACGACCGCCCGTTCGGCGGCGGCCCCGGCATGGTGATGATGATCGAGCCGCTGCGCGCGGCGATCCGCGCGGCGCGCGAGGCCGACCCGGCCCCGGCGCGGGTGGTCTATCTCAGTCCGCAGGGCGGCCGGCTGGACCAGCGCAAGGTCCGCGAACTGGCGGCGCTGCCGCGTCTGGTGCTGCTGTGCGGCCGCTACGAGGGTGTCGACGAGCGCCTGCTGCAGGCCGAGGTGGACGAGGAAATCTCCATCGGCGACTACGTGCTGTCCGGCGGCGAGCTGGCCGCGGCGGTGCTGGTGGACGCGGTGGCGCGGCTGCAGGACGGGGCGCTGAATGACGCCGAGTCGGCCGTGCAGGACAGTTTCGAGGGTGACGGTCTGCTGGATTGCCCGCACTACACCCGCCCGGTCGAGCACGCGCTCGGCGCGGTGCCGGGCGTGCTGCTGTCCGGCAACCACGCCGAGATCGCGCGCTGGCGTCGGCAGCAGTCGCTGGGCCGCACCTGGCTGCGGCGGCCCGACCTGCTGGACGAAGCGGCGCTGTCGAAGTCCGACCGGGCGCTGCTGGAGGCATTCCGAGCGCGCTGGCTGCAGGCGGTGGGCGAACCGCCCGCCGGTGACGCCTGAGCCGGCACCGCGGCTGAATATCCGCTACAATGCGCGGCTGGGCCCTGCCCATGTACCACGCTGCACCGAGCCATGACGCGGGTCCACGTGCACTCGCGCAACAACGACACCAACAGGCGCGTGCCAATGCACGCAACAAAAATCCAAGGTTGATCCCATGAACAAGCCCTCGATCCACACCCTGCTGCAGGACTTCGAAACCGCGCAGATCTCGCGCAAGCTGCCCGACTTCGGCCCCGGCGACACCGTCGTCGTCAACGTCAAGGTGAAGGAAGGCAACCGCGAGCGCGTGCAGGCCTATGAAGGCGTGGTCATCGGCAAGAAGAACGCCGGGCTGAACTCCGCTTTCACCGTGCGCAAGATTTCCCACGGCTTCGGCGTGGAGCGCGTGTTCCAGACCCACAGCGCCGCCATCGACTCGGTGGAAGTGAAGCGCCGTGGCGCCGTGCGCGCCAGCAAGCTGTACTACCTGCGTGGCCTGGAAGGCAAGAAGGCGCGCATCAAGGAAGACCTGGCCGGCAACGCCAAGGCGCGTGCCAAGGCCGCTGCCGAAGCCGCCGCCGCCGAGTAATCCGGCGCAGCTTCCGCACGACGGCCACCTTCGGGTGGCCGTTTGCGTTTCGGGAGCCGCAAATCCACGCCATGCCGATGCCGATGCCAGACGAAACCGCCAGCGTTCGCCTCGACCTGTGGCTGTGGGCGGCGCGCTTCTTCAAGACCCGAGCGCTGGCCAAACAGGCCATCGATACCGGCAAGGTGGAGATCGGCGGGCAGCGCGCCAAACCCGCGCGCGGGGTGCGGGTGGGCGACGCGCTGCAGGTGATGCGTCTGGACGAACGCTTCGAAATCGAGGTGCTGGCGCTGCGCGATGTGCGCGGCCCGGCCAGCATCGCGCAGACCCTGTATCGCGAATCCGAAACCTCCCGGCTCGCGCGCGAGCAGGCCCGCGCGCAGCGCGCCGCCGAGCGCGCCGGCTACCACCCGCCCGACACCAAACCCGACAAGCGCGCGCGCCGGCTGATCCGCGCGCTGGGCGATATCGACGCCTCGTGATCGTTGCGCGCACGGCGGTCGCGACCGCTATGCTGCGGGGCCTTTTTTCGCGTATCGCCCGATGACGCAGCGCGCCACCCGTCTGCTGCAGCTGCTGGATGATCTCCGGCGCCGGCGCCGCCCCGTTCGCGGCGCGCAGCTGGCGGAGCAGCTGGGGATCAGCCTGCGCACCCTGTACCGCGATATCGAAGCCCTGCGCGGGCAGGGCGCCGACATCGCCGGCGACCCCGGCATCGGCTACCTGCTGCGCCCCGGCTTCCTGCTGCCACCGATGATGTTCTCGGAAGAGGAGCTGGAGGCGATGGTGCTGGGCACCCGCTGGGTGGCCTCGCATGCCGATCCCGAGCTGGCGGTGGCGGCGCGCGGCGCGATGGACCGCATCCTCGGCATCCTGCCGGAGGCCCTGCGCCTGCAGGTGGAAACCGGCGGCCTGTTCGCGCCGGACTGGTGCCCGAAGACCCCCGAACCCTGGCTGCCCACGCTGCGTCGCGCCATCCGCGAGCAGCGCGTGCTGCACCTGGCTTACGCCGATGCCGGCGACCGGGTCTCGCAGCGCACGGTCTGGCCGTTCGCGATGGCCTTCCTCGACGACCGTCGCCTGCTCGCGGCCTGGTGCGAGCTGCGCGGCGACTTCCGCCATTTCCGCGCCGACCGCGTGCTGGGACTGGAGGATGCCGGCCGGCACTACCCGCAGACGCGGCATGGCCTCCTGCAGCGCTGGCGCGAACACGCGCGAATCCGCCAGCGCGATTGAGGGCTGCTGCCAGCAGCTGTCAGCAGGGCCGGCGCAGACTGCGCGTCCACCCAACCCAGGACCCGCCATGACCCCGCAGCTGCGCTTCTACACCAACCCGATGTCGCGCGCCCGCATCACCCGCTGGATGCTGGAGGAAACCGGCCTGCCCTACGAGGAAGTGCAGCTGGAATTCGGCACCAGCATGAAGTCGCCGGACTTCCTCGCCATCAATCCGATGGGCAAGGTGCCGGCGCTGCTGCATGACGGCGTGGCGATCACCGAGAACGCCGCGATCTGCCTGCACCTGGCCGACCTGGTGCCGGAGCTGGGCCTGCTGCCGCCGCCGGGCACGCCGGAGCGCGGCGCCTGCTATCGCTGGATGCTGTTCGCCAGCCCGCTGGAGTTCTTCATCACCGCGCGCCGCCACGGCACCATCGCACCGTCGATGGAGGCCGGCTACGGCAACCAGGCCGACTTGCTGCGCACGCTGGAAGGGGCGGTGGCGGGCAAGCGGTACCTGGTCGGCGACCGCTTCACCGTGGCCGATCTCTACATCGCCGCCTTCATTGGCTATTACATCCAGATCGGCGAGCTGGAGCCGACGCCGGCGTTGCAGGACTACGCGATGCCGCACCTGCAGCGCGCCGCCGCGCAGCGCGCCAACGCGCGCGACGATGCGCTGGCCCGAACCGCGCCGAAGCCGGCGTCCGACGACGCGCACTGAAGGCATGCGCATGCATCTCGCCAGCGCGCCGTCGGGATTCCCCATTCGGCGCGCTGGCGCCGCTGCGCCTTGGCGGAACGGATAGGCGGAATGCGCTAGGCCCGGGCGCGCTGGCTAGTGCTTCCAGCGAATGGCGGCGCGCGCGGCGCGTTGCCACCATGCGCTGAAACGCAAGGAGCAAGCGCATGGCCGTCACCGTGTTGAGGATGGGCTCGAAGGGCAGCGAAGTGCGGCGCCTGCAGGAGGCGCTCAACCGCAAGCTGCCGGGCTGCAATCTCCGCCCGGACGGCGACTTCGGCAACAACACCCGCAATGCCGTGCGTCGCTACCAGGACCAGGCCTGGCTGGTGGTGGACGGCGAGGCGGGCCAGTGCACGCAGAACGCGCTGTTCGATGCGGAAGCCTATCCGCCGGCCCGCCACCAGCGCACCTTCATCCCCCAGCCCACCAACAGCACCTGCTGGGCGGCGGCGACGGCCATGCTCAAGAGCAGCAGCGTCGCCGCGGTGAAAGCGGCGACGCCTGCCGACATGTGGGATGACACCAACGGCCTGTACAACCAGTCGGACGTCGCCAACTGGGTGCCGCAGACCGAGCGCTATGCGCGGGTGCACCACCTGCGCACGTATCCGCCGGCCTCGTGGATACCGCAGGCCTTCGCGGCCATGGTGCGACAGGGCCCGGTGATGGTGGATACGCTGTGGAATACCGGCGGCTATCTGCGCCGGATCCCCGGCGGCTATCAGGGCAGCCCGGGGCACATGACGCTGGTCGTGGGCGTCCGCGGCGACAACGACCCCAGCGGACGCGGCACCACCCTGATGGTGTATGACCCGTGGGAGCCGAACATCGGGCGGCAGTGGCGGGTGAGTTATCTGCGTTGGGTGTCCGAGGTCAGCACCCGCACCTACCGGCTGTTCCAGTGAAGGGACGGCAGGTCACGCCCCGGCTTCCCGCGCCGGCAGCTCCACGTTGCGCTGGAACTCGAAGATCAGCCGCGTTTCGATATGCGCCACTTCCTCCCGCTCGGTGAACGCGGTCAGGGTGAAGTTGCGCAGGTGCTCGCTGTCGCGCACGCCGACGTGGGCAAGAAAGTCGTCCGCGCCGGCCACGTGGTAGCAGGCCAGCACCTCGGGCAGGCCCAGCAGGTGCTGGTGGAAGCCGTCGACCAGTGCGCGCGAGTGCCGGGCCAGCCGCACGGAGATCATCGCCTGCAATCCCACGCCCATGGCTTCGGGGGCGATCTCGGCGTGGTAGCCCAGCAGGATCCTGTCCTCGCGCATCCGCCGCACCCGCTCCAGTGCGGTGGACGGCGCGATGCCGACTTTTTCGGCCAGGTCCTTGTTGGGCAGGCGTGCATTCTTCCGCAGCAGGCGGAGCAGGGCGTAGTCGATTCGATCCAGCATGGTGATTCTCTGCCTTGGCGAAATATCCTTCGGCATGACGGATTCATGCCGAACAGGGTTCTAGGATAGCGGGATCCCATCGCACACGAGGCCGCCATGCACCGTTTCCAGACCACTGCCGTCCACGCCGGCCGCGAAGACTTCGGCGACCTTTGCGTGCACGCGCCGCCGCTGGACCTGTCCACCACCTATCCGATCGCCGACCTCGACGTCGGCAGCGCCAGTTTCGATGCACTGGTCGGCGGCCACGCCAGCGCCGCCAACCCGATCTACGCGCGCCTGCACAACCCCACCGTGGCCCGCGCCGAAAACGCCATCGCCGCACTCGAGGGCACCCAGGCCTGCGTGGCCTACGCCTCCGGCATGGCGGCGATGACGGCCGTGCTGCTGGATCGCGCCCAGCACGGCAAGCACGTGCTGGTGGTGCGCCCGCTGTACGGCACCGCCGACCATCTGCTGGCCACCGGCATGTGCGGGCTGGAGGCGGAGTTCGTGAAGGCCGAGGACATCGCCTCGCGGCTTCGCGCCGACACCGCGCTGGTGGTGATCGAAACCCCCGCCAATCCCACCCTCAACCTGGTCGACATCCGGGCCGTGGTCGCGGCCGCCGGCAGCGTGCCGGTGCTGGTCGACTCCACCTTTGCCACCCCGGTGCTGCAGCGTCCGGCGGAGTTGGGCGCGGCCTATGTGCTGCACAGCGCCACCAAGTTCCTCGGCGGCCACGGCGACGTGATCGCCGGGGTGGTCTGCTGCGATGAAACCCGCGCCGCGCCGCTGCGCACCGTGCGCGCCGCCACCGGCGCGCTGCTGCACCCGCTGGCCGCCTACCTGCTGCACCGCGGCCTGCCCACGCTGAAGCTGCGGGTGGAAGCCGCGCAGGCCAATGCGCAGGTGCTGGCGCAGCGCCTGAGCGAACACCCGGCGGTGTCGAAGGTGTTCTATCCGGGCCTGCCGGGCGCGCACGGCGCGCACCTGGTCGGCACCCAGATGCGCGGGCCGGGCTGCCTGATGGCGTTCGAGCTGCGCGGCGGCCACGACGCAGCTGCCAAGGTGATGGCGTCGGTGAAGGTGATGACCGCGGCGGTGAGCCTTGGCTCGGTGGACAGCCTGATCCAGCATCCCGCCGGCCTGACCCACCGCATGGTGGACGAGCAGGTCAAGGCCGCCACCGGCATCACCGCCGGCCTGCTGCGCCTGTCGGTGGGGATCGAGGACGTGGAAGACCTGTGGGACGATCTGGCGCAGGCGATGGCGGCCAGCGGCGGCTGAGCCCCAAGAGAGGCCGGCGCCTGAGTCGCGGTGCCGCGGCTTCAGCCCGTCCGGCCGCCGACCGCTGGCAGCAGGATGATCAGCAGCGTCGCCAGCGGCCCGCCCAACAGCGAGCCCAGCCACCAGCCGAAGCCGCTGCGGCCCTTGGACTGGGCCAGGCCGGCGTTGATCAGTGACAGGGTTCCCCAGCCGACGAAAAAGCTGGAACCCGCCTGCGGAAGATTTGCGTTGCGCTTCATTCGGGGAGGACGTGCGGGGTGGGTGCGCGGACGGGGAGGTCCGCGCACCCGGCGGGGCGTCAGCGACCGCCGCCGAGCAGCCCGCCGCCGATCTTCATCAGATCGCCCAATCCCAGCTGGCCGTCGCCGTCCTGGTCGAGCACGGCGCCCAGCAGTCCACCGCCGAGGCCGCCGGCCTGGCGCACCTGTGCGTGTTCCTGGCCGAGGATGTCGCCCAGCGCCTGCGGCGATGCCGCTTCCCGCTGGCCGCCGAACATGCGCTTGGCCAGATAGGCCATGACGATGGGGGCAAGGATCTTCAGCAGCATCTGCGCCTTGTCCCCGCCCAGCCCTGTGGCCTGGCCGAGGCCGCTTTCCGCACGCGGCAGTTGGCCGCCGAAGATGTGGCCGAGCTGGCCGAGGCCGTCGGTCTGGCGGCCCTGCTGGCCACCCAGCACCGCGCCGAGGACGTCGCCGAGCCCGCCGCCGCCGTTGTGGTCGCGGCCCAACGCGCCGAACAGGGCTTCCGCGCCGCCCGGCTGGGCGGTGTTGCGGCCCATCGCGCCGAGGATCATCGGCAGGGCGGCGGCAATCGCCCCCGAGGTCTGCGCAGGGTTGGTGCCCAGCTGCTGGCTGATCTGCTGCAGGGCGGGGCCGGACAACTGGGAAAAGAGGTCATCGGTCAGGGACGGCATGCGGGACTCCTGCGCGGTCGCCGGTTGGCGGGTGCGGCTAGGGTAACCCCGCAATGAAAACGCCGGCAGGCGAACCTGCCGGCGTCCAGACGGGATGGCGAAGTCTTCAGCCCAGACTGTTCGGGGATTGCTCGCCGGCGAAGGCGCCGAGCTTGCGCAGCGCGGCCTCCACCCCGGCGCCGTAGGCCGGGTCGGCCTTCTTGCAGTTGTCCACGTGGCGGCGCTTGATGAAGTCGGGCGCGTCGCCCATGGCGCGGGCGGTGTTGTCGAACAGCAGCTGCTTTTTTTCCGGCGTCATCAGGCGGAACAGGTCGCCGGGCTGCTTGTAGTAGTCGGCATCGTCCTCGCGGTAGTTGAACCAGTCGGCGAGGTCGCCGCTGATCTTCAACGGCGGTTCGCGGAACTGCGGCTGCTCCTGCCACTGCTGGAAGCTGTTGGGCTCGTAATGGGGCATGCCGCCGTAGTTGCCGTCGACACGGCCGATGCCGTCGCGGTGGTTGCTGTGCACCGGGCAGCGTGCGGCGTTGACCGGGATCTGCTGGTAGTTGGTGCCCAGCCGATAGCGCTGCGCATCGGCGTAGTTGAACAGCCTCGCCTGCAGCATCTTGTCGGGCGACACGCCGATGCCCGGCACCAGGTTGCTGGGCGCGAACGCACTCTGCTCGACGTCGGCGAAGAAGTTCTCGGGGTTGCGGTTGAGCTCGAACTCGCCCACCTCGATCAGCGGGTAGTCCGCCTTCGGCCACACCTTGGTCAGATCGAACGGGTGATAGGGCACCTTCTCCGCGTCGGTTTCCGGCATCACCTGCACATACATTTTCCATTTCGGGAAATCGCCGCGCTCGATGGCATCGAACAGGTCGCGCTGGTGGGTCTCGCGGTCATTGCCGATCGCTTCGGCGGCCTCGGCGTCGGTGAGGTTCCTGATGCCCTGCTGGGTGCGGAAGTGGAACTTCACCCAGAAGCGCTCGCCGGCCGCATTCCAGAAGCTGTAGGTATGCGAGCCGAAGCCGTGCATGTGGCGGTAGCTGGCGGGAATGCCGCGATCGCTCATCACGATGGTGATCTGGTGCAGTGCCTCCGGCAGCAGCGTCCACCAGTCCCAGTTGTAGGTGGCGCTGCGCAGATTGGTGCGCGGATCGCGCTTGACCACCTTGTTGAGGTCGGGGAACTTGCGCGGATCGCGGATGAAGAACACCGGGGTGTTGTTGCCCACCATGTCCCAGTTGCCTTCCTCGGTGTAGAACTTCAGCGCGAATCCGCGGATGTCGCGCTCGGCGTCCGCCGCGCCGCGCTCGCCGGCCACCGTGGTGAAGCGGGCGAACATTTCCGTCTTCTTGCCGACCCGGGAGAAGATCGCGGCGCGCGTGTACCTGGTGATGTCTTGGGTGACGGTGAAGGTGCCGAACGCGCCGGAGCCCTTGGCGTGCATGCGCCGCTCCGGGATCACCTCGCGCACGAAGTTGCCGAGCTTCTCGTGCAGCCAAACGTCCTGCGCCAGCAGCGGCCCGCGCGGGCCGGCGGTCAGGCTGTTCTGGTTGTCGGGCACCGGCGCGCCGAAATCGGTGGTCAGGAAGCTGGGCTTGAGGGGATCGGTGGGCTTGCGCATCGCACTGGCTCCGTGGCGGGTGATGCGGCCACTCTAGGAGCCTTGATCGATCTTGGGAAATCGATTGGCGGGATCGGCGCCATCGATGCTGGCTATGCGCCAGAAGTGGGGGTCAATCTGCGCCTGGCCCGTCGATGCGCCGGCTCCAGTCCTCCACCGCGCCCTGTTCCATGCGCCGTTCGATCAGCTTGCGGTGCGATGGCACCAGCGGCAGTGCCAGCGCGGGTTCCAGCTGGGCCGGATCGAGCACGCGCCGTGACAGCAGTTCGCCCAGGCGCTGCAGCGTCCAGCCCGGATGGGGGCGTTCGGCCAGCGCCAGCACGTCGCCGGTGCGCGCCGTGCCGGGCCGCAGCACGCGGTAGTACCAACCAGTGCGGCCGGTGGCCTGCACCCGGCGGGCCATGTCGGCCACGCCGAAACGGTCGTTGAGCTTCCAGCACGGTTGCCGGCCCTGGCTGACTTCCAGCAGCGCATCGCCCAGCGCGAAGCGGTCGCCCAGGCAGACCACGGCTTCGGTCAACCCGCACGTGCTGATGTTTTCGCCGAACGCGCCGGGCGACTCCAGCAGGGCCAGGGCACCGAGGTCATCGCGCCAGAGCGCGTAGTGATCGAAGGCGTAATGGTGCACCGCCTTGTCCACGCCGCCGTGCACGCGCAGGTCGCCCTGCTCGTCGCCTTCGATGCCCAGCTCACCGATGCGCACCTTGCCAGCCAGCGGTCGCTTGTCGATGGCGCTGCTTGTGCCGGGTCGCGTGTAGGCGCGGGCCTTGCCGGTCAGCAGCGCTTCGACAATCACAGTGGGCGCAACGCTCATGCCAGCGCCTTCAGCCGGTACAGCGCTTCCAGCGCCTGCTTCGGGGTCAGCTCGTCGGGATCGATGCCTGCCAGCGCGTCCAGCGCGGCGCTGGAGGGCGCGAACAGGCCGAACTGCTGTGGCTGGTCCAGCGCCGCTGCGCTCAGCGGGACGTGCGGCGCATCGCGGCTTTGCGCTTCCAGCTCAGCCAGCCGCGTTCTTGCCTGCTGCAGCGCGGCTTTCGGCAGGCCGGCCAGCGCCGCCACCTGCAGGCCGAAGCTGCGGTTGGCCGGGCCGGGCCGCACCGCATGCATGAACACCAGCGCGTCGCCATGCTCGACCGCATCCAGATGCAGATTGGCGATGCCGCTGCCGGGCTCGGCGAGTGCGGTCAGCTCGAAGTAGTGGGTCGCGAACAGCGTGTAGCTGCGGTTCGCCGCGGCCAGCTGGCGCGCCACCGCGTCGGCCAGGGCCAGACCGTCGTAGGTGGAGGTGCCGCGGCCGATCTCGTCCATCAGCACCAGCGACTGTTCGCTGGCGTGGTGGAGGATGTAGGCGGTTTCGCTCATCTCCACCATGAAGGTGGACTGGCCGCGCGCCAGGTCGTCGCCGGCGCCGATGCGGGTGAGGATGCGGTCGATCGGCCCGATCTCCGCGCGCGAAGCCGGCACGAAGCTGCCGATGCAGGCCAGCAGCACGATCAGCGCGTTCTGGCGCATGAAAGTGGACTTGCCGCCCATGTTCGGGCCGGTGATGACGTACATCCGCGTTGCGTCATCGAACACCAGGTCGTTCGGCTCGAACGGCGCATCGCGCAGCGCTTCCACCACCGGGTGGCGACCGCGTTCGATGCGGATGCCGGGGTCGTCGCGCAGCGTCGGCCGGTTCCAGTCCAGCGCCTGCGCGCGCTCGGCGAAACCGGCCAGCACGTCCAGTTCGCTCAGCGCCAGCGCGCACTGGCGCAGCGGCTCCAGCACCGCGTTGAGCAGGTCCAGCACGCCGTCATAGAGCAGCTTCTCGCGCGCCAGCGCCCGCTCGCGCGCGGACAGCACCTTGTCCTCGAAGCCCTTCAACTCCTCGGTGATGTAGCGCTCGGCGCCGGTCAGGGTCTGGCGGCGGGTGTAGTGCACAGGCGCCCGGTCGCTCTGGCCCTTGCTGATCTCGATGAAATAGCCGTGCACCCGGTTGTAGCCGACCTTGAGGTTGGCGATGCCGGTGGCCTCGCGTTCGCGCGCTTCCAGATCGATCAGGAACTGGTCGGCGTTGGTGGACAAGCGGCGCAGCTCATCGAGTTCGACATCGTAATCGTCGGCGATCACCCCGCCATCGCGCGCCAGCAGCGGCGGCTGGGCGACGATGGCGCTGCGCAGGGCGTGCGCGGTGGCGTCGTGTTCGCCCAGTTCGGCGTGCAGCGCGGCGAGGCGCGGAGAGTCGAGCGGGGCGAGGATCTCGCGCACGGCCGGCAGCAGCGAGAGTCCGTCGCGCAGGGTGGAGAGATCGCGCGGGCGCGCGCTGCGCAGGGCCACGCGCGAGAGGATGCGCTCCATGTCGCCAAGGCTGCGGAAGGCCTCGCGCAGGGCGTCGTCCGCGCGATGTTCGATCAGCGTCTGCACCGCGTGGTGGCGCTCACCGACCACCCGGCGGTCGCGTAGCGGGCGATGCAGCCAGCGCCGCAGCAGGCGCCCGCCCATCGGCGTGACGGTGGAATCCAGCACGCCCAGCAGGGTGGCTTTGACATCGCCATCGACGCGCGAATCCAGCTCCAGGTGGCGGCGCGTGGCCGCGTTCATGGCGATGGCCTCGGAGCTGGTTTCCAGCGCGATGCTGCGCAGGTGCGGCAGCCGCTGCTTCTGGGTTTCCTCGATGTAGCCCAGCACCGCGGCGGCGGCGGCGATCGCCAGCGGGCGCTCGTCCAGGCCGAAGGCGGTGAGGTCATGCACGGCGAAGAACTGCAGCAGCTGGCGGCGGCCGGAGTCGGCGTCGAACAGCCACGGCGCGCGCCGGCGCAGGCCGCGCGATTCCAGCGCGCAGGCGGGCCAGCCGTCTTCGTCGGCGATCAGCGTTTCCGCCGGCTGCAGGCGCGCCAGCTCGGCCTCCAGCGCATCCTCGCCGACCACTTCGTTGGCGCGCAGGCGGCCACTGGCAAGGTCGGCCCAGGCGAGGCCGTAACCGTGCTTGCCGCGGCTGATCGCCAGCAGCAGGGTGTCGCGGCGTTCGTCGAGCAAGGCTTCGTCGGTGACGGTGCCGGGGGTGACGATGCGCACCACCTTGCGCTCCACGATGCCCTTGGAGGTCGCCGGGTCGCCGATCTGCTCGCAGATCGCCACCGACTCGCCCAGCGCCACCAGCCGTGCCAGATAGCCTTCGGCGGCGTGGTGCGGCACCCCCGCCATCGGGATCGGCTGGCCGGCCGAATTGCCCCGCTGGGTCAGGGTGATGTCGAGCAGCCGCGCCGCCTTGCGGGCGTCATCGAAGAACAGCTCGTAGAAGTCGCCCATGCGGAAGAACAGCAGCACGTCCGGGTGCTCCGCCTTGGCGGCGAAGAACTGCTTCATGAGCGGGGTGTGTTCCGCGGCTGGCGCGGGTTTCCTGGATTGTTCTTTGGTGTCGGGCATGTGCCGCGGTTGCCGGGATCGAAAGGTGGCTGCGGATTCGCAGCAGGTGGGCAGCCATCTTAGTGGGCAACACCGGGGAAGGGGACGGCTGCGCGCCTGCCACAAGGCGCAGGCTTGCCGGATCGGCGCGGTTCCGCGAGGCCTTCAGCCGCGCGGCCGGCGCGGCCGCACCGAGACGTGGCGATGGTCGGGCACGTGCCAGCGCCAGGGGAAATCGGTGGCCTTGCTGATGCCGATGCGCGGGCCCGCGATGGGGTGTTCCGGCGGCGGCGTGCCGTCGCCGACGATGCGGATGCCGCGATCGCCCAGCACCAGGTCGGCGCCATCCAGTTCGCGGGTGATGCCGAACGCCTGCGACAGCTTGCCCGGGCCACTGGCCAGGTCGGTGTCGCGGTGGGCGGCGGGTCGCGCCGCGCGCATGGCGTCGATGCCGCGCAACGGTTCGGCGGCGCGCAGCAGCACGCCCACGCCTTCGCCCACTTCGCCGCAGACGGCGTTGCTGCCCCAGTGCATGCCGTAGCTGAAATAGACATACAGGTGGCCGGGCGGTCCGAACATGGTGGCGTTGCGCGCGGTCTGGCCGCGGAAGGAATGCGCGGCCGGGTCTTCGTGGCCGGCATAGGCCTCCACTTCGACAATGCGGGCGACGCGTCCGTCGGCCCGCACCAGCAGCTTGTTGAGCAGTTCCGGCGCCACCAGCGCGGGATGCCGGCGGTAGAACGCGCGTGGCAGCACCGTCCAGCTGTCTTCAATGGAGTGCGGCACGGTCCACCGTGGTGGCGGGGCGGGCGTCGGGTTGCTGCCGCGGGTTCGCGGCTGGCTCCGCTTCCGGACAGGGCTGGTCGTCGCGGCGATCGATGTCCGCGAACACCCGCTGCATGTCCTGGCGGAAGCGCGGCATCTGCGCAGCGATGGCATCCAGCCGGGCGTCGAGGTCGGATCTGCTTGTCATGGCGGCCTCCCTGGTTTGCGCACGAGTGTATTGCCACCGTGCGCGGAGATGGTTCACGAGGCATTGACGGGTGCGGCGCTGAGCGCAGACCGATGCGCTCCGCACACGTCCTGCGATCCGCTCCCGTCCCTTACCGCGGGCGCGCACGCGGCGGCTGTTCGCCCTGTTGCAGGTGTGCTAGCGTCCTTGCCATGCGGCCATACCCCCACGTGGCCGCGGCAACAGGCAGCTATCCATATCGATTCAATCGAAACCACCAGCTGGGGGGAAGGTCATGCTTCGCAAGCAACCGAAACGTAGTCCGCTGTCCATGGCAGTCATCGCCGGACTGGTCTCCACGCTCGCCCTGCCTGCCTTCGCGCAGGATGCCGCCCCGGCGGCAAAGCAGGAAGCCAAGACCCTCGATACCATCGTCGTCACCGCGCAGAAGCGCGAAGAGGTCATGCAGGACGTGCCGATCGCGGTCACCGCACTGTCCCAGCAGACCCTGCAGGACACCGGCGTCCGCGACATCAAGGACCTGCAGATCCTGGTGCCGGGGCTGACCGTCACCAGCACCCAGAGCGAGACCATCACCACCGCGCGCATCCGCGGCATCGGCACGGTGGGCGACAACGTCGGCCTGGAATCCTCGGTGGGCGTGGTGATCGACGGCGTTTACCGCTCGCGCAACTCGACTGGCTTCGGTGACCTCGGAGAGCTGGAGCGCATCGAGGTGCTGAAGGGCCCGCAGGGCACCCTGTTCGGCAAGAACACCTCCTCCGGCGTGATCAACGTGGTCACCCGCAAACCGGGCTTCGAGCGCTCCGCCGACGGCGAAGTCACCTTCGGCAATTATTCCGCGCTGGGGCTGGCCGGTTCGTTCAATACCCCGCTGGGCGACTACGCCGCGCTTCGCGTGTATGCCGCGCATCGCAACCGCGATGGCTGGATGTCGGTGAAGACCGGCGCCGGCCCGCGCAGCGAGGATCGCGACTACGACCAGGACTTCGACACCTTCCGGGCGAAGCTGCTGATCGCCCCGACCGACAACGTGGAGATCATCCTGTCGGCCGATTCCACCCGCCGCGACGAGAACTGCTGCACCGCCGTGCAATTGGTCAGCGGCCAAAGCTCGACCCTGATCAACGCGCTGGCAGGCGGCGGTGCCATCGCCCCCACCGGTCAGGCCGATCCGTGGTCGCGCGTTTCCTACAGCAACCGCAGCACCGCGCAGAAGATCAGCGACCGCGGCGTGCAGGCGGAGGTCAACATCGACCTGGACATGCTGGGCGGGACCAGGCTCACCTCGATCACCGCCGGCCGTGACTGGGACGCGGTCAACGGACGCGACTTCGACTTCACTACCGCCGACATCCTTTACATGGATCCGAAGGAGGACGAGTCGTACGCGCGCTTCAAGAACTTCAGCCAGGAATTCCACCTGACCGGCGCCACCGACAAGGTCGACTGGCTGTTCGGTGGCTTCTATACGAAAGAAACCATCAACCGCACCGAAAGCTACCGCATCGGCGCGCACTACGAGCCCTACCTGTCGATCGGGTTGCTGTCGATGATCAACCCGGCGCTGGCATCGCTGCCAAACGCGGCGACCTTCCTGTCGGCCGCGACCGGCAAGCCCTACGGCACCACCTTCGCCGGGCTGGGCTCCCTGGATCGCTACACCCAGGATGCCAAGAGCACCGCGCTGTTCGGCAACACCACCTGGCACGCCACCGAAGCGCTGGATTTCACCCTGGGCCTGCGCTACACCCGCGAGACCAAGGACCTGCACTCGGTCTACAGCAACCCCAACGGCAGCCCCGGCTGCGCCTCGTATTTCGGCCCCACCGGGGTCAGCGCCGCTGCAATCGGCCGCATTGCCGCCGCCCTGACCGCGCGCGGCGTGCCGTTTGCCTCGCTGCCGGCCGCCAACCAGCAGGCGCTGATCAGCAACATCGTCGGCTACAGCTGCCTGCCGTGGGCCAACGCACTGCATAACGGCCGGGTCACCGACCAGTCGCGCAGCGAGAACGAATGGTCCGGCACGGTGAAGGCGGCCTACCGCTGGAACGAGCACACGATGACCTACCTGTCCTACGCGCGCGGCTACAAGGCGGGCGGCTTCAACATGGATCGGGTGCAGTCGTCCACCGGCCTGTCCAGCGGCGGCGCCGGCATCACCCCGGTCAACGACACCTCCTTCCCCGGTGAGTTCGTCGACAGCTGGGAGCTGGGCGCCAAGACCACCTGGGCCGGCGGCAACCTGCTGCTGAACGCGGCGCTGTTCCACCAGACCTACAACGACTTCCAGCTCAACAGCTTCCTCGGCACCAGCTTCGTGGTGCGCTCGATCCCGGAAGTGGTGTCGAAGGGCCTGGACGCCGAACTGCTGTGGCAGGCCACGCCCGGCCTGATGCTGCAGGCAGGCGCGATGTACGCCGACACCAAGTACGGCAACGACATCCCGGGTGCGGACTTCACCTATCCGGGCGCGCTGTACAAGCTGCCCGGTGCGCAGATGAGCTTCGCACCGAAGTTCTCCGGTTCGCTGTCGGCGACCTACGAATGGGACATCGGCGCCAACCTGGAAGGCCGCTTCAACATCGGCGCCAAGTACATGTCCAGCTACAACACCGGCTCCGACCTGGATGCCGAGAAGGCGCAGGACGCGTACACGGTGGCGAACGCACGCCTCGGCATCGGTTCCCGCGACCGCAAGTGGCAGCTGGAGCTGTGGGCGCAGAACCTGTTCGACGAGGACTACGTGCAGGTCGGTTTCGACGGCCCGCTGCAGGCGCTGGGCACGCCCGAGCCGGGTAACCCGAAGAACACTTACAACGCCTTCCTCGGCGCCCCGCGGATGTACGGCGCCACCCTGCGGTTCCGCTTCTGAGTCCAGCCTTCAGCGATGCAATCCACCGGCCCGCACCCGCGGGCCGGTTTTGTTTTCGGCGCCGGATGCGCTACAACGCCCGCAAGTCTTCCGCCGGGTCCGTTGATGATCGCCCCCTCCGATGCCGAGCTCGATTCCCTGTCCCGCGCCACCGGCGAGCGCCTGCTGGCGCTTCGGCACATGCTGGTCACCGCCGAGAGCTGTACCGGTGGCTGGATCGCCAAGTGCATGACCGATGTGCCGGGGTCCTCGGGCTGGTTCGACTGCGGCATGGCGGCCTACAGCTACGAGGCCAAGCAGGCGCTGCTGGGCGTGCGCCCGCAGACGCTGGAAGAGTTCGGCGCGGTCAGCCGCGAGACCGTGGTGGAAATGGTGTCCGGTGCGCTGGTGCATTCCGGCGCCACCATCGCGGTAGCGGTCACCGGCATCGCCGGACCCGGCGGCGGCAGCGAGGACAAGCCGGTCGGCACCGTGTGGGTCGGCTGGAAGCGGCGCGGCGGCTACGCCCGCGCCGAAGTCTTCCACTTCGAAGGCGACCGCGACGCGGTCCGCCGCCAGACCGTGGCCGCGGCGCTGCGCGGCCTGGAGTCGCAGCTGGCCTGACCGGGCGTTGACGGCCGGGGTTGTTAGTAGTATTACTACTAACCATGAGCCTGACCGACACCCAGCGCGCCATCCACGCCTTCCTCGCCGAGCGCATCGAAGCAGACGGCTTCGCCCCCTCGCAGGCGGAGATCGCCCGCGCCTTCGGTTTCAAGGGCGTGCGCGCCGCCCAGTACCATCTGGAGGCCCTGGAGGCGGCCGGCGTCGTCGGGCGCAGCCCCGGGCGCGCCCGCAGCCTGCGCCTGCTGCAGCTGCCCGATGGGCCGCGCCAACTCGACCTCCCCGCCAACGACGACACCCTGCAGCTGCCGGTGCTGGGGCAGGTGGCCGCCGGTGTGCCGATCGGTGCCGACATCGGCAGCGAGCAGATGGTGTTGATGGACCGTGCGCTGTTCTCGCCCACGCCGGACTACCTGCTCAAGGTGCGCGGCGATTCGATGCGCGACGAGGGCATCTTCGACGGCGACCTGATCGGCGTGCACCGCACCAACGAGGCGCGCAATGGGCAGGTCGTCATCGCCCGCATCGACGACGAGATCACGGTCAAGCTGCTGCGGATGGGCCAGGGCCGCATCCGCCTGCTGCCGCGCAATCCGGACTACGCGCCGATCGAGGTGAAGCCGGGCCAGGATTTCGCCATCGAAGGCCTGTACTGCGGCCTGGTGCGTCCCAATGCGTAGACCCCCGAGCCGCCGACGCGGCATATCCCGATACCCGGCCCAGGGCGCGGGTGGGATTTTTTCCATGCGGGCCGCCGTGTCGCAGTCCGTGCGACCAGGTCTGCCTAAGCTGACCACCTGACAGAGATCACCGACTTGAGGAGCACCACGATGGACGAGAACAAGAAGCGCGCGCTTGCGGCGGCCCTGGGCCAGATCGAACGCCAGTTCGGCAAGGGTTCGGTGATGCGCATGGGCGACCGCACCGTGGAAGCGGTGGAAACCATCGGCACCGGTTCGCTGATGCTGGACATCGCGCTGGGCATCGGCGGTTTGCCCAAGGGGCGCGTGGTCGAGATCTACGGGCCGGAGTCCTCGGGCAAGACCACCCTGACCCTGCAGGCCATCGCCGAGTGCCAGAAGGTCGGCGGCACCTGCGCCTTCATCGATGCCGAGCACGCGCTGGACCCGATCTATGCGCAGAAGCTGGGGGTGAACCTCGACGATCTGTACCTGTCGCAGCCGGATACCGGCGAGCAGGCGCTGGAGATCGCCGACATGCTGGTGCGCTCCAACGCCGTCGACATGGTGGTGGTGGATTCGGTGGCCGCGCTGACCCCCAAGGCCGAAATCGAAGGCGAGATGGGCGACCAGCTCCCCGGCCTGCAGGCCCGCCTGATGAGCCAGGCGCTGCGCAAGCTGACCGGCAACATCAAGCGCAGCAACACGTTGGTGATCTTCATCAACCAGCTGCGCATGAAGATCGGCGTGATGATGCCCGGCCAGAGCCCGGAAGTGACCACCGGCGGCAATGCGCTGAAGTTCTACGCCTCGGTGCGGCTGGACATCCGCCGGATCGGCTCGATCAAGAAGGGCGAGGAGATCATCGGCAACCAGACCCGGATCAAGGTGGTCAAGAACAAGCTGGCGCCCCCGTTCAAGCAGGTGGTCACCGAGATCCTGTACGGCGAGGGCATCAGCCGCGAGGGCGAACTGATCGAGATGGGCGTGAACGCCAAGCTGGTGGACAAGGCCGGCGCCTGGTACAGCTACGACGGCGAGCGCATCGGTCAGGGCAAGGAGAACGCCCGTCAGTACCTCAAGGAGAATCCGGCCTCTGCCGCGAAGCTGGAAGCCGCACTGCGCGAGCAGTTCGTGCCGGAAGAGTCCTCGCGCGACGAGGGCGGGGCCGCCGAAGAATGACCGGGTCGGGCGGCGGTGACGACGGGGTAGCCTCGTCAGCGCCGAAGCGTCGCCGCCGCCCGGAGCCCACGCCCCTGCAACGCGCGCTGGGCCTGCTGACCCGGCGCGAGCATTCCAGGCTGGAGCTGGCGCGCAAGCTCCAGCAGCGCGGGGTGGAGCGCGCCCAGGCCGACGCCGCCATCGGCAAGCTGACCGAGGCGGGCTGGCAGGACGACGGCCGCTTTGCCGAATCGCTGCTGCGCACCCGCGCCAGCGGGGGCTACGGCCCCGCCTATATCCGCGCGGAGCTGGCCACTCACGGTCTGGGCAGCGAAATCATTGCCGCCGTCATGGGGGGGTTCGAGGGCGATTGGGTCGAGAACGCCCGCGACCTGCTGCAGCGCCGCCATCCGCAGGCGCTGGCCGGCGATCGCGACGCCCGCCGCAAGGCCGCGGATTTCCTGCTGCGCAGGGGCTTCGGGATGGAGCATGTGCGCGCGGCAATGGAGGCCGAGCAGGGCTGATCGCCTGTAAACTTGCGGCCTTGGGTTGCCAACTCGGTTTCGCGGCTGCATCTTGAGCGGTTCGCGGGCGCAGCGCTGCCCGCCACCTCCCCGATGCCCGCATGAACACTCCAGTCAAGACCACCTCCGAGATCCGCCGCGACTTCCTCGATTTCTTCGCCTCCAAGGGCCACACCATCGTGCCGTCGGCACCGTTGGTGCCAGGCAACGACCCGACCCTGCTGTTCACCAATTCCGGCATGGTGCAGTTCAAGGACGTGTTCCTTGGCGCGGAGAAGCGCAGTTACGTGCGCGCGGCGGACGTGCAGCGCTGCCTGCGCGCCGGCGGCAAACACAACGACCTGGATTCGGTGGGCTACACCGCGCGCCACCACACCTTCTTCGAGATGCTCGGCAACTGGTCGTTCGGCGATTACTTCAAGAAGGACGCCATTGCCTGGGCCTGGGAGCTGCTGACCGAGGTCTGGAAGCTGCCGAAGGAGCGCCTGCTGGCGACCGTCTACCACACCGACGACGAGGCCTACGCGATCTGGCGCGACGACATCGGGCTGCCGGAAGACCGCATCATCCGCATCGGCGACAACAAGGGCGCGCCGTTCGCTTCCGACAACTTCTGGCAGATGGCCGACACCGGGCCCTGCGGTCCGTGCAGCGAGATCTTCTACGACCACGGCCCAAGCCACTTCGGCGGCCCTCCGGGCTCGCCCGACGAGGACGGCGACCGCTACATCGAGATCTGGAACAACGTCTTCATGCAGTTCGACCGCGGCGCGGACGGCACCCTGACGCCGCTGCCCGCGCCCTGCGTGGACACCGGCATGGGCCTGGAGCGCATCACCGCGATCCTGCAGCACGTGCATTCCAACTACGAGATCGACCTGTTCCAGGCGCTGATCAAGCATGCCTCCCGGCTCACCGGCACCGCCGACCTGGAGAACAAGTCGCTGCGCGTGATCGCCGACCACATCCGCGCCTGCGCGTTCCTGATCGTCGACGGCGTGCTGCCGTCGAACGAAGGCCGCGGCTACGTGCTGCGCCGGATCATCCGCCGCGCCCTGCGCCACGGCTGGATGCTGGGCGTGCGCGAGCCGTTCTTCCACAAGCTGGTGGCAACCCTCGACGAATTGATGGGCGAGGCCTACCCGGTGCTGCGCGAAGGCCGCGCCACTGCCGAGCGCGCGCTCAAGGCAGAGGAGGAGCGCTTCGCCGAGACGCTGGATTCCGGCATGAAGATCTTCGAGGACGTGGCTGGCCGGGTCGGCGACAACGTCATCCCCGGCGTCGATGCGTTCCGCCTGTACGACACCTACGGCTTCCCGCTCGATCTGACCCAGGACATGGCACGCGAGCGCGGCATGTCGGTGGACGTGGCCGGCTTCGATGCGGCGATGGAGCACCAGAAGGAAACCGCGCGCGCCGCGGGCAAGTTCGGCGGTGGCGTGCAGCTGCCGGCGGACTTGGTCGCAAAACTCGCGCCCACCGTGTTCCTCGGCTACGACGAACTGGCCGCAGGCAGCCTGCAAGTGCTGGCGCTGCTGAAGGACGGCAAGCCGGTGGAAGTGGCGGAGGCCGGCGATGACGCCATCGTCATCCTCGACCGTACGCCGTTCTACGCCGAGTCGGGCGGCCAGGTCGGTGATACCGGCGACCTCGACGGCGTGGAAAGCCGCTTCAACGTCAGCGACACGCTCAAGCTGGCCGGCCAGTTCCACGGCCACGCGGGCCGCCTGCAGTTCGGGCGCCTGCGCGTGGGCGACCACCTGCGCGGCGAAGTCGATGCAAGCCGCCGCGGCGCCACCATCCTCAACCACAGCGCTACCCACCTGCTGCACGCGGCCCTGCGCAACGTGCTGGGCACCCATGTGCAGCAGAAGGGCTCGCTGGTTGCGCCGGACCGGCTGCGCTTCGACTTCTCGCATTTCCAGCCGATGACCGCGGCTGAACTGGCCGAGGTCGAGCGCCGCGTCAATGCCGAGGTGCGCGCCAACCACGAGGGCGAAGTGCGCCACATGGGCATGCAGGAAGCGCTGGATTTCGGCGCGATGGCGCTGTTCGGCGAGAAGTACGGCGAACATGTGCGCGTGCTGCGTTTCGGCCCGACTTCCACCGAACTGTGCGGCGGCACCCATGTCGGCCGCACCGGCGACATCGGCCTGTTCAAGATCGTGTCCGAAGGCGGGGTGTCCGCCGGCGTGCGCCGCATCGAGGCGGTGACCGGGCAGGGCGCGCTGGATTTCGTGGCCGACGAAGAGCATCGCCTGCACGAAGCCGCGCACCTGCTGGGCGGCAACGCCGCCGATCTTTCCGGCAAGCTGCATGCGCTGCTTGACCGCCAGAAGAAGCTGGAGCGCGAAGTCGAGGCGCTCAAGGCCAAGGCCGCTTCCAACGCCACCGGCGACCTCGCCGCGCAGGCGCAGGAGATCGCTGGCATCAAGGTGCTGGCGGTGCGGCTGGAAGGCTTCGACGCCAAGGCCCTGCGCGACGCGGTGGATCGGCTCAAACAGCAGCTGGGCGATGCAGTCGTGGTGCTGGCCGGCACCGAAGGCGGCAAGGCCGCGCTGGTGGCGGGCGTCAGCGGTGCGGCGCTGGGCAAAGTCAAGGCCGGTGATGTGCTGGGCGAAGTCGCCCGCCGGATCAACGGCAAGGGCGGCGGCCGTCCGGACATGGCGCAGGGCGGCGGCGAAGACGGCCCCGCGCTGGTCGCCGCGCTGGAAGGCGTACCGACCAGGGTGCGCGAGACCCTGCAGGCGTGAGTGCTGCAGTACTTGAGTTGGGTTGTGGATCCCGAAACCGCACCAGTATGATCGGGTAGACTGGACGTCTGTGCTCCCGTATGGTCGGCAGCGCATGAATACCAGCGACAGGGGAGTTGCGCGATGTTGATCTTGACCAGACGGGTAGGTGAAACCTTGATGATCGGTGATTCGGTAACCGTCACCGTGCTTGGGGTGAAAGGCAACCAGGTCAGGATCGGCATCACCGCACCCAAGGACGTCGCCGTGCACCGCGAGGAGATCTATCAGCGGATCCAGGGCGGCGAGGACAACCGGGACGAAGAAAAGTCGTCCTGAGGTTTGCCGGATCGGCTTGTTGCCTGTATTCTTGCCGGCTCGCGTTTCGCCTCACGGAGACTTGCCCGAGAGGCCGAAGGGGCTCCCCTGCTAAGGGAGTATGGGGTCAAAAGCTCCATCGAGGGTTCGAATCCCTCAGTCTCCGCCACTTGCGGCGAAACGCGAAAAACCTGCGCTGACACGGAAGTTTCCGTTGACGTGCAACCAGCGGATCTGCATAATTCCGCTTCTGCGCCCGTAGCTCAGTTGGATAGAGCACCAGGCTACGAACTTGGGGGTCGGGAGTTCGAATCTCTCCGGGCGCACCATCCAAAAAGCACAAGGGTCAATGAGTCAGCGCTCATTGGCCCTTTTGCTTTTGGGGCGCCTGGAGCATTCCGTGCCACATCCGTGCCATGCCCGTGCCATGTTCTTGGGTGGATCGACCAGCCTTTCGTAGACATCCGGGCGCCATAATCCATGGCAACGACTGAGGTGTTTATGAGCAGCAACAAGCAGTACACGGATGAGTTCCGTTCCGAGGCGGTAAAGCAGGTGATCGAGCGCGGCTTCACGGTGGTGGACGTCGCCTCCCGCATCGGGATTCCCAAGCACACGCTGTATGGCTGGGTGCAGGCGGCCAGGAAGACGGCACCGGCGTCCGGTGCTGCCGCCGCGCCGAGTGACTCGGCCGAGATCCGCCGGCTCAAGGCCGAGCTGCGGCGGGTGACCGAGGAGCGCGACATCCTAAAAAAGCCGCCGCGTACTTTGCCAAGGGGTAAAGGCGAAGTACGCGTTCATGCGCGTGCACGTCCGCGAGTTCCGC
>NZ_SROY01000018.1:0-696 GCF_005862345.1 Thermomonas fusca | reverse complement strand
CGACGTCCCCCCGGATTTGAGTAGCGCTGCGATCTGGAGTCCAATCCCCGGCAGCAAGGAGATTGGACGTGAAGAAGCGGTTTTCCGAAGAACAGATCATCGGCTTCCTGCGTGAGGCGGAGGCTGGCATGCCGATCAAGGAGCTGTGCCGCCGGCACGGCTTCAGCGAGGCCTCGTATTACCTGTGGCGAAGCAAGTTCGGCGGGATGAGCGTGCCGGATGCCAAGCGCCTGAAGGAGTTGGAGACGGAGAACGCCCGGCTGAAGAAGCTGTTGGCCGAGCAGGTCCTCGAGAACGAGGTGATCAAGGACGTCCTGCGAAAAAAATGGTGAGCGCACCGGCCCGGCGGGAACAGGTGCGCTACATGATCGACAAGGGGCTGAGTGAACGCCGGGCGCTGGCGGTCGTACGGATGAGCGCCAGCGCATTCCGCTATGCCCCGCGGCCCGATCGCAACGTCGAGCTGCGCGAACGCATCGTGGCGCTGGCACAGCGGCACCGGCGCTACGGCGTCGGCATGATCCACCTGAAGCTGCGCCAGGGCGGCGAGGTCGTGAACTACAAGCGTGTCGAACGGCTTTACCAGGAGGAGAAGCTGCAGGTCCGACGCCGCAAGCGCAAGAAGGTGCTACCGAGCGAGCGCCAGCCGCTCGTGCGACCGATCGCGGCGAACCAGGTGTGGTCGATGGACTTCGT
>NZ_SROY01000017.1:0-707 GCF_005862345.1 Thermomonas fusca | reverse complement strand
GGCACCAAGCTGCTGGACGGCAACTTCGCCGGCCAGGCCTTCCAGGTCGGCGCCAACGCCGGGCAGCTGATCACCGTCGACTCCATCTCCAGTGCACAGACCAACGCGCTGGGTGCCACGTTGTTCGCCAAGGGCACGTTCTCGGCAACCGTTACTGCTGCTAACGGCGACACCAATGCATCTTCGGGTTATGCCACCTACACCATTGGTTCGGGTGGCTTTCAAATTGGCGATGCAAGTTTCGATCAGATCGTTGTTGCTGCGGTTGCGGATGGTGCCTATACCGGGGCCGACCAAGCGACGGCCGAAGCGGCGGCAGTACTGGCGGGCAAGAACGCGGGCGGTGCGGCGCTTGTTGCCGCGGTAAATGCTCAATCGGCCAAAGCCGGCGTAGTTGCTTCGCTCGACAGCACAACCGGAACCGTTAATTTCACCTCGCTGTCGTCTGGCGAAGTGGGCGACACCCTCTCGGCAACGGGCGGCCTCACAATTACGTCAGCGGCGCTTACCGCTAGCGATGCCACCTATGTCAGCAGCGTCGACATCTCCAGCTTCGCCGGCGCCCAGAAGGCCATCTCCATCATGGATGCGGCCCTGACCGCGGTGAACAGCTCGCGCGCCGAGCTGGGTGCGATCCAGAACCGCTTCAGCTCGGTGATCAGCAACCTGAACACCACCTCGGAAAACCTGAGCGCCTCGCGCAGCCG
>NZ_SROY01000002.1:558476-785640 GCF_005862345.1 Thermomonas fusca | reverse complement strand
CTTCTTCACGTCCAATCTCCTTGCTGCCGGGGATTGGACTCCAGATCGCAGCGCTACTCAAATCCGGGGGGACGTCGGCCGCTCTGCATGCCCTTCGGGCCGCCGCTGAAGCTGATCCGTCGCCCGCCACGCTGCAGACACTGGTAGCTGCGCTCAAGATGGCAAAGCAACTGCCTGAAGCGATCGCCCGCGCCTTCGAACTCTTCGAAATGACGCAGGATCGCGAAGATGCAGAAGACGTGCTGCGCTTGTTGGCTCGCGAAGAACGGTGGGATGAGGTGTTGGCCTTTTTGGACCAAAATCCCGTGCTCGTTGAACAGTCGCGCGTTCTGACCGCAATGTACTTCGATGCGCTGTTTCGGCGCGGTCGTTGGAGCGATGCGCAGCGTCTTAGTGAAGCGAGCGCGGAACTTTCGAACCGACGTCATGAAATCGATTTACAGCTGTCGCTTTACGCGGGCAAGTGGGAAGGGCTAAGCCTATTTCTCGAGACGGTCCAAGCTGCCCCCGACTTGAGTGTTGACGACCGGCGTCGCTTTGCCCGCCTAGCCACTGCACTGGGTCGCACGACCATCGCTAAACGTTTGGTTAAAGCAGCGGTGGATGCCGCCCCAGACTCCCCGTCGGTGTTGTGGGACGCGTACATGCTAGCGGTGCGTGGACGTTGGGACGACGACGAAGTCGCCCTTTGGCTGCACAAGGCGATTGCGTTGTCGGACGAGAACGGTCCGGTTCACGCCAAGAACATCGACGAGCTAGTGGAGCTTGCGCCCCAGTGGCGCACGCGTACGGAGGCGCTGTCCAAGGGGGTGGCTTCGGCAGAGATGTACTTGGGCCTAGTGGCACAACACCTCAACCGCCCGCTGGCCACCTTTCTGCTGGGTAATGCGGTTGCGAACCAGAACGAGCGCGATCCCCGTCGGCGCACGCCGATCAGTGCTTTCGCCGCTAGCCGCCGCGGCGCACTGACTCGGCCGCGGGTGATCGCGCTGGATCAAACCGCGCTGTTGACACTAGGGCGCTTGGGCGTGCTACCAAAACTCCTGCAAGCCTTCGAACGCATCTTCGTGCCCCACGCCACGGGGGCTTGGCTGTTCTCAGAACACGCGGAAGTCCAGTTTCACCAACCCGGTCGAATTCATGACGCGCGCCAGCTGCTGCGCGCAATCGCAGCCGACGAGCTGCACGTGGCGGCGGGCGGCGTCGGGCACTCGCGGCGGCTGGCGGCAGAAGTGGGCGTCGACTTGGCTCAGTTGCTGCATGCGGTCACGCTCCATCGCGAGGCGCAACCGGAAACCTTCGTAGTGCGTCCGGGTCCGGTGCACCGCGCCGCTTCCTTGATGCGCGAAGAGGCCGATCTGGGCGAGTTTGCGCCGCTTGTGCGAAGCTGCCTTGAGATCGTGCGCAGCCTCCATATGCATGGCCTCCTAGCCGATGACGCAAACGGACGCGCGCTCGCGTATCTCCTCCAACACGACAAAGGGTTTGTGCACGACAGCACGGTGCCACTGGGCGCCGCGCTATACCTGGACGACGTCACGGTCAGTTTCTTCCAACATCTCAATCTGTGGAAAGCACTTGCCGACGCTGGCTTCCAACTGTTCATCCATCCAGGCGTCAAGACGGAAGCTGCGGCCCTGGAACAGCTCGATACCACCACGCAAAAGGTGATGGAGATACTCGATTCGCTTCGCCGGTTCCTGGTCGATGGCCAGGATCAGGACAAAGTCCATTTCCTGCGAAAGCCCGCACGTGAGGCCGGTGACCGCGACGATGATGCACCGCAGTTCTTGCTGCTACAGGCGATCGAACGCGAGCCTGGGGTGGAAGCAGTAATTGTTGATGATCGCGCCGCCAACAAGTTTGCGGAATTTACCTACCCCGATGGTTCTGTGATCGCACTAAGCACCACATTGGACGTGTTGGATTGGCTACGAGATACGCTGACCATCGACGAAAAAGAGTGGATGAACCATCGAACGGAGCTGCGCCGAAGCGGATATCTTTTTATTCCAGTGACGGCAAGCGAGCTCGGCGCGGGCTTACGCACTTCACAGGTCCGCGATGGCGTCCTGATTGAGTCCCCGGCGTTACGCGCCCTACGCGAGAACCACTTGCAGGCCCAAGCTGCGGAAATGCTACGCATTCCCGAAGAACTGCCGTGGTTGGTGGAGATCGGTACGCAAATCCAGCAGGCGATCGTGACGCTCTGGTCGAACGGGGATGACGACGTCGAGACAGCCGCGCGCGCCGCATGGCTGGTCGAGTACGGCCGCTGGGACGGCTTCTTGGGCCAGATGCCCGGGCCGTGGGAAGCAGCCCGCCTCCTCGATATCGATTCGATTAGCGTGAGCCGCTTGCTATTCAGCAATGCGGTGTTGAAGCGGCGTCGAAAGGCTTATTCCACCTGGGTCAACAAGGCATACCTCGAACCGATTCGGCGTTCCAAACCACGCATATTTGAGGCCATCTACCAGCGTGTCGCGCAGCAATTCAGCGATATCCCGCGCTATTTATCCGCCAACGAGCAGCAATTCACGCCAGCACAGGTTGCCACGGTGGCGGCAGATCTGTGCAAGACCTTCGTGAACGATCTACCGCAGTCGCTGCGTGAACGTGTTCTCGAAGACCGTGCGCTATTGAAGCAGCTCGGCCTGAGTTGCTCGACGCGCATGACAGTACACACTGTAGGCAAACCCAGCTTTGACACCAAGGCTTTGTACAACGGGGTCGAGCAAGCCTATACCGGTGCAACGTCAACAAAGATCGACGACGAGGCGGGCGACACCTGGAAGCTGCAAGTCACGGCGAATCACGCCGTCGTATGTACCCACCCGGCAACTGGGCGCGAGTTCCCGGTGCCGCATGCGCAGTTACTAGACATCGATGCCAGTCGGCGCGAAGCCTATCTGACGCACAGGGCCCGCGACTTTGGACTGGCGCCCGATGACATCCAGAACTGGCTGGATGAGGTGCGTCAAGCGCCTTTGAACCCGCGTCGTTTCGATCTACTGGAGCGTGATTTGGAAGACTCGCCCACAGGCGTGGCCGAGCACATCAAAGAAGCATTCGCAGGCTCGGTGGTCCAGTCCGACTTAGTCCCCACGAGCCGGCGGTACTACGAACGCTTAGTGCCGGCTTGGCAGGGTCAGCACACGCTCCCCGATTTTGTCGACGCGATTCGGCTGCGTCCGTCCGTGACCGACCCGGAGGCACGAGTGCGGCACGAGTTGCTTTGGTCAGCTCATGCCCACTTGGTGCCCGTCGCCGGCATTGCGATGCTTGAGGAGTCGACGCTGCGCGCCTTGGTGCACGAACTCCTGCCGACCATCGACCTGTGGTCGTTGACCGGACTCATCGAGGGAGTGCTTGCTCGACCCGATGCCAGCCAGGCGCTGCGCGGGCTGGTCGTCGAACTGATCACAGCGTTTGCCGCGCACATCCAAGAAGATGGCGGCAGGGTTGAGCTGACGTCACGTCTAGGAGGGATGGCCGATGCATTACTCAGTACGTCTGGGTTGTTCATCGGGGCGCCGGTCTATTGGCGCCGCTTCGCCGCCTTGGCCCATGCCGCCGTGCTGGAACGAGCTGCGCTGGAACTTGGGGTCGACCCCTTCCAGCTGGCGAGTTGGGCCCGTGAGTACTGGTCGGTGTTTCAAACGGCAACGCTCGCGGATGTTTCGTCGGAGCCGCGCTGGAACGGGTTCATGCTCGCACCTGCGCAGCTAAAGCAAGAACTGGTGGGTCGCGTTTTGGGAGCACTGGAGCCCCACCGCGGCGTGTTGGCCGAAGCTCTGGAGGGGCTGGCTTTCGGGGATACCGCCGGATCACTTGAAGCCCAACGCGTCGTCTTTTTTAGTGGGCTGCCGGGTCCGCTGGAAGGCGGTTCCGTCATCGCGCAAGCACTGCCGGAATTTCTAGTCGACCAGTTCAACACGATGCTGAGCGACACCAGCCAGTCGCTTGAATATCGTGTCTTGGCCGGCGCGCACCTCGCTGGCTTGGGAGCGCCTTTGCCGGAGCAATGGGCGCAGTTGACCGAGGCCGTCAAAGAGCTTGCTCTGTCCGACTCCATCGATGTGGAGGCGGATTACTGGGCCAGTCTGCTGACGCGACTGTCGCTCGCCGCGGCGAGTTCGCGCGATCGCCCACTGGCCGACGCCGTGCTGCGGCTCATCGAAGAGCACGTCACCACGCCGCTGCCGGTGCGCCTGTATGCCGGAATCACGACGTGCGGCGTGGAGGAGCAGGACGATGAATGGGCCGCTGCGGTCGCGAGTCATTTAGCTCGTTGCATTGCTGGCGAATTGTCCAAAGATGATGCCGAATATGTGCTGACAATGCTGCAGATCCTGTGTGATGCCAGGCCGTCACTGCGTCCGCGCATCGCACCTTCCATCGCACGGCTCAATGGCGTCGCAAAACGGGTCGGCTGATAGCAGAAGGAACTCTTCCCAGCTTCACGGTCATGTGAAGCGACTGTCCGCTTCTTGCCGTTTACACGCGAACTCAAATCACTTCAGCAGGCGAGCTGCGGGGTTGTCTTCCGCTGCTCCGGCCTGGAAGTAGCCAATCACACTCGCCACGGAACGGTGTTCCGTCATGGCCATCACCGCAGGGAGCGGAACACCTTGCTTGCCTGCTTCCGTGACAAATCCCGATCGCAGGCTATGCGCTCCAAAATCTCCCTCCAATCCCGCCAATCGAGCCCGGCGCTTCACGATGCTCGCGACAGAGCCCGGGAGTAGGGCAGGGCCGATTCTACCTTTCCAGATCCGCCGGAAGATCGCTCCCTCTTTAACTTGTGCGGCTTCCAGCCACGAAAACAGGGCCGCCGCACTACGTCCAAGAATGGGCTTGTCTGGGGTCGAATCCGCCGTCACTCCAGCCTGCTGGGTCTTCGAGTACTCCAGCCGGTAGATGTAGCCGTCGACGGCGACCTTGCGCAGGTCCCGCATGTCCGCGCCGGCGATCTCGCTACGACGACGCCCACCGCTGGCAAACCCGAAGCAGAGCAGGGCACGATCACGCAGGCCTTCCAGGCTGTCGTCGCAGGTGGCAAGCATGGCTTCGAGCTCTGGCCGGGTAATCGCGGTCTTTTTGGTCGGACGCTCGCCGCGTTTGACCGCAGCGCGTCGGGCGCGACTCAGCAGCGTCCTGACACTGGGCAGTTCGCAGGGGTTGGCCAGACGCTTGAGTTTGTGCGCGGTGGACAGCACGGCCATGCGCTGGACCACGGTCGACAGCTTAAGCGGCCCGACCTTGGCCTTGAGACCGGCCCCGACTAGAGCTTGGTCGATCGCCGGCGGCAATTCGCTGACCAGACCGGTCTTGTTCTTCCGCTGGATGTGGTCGACCAGAAACTGGATCACTACGGCCTCGCTCGCCGGCAAGGCCAATTCCACGCCATAGCGGGCATGGTGCCAGCCGGCCCAGTAGCGCAGGGCGGTGGCGTAGCTGCGCGTGGTGTTGGCCGCCGCGGCTTCGGCGAGCAATTCACGCACCGCGTCTGCCGCGTGCTGCGCCAGCTGCTCTGGCAACACCAGGTTGGTGGTCGTCGCTGGGGTGGTTATTGAAGTGCTATTACGTTTCATAGTATGTAATCTACATTATGAAATAGGGTGTGTACTAGCGATAATCATCACTTATCGCGTGTACGCAAACGGCAGAGTAGGGCGGCCGCCTGGGAGAAACAAGCCATGGCCAGAGGCATCACTGAAGCGCAAGTCCACGCAGCAGCGGACGCGATTGTCATCGCAGGTGAGCGACCGACCGTCGAGCGCATCCGCGCGCATCTAGGCAGTGGCTCCCCGAACACAGTCACCAAGCTGTTAGATAACTGGTGGACAGGACTAGGCCAGCGGCTGGCGGCGTTGGCACCGACAGTGGCCATCCCCGATGCACCCGCTGCGGTGCAGCGTCTAGCAGGGGAGCTGTGGACGCAGGCGGTGGCCACGGCTCGCGAGCAGGCACAGCTTGCCCTTGCCCTCGAACACGAAGCGCTAGAACGGGCTCGCGCGGTCCTAGCTGCGGAGCAGATTCAAGGTTCTGAACTGATCGCTGAGGCCGCCCAAGCTCGCGCTGCCTCCGATCAGGCTCGGTCACTGGCCGAGGCTCGTTTGGCCGAGGCTCAGCGCAGGGCTGACCAGCTGGAGACCCAACTAGCCGACGCCACAGAGCAACGCACCGCCCTAGCAGAACGTCTCGGCCGTCTTGAGCAAGAACGTTCCCGACTCGACCATCAGCTGCAGGCCGAAAGGGCGTCCGCAAGTCAGGAGCGCGAGGCGCAGATTGCTCACTCTCGCGCAGTCGAGGATCGAGCTCACGCTGAGGTGGATCGTTCGCGCCAGGAGGTTCTAGAGTTGCGCGCACAGCTGCGCGATGTCGAACGCGACCGCGACCTAGAGCGCGAGAGGTTAGCAAAGGCCTTGAAGCAGGCAAAAGCCGACCTGTCGACTGCTCAGCGAGATCTGGCAAAACAAACAGGCCGGGCTGAAGCACTGGAAGCGCAACTCGCTCAGAGGACAGCTCGGTCCATGCGAAAAGCTAGCGGCAACGCTACCCCTGTTAAAGCCGAGAGGCAGTTACGCCGGGCAAAGCGCACTATAGATTCCGAAGGCTGATCAACCGCTTGGGGCGCACACTCTTCCCAATAATCTGTCCCGCCACTAGTGCTCAACATCGGCGTCATTACCCACAACGGCGCATAGCATTTTCCGTTGTACCTGCTGGAGTGGTCGTTTTACACCTTGGATGCGCCCCGTATCCACAAGAGCGCGGTGCAAAACTCGGAAACCCAATGAGTGCGGTGTACATCAGGGCAATTTTTCATCGAGTTCAGAAAGCGAGAGGGCATGTTGTTAGCCAGCACCAGCAGCGGCTGCCCATCGGCCAAGACCTTACGACGTCCGGGTGCACAATTCGGCAGCTGCGATCCACCAGTCGCGAGAGCATCAAGGGCATGTTGTGAGCGGTTGTTCCTTCGTCCGGGCGTGTTCTTGGACGAGATACGAAAAGCGGGTGATTGTGGGTCAGAAAAAGGGCGTTTATCGGCTGGCGCCGGGGCGTTTCTTTGGAGGCAATCAGTTACTGCGAGTCGCGTCCATAGCTGCGGGTTGGCCATGTCCACGTATTTCGCATAATGCATATTATGTAAAAGTCGAAGCGGGCGTGCATCGGTTATGGCCCGTTTCGCGTATGTAGCCAGTCCTCGTTGAAACAGGCTCGATGTCACATGTCCACGGCTCTGGTGCTGTTCCGCCAAGACCTCCGCCTGAGCGACAACGCGGCGCTGACGGCCGCCTGCCTTGCCCATGAGCGCGTGCTGCCGGTCTACATCCACGCGCCCTCGGAACATTCGCCATGGCAGCCGGGTGCCGCCAGTCGCTGGTGGCTGCATCATTCGTTGCAAGCGCTACGCGGCCAGTTGGGAGCCCAAGGCGGTGACCTGCATCTGATTGCTGGCGCCCCCCTGGACTGCCTGCGCGACCTGATCCGCGCCAGCGGCGCCACCGAAATCCATTGGAATCGCCGCTGCGAACCCGCGGCGATTGCCGGTGACACCGTCCTGAAGGCGGCGCTGCGCGAAGACGGCATCGCCGTTCACAGCCACGCCGGCGGCCTTTGGAGCGAGCCGTGGACGCTGGCCACCGATGCCGGCCAGCCGTATCGGGTGTTCACCCCGTACTGGCGCAAGCTGCGCGCCCGTTTGCCGGATCCGGCGCCGCTGCCGGCGCCGCGGGCGCGCGAATGGCTGCGGTTGCCGGGCAGTCTGCCGACGGCCGCGCTGGGTCTGTTGCCGGCGATCCGCTGGGACGCCGGACTGCAAGCAAGCTGGACGCCGGGCGAAGCCGGCGCCCAGGAGCTGCTGGAAATCTTCGCCGACGATGCCGTCTCGGATTACGCGAAAGGCCGCGACCTGCCCGCGCGCCACGGCACCTCGAGGCTGTCGCCGCACCTGCATTTCGGCGAAATCACCCCGGCCCAGATCCAGCGCACCCTGCAGGATCGCGCCGCGCGCAGCGGCAGTCGCCAACGCCCCGACCTCGAACCCTATCTGCGCGAACTCGGCTGGCGCGAATTCGCCCATCACCTGCTCTACCACTTCCCGCACACGCCGGAGGCCAACTTCAATCCGCGCTTCGATGCGTTCCGCTGGGCGGAAACCGACGCGCTGTCGCTGGAGCGCTGGCAGCGCGGGCGCACCGGCATCCCGCTGGTCGATGCCGGCATGCGCGAGCTCTGGCACACCGGCTGGATGCACAACCGCGTGCGCATGGTGGCGGCCAGCTTCCTGACCAAGAACCTGCGCCAGCACTGGCGGCACGGCGCAAGCTGGTTCTGGGACACGCTGGTGGATGCCGACCTGGCCAACAACACCCTCGGCTGGCAGTGGGTGGCCGGCTGCGGGGCCGATGCGGCGCCCTACTTCCGGGTCTTCAACCCGTACCTGCAGGCGGCGAGGTTCGACCCCGATGCCGCTTATCTGAAGCGCTGGCTGCCGGAGCTGGCGTCGCTGCCGGCGAAGGCGCTGCATGAGGCGTGGCGCCACCCGGCCGCGCTTGCGGCGAAGGGCTACCCTGCCCCGATGGTCGACCTTGGCGCCTCGCGCGATGCCGCGCTGGCGGCATGGGGCGCGATGCCCGCCTGATCAGGCGGGGTTGGCGGCCTCCACCCGGTTGCGACCACCGCTCTTGGCGCGGTACATCGCCTCGTCGGCCCGCTGCAGCAGCGTGGCAGCGGTTTCCCCGGCTGCCAGCTGCGCAACCCCCAGCGACACCGTGACCGGGCCCGCCGTCGGAATCGCGACGCCCGCCACGCCGGCACGCAAGCGCCCGGCCAGTTCCAGCGCCTGCGCGATCCCGCATCCGGGCACCAGGACGAGGAACTCCTCGCCGCCCCAACGGATCGCCAGGTCATTGCCGCGGATGCCCGCCTGCAGGATGCCGCCGACCGCGATCAGGGCATCGTCGCCCGCCTGGTGCCCGCGCGAATCGTTGATGAGTTTGAAATGATCCAGGTCCGCCAGGATCACGCTGAAAGGCATGCCTGCCGCCTGCGCTTCGGCGACCAGCGCCTCCAGCAACCGGGTGCCGGCCAGCCGGTTGTACAGGCCGGTCAGGGAGTCGCGGCTGGCGATTTCAACCAGGTGGTGCTCGCGCTCCACCCGTTCGCTGACGTCCTTGCCGGTGCTGATGTAGTGGGTGATGCGCCCGGCATCATCGAATACCGGCGAGATGCTCTGCTCGACATAGAACGGGCTGCCGTCCTTGCGCCGGTAGGTGAAGGTGGCGCGGAACGCCCTGCCCTCGCGCAATGAGAACCGCAGGTTGCGGTAGAACATCGGGTCGCCATGGGACGGATACAGCATCCGTGCGGACTGGCCCAGGATCTCGTCTGCGGCATAGCCGGTCAGGCGCCGGAATGCTTCGTTGACGAACACCACGCGGGTATCGCGGTCGGTGATCAGGATCGGGTCCAGCGATGCATGCAGGGCCTGCAGCAACAGCCGGCGCTCCTGCTCGCCGGCGATGCGCGCGGTGATGTCGTTCTGCACCGAGACGAAGTGCCGGACCGTGCCGTCCGCGTCGCGGACCGGGGCGATCGACCATTCCACGACGTAGGCGCGCCCATCGGCAGCGTAATTGACCGTGCTGGCCGAGAACGGCAGGCCCTGGTGGAGGTGTTCGCGCAGTTCGGCCAGCATTTTCCGGTCGGTGCGCGGGCCCTGCAGGATGCGCGGCGATTTCCCGACCAGCTCCTCCAGGCGATAGCCGCTCATCCGGCAGAACGCGGGGTTGGCATGCGCGATGAACGGCCCACCTCCCGCAAGGTCGGCATCGGTGATGAGCACGGCGTTGGTGGCCTGCATGACGGCCTGGCCGAACACGTTCGCCGGCTCGTATCCGGCCGCGGCGGCGCCTGTCATTCCGGCCATGGAATCTTGCCGCCCGGCGTGGCCGCCTCGAACTGCGGGCGGCCGAACCAGTAGCCCTGCATCAGCTCGATGCCGAGGTCGCGCAGGCAGCGCATCTCGTCGCCGGTTTCGATGCCTTCGGCGATCACCCGGATGCCCAGTTCCCGGCACATCGTGGACACCCCCGCGACGATCGCGCGGCGCGGCTTGTTGGCATCGATCCCGCGCACCAGCGCCATGTCCAGCTTGACGATGTCAGGCTGGAAGTCGGCCAGCAGGTTGAGCCCGGCGAAACCGGCGCCGAAGTCGTCGATCGCGGTGAGGAAGCCGATGCGCTGGTATTCGCGCAGCACTTCCGACAGCCACTTGCCGTCGTTGACCTGCTCGCCCTCCACCGTCTCGAAGATGATCCGGTCGATCGGGAAGCCGTGCGTGCGCGCCGCCACCAGGGTGGAACGGATGCACAGCTCCGGGCGGTAGATGGCATTGGGCAGGAAATTGATCGACAGCATGGACTGCATGCCCAGCCGCGAGGCGATCTCGATCGCCTTGCCGCGACAGGCCTGGTCGAACTGGTAGCGGTTGCCATCGGTGATCCGCGACAGCACCGTCGGCGCAGGTTCGCCGGCCGGCCCGCGCACCAGCGCCTCGTGGGCGAAGATCTCGCGCGTCGCCACGTTGACGATCGGCTGGAACGCGTAGCTGAAGTCGAAATCCAGGGGCGCCGCATCGCGGCAAAGCCCGCAACCCTCGCGTGTTTCCTTTGCCTGCATGCGGCTTGCTCCGGTCGGGATGGTGGCTTCAAAGCATACCCGAGGGTGTATGCGGCCCTCTGTGGGGCGCACGCACGCGATCAGCCCGATGCGCGGGCGGCGCGGGCGATGCCGGCGTTCTCGATCACCGCAGGTCGCGCGCGGTCGTCCACGACCAGCCGCAGCATGCACTCGCCGATGGCCCGCGTGCTGGTGAAAACGCCCGGCAGGCAGCGCCCGGCCGCGGCCAGTACCGGAGCACCCAACGCATACAGCCAGCGACGCAGCAGATGCGGCGAGGCGATCCCGGACAGCGGCCGCACCACGCCGGGGCGGAGGCTGGTGTGGGCAAGACCCGAATGGGCCAGCACCATCTCGGCTTCACCCTTGATCCGCAGCGGCATGAGCCGGCTGGCGGGATCCGCGCCCATGCCGGATATATACGCAACGAAACCCCTCGGGTTGGCGGTGGCGTAGGCATCCACGACCCGCGCCAGCGTGGCCACGGTGGCCTCGCTGTAAGCGGCTTCGGTCATTCCCAGCGGCAGTGGCCCCGCGCAGTACAGGCAGGCGTCCAGGCCGGAAAGATCCAGCGCCGCCAGCGCGGCGGCGGACAAGCCGGGCGCCCGCAGCACCCGCAGCTTCGGGTGCGCGATGGGGAACGGCCCTCGCACCAGCGCGGTGACGCCCGCGATGTCGGGCGAGCGCAGCAGGACTTCCAGCACGCCCTGCCCCACCAGACCGGTCGCACCGACCAGCAGCACCTGTTTGCCCATCGCCCGGCTCCTCAGCTGCGCCCCCGGCAACGCCGGGAACAGTAACGCACCGCGTCCCAGTCGCGCGCCCATTTGCGCCGCCACCGGAACGACAGCCCGCAGGTCGCGCAAAGCTTGCGGGGCAGTTCGTGCTTTCTGCGCATGCGCGGCATGATGCCCGCCTACTTGCCTGCCACCGCGCCGCGGCCGCCATCAACCGCGAGCACCTGGCCGGTGATCCAGTCGGCCTGCGAAGAAAGCAGGAACGTCGCGGTGGCGGCCGCATCCTCCGGCGTGCCCAGCCGGCCCATCGGATGTGCTTCCGCGATTGCCTCGCGCAGGCGCGGGCTGCCGATGATGCGCTGTGCCAGCGGGGTGTCCGTGAGCGATGGCGCGATGGCATTGATGCGCACCGCGGGCGCCAATTCGGCAGCCAGCGCACGCACCAGCCCTTCGACCGCGGCCTTGGCCATGCCGATGGAGGCGTGCATCGGGAACCCGCGCCCCGCCGCGACCGAGGAGAACAGCACCACCGAGGCGCGCGCGGGCGCCGCGCGCAGTGCCGGCAGTGCGGCCTGTACCGCCAGCGCCGCAGCGGATGCATTCAGGCGGAAGTCGCGATCGAAATCCGCGGCGCTCATGCGTTCGAACGGCTTCAGGTTGATGCTGCCGATGGCATACGCCAGGCCGGACAGCGTCGGCCCGGCGTCTTCCGCCACCTGGGCGAATGCGTCGGGCTGCAGCACGTCTGCCGCGCTCCAGCTGGCGCCCAGCTCGCTGGCGAGGGCCTGCAGGCGCCCTGCGTCGCGGGCGACCAGGTGGAGCGCCCGACCCTCGCCGGCCAGCCGGCGGCACAATGCGCTGCCGATTCCGCCGGTGGCCCCGTACACCAGGTATTTCTCCACCATCGGCTTCATCGGTCCCGCGTTCCGTAGTGCGAACCGATACGGGCGCTGCCAGCGATCGGATGCATGCCGTGCAGGAAGCCCTCCTGCATCCGGACGGCGCAGGCCTGCGTACAAGCGACATCACCCTCGATGCCGATCCTTCCAATGCGCAGCCTCGCAATCTCCGCCCTGCCCCTGCTGCTGGCCACCCTGCTGAGCGGTTGCGCCGAAGCCGGCACGCCCATCCAGGCCATGCACAACGTGGACCTGCCGCGCTTCATGGGCCGCTGGTACGTGATCGGCATCATCCCGACCCGGTTCGAGCGCGGCAGCCACAACCCGGTGGAAACCTACCGGCTCGACCGCAAGGGCAACGTCTGCACCTGGTACCGCTACCGGCCGGATGGTTTCGACGCCCCGGTGAAGCTGCTGAAATCCACCGGCCTGGTGGTGCCGGGCACCGGCAATGCCGAGTGGAAGGTGCGCTTCTTCGGGCTGTTCAAGGCGCAGTACAAGGTTGGCTGGCTGGCGCCGGACTACAGCCAGGTACTGGTCGTGCGCGATGCCCGTGACTACCTCTGGTACATGGCGCGCACGCCAACCGTGGCGGACAGCGATTACCGGGCGATGCTGGCGCGGGCCGGCACGCTGGGCTACGACGTGGACCGCATCGAACGCGTGCCGCAGCGCTGGCCGGAGACGGGCGCCGGCCGCGACACTTTCCATGGGGAATGCCAATGAGGTTCCTGGTCCTCGCGCTGGCGCTGGCGATGCCGCTGGTCGGCTGGCTGTCCAACAGCGGGCTGCTGGGGCCGACCAACGGCGAGATCTCGGGCCGCTACCCCACGCTGATCGTGGCGGCCGGCTATGCCTTCGCCATCTGGGGGCCGATCTTCCTGCTCGACGTGGTGTTCGGCATCGCCCAGGCCCGCGTGCGCGAGCCGGGTACCCGCCTGCTGCGCATCCGCGTGCTGACCGCGGTGGGCTTCGCGCTGACCTCGCTGTGGATGGTGGTGTTCACCCTGCAGGGGTTCTGGCTGGCGCTGGCGATCATCTGGGGCAGCCTGTGGTGCCTGCTGGGCGCGGCGTGGCTGGCCTCGCAGACCCGGCGTCACCGCCGTGGCCCGTGGTGGCAATGGCTGCCGCTGTCGCTGCACGCGGGCTGGGTTTCGCTGGCGGTGTTCCTCAACGTGGCGCAGGTGGTGGTCGCGTTCCGGCTGCTGTCCGTCGAGCAGATGCTGCCGTGGACGCTGGTCCTGTTCGCGCTGGCCGGCGTGCTGTTGCTGGTGATGGTGGTGAAGCTGCGCGGCAACCCCTGGTACACGCTGGCGGGGATCTGGGGCCTGCTGGGCGTGCATGCCAAACAGCAGGCGTCCGTGCTGGCGGGGGCCGAAACGGCGGCCAGCGTGGCGCTGGTGCTGGCCGTGCTGGTAGCACTGGCGGCGATTGCCGCGGCAGCGCTGGGCTGGCGCGAGGCCCGCCTGCGGCGCGCAGGATGATCTGTGGTGCGGAGGTTTGCTGATCAGGCTTGTCCTGCTGCTGCGCATCCAACCTTTGCGCAACCGCGTAAGCACGAATGAAACCGCGCTGCTGCAGCATGCGTGCAGTGCGTTCATCTCTCCCCCCATGTTTCGAGGTCATCCATGTCGCAGCCCCAGCGGGACCCAACACCTATCCAGCGTCTGTCGGTGTTGCCGGCATCGCAGCGCGTCCTCGAACGCCTGCGCAGCGCCGGCACCCGCTTCCATGCCAACGACAACATCGCCGACTACCTCGAGGACGGCGAGCTGGAGGCCATCGAAGCCGAGGTCGCCGCCAAGGCGCAGGAGATGCTGCGCGCACTGGTGATCGACGTCGACAACGACCACAACACCCGCGACACCGGCCGCCGGTTGGCCAAGATGTTCGTGCGTGAACTGTTCGCCGGCCGCTACCAGCACGCGCCTGCCATCACCGAGTTCCCCAACGCCGAGCGCCTGAACGAGCTGATGATCGTCGGCCCGCTGCGCGTGCGCAGCGCCTGCTCGCACCACCTGTGCCCGATCATGGGTCGGGTCTGGGTGGGCGTGCTGCCCGACGCCGACTCCAACCTGATCGGCCTGTCCAAGTACGCCCGCCTGATCGACTGGATCATGAGCCGCCCGCAGATCCAGGAAGAGGCGGTGAGCCAGATCGCCAACCTGCTGGAGCAGCGGTTGAAGCCGGACGGCATCGCCGTGGTCATGGAGGCCGACCACTACTGCATGCACTGGCGCGGCGTGAAGGACGACGAGTCGAAGATGATCAACAGCGTGATGCGTGGGCGCTTCCTGGCCGACCCGTCGCTGCGCAAGGAATTCCTGTCGCTGCGTCATCGCGGCTGACCGAAACCAGCTTCACCAACACAAACGGCCCGCATCTCGCGATGCGGGCCGTTTCCTTTTGGGGCCGAAGAAATGTTCGGACGTTCGGTGGCGGGCCGGGATTACAGACCCACCATCGGCTGCAGCTTGCGCGCCAGCCAGCCGCGGAACTGCAGCGGGCCGTCCAGCGCGGCCACGCAGATGCAGGGCACGCCCGGCGAGGTGACCGGCTGGTGTTCCACTTCGCTGTCCAGGTCGGCCATGTCGCCCGGCCCGAAGTGGCCCAGCGCGTCGTCATAGGCGCCGCGCAGGATCTGGGTCAGTTCGCTGCCGCCATGGCTGTGCACCGGCATGCTCTTGCCCGGCGCGATCCGAAGCATGATCAGCGTGTCTCCGCTGCTGCGCGGCGCCCGGATCATGTGCACGCCCGGCGCCATCCAGCGCCAGCGCAACGCCTTCCAGCTCTTGCCGAAATACGGCTGCAGCGGGCGTGGCAGCGCGTCCAGCGAACGCGGCGCCTCGTCGCTTGCGGACAGGCCGTGCGGCGCCGCGGGCAGCGGCTGCTGCAGGCGCGCCAGCATGTCCTCGCGCAGGCGTGCGGCCTGCTGCGGCGCCGGCGCCGCGGGTTGCTGCTGCGACAGCAGCACGCCGCCAACCCGCTCGGCCGCTGCCAGCTGCTGGCGGCAGTAGGCGCAGCCTTCCAGATGGGTGTCGGCAACCGCCGCCATTTCCGGCGACAGCGCGCCGGCGGCATGGCTGACCAGGGTGGCCGGATCGAGGTGATGGCGCGGGGTCATGTGGCCTCCTGCACGCCCGACTGCAGGCGCAGGAAGGCACGGCGGATGGACGATTTGACCGTGCCCAGCGGCATCCCGAGTTCATCGGCGATCTGCTGGTGGGACTTGGCTTCGAAATAGGACATGCGGATCAGGCGGGCTTGGGTCGCGGACAGGCGCTCGATGCGTTCATTGAGGTCGGCGTGGGCGGCAAAGCTCTCCGCGGAGGAGAACGCGGGATTGTCGGTTTCCGCCTCGAACTCCAGCGGCTCCATGTCCACGGCGATCCACTGGTTCTCGCGGCGCAGCCGGTCGATGTGCAGGTTGCGGGCGATCCGGAACAGCCAGGTGGCCAGCGAACTGCGGGCCGCGTCGTAGCTGTCGGCGCGCTGCCACAGCCGCAGCAGTGCTTCCTGCGCCAGCTCCTCGGCCACCGCTTCGCGCGCGCCCAGGCCACGCAGGTACAGGCGCACCCGCGGGGCGAAGTGGTCGTAGATCCGCATGAAGCAGGTCTGGTCGCGGCGGCGTGCGACCGCCTGCATCTGCCCGGACCAGTAGCCCGGGTCCCCGGGGCTTGCTTCGGCGATGGACATGGATCTGGCCGCCTCGAAGGGCGACAGGTTTCCGCGGTTGGGGTCGGAACGCATGGTAGGGCAAACACGGCCAGCTGGGATGGACACCACTCTCTACGGCGGCCACCGCGGATTGGATGCAAGCGACGCCGGCACGCCCGGCTGCATCCAATCCGCGTGCCACCGCGTAAACCTGCTATCCGAAACGGAAGCCCGCGATGCCCCAGGAACCGGCACTCCTCCCCTCCTCCGCCGACAGTGCACCCGCGCGTCCGGCCCGGCGCAGCCTGCTGCAATGGTTCGACAGCGCCGCCGTGCCGGCTGCAGAAGGCGCCGATGCGGACCGGGTGGACTGGCTGCGGGTGCTGCCCTTCGTGCTATTGCACTTGGGCTGCGTCGGAGTGCTGTGGGTCGGCATCTCGCCGGTGGCGGTGCTGGTCGCCGCCCTGCTCTACGTGGTGCGGATGTTCGCCATCACCGGTTTCTACCACCGCTATTTCTCCCACCGCGCGTTCCGCACCTCGCGCCCGCTGCAGTTCGTGTTCGCGCTGATCGGCGCCGCCAGCGTGCAGCGCGGGCCGCTGTGGTGGGCGGCGCACCATCGCCACCACCACCGCCACTCCGACGCCGTGGAAGACCTGCATTCGCCCCGCCACGGGTTCTGGCGCAGCCACATGGGCTGGTTCCTGACCCGCCGTGCGTTCGCCACCGACCTCAGCCGGGTGCCGGACCTGGCGCGCTTCCCGGAGCTGCGCTGGCTGGACCGTTTCGACATCGTCGTGCCGCTGGCGATGGCCGTTGGCCTGTATGGCCTGGGCGCGCTGCTGCAACGCGCATGGCCGGCGCTGGGCACCAGCGGGCCGCAGCTGCTGGTGTGGGGCTTCTTCGTGTCCACCGTGGTGCTGTTCCACGCGACGGTGACCATCAATTCGCTGTCGCACCGCTTCGGCCGCCGCCGCTTTCCGACCCGTGACGACAGCCGCAACAACCTGTGGCTGGCGCTGCTGACCTTCGGCGAGGGCTGGCACAACAACCACCATTTCTACTCCAGCAGTGCGCGCCAGGGTTTCCGCTGGTGGGAGATCGACCTGACCTGGTACGGCCTGCGGCTGATGGCGCTGCTGGGGCTGGTGCGCGACCTCAAGCCGGTGCCCGAGTGGGTGCTGGCGAAGGCGGAGCGCTGAGATGCGGATCGCGATCGTCGGTTCCGGCATCGCCGGCCTGGCCAGCGCCTGGCTGCTGTCGCAGGCGCACGAGGTGGTGCTGTTCGAGGCCAACGACTATCTCGGCGGGCACACCCACACCCACGCCGTCGAGCAGGCCGGGCGTTCGTATCGGGTGGACACCGGCTTCATCGTCCACAACCCGGCGCATTACCCGCTGCTGACCCGGCTGTTCGACACCCTGGGCGTGGCGACGGCGCCCACCACCATGAGTTTTTCGGTACACAGCGAGCGCACCGGGCTGGAATACAACGCGACCACGCTGGACACGCTGTTCTGCCAGCGCCGCAACCTGCTGTCGCCGCGCTTCCTCGGCATGGTGCGCGACCTGTTCCGCTTCTACCGGCAAGCGCCGTCCCTGCTGGTGGGTGACGGCCCGGGCCCGGGCATCGGCGACTGGCTGGAGGCCAACGGCTACGGCGCGGCTTTCCGCGACGACCATCTGGTGCCGATGGCCTCGGCGCTGTGGTCGTCGCCGCCGGAACAGATCCTGCGGTTCCCGGCGCGCTATCTGGTGCAGTTCATGGCCAACCACCAGATGCTGCAGGTCAGCGGCCGCCCCGAGTGGCGGGTGGTGCGCGACGGGTCCGCCAGCTATGTCGAAGCACTGCGTGCGCGCTGGCAGGTGCAGGAGCGCCTGCGCTGTCCCGTGCGCTCGGTGACCCGCGACGGCCATGGCGTGGTGGTGGAGAGTGCAGCGGGCAGCGAACGCTTCGACCAGATCGTGCTGGCCTGCCACAGCGACCAGGCGCTGGCGCTGCTGGCCGACGCCAGCGTCAACGAACGCGACGTCCTCGGCGCCATCGCCTACCAGCCCAACGACGTGGTGCTGCACACCGATGCCAGTCTGCTGCCGCGCAACCGCAAGGCGTGGGCGGCATGGAATGCCTTCCTGCCGGGCGATCCGGGCGCGCCCTGCACCGTCAGCTACTGCATGAACCTGTTGCAGGGCCTGCATTCGCCCGACCCGTTCGTGGTCACGCTGAATCGCAGCGAGGCCATCGCCCCGGACAAGGTGCTGCGCCGGCTGCGCTACCACCACCCGGTGTACGACGCGGCGTCGGTGGCGGCGCAGCAGCGCAAAGCCGCCATCCAGGGTCACAACCACACCTGGTTCGCCGGCGCGTACTGGGGCTGGGGCTTCCACGAGGACGGCATGCGCAGCGCGGTGGAAGTCGCGGCCGGGCTGGGCGCGGCGTGGCCGCAGGGTGCGGCGGCATGAGCGTGCAGCTGCACAGCGCGGTCTATGAAGGCGTGGTCCGGCATCGCCGCAGCACGCCGCGTCCGCATGCGTTCCGCTACCGGATGGCCCAGCTCTACCTCGACCTCGACGAGATCGACGCCGTGTTCCGCAGCCGCTGGCTGTGGTCGGCCGGTCGCCGCAACCTTGCCGAATTCCGCCGCGCCGATTTCCTCGGCCCGCCGGAGCGGCCGCTCAAGGAAGCGGTCAAGGACCGGGTCCAGGCCGCCATCGGCGAGCGCCCGGAAGGACCGGTGCGCCTGCTTGCGCACCTGCGCTACGCCGGCATGGCGTTCAACCCGGTCAGCTTCTACTACTGCTTCGAGGCCGACGGCGAAACCCTGCACAGCATCGTCGCCGAGATCACCAACACGCCGTGGCTGGAGCGGCATGCCTACGTGCTGCCGGTGGACGCCGCCAGCGGCAACGGGCGGATGCTGCGCTGGGACTTCGACAAGACCTTCCACGTTTCTCCGTTCCTTGGCATGCAGCGCCGCTACGACTGGCGCTTCACCGTGCCCGCCGATGCCCTGCACGTGAACATGGCGGTGCTGGGCGCGAACGGCCGCGAGTTCGACGCGCACCTGCAGCTGCGGCGCCGCCCGATCAGCGCCGACGCACTGGCGCGGGTGCTCTGGCGCTACCCGCTGATGACCGCGCAGGTGGTCGGCGCCATCTACTGGCAGGCGCTGCGGCTGTGGCTCAAGCGCACCCCTTTCCACGACCACCCCCGACTTCCAGGAAGCCGTTCTTGAACGCCATCGCCCAGACCGCACCCCCCAGCGCATTCGGCGCCTTCGACAAGTTCCTGCGCCAGCGCGTGCTGCAGCGTCTGTCCGCGCTGGGCCACGGCCATCTGCGGGTCAACGATGCACTGGGCAGCGTCGAGTTCGGTCGCGCCGGCGACGGCCCCGCGGTCGTCCTGGAAGTGCTGGATCCGGGCTTCTACCGGGCACTGGCTGGCAACGGCAGCGTCGGTGCCGGCGAGGCGTACATGGACGGGCAGTGGCGCTGCAGCGACCTGGTCGCACTGGTGCAGCTGCTGGTGCGCAACCGCGACCTGCTGGACGGCATGGAAACCGGCAGCGCCCGGCTGGGCGGGCTGGCGATGCAGGCGCTGCACGCCCTGCGCCGCAACACCCGCGCCGGCAGCCGGCGCAACATCGCCGCGCACTACGACCTCGGCAACGATTTCTTCCGCATGTTCCTGTCCGCGGACCTGATGTATTCCTCGGCGTACTGGGCGGGTGACGACGACACCTTGGAAGCGGCCTCCACCCGCAAGCTCGACCTGATCTGCCGCAAGCTGGCGCTGAACCCCGGCGACCACGTGGTGGAGATCGGCACCGGCTGGGGCGGCTTCGCCCTGCACGCCGCCCGCCACTATGGCTGCCACGTCACCACCACCACCATTTCGCGCGAGCAGCACGACCTCGCCGCGGCGCGGGTCCAGCAGGCCGGGCTGGGTGAACGCGTGACCCTGCTGCAGTCCGACTACCGCGACATCACCGGCCAGTACGACAAGCTGGTGTCGATCGAGATGATCGAGGCGGTGGGCGCGGACTTCCAGGACAGCTACTTCGCGCAGATCGGCCGCCTGCTGAAGCCCGACGGGCTGGCGCTGGTGCAGGCCATCACCATCGAAGACCATCGCTACGAGCAGGCGCTGAAGTCGGTGGACTTCATCAAGCGCCACGTGTTCCCCGGCTGCTTCATTCCCTCGGTCAGCGCGATGCTGGCGTCGAAGACCCGCAGCAGTGACCTGGCGCTGGTCGCGCTGGAGGATTTCGGGCTGTCTTATGCCCGCACCCTGCATGCCTGGCGCGAACGCTTCCTCGCGCAGCTGGCGGCGGTGCGGGCACAGGGCTTCGACGAGCGCTTCATCCGCATGTGGGAGTTCTACCTTGCCTATTGCGAAGGCGGCTTCCGCGAGCGCGCGATCGGCGTGTCGCACCTGCTGATGGCCAAGCCGGGCTGGCGTCCGCTGGAGCGCGGCGCATGACCTTCTGGCTGACCCTGCTGGGCTACCAGGCCACCTGGTTCGCAGCGGTGATCGGCGCCGGCCAGGGCCTGTGGTGGCCGGGCGTGACCGCCGCCGGTCTGTTCACGCTGTGGCGGCTGTCGGTGTCGCCGCACCGGCTGCTGGAGGCGCGGCTGGTGGTGGTGGCACTGGCCGTCGGCCTGGTGCTGGAGAACCTGTGGGTGCGCAGCGGCTTGCTCGACTACGCCGCGGCCTGGCCGTGGGCGGGTTCACCGGCTTGGATCCTGGCGCTGTGGTGGGCGTTCGCCCTGTCCATCGTCCCGCTGCTTGGCTATCTGCACCGCCGCCTGCTGCTGGCCGCGGTGTTTGGTGCCATCGGCGGACCGCTGGCTTACCTCGGCGCCGCGCGCGGCTGGGACGTAGTCCAGTTCGCCAGTCCGCAGTGGCACAGCCTGCTGGCGCTGGCCGCCGGCTGGGCGCTGGCGATGCCTTTGCTGGCGTGGCTGGCCCGGCGCGGCCTGCAACAGGATCTCCACGGAGGCACGGCATGAATCCCACGCAGCAACTCTCGTGGATCTGGCTGCTGGCCGCGGCGCTGATGGTGCTGGGTTGGCTGTGGCAGCGCAGCCGCCGCAATGCCGGCATCGTCGATGTGCTGTGGGCTACCGGGCTTGCCGGCGCGGCGCTGCTGCTGGCGCTCACCGGCACCGGCGCGCCCGCCGCGCGCCTGCTGGTGGGTGTGCTCGCCACCGCGTGGGCGCTGCGGCTGGCGCTGCATCTGTGGGCGCGCGTCCGCAGCGAGCCGGAGGACGGCCGCTATCGCGCCCTGCGTGAACACTGGCAGGGCAGCCAGCTGAAGTTCTTCGGCTTCTTCCAGTTCCAGGCGCTGCTGGTGCTGCTGTTCTCGCTGCCGTTGCTGGCGGTGGCAGCGCATCCGGATCCGGCAGCGTGGCAACTGGGCCTGGCCATCGCCATCTGGCTGGTCTCGGTGGCCGGCGAATCGCTGGCGGACGCCCAGCTGGCGCGCTTCCGCGCCGATCCCGGCAACCGCGGCAGGACCTGCCGCAGCGGCCTGTGGCGGTATTCGCGCCATCCCAACTACTTCTTCGAATGGCTGCACTGGTGCGCGTACGCGGTCGCCGCCATCGGCGCGCCACTGTCGTGGCTGGGCTGGCTGGGGCCGGTGGTGATGTACCTGTTCCTGCGCTACGTCAGCGGCATCCCTTTCACCGAACAGCAGGCCCTGCGCAGCCGCGGCGATGACTATCGCGAGTACCAGCGCACCACCCCGATGCTGTTCCCGTGGTTCCCGAAATCCTGACCTTGCAACAAAAAGGAGCGCGCACATGACCACCGCCACCCTGGACGCCAACGAACTCTCCCGCGACCGCGCCGCGCCCGGCCTGCTGGGGCTGGCGGAGCGCGGCCTGCTGCCCGATGCCGCCATCCGCGCCGGCATCCGCCGGCTGTGCGCGCAGCGCCTCGAGGACGAGCGCGCCGGCGGGGTCGAGCTCCAGTCGCTGCGCCAGCAGGAGCTGCTGGAGCTGCTGCGGCAGAGCCCCGTCGCCATCGAGACGGACGCCGCCAACGCCCAGCACTACGAGCTGCCGCCGGCGTTCTTCTTCCATTGCCTGGGCCCGCGCCTGAAGTACTCCAGCTGCTACTACCCGCGCGGCGACGAGACCCTGGCCGAGGCCGAGGAAGCGATGCTGGCGCTGTACTGCGAGCGCGCCGGGCTGGCCGACGGCCAGGACATCCTGGAGCTGGGCTGCGGCTGGGGCTCGCTGACGCTGTGGATGGCGCAGCGCTACCCGAACGCGCGCATCACCGCGGTGTCCAACTCCAACGGCCAGCGCGGCTTCATCGAAGCGCGCTGCCGCGAGCGCGGCCTGACCAACGTGCAGGTCCTGACCCGCGACGTGAACACCCTCGCCCTGCCCGCCGCCGGCTTCGACCGCTGCGTCTCGGTGGAGATGTTCGAGCACATGCGCAACTACGACAGCCTGCTGGGCCGCATCGGCAGCTGGCTGCGCCCGGGCGGGCGGCTGTTCGTGCACATCTTCGTCCATCGCACCTTGCTGTATCCGTTCGAAACGCAGGGCGAGGACAACTGGATGGGCCGGCATTTCTTCACCGGCGGCCTGATGCCGGCGGCCGACACCCTGCTGCATTTCCAGGGCGCGCTGGCGATCCGCCAGCAGTGGCTGCTGGAGGGCAGCCACTACGAGAAGACCGCCAACCACTGGCTGCAGCAGCAGGACGCGCATCGCGACCAGGTGATGGCGATCCTGCGCGAAGCCTATGGCGATGCCGCCGGCCTGTGGTTCCAGCGCTGGCGCATGTTCTGGATGGCCTGCGCCGAGCTGTTCGGCTATGCCGACGGCCAGGAGTGGATGGTGTCGCACTACCTGTTCGAGCGTCCCTGACCGGAGCACCGCCATGCGCCTGCGCCTGCCTGCACGACAGTGGTGGTGGTTGGCCGCGCTGCTGTTCATCGGCAGCGTGGCCGCCAACCTGCCCGCCATCCGCCCGGTCCCGCACGTGGACCTGGCCCGCTTCATGGGCGCGTGGTACCTGGTGGGCGGCATCCCCACCCGCTTTGAGCGCGATGCGTGGAATGCGGTGGAAACCTACACGCTGCGCCGCGACGGCAGCATCCGCACCACCCTGACCTTCAACCATGGCGGCGCCGACGGCCCGCGCAAGCACATCGAGGCGCCGGCACGGGTGCGCCCCGGCACCGGCAACGCGGTCTGGGACGTGCGCGTGTTGGGGCCGATGAAGGCGCAGTACGTGGTGGCCTGGGTGCGCGACGACTACAGCCTGATGGTGGTGGCGCGGGATGCCCGCGACTACGCGTGGGTGTTCGCCCGCTCGCCAGACGTGGCGGACGCGGAGCTGGAACGCGCGCGCCAGCGCCTGCGCAGGCTGGGCTACGACCTGTCGAAGTGGCGCACGGTGCCGCATTCCGCCACCACCTTCGCGGACAACCGCTGACCGCGGCAGGCAAGCCGTGCCGGCTCAGTAGCCCCCGCAGACCGCGCGCACCTGCATATCGAGTGCGCTGAGCTGGTCATAGCTGCGCTTCAGGCCGAGGCGCTGCAGCGCGGCCTCGCGCTTGGCCTTGCCTGCCCGGCAGCGCTGGCTGGCGGTGGTTGCGCCGCCCACGCGCACGATGCGATTGCCGCCGCTGCCGTTCGCGTAGCGACGCGGCTGCCGGCGCGATACCTCGGGGACTCCCCCGGAACGCGCCGCGCCCGGTTCTGCCCGGTACTCCACCACCCGGTCCAGCCGCTGCCTTGCAGCGCAGGCCCGCGATTGGTAGCTCACCGCGCCGTCGCGGCCGACGCAGCGGTACAGGCTCTCCGCCTGCGCATGCGGCACGAATAGCAGCAGGCCGATCAGCAGCAGCGGGCGCATGGCGCGGCTCCACGGGGCGATGCGGGCAGCCTCCCGCAACCGTACTGAGCGGCCAATCGCCGAACGGCGCGCGCACGGGTCGGGGAATGCCGCATCCCGGCACCGGACTTACGGCAGGCCCCGTCGCCGCACCAACGCAAGCGGTCAGGACGCCAGGTCGTCCAGGATTGGACAGGTCGGCCTGCCATCGCCGTGGCAGCGCCGCGCCAGTGTTTCCAGCGTGCGCTGCATCGCCTGCAGTTCGCGGATCTTCTCGCCCAGTTCGGCGGCGTGCGCGCGCGCCAGCTGCTTGACCTCGGCACTGGCGCGCTGCGGGTCGTCCCACAGCGCCAGCAGCGCCTCGATCTGCTTGACCGCGAACCCCAGCGAACGCGCGCGCTTGATGAAGCGCAGCCGGTGCAGGTCGGCCTCGTTGTACAGGCGGTAGTTGGCGAAAGTGCGCGCGGCCGGCGCGATCAGTCCGATGCTTTCGTAATGGCGGATCATCTTGGCCGACACACCGGTCAGCGCCGCGGCCTGGCCGATGTTGTGCAGGCCCTGCTCCAGCGCGTCGGCCAGTTCCGGGCGGATGGTGTTGGATGCCATGTCGTTCTCCTTGCGGATCAGTCGCGCGCCCGCGGCGACCAGCGCCGCAGCAGCAGGGCGTTGCCCACCACGCTGACGCTGGACAGCGCCATCGCCGCGCCGGCGATCATCGGGTCCAGCAGCCCCAGCGCCGCCAGCGGGATGCCGATGAGGTTGTAGATGAAGGCCCAGAACAGGTTCTGGTGGATCTTGCGCACGCTGCGGCGGGAGATGTCGATGGCGTCGGCCACCAGCCGCGGGTCCGGCCGCATCAGAGTGATGCCGGCGGCGTGCATCGCCACGTCGGTGCCGCTGCCCATCGCGAACCCCACCGTGGCCGCGGCCAGCGCCGGCGCATCGTTGAGCCCGTCGCCCACCATGCCCACCGGGCCCTGCGCCGCGAGTACGCGGATCGCCTCCACCTTGTCGGCCGGCAGCAGTTCCGCGCGCACCTCGTCGTCGGCCAGCCCCAGCTGCTTGCCCACCGCGCGGGCAGCGGCGCGGTTGTCGCCAGACAGCATCAGCGGGCGGATGCCCATCGCATGCAGCGCCTTGATCGCTTCCGCCGACTGCGGCCGTACCGCATCACCGAACGCCAGCAGGCCCAGCAGGTTCCAGCCTGTTTCGGTTTCCTGCGCCAGCCACGACTGCGTCTGCCCGGCGCTCGATGCCGCATCCGCCTGCGCCTGTGCGGGCGACAGACCGATGCCCAGCTCGCCCATCCAGCGGGCATGCCCCAGCACCACGCGGGACCGCCCCGCCCTGCCTTCCACGCCGCGGCCGGTCACCGCCGCGATGTCGGTGACTTCGGCTGCGGCGATGCCGCGCTCGCCTGCGGCGGCGAGCACCGCCTTCGCCAGCGGGTGTTCGCTGCCCTGCTGCAGGCCGGCGGCCAGCGCCAGCAGCGCCGCCTCGTCACCATCCAGCGCGTGCAGCTGCATCAGCGCGGGCTTGCCCATGGTCAGCGTGCCGGTCTTGTCGAAGGCCACGCTGCGCAGCTGGCGGGTGGTTTCCAGCGCTTCCACGTCCTTCACCAGGATGCCGGCGCGCGCGGCCACGCCTGTGCCGGCCATCACCGCGGCCGGCGTGGCCAGCCCCAGCGCGCACGGGCAGGCGATCACCAGCACCGCCACCGCATTGAGCAGCGCCTGTGCCCAGTCGCCCTTGGCAATGCCCCAGCCCAGCAGGGTGACCAGCGCGATGGCGATGACCACCGGCACGAATACCGCGCTGACCCGGTCGACGATGCGCTGGATCGGCGCCTTCTTCGCCTGTGCGTCCTCCACCAGCCGCACGATCTGCGCCAGCACCGATTCGGTACCCACCGCGGTGGTGCGCACCAACAGCCGGCCCTCGCCGTTCACCGCGCCGCCGGTCACGGCATCGCCGGGCGCTTTCGGCACCGGCAGCGACTCGCCGGTGAGCAGTGATTCGTCGCCGTGGCTGCGGCCCTCCATCACCACGCCGTCCACCGGCACACGCTCGCCGGGGCGGATCACCACCACGTCGTCCACCGCCACCTCGGCCAGCGCCAGCTCCACCTCCACGCCGTCGCGCAGCACCCGCGCGGTGGCCGGGCGCAGCGCCTGCAGGGCACGGATGGCGTCGCTGGCCTGGCGCTTGGCGCGCGCCTCCAGCCACTTGCCCAACAGGATCAGGGTGATGACCACGGCCGAGGATTCGAAATACAGCGGTGGCGCGTGGTGGCCGGACGCGGGCGCCAGCAGGTGGAACACGCTCAGGCCGTAGGCCGCGCTGGTGCCCAGCGCCACCAGCTGGTCCATGTTGCCGCTGCGCGCCCGCAGCGCGGCGAAGCCGGCGCGGTAGAAACGCGCGCCCAGCCAGAACTGCACCGGCGTGGCCAGCAGCCACTGCACCCAGCCCGGCAGCTGCCAGTGCACGCCCAGCGGCATCAGCAGCATCGGCAGCACCAGCGGCAGCGACAGCGCCGCGGCCAGCAGCACATGCCGCAGTTCCTTCGGCATGCCGGCAGCCGGCGCGGCCTGCGTCGCCTCTTCGCGCACCCGGTAGCCGGCCTTCACCACCGCCGCCTGCAGCGCCGACACCGGCGTGCTGGCCAGGTGCCGCACCAGCGCGGTCTCGGTGGCCAGGTTCACGCTGGCGGACAGCACGCCCGGCACCTTGCCCAGCGCCTTTTCCACCCGCCCCACGCAGGACGCGCAGGTCATGCCTTCGATGGCCAGGTGCGTCTCGTCGGCGGCCACGCCGTAGCCGGCGCGCTCCACCGTCTGCACCAGCTGCGCCAGCGGCAGGCCCGGCGCGCGCACCGAGGCCACCTCGGTGGCCAGGTTCACCGACGCCTGCTCCACCCCGTCCAGCTTGCGCAGCGCCTTCTCCACCCGGCCCGCGCAACTGGCGCAGGTCATCCCGGTGATGCCCAGCTGGATCGTGGAATCGTTGTTCATGACGGCCTCGTTGCGATGATGGTTCGCGGCCAGCTTCCACCTTCCCAACATGGGAAGGTCAAGCGCGCAGCCTAGGCTTGACCTTGCCACCGTGGCAAGGCCGACACTGCCCGCATCCACCACACCGGGAGACATCCATGCTGTTCAAGGTCGAAAACATGAGCTGCCAGCACTGCGTCAACGCCGTCACCCGCGCCCTGCAGGCGCTGGACCCCGCCGCGCAGGTGCGCGTGGACCTGGCCAGGGGCGAAGTGGAAGCCAGCGGCGCCTTCAGCGCCGACGCCGCCATCGCCGCGCTGGCGGAAGAGGACTACCCGGCGCAGCGCCTCGACGCCTGAGCCGTATGCGGCGCGCGGCGGGCAACCCCTTCGCCCTCGCCCGCTTCATCGCCAGCACACAGTCCGCCGGCACATTGCCCGCCTGCACCGACAGGAGACGGAGATGACGCCGAAGACCCAGAAAACGGTATCGCTGGCTGTGGCCGCGCTTGGCGTGGCACTGGTGGCAATGATGGTCACCACCGAAGGCGAACCGGGGGCGTTGCCGTTGGGGCTGGTGTTGGCGGGAGTTGCTGGTTATGCAACCGCGTGGCTGCGTGGGCGGCGTGCGGGATTGAAAAGCTGACTCTGATCCGTGTGTTTGGCTCGTGTTTTTTTAGAAGCGGCAGTTGTGCCAATGATTGGCGATGTTGCAAAGTGCGTGTCACAACATCTACAAACGCCGACTCAGTCCATGATTGAAATCATCAGGGTGCGCGAGGGCGCATTCAACCCCAAAGGCAATTGGACGCGCGAGCAGACAATGCTTGCCTTCAAGCTTTACTGCGAAATGCCGTTCGGCCAATTGGATAGCCGGAACAAAGAGATCATCGCGCTCTCCAAAATGATTGGCCGTACACCAGGCGCGGTAGCTATGAAGTGCCTCAACATCGCGAGCCTTGATCCGAAAATCACTGAAAGCGGTAGGGTCGGCCTTGGCAATGCCTCATCCCTTGATAAAAAGATATGGGGAGAAGCCCATGCAGACTGGGAGGCCGTAATTGCAGAATGCGAGGAATTGCTTGCCTATATCCATAAGGAAAAGAAGCTTCCGGAGCCGGAGACCCTCCCGATTGAAGAGCGAGACTTCACCGGCGATGTGCGGGCGGCGCTTGTTAAGCAGCGTGTCGGTCAGTCGTTTTTCCGCCGCGCTGTACTAAGCAGCTACGGTGAGCGCTGCTGCATTTCTGGCGTTAGCGACAGGCGTTTTCTTGTTGCCAGTCATATCGTACCGTGGAATGAAGATGCAACGATTCGCCTGCACCCTGGAAATGGCCTCTGTCTCTCCGCTATTCATGATAAAGCCTTTGACAAGCACCTATTTTCACTAACGGACGATCATCGTGTAATTCTTTCAAAACATCTCAAAAATTCAAAAGATGATTTTTTGCGACAAGTATTTTGGGTAGCGGAAGACAAGAAAATTTCACCGCCTGACAAGTTCGCGCCTGAACCTTCATTCATTGCACGGCATCGCGAAAAAATGATACAGGACGCCATCTAATGAGCGCTATCGATCAGAACTGGCTGCAACTGTTTGACGTGGCCATGAAGCATCTTTTCGCAATAGATCACTTTGACGCCGGGCTGGACGACGAGCAGCTGGCATGTTTTGCCGACTTTCCGCCCTACGAGGCCGCAATGATATTCGGAGAAAAATTTGACTTGGCTCGCGCGGACGTTCACTGGTTTGCCAAGGAGCATCAGAAGCTGATCTGAAATCAGCGATCTGATTTATCTCCGGCGGATCATTGAGCAGCAGCTCTTGGGCTGATCATCCGTGCTCCCCATGCCAAAAGACACTCCCCACCCATCCCCCGCCTGCCGAGAATCCGGCGTTGGCGGCGCGGTTGGCGCTGCGGGGAGAGACGGATGCAACGACGCGAATTCCTGGCGCTGTCCGGCTTCGGCCTGGCGGGGCTGATGCTGCCGCATGCGCGGCTGGTTGCCGCCGAGCAGCTGCTGGTACCGGCCGACGCGGCCAGGCACAAGGCGCTGGCGGATGCGGTGCAGGCGCAGGCGCGGGCGGGCGGCGCGAGTTATTGCGACGTGCGGATCGGGCGCTACCTCAACCAGGCCATCCAGACCCGCGAGGACCGGGTGTTGAGCGTGACCAACAGCGAATCTTCCGGGGTCGGCATCCGGGTGATCGTGGATGGTGCGTGGGGCTTTGCCGCCACCCATCGGCAGACCGCCGACGGCGTGCGCGAGACGGTGGCGCGGGCGCTGGCGGTGGCGCGGGCCAATGCGCGGCTGCGCGCGCAGCCGGTGCAGCTGGCGCCGCAGGCCGGCGTGGGCGAGGTGCGCTGGCAGACGCCGATCCGCAAGAACGCGATGGCGGTGCCGGTCAAGGACAAGACCGCGCTGCTGCTGGCGGTGAATGCCGCCGCGCGCAATGCCGGCGCCGATTTCATCAATTCGCAGCTGTTCCTGGTCAACGAGCAGAAATACTTCGCCTCCAGCGATGGCTCGTGGATCGACCAGGACGTGCACCGCATCTGGCTGCCGTTCACCGTCACCGCCATCGACAAGGCCAGCGGCAAGTTCCGCACCCGCAACGGGCTGTCCTCGCCGATGGGCATGGGCTGGGAGTTCCTGGATGGCGATGCCGCCGGCAGGTTCCAGCTGCCCGGCGGCGTGGTCGGCTACGGCCATTCCTACGACCCGGTGGAGGACGCCACCGCCGCGGCCAAGCAGGCGCGGGCCAAGCTCAAGGCGCCGTCGGTCAAACCCGGCAAGTACGACCTGGTACTGGACCCGTCCAACCTGTTCCTGACCATCCACGAGAACGTGGGCCACCCGCTGGAGCTGGATCGCGTGCTGGGCTACGAGGCCAATTACGCCGGCACCAGCTTCGCCACGCTGGACAAGCGCGAGGCCGGTTTCCGCTGGGGCAGCGACATCGTCAACTTCACCGCCGACAAGACCGAGCCGTACAGCCTGGGCGCGGTGGGTTACGACGACGAAGGCGTGAAGACGCGCCGCTGGGACCTGGTGAAGGACGGCGTGCTGGTCAATTACCAGGCCACCCGCGACGAGGTGCACATCCTCGGCGAGGACGCCTCGCACGGCTGCAGTTATGCCGATTCGTGGAAGAGCGTGCAGTTCCAGCGCATGGCCAACGTCTCGCTGGCGCCGGGCAAGGCGCCGCTGACACCGGTGCAGATGGTCAAGGACGTGGAGGACGGCCTGTACATCCACGGCCGCGGCTCCTATTCCATCGACCAGCAGCGCTACAACGCGCAGTTCGGCGGCCAGCTGTACTACCGCATCCGCAACGGCGAGATCAAAGAGATGGTGGAGGACGCCGCCTACCAGATCCGCACGCCGGAGTTCTGGAACGCCTGCAGCGCGATCTGCGATGCGCGCGACTTCCGCCTGGGCGGTTCGTTCTTCGACGGCAAGGGCCAGCCCAGCCAGGTCTCGGCGGTCTCGCACGGGTCCGCCACCGCCCGTTTCGACGGCATCAACATCATCAACACCGCGCGCAGCCTGGGCTGAGCCGGGGGGCGTGCCAAAAGTCATTTGCGCGGCCTGCGCCCGGCCCGCAAGAATCGGCACAGCCCCCCTCCTCCCCCTCGCCGCACCGCCCATCCCGTTTCCACCAGGAGAGCTGCCTTGCAACGACGTGAATTCCTCGCCCTTTCGGGGCTAGCCGCTGGTGGCCTGCTGCTGCCCTCGTTGTTCGGCAACGCGATTGCGGCGGAACAGCTGCTGATCCCGCTGGACCCGGCACTGAAGAAGCGTCTGGCCGACGTCGCATTGACCTCGGCCAGGCAGGCCGGCGCCAGCTACTGCGACGTGCGCATCGGCCGCTACCTGCGTCAGTTCGTGATCACCCGCGAGGACAAGGTGCAGAACGTGGTGAATACCGAGTCCACCGGGGCCGGCATCCGGGTGATCGTCAACGGCGCTTGGGGTTTTGCCGCCACCAACACGCTGACGGCCGAGGGTGTGGCCGCGGCCGCACGCCAGGCGGCCGCGATCGCCAGCGCCAACAGCAAGACCCAGAGTGCGCCGGTGCAGCTGGCAAATGCGCCGGGGTTCGGCGAGGTGTCGTGGAAGACGCCCATCAAGAAAAACGCGATGGAGGTGCCGATCAAGGACAAGGTCGATCTGCTGTTGGGCGTCAATGCCGCCGCGATCAACGCCGGCGCCGATTTCGTCAATTCGATGATGTTCCTGGTCAACGAGCAGAAGTACTTCGCCAGCACCGACGGTTCCTATATCGATCAGGACGTGCACCGCATCTGGGTGCCCATGACGGTCACCGCCATCGACAAGACCAGCGGCAAGTTCCGCACCCGCGAAGGCCTGTCCTCGCCGATGGGCCTGGGTTACGAATATCTGGACGGCGACGCAGGCCAGAAATTCACCACGCCCAACGGCGTGGTGAACTACGGCTTGTCCTACGACATGAAGGAGGATGCGATTGCCGCGGCCCGGCAGGCGCGCGCCAAACTGACCGCCCCTTCGGTCAAGCCCGGCAAGTACGACCTGGTGCTGGACCCGTCGCACACCTGGTTGACCATCCACGAGTCGGTGGGCCATCCGCTGGAGCTGGACCGCGTGCTGGGCTACGAGGCCAATTACGCCGGCACCAGCTTCGCCACGCTGGAGAAGCGCGAACAGCGCTTCCAGTACGGCAGCGAGCTGGTCAACATCTTCGCCGACAAGGTCCAGCCCGGAAGCCTGGGCGCGGTGGGCTTCGACGACGAGGGTGTAAAGACCAAGCGCTGGGACCTGATCCAGGCCGGCAAGCTGGTGGACTACCAGACCATCCGCGACCAGGCCCACATCCTCGGCAAGACGGAATCCGACGGCTGCTGCTACGCCGATTCCTGGAGCAGCGTGCAGTTCCAGCGCATGGCCAACGTCTCGCTGGCCGCCGGCAAGGCCAAGCTGTCCGTGGCGGACATGGTGAAGGACGTCGAGAACGGCATTTACATCATCGGCGACGGCTCGTTCTCGATCGACCAGCAGCGCTACAACGCGCAGTTCGGCGGTCAGCTGTTCTATGAGATCAAGAACGGCAAGATCTCCCGCCAGATCGAAGACGTGGCCTACCAGATCCGCACACCGGAATTCTGGAACGCCTGCGCCGCCGTTTGCGACGAGAGCGACTACCGTCTGGGCGGCTCTTTCTTCGACGGCAAGGGGCAGCCCGGCCAGGTGTCCGCGGTCTCGCATGGATCCTCCACCGCGCGCTTCAACGGCATCAACGTCATCAATACCGCCCGCAGCCTGGGATGAAACCGGTGCAGCCGGGCATTCCCGGCTGCACCGGATCGTAGGCCCTGCCAAACAACGAAGAGCTGCGGAGCAAGCTCCGCTCCATCAGGAGAACATCCCACATGAGTATCCTTACCGAAGCGCAAGCCAAGGCCATCCTGGACAAGGTCATCGCGCTGTCCACCGCGGACGAATGCACCGCCTCGCTGACCGGTTCCGTCGATGGCAACATCCGCTTCGCCCTGAACAACGTCTCCACCAGCGGTATCGTCAGCAACACCGATCTGGCCGTGCAGGTGGCGTTCGGCAAGCGCGTCGGCGTCGCGACGATCAACGAGTTCGATGACGCCGCACTCGAGCGCGTGGTTCGCCGCGCCGAAGACCTCGCCCGACTGGCGCCGGAAAATCCCGAGTTCATGCCGGCCGTCGAGAAGCAGACCTACACGCCCAGCGCCACCTTCAGTGAATCCACCGCTGCCATCACCCCCGAGTTCCGCGCCCAGGTCGCTGCCGACTCTATCGCTCCCTGCAAGGCGGAGAGGCTGATCGCGGCCGGCTTCCTGGAAGATGGGCAGAGCTTCGTCGCCTTCGCCAACAGCAAGGGCAATTTCGGCTACCAGAAGGCCACCGGCTTCAACTACACCTGCACCGTGCGCACCGAAGACGGCCGCGGTTCCGGCTGGGTTGGCCGCAACCTCAAGGACGCCAGTGCGTTCAAGGCCGACAGTGACATCCGCATCGCCATGCGCAAGGCCAGTGAATCGGCGGAGGCCAAGGCGCTGGAGCCGGGCAAATACACGGTGATTCTGGAGCCGGCCGCGGCCGCCGGCCTGATCAGCTTCATGATGAACTTCTTCGACGCACGCCAGGCCGACGAAGGCCGCAGCTTCATGTCCAAGAAGGGCGGCGGCAACAAGCTGGGCGAGCAGGTCTACGACCCGCGCGTGAACATCAGCGCCGACCCTTGGCACCCGGGCGCCGAAGTGATGCCTTGGGATGGCGAAGGCCTGCCGCGCGAAAAGATGGCCATCGTCGAGAACGGCAAGGTGGTCAACCTGGAGTATTCGCGCTACTGGGCGCAGAAACAGGGCAAGCGTGCGATCGGTTCGCCCGGCAACCTGCTGATGGCTGGTGGCACCAAGTCCACGGCGGAACTGGTCGCCGGCACCCAGAAAGGCATCCTGGTCACCCGCACCTGGTACATCCGTATGGTCGATCCGCAGACCGTGCTGCTCACCGGCCTGACCCGCGACGGCACGTTCTACATCGAGAACGGCCAGATCAAGCACCCGGTGAAGAACTTCCGCTTCAACGAATCGCCGGTGATCATGCTCAACAACATCGACGAGCTGGGCAAGCCGGTGCGCGTGGCCGGCGACGAATCCAGCTTCGTGATGATGATCCCGCCGATGCGCCTGCGCGATTTCACCTTCACCTCGCTGTCGGATGCGGTCTGAGCCGGGCCTTGCCATGACCCGCGCCGGGTTCCTGCGGCTGCTGCTGGGTGCAGCCGCGGGGGCCCTGGTGCCGCCGGTGTTCGCCCAGTCCGGCCGCTACGATTTCTGGTTCACCCGCCTGAAATACGACTCCGGCGACTGGGACGTGGACGCGCGGATGCCGTCCAACCTGATCACCTCGCTGATCGATTACACCTCGCTGCGGGTGGACCCGAAGGAACACGTGGTCGAGCTGGCCGATCCGAAGATGCTGCAGGCGCCGTTCTGCTACCTCGCCGGGCACAAGCTGGTGGAGTTCAACCCGGCCGAGCGGCGCAATTTCGAACGCTACCTGCGCAACGGCGGCTTCGTCTTCGTGGACGACTGCAACCACGACATCGACGGGCTGTTCGCCAAGTCGTTCGAGGCGCAGATGGCGGCGATCTTCGGCAAGGCCGCGCTGAAGAAGCTGTCCAACGCGCACCCGCTGTATTCGAGTTTTTTCAGGTTCCCGGAAGGGCCGCCGGCCACCGGCTTCGAGCTCAACGGCTGGGGCGACGACCTGGTCCACGACTACCTGCAGGGCATCGAGTTCAATGGCCGCCTGGGCCTGCTCTACAGCAACAAGGACTACGGCTGCGAGTGGGACTACGACTGGCGCAACAAGCGCTTCCTGGCCGAAGACAACACCCGTTTCGGCGTCAATATCGTGATGTATGCCCTGCTGTCCTGAACCGGAAAACGCCATGACCCTTGCCGCAAGCGAAGCCAGCCTCCAGCAGCAGTTCCAGCGCCTCGACCGGCTGCGCGAGGCCATCGGCCAAGCGGTGGTGGGCCAGCAGGCGGTGGTCGAACAGCTGCTGATCGGCCTGCTGGCCTCCGGCCACTGCCTGCTGGAAGGCGTGCCTGGCCTCGGCAAGACCCTCTTGGTGCGCTCGCTGGGACAGGCGCTGGCGCTGCAGTTCCGGCGCGTGCAGTTCACCCCGGACCTGATGCCCAGCGACATCCTCGGCACCGAGCTGCTGGAGGAAGACCACGGCACCGGCCGGCGCGCGTTCCGCTTCCAGCAGGGCCCCGTGTTCACCAACCTGCTGCTGGCCGACGAACTCAACCGCACCCCGCCGAAGACGCAGGCCGCGCTGCTGGAGGCGATGGCCGAACGCACCGTCAGCTATGCCGGCACCACCTACCCGCTGCCGGCGCCGTTCTTCGTGCTGGCCACGCAGAACCCGCTGGAACAGGCCGGCACCTACCCGCTGCCGGAAGCACAGCTGGACCGCTTCCTGCTGCACGTGAAGGTGGACTACCCGGACGCCGCCGAGGAGCGCGCGATCATCGCCCAGACCACCGGCAGCGCCACCGCGCAGGTGCCGATGGTGATGGACGGCAGCGAAGTGCTGGCGCTGCAGGCGCTGGTGCGCGAGGTGCACGTGGGCGACGACCTGCTGGACTGGATCACCCGGCTGGTGCGCGCCAGCCGCCCACGCGATGCGGGTGCGCCGGAGGACGTGCGCAAATACGTGCGCTGGGGTGCCGGCCCGCGCGCCGGGCAGTCGCTGGTGCTGGCCTCGAAGGCACGCGCGCTGCTGCACGGCCGGCTGGCCGCCACCCGCGACGACGTGATCGCGCTGGCCGCGCCGGTGATGCGCCACCGCCTGCTGCTGTCGTTCGTGGCCGAGGCGGAGCAGAAGTCCGCCGACGACGTGGTCGCAATGCTGCTGCGCGACGTGCCCTACGCCGCCTGACCGCCGTCGATGGTCGCGCCGCTGATTCCGCCCGACGTCCGCAGCCGGCTGCAGTTCCTGCGCCTGCAGGTGCGGCGTGCGCGCGGCGAACGCGGCATCGGCGCGCATCGCAGCCCCAGCCGTGGCGCCGGGCTGGAGTTCGCGCAGTACCGCGGCTACGAGCCGGGCGACGAGCCGCGCCAGATCGACTGGAAGCTGTACGCCCGCGCCGACCGCTTCTTCGTCCGCGAAGCCGAACGCGAAAGCCCGCTGACCGTATGGCTGCTGCTGGACGCCAGCGCCTCGATGGCGCAGGCCGATCAGAGCAACCCCGAATGGCGCCGCCTGGACGCGGCGAAGTCGCTGGCTGCCTGCATCGCCGAGCTGGCATTGGCGCAGGGCGACCGCTTCGGACTGGTGGTGCTGGCCGAAGGCGGCCTGCAGCTGCTGCCGCCCGGCCACGGCCCGCGCGGGCGCGATCGCCTGTGGCTGGCGCTGCACGCGGTGCAGGCGCGCGGCGGTTTTCCGCAGGGCGATCGCCTCAACCCGCTGTGGGAACGGATTGCCAGCCATGACCTGGTCGTGCTGCTCAGCGACGGTTTCGACGAAGACGCGGTGGCGCTGGCCGAAACGCTGGCCAAGGCCGGCCGCGAGGTGCTGTTCCTGCAGCTGCTGACCGCGGAAGAGCGCGACTTCCCGTTCACCGATGGCCACCTGTTCCGCGACCCCGAAACCGGTGAACAGTTGCCCGGCGACGGCCGCCTGCTGCGCGAGGATTACCTGCGCCGCTTCGCCGAGGCCCAGCGCCAGCTGGATGCGCGCCTCGACGCGGCCGGCGTCGTCCACGCCCGCCACGTGCTGGACGAGCCGCTGGACCAGCCGCTGCGGCAGCTGTTCGCGCCGGGGCGGCCTTGAGCCTGTCCCTGCTCCTGCCCGCCGCGCTGGCGGCGCTGGCCAGCCTGCTGCTGCCGCTGCTGCTGCACCTGGCGCGCCGCGACAACGTGCGCCCGCTGGATTTTGCCGCGCTGCGCTGGCTGCGCGCCCGCCCGCGTCCGCGTCGGCGGCTGCGCTTCGACGAATGGCCGCTGTTGCTGCTGCGCCTGCTGTTGCTCGCCCTGCTGGCGCTGTGGCTGGCGCGGCCGGTGCTGCACGGTGCACCGGACCTGCGCCCGATAGTGGTGGTCATGCCGGGCGTGCCGGCATCCGCCCTGCCCGCGCAGCAGCTGCCGGAAAACGCGCGTCGCCACTGGCTGGCGCAGGGACTGCCAGCGCTCGATGCGCCACCGCCCGCCACGCCGCAGCCCATCTTCAGCCTGCTGCGCGAACTGGATGCGGATCTGCCACCCGGCGTGCCGCTGGTAGTGCTGGCCACGGCCCGCTTCGACGGCGCGGATGGGCGGATTCCGCAGCTGTCACGCGAATTGGATTGGCGGGTCGTCGATTCGGTGCCGGCCGCATCGAGACCGGCCGCCAGACAACCGCCGCCGACGCTTTACCTGCATGCCGATGCCGGGCACGCCGCCGCCCTGCGCCCGCTGCGCGCCGCGGCGCGGGCGTGGCAAGTGGAGGTATTCGATCTCGCCGCCGGTGCCACGCCTCCCGCCACTAGCGCCATCGCCGCATGGCTGTCTTCGACACCGATGCCGAGCGCGCTGCGCGATTGGATCGCACGCGGCGGCAGCGTGCTGCTCGCGCACGACGCGCCGCTGCCCGCAGACATCGCGCTGGCGCCCGTCCTCCACGATGCTGCGGGCGCTCCGCTGCTGGAAAGCGGCAGTCTCGGCCGCGGGCGCCTGCTGCGCTTCCGCCAACCGCTGCGCCCGGCGGACATGCCGTTGCTGCTGGAAGCCGAATTCCCGCAGCGCCTGCGCGAGGCGCTGGCACCGACGATGCAGCCGCCCGCCCGTGCCGATGCCCGCGCCTTCGCACCCACCGCCGGCGCCCGCGCGCAGCCAGCGGCGCCGCGCGACCTGCAGCCGTGGCTGGCCGTGCTGATCGCGCTGCTGTTCGCCATCGAACGCTGGCTGGCCACCGCCCGCCGCCGCGGAGCCAGTGCATGAGTGCCGACGCACTGCCGCATGCAGCCTGGCGCGCGGCGCGGCTTCGCGCGCTCACCATCCTTGTCGCGTTCGCACTGCCGTGGCTGGCGGCGCTTGCCGCCTGCACGCTGCGTTTCGGAGGACGCACCCCGGCGCTGCTTGTGGTCGGCATCGGCCTGTTGCTGCTCGCTTTCGTCGCCGTCCTGCAGTGGCGGCGTCTGGATCTGCGCTGGCTGCTGCGTGCGCTCAATGCGCGCAGCGACATGGAAGACAGCGCCGACCTGCTCGCGGCCCCACCCGCAGGCGGCGCGCTGCAACAGCTGCAGCGCCAGCGCCTGCAGCAGCGGCTGGCGGCGCATCCCGCCGACCTGCGCATCGCCTGGCCGTGGCCGCGGCTGGCTGCCTCCACGCTGGCGGCTGCGCTGCTGCTGGCCTCTGCGTTGTTGTGGCCGCAGCGCGCACCGGATTCATCGGCGCGAGTCGCGCCCGCCGCCTCCATCAAAGCCTCGCCGCTGCGGCTGACATCCAGCCAGCTGCAGCTCACGCCGCCCCGCTATACCGGCCTGCCCGTGCGCCGGGTCAGCGCACTGTCTGCCTCCGCACCGCAGGGCACGCAGCTGCGCTGGATGCTGGCATTCAACGGCACGCCGGATCGCGTCGCGCTGGTCTTCCTCGATGGCCGGCGCCTGCCGCTGCAACCGCGTGACGGCGGCTGGCAGGCCGGGCTGCGGCTGGATGCCTCGGTGCTCTACCGCATCGAACTCGATGGCCGCCTCCTCGATGCCGGCAAGCCGCACCGCCTCGATGCCCTGCCCGACCGCCCGCCGCAGCTCAAGGTGCTGGCGCCGGCGCGCAGCCTGAGCATCGCGCCGCCCGGGCAGCCCGGCTGGGAGCTGGCCTTCGAGGTGGAGGACGACTACGGCGTCGCCACGCAGGCCACGCTGCAGCTCACGCTCGCGCAGGGCAGCGGCGAGAACATCAGCTTCCGCGAAATCAGCCTGCCGCTGCGCGGGCAAGGCACGCCATTGCGCCGCCGCTTCAACCACCGCCTGGCGCTTGCGCCGCTGGGCCTGCAGCCGGGGGATGACCTGATCGCGCGGCTGGTGGCGCAGGACAACCGCAGCCCGCAGCCGCAGGTCGTGCGCAGCCCGGCGTTGATCCTGCGCCTGCAGGCTGCTGCCAGCGAGGAGCCCAGCGGCATCGAGGGCGTGGTCAAGCGGGTCCTGCCGGCGTACTTCCGCAGCCAGCGGCAGATCATCCTCGACGCCGAAGCGCTGCTGAAGCAAAAGCCCAAGCTCGCCGCCGAACGCTACCTGCAGAAATCCGATGCACTCGGCGTGGACCAGCGCATCCTGCGCCTGCGCTACGGCCAGTTCCTGGGCGAGGAAGCCGAGGACGGCCCGACGCTGCCCACCGCCGATGCGGGCGGACACGACGCGGAGGATGGCGGCGACCATGCCGGCCACGACCATCCGGCGCCGGCGCCCGCCACCACCTTCGGCCAGGACGTCGACCTGCTGGAAACCTACGGCCACACCCACGACCACGCCGAAGCCGCCACCCTGCTCGACCCGCAGACCCGCGCCACCCTGAAGCTGGCGCTGGACCAGATGTGGCAGTCGGAACTGCAGCTGCGCCAGGGCCATCCCGAGCGAGCGCTGCCGTTCGCCTACAAGGCGCTGGGCTACATCAAGCAGGTGCAGCAGGCCGAACGCATCTATCTGGCGCGGGTGGGCCCGCAGCTGCCGCCGATCGACGAGGGTCGCCGCCTTGGCGGCAAGCGCGAAGGACTGGCGTCGCGCCCGGACCCGCTGCGCGCCGCGCCGCCGGTCGATGCCGACATCACCACGCTATGGCAGCAGCTCGACGCCGCGCCGGCGCGCGCGGTGCCCACGCAGTCGCTGGCCGCGCTGCAGGCGTGGTTGCGCCGGCACGGCCAGCGCGCCGCCGATCCGCTGGCACTGCAGGCCGCGCTGGACGCGCTGCAGCGCGACCCCGCCTGCGCCGCGTGCCGCGACCACCTGCGCGCCCTGCTGTGGCCGCTGCTGCCGACGCCGACGGCAGCGGTCGCGCGCCGGCCGGCGCCGGACGCGCAGGGGCGGCGCTATCTCGACGCGCTGGATGCGGAGGCGAAGCGATGACCGCGGCCATGCCTGAAGTCCTGACTGCCATCGTGCTGGCGCTGACCGTGCTGCTGGCCTGCGCGCGCCTGCTGCAAGGTCACCTGCGCCGCGATCGCACGCAGCCTGCGCCGCGCTGGAAGCTGACGCTGCTGCTGATGGCGCAGCCGCTGCTGGCGGCGCTGCTGTTCTTCGGTCTGTTCCCGCCGGCGCGGCCGCTCGATGCCGGCGTTATGACCGTCTATACCGCCGGCGCGAATCCCGCTGCGGCCGATGCCGACACGCTGCGCATCGCACTGCCGGAAGCGCCGGCACACACCGGCACGGAGCCCGCGCCCGACCTTGCCACCGCCCTGCGCCGCCACCCCGGCATCCGCGGCCTGCGCATCGTCGGCAGCGGGCTGGACGTGCGCGACGTGGACGCCGCCCGCGGACTCCCGCTGCGCTTCCATCCCGCACCGCGCCCGGCCGGCATCGTTGACCTGCAGGCGCCGACGACGGTCGCGCCCGGCAATGCCTTCCGCGTGCGTGGCCGGATTGGCGGCATCGAGGCCGGCACGCTGGAACTGCTGGATCCCGCGGTGCGTGTCATCGCACGCACGCCCGCCTCTGCAGACGGCAGTTTCGCCCTGCAGGGCGTGGCGCGCAGCGTCGGCGCGTTCTCCTTCCAGCTGCGCCTGCGCGATGCGAAGGGCCAGGTCCGCGACAGCCTGCCGCTGCCGCTGCAGGTCATCGCGCCCGCCGCGCCGCGGCTGCTGGTGCTGGCCGGCGCGCCCGATCCCGAACTGAAGTACCTGCGCCGCTGGGCGCTGGATGCCGGCGTCGGCCTGCACACGCGGGTCAGCGTCGGTGCCGGGCTGGTGCTGGGCGATGCGCCGGTGGCGCTGGACGATGCCAGCCTGCGCCGGTTCGACGCGGTGCTGCTGGACACCCGCAGCCTGCAGGCACTGGGCGATGCCGAACTGCGCGCGCTCACCCGCGCCGTCCGCGACGGTTTGGGCCTGCTGCTGCGGCTGGATGTGCCGCTGTCGCCGGTCGTGCGCGCCCGACTGCGCGGCTGGGGCTATACGGTGGATGCGGGCAACGGCAACGCGGCGGTGCAGCTGGCGAACACGCCCCTGCGAACCGCTGGCGAGACCACCGCCCTGCCGGGCCTGGGCCGAACCGTGGCGGCCGTGCAGGCCGGCGATGCATTGCCGCTGCTGCGCGACGTGCAGGCGCAGCCGCTGGCGTGGTGGCGTCCACTGGGGCGCGGCCGGGTCGGGCTGGTGGCACTGACCGACAGCTACCGGCTGCCGCTGGCCGGCCACGCCGCCGTGCATGCGCGCCTGTGGAGCGATTTGCTGGCGGGCATCGCCCGTTCAACTACTGCTGCCACGCCGGCACCGCCTGCCGGTCCGATCTGGACTGGCCAGCGTGCGCTGCTGTGCGGTGTCGAAGGGAACGCTGCGGTGATCGCCCCCGACGGCAACCGAATGGCGCTGGCCATCGATCCGGCCAGCGGTGCGCGCAGCTGCGCCGCGTTCTGGCCGCGCATCCCCGGCTGGCACCGGTTGCAGGCGCGCAGCACGCAAACCGCATTCGCGGTGCTGCCGGCAGATGCGGGGCTGGCCTGGCAGGCGCAGCGGCGCTTCGATGCCACCATGGCGCTTGCCGCACAATCGCCCACCGTGCAGGCAACGCGTTCCGCGACCACGCAGCGCGGCGCGACGTGGCCGTGGCTGGCCGGGTGGCTGATGCTGGCAGTGCTGGCGTGGTGGCTGGAACGGCGGCGCGCATCGCCGCAGGCGCGGTGACTCAGCGCTTCTTGCGCACGTACAGCACCAGCGCGTGGTCGGCGATCTCGTAGCCGTGCTCGGCGGCGATCTTCTGCTGCAGCTGCTCGATCTCGTCGCTGTGGAACTCGATCACCTTGCCGCTATCCAGATCGACCATGTGGTCGTGGTGTTCGCCGCGGTCCAGTTCGTAGACGGCGGTGCCGCCCTCGAAGTTGTGCTTGAGCACCAGTCCGGCCGACTCGAACTGGGTCAACACGCGGTAGATGGTGGCCAGGCCGATTTCCTCGGACTCCGCCAGCAGCTGGCGGTAGATGTCCTCGGCGGTCATGTGCCGCGGCTTGGCGTGCTCCAGCAGTTCCAGGATGCGCAGCCGCGGATGGGTGACCTTGAGCCCGACCTTGCGAAGATCCTGCGACATCGACATCTCTCCGTGAATCAATCCAGTGCCGCATGCCGGCATGTGAACGCAGCCGTCGCGCCAAGCGCGAACGCGGATTGGGCGGGTCGATGCGGCGTGCCGGGAGTGTATCATCGGCACTTCCGCCACTGCCCCGCCCTGCCGATGCGCAAGCTGCTCCTTATTCTCCTTGCAACCCTGCTGGTCAGCGGCTGCGGCCTGCTGTACCGCCAGCCGGTGTTCCAGGGCAATCTGCTCGACAAGGGCGCCGTCGATCAGCTGCAGGCGGGCATGGACCGGCAGCAGGTGATGGTGCTGCTGGGCACGCCGTCGATCCGCGACCCGTTCCACCACGACCGCTGGGACTACGTTGCCAGCCAGCGCATCGGCCGCACTGGCGCGCCGGAAGTGAAGACGATGACGCTGTGGTTCGAGAACGGCCAGCTGTCGCGTTGGGAAGGCGAGTATTTCCCGGAGCAGGATTCCGAGCTGTCGCGCAACGCGATCCGCTACTTCGGCCCGAACCTGGCCAAGGACAAGAACAAGCGCCGCCGCTGAGGCGGCGTCAACTGCGCTGGCGCCCGCGTGGCGCCGCGCTCCCGGCGCGCCGTCTGCGCGCCTGCTTGGGATCGCACTGCAGGGCGCGCAGCAGTTCGATCCGGTCGCCTGCATGCAAGCGCGTGTGCAGAGTCGCCGTCTGCCCGAACACCGCCAGCGCGACGAACTCGCCTTCCAGCCGCCAGCCGGCCGCCTCCAGCGCATCGCCGACGCAGGCGCCCACCGCCAATTCCAGGTCAATGTGCTCGGCGCGGTGCGGCCAGGCGCGCAGCAGCTGCACGCGCATCAGTCTTGCCTCTTGTCCGCCTCGCGCACGAAGTCGTCCACCATGCGGTCGGCCAGTCCCTGCATGCCCAGCTGCAGCGCCGGTGCCAGCAGCCGGTTCTGCGGCTCGAAGTCCAGCCGCAGCGTGACCTTGCAAGCGGACTCGTCCAGCGCATGGAACTCCCAGCGCCCCTGCAGGCGCCGGAACGGCCCGTCGCGCAGCGCCATGTCGATGTGGTGCGGCGGGCTGAGCAGGTTCTCGGTGGTGAACCAGGTATGGAAGCCGCCGACGCCCAGATCCAGCCGCGCCAGCAGGCGGCCTTCGTCCTGTTCCAGCAACAGCGCCTGCCGGCACCACTCGAACCGGCGCGGATAGGCGGCAACATCATTGACCAACGAGAACATCCGCGACGCGGAATGTTCGACCAGGGCGCTGCGCAGAATGACGGGCATCGAAAGATCCGGGCCGGGCGGACGCACGCGGCGCGTCCGGATCGGCGAGAATGACGGGATGAGCAAGAAGAACGGCAAGGATAAGCCAAACGGCGGCGGCACCATCGCCCTCAACAAGCGCGCGCGCCACGAATACAGCTTCGAACAGAAGTTCGAGGCCGGTCTGTCGCTGCAGGGCTGGGAGCTGAAGGCGATCCGCGCCGGCCGCGCCAACATCGGCGACGCCTATGCGGTGGTGCTGCAAGGCGAGCTGTTCCTGATCGGCGCGCAGATCACCCCGCTGATCCAGGCCTCCACCCACGTCATCGCCAATGATCGCCGCACCCGCAAGCTGCTGCTGCACCGGCACGAGATCGACATGCTGATGGGCCGCATCCAGCGCGACGGCTTCACCATGGTGCCAACGGCGCTGTACTGGAAGGGCAACAAGGTGAAGGTCGAACTGGCGCTGGCCAAGGGCAAGCAGACCCATGACAAGCGCGAGGCCAGCAAGGAGCGCGACTGGAACCGCGAGAAACAGCGCGTGATGCGCCGGCACAACAAGGACGCCTGAGCCGCGCGCCGCAGGGCGCGCGCATCAATGCGCGAAAGCCGCGCGCGCATGGAACGCACAAACGAAAACGGCCGCCACTGGGGCGACCGCTTGCGTGTGTTGCGACGTTTTACCGATTCCGAAGGTGGCGTCCCCACGGGGATTCGAACCCCGGTCGCTACCGTGAAAGGGTAATGTCCTAGGCCTCTAGACGATGGGGACAGAACCGGAAACGCTTTGAAACGTGGTGGAGCCAGGCGGGATCGAACCGCCGACCTCCTGCATGCCATGCAGGCGCTCTCCCAGCTGAGCTATGGCCCCACGGGGCTGGAAAGACGCGCATTCTGGGGGTGAAATCAGGAACCGTCAAGCGTTTTCTCAATAAATTTTCAGCACGTCTTCATCGGCGTGCAGCGTGGCCACGCCATGCCCGCGTTCGGCGAGGTATTGCAGCCATTTGCCGAGGAATGTGTTCATGCGCAGGCGATGATCGAGGATGCGCTGCGGTGGCGGATACATGCCGATGACATCCTGCCAGCGGCTGCCGGCATAGCAGTGCGTGGCTTCCACCTGGCGCGCATCGCGGTACAGGCGCAGGCTCGCCGACGGATCGGCCATGCCGGTCTGCGGATCGATCAGGCCATAGCTCATGCGCATCTCGCTGGTGTAGGCGTGCCGCTCCATCACTTCCAGCCGCACGTCGAGGCCGTCACCGATCGCAGAGACGTATGTGCCGCAGCCGAGGTCGGACACTTCGAACAGCCGCTGCAGGCGCGCATGGTTCTCCGAATACAGGCCCATCAGCCAGCCGAAGCGGCTGATGGCGGGAACGCGGGCGCGGCGTGCAAGTGCGGTGGTCATGGATCGATCGTACACGCGCGCCGACGCGCGCGGCAGGATTGACGCGGGCATCGCGCGGGCGGAGGCTGATGGAGTTTCCCGCGCCCTGAAAACCGCTCAGTACATCTCGCGGTTGATGCCCAGGTGCTTCATCACCCGGCTGGCGATTTCCTCGATCGAGGCATTGGTGGTGCTGAGCAGTTCGATGCCCTCGCGGCGCAGCATCGTCTCCGCCTGCGCGACTTCGCGACGGCAGGTGTCCAGCTGCGCATAGCGCGAATCCGGCCGCCGCTCCTGGCGGATCTGGTGCAGCCGCATCGGGTCGATGGTCAGCCCGAACAGCTTGCCGCGGTACTGGCGCAGCCTGGCCGGCAGGCGCTCGCCTTCCAGGTCTTCGGGCGTCAGCGGATAGTTGGCGGCCTTGACCCCGTGTTGCAGCGCCAGGTACACGCAGGTGGGCGTCTTGCCGGCGCGCGAGACCGCGACCAGGATCACGTCGGCATCCGAGTAGTCCGGCTTGATCCCGTCGTCGTGGGTCAGCGCGTAGTTCATCGCGTTGATGCGCTGATGGTAGATCGCGAAATCCACGATCCCGTGCGCGCGGCCGATCTGCGCCTCGCGGCTGCGTCCCAGCTCCTGTTCCAGTGGCGCGATGAACGGCGCGAACACGTCCAGCATCAGCGCCCCGCTTTCGGCGAGCAGATGGTTGAGGTTGGGGTCGACGCAGGAATTGACCACGATCGGCCGCAGCCCCCGCGCCTCGCCGGCGGCACGGATGCGCTCGGCGGCCTCCACGGCTTTCTCCGGCGTGTCCACGAACGGCAGGCGGTCGCTGGAGAAGCGCACCCCGCTGAACTGCGTCAGCAGGCTGTGGCCGATGGTTTCGGCGGTGATGCCGGTGCCATCGGAGACATAGAACACGGGACGAACGGCTTCCATCGGGATTCCTCGGGGGCGCTCGGGGTAAAATAACGGACTTCCGCGCGCCTGCGCCGCCACGCCCCCCACGGAGCCACTCTTGAGCACCCCCGCCTCGACCAGCAACGTCCTCTGGTTGCACGACCTGCGCCTGTCCGACCTCGCCCAGGTGGGCGGCAAGAATTCCTCGCTCGGCGAAATGATCGGCCAGCTGGCCGAGCTGGGCGTCTCGGTGCCGGGCGGCTTCGCCACCACCGCCGATGCGTTCAAGGACTTCATCGCCCACAACGACCTGCATGCGCGCATCTACGACAAGCTGGCGACGGTCGATGTGGAAGACGTGCCGGCGCTGACCAAGGCCGGTGCCGAGATCCGCGGCTGGGTGATCGACGCACCGCTGCAGCCGCAGCTGGATGCCGATATCCGCACCGCCTACGCGCAGCTGTGCGCGGATGCGGGCAGCGAGGACATCGCGGTCGCGGTGCGTTCCTCCGCCACCGCCGAAGACCTGCCGGACGCCAGCTTCGCCGGCCAGCAGGAAACCTTCCTCAACGTGACCGGCGCCGATGACGTAGTGCGCAAGGTCAAGGAAGTGTTCGCCAGCCTGTACAACGACCGCGCGATCGCCTACCGCGTGCACCACGGTTTCGCCCACGAGGACGTGTTCCTGTCCGCCGGCATCCAGCTGATGGTGCGCTCCGACGTCGGCGCCTCCGGCGTGCTGTTCACCCTCGACACCGAATCCGGCTTCCGCGACGTGGTGTTCGTCACCGCCAGCTATGGCCTGGGCGAGATGGTCGTGCAGGGCGCGGTCAACCCGGACGAGTTCTACGTCTACAAGCCCACCCTGCAGGCCGGCAAGCCGGCGATCCTGCGCCGCTCGCTGGGCAGCAAGCAGCTGCGCATGGTCTATTCCGATGCGCCGGGCGAGCGCGTGCGCACCGAGGACACCCCGGCCGATCTGCGCGGCAAGTTCTCGATCAGCGACGCCGACGTGCAGGAGCTGTCCAGGCAGGCGCTGGTCATCGAACAGCACTACGGCCGGCCGATGGACATCGAATGGGGCAAGGACGGCCACACCGGCAAGCTCTACATCCTGCAGGCGCGCCCGGAGACGGTGAAGTCACGCGCGCATGCCACCCAGATCGAGCGCTACACCCTGGGCGCTCGCGGCGAGGTGCTGTCGGAAGGCCGCGCCATCGGCCACAAGATCGGCAGCGGCACGGCGCGGGTGGTGCGTTCGCTGGAGGACATGAGCCGCGTCCAGCCCGGCGACGTGCTGATCGCCGACATGACCGACCCCGACTGGGAGCCGGTGATGAAGCGCAGCGCCGCCATCGTCACCAACCGCGGCGGCCGCACCTGCCACGCAGCGATCATCGCGCGCGAGCTGGGCGTGCCGGCGGTGGTCGGCACCGGCGACGCGCTGGATTCGATCCGCGATGGCGATACCGTCACCGTCAGTTGCGCCGAAGGCGACACGGGCTTCATCTACAAGGGTGCCCTGCCCTTCGAGCGCACCACCACCGACCTCGGCAACATGCCGCCGGCGCCGCTGAAGATCATGATGAACGTGGCCAACCCGGACCGCGCCTTCGACTTCGGCCAGCTGCCCAATGCGGGCATCGGCCTGGCCCGTCTGGAGATGATCATCGCCAGCCACATCGGCGTGCATCCCAAGGCACTGCTGGAATACGCCAGCCAGGACGCCGACACCAAGGCGAAGATCGACGCCCGCATCGCCGGCTACGAAGGCCCGGTGGAGTTCTACATCGAGCGCCTGAAGGAAGGCATCGCGACGATCGCAGCATCGGTGTATCCGAAGCCGGTGATCGTGCGCCTGTCGGACTTCAAGTCCAACGAATACGCCAACCTGCTCGGCGGCTCGAAGTACGAACCGCATGAAGAGAACCCGATGATCGGGTTCCGCGGCGCCTCGCGCTACATCGACCCCAGCTTCAAGGACGCGTTCGCGCTGGAATGCGTGGCGGTCAAGCGCGTGCGCGAGGCGATGGGCCTGGACAATGTCTGGGTGATGATCCCGTTCGTGCGCACCCTGGACGAAGGCCGCAAGGTCATCGAAGTGCTGCGCGAGAACGGCCTGGTGCAGGGCGAGAACGACCTCAAGATCATCATGATGTGCGAGGTACCGTCGAACGCGCTGCTGGCCGACGAGTTCCTGGAGATCTTCGACGGCTTTTCCATCGGTTCGAACGACATGACCCAGCTGACCCTGGGCCTGGATCGCGACTCGGCCATCGTCGCGGGCCTGTTCGACGAGCGCGACCCGGCGGTGAAGAAGATGCTTTCGATGGCGATCAAGTCGGCACGGGCCAAGGGCAAGTACATCGGCATCTGCGGCCAGGGCCCCAGCGACCACCCGGACCTTGCGCAATGGCTGATGGAACAGGGCATCGAATCGGTGTCGCTGAACCCGGACACCGTGGTCGATACCTGGCTGGCGCTGGCCAAGGCCAAGCACTGACGCGGGCGGCTTGACCTTGCCCCCTGGGCAAGGTCGATACTGCGCGCATTCCGTCCAGACCCACTTCAGCGACCCGATTCCCGCATGAAACCGCTGCGCCACCGCCTGCGTCTGCGCATCGCGATCTTCGCGATGCTGGCGCTGCTGTGGTCGCAGACAGCCTTGGCCTGGCATGCGGTGTGCGCAGTGGAGCTGCCGTTGGCGGTCGCGCAGGTGATGCCGATGGCGGGCCACGGCAGCAACTGCCACGAAGCGCCGCCGCCGACTGATGACGGTGCAGGCCTGTGTGCGGCGCATTGCGACCAGGACGTGCCCAGCCCCGACACCGCGCGGGTACCGGCACCGCCGGCGCTGCCTGCATTGGTGCCCGCCTTCGTTTCCGCGTTGACCCCGCGCGAGCCGGCAACGCTGCGTCGGGTGGATTCGCCGCCCACTGTTCCCTGGCACCGACCGACCGCGCATCCCGCGGCGCTGCTGCTGATCTGATCGCCGATCCCCGCCTTCGGCGGTGATGCCCCGCGCATCGCCGTCGTCCCGCCGCGTGCGCCATCGCGCCGCGGCTCCACGGGTTTGATCGAGGTGGAACATGCGATTCCCATTCCCTGCAGGCAGCCGCTGGTGGCTGTTGCCCTGCCTGCTGCTTGCCTTCTCAACGCCGGCCAGCCCCGCCGACGATGCGCCGCCTGGCGCTGACGTGGCCTCGGTTCGCGCCTGGCTGCTGCAGCACAATCCCGAACTGCGCGCCCGCGAAGCGGAAACCGAGGCCGCGCGGGCGCAGGCCATCGCTGCCGGCAGCCTGCCCAACCCCAGCCTCGGCGTGTCGCTGCAGGGTATTGCGCCGGACCATCCCAGTCTGCTGCCCGCGAATGTGGGCGGCACCAGCTACCAGCTGCGCCAGCGCATTCCGCTGTGGGGCAAGCGCGGGCTGGCGCGGGGAATCGCCGAACGCAATGCGGACGCTGTCGGTGCCGGCCGCGAAGCCGCCGCACTGGCGCTGCTGGCGCAGGCCGAAGCCGCCTACGTGCGCTACTGGCATGCCGGGCAGGCGCTGCGACTGGTGGACGAACAGATCGCCCTGTTGCAGACGCTGGAGGAGATCGCCGGCGTGCGCTACGCACTGGGCATGGTGCCGCAGCAGGACGCCATTCGCGCGCAGGTGCAGACCACCCGTGTGCGCGGTGAGCGCATCGCACTGGAAGAAGCCGGCAACGAAGCCGGCATGCTGCTCAACCTGCTGCTGGGTCGCCGCGCCGATGCGCCGCTTGCCCCCGCGCTGCAGGCACCGCAGCTGGCGGTGGCAAGTACCAGCCTGGGCGAGGCGCTGGCCCGGCTGGACAAGGGCGGCCACCCCGCCTTGCAGGCCACACAGGCGCAGGTGGAGGCGGCGCAGGACAGCTTGCGCCTGCGCCAGCGCGAACGCTGGCCGGACATCTCGGTGGGAGTCGGCGCGATGCAGCGCGGCCACCGCATCGACGGCTATGAGCTGATGCTGGAGGTGGAGCTGCCGCTGCAGCGGCGCGCGCTGGCGGCGCGCGAACGCGAAGCGCGGCGACTGGAAGACGCGGCGCTGGCGCGCGCCGATGCAAAGCAGACGTCGCTGGGCGGCCAGCTGGGCATCGCCTGGGCGCAGTGGCGCAGCGCCCAGCGCCAGCGCGCCCTGCTGGGTTCCACCCGCATCCCGCAGGCGGAGGCCAACTACCGCTCCGCGCTGGCCAGCTACCAGGTCGGCGAGGTGGATTTCAACGCCCTGCTCGACGCGCTGACCGACTGGCAGGACGCCAGGCTTGCAAACCTCGATGCCACCCGCGACGAACTGCTCGGCGCCGCCGGCGTGCGCGCCCTCGAAGGAGACACCCCATGAAGCGTTCCCACGGCATCCTGATCGCCACCGGCCTGATCGTCGCGCTGGGTGGCGGCATCGCACTGGGGCGGCTGACAACGCCCGCCGCAACCACTAGCGCCGCTGCGCCAGCCGCGCGCAAGCCGCTGTACTACCGCAACCCGATGGGCCTGCCCGACACCTCACCGGTGCCGAAACAGGACGAGATGGGCATGGACTACATCCCGGTGTACGCCGAGGACGAAGCCAATGCCGCGCCCGGCACCGTGGCGCTGTCGCCGGAGAAGATCCAGACCCTCGGCGTGCGCACCGAACCGGTGCGGCGTCAGCCGCTGGCCACCGGCCTGCAGGCCAGCGGCACGATCGCCGTCGACGAAACCCGCCAGCACGTGATCGCCCCGCGCTTCGACGGCTGGGTGGAAACCCTGCAGGCCAACCAGACCGGCATGGCGGTCAAGCGCGGGCAGACGCTGGCGACGGTGTACAGCCCGCAGCTGCTGGCGGCGCAGGAAGACTACCGCGTGGCCGACGCGGCGCTGCGGCAGCTGCGCGGCGGCGACGCCGCCAGCCTGCAGTCGATGCAGCGCCTGCGCGACGCCGCCAAACGGCGCCTGCTGAACTGGGGCATCAGCGCCGGCCAGCTGGAGCACATCGCCCATCTGCCGCCGGGCAACCTTGCCCTCACCGCGCCAGCCAGCGGCGTGATCGTGGAAAAGCCCGTCGTGCAGGGCGCGCGCTTCGTCGCCGGCGACACCCTCCTGCGGCTGGCCGACCTGTCCACGGTGTGGGTGACGGTGAACGTGCCGGCAGCGCAGATCGGCCAAGTGCGGCTGGGCCAGCCCGCTCGGTTCACCACCCCTGCGTTGGCCGGGCAGACGTTCGACGGCCAGGTGGGCTTCCTGCAGCCCGTGTTGGATGCCGCCACGCGCACGCTGGCGGTGCGGGTGGCGCTGCCGAACCCGGACGGCCGGCTGCGGCCGGGCCTGTTCGGAACGGTGGCGCTGGCCGGCGACGATGGCCGCGAGGGGCTGACCATTCCGCGTTCGGCATTGATCGATTCCGGCCAGCGTCAGATCGCGCTGGTCGAAGTGGCGACGGGCCGCTTCGCGCCGCGGCAGATCAGCATCGGCCAGCGCAACGGCGACCGCATCGAAGTGCTGGATGGCCTGCGCGAAGGCGAACGCGTGGTGGTGGAAGGCAACTTCCTGATCGACGCCGAGAGCAACCTGCGCGCCGCCCTGCAGGACATGACGCCGGAGCAGGCGGCGGCGCATGCCGGGCACGACATGGGCAGCCACGACATGCCCGCGGCATCGAAAGCGGAATCCGACCCGCACGCCGGCCATGCGATGCCCGCAGCGGCAGCGCCGAAGCCTGCCGCGGCCGATCCGCACACGGGCCACGTGATGCCTGCCGCGCCCAGGCCCGATCCGCATGCCGGCCATGCGATGCCCGACCAGCCGAAGGCCGACCCGCACGCCGGCCACGACATGTCCGACATGGAGCACTGACATGCTGACCCGGATCATCGAATGGTCGGCGCGGCACGTGTTCCTGGTGCTGGCACTGGCGCTGGTGCTCACCGCCGGCGGCGTCCATGCGCTGCTGCACACGCCGCTGGACGCGCAGCCGGACCTGTCCGACGTGCAGGTCATCGTCTATACCGAAGCGCCCGGACAGGCGCCGCAGGTGGTGGAAGACCAGATCACCTATCCGCTGACCACCGCGATGCTGGCGGTGCCGGACGCGAAGGTGGTGCGCGGCTTCTCCTACTTCGGTTCGTCGTTCGTGTATGTGATCTTCGAAGACGGCACCGACATCTACTGGGCGCGCTCGCGGGTGCTGGAATACCTCAATTCCGCCGGCCGCCAGCTGCCCGCCGGGGTCACCCCCACGCTGGGGCCGGACGCCACCGGCGTCGGCTGGGTGTACCAGTACGTGCTGGAGAGCAAGCGTCATTCGCTGGACCAGCTGCGTGCGCTGCAGGACTGGTTCGTTCGCTACCCGCTCACCGCCGCGCACGGGGTGGCGGAAGTGGCCAGCATCGGCGGTTTCGTGCGCCAGTATTCGGTAACGGTGGACCCGGTCAAGCTGCGCGAATACGGCATCCCGCTGCAGCGCGTGGGCGAGGTGATCGCCGCCAGCAACCGCGACGTCGGCGGGCGTTCGCTGGAATTGGCCGAAACCGAATACATGCTGCGCGGCCGCGGCTACCTGCGCGGCATCGACGACATCGAGGAACTGGTGGTGAAGGCCGACGGCGGCGTGCCGGTGCTGGTGCGCGACATCGCCAACGTCGAGCTGGTGCCGGACGAACGTCGCGGCATCGCCGAACTCGATGGCGAAGGCGAGGCGGTGGGCGGGATAGCGATTGCCCGCTACGGCGAGAACGCGCGCGCGGTCATCGTCGCGGTGAAGGAGAAGCTGCAGGAGATCCAGTCCGGCCTGCCGGAAGGCGTCAGCATCCGCAGCGTGTACGACCGCTCGCAGCTGATCGACCGCGCCATTGCCACCTTGCGCACCACGCTACTGGAGGAAAGCCTGATCGTGGCGCTGGTCTGCGTGCTGTTCCTGTTCCACGTGCGCAGCGCGCTGGTGGCCATCATCATGCTGCCGGTCGGGGTGCTTATCGCCTTCATCGCCATGCGCGCGCTGGGCATGAACTCCAACATCATGAGCCTGGGCGGGATCGCGATCGCCATCGGCGCGATGGTGGATGCCGCCATCGTGATGATCGAGAACGCGCACAAGCACCTGGAGCGCGACGACGGCAGCAAGCCGCGTGCGCAGATCATCGTCGACGCCTGCCGCGAAGTGGGGCCGGCGCTGTTCTTCAGCCTGCTGATCATCACCGTCTCGTTCCTGCCGGTGTTCGCCCTGGAAGCGCAGGAAGGCCGGTTGTTCAAGCCGCTGGCCTTCACCAAGACCTTCGCCATGGCCGGCGGCGCGCTGCTGTCGGTGACGCTGGTGCCGGTGCTGATGCTGCTGTTCGTGCGCGGGCGGATCGTGCCCGAGCGCAAGAACCCGGTGAACCGCCTGCTGATCGCGCTGTACCGGCCGGTGATCCACGGGGTGCTGAGGCACCGCGCGCTCACCCTCGGCGTGGCCGGACTGGTGCTGCTGGCCTCGCTGTGGCCGGCATCCAGACTTGGCAGCGAGTTCATGCCCACGCTCAACGAAGGCACCCTGCTGTACATGCCCACCACCCTGCCCGGCCTGTCGGTGACGCAGGCGCAGAAGCTGCTGCAGCAGCAGGACCGCATCATCAAGTCGTTCCCGGAGGTGGAATCGGTGTTCGGCAAGGCCGGCCGCGCGATGACCGCCACCGACCCGGCGCCGCTGGAGATGTTCGAAACCACCATCAACCTCAAGCCGGAAGAGCAGTGGCGCGACGGCATGACGGTGGACAAGCTGGTAGCGGAAATGGACGCGGCGCTGCAGTTTCCCGGCGTAGCCAATTCGTGGACGATGCCGATCAAGGCGCGCACCGACATGCTCTCCACCGGCATCCGCACGCCGGTGGGGATCAAGGTGTTCGGCAACAGCCTGGCCGAGCTGGAGCAGGCCGCGCGCGCAATCGAATCCGCGGTGCGCAAGGTGCCCGGCACCACCAGCGCCTATGCCGAACGCCTGACCGGCGGTTACTACCTCGACATCGTGCCACAGCTGCCGCAGCTGGCCCGCTACGGGCTGTCGGTGGGCGACGTGCAGGACGTGGTCGCCAGCGCGCTGGGCGGGCAGCTGGTGACGACAACGGTGGAGGGCCGCGAACGCTTCGGGGTGATCGTGCGCTACCCGCGCGAACTGCGCGACACTCCCGAAGAAATCGCAACGCAGGTGCTGGTGGCCACACCGGCCGGCGCGCAGGTGCCGCTGGGCGAACTGGCCACGCTGGACATCCGCAAGGGCGCGCCGTCGATCCGCACCGAGAACGCGCAGCTGGCTGCCTACATCTACGTCGACACCCGCGAAAGCGACCTCGGCGCCTACGTCCGGCGCGCGCAGGACGCGGTGGCCGCGTCGGTACGGCTGCCGCCCGGTACTTACGTCAGCTGGAGCGGCCAGTACGAATACATGCAGCGGGCCAAGGCGCGCATGCAGGTGGTGGTGCCGGTGACCCTGGCACTGATCTTCCTGCTGCTCTACCTGAACTTCCGGCGCATCACCGAATCGCTGATCGTGATGCTGTCGGTGCCGTTCGCGCTGGTCGGCGGGGTCTGGCTGCTGTGGCTGCTGGACTACCAGCTCAGCGTGGCGGTGGCGGTGGGCTTCATCGCGCTGGCCGGCGTGGCCGCGGAAACCGGCGTGGTGATGCTGCTCTACCTCGACCATGCGCTGGAAGACATCAGGGCGCGCTGCGCGGCGGAAGGCCGGACGTTTTCCGCCGCCGACCTGCAGCGCGCCATCGTCAGCGGCGCGGTGGAACGGGTGCGGCCGAAGATGATGACGGTGGTGGCGATCATGGCCGGCCTGCTGCCGATCATGTGGAGCCACGGCAGCGGCTCCGAGGTGATGCGCCGAATCGCCGCGCCGATGGTGGGCGGGATGGTGTCGTCCACCGTGCTGACGCTGGTGGTGATCCCGGTGATCTATGCGCTGGTGAAGCAGCGCGGCGCAGCGCCGGCCAACTGACCACGCCGGCAGGCCGCGGGACACGCTGATCGTGCCTTTGCGGCCTGCGCGTTATCCTGCCGGGCCGTATCGCAGCCGCGGCACGGATGCGCATTCAACCATCGGAGCCAAGATGCAGCCCAGCGTTCCCGCCACCACCCCGCAACACGACCAGGCCGCCCAGCTGGCGCGCGAACTGCGCGGCATCGACTGGCTGCAGCTGCTCGAGACCTGGGGGCTGCGGCTGCTGGCGGCGCTGGCGATCTTCATGATCGGGCGCTGGCTGGCGCGGCGGATGAGCACCGGCCTCGGACGCGCGCTCGGGCGCGCCAACGTGGACGGCACGCTGAGCGGCTTCCTCGGCAACATCGCCTACGCGGTGATGCTGGTGCTGGTGATCATGACCGCGCTGGCTGCCATCGGCATCCCCACCACCTCGATGTTCGCCGTGCTGGGCGCGGCGGGCCTGGCCGTGGGCCTGGCGCTGAAGGATTCGCTGTCCAACATCGCTTCCGGGGTGATGCTGATCGTCCTGCGACCGTTCCGCGCCGGCGACCACGTGGTGATTGCCGGGCAGGAAGGCACGGTGCTGGAGATCCGCGTGTTCCAGACCCGCCTGCGCGCGTTCGACCACCGCGTGGTGATCCTGCCCAACAGCGAGATCACCACCGCCCCGATCGTCAACCATTCGCAGCTGCCGCAGCGGCGCTTCGATATCACCGTCGGCGTGGGCTATGACGACGACCTGCACAAAGCCCGCACGCTGCTGCTGCAGATCGCCGGAAGCGACCCCAAGGTCCTCAAGGACCCGGCGCCGGTGGTGCAGGTGGTCAACCTCGGCGAAAGCAGCGTGGACTTGACCCTGTTCGCGTTCGCCCGCAATGAAGACTACGGCGATGCGCGCAGCCGGGTCGTCGAGGCGATCCGCAACGAGCTGATCGGCAACGGCCTGAACATCCCCTACCCGCAGCGCGACCTGCACGTCTACCACCGCGACGCCGACGGTCGCCCGATCGCCGACATCCTGCTGCGCGGCGTGGCCGACGACGGCGACCGGCCGCAGAGGCAAACACCGCCCGCCGCCAGCTGAGCGGCCTGCAAAGCGTCAACCCGCGGGGGATCAGTCGGTCGCCAGCCCCGCCAGCACGCCCATGTAGCCACGGTAGTGGCGCAACTCTTCGATGGAGTCGTGCACATCGCTCAATGCGGTGTGTGACGATGTCTTCTCCACCCCGGCAAGCACCTGCGGCGACCAGCGTCGCGCCAGCTCCTTGAGCGTGCTGACGTCCAGGTTGCGGTAGTGGAAATGCCGTTCCAGCGCGGGCATCAGCCGATGCAGGAAACGCCGGTCCTGGCAGATCGAATTGCCGCACATCGGCGAGGCATTGGCCGGCACCCATTCCTGCAGAAACGCCAGCGTACGCGCCTCGGCCTCGGCCAGTGGCACGCCCTCCTCCAGCACGCGCCGCCACAGCCCGGACTTGCCGTGCTGGTTGCGGTTCCAGTCGTCCATCGCCTCCAACGTGGCCAGCGGATGGGCAATGGCCAGTTCCGGGCCCTCCGCCAGCACGTTGAGCTGGCCATCGGTCACCACGGTGGCGATCTCGAGGATGCCATCACGCTCGGTATCGAGCCCGGTCATTTCCAGGTCGATCCAGATAAGGCGGTCTTGGGAGGGATCGGCAGACATGGGCTCGCGCACTTGTGTTGGTGACGGCATGATAGCCGCTTGCCGACGGGACGCCGCATGCTGCAGACCACCGCCAACGCCATTGCCCACCACGCGATCCTGAGCGCGATGCTGGCACCGGCCTTCTTCCTCACCGCCACCGCCGGCCTGCTGGCCTCGGCCAATACCCGGCTGGCGCGGGTCGTGGACAGGCTGCGCGTGCTGATCGCCGGCTGGGAGCACGATGCGTCCGATGCCGGCGAGCGTCGGGAGCAGATCCTTCGTCACCGACAACGCGCGCACCTGGTACTGCGCGCCTGCCGGCTGCTGTACGGCGGGCTTGCCAGCTTCGTCGGCACCAGCCTGGCGCTGGCCGCGGATGCATTGCTGGGATTCAGGATGGGCGCCCTCCCAACCGCCATGGCGGTATTGGGCGTGCTGTTCCTGCTGGCTGCCAGCATCGCGATGTGGCGCGAGGTCAGCCTGGCGGTGAAGAGCTTCGATCTGGAAATCGATTACAGCATGGCCAAGCCGCGGCGTGCGGCCGGCGCGCCGCCCACCGGCGACCACTGACACGGCCCGGGCATCAGCCGCTGGCGCCCTTGCCCCGGCGGGCGCGGAAATACGCCGTCAGCATCGGCCCGGAAACCTCCGCCAGCACGCCACCGATCACTTCGACGCGATGGTTGTGGCGGGGATCGGCCAGCAGGTCGAACACACTGCCGGCGGCGCCGGTCTTGGGGTCGAAAGCGCCGAACACCACCCGCGCCACCCGTGCATGCACCATCGCCATCGCGCACATCGCGCACGGCTCGAGGGTGACGTACAGCGTGCAGCCGACAAGCCGGTGATTGCCCAGCGCCTGCCCGGCGCGGCGCATCGCCACGATCTCGGCATGCGCGCTGGGATCGCATTCGGCGATGTTGCGGTTCCAGCCCTCTCCGACCAGATTGTCGTCGACATCCACCACCACTGCGCCGACCGGGATCTCGTCGTCCTCGCGCTGCGCACGTTCGGCCAGCGCAAGGGCGTGGCGCATCCACGCGTGGTCGCTGGTCGTGGTCGAATCCGGATCAGTCATGGGCAGACCTCGTTTCGTTCGGGGTTCATGCGGCCGTCCATGGCGCAACGTCCCTGCCTTCGGATCGCCCGGCCCGGCCATCCATGGCCTGTCAATGAACCGCTTGCGCGCCATGGCGCGCAAACAAGCGGTTCATTCCCATTCGATCGTCGCCGGCGGCTTGCCGGAAATGTCGTAGACCACGCGCGAGACGCCGCGCAGTTCGTTGATGATGCGGTTGGATACGGTGCCGAGGAAGTCGTACGGCAGGTGCGCCCAGTGCGCGGTCATGAAATCGATGGTCTCGACCGCGCGCAGCGCGATCACCCATTCGTAGGCGCGCGCGTCGCCGACCACGCCCACCGACTTCACCGGCAGGAACACCGCGAACGCCTGCGAGGTCTTGTCGTACAGGCCCGCCTTGCGCAGTTCGTCGATGAAGATCGCATCGGCCCTGGCCAGCAGTTCAGCGTATTCCGGCTTCACTTCGCCAAGGATGCGCACGCCCAGGCCCGGGCCGGGGAACGGATGGCGATAGACCATCTCGCGCGGCAGGCCAAGCGCCACGCCGAGCCGGCGCACTTCGTCCTTGAACAGCTCTCGCAGCGGCTCCACCAGCCCCAGCTTCATGTGCTCGGGCAGGCCGCCGACGTTGTGGTGGCTCTTGATGACGTGGGCCTTGCCGGTCTTGCTGCCGGCCGACTCGATCACGTCCGGGTAGATGGTGCCCTGCGCCAGCCACTTGGCGTTCTTGAGCTTGTTGGATTCCTCATCGAAGATTTCGATGAACAGGCCGCCGATGATCTTGCGCTTGGCCTCCGGATCGCTGACGCCAGCCAGCGCCTTGAAATAGCGGTCGGCGGCGTTGACGCGGATCACCTTGATGCCCATGCCACCCTTGTCGGCCTCGTTGGCGAACATGGCCATGACCTGATCGCCCTCCTGCCAGCGCAGCAGGCCGGTGTCCACGAACACGCAGGTCAGCTGGTCGCCGATGGCCCGGTGCAGCAGCGCCGCCACCACCGAGGAATCGACGCCGCCGGACAGGCCGAGGATCACTTCGTCGGAACCGACCTGCTCGCGCACGCGGGCGATCTGGTCGTCGATGATGTTGGCCGCCGTCCACAGGGTCTGGCAGCCACAGATGTCCACCGCGAAGCGGCGCAGCAGCGCCTCGCCGGCGGCGGTGTGGGTCACTTCCGGGTGGAACTGCACGCCGTAGATCTTCTTCGCGTCATTGGCGAAGGCGGCGATGCCGAGGCGATCGGTCTGCGCCGTCACCACGAAGCCTTCCGGCGCACGGGCGACGTGGTCGCCGTGGCTCATCCACACGTTGCGCAGCTCGGCACTGGTGGCCACCGGGGCCAGCAGCGCGTCGTTGGCGATGATCTCCAGCGCGGCATGGCCGAATTCGCGCTGGTTGCCGGCCTCGGTGGCGCCGCCCAGCTGCACCGCCAGCGTCTGCATGCCGTAGCAGATGCCGAGGATCGGCACCCCTGCATCGAACACCTGCCGTGGCGCCGCGGGGCAGCCGGCTTCGGTGGTCGACTCCGGGCCACCCGACAGGATGATGCCCTTCGCGCCGAAGGCCGCGATCTCGGTCGGATCGTGGTCCCACGCCCAGATCTCGCAGTACACCCCGAACTCGCGGATGCGGCGGGCGATCAGCTGGGTGTACTGCGCGCCGAAGTCGAGGATCAGGATCTTGTCGGTGTGGATGTTGGTCATGTGCTGGCAGTTTTTCGGCATTGGATACAACAAAGGGAGTCTTGCGGCTCCCTTTGCGTGGATGGATCACCCGGCCCGGTAGTTCGGCGGTTCCTTGGTGATCTGCACGTCGTGGACGTGGCTCTCGCGCTGGCCCGCACCGGTCACCTTGACGAATTGCGGCTGTGTGCGCATGTCCTCGATGGTGGCGCAACCCACGTAGCCCATGGTCGCGCGCAGGCCGCCCATCAGCTGGTGGACCACGCCCGACAGCGGACCGCGCACGGGGACGCGGCCCTCGATGCCCTCCGGCACCAGCTTGTCGGCGTCGGAGGCGTCCTGGAAGTAGCGGTCCTTCGAGCCCTTCTCCATCGCGCCCAGGCTGCCCATGCCGCGGTAGCTCTTGTAGCTGCGGCCCTGGAACAGCTCGATCTCGCCGGGCGACTCCTCGGTGCCGGCGAACAGGCCGCCGATCATCACGCTGGAGGCACCCGCGGCCAGCGCCTTGCCGATGTCGCCGGAATAGCGGATGCCGCCGTCGGCGATCAGCGGGATGCGGTCCTGCAGCGCGGTGGCGATCATGTCGATGGCGGTGATCTGCGGCACGCCCACGCCGGCGACGATGCGGGTGGTGCAGATCGAGCCGGGCCCGACGCCCACCTTCACCGCGTCCGCGCCCGCATCCATCAGCGCCAGCGCGGCGTCGCCGGTGACGATGTTGCCGCCCACCACCTGCACCTGCGGGAAGCGCTTCTTGACCCAGGCCACGCGTTCGATCACGCCCTGCGAATGGCCGTGCGCGGTATCCACCACCACCACGTCCACGCCGGCCGCCACCAGCGCTTCCACGCGCTGCTCGGTGTCGCCGCCCACGCCGACCGCGGCGCCGACCAGCAGCCTTTCGCTGGCGTCGTAGGCAGCGTTCGGGTTGTCGGACTTCTTCTGGATGTCCTTGACGGTGATCAGGCCGCGCAGCTCGAAATCGTCGTTGACCACCAGCACCTTTTCGATGCGGTGCCTGTGCAGCAGGCCCATCACTTCATCGTCGCTGGCGCCTTCCTTCACCGTGACCAGCTTTTCCTTCTTGGTCATGATGTGGCGGATCGGATCATCCAGCTTCTTCTCGAAGCGCATGTCGCGGCCGGTGACGATGCCGACCAGGTGGCCGGACTCGTCCACCACCGGCACGCCGGAAATGTTGCGGGCGCGGGTGAGTTTGAGCACCTCGCCGATGCTGGTGTCTGGGCCGACGGTGAACGGGTCGCGAATCACCCCGGCTTCGAAATTCTTCACCCACGCCACCTGCGCGGCCTGCGCCTGCGGGGTCATGTTCTTGTGGATGATCGAGATGCCGCCGAGCTGCGCCATCGCCACGGCAAGGCGCGCTTCACTCACGGTATCCATTGCCGCCGAGGCGATCGGCAGGCGGATGCGGAGGTCGCGGGTGAGGCGCGTTTCCAGCGAAACGTCCTTGGGGAGGACGACGGAATGCGCGGGGACGAGGGAAACGTCGTCGTACGTCAGTGCTTCAGCCAGGATGCGGAGCATCGGCAGACCCATGAGAAGTGGGGAAGCGCGTCATTGTAACCCTTTTTTCGCTTTCACTCCCGAAACCCGGGCCGCAGCCACTCGCAGGATCGGCCACGGGCCGACCTCGCAAGTCGCTCCCCGATACTCGCTTGGTTGCGAGGCCGGCCCGTGGCCGATCCTCCCAACCAGCAGCGCGCCGTGCAGGAAGAACCGTCAGTCCTTCGCGTCCGCCAGCTCCGCGGCTTCCAGCGTGTTCTGCATCAGCGTGGCGACCGTCATCGGCCCTACCCCGCCCGGCACGGGCGTGATCCAGCTGGCGCGCTTGGCCGCTTCGTCGTACCCCACGTCGCCGACCAGCCGGCCATCGTCCAGCCGGTTGATACCGACATCGATGACCACCGCGCCCGGCTTCACCCACTCGCCCGGAATCAAACCCGGCCGGCCCGCCGCCACCACCAGGATGTCCGCTTCGCCGACGTGGCGCTGCAGCACCTCCATCGGGGTGAACTTGTGGCAGCTGGTCACCGTGCAGCCCGCGATCAGCAGTTCCTGCCCCATCGGACGGCCGACGTGATTGGAGACACCAACAATCGTGGCGCTCTGCCCGCGCACCGGCCGGTCGGTCCATGCCAGCAAGGTGGTGATGCCGCGCGGCGTGCACGGACGCAGGCCGAACTGGCGCAGCGCCAGATGGCCGACGTTCTGCGGATGGAACCCGTCCACGTCCTTGTCGGGATGGATACGCTCGATCAGCGCGCTGGCATCGCGGATGCCCGGCAGCGGCAGCTGGATCAGGATGCCGTGCACCCGCGGGTCTGCATTGAGCTTGTCGATCAGCGCCACCAGCTCGGCTTCGCCGGTGCCCGCGGGCAGGTCGTAATCGAAGGCCTGGATACCGACCTTTTCCGCGGCGCGCTTCTTGTTGCGCACGTACACCGACGAGGCCGGGTCGCTGCCCACCAGCACCACCGCAAGGCCGGGCCGCGACTTGCCGGCCGCCAGGCGCGCATCCACCTGCGCCTTCAGGGTGTCGAGAAGCGCGTCGGCGATGCGCTTTCCATCGAGGATTCTTGCGGTCATTCGGTGCGGCTGCGTAACGGGCGGGTGCGCATTATCGCGCAGCCGGTCCGTGTGGCCTATTCCGAACCCTGCAGCGGCGCGTCCGGCTGCGGCGCCTGCGGCACCACCTGGCCCGGAGCCGGGCAGCGCGGCACGCCCGAGCCCACCACGCAGTTCACGCAGCAGGTGGGCGCCACCGGCGCGCTGGGCAGGAAGCTGGGTGGCTCCACCGGGCCGATCTTCGCCAGCTCAGCCTGCGGCTTGAGCTTGAGCACCGCGGCCCAGTCCTGGCGGTTGAAATTGCACGCGGCCGCCGTTTCCGGCGAGCATTCCACATCGCCATCGGAACGGCGCGGCACGCCCCACAGCTGGCCCTGCGCGTTGAGGTTGAAGATGCGCATGGTCACCGCCTGCTGCACGTTGCCGCCCACCGCATAGGCCTTGCCGTCGGCGATGGCGACAATGAGATCGCAGTGCATCGCCAGGCTGGTGGTGCTGCCGTCGATGGCCTTCAGCAGTCCATCGTGGCCGTACACGCGGCCGGTGCGCACGTAGCAGAGCATGTCGCCGGTTTCCAGCTTCGCCGACATCGGTTCCATGAAGCGGTACGGGCTCCCCGCGCCGTCCATTCGTGCCGCCCGCACGTAATCGAAATGGCTGGCCGAGCTGCGGAAGCCGGGCACGCCGGCACGCTGCATCACCCAGCTTATGAAAGCGGCCGACCACGGGTTGTCGATGACGAAGCCGCGACAACCAAGACCCGGGTACGCAAGGTTGAGCGCGGCGTGACCGCAATCGCTGGCACCGGGCTTGAACCCCATCGGCGACAGCAGGCCGCTGGCCTGCCAGTAGAACGCCACCCGCCGCCACGGCGAGCCGCCATCCTTCAGCCCGTTGGCTTCGGCCTCGTAGGCATTGAGGCTGGCCAGCCTGCCGTCGGCGTCGATGAACGGACGGTTCCAGCGCAGGTGTTCGTCGCAGGCGATGGCGGCGATCCGGGTGGCCACCTGCGGGTCGGACTGTCGCTGCGACAGCGTCGGGCACTGGTCGTTGGCAAACGCCTGCCCGGCGAACAACAACAGGCATGAGGCCAGCAGGCGACGCATCCATGCGAAATCGATCATCAGTCAGCTCCGGCGCACAGCGCCATGTAGTCGGGATAGCCAGTAAAAGCGCGATCCGGCGCGCAAACCGGACACTGCGGGTCGGCCTCCACGCGGAATTCGCGGAAACGCATCGCCAGCGCGTCGAACTGCAGCAGCCGGCCCGCCAGCGATTCGCCGATGCCGAGCAGCAGCTTGATCGCCTCGGTGGCCTGCAGCAGGCCGATCACGCCCGGCAGCACGCCCAGCACGCCGGTTTCGGCGCAGTTCGGCGCGGCCTCGGCCGGCGGCGGCTCCGGGAACAGGCAGCGGTAGCACGGCGCCTGCCCACGCCGGCGGCCGGCATCGAACACGCTGGCCTGGCCGTCGAAGCGGTGCACCGCGCCGTGCACCAACGGCTTGCCAAGATGCACGCAGGCGTCGTTGAGCAGGTAGCGCACCGGGAAGTTGTCGCCGCCGTCCAGCACCACGTCCACGCCTTCGAGCAGGCGTTCGACATTGCCCGCGGCAACCCGTTCGCGCACCGGCTCGATGCGCGTGCGCGGGTTGAGCGCGGACAGCGCGATGGCCGCGGACTCCACCTTCGGCATGCCGATGCGGGCGTCGGCGTGGAGGATCTGCCGCTGCAGGTTGCTGCGGTCCACCACGTCGTCGTCGGCGATCCGCAGGTGGCCGATGCCGGCGGCGGCCAAATAGAACGCCGCCGGCGCGCCCAGCCCGCCCGCGCCCACCAGCAGCACGCGCGCGGCCTCGAGCTTCCGCTGTCCCTCCAGGCCCACTTCCGGCAGGCGCAGGTGGCGCGAATAGCGTTCGCTGAAATCGGCGTCGATGTCGGGCTTGCGCATCGGCAGGCCGGCGGCCTCCCATGCGCGCGTTCCGCCTTCCACCGAGGCGAGGTTGCGATAGCCCTGCGCCTGCAGCGCCTGCACGCAGGCCAGCGAACGCACTCCGGCCTGGCACAGCAGCAGGATTTCGGCGTCGCGATCCGGCAGATGCGCATCCGGATCTTTCAGCAGGTCTTCGCGAACGATGCCCAGCGCGCCCTCGGCCATGCCCAGCGCACGCTCATGCTCGGCGCGCACGTCGACCAGCAGCGCACCCGACTGCAGGCGTGCATGGGCGGCGGGAGGGGAAAGACAGCCGTTGCTCATGCGGGAGATTATCGCCCGGGCGCTGCGGCCCGTCCTCGCGCGGCGTTCACTCGGGCGCGCAGCCGGCGGCCGCGAGATCGTCGGGCGTGTTGATGTTGCCGAAACGCAGCCCGGCAAACGCCACCACCGGCAGCGCCAGCACCGCCTGCATCGCCCGCACCGAATATTCACCGTCGGCCAACGCAGAGGCCAGCGCGGCGCGCAGCGCATCCAGGCGATACAGCGCCACCAGCGGCTGCAGGCCGTCGTCGTCGCGCGCCACCGCACCCTGCCCGCCCGCCTGCGCCAGCATCCGCGGCAGCGTGATGTCGGCATCGATGATGTCCACCGGCAGGGTGAACAGCCAGGGCGTGGTGCAGGCCGCCGCCAGCGCGTCCAGCCCGCCCAGCGGGCCAAGATCGGGCCGGCGATCCATCAGCGCCTGCAGGCCATGCCGCGCATGGCGCGGCAGGTCGCGGTTGGCGCTGACCAGCACCGCGCCACATTCGTCACTGAAGCGATGTGCGATGCGCAACACCTGCGGCACACCGTCGCGCTCGATCCAGGCCTTGTCGCGTCCGCCCAAGCGGCTGGCGCGGCCACCGGCCAGGATGCCGAGACTCAGCTCTTCCGCTGCCAGCATCAGCCGCCGCGCTTGACGTGCCGCATCAGCCGCCGCTTCTTCTCGATCTGGCGGTCGCTCAGCACATTCTTCTTGCCTTCGTAGGGATTGCTGTTTTCCCGGAACACGAAGCGAATGGGGGTTCCCACCAGCTTGAAGCGCTTGCGGAAGAAGTTTTCCAGGTAGCGCTGGTAGGTGGCGCTGAGCGTCTTCAGGCGGGTGCCATGCACCACGAAGGTCGGCGGCGTGTCGCCACCCGGATGGGCGAAGCGCAGCTTGGCGACGTGGCCGCGCACCACCGGCGGCGGGTTGGCGGTGTAGGCCGCCTCGATCGCGCGGGTCACGTCGGCGGTGCTGAACACATGCGTGGCCGACGCGTGCGCGCGGTGGATGGCCTTGAACAGTTCGCGCAGGCCGGAGCCGTGCAGCGCGGAAATGCGCACGCGCTCGGCCCAGTCCACGAAGCTCAGCTTGCGCGCCACCAGCGCCTCGGCCTGCTGGCGCTCGTAGTCGGTGCGGCCGTCCCATTTGTTGAGCACGATGACCAGCGCGCGCCCGGCATCCAGCACCGCGCCCAGCACGGTGGCGTCCTGGTCGGTGACGCCTTCGCTGGCATCCAGCATCAACACCGCCACCTGGCACTGCTCGATCGCCTGCAGGGTCTTGAAGGCGGAGAACTTCTCCACCGCCTCCTCCACCCGCGCGCGCCGGCGCAACCCGGCGGTATCGATCAGGCGGTACTTGCGGCCATCGCGCTCCAGGTCCACCGCGATCGAGTCGCGGGTAGTGCCGGGCACTTCCGAGGCGATCATCCGCTCCTCGCCGAGGATGCGGTTCACCAGCGTGGACTTGCCCACGTTCGGGCGGCCGACGAAGGCGATGCGGACGCGGGTCGGGTCGTCGTCCAGCGTCTCCGTGCTGCCGACTTCCGGCAGCAGCGCCGCCGTCCTTGCCAGCAGCAGGTCGATGCCGGTGCGGTGAGCGCTGGAGACCGGCAACACGTCGGCAAAGCCGTAGCGCGAAAATTCGGCCTGCGCCGTGCGCTGGTCGATGCCATCGGTCTTGTTGACGATCAGCAGGGTCGGCTTGGACAGCTTGCGCAACCAGCGCAGGATGTCGTCGTCCAGCGACGAGGCGCCTTCGCGGCCATCGACCACGAACAGGATCAGGTCGGCTTCTTCGGCGGCGGCGCGCGACTGCTTGGCGGTGGCGCCGGCCAGACCTTCGTCCTGCCCGCCGATGCCGCCGGTGTCGACCAGCACGAACGGCCGCCCTTCAAGCAGCCGGCACACGCCGTAGTTGCGGTCGCGGGTCACGCCCGGCTCGTCGTGCACCAGCGCATCGCGGGTGCGCGTCAACGCGTTGAACAGCGTGGACTTGCCGACATTGGGGCGCCCGACCAGGGCTACGAGGGGAAGCATGGATCAGACCTTTGGCGACGGATCTCCGTCGCATTGTTCGATAGGGCCCGGACAAGGCCCGGGCGAAACAACAGCGGCCCCGGCAGGGTAGCCGGGGCCGCGTGGATGTGCCAGCCGACGCAGGCTGGCGGAGCGAATCACTGCAGCGCGAACGCAGCCAGCTTGCCGTCCCTGCTCTGCACCACCAGGACGCCGTCGGCGACCACCGGCCTGCCGACGATGGCATCGCCCATCTTGCTGCGCGCGGCAAATGCACCGTCGTTGAGGCGCAGCCAGTGCAGCACGCCGTCGAGATCGCCGACCACCGCGTAGTCGCCCTGCACCGCCGGCGCGGACACGTTGCGGTTGGCCAGCTCCGACTGCTGCCACAGGCTGCCGCCGCTGTTCTTGTCCAGGCCGACCACCATGCCGCCCTTGTCGGTCACGATCACCGCCGAATTGCTGATGGCGGCACCACGCGCACCGCCGTGGTCGCTGGTCCACATCACCTGCCCGCTGGGGCCGTCGATGGCGACAGTGCGGCCCTTGTAGCTGCTGGCGAACAGGGTGGTGCCTTCCAGCACCGGCGCGGCATCGACGTCGGCCATGCGCTCGAGTTCGGTGCGGCCGTCGGCCTGGGCAACCGGCGTCGACCACAGCACGTTGCCATCGTTCATGTTCAGCGCGGTCAAGGTGCCGTTGTCGCCGCCCACAAACACGATGCCGGGGCCGAGGGTGATGCCGCCGGTGCCGCGCACGGTCAGTGCCGGCGACTCGACGCTGTGGAACCAGCGCCGCGCGCCGGTCCCGGCGTCGAACGCGGTAACCCGGCCGTCATTGGAATGCACGAACACCATGCCGCCGCCGATTGCCGGCGCGGACAGGACTTCGTTGCCGACCTTGGCCGTCCACTTCTCCTGGCCATCGGCGGCATTCAGCGCCACGACCTCACCTTCCAGGCCGCCAACCACCACCAGCCCGTCGCCGGCGCCGGGGCCGCCGCTCAGGCGCGCTTCCTTCGATTCGTGGTGCCAGAGCTGGGCGCCCGAGGAAAGCGTGTAGGCGCTGACGCCGCCATCCACCGCCGCGGCGTAGACGTTGCCGTCGAGCACCGCCGGCTGCTGGCCGATGCCCAGCCGATCCTCGCCCTTGCCGACCGACACCGACCACAGCTTGTTGACCTTGGCACTGGCGGTGAAATCGACCAGCTTGGCCGGCTCGCCGGTCTTGTCCTTGTTGCGTCCGCCGAACAGATTCTTGACCGAACTGCAGCCCGACAGCATCACCGTCGCCAGCGTGGCGGCAACCATTACGCGCAGGAAACCTCGCTTGTCCATCAACCGTTGCTCCCTGCATGCGGCGGAGTGCCGCCCGCCTCGATCAGTTTCATTGCGATCAGCCGGTGCTGCGGATCGGCCACGTCGACCAGCGCCAGCGCCTTGCGATAGGCCTCCTGCGCCTTGGCCTTGTCGCCCAGCGAGAACTGGGCGTCGCCGCGCACATCCAGCATCGCCGCATTGCGTTCGTCGTCCAGCAGCGCCAGCGCGTCCTTGGCCTTGCCGGCGTCGATCAGCAGCCGCGCAAGCCGCTGCCGCACCACCGGACGCAGGTCGGCATCGACCTTGTCCAATCCGCGCAGCGTCGCGATGGCGTCATCGCGCTTGCCGGCATCGACCTGCGCCTTGGCCAGCTGCAGCGCCGCCAGCGTGGCCAGCGTCGGGTTGTCCTTCTGCAGGCCGGCGACCACGCTCTTGCCCTTGTCCGCCGGGATCTTGCCGGCTTCGAGTGCCTCGCTGGCCTGTGCGTAGGTCGCACTGGCCTGCATGCCGCTTTGCAGCTGCTGGTCCTGCCACCACTGCCAGCCGGCGATCACCGCCAGGCCAAGCCCGACGCCACCGATCAGTCCAAGCGCATTGCTGCGCAGCCAGCTGCGTACTTTTTCGCTCTGTTCGTGCTCGTTGAGCAGTTCGTCAATCGCCATGCTGCCTCTCGCCCGTCATCCTGACGGGACGTTATGTTCTTCTGTTTCCGGGAAGCCTGCGCGGCGAAGCGTTCAGTTCGACGCGACAAGCGAACCGTCGGAGGATACCTCAAAGCGGGCGACGTTCGCGCGGGCGTTCGCCAGCGCATCGACCGGACGGCCGCGGCTTTCCAGCGCCACTGCCGAAGCGTTGCCGATGGTCATGCGCCGCACCTGGGACGCGGCATAGCGGCGTTCGGCGCCGGCCGGCAGGAGTTCCTTGGCCAGCGTGCTGCCGTCGTTGGCGACCACTTCGAGCCAGGTCTTGGCGCTGGTCCGCACCACGATTTCCGCGTCCGCGGCGAGCGCTTTTACCGCAGCCGGCTGCGCATTGGCGGCGACCGGGGTCATCGATGCCACCACCGTGCGCGGGGTGCGATCGGCTTCGGGCTCGGCCGGTGCGGCCGGATCGGCGGGTGCATCCAGCGCGGCCACGCCCTCGGCGGTACCAGCCAGATGCTGGCGGGTGGCGACCCAGACCGGGATCGCCAGCGAAAGCGTCAACACGATATAGACCAAGCGTCGACCGATCTGCTCGGCCCACCACTGTGCTTTCGGGATGTGGGTGCGGCTGACCAATTTGGTCGGCTCCACCTGCCCCACCATCAGCGCGTCCATCATCGGCGCGGTGGTGAGGCCGAGCAGGCGCGAATAGCTGCGTACCTGGCCGCGCACGAACACCGGGGCGCCGAGCCGGGACCAGTCCTCGTTCTCCAGCGAGCGCACCACCCGATGGGGCATGCGCAGGCGCGCGGCAACGTCATCGATGCTCAGGCCAGCGGCTTCGCGCGCCATGCGCAGGCGCTCGCCGCAGCCGGCGAGGGCCTCGTGGGCCTGGTCTGATTGTTGGCTCGAGGTCATTGCGCGCGCGGTGCCGTGGTAGAACCCGGGGAAATCGCCTGCAAACGTGAACGATAACTCGAAGCGGCCACGTTGTCGCCTGTTTTTTCTTCGACCTGCATCGCAATACGCAACGCCGAGGCATCGTTAGGCGCAACTGCGAGCCAGCGTTCGGCGAACGCCCGCGCCTCCAGGTATTTGCCCTGCGAAAGCTCGAGCGCGGCCATGCCCGCCAGCGCCTGGACATCGACCGCATCCAGCGCCAGCGCGGCCCGCCAGCTGGCTTCGGCGCGCGCCGGCTGCCCCGCCTTGCGCGCGCATTCGCCGGCATTGGCCAGCGCCCGCACCGGCGTGGGATAGGCCGGATCCGCCAGCGCGCGGTCGAACCATTGCAGCGATTCGGCCGCACGCGCGTTGGCGCAAAGCCAGCTGCCGTAATTGTTGGCATACACGCCATTGCCCGGGGCCGAGGCCGCCGCGGCCTGGAAATGCTTGCCGGCGGTCGCCGCCTCCCCGCGCGCATCAGCGATCAACCCCAACAGCGTGCCGGCGTCGCCGGAGGCCGGTTGCAGCTTCTGCGCCTTGCGCGCCATCGCCTCCGCGTCAGCCAGCTCACCGCGCTGGTAGAACAGTGATGCTGATGCCAGCAACATGGACGCATCGCCGCTGTCTTGGCCATGCTTGCCGCTGACGTCATAGCGCGGCGCGATCTGGGTGTAACCGCGGTGCTGGGCGCTGGGACGGATGAGCGTCAGGCGTTCAAGCTGGCTGCAACCGGTCAGCAGCAAGCCGCCGATCACGGCCAGGACGACGAACTCACGCCGCATCGCCTGCTCCCGCTGCTTGCAGCCGCTTGCGGTGTTCGGCCGAACGGCGGGTGCGATCCATCACCTGGCCCTTGAGCTGGCCGCAGGCGGCGTCGATGTCGTCGCCGCGGGTGCGCCGCACCGGCGCGATCATGCCGGCATTGTTGAGCAGCTTCTGGAACGCGCGGATCGCCTCGTCGCTGGGGCGCTGGAAGCCGGTGCCCGGGAACGGGTTGAACGGAATCAGGTTGATCTTGGCCGCACCCTTCATCTGCACCCGTCGGTCGAAATCGCGCAGCAGGCCGATCAGCGCGCGCGCATGCTCGGGCTGGTCGTTGACATCCTTCATCAGGGTGTACTCGAAGGTGACGGATTCGCCCTTCTTGCGCAGCGCGTAGCGCACGCAGGCGTCCAGCAGCTCGGCCAGCGGGTACTTCTTGTTGATCGGCATCAGCTGCGTGCGCAGTTCATCGAACGGCGCATGCAGGGACACCGCCAGCGACACGTCCGACTCCAGCGCCAGCCGGTCGATCTGCGGCACCATGCCCGCGGTCGACAAGGTGACGCGCTTGTTGGCCAGGCCATAACCGAGGTCATCGCGCATGATGCTCATCGCGCGCACGACGTTGTCGAAGTTCGCCAGCGGCTCGCCCATGCCCATCATCACCACGTTGGTGAGCCGGCGCTGCTGGTGCGGCACGTTGCCGAGGTGGCGCGCCGCCACCCAGACCTGACCGATGATCTCGGCGGTGGACAGGTTGCGGTTGAAGCCCTGGGTGGCGGTGGAGCAGAAGCCGCAGTTGAGCGCGCAACCCACCTGCGAGGACACGCACAGGGTGCCGCGCCCCTTGTCGGGGATGTAGACGGTTTCGATGGCGTTCTTCGCGTCCATGCCGAGCAGCCACTTGTGGGTGCCGTCGGTGGAGGCCTTGTCGAACACGACCTGCGGCGCGCGCACCACCGCGCGCTCTTCGAGCTTGGCGCGCAGCGCCTTGCCGAGGTCGGTCATGTCCGCGAAATCGGTGGCATAGCGGTGATGGATCCACTTCATCACCTGATGGGCGCGGAATTTCTTCTCGCCCAGGTCTTCCTCGAAGAAGCGCTCCAAGCGGGGGCGATCGAAATCGAAGATATTGGTTTTGCCGGCATCGGCGACAGCCGCTGCCCTGTTGGTGCGGCCATCCGCGCCGGTGTCCACCGGCGCGGAGGCAGGCGCGGCCCCATCGTCGCCCAGCAGGGCGATCTCGATGGCGGGGTTGCGCGCTTCGGTCATGGCGTTCGCTCAGCGCGTGTAGACGTCGGTCGCCGGGAAGAAGTAGGCGATCTCGATCGCCGCGTTCTCCAGCGAGTCCGAACCGTGCACCGCGTTGGCATCGATGCTGTCGGCGAAGTCGGCGCGGATGGTGCCGGCGGCGGCTTCCTTCGGATTGGTTGCGCCCATCAGCTCGCGGTTCTTCAGCACCGCGCCCTCGCCTTCCAGCGCCTGCACCATCACCGGGCCGGAGATCATGAACTCGACCAGCGCATTGAAGAATGGACGCTCGCGATGCACGGCGTAGAAGCCCTCGGCTTCGGCCTTGGACAGGTGCTTCATCTTGGCGGCAACGACCTTCAGGCCGGCCTTCTCGAAGCGGGAATAGATTTCGCCGATGACGTTCTTGGCAACGGCATCGGGCTTGATGATCGAAAGGGTGCGCTCCAGCGCCATGGGATTCTCCGGATGTGCGGGCGTCCATGCCGGATCGCCCGAGGATAACAGAAAAACCCGCGTACTGACGCGGGTTTGGCCGATATGGCTGCGGACGATTCTAACCGATCGGCGATCCCTTTCGCACTTGCAGGCGTGTATCACGGCGATGAACGGCAATTGACGTACGCCAGCGTACGGCGTACGCTCAAACAAGCGTTTGACTCGAGGTATCTGCATGGGTCTCCAGCACTTCTCGACCAAGGACCGGATCCTGTATGCGGCGGAGGAATTGTTCGCCCAGCAGGGCTTCGCCTCGACTTCGCTGCGCCAGGTCACCAGCCGTGCCGACGTCAACATCGCCGCGGTCAACTATCACTTCGGCAGCAAGGACAACCTGGTCAACGAGGTGTTCCGCCGGCGCATGGACGTGATGAGCGCGCAGCGCCTCGAAGCCTTGGCCAAGGCGGTGAACGCCACGCAAGGCCAGCTCGATCCAATCCTGGCCGCGTTCGTCGAGCCGGCGCTGGCGATGGCCCAGGACCGCCACGGCGGCGGCGCCTTCATCCGGGTGATCGCCCGGGCCTACGCCGAAAGCAACGACAGCCTGCGCAAGTTCCTGTCCGACCAGTACGGCCACGTCCTGCGCGAGTTCGCCAAGGCCATCGCCCCCTGCGTGCCCGCGCTGGGCAAGGAAGACCTGTACTGGCGCCTGGACTTCCTGTCCGGCGCGCTGACCTACGCGATGGCCGATTTCGGCCTGATCAAGCGCCCGGCCGGCGTTTCCGAATCCACCCATCGCCAGCGTGCCGCCAAGGCGCTGATCCGTTTCGCGTCGGCCGGCTTCCGCGCCGATGCCACCTGAATTTTCAAGGAGATAGGAACCATGTCTCACAAATTGCTTGTACGCCGCGCCGCGGTGCTGGGCGCTGGCGTGATGGGGGCACAGATCGCCGCCCACCTGACCAATGCCGGCGTCGATACCGTGCTGTTCGATCTGGCCGCGAAGGATGGCCACCCCGATGGCGTGGTGCTGAAAGCCATCGCCAACCTCGGCAAGCTGAGCCCGGCCCCGCTGGCCAGCAAAACGCTGGCGGAGGCAATCACGCCGGCCAATTACGACGGCGGGCTGGAGCAGCTGAAGGACTGCGACCTGATCATCGAGGCCATTGCCGAGCGGATGGACTGGAAGCAGGACCTGTACCGGAAGATCGCGCCGTTCGTGCCGGCGCACGCCGTGCTGGCCTCCAACACCTCCGGCCTGGGCATCAATGCGCTGGCCTCGGTGCTGCCGGAGGAAATGCGCCACCGCTTCTGCGGCGTGCACTTCTTCAACCCGCCGCGCTACATGCATCTGGCCGAGCTGATCCCGGCCACCACCACCGATGCCGCCGTGCTGGAAGGCCTGGAAACCTTCCTCACCACCCAGCTGGGCAAGGGCGTGGTGATTGCCAAGGACACCCCGAACTTCATCGGCAACCGCATCGGCGTGTTCTCGATCCTGTCGGTGATCCACCACACCGCCGCGTTCAAGCTCGGCTTCGACGAAGTGGACGCGCTCACCGGCCCGCTGCTGGGCCGGCCGAAGTCCGCCACCTATCGCACCTCCGACGTGGTCGGCCTGGACACCATGGCCCACGTCATCAAGACCATGGCCGACACCCTGCCCGATGACCCGTGGCACGGCTTCTTCCAGTCGCCGGCGTGGCTGTCCGCGCTGATCGGCAAGGGCGCGCTGGGCCAGAAGACCGGCGCCGGCATCTTCCGCAAGGTCGGCAAGGACATCGTCGTCCTCGACCTGGAAAAGCAGGACTACCGCGTCGCCGACCGCGCTGCCGCGCCGGAGGTGGTGGAAATCCTCAAGCTGAAGAACCCGGTGGAGAAGTTCGCCCGGCTGCGCGCCAGCGAGCATCCGCAGGCGCAGTTCCTGTGGGCCTGCTTCCGCGACCTGTTCCATTACAGCGCCTACCACCTGGCCGATATCGCCAATACCGCGCGCGACGTCGACCTGGCCATCCGCTGGGGTTACGGCTGGGCGCAGGGGCCGTTCGAAACCTGGCAGTCGGCAGACTGGCAGCAGGTGGCGGCGTGGATCGTTGATGACATCGCCGCCGGCAAGAGCATGAGCACGGCCGCGCTGCCGGCGTGGGTGCTCGATGGCCGCAGCGGCGTGCACGCGGCGGAAGGCAGCTACAGCCCCTCGCGCAACGCCGTGCAGCCGCGCTCCGCCCTGCCCGTCTACCAGCGCCAGCGCTTCCCCGATCCGCTGCTGGGCGAGAAGTTCGCGCCGGGCACCACCGTGTTCGAGAACGATGGCCTGCGGATGTGGCACGACGGCGACGACGTGGCCGTGGTCAGCTTCAAGACCAAGATGCACACCGTTTCCGATGCGGTACTGGACGGCCTGCAGGAAGCGGTGTCGCGCGCCGAGCGCGATTTCGCCGGCATGGTGATCTGGCAGCCGAAGGAGCCGTTCTCCGCCGGTGCGGATCTCGCCGGCGCGCTGGGCGCCCTGCAGGCGGGCAAACTCGCCGAATTCGAGGCGATGGTGGAGAACTTCCAGCGCACCAGCCAACGCATCAAGTATTCGCTGGTGCCGGTGGTGGCGGCGGTGCGCGGGCTCGCGCTGGGCGGCGGCTGCGAGTTCCAGATGCACAGCGCCCGGACCGTGGCGCACCTGGAAAGCTACATCGGCCTGGTCGAAGCCGGCGTCGGCCTGCTGCCGGCCGGCGGCGGGCTGAAGGAATTCGCGGTGCGTGCCTCCGATGCCGCTGGCCCCGGCGGCGACGTGTTCGCCGAGCTGAAAAAAGTGTTCGAGACCGTGGCGATGGCCAAGGTGTCGAATTCCGCCGTCAACGCCAAGGAGCTGGGCCTGCTGCGCGCCGGCGACAAGGTTGCCTTCAACGCCTTCGAGCTGCTGCACATCGCCAAGGCCGAGGCGCGCGGATTGGCCGAGGGCGGCTACCGCCCGCCGCTGCCGGCGAACCGCATCCAGGTGGCCGGCGATGTCGGCATCGCCACCTTCAAGATGCTGCTGGTCAACATGCTGGAAGGCCGCTTCGTCAGCGAGTACGACTACGAGATCGCCGAACGCATCGCCACCGTGCTGTGCGGCGGCAAGCTCGATCGCGGCGCGCTGGTGGACGAGGAATGGCTGCTCAGGCTGGAGCGCCAGCACTTCGTCGAGCTGGCCCAGCAGGAGAAGACCCAGGCGCGCATCGGCCACATGCTGAAGACCGGCAAGCCGCTGCGGAATTGAGCCCTTTATCCAGCCAGCGGCCGCCTGCGCCCCGCATCGCGCGGCCCAGGACACCAAGCATCGTCTCTTCCGCATCGCGGGGAGAAGGAAAGCCTTTCGGAGATTCCAAATGAGCAAGCAAATCCAGGACGCCTATATCGTCGCCGCTACCCGCACCCCGGTCGGCAAGGCGCCCAAGGGCATGTTCCGCAACACCCGCCCCGACGACATGCTGGCGCACGTACTGCGCAGCGTGGTGGCGCAGGCGCCGGGCATCGACGTCAACCGCATCGACGACGCCATCATCGGCTGCGCCATGCCGGAGGGCGAGCAAGGCATGAACGTGGCGCGCATCGGCGTGCTGCTGGCCGGCCTGCCCAATACCATCGCCGCGCAGACCATCAACCGCTTCTGCTCTTCCGGCCTGCAGGCGGTGGCGCTGGCGGCCGACCAGATCCGGCTGGGCCACGCCGACCTGATGCTGGCCGGCGGCACCGAGTCGATGAGCATGGTGCCGATGATGGGCCACAAGGTGGCGATGGCGCCGTCGGTGTTCGACAACGACCACGTCAACATCGCCTACGGCATGGGCATCACCGCCGAAAAGGTGGCCGAGGAATGGAAGATCTCGCGCGAGGCGCAGGACGCCTTCGCGCTGGGCTCGCACCAGAAGGCGCTGGCGGCGCAGGCGGCCGGCGAGTTCAGGGACGAGATCAGCCCCTACGAGATCGTCAGCCACCAGCCGGACCTGGCCGATGGCAGCCGCATCCTCACCCGCAACAAGCTGGCCGAGCACGATGAAGGCCCGCGCCCGGACACCACGCTGGAAGGGTTGGCGAAGCTGCGCCCGGTGTTCCGCAACGGTCAGTTCGGCGGCAGCGTGACCGCCGGCAATTCCTCGCAGATGAGCGACGGCGCCGGCGCGGTGCTGCTGGCCTCGGCGCAGGCGATCAAGGACTACGGCCTGACCCCGCTGGCGCGCTTCGTCAGCTTCAGCGTGGCCGGCGTGCGCCCGGAGGTGATGGGCATCGGCCCGATCGCGGCGATCCCGAAGGCGCTCAAGCAGGCCGGTCTGAACCAGGACCAGCTGGACTGGATCGAGCTCAACGAAGCCTTCGCCGCGCAGTCGCTGGCGGTGATCAACGACTGCGGGCTGGACCCGGCCAAGGTCAATCCGCTGGGCGGCGCGATTGCGCTGGGCCACCCGCTGGGCGCGACCGGTGCGGTCCGCACCGCGACCATCGTCCATGGCTTGCGTCGCCGTCAGCAGAAGTACGGCATGGTGACCATGTGCATCGGCACCGGCATGGGCGCGGCGGGGATTTTCGAGGCGCTCTGAGCGCAGCGGAAAAACGAAACGGCGCCGCAGGGCGCCGTTTTCGCATGGGACCAATGCTGGCAGCGGCGCGGGTCAGGTTTCGACCACGCCCATTTCGCCCAGCGCGTTCTGCATCAATTCTCGCGCCGCATCGCTGAGCTTCTCGTTATCCAGCGCATAGCGGATGGTGGCCTCGATCAGGCCGATGTGGGTGCCGCAGTCGAAGCGCGTACCGCGGAAGCGGAAGGCATCGACAGGTTCCACCTCCAGCAGCGCGGCGATGGCATCGGTCAGCTGGATCTCGCCGCCGGTGCCCTTCTGGGTGGTTTCCAGCAGATCGAAAATGGCCGGGGTGAGGATGTAGCGTCCGACCACGGCGAGGTTGCTGGGGGCCTGCTCGGGGCTCGGCTTCTCCACGATCTGGCGGATCCGGCCGCTCTGGCCATCGAAGGCATCGGTGGCCACGATGCCGTAGCTGCCGGTCTGCTCGCGCGGCACGTCCTGCACCGCCACCGCACTGCCTCCGCTGGCCTCGGCGTGGTCGGCCATCTGCTTGAGCGCGCCATCGCCCTGGCTCCAGATCAGGTCGTCCGGCAGCAGTACCGCGAAGGGCTCATCACCGACCACCGGCCGCGCGCACAGCACCGCATGCCCAAGACCCAAGGCTTCGGCCTGGGTGACGAACACCGCGCGCACGCCTTCCGGCAACACGTTGCGGATCAGCGCCAGTTGCTCCTGCTTGCCGGCCTTTTCCAGCTTCTGTTCGAGCTCGTAGGCCTTGTCGAAATAGTCGGCCACCGCGTGCTTGTAGCGGTTGGTGACGAAGATCAGGGTGTCGCAACCGGCGGCGATGGCCTCGTCGACGGCGTATTGGATCAGCGGCCGATCGACGATCGGCAGCATCTCCTTGGGAACAGTCTTGGTGGCGGGAAGAAAGCGGGTTCCCAGGCCTGCAACGGGGAACACCGCCTTGCGGATGCGGCGCACTGCATTCGGATTCGGCATCCGGCGATTCTACCGCGCGCGCGTCACCGCGACCTCGCGCGCCGGCCGGGAAACACCACCACGGTGGCTTGGCGGGCACCGATCTCTTCCTCGACCGGACTGAACTCCGGCACCGCTTCGCGCAGCGCATGCGCCAAGGCATCGAGATCGTAGGCGCGCACGCCTGCCCACAAGCCTTCCAGCGCAAGCGCCATCCGCTCCTGCATCACCGCGCGCGGCTCGGCCTGCAGGATGTCGGGATAGATGGTGCTGCTGTAGCGCTCGTCGGCGTGGAACAGCGTCTCGTGCAGGCGCTCGCCGGGGCGCAGGCCGATGTACTCGATCGCCACGTCCTTGCCCGGCTGCTTGCCGGCCAGGCGGATCATCTGCTCGGCCAGCACCCGGATCGGCACCGGCTCGCCCATGTCCAGCGTGTAGATCGCCTGCTGCGCGCCGATCGACGCTGCCTGCAGGATCAGCAGGCAGGCTTCGGGAATGGTCATGAAATAGCGGGTCACGTCCGGATCGGTCACGGTCACCGGGCCGCCGCGAAGGATCTGCTCGCGGAACAGCGGCACCACGCTGCCGGCCGAATCCAGCACGTTGCCGAAGCGCACCGTCACCATGCGGGTGGAGCGTGCATCCACCAGCGATTGGCAGGCCATTTCGGCCAGCCGCTTGGTGGCGCCCAGCACGTTCACCGGATCCACCGCCTTGTCCGTGGACACCAGCACGAAGGTGCCGACGTTCGCCTCGCGGCTGGCCTTGGCCACCACGTGCGTTGCCAGCGCGTTGTTGCGCACCGCCTCGCGCAGCTGGCCCTGCAGCAACGGCACCTGCTTGTAGGCGGCGGCATGGAACACGGCTTCGGGTTCCACCAGTTTCAACGCATGGGCGATGACTGCTTGGTCGCCGCAGTCGCCCAGCACCGGCACGCATTCGATGCCGGGGAAATCGCGGCGCAGCTCGGCAGCGATGGTCAGCAGCGCCAGCTCGTCGATCTCGACCAGCGCGATGCGCTTGGCGCCGTGGCGCGCACACTGGCGGCACAGTTCGGATCCGATCGAACCGCCAGCGCCGGTCACCAGCACCGAACGTCCACCCAACCAACCGCGGATCGCCTTCCAGTCCGGACTGCGCGGCTGCCGGCCGAGCAGGTCCTCGATCGCCACTTCCTTCAGCTGCCCGGGCAGCGAGCGTCCTTCCAGCATGTCCGCCAGGCGCGGCACGGTGCGGAACGGCACGTGGCTCTCCTCGCACAGCGCGATCACCCTGCGCATCACCGTGGCGTCGACCGACGGCATCGCGATCACCAGCAGCTGGGCGCCGGTTTCCTTGGCGATCCGCGCCACTTCCGGAATCCTGCCCAGCACCGGCAGGCCCTGCAGCCGGGTTCCGCGCAGCGACGCCGCATCGTCGAGGAAACCGATCGGGTCATAGCGTCCGAGCCGGCGCAGGTCGCGCACCAGCGCTTCGCCGGCCTGGCCCGCACCAAGGACCAGCACCCGTTCCGCACCGTCAACCGCCTGCTGCAGACTGTGGTCCTTCCATGCCCGGAAGATCAGCCGCGGCGCGCCCAGCAGCACCGTCAGCACGAACGGATACAACAGCAGCGCCGCGCGCGACACCAGGTCCAGCCTGCTGTAGAAGAACAGCCCGACGACCACCGCAAGCAGGCCCAATACGCTGGCCTTGAAGATGTTGAGCAGGTCGGGAACGCTGGCGAAACGCCACAGCCCGCGGTACAGACCGACCCGCCAGGACACCAGCCCCTGTGCGACCAGCACGATGATCACGGTATTGGAAAACGGCGCGAGGTCCAGCGGCGTCGGCTGCAGCGCGTAGCGCAGGTAGTGCAGGCCCTGCCAGCAGATCCACACCATCGCAAGATCGTGTCCAACCACCGCCAGGCGCGGCAGGCGGTACCTGAGGCGATCCTTCCATCCACTCATCAAACGGTTCCTTCGCTTGCGTTTCCAAGCCTGCGATGCAGGCCGCGCCATGCAACCATCGACAGACCGAAGAAGATCGCCGTGCCGACCCGGGCCCAACCCTCCGGCGCCCGGTAAAGGCCTAGCATGATCCCGATTGACAGCGCCGTCCATCCTGCATAGCCGAGCGTGACCCGCGGATGCCCGTGGCTTCGCGCCAAGCGCTGGTAGAGGTGCTGTAGATGCGGCCGCCACCACGCCTCGCCACGAAACATGCGCCCGGCGAGGGTCATCCCGGCATCAACCAGGCAGCTTGCGAGCGGCAGCAGCAGGATCGGCCACCATTCGGCAGAAAGACCAGAAAACCCGAGGACGACCAGCGCCGCCAGCAGATAACCCAGCGCGCCGCTGCCAACGTCGCCAAGGAAGATCCGCGCCTTCGGCAGGTTGAACGGCAGGAAGCCGCAGCAGGCGGCGGCCACAACCAGCGCCAACACCCGCCCCGGCCCATCCAGCACCCAGGCGAATGCCAGTGCGGCCAACAGCGCCTGGCTCGTGGCAAGTCCGTCGATCCCGTCGATGAAGTTCCACACGTTCACCAACACCGGCACCAGCAGCAGCGCGGCCATCGCCGCGGCCGCCGGTGCCCCCAGTTGCAACATGCCGGCTGAGAGGCTTGCGCCCGCCACGAGGTGCGCCAGCAGGCGCGGCCACGCCGGCAGCGGGCGATGGTCGTCCCACCAGCCGGCGCCTGCCACCAGCGCAAGGCCAACAGCAACCCAGATCCATGCGCCGCTGCCGACCCAGGCCAGCCAGCCGCAGGCGCAGAGCCCCGCAAGCGCGATACCGATGCCGCCGCCGCGCGGAGTGGGCAGATCATGACTGCGGCGTTCACCAGGCAAATCCATCAGGCCGCGGCTGCGCGCATGCGCGCGCGCCCAGGCGGTGGCGAAGCAGGAAATCGAGAAAGCCGCCGCCAGCAGCAGCGCCGGTTCAGACCACCGCATAGTTCAGCAGCGGCTTCACCGTGCCCCACTCCTTGCAGCTGGGGCATTGCCAGTGGTGGCTGCGCGCGCCGAAGCCGCAGCGGTTGCAGCGGTAGCTGGGGTTGCGCACCAGCAGCTGGTCGGTGACCAGCTTGAGGTCGTGCAGTGTCGCCTCGGCGTCGACCTGGTCGGCGAGGCTGAGGTCGATCAGTGCCGCTTCGCCGCGCACCGACGGGCGATCCTTGAGCTGTTCGGCAAGGAAGCGGCGGGCGGCGCTGACCCCCTCCTCCGTCTCCACCATCCGGGTCAGCGCCAGCACCGGGGCGATGCCACGGTAGTGCTCGCACATCTCGCTCAGGAAGGCGCGCGCGCCCGAACGTTCGCCGGCCCTGGTGTAGTTTTCCAGCAGCATCGGCAGGATCACCGGGAGGTATTCCGGGTCGTGTCGCGCCGCCCGCTCCAGCGCACGGATGGCGCCCTGCGGGTTGCCTGCCTCGGCCTCGATGCGGCCTTCGGCGATGCCGGCACGCACGGAGGTGGGATCGGCCGCATAGGCGCGCACCAGCGCCGCGCGCGCCGCCTCGATCTCGCCGTTGGCGCGATGACGATCGCCCAATTCGCACTCGAACTGCCCGATCAGCTTGCCCATCGGCTCGCCCGAGACTTCCTCGAAACGGGTGGCGTTGCCGATCGCCTTTTCCCAGTCGCGCTCCGACTGGTAGATGCCGATCAGGTGGCGCAGCGCCTGCGGGGCGCGCTGGTCAAGCTGGGCCAGGTCGTTGAACACGGTTTCGGCGCGATCCAGCAGCCCGGCGCGCATGTAGTCCTCGCCCAGCGCCGACAACGCCTGGATCTTGTGGGTGTCGCTCAGGTCACTGCGTTGCGCCAACGCCTGGTGCAGGCGGATCGCACGATCGACCTCGCCGCGCCGGCGGAACAGATGGCCCAGCGCAACCTGTGTTTCGAAGGTGTCCTTGTCCAGTTCGGCGACGTGCAGGAACAGCTCGATCGCCTTGTCCGGCTGCTCGTTGAGCAGGTAGTTCAGGCCGCGGAAATAGGTGGTGGACAGCTTGCTGACCTGGTTGCCGCTGTGCTGCTCGCCGCCGCGGCGGCCGACCACCCAGCCCAGCAGTGCGGCCAGCGGCACGAAGATGACGAACCACATCCATTGGTCTAGGAAATCCACGTTCAGCTCCCTGATTGCTTGGCCAATGCGCACGCGACTTCCGCGCGGCGCAACCGCTGGCGCAATGGCGCTACCACGCCTATCGCCAACAACATGCCGCCCACCAGCACGCCCAGCAGCAGTGCCACAAGGACGCCCAGCCCAAGGCTGGCGTGCAGCGTGGCGAACCCGAGATCCAACGCGATCGGCTGGGGATTCAGCGCGCCAACGACTCCGCCGGCCAGCAGGCAGGCGATGGCGGCAACAATTCGAATGAAAGACGCCACGGTCTGGTATCCGGTTGCGGCAGTCCCGCAAGCTTAACGGACTTGGGCCGTCGATCCGCCGCCCTGGCGCAGCGTCAGTCCTGGGCCGGCAGCGGCAGCACGCCGGTGACCCGCTCGCGCAGCTCCTTGCCCGGCTTGAAATGCGGCACGTGCTTGCCCGGCAGCGCAACGGCATCGCCGGTCTTCGGGTTGCGGCCGGTGCGTGGCGGCCGGTAGTGCAGCGAAAAACTGCCGAACCCGCGGATCTCGATCCGCTCGCCGGCGGCCAGCGCCCCACCCATCATCTGCAGCAGCGTCTTCACCGCCATGTCGACGTCGTCGGCCTTCAGGTGCGGCTGGCGCCGTGCAAGCAGTTCGATGAGTTCGGACTTGGTCATTTGCGAAGGTGTTCGGACGCCGAGAAAACGGCGGCCCGACCGAAGCCGGGCCGCCGCAGGTCAATCGGCCGGATGGATCAGTCGGCCTTGCTGTTCAGCTGCTCGCGCAGCAGCGCGCCCAGCTTGGTGGTGCCGCTGGCCGCATCGGAGTGGGCCTTGTTGTACTCGGCCAGCGCCTCGGCGGTTTCGGCTGCGTCCTTGTCCTTGATCGACAGCTGCAGGCTGCGGCCCTTGCGGTCCATGCCCACGAACTTGGCTTCGACTTCCTGACCGACCTTCAGCACCTGGCTGGCATCTTCGGTGCGTTCGTGGCTGATGTCGCGCACGGACACGTAGCCTTCCACGCCCTCGCCCAGGTCGATGACCGCACCCTTGGCGTCGACTTCCTTGACGGTGCCCTTGACCTTGGTGCCCTTCGGGTTGGCAGCCATGAACTGACCCAGCGGATCCTGTTCCATCTGCTTGACGCCGAGGCTGATGCGCTCGCGCTCCGGATCGACCGCCAGCACCACCGCCTCGAGCGTGTCGCCCTTCTTGTAGTTGCGGGCGATGTCTTCGCCGGTGGAGTTCCAGCTGATGTCGGACAGGTGGATCAGGCCATCGATGCCGCCGTCCAGGCCGATGAAGATGCCGAAATCGGTGATCGACTTGATCTGGCCTTCGACCTTGTCACCCTTCTTGTGGATGGCGGCGAAGGTTTCCCACGGGTTGCTGGTGACCTGCTTGATGCCCAGCGAGATGCGGCGACGCTCTTCGTCCACGTCCAGCACCATGACCTCGAGCTCGTCACCGACCTGCACCACCTTGGCCGGGTTGACGTTCTTGTTGGTCCAGTCCATCTCGGACACGTGCACCAGGCCTTCCACGCCCGGCTCGATCTCGACGAACGCGCCGTAATCGGTGACGTTGGAGACCTTGCCGAACACGCGGCAGTTGGACGGGTAACGGCGGGCGATGTTGTCCCACGGATCCTCGCCCAGCTGCTTCAGGCCCAGCGAAACGCGGTTGCGCTCGCGGTCGTACTTGAGCACGCGGACGTCGAGCTCGGCGCCCACTTCCACCACTTCGGACGGATGGCGCACGCGCTTCCACGCCATGTCGGTGATGTGCAGCAGGCCATCGATGCCGCCGAGGTCGACGAACGCGCCGTAGTCGGTCAGGTTCTTGACCACGCCCTTCAGCACGGCGCCCTCGACCAGCTTCTCCATCAGCTGCTCGCGCTCTTCCGAATGCTCGGTCTCGACCACCGCACGGCGGGAGACGACCACGTTGTTGCGCTTGCGATCGAGCTTGATGAGCTTGAATTCCAGCTCCTTGCCTTCCAGGTAGACCGGGTCGCGGACCGGGCGCACGTCGACCAGCGAGCCCGGCAGGAACGCACGGACGTCCTTGATGTCGACGGTGAAACCGCCCTTCACCTTGCCGCTGATGCGGCCGACGATGGTGGCGTTGGCTTCCAGCGCCTCTTCCAGCTCGTCCCACACCATGGCGCGCTTGGCCTTCTCGCGCGACAGCACGGTTTCGCCAAAACCATTCTCGAGCGAATCAAGGGCGACCTTGACCTCGTCGCCGATGCCGACGTCGATTTCACCGGCGTCGTTGCGGAACTGTTCGATCGGAACGATGCCCTCGGACTTCAGGCCGGCGTTGATGACCACGACGTCGTTGCGGACGTCGACCACGATGCCCTTGACGATGGCGCCGGGCTTGATCTTGGCCCAATTGGTCTGGCTGGCTTCAAACAGTTCGGCGAAGGATTCGGTAGCTACGGAATTCATGAAAAATCTCGGGTGGATACACAGGCGGCCCACAGCAACGGGGCGGCCCACCTTGGGTTGGTTGGCGTTCGCGCAGGAGGCGCTTTGCCATGTGTGATGGATGAAGGAAAACCGCAGGCACGGACGTGCCCGCGGGACTGTCTCTGCAGCGCTGGATCCGGGGCCGTCAGCCGATCGGTCGGGAGACGACGTCCAACACCCGGGCGACCACCACGTCGATGGGCAGGCCGGTGGTGTCGATGAGGACGGCATCGGTTGCCGGACGCAGCGGCGCCACCGCGCGACTGGCATCGCGGGCATCGCGGGCGAGGATCTCGCGCAGCAGACCGTCGATTGTGACCGAAACCCCTTTGTCTTTCAACTGCTTATAGCGCCTTTCCGCGCGTTCCTCGGCGCTGGCGGTCAAAAACACCTTGTGAGCGGCATCGGGAAAGATCACCGTCCCCATGTCGCGACCGTCGGCCACCAGCCCCGGCGGCTGGCGGAAGGCGCGTTGGCGCTCCTTCAGCGCCGAGCGGACCTCGGGGATGGCGGCGATGGCCGAGGCCGCCGCGCCGGCGGTTTCGGTGCGCAGCTCCAGGGTGGCGTCGACGCCGTTGACGATGACCCGCGGCTCGCCGTCGCCGTCGTCGCGGAAACCGACCTCGGTATCGAAGGTGCAGCGCACCAGCGCCGAGGCATCGGACAGGTCAAGGTCGGACCAGCCTGCGGCGATCCCGACGGCGCGGTACAGCGCCCCGGAATCCAGATAGTGCCAGCCCAGCCGGGTGGCGACGAGGCGGCTGATGGTGCCCTTGCCGGAGCCGGAAGGACCGTCGATGGTGAGAACCGGAACGGAGGAATTCATGGCCGGCATTATGGAACCAACCCGCCGGCGGCGCAGGCCGCGCGAAGGAAACATGCCAACCTGTTGAAAAGGCAGCCGAATACCCGTTAGAATGCGCGGCTTCGTTTCATCCCATTCCATTTGCCGAGGTTTCATCATGAAGGTCCTGTCCTCCCTGAAGTCGGCGAAGGCCCGTCACCGCGACTGCAAGGTGGTTCGCCGTCGTGGCAAGGTCTTCGTGATCTGCAAGTCCAACCCGCGTTTCAAGGCGCGCCAGCGCTGAGACCGGCGTGAAGGCGCCGCGCCCTGCGCGCGGCCCGACCCCGTGAAGGCCGCCGCAAGGCGGCCTTTTGCGTATCGGCATAGAATCCGGCCTCCAACCCCTCGGGAGCTCCGCCATGCGCCGCACGTCCCGCACCCTCGTCCTCGCCCTGCTCGCCACTGTCTCGGGTATCGCCTGTGCCGGCGATACGCTGCTGATCCAGCGCGTGCAGGAAGAAACCGGCAACCTGCCCACGCGCGGCCTGCGCATGGCGCAGGTAGAGGCGCGTTTCGGCGCACCGGCCGAACGGCTGGATCGGCGCGGCGGCCAGAAGCAGGCGTGGCCGGTCATCGACCGCTGGGTCTATCCCGCCTTCACCGTCTATTTCGAGAAAGGCCGGGTGATCGACGCGGTGGCCAACAAGGCCGGCGCGGACGAGATCGGCCCCAAGCCCGCCACCCGCTGACGCCATCCCTCCCCTTCCCGCGCCGCGGCGCGGGACTTTCCTGCAGAACGATGACCGAAATTTCCGTGCGCTTCCCCGCCGAGTGGGAACCCCAGTCGGCGATCCTGATCGCGTGGCCGCATGCCGGCACCGACTGGGCCGACCGCCTTGGCGACGTCGAGGACACCTACATCGCGCTGGTGCAGGCGATCACCCGCTTCCAGCCGGTGATGATCTGCGTGGCCGACGACGACGTCGAAACCTATGCCGACATCCGCCTGCGCTCCAACCGGGTGGACATGGCGCGGGTGCGGTTCGTGACCGTCGCCTACGACGACACCTGGCTGCGCGATTCCGGGCCGGTTTCGCTGCGCGAGGGCGACGGCTTCCGCCTGCTCGATTTCCGCTTCACCGCCTGGGGCGGCAAGTTCGAAGCGGGCCGCGATGACCTGCTGGTGGAAACGCTGGCCGCGCAGGGCGTGTTCGGCGATACGCCGCGCCAGCGCATCGATTTCGCGCTGGAAGGCGGCGGCATCGAAACCGACGGCCACGGCACCCTGCTCACCACCTGGCGCTGCCTGCACGAACGCCATCCCGATGCCGGCCGCGAGGAACTGACCGCGCAGCTGTCGGCGTGGCTGCACCAGGACCGCGTGCTGTGGCTGGACCACGGTGCGCTGGAGGGCGATGACACCGACGCCCATATCGACACCCTGGCCCGCTTCGCCCCAGGCGATGCGATCGTCTTCCAGGCCTGCGATGACCAGGCGGATTCGCACTACGCCGACCTCAAGGCGATGGCCGACGAGATCGCCGCGCTGCGCACCCGCAACGGCAAGCCGTACCGCCTGTTCCCGCTGCCGTGGGCCCAGCCGGTCCTCGACATCGGCGAAGACGGCCAGCCGCGCCGACTTGCCGCCAGCTACGCCAACTTCCTGATCGTCAACGGTGCGGTTTTGATGCCGGCTTACGGCGATGCGGCCGACAATGCGGCGGCCGCGGTGCTGGCGCAGGCGTTCCCCGGCCGCGAAATCGTGCAGGTGCCCTGCCGCCCGCTGATCTGGCAGAACGGCAGCCTGCACTGCATCACCATGCAATTGCCGGAGGGTCTGGTCTGATGTCCAGGTACAGCAAGCTTCCCGTCGCGCTGGTGCAGGAGCGCAACCATGGCGACGCCGAGGCCAACCTCGCGGTGATCGAAACCCGCGTGGCCGAGGCTGCAAAATCGGGGGCGAAACTCGTCCTGCTGCAGGAACTGCACAACGGTGCGTACTTCTGCCAGCACGAATCCGTCTGCGAATTCGACCTGGCCGAACCGATTCCCGGCCCCTCGACCGCGCGCCTGTCGGCGCTGGCGAAGCAGCACGGCGTGGTGCTGGTCAGCTCGCTGTTCGAGAAGCGCGCCACCGGGCTGTACCACAACACCGCGGTGGTCTTTGATGCCGACGGTTCGATTGCCGGCAAGTACCGCAAGATGCACATCCCGGACGATCCGGGGTTCTACGAGAAGTTCTACTTCACCCCGGGCGACCTCGGCTTCAATCCCATCGATACCAGCGTCGGCCGCCTCGGCGTGCTGGTGTGCTGGGACCAGTGGTATCCGGAAGGCGCGCGCCTGATGGCGCTGGCCGGCGCCGAGCTGCTGCTGTATCCCACCGCGATCGGCTGGGACCCGGACGATGCGCAGGACGAGAAGACCCGCCAGCGCGATGCCTGGGTGCTCAGCCACCGCGGCCATGCCGTGGCCAACGGCCTGCCGGTGCTGTCGTGCAACCGCGTTGGCCATGAAGCGTCGCCGCTGGACGCATCCGGCATCGATTTCTGGGGCAACAGCCACGTGCTGGGACCGCAGGGCGAGTTCATCGCCGAAGCCGGTACCGAGCCAACCCTCCTGCTGGCCGAGGTGGACATGCAGCGCAGCGAGCACGTGCGCCGGATCTGGCCGTTCCTGCGCGACCGCCGCATCGACGCCTACGGCGACCTGACGAAGCGCTACCGTGACTGAGGCCGCCGCGCAGGACAGCACCAGCTATGCCGGCCAGCCCGTCGTCGAGCTGGAGCGCGACGGTGTCCGCTACACCCTGCTGGGCACCGCCCACGTCTCCAGGGCCAGCATCGACGCGGTCAACGCCGCCATCGACAGCGGCCGCTTCGACGCGGTGGCGGTGGAGCTGGACGAGCAGCGCCACAAGGCGCTGACCCAGCCCGACGCGCTGGCGCAGCTGGACCTTGTCAAGGTGATCCGCGAGAAGAAGGTGGCGCCGTTCGCCGCCAACCTTGCGCTGGCGGCCTACCAGCGCCGGCTGGCCGAACAGCTGGGCATCGAGCCGGGTGCGGAACTGAAGGCCGCGGCCACCGAGGCGGTGGCACGCGGGCTGTCGCTGCAGCTGATCGACCGCGACGTGGGCATCACCTTCCGCCGCATCCTGCAGGGCCTGAGCTGGTGGGACCGCGCCAAGCTGATCGGCAGCGTCGCCGCCGGACTGTTCGACCGCGAGGATGTCTCCGAAGCCGACATCGAGCGACTGAAGGAAGGCGACATGCTGGAGTCCAGCTTCGGCGAGTTCGCCCGCGAAACGCCGACGCTGTACGCCAGCCTGATCGACGAGCGCGACCGCTACATGGCGGCGAAGCTGCGCGAGCGCGGCGACGGTGCGAAGCACGTCCTCGCCGTGGTCGGCGCCGGCCACCTCAAGGGCATGGCGAAATACCTCGCCGAAGAGCAGCGTGCGCCGCAGGCGCTGACCGAGGAACTGGTGCAGGTCCGGCAGAAGCGCAACATCCCTTGGATCACCCTCACCCTGATGGTGCTGATCTGCGGCGGCATCGCCTGGGGTTATTTCCACGGCGGCCGCGACCTGGGCCGCGACCTGCTGCTGCAATGGGTGGCCTGGACCGGCGGACTGGCGGCGCTGGGCGCGCTGCTGGCGCGCGGGCATGTGCTGAGCATCCTCGCCGCCGCCATCGCCGCACCGCTGAAGCCGTTCCGCCCCGGCCTGCCGCCGGGGATGTTCAGCGCACTGGCGGAAGTGCACCTGCGCAAGCCGGCCTACCCCGACTTCCTGGCCCTGCGCGACGACGCGCAGACGCTGGCGGGCTGGTACCGCAACCGGGTGTGCCGGGTGGTGCTGGTGTTCCTGCTGAGCAACATCGGCAGCGCGATCGGCGTGTGGATTTCCGGCGCCAGCATCCTCGGCCGGCTGATCCACTAGCCGGCTTCAGACCTGCGCGCTGGCCACGTCCAGCGCCACGTCCATCAGCATCATGTCGTCCGGATCCACGTTGACCCGGAAGCCCAGCTGGCGGCACATCCGCAGCATCGTCGCGTTCTCGCGCAGCACCTGGCCTTCCACCGTCTTCAGGCCGACGCTGCGCGCGTATTCGACCATCATCCGCATCAGCTGCCAGCCGATGCCGTAGCCCTTCAGGTCCGAGCGCACCAGGATGCTGTACTCGCCCTTCTCGAAATTGGCGTCGGCCAGCAGGTGGACCACGCCCAACAGCTGGCCGGTATCGGTGCCCAGCGCCACCAGCGCGATCGCCCGCGCGTAATCGAGCTGGGTCAGGCGGGCGATGAATTCGTGGCTGAAGTGGCGCACGGTGGAGAAGAACCGCAGCCGCAGGTCCTCGTCGCTGATGCGGCCGAAGAACTCGCGGAACAGGGCTTCATCCTCGGGCCGCACCGGGCGCACGAACATGCGCTCGTCGTGGGCGAGGTCGACCTCGCGCTCCCATTCGGACGGATACGGGCGGATCACCATCCGCGAATGCCACGGGCCGCGGTTCGGGCTTTCGTCGGCGGGGGCGATGGCCACGTGCGCATCCACCGCCACCACTCCATCGCGATCGGCCAGCAGCGGGTTGATGTCCAGTTCGCGCACCTGGGGGATGTCGGCGGCCAGCTGCGCCAGCTTCACCAGCACCAGTGCCACCGCGCGCTCGTCGGCGGCGGGCACGTCGCGATAGGCCTTGAGAATGCGCGAAACGCGGGTGCGCGCGATCAGCTCATGGGCCAGCCGCAGGTCCAGCGGCGGCAGCGCCAGCGCCTTGTCGTCGATGACCTCCACCGCGGTGCCGCCGCGGCCGAACACCACCACCGGGCCGAAGGTCGGATCATCCGCCAGGCCGACGATCAGCTCGCGCGCCTTCGGCTTCAGAACCATCGGTTGCACGGTCACGCCGTCGATGCGCGCCTGCGGCCGCAGTGCGCGCGTGCGCGCCAGGATCACCTCGGCGGCTTCGCGCACGGCGGCACCGCTGGTCAGGTTCAGGCGCACGCCGTCGACATCGGACTTGTGGACGATGTCCGGCGACAGGATCTTCAGCGCGACCGGCGTGCCGGCGGCCAACAGCGGCGCGGCCACCTGCTCGGCATGCGCGGGATCCGTGGCCAGCGCGACCGGGGTGGCCGGAATGGCGTAGGCGCGCAGCAGCGCGGCGACCTCCAGCGGATCCAGCCAGCGCCGGCCCGCGGCCAGCGCGCCGTCCACCACCGCGCGCGCGGCGGCGGTGTCCACTTCGAAATCCTCCGGCAGGCTGGGCGGCGTTTCCATCAATGCGCGCTGCGCCTCGCGATGGCGCACCAGGTACATGTAGCCGCGTACCGCGTCGGCTTCGCTGGAATAGGTCGGCACCCCCGCCGCATCCAGCCGCGCAGTGGCGTCGTGACCGGCACCAACCCAAACGCCCAGCACCGGCTTGCCGATGGAGCCGCGCGGGCGGGCAGCCAACACGCCGGCGACGGCCTCTGCGGTGTCCTGCGACGACGACAGCGCGGTGGGCACATGCATGGCCAGCACCGCGTCGTTCTCCGGGCTGGCCAGCAGCGCCTCCAGCGAAGCGGCGTAGCGCGCGGCGTCGGCATCGCCGATCACGTCGATCGGATTGGCCCGCGACCAGGTCGGCGGCAGCAGCGCCTCCAGCCGCTCGCGGGTGGGATCGTCGATGCTCGCCAGGGTGCCGCCCATGTCCACCAGCCGGTCGACAGCCAGCACGCCGATGCCGCCGCCGTTGGTGAGGATGGCCAGCCGTCGCCCCGGCGTGCTGCGCAGGTGACCCAGCGTTTCCGCCGCGGCGAACAGCTCGTCCAGCGCCATCACCCGCAGCAGCCCGGCACGCCGGAACGCGGCGTCGTACACGCCATCGGAACCCGCCAGCGCACCGGTATGGGTGGCGGCGGCGCGCGCGCCCTGCGCATGCCGGCCGGACTTCACCACCACCACCGGCTTGGCACGCGCCGCCGCACGCGCGGCCGACATGAACTTGCGCGCGTCCTGGATCGATTCGATGTACAGCAAAATTGCGCGGGTCTTCGGATCCTGCGCGAACCAGTCGAGCAGGTCGCCGCCGTCCACGTCCAGCGCGTCGCCCAGCGACACAACCGCCGAGAACCCGACCCCGCGCGCCTTGCCCCATTCCACCAGCCCCGAGGCGATCGCCCCGGACTGCGACACCAGCGCCAGGTCGCCGGCCAGCGGTGCACCGGCGGCGAAGCTGGCGTTGAGTCGGGCATGCGGCGCCATCACGCCCAGGCAGTTGGGCCCGACGATGCGCAGGCCGTGCGCGCGCGCTGCGGCCTCGGTCTGTTCCAGCAGCGAGCCGGGGCCACGCCCCAACCCGGCGGTGACGATGATGGCCGCACGCGCGCCAACCGCGGCAGCATCGGCGATCACCCGCGGCACCGTGGCCGCCGGCGAGGACACCACCACCAGCTCGGGCGCGAACCCCAGATCGGCCAGCCGGGCCACCGCCCGTATTCCGTCGATCTGCGGATAGCGCGGATTGACCACGCCCAGCGGCCCGGCGAAGCCACCTTCGCGCAGGTTGCGCAGGATGGCGCGACCGACCGAGCGTTCGCGCGGACTGGCGCCAACCAGCGCCAGCGAGCGCGGCCGGAACACCGCGTCCAGTGCGTAGGTACTCATCCCGGAACCGTCTCCCGCGTCGCGTTGCGACACACGATAACGCGTCCGGCGTCCACGCTCCGGTTGCCGCAACGGCCGCGAGGGGGAGATGCCCCTCGGCGGCACTCAGCCCGCCGCCGGCGCCCGCCGCTGCGCGCGGCTCATCCGCGCCCGCTCCAGCAGCCGCGAGCTGCCGGTGCGCAGATCGTCCAGCAGCGCGTAGATGGTGGGCAGGAACAGCAGGCTGACCACGGTGGAGAACGCCAGCCCGCCCGCGATCGCGCGCGCCATCGGGTAGTACGGCGGCATGCCGTCGGCGGTCTTGGTGGACAGCGCGATCGGGATCATCGCCAGGATCGCGGTGCCCATCGTCATCATGATCGGGCGCAGCCGCTCGCGGCTGCCTTCGACCAGCGCGTCGATGCGCGGCAGGCCGCGGCGGCGCAGGTTGTTGATGTGCTCGATCATCACGATGCCGTTGTTCACCACCACGCCCATCAGCACCAGGATGCCGATCACCGCCATGATGTTCATCTCGGTGCCGGTGAGCCAGAACAGCCAGTACACGCCGAAGATCGAGAACAGCACGCAGCTCATGATCGCCAGCGGGAACAGCAGCGATTCGAACACCGCCGCCATGATCACCAGCATCAGCACCAGCGCGATGCCGATCGCGCGGATCATCTGGTCCATGCCGTCGAAGTTGATGTTGAAGCCGGCGCCGTCGAAGGTATAGCTGTAGCCCGGCGGGAACTGCACGTTCTTCAGGGTGTCCTCGATCGACTTGCGGGCGTCCTGCATGGAAGCGCCCTGCGCCAGCCCGGCCTGCACCTGCAGCATGGTCTGCCGGCTCTGGCGCTGGATCTGGGTGGCGGCAGGCGTGGTGTCCACGTCCACCATCGCCAGCAGCGGCACCTCGGTGCCGTTCGGCGCGCGCACCAGGAAGGTGGACAGGTCCTCCAGGCTGTAGCTGTCCGAGCCGGCGAAACGCACGTTGACCGGAATCTCGACGTCCTCGCGATGGAAATCACGCAGCGACGAGCCGCGCAGCGCCATGCCGACGAACTGCGCCACCTGCTGCGCGCTGAAGCCATAGGCCGCCGCGCGCTCGCGGTTCACCTGCACCTTCAGCTCGGTGTTGGCATCGCCGGTGTCCACGCGCACGTCGCGCAGCTTCGGATTGCGCGCCAGGATCGGCACGATGTCGTCGGCAAGCTCCTTCAGGGTCTGGGTGGAATCGCCGATCAGGCTGAAGGTGATGCCCTGCCCGTCGCCGCTGCCCATGCCACCGGGCCAGCCGATGCCGAGCTTGGCGCGCGCGGACTTGGGCAACCCCTTGCGCACTTCCTCGGAAATCTTCTTGTTCTGTTCGGCGTCGTCGATGGTCAGGAACAGGCGGGTCTGCGCCCAGCCCTGTTCGCTGTAGCGGCTGTACACGCGGTCGATCTTGAAGTCCTTGCGGTGCGCATTGACGAACTGCTCGACCCGCGCGACTTCCTTGCCCATCTCCTCCTTGGAATAGGAGCCCTTCCACTGGTAGAAGATGTTGATCTCGGTGGGATCGCTGTCGTCGCCGCTACCGGTGGTGTTCATCATCGGATACACGCTGACCAGCGAGATCGCCAGGATCCCGGCCACGCTCCAGCCGCGATGCAGCAGGGTCCAGCGCAGCAGGCGGGCATAGCGCGCCTGCATCCCGGTGATGAACGGCGACTTCAGCGCCGGCGGGGTCTTCATCCGCGCCGACAGCATCGGGATCAGGCTGATCGCCACCAGCCACGAGGCCAGCAGCGACACCGAAATGGTCACCGCCAACTGGCTCAGGTAGATGGTGATGATGTTCTTCTCGCCGAACAGCATCGGCAGGAACACCACGCAGTGGCAAAGCGTGCCGGCCGACAGCGCGATGGCCACGTGGCGGGTGCCGATGATCGACGCCAGCCACGGTTTGCCGGGGTACTTCTCGCGCTCCTGGTAGATGCTCTCGACCACCACGACGGCGTTGTCCACCAGCATGCCCACCGCCAGCAGCAGGCCCATCATCGAGATGATGTTGAGGGTGATCCCGGCGAAATACATGAAGCCCAGGGTCATCGTGAAACAGATCGGGATCGCCGTGGACACCATCAGGGTGGATGGCCAGTGGCGCAGGAAGGCATACAACACCACCACCGACAGCAGCAGGCCGATGCCGCCGGCCTCCGCCAGCGCCAGCAGCGAGCTGGTCACGGCCTGGCCCTGGTCGTCGGTGACCTCGATCTTCACCCCGCGCATCGCCGGGTCCTGCTCCAGCAGCGTGATCTCCTTGCGCACCATCCGCGACAGGTCGACCAGGTTCGCCGCGCGTTCCTTGTAGATGTCCACGCCCACGCTCGGCTTGCCGTCCATCTGCCGCACGTAGTTCATGCGCTGCGGCTGCAGGTCGACGTCGGCGATGTCGGACAGGCGGGTGCCCTTCTTGTCGATGCGCAGGTCGCGCAGCTGCTGCAGTCGCTGCAGCTCGCCCAGCGGCTGCACGCGCAGGCGCCGCCCGGCCTCGGTGATCTCGCCGGCGGATACCGCGAAGTTGGCCGCCTGCAGCTTCTGCACCAGCTCGTTCAGCACCACGCCGTGCGCGGTCAGGCGGTCCTTGTCCAGCGCCACCAGCACTTCCTGCTTGGCCACGCCTTCCACTTCCACCCGGGCCACCCCGGGCAGGCGCTCGAGCCGCTGCTTGATGCTGCGTTCGATCAGGTCGGCGCGGGCGGTCAGGTCGATGCTGCTGGTCAGGCGCAGGCTCAGCGCCTCGCGGTCGGAGGTGCTCCAGCGCTGCACGAAGTAGCGGCGGAAATCGTCCGGCAGCTGGTCGCGGATCGCGTCGATGCGCTCGCGCGCCTCGGAGGCGGCGATGGCGATGTCGCGGCTCCAGTCGCTGAAGCGCACCTGGATCGAGCCGCCGTCGGCGTTTGCCCGCGAGTTCATCGTTTCGATGCCCGGCATCGTCGCCAGCGCCTCCTCGACCGGGCGCACCAGGTTGCGCTCCACCTCTTCCGGGGTGGAGCCGGGGTACGGCAGCGACACGAAGAAGAACGGGATGGTGGCTTCCGGCTCGGCCTCCAGCGGCAGGCGGAAGGAAGCGATCAGGCCGATCGCCACCATCGACACGAACAGCATGATCGTGGTGATGGGGCGACGGATGGAGAGCTCGGTGATGTTCATCCGATCAGGCCTTCGCGCCGCCATTCAGCGGGTCGTGTTCGTGCGAGATCAGCTCGGCCGCCTGCTCCGCCACGGCGCGCACGCGCCGGCCGCGTTCCGCGTAGAACTCGTCCGGTTTGCGGTCCAGCAGGTCATAGACCACCGGGATCACCAGCAGGGTCAGCAGGGTCGACACCAGCAGGCCGCCGATCACCGTGATCGCCATCGGGCTGCGCACTTCCGCACCATCGCCGAAGGCCAGCGCCAGCGGCAGGAAGCCGAACACCGCGCACAGCGTGGTCATCATGATCGGACGCAGGCGCGAGCGTGCACCCTCCACCAGCGCGGTGCGTTTGGCCACGCCCTCCTCGCGCAGCTGGTTGACCTTGTCGATCAGGATGATCGCGTTCTTCACCACCAGCCCCACCAGCAGGATCAGGCCGATGAATACCACCACCGAGGCCGGCGAACCGGTCATCAGCAGCGCCGCTACCGCGCCCACCAGCGCCAGCGGGATGGTGAACAGGATGACGAACGGATGCAGCAGCGATTCGAACTGCGAGGCCATCACCAGGTAGACCAGGAAGATCGCCAGCCCGAACGCGAACAGCAGTGAGCGGATCGACTCATCCAGTTCCTGGCCCTGCCCGCCGATGCGCATGTCGATATCGGTGCCCAGCGGGCTCGACGCCACCATGTCGTTCACCTCGCGGATTGCACCGCCAAGGTCGATGTCGCGCAGGTTGGCGGAGACGATGGCGACGCGGCGCTGGTCGGCGCGGTGGATCTCGCTGGGCCCGGTGGTGGCCACCACGTCGGCCACGGACGCCAGCTCCACCGGCGTTCCGCTGCCCGGGTTGACGATCAGCCGGCGCAGGTCATCCACCGAGCTGCGGTCGGATTCCTGCGCGCGCACAAGCACGTCGATCTTGCGGTCGCGGAAGCTGTAGCGGGTCGCCACGTTGCCCTTGACCTTGTTCACCACCACGTCGGCGATCTGCCGCGTGGTCAGGCCGAGCGCGGCGGCGCGGTCCTGGTCGAAGCGGATCTGGATTTCCGGGAAGCCCTGCTCCACCGTCGACTTGACGTCGGCGTAGTGCGGGTTGGCGCGCAGCATCCCGGCCAGCCGGTTGCCGGCCTTGCGGATGGTTTCCAGGTCCGCGCCCTCCACCTCGATCTCCAGCGGCGGCGACAGGCTGAACAGCTCGGGACGGCTGAAATCCACCTGCACGCCGGGGTAGTCCTGCATGGTCTTGCGCAGCGCCTCGGTCAACGGGCCTTCCGCGTCGTTGCTTTCCATCACCACCGACAGCTTGCCGATGTTCTCGCCGCTTTCGGTCGGGCTGGCATCCAGCCGGGTGCCGGTGCCCGAGACGCCGTACAGCACGCGCACGCCGGCATCCTTCGCATGCAGCGCCTGCACGTCGCGGACGAGCGCGTCGGTCTTGGCCAGCGGCGTTCCCGGCGGCAGCTTGGCGGTCATGTCGAAGCGGTCCTGCGCGAACTGCGGGATCAGGTCGGTGCCCAGCAGCGGCACCGCCGCCATCGTCAGCGCGAACGCCAGCGCGGCCACCAGCAGCACCGGGGTGGGCCGCTGCAGGGATTTCGGCAGCACCTGCATGTAGGCACGTTCTGCGCGACCGTAGGGCGCCATCGCCAGATCGCTGAGCTTGCGCATCACCGGGCCGACCACCGACACCACCCCGCGCCAGGCGCGCACCACCAACCACGCCACGCTGAAGAAGCCATAGCGGAACAGCGCGCCGACGCCACGTCCGGCATACGCCGCCGGCTTCTGCCAGCGCTTCTGCGGCTGCCAGTGCGCGGTCGCCGCCTCTTCCGGGAAGCCCAGCGGCGGGCGGCCCTTCAGGGCGCTCAGCATCGGGATCAGGGTCATCGCCACCACCAGCGAGACGCCGATGGCGATCGCCACCGTCAGCGCCTGGTCGCGGAACAGCTGGCCGGCGATGCCCTGCACGAACACCAGCGGCAGGAACACCGCGATCGTGGTCAGGGTGGATGCCACCACCGCCATGCTGACCTCGCGGGTGCCGGTGATCGCCGCCTCGAGGATGCCGAGCCCGCGCTCGCGCGCCTTTGCGATTGATTCCAGCACCACGATGGAGTCATCCACCACCAGGCCGGTGGCCAGCGCCAGGCCACCCAGCGACATCACGTTGAGCGACAGGCCAAGCTGGCTCATGAAGAAGAAGGTGGCGATGATCGACACTGGCAGCGACAGGCTGATGACGAAGGTGCTCCAGCCATCGCGCAGGAACAGGAAGATGATCAGCACCGACAGCAGGCCGCCGATCACACCGTCCACCTTGACGTCGCGGATCGCGTTGCGGATGAAGATCGATTGGTCCTCGATGTTGGTCAGTTCGATGTCGGCGGGCAGCTTCTCGCGGATGGCCTTGAGCCTGGTTTCCAGCGCATCGGCGGTGGACACGGTATTGGCATCGCCTTCCTTGTAGATCGCCAGCTCGACCGCCTCGCGCCCGTTGAGCCGGATGATCGCCTCGCGCTCCCTGTAGCCCTGGCGCACCGTGGCCACGTCCTTAAGCCGCAGCGGCGAGGTCCCCGCCTGGGTGTTGCCACCCTGCGACAGCGCGGCCATCACCCGCGCATCGCCGCTGGCGGCGGCCAGGCGCATCGCCTGTTCGTTGCCGGCATTGCCGGCCGCGGCGCTGCGCGTGGTCAGCAGCATGTTCGCCATTTCTTCGACGGTGGCGAACTGGTTGACGGTGCGCACGAGGTAGCGCTGCGAGCCTTCCTCCAGCCGCCCGCCGGAAACGTTCACGTTCTCCTGCGCCAGCCGGTTGATCACGTTGTCCAACGTAAGGCCGAACTGCGCCAGCTTGCGCTGGTCGATGTCCACCTGCACTTCGTCCTCCAGGCCGCCGCCCACCTTCACCGCGGCCACGCCCTCGACCGGCTCGAGCTTGCGCTTGAGGTCGTCGTCGGCGAAGCGGCGCAGTTCCATCAGCTGGCGGATGTCCTCGACGCTGCCGGCACCCTGCCGCTTCGGCGACAGCGCCAGCCGCATGATCGGCTGGGTGGAAGGATTGAAGCGCAGCAGCACCGGCGGCTTGGCGTCCTGCGGGAACTGCAGCGCCTCCATCTTGTCGCGCACGTCCAGGCTGGCCTGGTCCATGTTCGTGCCCCAGGCGAATTCCATCACCACGTCGGATTGGCCGGTACGCGACACCGATTTCAGCTTGCGCAGGCCCTTGACCACGCCCAGCGCCTCTTCGGCGGGCTGCGAGATCAGGGTCTCGATTTCCGCCGGCGCCGCGCCCTCGTAGTCGGTGCGCACGGTCAGGGTGGGATAGCTGAGGTCAGGCAACAGGTTGACCTTGAGGCTGCCCAGCGCAATCAGCCCGAACAGCACCAGGGTCAGCGTCATCATCGCGATGGTGACGCGCCGGCGGGTGGCGAACTCCACCAGGCTGAAGCCGGCCGCGAGCGCGTGGTGCGGGTCCTGCGCGGGCTCCGGCCGGGGGCTCGAAGGCGAACTCACTTGGCGGTCGCCTTTGCGGGCGCCGGGACTGCAGGCGCGGCCTTGTCGCCGATCACCTGCACCGCGCTCCCTTCGCGCAAGGCCGACTTGCCGGCCACCACCACCGGATCGCCCGCGCGCAGGCCGCCGCGCACCTCCACCCATTCGCCATCCACGTAACCCAGCTTGAGTTCCGAACGCACGGCCTTGCCGGCCTTGACCGTGAATACGGCCGGCGCGCCGCCGTCTTCCAGCAGCGCGGTGCGCGGGATCACCAGCGCGTCGGCGCGCTGGTCGTAGTTGATGCGGATGCGCGCGAACATGCCCGGCTGCAGCAGGCCGCCGCCGTCGAACGCACAGATCACCCGGAAGGTGCCGCTGCCGGCATCCACCACCGGCGAAACCCGATCGATGCGGCCATCAAAAGTCTTGCCCGGCAGCGCGTCCACGGTGAGCTGCACCGCCTGGCCGGCCTTCAGGGTTGCGATCTCGCGCTCCGGCACGTTGAGCGTGGCTTCGAGCCTGGAGACGTCGACGATGGTGAAGATCGGCGTGTTGATCTGCACCAGGTTGCCCTGCTTGATGCTGCGCGACGCCACCACGCCGGAGATCGGCGCGCTCACCGTGCCGTAGGACAGTTCCAGCTTCGCCATCCGCAGCTGCGCGCGCGCGTTTTCCAGGTTGTAACGCAGCTGGTCCACGTCGTTCACGCTGACCATCTTCTGATCCAGCAACTGCGCGGAGCGCCGGTAGTTGGCCTCCAGCTTGCGCACTTCCGCATCGGCCTGGGCGACCTGCAGGTTGGCGCGGTCGCGGTCGATCCGCACCAGCGCCTGGCCGGCCCTCACCTGCTGGCCGATGTCGGCATAGACCTGCAGCGCGATGCCCGAGGTCTTCGCCACCACCTGCGCCTCCGCGCGCGCTTCCAGCGGCGCGGTGCCGGCATAACTGGCGGAAATCGAGCGGGTGGAGGCTTTGATCACTTCCACCGGGATGGCTTCCGGCCCCTTGCTGGCCTGATCCTTGCCGTCCGGCCCCTTGCCGCCCTCGGCGCCGCCCCCCTTGCAGGCGGCAAGCGCCAGGGCAACGGCCAGCAGACTGAGCCTGGCAAACGGAAGCAGGCGGCTGGAATGGAAAGCGGGAACCGGGATCGATGGGCGCATGGGGGAATGGCTGATGGGTAGTGTTGTAGTCAAGTATGTCACCGACCCCGCAACCTGTGCTATCCGTCGAAGGTCATGCATGCCAATGGCATGGTTTTCGACCGTGCCGAACCATTCGCTGCGGCGATGCGGATGAGTCGCATGTGAAGTCCGCGGCATTCGCCGCTATACTCGAATGAACGGGCGCCCAACACCGGCGCCCGCCTCCTTTTACCGATCCACAGTCCGGAACAGCCAGATGATGCGACCGCTGCCGATTGCCGCAAGCCTTGCTCTGCTCCTGACGGCCTTTGCCGTCACTGCGCAGGATCCGCCCGCACCAGCCGCCGCTGATGCTGCCGCGCCCACCGCCGAAGCTGCGCCCGCTGCAGCCGCCCCCGCCCCGGCTGCGCCCACCGCGCCCGCCACCGGCGACGCCACCCGCGGCAAGGGCCTGACCTACACCTGCCGCGGCTGCCATGGCCTCACCGGCTACAAGAACGCCTATCCCAGCTACCACGTGCCCAAGATCGGCGGCCAGTCGGAAACCTACCTGCGCAACGCCCTGACCGAATACGGCACCGGCAAGCGCAAACACCCGACGATGCAGGCGCAGGCGGAGAGCTTCTCCCAGCAGGACATCGCCGACATCGCCGCCTACCTGTCCAGCCTGAAGTGAGCCGCGCCATGACCAAGACCTCCATGACCCTGCTCACCCTCGCCTGCGCGCTGGCCCTGTCGGCCTGCGGCGGCAAGTCCGAAGGCGGCCACGCCGCAGCGGGTGAAGCCAAATCCAGCTCCGCCGGCCTGCCCGACGGCAACATCGATGCCGGCCGCGAGTTCGCCGCCAAGGGCGGCGAAGGCATCGCCCCCTGCGCGTCCTGCCACGGCGCCGACGGCAACGCCCCGATCGACGGCATGTACCCGAAGCTGGGCGGCCAGTACGCCGACTATCTTGCGCAGTCGCTGCAGGGCTACCGCGGCGGCACCCGCGCAGGTTCCACCGCCGACGTGATGGCCGCTCAGGCCAAGAACCTGAGCGATCAGCAGATCGCCGACCTTGCCGCCTACTACGCCAGCGTGCCGGGCAGCCTGCGGGACCTGCAGAACGTCAACTGAGCGCCTGCTGCATCCGCGCATTCCGGAAGGGGCCGCAAGGCCCCTTTCGTTTGCCGATCGGTTGACCGGGGTCATGGCACCGAGTACGCGCAGACGGCGGAATAAGCCGGTTACCGAACGGCAGCACGCCATGGGCAAATCCATCCCGCTCGACCTCAATCCCACGCTCGAAATCGAGATCGACGCGGCGCCGATCGCCGCTGCGCTGGGCCTGGAACAGGAAGCCTTCCTGCGCCTGCTGGAGCAGCGCAAAATCGACCGGCTGTGCGAGCGCGGCACCGGCGAGGACGCCGGCCTGTATCGCGCCAGCTTCTACCACGGGCCCAAACGCGCGCGCGTGGTGGTGGACCGGCAGGGGCGCTTCGTTGGCGACGTGGAGCAGCGCTCGCGCTGATCGCAGCCGGGCGGCGGGCGCTGTGGAAGCGTGATTCCCGCAAACGAAAAGCCCGCCAGATGGCGGGCTTTTGCGTTTTCCCCGCGCGCCATCGCGGCGACGCCGGCGCGGCCGCTGGTCTCAGGCGAAAGCCGCCTGGCACCACGCCATCAGCGGGTTCCAGAACACGCCCAGGACCAGCAGGCCCAGCGCGTTGACGCCGAATACCAGCCGCAGCGCGCGGTCGTCGCGCGGCAGCACCGGCTCGCCCACCGGCTCGTCGAAGTACATGACCTTGATCACGCGCAGGTAATAGAACGCGCCAATCACCGCGAACACCACGCCGACGATGGCCAGCCACAGCATGCCGCCATTGATCGCGGCACGCAGCACCGCCAGCTTGGCCCAGAAGCCCAGGAACGGCGGGATGCCGGCCAGCGACGCCATCACGCACAGCACCATGCCGGCGCTCCACGGATCGCGCGCGTTAAGGCCCTTGAAGTCGTCGATGTTGTCGGCCTCGAAGCCGCGACGCGCCAGCAGCACGATCGCGCCGAACGCTGCGGTGGCCATCAGCGCATAGCTGATCGCATAGAACATCGCCGCCGCGTAGCCTTCCGCGCCGCCGCCGGCCAGGCCGAGGAACAGGAAGCCGACGTGCGAGATGGTCGAATACGCCAGCATGCGCTTGAGGTTGGTCTGCATCAGCGCGATCACGTTGCCCACCACCAGCGACAGCGCGGCCAGCACCGCCAGCATCGGTTGCCAGTGTTCGGCCAGCGGCGCGGCACCGAAGCCCAGCAGGCGCACCACCATGGCGAACGCGGCCAGCTTGGGCGCCGAACCGATGAACAGGGTGATCGGGGTCGGCGCACCGTGGTAGACGTCGGGCAGCCACATGTGGAACGGCGCGGCGCCGAACTTGAACGAGATGCCGGCGACCATGAACGCCACGCCGGTCAGCAGCAGCATCGGCTGCGCCACGCCCGGGGCGGCTTCGCGGATCGCCGCAAGGTCCAGGCTGCCGGTGGCGCCATAGACCAGCGACATGCCGTACAGCAGCAGACCGGAGGCCAGCGCACCCAGCACGAAATACTTCATCGCCGCTTCCGAAGCCAGCTTGTTGTCGCGGTCGATGGCGACCAGCGCATAGGAGCTCAGCGCCAGCAGCTCCAGGCCCAGATAGACCATGATCAGGCTGCCGGCCGAGGTCAGCAGCATCATGCCCAGCACCGCGAACAGCATCAGCACCGACACTTCGCCCTTGTACAGCCCGCGCTCGCGCAGGTAGGGCCAGACGAACAGCAGCGCGATCGCCGACACCACGCAGGTGGTGACCTTCAGCACGTCGGCCATGGTGTCCCGCACGAACATGCCGTTGAGCACCGTGGTGTCGTCGCCGACGCCCACGCCGGCTGCGATCAGCCCGCCCACCAGCACCAGGGTGGCGATGGAGAGCACGTGGGTGACCACGCGCTGGCTGTCCTTCAGGAACAGGTCCAGCATCAGGAGCGCGAACGCGGCGCCCACCAGCACCAGTTCGGGAATCAACGGCAGCAGTTCGGTGGCTGCCGGCATGGCGAGAGTGGCCTGCATCGTCGTCATGTCCTTACAGTTTCGTAGCGGCGAGCTGGGCCGCCAGTTGCGCGATGGACGGTTCCATCAGGTCGGTCAGCGGCTTGGGGTTGATGCCCAGCGCCAGCGTGAAGGCGGCAAACACGCCCAGCACGATCCATTCGCGCGCGTTGATGTCCTTCAGTTCGGCCACGTGCGCGTTGCCCACGTCGCCCCAGATGATCCGCTTGGTCAGCCACAGCGAATAGCCGGCGCCGATGATCAGGGTCAGCGCGGCGGCCAGGCCGATCAGCGGGTTGTGCTGGAACGAAGCCAGGATCACCACGAATTCACCGACGAAGCCGCTGGTGCCGGGCAGGCCGGCGTTGGCCATGGCGAAAAACACCCAGAACAGCGCGAACCACGGCATCACCTTCGCCACGCCGCCGTAGTCCTTGATCATGCGGGTGTGCATGCGGTCATACAGCACGCCGACGCAGGAGAAGAACGCGGCGGAGATGAAGCCGTGCGAGATCATCTGCACCATTGCGCCCTGCAGGCCGAAGCGGGCGGTGTCCGCCAGGCCCTGGTCGCGCACCAGCGAGAACGCGATGAAGATGCCAAGAGTCACGAAACCCATGTGCGCGACCGACGAATAGGCGATCAACTTCTTCATGTCCTGCTGCACCAGCGCCACCAAGCCCACGTAGACGATCGCGATGAGGCTGAACGTGATCATCAGCCAGGCGAACTCGTGGCCGGCATCGGGGACGATCGGCAGGGTGAAGCGCAGGAAGCCGTAGCCGCCGATCTTCAGCATGATCGCAGCCAGCACCACCGAGCCGCCGGTGGGCGCCTCGACGTGCGCGTCCGGCAGCCAGGTGTGGACCGGGAACATCGGCACCTTGATCGCGAACGCGCCGAAGAAGGCGAAGAACAGCCAGGTCTGCTCGGTCATGGTCAGCGGCAGCGCCGCCATGTCGGCGATCTGCCAGCTGCCGCCCTTCAGGTACAGGTACACCAGCCCGATCAGCATGAACACCGAGCCGAGGAAGGTGTACAGGAAGAACTTCAGCGCGGCATAGATCCGGCGCGGCCCGCCCCACACGCCGATCACGATGAACATCGGGATCAGCATGGCCTCGAAGAACACGTAGAACAGCATCGAGTCCAGCGCGCAGAACGCGCCGATCATCACGCCTTCCAGAATCATCAGGCTGGCGAAGTACTGCGACACCCGCTTGCCCACCGAGCCCCACGCGCCCACCAGCACCAGCACGCCGACCAGCGCGGTCAGGCCGATCAGCGGCACCGACAGGCCGTCCACGCCGAGGTGGTACTGGATGTCGTAGGCGGGGATCCATGCGCGCTGTTCTACGAACTGCATCGACGCGGTTGTCATGTCGAAGCCGGTGAACAGCGGCACGCACAGGGCAAGCGTCAGCAGCGCGAAGCCGAGCGCGACCCAGCGCGCCAGCTCCGGCCGCTTGTTGCCGGCCAGCAGGGAGAACACGCCGCCGAGGATCGGCAGCCAGATCAGAAGACTAAGCAGGGGCCAGTGGGTCACGCTTGCGGTTTCCATCTCGTCGGTTGCCGGCTTACTGCCAGTAGTACCGGGCCATCGCCAGCAGCGCGACCAGGCCCAGGATCATTGCGAACGCATAGTGGTAGAGGTAGCCGGTCTGCACCTTGCGCAGCGACGCCGCCACCGTGCCGATCAGGCTGACGCTGCCGTTCACGGCGCCATCGATCACCCTGTTGTCGAACAGGCTGGAGAACCTGCCCAGCTTGAGGCTGCCGCCGGCGAGGCCGCCGATCCACAGGTCGTCCATGTAGTACTTGCGCTCCAGCAGGCGGATCGGCGCGGCCAGCGCGCGCACGATGCCCGTGCGCAGCTCCGGCTTGACCAGGTACAGCAGCGTGGCCAGCGCGAAGCCCGCCAGCGCCAGCCAGAACGCCGGCGCCATGAAACCGTGCAGCGCGAACGCCACCGGGCCGTGGAACTCCTCGGCCAGCGCCGCCATGACGTCGTTTTCGGCCAGCACCTGGATGGTGCCTTCGAAGAACGGCACCTGCTTGGCATGGCCCAGCACGTCGGTGCCGAACAGCATCGGTCCGACGGTGAGGAAGCCGATCAGCACCGACGGAATCGCCAGCAGCACAAGCGGCAGGGTCACCACCCACGGCGACTCGTGCGGCACGTGCGCACCGTGGTGGCCGTGACCGTCATCGTGATGGGCGTCGTGGTGCGCGTCATGGCCATGCCCGTGGGCATCCTTGAAGCGTTCCTTGCCGAAGAAGGTCAGGTACAGCAGGCGGAAGCTGTAGAAGCTGGTCACGAACGCGCCCAGCAACACCGCCCAGTTGGCGTACTGCGCGATCCAACCGCCGTTCTCGTGGGCGTGGTGCGCGGCGGCCTCGATGATGCTGTCCTTCGAGTAGAAGCCGCTGAAGAACGGCGTGCCGACCAGCGCCAGCGTGCCCAGCCACATGGTGATGTGGGTGATCGGCATGTACTTGCGCAGGCCGCCCATCTTGCGCATGTCCTGCTCGTGGTGCATGCCGATGATGACCGAGCCGGCGCCCAGGAACAGCAGCGCCTTGAAGAAGGCGTGGGTCATCAAGTGGTAGACCGCCGCCGAGTACGCGGACACGCCCAGCGCCACCGTCATGTAGCCGAGCTGCGACAGCGTGGAATACGCCACCACCCGCTTGATGTCGTTCTGCACCATGCCGATCAGGCCGGTCCAGAACGCGGTGGTCGCACCGATGAACAGGACGAAGTTGAGCGCGGTCTCGGACAGCTCGAACAGCGGCGACATGCGCGCCACCATGAAGATGCCGGCGGTCACCATGGTCGCGGCGTGGATCAGCGCCGAAATAGGGGTCGGGCCTTCCATCGAGTCCGGCAGCCACACGTGCAGCGGCACCTGCGCCGACTTGCCCATCGCGCCGATGAACAGGCAGATGCAGATGACCGTCGCGATCGACCAGGCCTGGCCCGGCAGGATTTCCACGCTCATGCCGCGGATCGCGTCGGCGTTGGCGAACGCCTGCGCGTAGTCGAGCGAGCCGATCCAGTACAGCACGCCGGCAATGCCCAGCAGGAAGCCGAAGTCGCCGACGCGGTTGACCAGGAACGCCTTGAGGTTGGCGAAGATCGCGGTCGGCTTCTTGTACCAGAAGCCGATCAGCAGGTAGGACACCAGGCCCACCGCTTCCCAGCCGAAGAACAGCTGCATGAAGTTGTTGCTCATCACCAGCATCAGCATGCTGAAGGTGAACAGCGAGATGTAGCTGAAGAAGCGCTGGTAGCCGTCATCCTCGGCCATGTAGCCGATGGTGTAGATGTGCACCAGCAGCGACACGAAGGTGACCACCACCATCATCATCGCGGTCAGCTTGTCGACCATGAAGCCGACGTTGACGGAGATGTCGCCCACCTGCATCCAGGTGTAGAGGTTCTCGTTGAAGGTGGCCGCGCCCTGCAGCAGCTGCCACAGCACGTGCACAGACAACGCGCAGCTGGCCGCCACGCCGAGGATGGTGGCGGTATGCGCGCCGGCGCGGCCGATCCGGCGGCCGAACAGGCCAGCCAGCAGACTGCCGATCAGCGGCAGCAACACGACCAGCACCAGTTGGGTCTTGGAGATGAGGATTGCCGGATCCATCAGGTCAGCCCTTCAACGTATCGATGTCCGCCACGTCGATGCTGCGGCGGTTGCGGAACAGGGTCACCAGGATCGCCAGGCCGATCGCGGCCTCGGCAGCGGCAACGGTGAGGATGAAGAACACGAACACCTGCCCGGCGGCGTCGCCCAGCGAGCGCGAGAAAGCGACGAAGTTGATGTTCACCGAGAGCAGCATCAGCTCCAGCGAGATCAGCAGCATGATCACGTTCTTGCGGTTCAGGAAGATGCCGGCGACGCTGATGCAGAAGATCACCGCGCCCAGCGTCAAGTAGTGGCCCAGGGTCAGGGCGGACATCAGGTTGCTCATTGCGCGCCCTCCTCCGGCTTGGCGTGCGCAGCCGGCACTTCCGCCTGCATCTTCACCATCCGCAAACGGTCGGCGACGCGCACGCGCACCTGCTCGGATGGGTTCTGGTGGCGGGCGCCCGGGCGCCTGCGCAGGGTCAGCATCACCGCTGCCACGACCGCGACGGTCAGGATCACCGCCGCGACTTCGAACGGCAGCATGAATTCGGTGAACAGGGCGCGCGCCAGCCAGGTGGTGTTGGGCACGTCCACGGCCACCGCGGCGTTGTCCGCCAGCGGCGCCTCGGCGGCGCTGCGCACCCCGATCAGGGCCAGCATCTGCACCAGCATCACCACCGCCACCACCAGCCCGACCGGCAGGTAGCGGACATAGCCCTGGCGGGCCGGTGCCTTGTCCATGTCCAGCATCATCACCACGAACAGGAACAGCACCATCACCGCGCCGACGTACACCAGCACCAGCGCGATGCCGAGGAACTCGGCCCCGCCGATGATCCAGGTGCAGGCCACGGAGAAGAACGTAAGCACCAGCCACAGCACGGCGTGGACCGGGTTGCGCGCGGTGATCGCAGCCAGCGCTGCGGCCGCGGCGACGGCCGCGAAACCGAGGAAGGCAAGGGTTTGCAGATCGAAGTCCATGCTCGGGTCGGCCTCAACGGTACGGGGCATCGGCGCCACGGCGCTCGGCGATCTCCGCCTCCAGGCGGTCGCCGATGGCCAGCAGCTTCGGCTTGGTCAGGATGTTCTGGCCGCGCTGGTCGAAGTGGTACTCGTGCACATGCGTCTCGACGATGGAGTCGGTGGGGCAGGACTCCTCGCAGAAACCGCAGAAGATGCACTTGAACAGGTCGATCTCGTAGCGGGTGGTACGGCGGGTGCCGTCGTCCTCGCGCGGGCCGGCCTCGATGGTGATCGCCAGCGCCGGACACACCGCCTCGCACAGCTTGCAGGCGATGCAACGTTCCTCGCCGTTGGCGTAGCGACGCAGCGCATGCACGCCACGGAAGCGCGGCGACTGCGGGGTCTTTTCCATCGGGTACATCAGCGTGTACTTGGGACGGAACAGGTATTTCAGGGTCAGCCACATGCCGCTGACCAGTTCCAGCAGCAGCAGGCTCTTGAAGTAGGAAACCACCTTGCTCATGCCGCCGCTCCCATCATGCCGTCGCCGATCACGCCGAAGTACACCAGCAGCGCGGTCACGAAGATCCAGGCGATGGTGATCGGGATGAACACCTTCCAACCCAGCCGCATGATCTGGTCATAGCGGTAGCGCGGGAACGTGGCGCGGAACCAGATGAAGCAGCTGGCGAAGAAGAACACCTTGAGCATCAGCCACGGCCAGCCGCCCTGCCAGATCCAGTTGACTAGCCAGTGCACGTTGCCGAGGTCGAGCCAGCCGCCGATCGGGCTCAGCCAGCCGCCGAGGAAGAAGATCGAGGTCAGGAAGCTGATCAGGATCATGTTCGCGTATTCGGCCAGGAAGAACAGCGCGAACTGCGAGCCGGAATACTCCACCATGTGGCCGGCGACGATTTCCGATTCGCCTTCCACCACGTCGAACGGCGAGCGGTTGGTTTCGGCCACGCCGGAGACGAAATACACCACGAACAGCGGCGCCAGCGGGATCCAGAACCAGCCCACGAAACCCTTGCCGGCCTGCGCCATCACGATGTCGGAAAGGTTCAGGCTGCCCGCCGCGATCAGCACGCCGACCAGCGAGAAGCCCATCGCGATCTCGTAGCTGATCATCTGCGCCGAGGCGCGCATGGCGCCGAGGAAGGCGTATTTCGAGTTCGAGGCCCAGCCGGCGATGATCACGCCGTAGATGCCCAGCGAGGTCATCGCCAACAGGTACAGCAGACCGGCATTGGCGTTGGACAGCACCATCTGCGCATCGAACGGCACGATCGCCCACGCCGCGCAGGCCGGCACCAATGCCAGCAGCGGCGCCAGCCGGTACAGCACCGGATGCGCCACGGTGGGCTGCACGACTTCCTTGAACAGCAGCTTGAACACGTCGGCGAACGCCTGCAGCACGCCCCAGCCCACGTACATGGGCCCGTGGCGGACGTGCATCCAGCCAATCAGCTTGCGCTCCCACACCACGTAGAAGGCGACCGCGATGATCACCGGCATCAGGATGACGAGGATCTTCAGCACGATCCACACCAGCATGCCGACGGTGCCGAAGGACAGCAGCAGCTCGCGCAGGGGATCGATGGCGTGTTGCATCAGGGGATTGCCGGCGATGTTCATGCGCGCGCGACCTCCAGCTTGGCGGCAGCCAGTAGCGGCGCGGTTGCCCCGTAGCCGGATTCCACCCACACGCTGCCCGGCGCAACGCGCGGGTCAAGCGCCACTTGCAGGGTTGCCGTGCCGGCGGCGGTGGCGCACTTGGCCATGACGCCCTCGGCCAGCCCCAGCGCGGCGGCGTCGGCGGGATTCAGCGCGGCCCGCGGGCCGGTGGTGAGCGGATGCGCCTGCAGCGCGTCGCAGCGGCGGATCACCGCGTCGACGCGGTAGATCGCGGCCGAGGCCGCCACTTCCAGGCCATTGCCGGCCATCGACGCGGGCGCGCCCTTGGCCACCTGCACCGCCTTCGGCGCCAGCCCGGCACGCAGGCCGGCCAGATCGGTGAACTCGAAGCCCGGCAACGCCAGATCGCCACCCAGCGCACGCAGCACGCGCCAGCCGGAATGCGCCAGCCCGGGCAGCTTGCCGGCGGCGACCGCTTGCTGCTGAATGCCATCGAGGTTGGTCAGGGTGGCGTCGATTTCCGGCAGCGCCCCGATCGGCAGGATCACGTCGGCGACGGCGCGGGTCGACTGGCAGGCGAACTGGCTGAACGCCACCACCTGCGCGCCACCCAGGGCCTTCAGCGCGAGCTGCTGGTCGGCGAAGTCCAGCCCCGGCTCGATGCCGTAGATCACATAAGCCTTGCGCGGCTCACGCAGCATCGACTGCGCATCGCGTGCGGTCGGCAGCACGCCGAGGCGGGACAGCCCCAGCGCGTTGGCGCCCTGCGGGATGCGGCACAGCCTGGCGTTCCTGGCTGCTGCGAAGTCGGCGGCGGCCTTGCGGATGGCGGCGGCATGCGGGCCGTTCTCGGCCACGCCGCCCACGATCACCGCGATGTTGCCGGCATCGCCGACATCCACGCCGGCCAGCGCCGCGGCCAGCTGCGACGGCGGCACGATGGCCTTGGACGCGATGCTGAAGGTGAAATCGAAATCCACCGGGTTGACCACGTGGATCTTCGCGCCCTTCTTGAAGGCCTTGCGGATGCGCTGATGCAGCAGCGGCACTTCATGGCGGACGTTGGAGCCGACGATGATGATGGCGTCGGCCGATTCGATCTCGGCCACCGGCATGCCGAACGCTTCCGCGGCGGCGCCGTCGGACAGGTCGAGCTGGCCGATGCGGTGGTCGAGGTTGCCGCTGCCCAGCCCCGACGCCATGCGCGCCAGCAGCGCGCCCTCCTCGTTCGAGGTGGCCGGGTGGGCCAGCACGCCGAGCGCGTCGCCGGCGTTGTCGCGCAGTATCTGCGAGGCCATCGCCAGCGCTTCTTCCCAGCTGGCTTCGCGGAAGCCTTCCCCGTCGCGGATCAGCGGCACGCTGGCACGGTCGGCGGCGGCCAGGCCTTCATGCGCGTAGCGGTCGCGGTCGGACAGCCAGCACTCGTTCACCGCCTCGTTGTCGCGCGGCACGCTGCGCAGCAGGTCGCCGCGGCGGACGTGGTGGAACAGGTTGCTGCCCAGCGCGTCGTGGTAGCCCAGCGACGGCCGCGCGGTCAGCTCCCAGGGGCGCGCCTTGAAGCGGAACACCTTGTTGGTCAGTGCGCCCACCGGGCAGACGTCGATGACGTTGCCGGACAGCTCGGTGGTCAGCGGCTTGCCGTCGTAGGTGCCGATCTGCAGGTTCTCGCCGCGGTACATGCCGCCCAGCTCGTAGGTGCCGGCGATTTCCGCGGTCACCCGGATGCAGCGCGTGCAGTGGATGCAGCGGGTCATCTCGCTGGCGACCAGCGGCCCCAGATCCTCGTCCGCCACCGCGCGCTTGCGCTCGACGAAGCGGTTGACCGAGCGACCGTAGCCCAGCGACAGATCCTGCAGTTCGCACTCGCCGCCCTGGTCGCAGACCGGGCAATCCAGCGGATGATTGATGAGCAGGAACTCCATCACGTTGCGCTGCGCCTTCAGCGCTTTTTCATTGCGCGTGAAGACCTTCATGCCGTCCATCACCGGCGTGGCGCAGGCCGGCGATGGCTTGGGCGCAGCGCGGCCGCCGACTTCCGTATCCACCAGGCACATGCGGCAGTTGGCGGCGATCGGCAGCTTCTCGTGGTAGCAGAAACGCGGGATCGGGACGCCGGCCTTGTCGGCGGCCTGGATGATCATCGAGCCCTTGGGCGCGGCCATTTCGACGCCGTCGATGAAGACGGTGACGTGGTCCGGCGGCAGGTTCGGATTGACGGGTTGTGCGCTCACGCAACCACCTTCTCGGCCTTGACCAGCGTGCCTGCGCGTTCGTCGTCGACGTAGAAGCGCTTGTTCACGATGGCGTATTCGAATTCGTGCCAGAAATGACGCAGGAAGCCCTGCACCGGCCACGCCGCGGCTTCGCCGAAGGCGCAGATGGTGTGGCCTTCGATCTGCCCGGCGGCGGCGCGCAGCATGTGCAGGTCGTCCATCGTGGCGTCGAGGTTGGCGATGCGGGTCAGCATCCGGTGCATCCAGCCGGTACCCTCGCGGCACGGGGTGCACTGGCCGCAGCTTTCGGCCTTGTAGAACTGGCTGATGCGCTGGCAGGCGCGGACCATGCAGGTGGTCTCGTCCATCACCACCACCGCGCCGGAACCGAGGCCGGAACCGGCCTTCTGGATCGCGTCGTAGTCCATGGTCAGCTGCATCATCGTCTCGCCCGGCAGCACCGGCATCGACGAACCGCCGGGAATTACCGCCTTGATGCGGTGGCCGTTGCGGATGCCGCCGCACATCTCAAGCAATTCCGCGAACGGGGTGCCCAGACGAATTTCGTGGTTGCCCGGGTTGGCCACGTGGCCGGAGACCGAGAAGATCTTGCAGCCGCCGTTGTTGGGCTTGCCCAGACTCATGAACCATTCGGCGCCGTTGCGCACGATCGCCGGCACCGAGGCGTAGGTCTCGGTGTTGTTGATCGTGGTGGGCTTGCCGTACAGGCCGAAGTTGGCCGGGAACGGCGGCTTGTAGCGCGGCTGGCCCTTCTTGCCTTCCAGCGATTCCATCAGCGCGGTTTCTTCGCCGCAGATGTAGGCGCCCGCGCCCAGCGCGTTGTGGATGTCGATGTCGATGCCGCTGCCGAGGATGTCCTTGCCCAGCCAGCCGTGCTTGTAGGCTTCCGCCAGCGCCTCTTCGATGTGCTCGAAGGGCTCGTGGTGGAACTCGCCGCGCATGTAGTTGTAGGCCACCTTGGTATTGGTGGCGTAGCAGGCGATGGCCAGGCCTTCCAGCACCGAATGCGGGTTGTAGCGCAGGATGTCGCGGTCCTTGCAGGTGCCCGGCTCGGATTCATCCGAGTTGCACAGGATGTACTTCTCGCCATCGTGCTTGGGCATGAAGCTCCACTTCAGGCCGGTCGGGAAGCCCGCGCCGCCGCGGCCGCGCAGGCCCGAGGCCTTGACCAGCTCGATGATGTCGGCCGGCGGGATCTTCTCGGTCAGCACCTTGCGCAGCGCCTGGTAGCCACCGGTCTTGAGGTAGTTTTCGTACGACCACGGCTTGTCGAAATGCAGCGTGGTGTAGACGGCCTGGTGTTCCTTCGGCGCCGGGCCAACCGGGCCGTAACCTTCCGAATAGTGCGAATGTCCGCCCATTACTTCAGCCCGTCCAGCAGCTCGTCCACCTGCGCCAGGTCGAGCTTCTCGTGGTAATGCCCGTTGATGACCACCACCGGCGCCCCGCAGCAGGCGGCCACGCACTCTTCCTCGCGCTTGAGATAGATGCGGCCGTCGGCGGAGGACTCACCCAGCTTGCAGCCCAGCTTCTGCTCGGCATGCGCCACCAGCGCCTCGGCGCCGTTGAGCCAGCAGCTGATGTTGGTGCAGAACGCCACGTTGTTGCGGGCGACCGGCTTGGTCTCGAACATCGAATAGAAGGTGGCGACCTCGTAGGCCCACACCGGCGGCAGGTCCAGGTACTTGGCCACCGCGGCGATCAGCTCGTCGGTCAGCCAGCCGCCGTTCTGTTCCTGCGCGCCGAACAGGCCCTGCAGCACGGCGGAGCGCTTGCGCTCCGGCGGGAACTTGGTCAACCAGTGGTCGATATGCGCGCGCGTCGCGTCCGACAGTGCCACCATCGGATCGACGTTGCGGCAGGCTTCGAAATTGCCCGTCGCTTTCATCGGTCAACCTCACCAAACACGATGTCATAGGTGCCGATCATCGCCACCACGTCGGACAGCATGTGCCCCTTCGTGATTTCGTCCATCGACGAGAGATGGGCAAAGCCCGGCGCGCGCAGGTGTACGCGGAACGGCTTGTTGGCGCCGTCGCTGACCAGATAGCAGCCGAACTCGCCCTTGGGCGCTTCCACCGCGGCGTAAGTCTCGCCGGCAGGCACGCAATAGCCTTCGGTGAACAGCTTGAAGTGGTGGATCAGCGCTTCCATGCTCTGCTTCATGTCCGTGCGCGACGGCGGCGCCACCTTGTAGTTGTCCAGCATCACCGGGCCGGGGTTGGCCCGCAGCCAGGCAACGCACTGGGCGATGATCCGGTTGGACTGGCGCATTTCGGCCATCCGCACCAGGTAGCGGTCGTAGCAGTCGCCGTTCACGCCCACCGGGATGTCGAAATCCACTTCCGCGTACTTGGCGTAGGGCTGCTTCTTGCGCAGGTCCCACTCGATGCCGGAGCCGCGCAGCATCGCGCCGCTCATGCCCCAGGCCTTGGCCTGTTCCGGGCTGACCACGCCGATGTCGACGGTGCGCTGCTTCCAGATGCGGTTGTCGGTGAGCAGCGTTTCGTATTCGTCCATCCGCGCCGGGAAGTCGCGGGTGAACTGCTCGAGGAAGTCCAGCAGCGAGCCTTCACGCCACTCGTTGAAGCGCTTGAGCTTCGCGCCCTTGCGCCACGGCGACTCCTTGTACTTCGGCATCCTGTCCGGCAGGTCGCGGTAGACGCCGCCGGGGCGGTAGTACGCCGCGTGCATGCGTGCGCCGGAGACCGCCTCGTAGCAGTCCATCAGCTCCTCGCGCTCGCGGAAGGCGTACAGGAACACCGCCATCGCGCCGAGGTCGAGCCCGTTCGACCCCAGCCACATCAGGTGGTTGAGGATGCGGGTGATCTCGTCGAACATCGTGCGGATCCACTGCGCGCGTTCCGGCGCCTCGATCCCCATCAGGTTCTCGATGGCGCGCACGTAGGCGTGCTCGTTGCACATCATCGACACGTAATCCAGCCGATCCATGTACGGGATCGACTGGTTGAACGGCTTGGACTCGGCCAGCTTCTCGGTGCCGCGATGCAGCAGGCCGACGTGCGGGTCGCAACGACGCACGATTTCGCCATCCATTTCCAGGATCAGGCGCAGCACGCCGTGCGCGGCCGGGTGCTGGGGGCCGAAGTTCAGCGTGTAGTTGCGGATTTCCTGCGCCGCCTCCGCCGGGTTGCTGGCGAAAGTGTCGCTGCCGGGATGCAGGACGGCGCTCATCGGCGGGCCTCACGCTGCAGGATGCGGTTGTCGCGCTCGGCCTCGGCGGTCGCGAAGCGGGCGTCGTCGCGGATCACGCGGGCCACACCCACGCGCGGCTCCACGCTGGTGACGGGCTCATACACCACGCGCTTCTTCTCCTCGTCGTAGCGCACTTCAACGTTGCCGATCAGCGGGAAGTCCTTGCGGAACGGATGTCCCACGAAACCGTAGTCGGTCAGGATCCGGCGCAGGTCGGGATGGCCGTCGAACACCACGCCGAACAGGTCGAACGCCTCGCGCTCGAACCAGTTGGCGCCGGGCCACAGGCCGGTCACCGAGGCGACCACCGGCACACCGTCGTCCGGCGCGAAGACGCGCACGCGCACGCGCAGGTTGCGGGCGATCGAGAGCAGGTGCAGCACCACGCCGAAGCGGCGCTCGCCGCGCTCATCGGCGGCCGCGGTGGTGCCGGCTTCGTGGCTGGGCGTCTCGCCCCAGTTGAAACGACCCGGGCCCTGCCCTTCCACGCCGCGGCTGAAGCCTTCCGAGGACACGCCCACGGTGTCCCACTCGTCGCTGCCGTAGCCGAGGTAGTCGATGCCGCAAAGATCGATGAACGTCTCGAAGCCGAACTCGTCCCGCAGCGCCTTGCAGGCGGCGTGGTAGTCGGCCGCAGCCACCTCGAGGGTGACCTCGCCACGCGGCAGCGCAACCTGCACGGCGGTCGCACCGAAACGCGCGGCCAGCTGTTCGGACAGTTGCATGCTCATGCGCGCGCGCCCTCGGGCTTGGGCGTCCGCGAGTACGGGTTCTGTTCCATCCGGCGAATCTTCTTCTGCAGCTGCAGGATGCCGTACACCAGCGCCTCGGCGGTCGGCGGGCAACCCGGCACGTACACGTCGACCGGCACCACGCGGTCGCAGCCGCGGACCACCGAATAGGAGTAATGGTAGTAGCCGCCGCCGTTGGCGCAGCTGCCCATCGAGATCACCCATTTCGGGTCGGGCATCTGGTCGTAGACCTTGCGCAGCGCCGGGGCCATCTTGTTGACCAGGGTGCCGGCGACGATCATCACGTCGGACTGGCGCGGCGACGGGCGGAACACCACGCCGTAGCGGTCCATGTCCAGACGCGCCGCGCCGGCCTGCATCATCTCGACCGCGCAGCATGCCAGGCCGAAGGTCACCGGCCACATCGAGCCGGTGCGCGCCCAGTTCCACAGCGCGTCCAGGCTGGTGGTGACGTAGCCGTTCTGCAGCAGCGGGTTGTCGCCTTCCGGACGCAGGATGTCATCCAGCCGCCCTTCCGGCAGCGGATTGCTGGCGGCTTCCAGTACTGATCGGACGATATTGCTCATTCCCACTCCAGCGCGCCGCGCTTCCACACGTACACGAAGCCGATCACCAGCAGCGTGAGGAACACGCCCATCTCGATCAGGCCGAACACCCCCAGCTCGCGGAACACCACGGCCCAGGGGAAGACGAAGGCGATTTCCAGGTCGAACACGATGAACAGGATCGCGACCAGGTAGTAGCGCACGTCGAACGGCATGCGCGCGTTCTCGAAGGCGCCGAAGCCGCACTCGTAGGGCGAGAGCTTTTCGCTCGACGGCCGCTTGGGGCCGAGGACGTTGCCGACGATGATCAGGGCGATGCCGATCCCGGTGGCAACGATCAAAAACAGCAGGATGGGCAGGTATTGGGACAGCACGCTTGCCTCTTCTCGTTGTTCATGGGTTTGCAGCCACGACGGCAGCTCACCAACAGCCGCGCATTCTACCCGCCGGGGCATGACCGCGGCCAGACCTTCACTGGGGAAATACACGCGAAATGCCAACGATTTTGCATTCGGATGCACGGCCGCGGCACTTGCCAAGAATCGTTCGCATCCCGCTCAGGACAAATGACCCGGATCGAATTCGGCACGACCCATCCGCGCATTTGCGGCGCCGGCCCGGCGATCGCGCGGATTGGAGCCCGAACTCACCATGTGACGCGTACAATGCGTGCCCCCTTTCCCTTCGGCGATCCCGCCCCAAGGCACCATGAGCGCCGATAACGCGACCCCGTTGTTCACCGACCTCGGCCTGCCCGAGACCCTGCTGGCCGCTTTGCGCGATGTCGGCTACGAGTCACCCTCGCCGATCCAGGCCGCGACCATCCCGCCCCTGCTGCAAGGCCGCGACGTGCTGGGCCAGGCCCAGACCGGCACCGGCAAGACCGCCGCGTTCGCCCTGCCGGCGCTGTCGCGGCTGGACGTCGCGGCCGGCAAGCCGCAGGTGCTGGTGCTGGCCCCGACCCGCGAGTTGGCCATTCAGGTCGCCGAGGCGTTCCAGACCTACGCCAAGCACATCCCCGGCTTCCAGATCCTGCCGATCTACGGTGGCCAGGGCTACGGACCGCAGCTGCACGCGCTCAAGCGCGGCGTGCATGTCGTCGTCGGCACCCCGGGCCGCGTCATCGATCATCTGGATCGCGGCACGCTGGATCTGTCCGAGCTGCGGATGCTGGTGCTGGACGAGGCCGACGAAATGCTGCGGATGGGCTTCATCGACGATGTCGAAGCCATCCTCAAGAAGACCCCGGCCAGCCGCCAGGTGGCGCTGTTCTCGGCCACCATGCCGGCGCAGATCAAGCGCATCGCCCAGACCTACCTGAAGGACCCGGTGGAAATCGCCATCAAGGCGCTGACCACCACCGCCGCGAGCATCCGCCAGCGCTACTGGATGGTCAGCGGCGTCAACAAGCTGGACGCGCTGACCCGGATCATGGAGGCCGAGCCGTTCGACGCCATGATCATCTTCGCCCGCACCAAGCTGGGCACCGACGAGCTGGCCGAAAAGCTGGCGGCGCGCGGCTTCCGCGCGGCGGCAATCAATGGCGACGTGGAGCAGAAGACCCGCGAGCGCACCATCGCGCGCCTGAAGGAAGGCCAGATCGACGTGCTGGTGGCCACCGATGTGGCCGCGCGCGGGCTGGACGTGGAGCGCATCAGCCACGTGCTGAACTACGACATCCCCTACGACACCGAGAGCTACGTCCACCGCATCGGCCGCACCGGCCGGGCCGGCCGCAGCGGCGAGGCGATCCTGTTCGTGGCCCCGCGCGAGCGCGGCATGCTGGGGGCGATCGAGCGCGCTACCCGGCAGAAGATCGAGCAGATGAACCTGCCCAGCGTGGACGCGGTGAACGAGCGTCGCGTGGCCAAGTTCCTGGACAAGATCGACGGCGCGCTGCAGAGCGACGACCTGTCGCTGTTCCGCGACCTGGTCGAGCGCTACGAGCAGGAAAAGAACGTGCCGGCGGTGGAAATCGCCGCGGCGCTGGCCAAGCTGGTGCAGGGCAAGACGCCGCTGCTGCTGCCCAAGCCTGCGGTGCCGGAGAAACCCTTCACTGCGGGCGATGGCCGTCCGCAGCGGACCGAGCGTCCGGCGCGCGAGCCGCGCGAACGCACCCCGCGCGAGCCGCTGCCGGCCGACGTGGGCATGCGCACCTACCGCATCGAGGTGGGCTACCAGCACGGCGCGCAGCCGGGCCACATCGTCGGTGCGATCGCCAACGAGGCCGACCTGGAATCCCGCTACATCGGCCGCATCGACATCCGCGACGACTACACCCTGGTCGACCTGCCCGACGGCATGCCGTCGGAGCTGCTGGAGCACCTGCAACAGGTGCGCGTGGCCAGCAAGCCGCTGCGGATGAAGCCGGCCAGCGATGCCGATATCGACGCCCCCAAGCGCAAGCGCAGCTTCGGCCCGCCGCGCGATGGCGATCGGCCGGGTGGTCCGCGCAAACCCGGCGGGTTCAAGCCCGGCGGACACAAGCCGGGCGGCTTCAAACCGCGCGGGCCGCGCTGATCGCCCACTTGCAGCCCTGATCGTCCGCGGATGACGCCCGCATCCCACCACGATGCCGTCGTCATCGGTGCCGGCGCCGCCGGCCTGATGTGCGCGCTGGCAGCAGGCCGGCGCGGGCTGCGCGTGCTCGTCGTCGACCACGCCAACAAGGTCGGCAAGAAGATCCTGATGTCCGGCGGCGGGCGCTGCAATTTCACCAATACCGGCACCACGCCCGCCAACTACCTGTCGGCCAACCCGCACTTCTGCAAGTCGGCGCTGGCGCGCTACACGCCCTGGCATTTCATCGAGCTGGTGGAGCGGCACCGCATCGCCTACCACGAGAAAGAGCTGGGCCAGCTGTTCTGCGACGAGTCCTCGAAGCAGATCGTGGCGATGCTGCTGGCCGAATGCGCCGATGCGGGGGTGGAGATCCGCACCCATTGCGCCATCGAACGAGTGGAACATACCGACCCCGGCCGCTTCCGCCTGCATACCGCGCAGGGACGCTTCGAGGCCGCCTCGCTGGTAGTGGCCAGCGGTGGGCTGTCGATCCCGAGCATGGGCGCCAGCGGCTTCGGCTATCAGCTGGCACAGCAGTTCGGCCACGCGGTGCTGCCGACGCGTGCCGGACTCGTGCCCCTGACCCTGAGCGGCAAGCATGCGGAGCGGCTGCACGACCTGGCCGGCGTGGCGCTGCCGGTGGAAGCCCGCTGCAACGGTGCCAGCTTCCGCAACTTCATGCTGGTCACCCACCGCGGCATCAGCGGCCCGGCGATCCTGCAGATCTCCAACTACTGGCAACCCGGCGACGAACTGCGCCTGGATTTGCTGCCGGGTACCGACATCGATGCGCTGCTGCGCGACTGGCAGCAGTCGCGGCGCGGCGCGGAGCTGAAGACGCTGTTGGCGGAGGTGCTGCCCAAGCGCTTCGCTCAGCGGCTGTGCGAGCACTGGTTCAGCAGCAAACCGCTGCGCCAGTACAACCCGCGCGAGCTGGACGGCCTCGCCGCACTGCTGCGCGACTGGCCGCTGGTGGCCAGTGGCAGCGAAGGCTACCGCACCGCCGAGGTGACCATGGGCGGCGTCGACACTGACGGCCTGTCTTCCGCCACGATGATGTCGAAGACGGTGCCGGGGCTGTATTTCGTCGGCGAAGTTGCGGATGTCACCGGCTGGCTGGGCGGCTACAACTTCCAGTGGGCCTGGGCGTCCGGCCACGCCGCGGGACAGGCGCTGGGCGGGCCCTGAAGCGCGACGCTGCTACGCCGAGTCAAATGAAGGGCACCAGCGGCAGCCCCAGATAAGGGTGCACCAGCCACCACAGCCCCACCACCGCTGCCAGCCACAGCAGCAGCTTGACCAGCGCGCCGGCAAGCTTCAGCGCCAGCCACACGCCCACCACCACCAGCACGATCGCGATCCAGTTCATGCGGCCGCTCCCGCCGCCATTGGCCGCAGCTGCGGGTCCAGCGCCACCCGATCGTCGAACACGAAGCAGCCGCCCGCATAGCCCATGCCGCCCACCTGCTCGAAATAACCAAGGATGCCGTCGTCCAGCTGCAGCACGTTGTCCATGCCGTCGGCGCGCAGCCACAGCGCGGCTTTTTCGCAGCGGATCCCGCCGGTGCAGAAGCTGACCACGGCGGCATCGCGCAGCGCCTCGCGATGCGGGGCCAGCGCCGTCGGCAGGTCGGTGAACCTGTCGATCGGCAGGGTCAGCGCACCGTCGAAAGTGCCGTGGGCGACTTCCTCGCGGTTGCGCGTATCCAGCAGCACCAGCCGGCGACCGGCATCATCGCGGCCGCCCTGTGCGATCCAGCGTGCCAGCGTGGCCGGCGCCACCGTCGGCGCGCGCTCGCCGGCCTGAAGCGGCGAGGCCGCCTCGCGCCGGAAGGTGATGATTTCCGCCTTGCGCTTCACCTTCAGCCGCGCAAACGGCACCACCTCGCTCCAGCTTTCCTTGGCATGCAGCGCGGCGAAGCGCGGGTCTGTGCGCAGCCAGGCCAGGAAACCTCGCAGCGGCGCTTCGGCGCCGGCCAGGAACAGGTTCAGGCCTTCCGGCGTCACCAGCATGGTGCCGCGCAGCGTCGATGCCTCGGCCTGCGCGTGCAGGCGCGCGGCCAGCGCATCGGCATCGTCGATGGCCACGAACAGATAGGCGGCGATGTTGAGGATCATGCGAAGTCCGGCGGGCGCAAACCATCCATTCTAGTCGCCCACCGGCGGCGGCCGTGGAATCATGTGCGGATGTCCGAGATCCCGCATCCCCGCCGCGTTGCCGTGATCGGCGGCGGCCCCGCCGGCCTGATGGCCGCCGAAGCCGCGCGCGCCGGCGGCGCCGAGGTCCACCTGTTCGAAGCCAAAGGGTCGGTGGGCCGCAAGTTCCTGATCGCCGGCAAGGGCGGATTGAACCTGACCCACGGCGAAGCCCGCCCGGGTTTCGATGCACGCTATCGCGAACGTGCCGATGCGGTGGGCCGCTGGCTGGATGTTTTCGACGCCGACGCACTGCGCCAATGGGCGCGCGGGCTGGGCGTGGAGACCTATGTCGGCAGCTCCGGGCGGGTATTCCCGCTGGATCGCAAGGCCGCGCCGCTGCTGCGCGCGTGGGTGCGGCGATTGAAGGAGGCCGGCGTGCACATGCACGTCCACCATCGTTGGCAAGGCTGGGACGAAGCCGGTGCGCTGCGCTTCGACACACCGGCTGGTGCCTCCACATTCGTTGCCGACGCGGTGGTGCTGGCACTGGGGGGCGGCAGCTGGCCGCAGCTGGGGTCGGACGGCGTTTGGGTGGAGTTGCTGGCCACGCGCGGCATCGACATCGCGCCGCTGGCGCCCGCCAACTGTGGGTTCGACATCGGCTGGAGCGCGCTGCTGGCGGGCAAGTTCGCCGGCGCGCCGCTGAAGCCGGTGGTCGCGCATTGGCAGGACGCCGCCGGCACCGCGCACGCGCTGCAGGGCGAATGCGTGCTCACCGCCACCGGCATCGAAGGCAGCCTGATCTATGCCATCGCCGCCGACCTGCGCACCACCATCACTCGCGACGGCAGCGCGCTGCTCCAGCTGGATCTTGCGCCCGGCCGCGACCCCGAGCGCCTGCACGCCGACCTGTCGAAGCCGCGCAAGGGCCGCAGCCTGGGCGAGCACCTGCGTCGGCAGGCGGGGCTGGATGCGGCCAAATGCGCGCTGGTGTTCGAAGTGTTGGACAAGACCACGTTGCAGGACATGGCCACCGTCGCCGCAACAATCAAACGCCTGCCGCTGGTCTTGCTGCGCCCGCGGCCGCTGGCGGAAACGATCTCCACGGCCGGCGGGATAAGACTGGAGTCGCTGGACGACTCGCTGATGCTGCGCGAGCGGCCCGGCCTCTTCTGCGCGGGTGAAATGCTGGACTGGGAAGCGCCGACCGGTGGCTATCTGCTGACCGCCTGCTTCGCCAGCGGGCTGGTGGCCGGCCGCGGCGCCGCGGCGTGGCTGGCGCGCCGGGACTGAGCCGGAACCTGGGCGCGAACGACTCAGTCGACGTCCGGCAGGGCCGTCGGCACCGAGGCCGTCGGCGCGGCACGACGGAACCTGCGGAAAAACGCCACCGCGCGTTCGCGGTTACGGCTCAGCAGGTACCAGCCGACGCACAAGGCGCCGAAGGCCAGCAGCAGCAGCGGATTGGGCACGTCCATGCGCATCGCCTGCCCGGCAGCCAATCCGCACAGCAGGCTGAACCAGGTCAGATGCAGCGCCGCGCGGGTCGGCCCGAAGCCGGCATCCTGCATGATGTGGTGGATATGGTCGCGACCGGCCGAGAACGGCGAACGCCCTTCCTGCACGCGGCGCAGGATCAGCACCAGGCAGTCCATCACCGGCACCGGCAACAGCCACAGCGCCAGCACCGGATTCACCGGATGCCCCGGGTTCTGGGTGAGGCGGAAACTGACCCAGGCGATCAGCAGGCCCAGCAGGGCGCTGCCGGCATTACCGAGGAACACTTTTGCGCGCGGCCGCCACGGCAGGCGCATGTTCCAGACCAGGAAACCCGCAAGCGCGCCGCACAGCACCGACAGCCGCCCCGCCAGCACTGCGTTGCCGGCATACATCGCGGCAAACGCCAGCATGGCCAGCGCCGCCAGCCCCAGCAGGCCGGCCAGCCCGTCGGCGCCGTCGATCATGTTGACCGCGTTGATGATGCCGATGGTGGCGAATACCGTGAACGGCACCGACAACCAGCCCAGCGACATCTCGCCCAGGCCGAACACCGGGCCGATCTGCTCCACCCGTACCCCGCCCCAGTAGATGATCAGCAGCGCCGCGATCGCCTGGCCCAGCACGCGCGTATACCAGCGCATGTCGCGCAGGTCGTCGTAGAGGCCCATCACCACCAGCAGGAACGAGGCCGCCAGCAGCGAATGCACGGCGTGGCTGCTGGACTGGAACCACAGCAGCACCATCGCGCTGCCGACAAAGATCGCCAGGCCGCCGGTGACTGGCGTGGGGGACTGGTGGTCCTTGCGCCCTCCGGGGCAATCCAGCAGCCCTAGCCTGCAGGCTGCAGGCTGTATCAACCAAAGCACGCCGGCGGTGACGGCGAACGCCAGCAGCGTGGCCAACGGATCGAACCCAAGGAACTTGTGCAACATCCTGTTGCTCCGGCCGGACCAGAAACCCGAGTCTACGTCCTGACGGGTTGTTCAGCCATTCACGGGACAGGCGACATGCGTTGGGCCCGGAGTGCCGCCTCCCCCACCCGACCGAGGCTGGTGTCTACACATGCTCCGGCCGCATATACGGGAACAGCAGCACGTCACGGATCGAGCTGGAGCCAGTCAGCAGCATCACGAAGCGGTCGATGCCCACGCCCAACCCGCCGGTGGGGGCCAGGCCCACCTCCAGCGCGCGGATGTAGTCGGCATCGAAATGCATGGCCTCGTCGTCGCCTGCGTCCTTCGCCTCGACCTGCGCGCGGAAGCGCGCGGCCTGGTCTTCCGGGTCATTCAGCTCCGAGAAGCCGTTGGCCAGCTCCTTGCCGCCCACGAACAGCTCGAAGCGGTCGGTGATGCCGGGCTCGCTGTCGGATTCGCGCGCCAGCGGGCTGACTTCCACCGGGTAATGGGTGATGAAGGTTGGCTGGACCAGGCCGGTTTCGACGGTCTTCTCGAAGATCTCCAGCAGCAGCTTGCCCCAGCCGTAGCCGGGTTTGACCGGAATCTTCAGGCGCGCGCAATGGGCGGCCAGCGCGGCGCGGTCGCGGCAGTCGGCCACGGAGATCTCCGGGTTCAGCTCGCGCACCGCCTCTTCCAGCTTCCAGCGGCGGAAGGCGGGCGCGAGGTCGATCGTCTGGCCGTCCCACTCGAACACGGTGGTGGCCATCGCCTCCAGCGCGACGTCGCGCATCATCGCTTCGGTCAGGTCCATCACCTCGGTGTACGTGGCGTAGGCCTCGTACAGTTCGAGCATGGTGAACTCGGGATTGTGGCGGGTGGATACGCCCTCGTTGCGGAAGTTGCGGTTGATCTCGTAGACGCGCTCCAGGCCGCCAACGACCAGCCGCTTGAGGTACAGCTCCGGCGCCACCCGCAGGAACAGCTGCAGGTCCAGCGCGTTGTGGTGGGTCACGAACGGGCGCGCGGTGGCGCCGCCGGCGATGTACTGCATCATCGGCGTTTCCACTTCGAGGAAGCGGCGCGCGTCCAGCCAGTGGCGGATCGCGCGGACGATGCGCGAGCGGGCGATGAAGACTTCGCGCGCTTCCGGGGTGACGATCAGGTCGACGTAGCGCTGGCGGTAGCGCTGCTCGACATCGCTCAGGCCGTGGAACTTGTCCGGCAGCGGCCGCAGCGACTTCACCAGCAGGCGCAACGAGGCGGCCTTGACCGACAGCTCGCCGGTCTTGGTACGCATCAGGCTGCCCTCGGCCGCCACGATGTCGCCGATGTCCCAGCCCTTGAAGGCTTCGTACGACTCGCCCAGCACGTTGGCCTGCAGGAACAGCTGGATCCTGCCACTCATGTCCTGCACGGTGGCGAACGCGGCCTTGCCCATGACCCGCTTGGCGAGGATGCGGCCGGCGATGGCGACGCTGCGGCCGCTGGCTTCCAGCGCTTCGCCGGTCCACTGCTCGGCATCGGCGTATTCGCCCTGCAGGTCGCCGGCGAAGTCGGCGCGGCGGAAGTCGTTGGGGAACGCGCCGCCCTGCCCGCGCAGCGCGGCAAGCTTGGCGCGGCGCTCGGCAATCAGGTGGTTTTCGTCGACGGGCTGGGAAGGGGTGGGGTCGTTCATCGGGAATCCGTCACGCGCGCTGACGGCAGCGGCGTGCCACAGGGGAATGGGGGGTTGATGCAGGCCGGAAAGAATACCAGAGCGACCGCCGCAACCCGCGGCGCAGCGGCATTGCCGTGGCCACGGCACATTTCCTGCATGAGCAGACCCAACGCCATTATTCCGACGCCATGCGCATCCTTGCCGCTCTTCTCCTCTTGCTGGCATCACTGCCGCTGACCGCGGCCACCGGCACCCCCGCCCCGCCGCAGGGCGCGGAGAGCAACCTGCAACTGACCCAATGCATGAGCCTGCAGGGCAGCCTTTCGCGGCAGACCACCGCGCTGGCGGAGCTGCAGGCGCACAGCCAGGCGCTGTCGTCCCAGCGCGAGCTGGAGCGGATGCGCAACGAAAGCCGCATCCAGGCGCTGGAAAACGAAAAGGCAAGGCTGCTGTCGGCAGCGGTGATCGCGGTACTGATCCTGCTGCTGGCGGCGGCGACCAGCTTCGGGCTGCTGCTGCGCAAGCGCCATCGGCAGCTGCGCCGGCTCAGCGAGGTCGACGTATTGACTGGGCTCGGCAACCGCCGCGCGGCCACGCGCAAGCTCGATGCGCTGGCGGCCCAGCGCGGCCCGGATGGCACCCGCCACGTGCTGTTCCTGATCGATGTCGACCATTTCAAACAGATCAACGACAGCCACGGCCACCACGTCGGCGACGAGGTGCTGGTCGCACTGGCGGCAAAGCTGAAGGCGGCCTGCCGGCCCACCGACCTGGTGGCGCGCTGGGGCGGCGAAGAATTCCTGGTCGCCTGCACCAGCCTGACCCGCGAACAGGCCGAACAGGTCGCCGCGCGGTTGCGCCGGGCAATGGCCTACACGCTGGAAACCACCCACGCCGCGCGGCTGATCACGGTGTCGCTGGGGCTGGCGCCGATTCCGTTCTTCGACAGCGGCGACGAACCGTCGCCGGCCAGCTGCTGGGACTACGCATTGCGCATGGCCGATCGCGCCCTGTACGCGGCCAAGCGCCATCGCGACGCCTGGGTGGGCTACTGGGGGGCGCAGCTACCCGACAACGCCACCGCCGAAGCGGTGCTGGAACAGCCGGAAGCGGCCGATGGCATCGTCACCGTGATGTCCAGCGTGCCGCGGATCGTCTCCACCTCGTCGGCAGCTGCCCGCGCGCGCAGCCTCAAGGCGCTGCGCGCACAGGGGTGAGCGCGCTCAGACCGCGTCGTTACGCTTGGCGCCGGCCTCCAGGCCCGATTTGAGGCTGGCTTCGACGAATTCGTCGAGGTCGCCGTCCAACACCTTCTGGGTATCGCTGCGCTCGATGCCGGTGCGCAGATCCTTGATCCGGCTCTGGTCCAGCACGTAGTTCCGGATCTGGCTGCCCCAGCCCACGTCGGACTTGGTCGCTTCCAGTGCGTCCTTCTCGGCGTTGCGCTTCTGCACTTCCAGCTCGTAGAGCTTGGCCGCCAGCATCTTCATCGCGCGGTCGCGATTGGCATGCTGGCTGCGCTCGGTCTGGCAGGCGACCACCGTGTTGGTGGGAACGTGGGTAATGCGCACCGCCGACTCGGTCTTGTTGACGTGCTGGCCGCCGGCGCCGCTGGAACGATAGACATCGGTGCGCAGGTCGGCCGGGTTGATCTCGATGTCGATGTCGTCATCCACTTCCGGCGACACGAACACACTGGTGAAGCTGGTGTGGCGGCGGTTGTCGGAGTCGAACGGCGACTTGCGCACCAGCCGGTGCACGCCGATTTCGGTCTTCAGCCAGCCATAGGCGTATTCGCCCTCCACCCGGAAGGTAGCGGACTTGATGCCGGCCACGTCGCCGCCGGAGGCTTCCAGCAGCTCGGTTTTCCAGCCGCGCGACTCGCACCAGCGCAGGTACATGCGCAGCAGGATTTCCGCCCAGTCCTGCGCTTCGGTGCCACCGGCGCCGGCCTGGATGTCGACGAAGGCGTTGCAGCTGTCCATCTGCCCCGAGAACATGCGCTGGAACTCGATCGCCTCCACGCCTTTCTCGTACTGATCGACGTCGGCTACCACGGCCTGCGCGGTGTCCTCGTCGTCTTCCATCTCGGCCAGTTCCAGCAGCTCGCCGGCGCCGACCAGACCATCAGTCAGGTTGCGGATGCCGTTGACGGTCTTGTCCAGCAGCGAACGCTCGCGCCCCAGCGCCTGCGCGCGGGCGGGATCGTTCCAGACGCCCGGATGTTCCAGTTCGCGTTCTACTTCTTCCAGGCGTTCGCGCTTGGTGTCGTAGTCAAAGATACCCCCGGAGCGCATCGAGCCGACCGGTCAGGTCGGCGATGCGGGCTCGGATGGGATTGAGCTCGATCATGGGGAAAACCGCGTGTTCGGATGAATCGCGCATTTTAGCAGCGCGCGGCGCCCCTTACGCCGCGGCGCAACGCTTGCGCCGGCTTTCCGCGCACAGGATCGTAGTGGGCGCTACGACGCGCGGGCCTGGCGACGCTTGTCCCGGATTGGGGCTGGCCCAGGTCGGGGGAACCCCACGGGTCTCAACCCTCCAGCCCGGCGCGCTGCCGCAGATCGCCGCGATAGGTGCGGCTGCACGGCAGCTTCGCGCCGTCCTGCATATGCACGCGGGCGTCGCCGGTCTCCAGCGGCTCGATGGAGACGATGCGGTCGAGGTTGACCATGTAGCTGCGGTGGACCCGTGCGAAGCGCGCCGGGTCCAGCCGTGCCTCGATGCCGGCCAGGGTGCTGCGCAGGGGGTAGTCGTGGCCACGGACGCGCAGGTTCACGTAGTTGCCGGAGGCCTGCAGCCATTCGATGTCGTTGGCCGCCAACAGGAATTCCCTGCCCAGCTTGCGCACCAGGAAGCGCTCGGGGCGTTCCACCGGCTCCACCGGCGGGCCTTCGTCAGGCAGCGACAGCAGCATGGCCTCGCCCTGCAGGCGGCGCAGCAGCAGGCGGTAGCCCTCGATGGTCAGGACCACGCCGGCGTAGGAGCGCACGTCCTTCAGGTATTCGTAGCCGAATTCCCACAACCAGGGCGTGAAGTCGTAGCTGTCCCCGACGCTGGCGTACGCCGCTTTGCGCAGTACCACCATTCCGGCCACGTGCAGGGCCGACCAAGCCAGGCTCCCCAGCAGGTGCAGCGCCAGCACCCGCCGCCAGTCTTCAAGCCGCAGCGGGAACCGGCGGGTAAACCAGACCACCGCCGGCACCAGCGCCAGCGCGACCAGCGCCGAGCTGGTTTCCCAGACCGCCGGCTGCCAGGCGCTGAACCCCAGATGCAGCCGGCGCACGTCCATATTCACGGTGATGCTGTTGGCCAATGCCGAAACCAGGTACTGGACGACCCAGAACCCGGCCTCGACGCCGCGGCGCCACGGCTGGTAACGCTGGTAGAGAGTCGGGTCAGCCGGTTGCATCCGCGCATTGTAGGGGCGGGGCCGGGCGCTCCGTTCCCGCTTCGTCCCCCGGTTCCGCGGCCCGTCCCAAACCCGCGTCGCACGGTCACTCAGGGGTGGCAGGCCCGACCGGAGGACGGAACGCTGGCGGCTCCTTCGCAACGGCCATTCCCATGCAGCGCCGCCTCGATATCGACCGGGTTCGTGTCCTCGCCTTCGGCCTGCTGGTGCTCTACCACGTGGGCATGTACTACGTGAGCTGGGACTGGCACGTCAAAAGCCCGCACGCCAGCGCCACGCTGGAACCGCTGATGCTGCTGACCAGTCCGTGGCGGATGTCGCTGCTGTTCGTGGTCTCGGGCGTGGCCACCGCCTTCCTGCTGGCCAAGGCGAACCGTGGCGATGGGCGCTTCCTCGGCCCGCGCTCGTGGCGGCTGCTGCTGCCGCTGGTGTTCGGCATGTACGTCGTGGTGCCGCCGCAGGTCTATTACGAACTGGTCGAAAAGGTGCCGGGCGGCTTCCACGCCGGCTACGCCGCGTTCATGGGCACCTACCTGCGGGGCGGCGACTTCTACTGCGCGGCACCCGGCGACTGCGTGGACGCGCCGACCTGGAACCACCTGTGGTTCCTCGCTTACCTGTGGGCCTATACCGTCGTCCTGTGGCTGCTGTTGAAACTGGCGCCGGCGGCGATGCAATCGGTCGGTGGCTGGCTCGGGCGGCGACTGTCGGGCCCGGGCGCGCTGTTGTGGCCGATGGCGTGGCTGGCGCTGGCGCGGCTGGCGTTGGCGGGGCGCTTCGAGTCCACCCATGACCTGGTGGACGACTGGTACAACCACGCCCAGTACCTGCCCATGTTCCTGCTGGGTTACCTGCTGGCGTTCTCGACCGGCTTCTGGGAAGCGCTGCAGCGCCATCGCAAGGTCGCGCTGGGCATCGCCCTGGCCGGCTACGCCGTGATCGCCGGCGTCTGGTACTTCTCCGGCTACAGCGACGAAGTGCCGCCGCCCGAGACCCTGCGCCTGCTGTTGCGGCTGGTCTGGGGCATCAACCAGTGGTGCGCGATCGCGGCCATGTTCGGCTACGCCTACCGCCTGCGCGATGTCGACAGCCCCGCCCTGCGCTACCTGGCGCCGGCGGTGTTCCCGGTCTACATCCTGCACCAGACCGTCATCGTCGCGCTGGCGCATACGGCCAAACCGCTGGCCCTGCCGCCGCTGCTGGAGGGCCCGCTGCTGGTGGTGCTGACCTTCGCGGCGTGCTTCGGCGGCTACGAACTGATCCGCCGGGTCCCGGTGCTGCGGCCGCTGTTCGGCCTCAGGCGGGAGGCGAAGCGGCTGCCGCTTGCCGATGCACCACCACAAGCTGGATAGCATCGCCGCCGCGATAATCGTCGGGCGCTAGCCGGTAGGCGACATGGATGCGTCGGCCCGGCTCCTCGCCATTCCAGCCGTTGAAATGGATGGCGTTGCAGCGGCGCCCGCCGAGGCCGAGTTCCAGCTTGAGGTGGCGTTCCTTCAGCACGCGGAAACCCAGCACCTCGAACTCGCCGTCGAACAACGGCTCCGGGTAGCCCTGTCCCCAATGGCCACCGTCGCGCAGCGCCAGCGCGACGTCAGCCCGCAACTCTTCCGCGCGCAGTTCGCCGTCGCTGCGCAGCTCCTCGGTCAGCAGCGCGGGGTCCAGCCACTCGCGCGCGACCTGCACGAAGGCATCGCGGAACATCGGGAAAGCCTCGCGCGGCAGGGTCAGGCCCGCCGCCATCGCGTGACCACCGAAGCGCGGAATCAGGCCGGGATGGCGCGCATCCACCAGCGCCAGCGCGTCGCGGACGTGGAAGCCGGGAATCGAACGCGCCGATCCGCGCAGCATGTCGCCGTCCGGCTCGGCCGGCGCGAAGGCGATGGCGGGCCGGTGCAGGCGCTCCTTCAGCTTGGACGCCACCAGCCCGACCACGCCGGGATGCCAGTCGGGATCGAACAGGCAGGCCGCGTGGCTGGCATCGATGCCGTCCAGCTTTGTCTCCGCCACGTCCTGCATGTCGGCCTGCAGCGCGCGGCGCTCGTCGTTGATGCCGTGCAGGATGGCGGCCAGCTCGCGCGCCTGCATCGCATCGTCGATGAGCAGGCATTCGATGCCGATGCCCATGTCTTCCAGCCGGCCCGCGGCGTTGATGCGCGGCCCGATGGCGAACCCGACATCGGCGGTGGACAGGGTGGCATCGCGCCGGCCCGAGACTTCAATCAACGCCCGCAGCCCGGCACTGCCCTGCCCGGCCCGCAGCCGCCGCAGCCCGGCGCCGACCAGCGCCCGGTTGTTGGCGTCCAGCGGCACCATGTCCGCCACCGTGCCCACCGCGACCAGATCCAGCAGAACGGAGAGGTCGGCCTTCGATGCCATCGCGGCGCGCAGCGCCAACAGGACGTAGAACATCACCCCCACCCCGGCCAACGCCTTGCTGGCGAAGCCGCAGCCGGGCTGGTTGGGATTGACGATGGCGTCGGCCGGCGGCAGCGTCGGGCCCGGCAGGTGGTGGTCGGTGACCAGCACCTGCCAGCCGAGCGCCTTCGCCGCCTGGATGCCGGCATGGCAGGCGATGCCGTGGTCCACCGTGACCACCAGATCGGGCTGCAGCGCCGCCAGTTCCTCCACCAGTCCGGGACTCAGCCCGTAGCCGTGGACGATGCGGTTGGGCACCGCGTGGGAAACCCGGCGCGCGCCCAGCAGGCGCAGGCCGCGCACGCCCACCGCACAGGCGGTGGCGCCGTCGCAGTCGAAATCGCCGACAACAAGGATGTGCGCATCCGCGTCGATCGCCGCGCGCAGCAGCTGCACCGCCGCGTCGATGCCCAGCAGATCCGAGGGGGGCAGCAGGTCGGCCAGCCGCGGCATCGCCGCGCGCGCATCGCTGCCGCGCGCGGCATGCACGCGACGCAGCAGGTCAGGCCAATGCTCGGGCCAGTCGCCGCTCGGTTCGGCAGCCGGCCGGCGGACGATGCGGCGCACCGCGCTCACCCGGGAATCGCCGTCATCGGCCTGCGCCACAAGCGCCAGCGCTGACCGCGGTGCAGCGCGAACGACAGGCCATCGGCAAAATCGAAAATCGCTTCGCCGCGCGCGGCCGCCGGCGCCAGCCAGTGCTCAAGCAACGCGCGCGGTTCGCGCTGACCGCGCAGGTCGACCAGCGCAGCACCTTGGACCTGATCGAATGCGGGCGCGGCATGCCCTGCAGCTTGCCCAATCGGGCCGCGCCCAGCACCGCGGGATCGTCGGAATACACGGTGGCTGCGTCGGCCGATACCGCGCCGGGCAAGTCCCCGCCACCCCAGAACCACAGCGCGTTCACCGGCACCCGGCCCGAGGCCAGCCGTGCCGCGTTGTGCGGATGGTTGTGCAGGGTGATCTGCAGCTCGCTTTCCAGCACGCGCCAGCGCCGCGCCGCGTCATCGCGCTGCGCGTGTTCGAAAACGTCATCGCCCAGCGCCTGCTCGGGCGGGGCGAACGCCGGCAGCGGCGTGCCGGCCGGCAGGCGCAGGTACCAGCGGGCCGGATGCGGAGCGTCCAGCATGAAACCGGCATCGTCGAACAGCGGGCGCAGCACGGGCAGCAACGCGTCCACGTCGGCTTGGTCCATGCCCAGGTTCGCGCCCACCCCGAGCAGGCGTGCGCCGTTGATGTCGGGGCGGATATGCGCGGGATCGGCGCGCAGCCAGGTCGCGCCGCGCGCTTCGTTTTCGCCCGCGTCCAGCAGCCGTGTCAGCGCCGCCGCCGGCCAGCCGCGCGGCCGCAGGTCGAAATGGCGGGCCAGCAACTCCGGCTCGCCGGGAACGGCACGTGCGCGGTCGGCGCGCCCCAGCGCCTGCGCCAATGCGGGCGGCAGGGCGACGCCGGCAAACCGCGATGCCGCCGGCAACAGCAGCGTCAGCCGCGCCACGGCTCAGCCCTTGTACGCGACCGAAATGATCTCGTACTCGCGGGTACCGCCCGGCGCCTCGATGGTGATGGCGTCCCCTTCGTTCTTGCCGATCATGGCGCGCGCCACCGGCGAGGAAATCGCGATCAGGCCCTGCTTGATGTCGGCCTCGAGGTCGCCGACGATCTGGTAGGTCTTCTCCTCGTCGGTATCGCAATCCACCAGCACCACGGTGGCGCCGAACACCACCTTGTCGCCGGCGGCGAGCTGGGACACGTCGATGACCTGGGCGTGCGACAGCTCCGCTTCCAGATGCTTGATGCGGCCTTCGATGAAGCCCTGCTGCTCGCGCGCGGCGTGGTACTCGGCGTTCTCCTTGAGATCGCCGTGGGCGCGCGCCTCGGCGATCGCCTCGATCACCGCGGGACGCTTGACCGACTTCAGTTCTTCCAGTTCCGCGCGCAGGCGCTGCGCGCCCTTGGCGGTGATGGGTGCACGGCTCATGCCAGCTCCTTGTGCAGTTCCTGCAGCGAGAGCACGTCGCCCTTGCCGCGGTGGTCCAGCGAGTGCAGCAGCGCCCGCGCACCGGCCACCGTGGTGGAATAGGTGACGCGCGCCTGCAGCGCCTCGCGGCGGATCGAGAAGGAGTCGGCGATGGCCTGCCGCCCCTCGGTGGTGTTGACGATGTAGCTGATCTCGCCGTTCTTGATCAGGTCGACGATGTGCGGACGGCCTTCGGCCACCTTGTTGACGCGCTCGCAGGCGACGCCGTGCGCGTTCAGGTGGTCGGCGGTGCCGCTGGTGGCGACCAGATTGAAGCCGCGTTCCAGCATGGTACGGGCCACGTCCAGCACCCGCGCCTTGTCGGGGTCACGCACCGAAATGAAGGCCTTGCCCGGCTGCGGCGCGCGGATGTTGGCGGCTTCCTCGGCGCGCGCGAACGCCGCCTCGAAGCTGCGGCCCACGCCCATCACCTCGCCGGTGGAGCGCATTTCCGGGCCGAGAATCGGATCGACGTTCTGGAACTTGGCGAACGGGAACACCGCTTCCTTGACCGAGTAATACGACGGCACGATCTCTTCGGTCGCGCCCTGCTCGGCCAGCGTCATTCCGGCCATGCAGCGCGCCGAGATCTTGGCCAGCGGGCGGCCGATCGCCTTGGACACGAACGGCACGGTGCGGCTGGCGCGCGGGTTCACTTCCAGCAGGAAGATGGTGTCGGCTTCGTCACCTTCTGCCACGCCGACCTGCACCGCGAATTGGGTGTTCATCAGCCCGATCACGTGCAGCGCCTTGGCCAGCGCGACCACCTGCTCGCGCAGGCGCTCCTGGGTGCGCGCCGACAGCGAGTACGGCGGCAGCGAGCAGGACGAGTCGCCGGAATGCACGCCGGCCTCCTCGATGTGCTCCATCACGCCGCCCACCAACACGTTGCCGTCGCGGTCGGCGATCACGTCGATGTCCACTTCCACCGCGTTGTCGAGGAAACGATCCAGCAGCACCGGCGAATCGTGGCTGACCTTCACCGCCTCGCGCATGTAGCGGGCGAGGTCGGCGTCGGCATGCACCACTTCCATCGCCCGGCCGCCCAGCACGTAGCTCGGGCGCACCACCAGCGGATAACCGATGTCGCGGGCGTGTGCCAGCGCCTCCTCGGGGCTGCGCGCGGTGCGGTTCGGCGGCTGCTTCAGGCCGAGGTCGTCGACCAGCTTCTGGAAGCGCTCGCGGTCCTCGGCCAGGTCGATGGAGTCCGGCGAGGTGCCGATGATAGGCACGCCGTTGGCTTCCAGCGCCTTCGCCAGCTTAAGCGGGGTCTGCCCGCCGTACTGCACGATCACGCCCCAGGGCTTCTCCAGTTCCACGATCTCCAGCACGTCTTCCAGCGTCAGCGGCTCGAAGTACAGGCGGTCGGAGGTGTCGTAGTCGGTGGACACGGTTTCCGGGTTGCAGTTGACCATGATGGTCTCGTAGCCGTCCTCGCGCAGGGCCAGCGCCGCGTGCACGCAGCAGTAGTCGAACTCGATGCCCTGGCCGATGCGGTTGGGACCGCCGCCGAGCACCATGATCTTCTTGCGGTCGCTGGGCGCGGCCTCGCACTCGTCCTCGTAGGTCGAATACAGGTAGGCGGTGCCGGTGGCGAACTCGCCGGCGCAGCTGTCCACGCGCTTGTACACCGGGCGCACGCCGAACGCCTTGCGCAGCGCGCGCACCGCGGTTTCGTTGGTGCCGGCCAACTGGGCGACGCGGGCATCGGAAAAGCCCATGCGCTTGAGCGCCCGCAGGCGCTTGGCATCCAGGCCATCGAGGCCGCGATGGATCACGTCCATCTCGGCGTCGATCAGCTCCTCGATCTGGTCGAGGAACCACGGATCGACGAACGACAGCGCGTGCACGTCCTCCACGCTCATGCCGGCGCGGAAGGCGTCGGCGATGTGGAAGATGCGCTCGGGGCCGGGCTCCTTCATCTCGCGGCGCAGCGCCAGCAGGCCGTCTTCGCTGGCCAGGTCCAGGCCGGTCGGGTCGAGCCCGATCTTGCCGGTCTCCAGCCCGCGCAGCGCCTTCTGCAGCGACTCCTGGAAGCTGCGGCCGATCGCCATCACCTCGCCCACCGACTTCATCTGGGTGGTCAGGCGCGCGTCGGCAGCCGGGAACTTCTCGAACGCGAAACGCGGGATCTTGGTGACCACGTAGTCGATCGACGGCTCGAAGCTGGCCGGGGTCAACCCGCCAGTGATTTCGTTCTTCAGCTCGTCCAGGGTGTAACCGACCGCCAGCTTGGCCGCGACCTTGGCGATCGGGAAACCGGTCGCCTTCGACGCCAGCGCGGACGAACGCGACACGCGCGGGTTCATCTCGATGACGACCACGCGGCCGTCCTTCGCATTGATGCCGAACTGCACGTTGGAACCACCGGTATCGACGCCGATCTTGCGCAGCACCGCGATCGAGGCATCGCGCAGGCGCTGGTATTCCTTGTCGGTCAGGGTCTGCGCCGGGGCGACGGTGATGCTGTCGCCGGTGTGCACGCCCATCGCGTCGAAATTCTCGATGCTGCAGACGATGATGCAGTTGTCCGCGGTGTCGCGGACCACTTCCATCTCGAATTCCTTCCAGCCCAGCACCGATTCTTCCACCAGCACTTCGCTGGTCGGCGACAGCTCGAGGCCGCGCTTGACGATGTCCTCGAACTCTTCGCGGTTGTAGGCGATGCCGCCGCCGGTCCCGCCCAGCGTGAACGAAGGCCGGATGATGGTGGGAAAACCGACGCTGGCCTGGATCTCCACCGCCTGCTCGTAGGTCTTGGCCACCTCCGAGCGCGGGCTGTCCAGCCCGATCTCGGTCATCGCCTGCTTGAACAGCTCGCGGTCCTCGGCCATGCGGATGGCGTCGCGCTTGGCGCCGATCAGCTCGACGTCGTACTTCTCCAGCACGCCGTTGTCGGCCAGGTCCAGCGCGCAGTTCAGCGCGGTCTGCCCGCCCATGGTCGGCAGGATCGCGTCGGGCTTTTCCTTGGCGATGATCTTCTCGACCGTCTGCCAGTTGATCGGCTCGATGTAGACCGCATCGGCCATGTCCGGGTCGGTCATGATCGTGGCCGGGTTGCTGTTCACCAGCACCACCCGGTAGCCCTCCTCGCGCAGCGCCTTGCACGCCTGCGCACCGGAGTAGTCGAACTCGCAGGCCTGGCCGATGACAATCGGACCGGCGCCGATGATGAGGATGGTCTTGAGGTCGGTGCGCTTAGGCATTGCTGTGCTTCTCCATCAACGCAACGAAACGATCGAACAGCGGCGACACGTCCTGCGGGCCAGGGCTGGCTTCCGGGTGTCCCTGGAAACTGAAGGCTGGTGCGTCGGTCAACTCGATGCCCTGGTTGGTGCCGTCGAACAGCGAGCGGTGGGTGACCCGCGCGTTCGCCGGCAGGCTGGCCTCGTCGATGCAGAAGCCGTGGTTCTGCGAAGTGATCAGCACCCGGCCGCTGTCGAGGTCCTGCACCGGGTGGTTGGCGCCGTGGTGGCCGTGCGGCATCTTCATGGTGCGAGCGCCGACCGCCAGGCCCAGCAGCTGGTGACCGAGGCAGATGCCGTACAGCGGGATCTTCGCCTTGAGGAATTCGCGTATCGCATCGATGGCGTAGTCGCACGGCGCGGGATCGCCGGGACCGTTGGACAGGAACACCCCGTCGGGCTGCATCGCCAGCACTTCGGCTGCAGGCGTCTGCGCCGGCACCACGTGCACGTCGCAGCCGCGCTCGGCCAGCATGCGCAGGATGTTGCGCTTGGCACCGAAGTCGTAGGCGACGACCTTGAACTTCGGCTCGGCGCTCACGAACGTATTGCTGTCGAGGTCCAGCTGGCCTTCGCTCCAGCGATAGGGTTCGGCCGTGCTGACCACCTTGGCCAGGTCCATGTCCTTCAGGCCGGGGAACTTGCGCGCCGCCTCGATGGCATGTTCGACGTCCAGCACCTCGTCGTGGCTGGCCGCCGCCAGCAGCGCCGCGTTCTGCGAACCGCGCTCGCGCAGGATGCGGGTCAGCCTGCGGGTGTCGATGCCGGCGATCGCGCGGATGCCGCGCGTCTGCAGCCATTCCGGCAACGCCACCTGGCTGCGCCAGTTGCTGGGCCGGCGCGGCACGTCGCGCACGATCAACCCGGCCGCCCAGGCCTGCGCGGCCTCGTCGTCCTGGTCGGTGCAGCCGGTGTTGCCGATATGCGGATAGGTCAGCATGACCAGCTGGCGCGCATAGGAGGGATCGGTGAGGATCTCCTGGTAGCCGGTCATCGCGGTGTTGAACACCGCTTCGCCCACGGACAGGCCGGGCGCGCCCACGGAAATGCCCTCGAAGACCGTACCGTCTTCAAGCGCGAGAATGGCGGGAATATTCAAGTGCATCGCCTTGCGTCAGGTTGCAAGAAAGCGCCGAAGCGGGGCTGCCGGTTCGGAGCTGGGGGGGTTAGGCGAGCGGGAATTGTACCGATGCGACCCGGCGGACGCCAGCATCGGCGTGCCGGCCGCGTCAGCCCCGATGCAGGAAATCGCGGTGCGCGCAGCACCGGCGCACCGGCGCAGGCCGCCCGCTACAGCAGTTCCGCCACCCGATAGCTTCCCGGGGTGCGCCCACGCAGGCGCGTCGCGACATGCAGCGCACCGCGGGCAAAAATGTCGCGGTTGCTGGCGCGATGCGCCAGCTCGATGCGCTCACCGGCGGCGGCGAACTGCACCAGGTGTTCGCCGACGATGTCGCCGGCGCGGATCGAGGCGTAATGCGGCTGGGCGCCGCCCGCCTGCGCCGCCGCACCCAGCGTCAGCGCGGTGCCAGAGGGGGCGTCCAGCTTGCGGGTGTGGTGGGCCTCGACGATGTCGCAGTCCCAGCCCGGCAGCAGCGTGGCGGCGCGCGCCACCAGTTCGTGCAGCACCGCCACGCCAAGGCTGAAATTGCTGGCCCATGCCGCCGGGATCTTGGTGGAGGCGGTGTCCAGCTGCGCCTTCTGCGCATCGGACAACCCGGTAGTGCCGGACACCAGCGCCGCGCCGCGTGCGATGCACAGCGAAAGGATCGCGTCGAAGCCTTCCGGCAGGCTGAAATCGATCGCGACATCGAACGCCGGCACGCCGGCCAGCTCCGCCGCGGCGAACTGCGGTACGCCGTCGACCACCCGCGCATCGACCCGGCGCGCGACCGCCGCCACGACCTCGCAGCCGGAATCCTGCTCGCGGCACAGGCGCAACAGCGCCTGCCCCATCCTGCCCGTGGCCCCGTGGATCAACAGTCGAACCGGCGTCGTCGTCATTCGCGCAGGCTAGCCGGCGCGGATGCCAGCGGCAAGCCGAAAGCAATCGTGGTGCCGCCGGGTGCCGATCAGGCCCGGCCGGAAACGCTCTGCAGGCGGCCGGCGACCTGGTGCATGGCATCCTCGAAGGCGGTTTCGCCATCGCGCACGATCACCCGGTCGAGCTTGGCCATGACCGCCAGTTCTTCCACCGATGCGACCAGCACGCGGATGCCGCGGCGGTTCACCAGCAGCAGCCGCGCCGAGATCGGGCTGATCCACGACACCTTGGCCGGAGCGAAATGACCGTCGGCAGCGGCGAGCTGGATCCAGTCGCCGATCTGCAGGCTGCGGATGCGCTCGAGCATGGCTGCGTCATAATCCAGGCCGGCGCTGCCGACCACGACTTCCAGCTGCGGCTCCTGTTCGGACGCCGCCTCGGCCACCGCCACCTGCAGCGGCATGCGCGCGTCGTCTTCCAGCGCCGCCTGCCCGGCCAGCAGCCGCGACAGCGAATCGCGCAGCGCAGCCACGGCCGCCTGCGCGGCTTCGCCGGTGCAGCCGGCACTGGCAAGGATGGCGCACAGGCCATCGTCCGGCTGCAACGCCGCCGAATCAGATGCAACGCCGGCCGCCGCGTGATCGAACGCGATCAGCAGCTGTCCCACCGCGTGCAACCCATCCTCGTAGCGGGGCGCGCCGCGACCATCACGCAACGCCACCTGGGTGAGGTGATGGTTGGCGTGGCGGGCCAGGAACTCGCCGATGACCGGCGGCAGCAGCCGTTCGCCGCGCAACCGGTCCAGGTCTTCAGCCACCACCTTGCGCGCGTGCTCCAGGCGTTCGCGCCCGCGCTGCGCTTCGGCGGTGCGCTTTTCGGCCAGTTCGAAGCGCTTGCGGTGCTGCGCCATGTACCCGCGCAACTCCTGCTCCAGCGTTTCGAAAATCGCCACATCTTCGTTGAATTCAGCCACCAGCCGGTCGATGGTGTGGTCGACGCGGGTCAGCAGCTCGCGCTCCTGCGGGGCCTCGCCGCGATTGCCTTCGCAGGCCTCGGCCACGGTGTTCAGCAGCTTGCGTGCGGGATGTTCCTTGAACATGAACATCCGCCGGTCCTTCACCGCCACCTTCACGTACGGCACCAGCATGCGGCCGATCTTCTGGCGGATCTGGGTGTCGTACTGCGGACCGTCCAGCAGCACGTCGAACAGCAGCGCGACCAGATCGACTGCATCGCCGTCCAGCCCGTCCAGATTGATGTTGTCGCCGCGCACGCCCAGCTTGCGCGCGCTCTGCGTCATCTGCTGGCGCAGCTGACCGGCCAGGGATTGTTCGGCCTCGCCGGCGGGAGTGAAGTGTGCACTGCCGTCATGTTGCATCAGCGACAGGATCGACAGCAGATCGTTGGTGGGCAGCGCCGGTCCCATGCCCTGCTGTCCACCGGGGGCGGCCAGTCCGGTCGCCGAGCGCCAGCCCTGCAGCATGCCGAGCATGTTGGCAAAGGCAGCCTGGTCGGCGGGGCTGATCTGCGCCGCGGCGCCCTCATCGGGTGCGCCTTGCCGCTGCGCGACCTCGCTGTCACGCGGGTCGGCGTGACCCGGCGAAACCGGCTTCTGCACGCGCGTGGGGGCGCGATTGACGTGCAGCTCGGGCAAGATGCCCGCGGTTGCCATCACGGTATTGCAGCGGTCGTAGATCTCGCCGAGGGCGCCGGTCAGCTCGCGCTCGAAGAACTTGAACACCACGATCCGCAGCTCGGCGCTGATCTCCAGCTGGCCCATGGCCTTGCCCAGCGCGCCGGCCAGGAACACCGGATCCAGCGGATTCTCCTGCGGCCGCAGCTCGGTCAACCCGACCACGACGAGGAAACGCTTGCGCACGGCATCGAAAGCCGATGCGTGCGTGCGCAGCACCGACGCCGAAAGCTGCTCGATCGCCAGCTGCTCTTCCAGGTCTTCTTCGGCGACGAGGCTGAGGCTGCCGCCGTCCTCGCCTTCGCCCTCGCCCGCGGCGACATGATCGCCGTGCAGGGCGCGGAAGCGGTTGTGGACAACACCCCGGAAACCCCGGGACAGGTCGCTGCGCGCGCGGCGCATGTCGCGCAGCGCCATCAGGCCCAGAGACTCCTCGCCCGACTGGCTGCGGTCGAACAGGTAGTCGTCGAGATCGGCCAAGGCGCGGTCGAGCGCCGGCACGGCGCGGTCGAGCACGTGCTTCTGCAGCGCGTCGAGCAACGGGCCGTTGGCACGCGACAGCGTCGGAGTTGGGGATTCCGCGGGGGAACGGAACGTCATGGCTTGCTCTGCCGGGAGTGACCCAACCGCAACATTACGCCGATTCAGGAACGTGATGAGTGACGGCCGTCATGGAACCATGCAGCGTTTCGACGTTCAGTCCGGCAGGACCCGGCCGATCCCGGTCTGCGCCAGCTCGGCCACCGCATCCGCCAGCTGCCCGGCCGGGGTGCCGGCGCTGAAGCCGAGCCGGAAGTGCAGCTCGCCGGCTTGGGTGCGCGAGGAATGCAGCGAGGCGATGTTGACCCCGCGCCGTTCGAACACGTGCAGCAGGCTGCGCAGCGAACCGGGCCGGTCCTCGGGCAGGTGGACGCCGAGGGTGTGCGTGTCGGACAGGTCGGCCAGCAGGTAGCCGATGCGTTCGTAGGTGTAGTTGCCCAGCGCCAGCGCCTGCTCGCCCCAGGCGTCGCGGTTGGCATCCAGAAACTCGGCGCGAAACCCGGCGCGGGCGACATCGTCACCCTGCCCGACCAGCGTCGCCATCCGCGCCAGCTGCGCCGCCAGCGCGCGCAGCGCCTCCGGGGCGTGCGGATTGCCGAACTGGATGTCCTCGTAGATCGCCGGGTTCAGCGACAGGATGCGCGCGGCAACGGCGGCGTCCATTTCGAACGAAGCCGAGCGTAGCGGCATCAGTGCGGCCAGCGGGCCGACCAGGCCGGCCTGTTCGCGCAGCACGCCGGCCTGGGCCAGGTGCGAGGCATGCACCATCGCCTGCACCAGCGCCATCGCGCGGTCGTGGCGCTCGGGCGTGGCGCGCACGCACTCGGCTTCCAGCGCCGCCAGCAGCGATTCCAGCCACGGCCGCCACGAAGACAGCCGCGCTTCGCAGACCACCAGCACCCGGCCCTTGAGGGTCGGCGACTTGGGTGGCGCGGCCATCGGGTGCAGCCCGGCCACCTCGGCCTGCGAGCGCAGCATCGCCGCGACCGGCGCGGCCTTGACCGAGGTGACGTCCAACCACAGCCGGCCCGCCTCGCGGCCGGCGGACAACCGCACGTAACGTTCGATCAATTCCGGCGTGCGCCGGATCGGCGCCGAGAACAGCAGCACGTCGGCCTGTTCCAGCAGGGCATCCTCGCCAGTGGCGGCCGGATCGGCGGGATCGTGGCCGATCACTTCCAGGCCCATCCGGGTTTCGAAGAACGCGCGCAGCCAACGCCCGTAGGCGCCGGCGCTGCCGACGATGCCGATGCGTGGACGCTGCGTGGGTTCGGACAAGGAACGGGCTCCGCGAGGGAGCCCGGATTCTACGCAAGCGCCTGCCGGCGCAGGGCGTTGGTTGCCGGCGACACCATCACCGCAGCCGGGCTGCGGCGAATCCCGTGTCGCGGTCCGGCCTGCGCCGGGCTCAGGACACCATGCGGTCCCAGAATCCCTTGACGCCGTCGAGGAAGGTGCTCGACTTCGGCGAATGCCGGCGCGCGCCATCGCCCACGAAGGTGGCTTCGAACTGCTCCAGCAACTGGCGCTGCTCGGGCGTGAGGTTGACCGGCGTTTCCACCGCGACCCGGCAATACAGGTCGCCCGGCTGGCGGCTGCGGACGGATTTCACCCCGCGGTCGCGCAGGCGGAACACCTTGCCACTCTGGGTTTCGGCGGGAATGCGCAGCTCCAGTTCGCCACCCAGCGTGGGCACGCGCACGGTATCGCCCAGCGCCGCCTGCGAGATGCGGATGGGCACTTCGCAGTGCAGGTCGTCGCCGTCGCGTTCGAAGATCTCGTGCGGGCGCACCCGCACTTCCACGTACAGGTCGCCCGGCGGCGTCCCCGCGGGGCCGGCTTCGCCCTCGCCGGCCAGGCGGATGCGGTCGCCACTGTCGACGCCGGCCGGGATCTTCACCGACAGGTTTTTTTCCTGTTCGATCCGGCCATTGCCGTTGCAGTGCTTGCAGGGATTGGCGATGGTCTTGCCGGCGCCGTCGCAGTGCGGGCACGGTGCCTGCATCATGAACGGGCCGCGCTGCATGCGGACCTGGCCGCGGCCTTGGCAGGTGCCGCAGGTTTCGACCTTGCCGTCTTCCGAGCCGCTGCCCTTGCACGGCTCGCAGTTGGCCATGGAGGGGATGTGGATGGTCTTCTCGACCCCGGCCACCGCCTCTTCCAGGTCGAGCTCCATCACGTAGCCGACGTCGGCGCCGCGGCGCGGACCCTGCTGGCGCGCGCCGCCCCCGAAGATATTGCCGAAGATGTCGCCGAAGATGTCGCCCATGTCGGCGCCACCGAAGCCGCCGAAACCGGGGCCGGCGTTGCCGCCGCCCATGCCGTGTTCGAACGCGGCATGGCCGTGCTGGTCGTACATGCGGCGCTTGCCGCCGTCGCTCAGCACTTCGTAGGCTTCCTTGCACTCCTTGAAGGCGGCCTCGGCATCCTTGTCGCCGGGGTTGCGGTCCGGGTGGTGCTTCATCGCGCAGCGGCGGTAGGCCTTCTTCAGGTCCTCCTCGCTGGCGTTGCGGGCCACGCCCAGGACTTCGTAGTAATCGCGCTTGCTCATCGGGCTGAACCTGTTCCCTTCACGGCGACGGGCAGACCACCGGCCTGCCCGTCGCATTGCCTGCCTGGCGATCAGGCCTTCTTGTCGTCGTCCTTGACCTCGGTGAACTCGGCGTCCACCACGTCGTCGGCCGGCTTGCCGGCATCACCGGCGTCGCCCTGTGGCTGGCCGGCCGCCGCTGCGGCTGCGAACAGCGTCTGGCTGGCTTCCTCCAGCGCCTTGGCCTTGGCTTCGATCTGGCCCTTGTCGTCGCCCTTCATCGCCGTTTCCAGCTCGGCGATGGCACCCTCGGCGCGGCCGATGGCATCGCCCGGCAGCTTGTCGCCATTGTCCTTGATGGTGCTGCGGGTGGCATGGATCAGGGCGTCGGCCTGGTTGCGCGCGGTGACCAGCTCGTGGAACTTCCTGTCCTCGTCGCGGTTGGCTTCGGCGTCCTGCACCATCCGCTGGATCTCGTCGTCCGACAGGCCCGAACCGGCCTTGATCTCGACCTTCTGTTCCTTGCCGGTCTTCTTGTCCTTGGCGGTGACGTGGACGATGCCGTTGGCGTCGATGTCGAAGCTCACTTCCACCTGCGGCATGCCGCGCGGCGCCGCGTCGATTCCGGTGAGGTCGAACTTGGCCAGCGACTTGTTGTAGCGGGCCTGCTCGCGCTCGCCCTGCAACACGTGCACGGTCACGGCCGACTGGTTGTCCTCGGCGGTGCTGAACACCTGCGAAGCCTTGGTCGGGATGGTGGTGTTCTTCTCGATGATCTTGGTGAACACGCCGCCCAGGGTTTCGATGCCCAGCGACAGCGGGGTGACGTCGAGCAGCAGCACGTCCTTGACGTCGCCGGCCAGCACACCGCCCTGCACCGCCGCGCCGATGGCCACCGCTTCGTCCGGGTTGACGTCCTTGCGCGGTTCCTTGCCGAAGAACTCGGCCACCGCCGCCTGCACCTTCGGCATGCGGGTTTGGCCGCCGACCAGGATCACCTCGGTGATGTCGGAGGCGCGCAGGCCGGCGTCGTTCAGTGCCACGCGGCAGGGTTCGATGGTGCGCTTGACCAGGTCATCGACCAGCGCTTCGAGCTTGGCCCGGGTCAGCTTGATGTTCAGGTGCTTCGGGCCCGACGCATCGGCGGTCACGTACGGCAGGTTGACGTCGGTCTGCTGGTTGGACGACAGCTCGATCTTGGCGCGCTCGGCGGCATCCTTCAGGCGCTGCAGGGCCAGCGGGTCCTTGCGCAGGTCCACGCCGTCGGACTTCTGGAACTCTTCCACCAGGTAGTCGATGACGCGGTTGTCGAAGTCCTCGCCACCCAGGAAGGTATCGCCGTTGGTGGCCAGCACCTCGAACTGCTTCTCGCCGTCGACGTTGGCGATCTCGATGATCGACACGTCGAAGGTGCCGCCGCCGAGGTCGTACACGGCGATCTTGCGGTCCTTGGCGTCGCCCTTGTCGAGGCCGTAGGCCAGCGCGGCCGCGGTCGGCTCGTTGATGATGCGCTTGACGTCGAGGCCGGCGATGCGGCCGGCGTCCTTGGTGGCCTGGCGCTGGCTGTCGTTGAAGTAGGCCGGCACGGTGATGACCGCCTCGGTGACCGTTTCACCCAGGAAGGCTTCGGCGGTCTTCTTCATCTTCTCCAGCACCTTGGCGGAGACTTCCTGCGGCGCCAGCTTCTTGCCGTCCACCAGCGACACCCAGGCATCGCCGTTGTCGTGCTGGATGATCGAGTACGACACCAGGCCGATGTCCTTCTGCACCTCGGCGTCGGTGAACTTGCGGCCGATCAGGCGCTTCACCGCGTAGAAGGTGTTCTTCGGGTTGGTGACGGCCTGGCGCTTGGCCGAGGCGCCCACCAGCACTTCCCCGTCCTTGGTCCAGGCGACGATGGAGGGGGTGGTGCGATCGCCCTCGCTGTTTTCGATGACGCGGGCCTTGCCGCCTTCCATGATGGCGACGCAGGAATTGGTGGTGCCCAGGTCGATGCCGATGATCTTGCCCATGACGATTTCCTCTTGAATCCGATGTCTGGTGGCGGCGTGCGCCGATGATTGCTATCTGGGGATGCCGCGCCGGCCTTCAAGAGCCGCGCAGCAGGGCGAACGCACGCCGTTTCAGTCGTGCTTGGCCACGATCACCAGCGCCGGGCGCAGCAGCCGCCCGTTGAGCAGGTAACCCTTCTGGAACACGGTGATGACGTGGCCCGGGGCCACGCCCGCGGATTCGCCCTGGCTGATCGCCTGGTGGTGTTCGGGGTTGAAGGCCTGCCCGGCGGGGTCCAGCACTTCCATCCCGTTTTCCCCGGCTACCTTGAGCAGCTGCTTGTAGGTCAGCTCCAGGCCCTGCCGCAGCGCGCCGGCATCCTCGCCGGCGGCAGTCAGGCCCGCGTCCAGGCTGTCGAACACCGGCAGCAGGTCGGACAGCAGGCGCTCGTTGGCGAACTTGCGGGCACTGTCGATATCGCGGGCCAGCCGCTTGCGCTGGTTCTCCAGGTCGGCGCGTTCCAGCAGCGATTGCGCCCGGAGCTGCTCCACTTCGGCGCGCAGCGCCTCCAGCTCGTCGTCCTGCGCCATCTCGTCGGCGCCTTCGTTCACTTCCTGCGTCGGGTCGTTGCTCATGTCCACGAATCGATCTGCGGCGGGATGCCGCTTCCGACTCCGGCTATGGGGCCGCCGCCTGCGCGATTCAAGGCAGGGCGTTCAGGAGGCGGCGTCCAGCGCCGCCCCCAGCGCCGCCGCGGTGGCCTCCACCACCGGGATCACCCGCTCATAGGCCATCCGGCTGGGGCCGATGACGCCCAGCACCCCCAGCACCTGGCCGTCGCGGCCATAGGGCGCACTCACCAGCGACATGCCTTCCAGCGGCGCCAGCCCGGTTTCCTCGCCGATGAACACACGCATGCCCGGCGCTTTCGCGGTGCGTTCCAGCAGCTGCAGCAGCTCGCGCTTTTCGGCAAAGGCCTCGAACAGCGCCCGCAGCCGGTCCAGGTCACCCAGTTCCTGCAGTCCCAGCAGGCGGGTCTGCCCGGCCACCAGCATGTCGTCCTCGCGCGCCGGCGCGAACGCCTGTTCGGCCAGCGCCAGCGAACTGGCCAGCAGCCGTTCCATCTCGCTGCGCGCATCGCGCAGATCGCGCAACAGCGCGGCGCGGATCACGGTCAGCGACTGCCCGGCAAAATGGGCGTTCAGGTAGTTCGCCGCCTGCTCCAGTTCCGACGGCGAGAACGCCCGCCGCACCTGCACCACCCGGTTCTGCACCTCGCCATCGGCGAACACCAGGATCGCCAGCACCCGCTGCGGGTCCAGCATCACGAAATCGATCTGGCGAAAGGCGAAGCTCTCGCGGCTGGGCACGCTGACCATGCCGGCGAAGTGGGTCATCGCCGCCAGCAGCTCGGAGGTGCTGCCCAGCAGCGCCTGCGTGCCCGCGCCGGCCGCCAGCCCGCTGCGCAGCCGGTCCACGTCCTGCGCACCCAGCGGCTTGACCTGCAGCAGCGAATCCACGAACAGCCGGTAACCCTGCGCGGTGGGGACACGCCCTGCCGAGCTGTGCGGCGCGGCCAGCAGACCGGCGTCTTCCAGCGACGCCAGGATGTTGCGGATGGTGGCCGCACTGACGTCCAGCCCCGCGTGCTTCGCCAGCGTCTGCGAGCCGACCGGCTCGCCGTCGCGGATGTGCCGGGATACCAGCGTGCGCAGCAGCTGGCGCGCGCGCGGGTCAAGGGCGATGTCGGGCCGGCGGCGTTCCATTCACAGGTTGTAAGCGCAGGCCGGCGCACATGCAACCGCTACCGGCCGTCGACGTGCGCAGGCACAATGCGCAGCCATGCTGACCCGCCTTTCGATCCGTGATTTTGCCGTCGTCGCCCATGCCGAACTGGACTTCGGCGCGGGCCTGACCGTCGTGTCCGGCGAAACCGGCGCCGGCAAATCGCTGCTGGTGGATGCGCTGGGCTTCCTGTCCGGCGCCCGCGGCGATGCCGGTGCGGTTCGCCACGGCGCGCAGCGCGCCGAGCTGTCGGCCGAGTTCGCACTGGACGACTGCGCCGCCGCCCTCGCCTGGCTTCAAGACGCCGAACTGGACGACGACGGCGCCTGCCAGCTGCGCCGCACCCTGCGCGCCGACGGCGGCTCCAAGGCGTGGATCAACGGCCGCAGCGTCACCATCGCCCAGCTGGCCGAACTGGCCGCGCTGCTGGTGGAAATCCACGGCCAGCACGCCCAGCAGGCGCTGCTGGTACGCCCGCAGCAGACCCGTCTGCTGGATGATTTCGCCCGCCATCCGGACCTGCTGGCCGCCACCGGCGAATCGGCGCGGCGCTGGAAAGCATTGCAGCAGGAACGCGACGCCCTGCTCGCCCGCGGCGACGTCGGCGAACGTCAGGCCTGGCTTCGGCACCAGCTCGACGAACTGCAGGCGCAGCCGCTGGAACCGGCGGTGCTGGCCGAACTCGATGCCAACCATCGCCGCCATGCCCACGCCGCCTCGCTGATCGCCGCCTGTGACGCCGCGCTGGACGCGCTGGGCGGCGATGACGCGCTGACCGGCCGCCTGCAGCAGCTGCGCAACGGCCTGCAGCGCGAAACCGCGCACGAGCCGCGCCTGTCGGAAGTCGATGCGATGCTCGACTCCGCCGCGATCCAGCTCGACGAAGCACTGGTGCTGATGCAGCGCATCCGCGACGACCTCGACCTGGATCCCGACGCGCTGGCCGAGATCGAGCGCCAGCTCGTCCGCGTGCAGGACCTGGCGCGCAAGCATCGCGTCACCCCGGACAAACTGGCGGCACACCGCGACGCGCTGGCGCTGGAACTGGAATCGCTGGCCGATGCCGACGCGCGCCTGCAGCGCCTCGACCGCGACATCGCCGCCGCGCTGGCGCAGTGGCGCACCGCTGCCACCGCCCTCGCCGCCTCGCGCCGCAAGGCGGGCGACGCGCTGGGCTCGGCCATCAGCGCGCTGATCGGCGAACTGGGCATGCAGGGCGGCCGCTTCGAGGTGGCGCTGGAAGCCAATGCCGGCGACAGCCCCGATGCGAACGGCAGCGAGCGTGCCGAGTTCCTGGTCTCCGCCAACCCCGGCCAGCCGCCGCGCCCGCTGCGCAAGGTCGCTTCCGGCGGCGAGCTCTCGCGCGTGTCGCTGGCGATCGAAGTAGCCACGCAGGGCCAGGACGCCGCCGCCACGCTGGTGTTCGACGAAGTCGACGCCGGCATCGGCGGCGCGGTGGCCGCCGCGGTCGGCGCCAAGCTGCGCCAGCTTGGCGCATCGAAGCAGGTGCTGTGCGTGACCCACCAGCCGCAGGTCGCCGCCGCTGGTCACGCGCAGTACCGCGTCAGCAAGGCCGCGCAGGACGGCATCACCCAGTCCTCGGTGGCCGCGCTGGATACCACCGGGCGCGTGGACGAGATCGCCCGCATGGTCGGCGGCGCCGATGTCAGCAAGGAAGCCCGCGCCGCTGCGAAGAAGCTGCTGGACGGTCACTGAGCTCAACCAGCCCGCGCATTGGCCCTAGAATCGGGCCATGCTCAAGATCGACACCCACGCCCACTACTTGCCGCGCGACTGGCCGGACCTTGCCGCCAAGTACGGCGACAACCGCTTCCCGGTGATCCACCACGGCGACGACGGCCGCCACCGGATCTACAAGGACGGCAAGTTCTTCCGCGAGATCTGGCCGAAGACCTGGGACCCGCAGATCCGCATCGACGACTACGCCGGCTTCGGCGTGCAGGTGCAGGTGCTGTCCACGGTGCCGGTGATGTTCAGCTATTGGGCCAAGGCGCACCAGGCGCTGGAGCTGCACAAGTCGCTCAACGACCACATGGCGCAGACCTGCCGCGATTTCCCGCGCCATTACGCCGGCATCGGCACGGTACCGCTGCAATCGCCGCAGCTCGCCGTGCGCGAGCTGGAGCGTTGCATGGACGAGCTGGGCCTGCAGGGCGTGCAGATCGGATCGCACATCGGCGACTGGAACCTCGACGCACCGGAACTGTTCGAATTCTTCGAGGCGGCCAGCGACCTGGGCGCGGCCATCCTGGTGCATCCCTGGGACATGATGGGCGCCGAGTCGATGCCGAAGTACTGGCTGCCGTGGCTGGTCGGCATGCCGGCGGAGCAATCGCGCGCCGCCTGCTGCCTGGTGTTCGGCGGCGTGCTGGAACGCCTGCCGAAGCTGCGCATCGCGCTGGCCCACGGCGGCGGCAGCTTCCCCTACACCATCGGCCGGATCGAGCACGGGTTCAACATGCGCCCCGACCTTGTGGCCACCGACAATTTCCGCAATCCACGCGAGTACCTGAAGCGGCTGTACTTCGATTCCTGGGTGGCCGATGACGCCGCGCTTCGCTACCTGCTCGAAGCTTGCGGCAGCGACCGGGTGATGCTGGGCACCGACTATCCGTTCCCGCTGGGCGAGCAGGTGCCGGGTGAAGGCATCGAACGGCTCGACCTGGCCGACGCGCAGCGCGCACGGCTTTACCACGGCACCGCGCTGGAATGGCTGGGCCTGTCCGCATCGAGGTTTGCATGACCGAGCTTTACACCGACCACCACGCGTCCGCGCTCGATGCGGCCGACCCGCTGCGCCATTTCCGCGACGAGTTCCACCTGCCGCTGCACGACGGCGCGCCGCAGGCCTACTTCGTGGGCAACTCGCTGGGCCTGCAGCCGAAGGGCGCGCGCGCCCACGTCGAGGAGGTGCTGGACAAATGGGCGCGCGAGGCGGTGGAAGGCCACTTCACCGGCAGCGCGCAGTGGATGCCCTACCACGAGCTGGTGCGCGATCCGCTGGCCCGCGTGGTGGGCGCGCAGCCGCAGGAAGTGGTGGCGATGAACTCGCTGACCGCCAACCTGCATTTCATGCTGGTCAGCTTCTATCGCCCGACCCGCGAACGCCCGCTGCTGCTGATGGAGGCCGGCGCGTTCCCCTCCGACCGCTACGCGCTGGAATCGCAGGTGCGTTTCCATGGCTTCGATCCCGCCGAGGCGCTGGTCGAAGTCGAGCCGGACAACGCCGACGGCACCTTCTCGATGGCCGCCATCGAGCGCGCCATCGCCGAGCATGGCCCGCGGCTGGCCACCATCGTGTGGCCGGGCGTGCAGTACCGCACCGGGCAGGCCTTCGACCTCAGGGAAATCGCGCGGCTGGGGCATGCGGCCGGCGCGGTGGTGGGCTTCGACCTCGCCCACGGCGTCGGCAACCTGCCGCTGCAGCTGCACGACGCCGACGCCGACTTCGCTGTCTGGTGCCACTACAAGTACATGAACGCCGGGCCCGGCGCGGTGGCCGGCTGCTTCGTCCACGAGCGCCATGCGCGTACCGACCGCCCGCGCTTCGCCGGCTGGTGGGGCAACGATGCGTCGGTGCGCTTCAGGATGGGCCCGCAGTTCTCGCCCACGCCCGGCGCCGACGGCTGGCAGCTGTCCAATCCGCCGATCCTTGGCCTGGCGCCACTGCGCGCCTCGCTGGAGCAGTTCGACCGCGCCACGTTGCCGGCGCTGCGGGCGAAGTCGGAACGGCTCACCGGCTACCTCGAGCAACTGATCGACACCGGCCTGCGCGACGTGCTGCAGGTGGCCACGCCGCGCGACCCCGTGCAGCGCGGCTGCCAGCTCTCCATCCGCGTCATCGGCGGCCGTGAGCGCGGCCGCGAACTGTTCGATTTCCTCGCCGCGCGCGGCGTGCTGGGGGACTGGCGCGAGCCGGACGTGATCCGCATCTCGCCGGTGCCGCTGTACAACAGCTTTGCCGACGTGCTGCGCTTCGCCCGTACCGTCAAGGAGTGGCGCGATGGGCGCTGAGCGCGATATCACCATCATCGGCGGCGGCCTGGCCGGCGCCCTGCTCGCCATCCTGCTGGCCCGGCGCGGCTGGTCGGTGGACGTGTTCGAGCGCCGCGGCGACCCGCGCGTGAACGGCTATGCCGGCGGCCGCTCGATCAACCTCGCGCTGGCCGAGCGCGGGCTGCACGCGCTTCGCAACGCCGGTGCGGACGACGCCGTGCTGCAACAGGCGGTGATGATGCGCGGCCGCTACGTGCATCCGCTGCAGGGCGAGCCCGGCCTGCAGCGCTACGGCCGCGACGACTCGGAAGTGATCTGGTCGATCAACCGCGGCGAGCTGAACATCGTGCTGCTGACCATCGCCGAATCCCACGGCGCGCGCCTGCATTTCGACCATGCGCTGGAGCGGGTGGATTTCATCGACCGCCTCGCCACCTTCCGCCACCACGAGCAGCAGGTGAAGCGGCCGTTCCAAGCGCTGGTCGGCGCGGACGGCGCCGGCTCCACCCTGCGCGCGGAAATGGCGAAGGTGCAACCGCTGGGCGAGCGCACCGAATGGCTGGACCACGGCTACAAGGAGCTGGAAATCCCCCCGGCCGCCGACGGCGGCTTCCGCATCGAGCCCAACGCGCTGCATATCTGGCCGCGCGGCCACTACATGTGCATCGCCCTGCCCAACGACGAGCGCACCTTCACGGTGACGCTGTTCATGCCGCATGCGGGCAGCTATCCCAGCTTCGAGCAGGTGCAAAACGGCGACGATGCGAAGGCGCTCTTCCAGGCGCAATTCCCGGACACCCTGCCGCTGATCCCCGCGCTGCGCCACGACTACGACGCCAACCCGGTCGGCAGCCTCGCCACGCTCTACCTCGACCATTGGCACATGGGTAGCCACGCGGTGCTGCTGGGCGATGCCGCCCACGCGATGGTGCCCTTCCACGGCCAGGGCATGAACTGCGCGTTCGAGGACTGCGTGGCGCTGGCCGAACACCTGGAGCGCGCGCCGGCGCTGGGCGATGCATTCGCCGCATTCGAGGCCGAACGCAAGCCGAATGCCGAGGCGATCCAGAAGATGGCGCTGGAGAACTACATCGAGATGCGCGACAAGGTGGACGATGCGGAGTTCCTGCTCCAGCGCGAGCTGGAACTGGCGCTGCAGGAACGGCATCCCGGCCGCTTCGTGCCGCACTACGCGATGGTCACCTTCATGCGCATTCCCTACGCCACCGCCCTGCACCGCAGCGAGGTGCAGCGCGGAATCCTGGTCGACGCAACACGCGGCCTCGTTTCATTGGACGACGTGGACTGGGCGGCGGTGGACGCGGCGGTCGTGGCGAACCTTGAACCGCTCTAGGAAGGAATCGGCCGCGACGGCGAGACCATCGGGCGCTTGCGCAGCCGCATTCGAGCGGCGGAGCGAGCGTCCGGCGGCAGGCTCCGGCGCACGCGGGGAGCCAGCTCTCCCTCACTCCACCACGACGCTGTATGCCCATCTGCGCGGGCATGACGAGCAGGAAACATGACCGCCAGCTTCCTCTTCTACGACCTCGAAACCTTCGGCACCGACCCGCGCCGCAGCCGCATCGCGCAGTTCGCCGCGATCCGCACCGACCTTGAACTGAACGAGATCGATGCGCCGGTTGACGTGCTGGTGCGGCCCGCCGACGACCTGCTGCCCTCGCCCGGCGCCAGCATGGTCACCGGGCTGACGCCGCAGGCCTTGCTGCGCGTTGGCGTCAACGAAGCCGCCGCATTCGCCCGCATCGCCGATGAAATGGGCCAGCCCGGCACCTGCAGCGTGGGCTACAACTCGCTGCGCTTCGACGACGAATTCGTCCGCTACGGCCTGTACCGCAATTTCTTTGATCCCTACGAACGCGAATGGCGCGGCGGCAATTCGCGCTGGGACCTGCTCGACGCCCTGCGGCTGATGCATGCGCTGCGCCCCGACGGTCTGGTCTGGCGCCAGCGCGAGGACGGCAAGGGCACCAGCTTCCGACTGGAACACCTTGCAGAGGACAACGGGTTGCGCGAAGGCATGGCGCACGAAGCCCTGAGCGACGTGCGCGCGCTGATCGGGGTGGCTCGCCGTTTCAAACAGGCCCAGCCGCGCCTGTGGGACTACGCCCTGCGCCTGCGCGACAAGCGCTTCGCCGCCTCGCTGCTGGACACGGTGGCGATGACGCCGCTGCTGCATGTCTCGCAGCGCTACCCCGCCGCGCGCTTGTGCGCCGCACCGGTGCTGCCGCTGGCGCGGCATCCGCAGATCGATTCGCGGGTGGTGGTGTTCGACCTCGACGCCGATCCGGAACCGCTGCTGGCGCTGGACGCCGACGCCATCGCCGCGCGCCTGTACGTTCGCCAGGAGGATCTTCCCGAAGGCGAACTGCGCATCCCGCTGAAGGAAGTGCATACCAACAAATGCCCGGCGCTGGTGCGCTGGGATCACCTGCGCCCGGACGATTTCGCCCGGCTTGGCGTCGATGTCGCTGTGGCTGAGGCGCGCGCGGACCGCCTGCGCGCAGCGGGGCCGGCGCTGGCGGAAAAAATCCGCCGCGTGTTCGTGCGCGAACGCCCTGCCACGCCGGTCGACCCGGATGCCGCGCTGTACGACGGCTTCCTCGGCGATGGCGACAAGCGGCTGTTCGCCCAACTGCGCGGAACGCCGCCGCAGCTGCTGGGGCGCGCCAGCTTCGCCTTCCGCGACCCGCGCCTGCCGGAACTCCTGTTCCGCTACCGCGCGCGCAACTGGCCGGAAACCCTGCTGCCGGCGGAGCGCGCCGACTGGGACGCCTATCGCCACCGCCGGCTGCTGACCGACGCCGGGCTGTCGGAACTGACGCTGGCGCAATACCGCGAGGACATCGCCCGGCTGCGCGAGGCGCACGCCGGGATCCCCGACCGGTTGGCCCTGCTCGACCAGCTCTCGGCCTGGGGTGACCAGCTCGCCGCCGGGCTGGGCGGCTGACCGCTACACTGAGACAGGACTTCCGGAGCCGCGCCGTGTCGAAGAAGCTGAAGTGGATCCTGGCCATCGCCATCGGCCTGCTGCTGGCCCTGTTCGCGTATGCGGCGGCGGGCCCCTACCTGGCCGTCAACGGCATCCGCAACCTCGTCGCCAACAACCGGTACGACGAGCTGTGGCGTTTCGTCGACTTCGACCGCCTGCGCGAGGACCTGCGTCCGCAGGTGCAGGAGCGGATCGCCCGCGGCATCATCGGCCACGTCGGCTCGGGCCAGACCGGCAAGGCGGTCGGCGAACTCACCGCGATGGTGGCGAAACCAGCGGTCGACGCGATGGTTTCGCCGCAGGGCATCGCCACCCTGCTCACCGGCAGCGCGCTGGTGCGGGAGCTGACCGGCAATGCCGAAGCGGACGGCAAGGCACGCGCCGCGGATCCGCTGGAGGGCGCGGACACCCGCTTCGAATCGATGTCGCTGTTCACCGCAACCGTCGCCAACGCGGAAGGCAAGCCGGTGGTATTCGAATTCCACCGCGATGGACTGTCGTGGAAACTGGCAGGACTTCGCCTGCCCGAATAGTCAGCCAAACAGGCCGCATGGCGGCACGTGACGCGTCAATGGTGGCCGATTCCGGCAACGCGGTCGCGGCGGAAAGTGCGCGAACGTGCATCGGCGAGGCAGGCCAGCATCAGGCCAGCCAGCGCGCCGGTTGTCGACATCAGCGCGAGCGTACGCAGGGGATAGTCGGCCCAGGAATGCGCCAGCACCGCGCAGATGGCAGCGAAACAGCCGGCCGCCATCGCGGCGCTACGACCTTCGCTGCGGACCAGACGCCAGCCGCAAACCGCCAGCAACGCCAATACCAGCGCCAGCACCGTCATCCCCGCCCAGCCGGTGGCCAGCCACCACTGCGCATATTCGTTGTGCGCGTGGTTGACGTAGTTGGCCAGCTGCAGCTGCGGCGGCGCCGCCTGCGCGAATACCGGCACGAACGCGCCGATGCCGGCGCCAAGCGGCGCCTGCGCCTGGCCTGCCCTGAGCGTGGCGGCGGCCATGACATGGCGCAGCTCCTCCGCCTGATCGACGGCCATCCATCCCATCGCCGCGTGCCCGCCGACCACGGCCAGCACCACCACTGCAATCGCCAGTAGGGTGGAACGACGGCTGCGACCGATTTCGCGCAGTCGCAGCGCACCGGTCAGCAGCAGCGCGATCGCCAGCGCCGGCAGCGCGATCGCCATGCCGGCACGCGAAGTGGACAGCGGCACCATCAGCAGGAAGAACCCCGCCAGCCCCAGGTACCACCAGCGTCGGTGCGGGTGGGTCTGCCCGCTACGCGCCCGCAGGCGGGCTTCCGCAGCCAGACCCACCGCCAGCACCATGCCGATGATGCAGGCGGTCGCCTGGTGGTTGGTATTGGCCAGCAGGCCGCCGAAGCCGGCATCGAAATCCTGATAAAGCCGCAGGGCGCTGTCGCGCGGCAACCCGGCCTGGAAGAACGCGAATATCACGTTGATCGCCAGCAGCACCAGTACCGCCTGCAGCAGTCGGCGTCGCTGCGAGCCGGTCAGCGCCGCCGCGGCGAGGAAAGCCGCCAGCGCCGGCAACAGCGCCCACAGGCCCTGTTCGGTGGCGAACGGCGCCAGGCTCCAGTGCGGTGTCGCTTGCACGCCGGCACTGGCCAGGTCGGCCTGCAGCATCTGCCGTGCCGGAGCAGCCGTTCCGCCCCCGATCGGAAGCAGCTGCAGGATCGGCAACAGCAGGATCAGGCCCGCCACCGCGATGCCCCAGCCCACCTGCGGTGACACGCCGTCTTCGGCCAGTGCGGCGACTGCCAGCAGCAGCACCGGCAGCGCCAGCAGCTGCAGCCATTCGTCGATGGCGGTGTTGTCGGCAGTCACGCCGCCGCCCAGCCAGCAGGCGGTCAGCAGGATGATGGTAGCGGGCAGCAACAGGCGACGGACGGACTCTGGCATCGTCGAATGGATTCCGGTGGCGGAGAGAAAACGAAACAGGGCAGGTCTTTCGACCTGCCCTGTTCTGTCAAGCATAAAGCGCACGAGGCGCCGGCATCAGAAGTGACGGATGCCGGTGCTGAGCGGACCGTTCGGGGTCTTGTCTTCGTTTTCGATCACGCCAGCCGCGACCAGGGCGGAAATCGCGATGATGCCGGCATTCATCGCCGAGCTGCCGCCGGTCTTGCCGGGGATCGCGTTGCACTCGCTCGGAACGGTGTAGACACCCGGCTGGTCGAGCTTGATCTTGCAGCCGTTGCCATATGCAAGGAAGCCGCTGGAACCGGCGTTGACCATGACCTTTTGACCGGCAGCCAGCACCTGGCCGCTGTTTGCCGAGGCGTATTCGCCACCGGAGCTGGTCATGATCGAACCACTGTCGACCTGCAGCGTGGCGCTGACGGGTTCTTGGGCAAACGCCGGGGTGGCGAATGCAGCGGCGGCAGCGAGCAGTGCGGCGGCGATCTTGGTCATGGCTTCATCCTTGTGGCTATGGGGCGGGGGAAGATCCCTCCGTTTCGAGGGTATCGGAAACTCCAGATCTTTGCAATAGAACTATGACACTTATTCAGGTTTCTGCTTCAACCGGAAACCGGTCAGCCACAGGTCACCGGCAACCTGCTGCCCTGCCCCACTAGGCACGGGATTTTCCAGACGAAGCCATTGTCCGGGACATCCTGCGGGAGGCACCGTGAATTCCATGTCGACATCCATCCAGTCGAAACTCCCTTGGAGCGCCTCACTCCGTCCCACCACGCGCGCCGGTCCGGCACAGGCAATGCGCCATTGCAGCCCCATCTCGCTCCGCAACGCTCGGGCACGAGCACGCAAGAGCAGCCGATAACGCCCGGGTGCGAGCATCAACGCCTGCTCCAGCCCAGCATTCGGCACGCGTCGACCAAGGAACTGCAGGTGGACAATCCGGCTGCCGACCTCTTTCCCGGGCTCGAACTCCATGAGCACGCCAGGCACGCGTCGGCGACGCCAGTCGAACCCGGCCTCCGATGGCTCCTGGGCGAAGTCACCGTTGTAGAGCAGCGGCAAGCGGCCGTTCGGCTTTACTGCGGTGCCGGCCCAGCGCGCATAGGCTTCGCCCCACCGGCCCTGCGCAATCAAGCTGTCCAGCCAGCGGGAATATTCATCCGCAGACAGGCCGCCCCTGTCCTGCAAGGCCTGCATCACCTGGCCAGCGGCAAGCGGATTGCCCGTCTTCGGGTGGCGAAGCGCGGCCAGCACGCCCGCGCGCCAAGGCGGATCGTCACGCAGCGATTGCGCCAACGCCTGCGCGAACTTCGGATCCTGCGCCAGCTGCACCAGCGCCGGATGGATCTTGTCGGCCCGCTGCGGTGCCACCCGCAGCAGTGCGTCGATCTGCACCAGCGCCTGCGGGTAGTCGCCCCGCTGCAGGAAATATCTGGCCAGCCACGCGCGGGTCGCCCGATCGCGCGGCGCGCGGCGCGCGGCGATACGGTAAAGCTGCAGGGTGCGGGCCTCATCACCATCGCGTTCGCTGGCAGCGGCCAGGACCCGGAACGCCTGCCCCTGCAGCGGCTCGTGCCCCAGCAGGCGCGTCGCAGTCGCCCGCGCGGCTGCGGCATCACCTTCAGCCAGCTGCCGCTCGGCCAATGCCAGCAGCGCAGTGGGATCTGCTGGGCGCCAACGCAAAGCCCGCGCCGGATCGCTGGATGCATGACGTTCCGCCTGCATCTGCCCCACCACGCGCCAGCCGGCGAACAGCGCCGCCATCGCCACCGCGGCCGGCACCAGATAGCGCAGCGACTGCTTCATCGAATCGACTCCATTTCCACCCCGGTCACCAGCCAGTAGCCATCGCGCCAACGCAACTGGGCGATCAGCAGTTCGTTGCGGCCGCTCGCCCCGGCCACCGCGGATTCGAGCACCGCTTCGCTGCTGCCGATCCGCCAGTGCGCCTCAGCGATGCGCGCGCGACCGTCGGCATGCAGGCGTTGCCGCAGGCGCTGCGTGTCCGCTTCGACGGCCGGACTGCTCCAGATCGGCGGGATGTCCGTGCGTGGGGCCCTCAGATAGTGCAGGAGCTGTTCACCGGTTTTCCTGGCGGACTGCACCCGGCTGAACTCCGGCTGCAGCGCCGGCGGGGCGGATGGCGAAGCCGGGGTCGCAGCGGGCATCGACCGGTTCGTGGCGACGGCCGAAGACGCAATGGCAGCAACCTGGGGGCGCTCGACTACGGTCGCAGCCTCCGCCGGAGCTGCAGCCATCACGGCGTTGGCGGCAGCCGGATCCTGGAGCCCAAGGCCCGCCTCGGATCGGAATGGCTCCACGCCGGCGCGACGGTCAGCGCCAAAGCCGGACATCGGGTCTTCCGTTGGCGGGCGCAGCGGATCAAACGGGGCCTCCTGCAATGCGGCCGCCGCCGTCCCCGAGACCGGGCTGGCACCAAGAGGCAGGCGCGGATCGACCTGTTCCGCCGGATTGGAACCTGGTTCGGCGGGAGGAATCAGCGACACAAGCCTGTCGGCATCGGCGTTGCCGACGGAACTCTCGATTTGCCGCGACGCCTCCCAGTCGGGGTCGGCCCGGTTCATGTCGCGCAACGCCAGCAGGGCCAGCACGCCGCACAGCGCCAGCAGCGCCAACGCGGGCCAGCGGCGAAGCCATGGCGAAGGCGGCGCAACCGGCTCTGGCGCCGGCACCCAGGTGCGGACGACCCGGAGGGCGCCACTGCTGTCGAAAATTTCCGGAGGCCGCTCCGCCCGCAGCGCCGCATCGTAGGCCTGCCGCCGCTCCGGGCTGCGCAGGCGGTTCCAGGCGCTGTTGACTCGCGCGGCGAACACCGTGTCATCTTCGCTTTGCTGGCGATCCGGATGCAGCCACATTTGCAGCAGGCGGTGATGGACCTTGATCTCTTCGACGCTGGCGCAAGCCTCAACGCCCAACATCCGGTAGGCATCCGCCTGGGGATGGAACAGCACTTCGCGCGCATAGAATCGCGCGGCTTCCAGCATCTGCGTTTCGCTTTCACCGAACCGCCGCGCCTGTTCGGCCAGCACCTCGGGCGGCGCCGCGGCGGCAACCCCCAGGAGCAACTCCATGCCCTCCGGCAGCGGGCGCTGCCGCAACACATGCCGCTCGCCCGGCGCCCTCAGCAGCGCCAGTGCCCACTCCAGCGCGCTCCCCTTCGCGCCGTTCACCCCGTCACCCCTTGGTCAGCCGCGGCTTGTCGCCGTAGGAGTAGTACGCGTAGGCGCCGCCATACCCATAACCGTAGCCATATCCGGCTGCGCGGGCGTCGTACTTGGTCAGCAGCCCGCCCAGAATTCGCGCGCGTGCGACGTACAGCCGCTTCAGCGCGGCCTGTGCGGCGCCGATCTTGGTCTTGGCGCTGTTGACCACCAGCAGGGTGCCATCAATCGCGTTGGCCAGGATCGGGGCATCGGCCAGGCCCAACACCGGAGGTCCGTCGATGATCACGTGGTCGTAGCGCTCGGCGCCCACGGTGAGCAGCGAGACCAGCTTCGAGCCAGACAACAATTCCGCCGGGTTTGGCGGCAGCGGGCCAGCAAGGATCACGTGCAGGCGCTCGTCGTCGGTGCGCTGGACCGCAGCGCCGAAGGTGCACCCGCCCGCCAGCAGATGACTGAGCCCGGACTCCGCCTTCAGCCCCAGCGTCTTGTGCAGCGAAGGTTTGCGCAGATCCGCATCCACCAGCAGAACGCGCTTGCCGAGCTGGGTGAGATTACGCGCCAATGCCAGCGCCGTAGTCGACTTGCCCTCGCCCGGGCCACTGCTGGTGACCAGCAGGCTCTTGGGCACGCCGTGATCGGTGGCGAACTGCAGCGCGGTACGCACCGAGCGGTAGGCCTCGGAGAACGAAGATTGGGTATCCAAGGCGACTTCGCCGAGGTTTTCCTTCGGCCCCAACTTGGGAATGATCCCCAGCACCGGCAGCTTGAGCTTGTGCTCGACGTCGTCCGGCGTCTTGATGGTGTCGTCGAGGAACTCCAGCAGGAACGCCGCCAGCACGCCCAGCATCGCCCCCAGCAGCAGGCCGATGGCAAGGTTGAGCGTCAGGTTGGGCTTGAAGCGCCAGCGCGGCACTTCCGCACGGTCGATGATCGAGATGTTGTTGGCGCGCATGTCCCCGGCCACACCGACTTCCTTGAAACGCTGCAGCAGGCCGTCGTACAGCTGGCGGTTGGTGTCGACCTCGCGCTTGAGGATGTTGTACTGGATGCTGCGTCCGTCCACGTCCAGCGCCTGGGTGCGCAGCGTGGCGATCTGCTGGGTCAGCATCTGTTCCTGCGCGGCGGCGGCGTCGTATTCGGCTTTGACCGAAGCACGAACGCCTCCGGTTTCCCTGGCGATCTGCCGATTCAGCTCATCGATCTGGCTCTTGAGCTGCAGCATCTCCGGGTAATCCGGCTTGAAGGTTTGCAGCTTCAGCTGGTACTGCGACTGCAGCTGGCCTTTCTCCTGCTGCAGCACGCGGATGTTGGAGTTGCCGATCATGTCGGCAGGCATCGCCCCCGACGACGCCTGACGCCAGCGCGCCTGCGCGCGGATGCGCTGATCCTGCGCCGCCGCCAGCGCGGCATTGAGCTGGGTCAGGTTCTGCACCGCCAGCGACTGCCCGTTCTCGCCGGTGTTGATCAGGTTTTCCTGCTGGGCAAACTGCACCAGCTTGCGCTCGGAATCCTCCAGCTTGGCCTTGGTCAGCTTGAGCTGGTCTTCCAGATAGGTCTTGGCATAGGAGGACGCGCCGAACCGGCGCTCCAGCCCGGACGCGATGTAGCCCTCGGCAATGGCATTGGCCGCGCGCGCCGAAAACTGCGGTGAAGGGCTGTCGAAATTGATCTTCACCAGTCGCGAATTGCGCACCGGCTCGATGCTCAGGTTATCGCCGACCAGCTTCGCGGCGTCGCGCAGCTCGGTCGCGGCATCGGTCCCGGATGCACTCGCCTGATTCCTTTCTTCCTGCTTGCCCTTCGGCTTGAGCAGGGCCAGCATCCGGCCCAGCCAGCCCGGCTCGCTGAGTCGATCCAGCGCAGCCTGATCCAACCCCAATTCGTTGGCCACTCGCTCCGCCAGCGAGCGGCTCTTGATCAGCTCGTACTGGGTCTGCAGGAACGACGGATCGAAGCCGCGGTCGTCGCCGGGCTGGATGCCATCCACCTGCACCACCTGGATGCCGTCCTTGTCCAGCTGCAGCACGGTGGTGGCGCGATAGATCGGGGTCGCGGTCAGCGTGGCCAGCAGCGCGAGCGCCACCACACCGGCCAGCACGCTGGCAATCAGGCGGCGCCGCTTGACCAGAATCCGCCAGTAGGCGAGCAGGTCGATCTCGTCGTCATCGCGGCGTTCCTCCTGCGCTTCCAACACTAGAGCGGTACCGCCGCGATGCAGGTCAACCCTGCCCGCCTCGGCTCGCGCCGGCAGGCCTCGGTTGTCGTTGGCCGGCCCCGCCGGCAGGTTTTCATCAGTCATGCGGGAATCGTCCTTGATCTGTCAGAACCAGCGGAACACGCCAATCGCAGGCACGGCTTCGATGAAGCGGCGGAAGGCCGATTTGCTGCCGGACTGCTCCACCACGATGATGTCGTCCCCGTACACCTGCGGGTCGTCGACCATCCCCTTGCGCACCAGACGCAGGTCGAAGACCGCGGCCTGGCGCTTGCCCTCGACCTGCCGCATCAGCACGATGCCGCCCAGGTCGGCGATCTTGTCGTCCACGCCCTCGGCCAGCGCGATCGCCTGCAGCAGGCTGGTCTTGCCGGTGATGGGATAGATGCCCGGCTTCTTCACCGCACCTTCCAGGGTGATCCGCTGGCTCGAATATTCCTTCACGAACACGCTGACCTGGGGGTTCTGCAGGAATCCATCCGCGTATTTCTTCGCCAGCTGCGCTTCCAATTCGGGAATGGTGCGGCCACCGGCCATCACCCCACCCACCAGCGGCAGCGAAATCTGGCCGTTGGAGTTGACCCGCACTTCCTTGTCCAGGTCCTGCACGCCGAACACGCTGATCTGCAGCAAATCCATCGCGCCGATGCGGTAGTCGGTCGCACCCTCGTAAGCGCCCGAGGCGGCGGTGGTGTCGGGCGGCGGCAGCGCGGTCACCGTAGACGCCGCGGCGCTTCGGCCGCCTCCGCTGCTGGCACAAGCCGCCAGCAGCAGCACCAAGGTCGATGTCAGCAAGCCACGCATCCAGTTGCGCATGCACGATCCTCCACGGTTGAACGGGCATTATGCTTGGCAGGCCAGTCGGCGCAAACACATGGAATTCACACACCCCAGCGCCTGCGCCATCGCCCATTCACATGGATTCAGGACTATTGCCTATCCACCGGGTTCATGTAGAATGCGCGGCTTCTTCGGGCGGTTAGCTCAGCGGTAGAGCATTGCCTTCACACGGCAAGGGTCGCAGGTTCGAACCCTGCACCGCCCACCAGATCCAACGAGAAAAGCCGGCCTAGGGCCGGCTTTTCCGTGTTCGCGCCCCGGCGGCGTCACGAGTTCCGGTCGTGCCCGCCGAATCCCAGCGCGGCCACCACCGCGTCGGCCAGCACCGCCGGATCGGCCCCGAGCGTATCCAGGCGCAACTCCGGCGCCTGCGGCGGCTCGTACGGCGAATCGATGCCGGTGAAGTTGCGCAGCTCGCCGCGGCGCGCCTTGGCGTACAGGCCCTTGACGTCGCGGCGCTCCGCTTCGGCCAGCGGGGTATCGACGAACACCTCAAGGAACTCACCAGGTTCGAACAGCGCGCGCGCCATCTCGCGTTCGGCGCGGAACGGGCTGATGAAGCTGACCAGCACGATCAGCCCGGCGTCGGTCATCAGCCTGGCCACCTCGGCGACGCGGCGGATGTTCTCCACCCGGTCCTCGGCGGTGAACCCGAGGTCCTTGTTGAGGCCGTGGCGGACGTTGTCGCCGTCCAGCAGATAAGTGTGCCGTCCCTGCGCCAGCAGTTTCTTTTCCGCCAGATTGGCAATCGTGGACTTGCCCGCGCCGGACAGGCCAGTGAACCAGAGGCAGCGCGGCGTCTGGTGCTTGACCGCGGCGCGCGCGGCCTTGTCCACGTCCAGATGCTGCCAGTGGATGTTGCCGGCGCGGCGCAGCGCGAAGTCCAGCGTGCCGGCCGCAACGGTGGCATTGCTCTGCCGGTCGATCAGGATGAAGGCGCCCAGCGCGCGGTTCTCGGCGTAGGCGGCGAAGGGCACCGGCTGATCCAGGTGCAGGTTGCAGTAGCCGACCTCGTTCAGGTCCAGGTGCTTGGCGGCCAGCTGGTCCTGGGTGTTGACGTCGACCTTGTGCTTGATTTCGGTGACCGATGCGCCGACGGTGCGGCTGCCGATCTGCAGCAGGTACGGCCGCCCCGGCAGCAGCCGCGCATCGCCCATCCATAGCAGGTGGGCGGCGAACTGGTCGGCCACCTCCGGCGGATTGGCGGCGCTGGCGATCACGTCGCCGCGACTGACGTCGATCTCGTCGCGCAGGGTCAGGGTGACCGCCTGCCCTGCACTCGCTTCCGGCAGTTCGCCGTCGGCGGTGACGATGGCAGCGACCTGCGAGCGCCGCCCGGACGGCAGCACCACGATGTCGTCGCCCGGCCTGGCCGTGCCTGCCGCGATGGTGCCGGCAAAGCCGCGGAAATCCTGGTTCGGCCGGCACACCCACTGCACCGGCATCCGCAGCGCGGCATCATCCGCGGCGCGCGCCAGCGGTACCGTTTCCAGCAGCTCCAGCAGCGCCGGCCCGCCATACCAGGGCGTGTTGCGCGAGCGCTCGACCATGTTGTCGCCACGCAGCGCGGACAGCGGGATGCAGTCCACGTGGGCGATGCCCAGTTGTGCCGCCAGCGCGCGGTATTCGTCGGCGACGCGATCGAACACGGCCTCGTCGAAGCCGACCAGGTCCATCTTGTTGACCGCCAGCACCACCCGGTCGATGCCCAACAGCTTGACGATGTAGCTGTGGCGGCGAGTCTGGGTGAGCAGACCCTTGCGCGCATCCACCAGCACCACCGCCACGTCCGCGGTGGACGCGCCGGTGGCCATGTTGCGGGTGTACTGCTCATGGCCGGGACAGTCGGCGACGATGAACTTGCGGCGCTCGGTATCGAAGAAGCGGTAGGCCACGTCGATGGTGATGCCCTGCTCGCGCTCCGCGGCCAGACCGTCGACCAGCAGGGCGAAATCGATTTCGTCGCCCTGGGTGCCGTGCCTGCGGCTGTCGGCTTCCAGCGCGCTGACCTGATCGTCAAGCAGCAGCCGGGTGTCGTGCAGCAGCCGTCCGATCAGGGTGCTCTTGCCGTCGTCCACGCTGCCGCAGGTGATGAAGCGCAGCAGGTCCTTGGTTTCGTGCTGCCGCAGGTAGGCAGCCACCTGTGCGTCGGCGTCGTCCATGCGCATCAGAAGTAGCCCTCCTGCTTCTTCTTCTCCATCGAGGCGGATGGGTCTTGGTCGATCACCCGGCCCTGCCGCTCGGAGGTGGTGGCCACCAGCATCTCGGCGATGATCTTCTCCAGCGTGTCGGCCTCAGACTCGATCGCGCCGGTCAGCGGGTAGCAGCCCAGGGTGCGGAAGCGCACCCGCCGGAGGGCCGGCACCTCGCCATCGCGCAGCGGCAAGCGCGCATCGTCGACCATGATCAGGGCGCCATCGCGTTCCACCACCGGACGCTGGGCGGCGAAATACAGCGAAGGCACCGGGATCTTCTCGCGATAGATGTAGAGCCAGATGTCCAGTTCGGTCCAGTTCGACAGCGGGAACGCTCGCACCGATTCGCCCTTGTGGATGCGCGCGTTGTAGAGGTTCCACAACTCCGGCCGCTGGCTCTTCGGGTCCCAGCGGTGCTGGGCGTTGCGGAAGCTGAAGATGCGTTCCTTGGCGCGTGACTTTTCCTCGTCGCGACGCGCACCGCCGATGGCGGCATCGAATCCGAACTTGTCCAGCGCCTGCTTCAGCGCCTGCGTCTTCATCACGTCGGTGTGCACGGTGGCACCGTGGCTGACCGGACCGATCCCCTGCGCGATGCCGTCGGGGTTGGTGTGCACATGCAAGGTGACGCCGGTTTCTCCGGCGCGGCGGTCGCGGAAGGCGATCATCTCGCGGAACTTCCACGTGGTATCCACGTGCAGCAGCGGGATTGGCGGGCGCGCCGGATGGAACGCCTTCAGCAACAGGTGCAGCAGCACCGAGCTGTCCTTGCCCACCGAATACAGCAGCACCGGGTTGCGGAACCCGGCGGCGACTTCGCGGAGGATGTGGATGCTTTCGGCTTCGAGCCGGTCGAGATGGGACAGTGCTGCGTTCAAGATTGCAATGCTGCGTCAACGAAGGCGCACAGCGTATCAGCTGGCCTTGCTGCCCCGGAGCCGCGCGATATGCGCAGGCGGCATGAAGGCATCGCTGCGCGCTTGCTGCCAGAACTCGCGGAACACCGCGTGTTCCGGCAGCCGCCCGCCCAGCAGTTCGCCCGGCTCGAGGTAGCGGTACAGCGCCGACAACGAGCGCACTTCGAACGGGGAAACCCGGCGCAGGATGTGCTCCGGGCCCAGCTGGTCCGGGTGCTCCAGCCCCGCCGCGCACAGCAGGTCGCGCAGCGCGCGCACGGTGTTGGTGTGGAAGGTGGCCACGCGCACCGACTTGTCGGCCACGTCCAGCTGCTTCCAGCGCGCCGGATCCTGGGTGGCGATGCCGGTGGGGCAGCGGTTGGTATGGCAGCTCAGCGACTGGATGCAGCCCAGCGCGAACATGTAGCCGCGCGCGGCGTTGCACCAGTCCGCGCCCATCGCCAGCGCGCGGGCGATGTCGAAGGCGCTGACGATCTTGCCGGCGGCGCCGATCTTGATGCGCTCGCGCAGGCCCAGCCCGACCAGGGTGTTGTGCACCAGCATCAAGCCCTCGTGCATCGGCACCCCGACATGGTCGACGAATTCCGCCGGCGCCGCGCCGGTGCCGCCTTCCGCGCCATCGACGACGATGAAGTCCGGCAGCAGTTGCGGGTTGGCTTCGGCCTGCTCCTGCATCGCCTTGGCGATGCCGAACCATTCCCACGGATGGCCGATGGCCAGCTTGAAGCCCACCGGCTTGCCGCCCGACAGCTCGCGCAGCCGCGCCACGAACTGCAGCAGCCCCAAGGGCGTGGAAAAGGCCGAATGCGCAGCCGGAGAAACGCAGTCCTGGCCCATCGGCACGCCACGGGTGGCGGCGATTTCGGCGCTGAGTTTGGCCGCCGGCAGGATGCCGCCGTGGCCGGGCTTGGCGCCCTGCGACAGCTTGACCTCGATCATCTTGACCTGCGGTTCGACCGCCTGCGCGGCGAACCGCTCCTCGCTGAAGTTGCCGTCGTCGTTGCGGCAGCCGAAGTAGCCGGAGCCCAGTTCCCACACCAGGTCGCCGCCGCCCTCGCGGTGGTAGGGCGAAATCGAGCCTTCGCCGGTGTCGTGGTAGAAGCCGCCGCGCTTGGCGCCGACGTTGAGCGCATGGATGGCGGCGGCGGACAGCGCGCCGAAGCTCATCGCCGAGATGTTGAACACGCTGGCCGAATACGGCCGGGCGCAGCCGGCACCGATGACGATGCGGAAGTCATGGTCGGGGATTGCCGTCGGCGCCAGCGAATGGTTGATCCATTCGTAATCGATGCCGTACACATCCTGCAGCGTGCCGAACGGGCGCACGTCGTTGACGTGCTTGGCGCGCTGGTAGATGAGCGCGCGCTGTTCGCGCGAGAACGGCACCTCGGCGGTGTCGGACTGGATGAAGTACTGGCGCATTTCCGGGCCGATGGTTTCCAGCCCGTAGCGGAAGTGCGCCAGCAGCGGGTAGTTTCGGCGCAGCGTGCTCTTGCGTTGCAACACGTCGACGGTGCCCAGCACAGCCAGCGCACCGAACCCCGCCACGCCCCACCACCAGTGCGGGTTCGCGAGGGCCAGCAGCAGCGCCAGCACGGCCAGGACAATGCTGGCGAGATAGGCGGAGTATCGGATCACGGCGCTCCTTCGTCGTCAGGCTGGTGCCCGGAGTCGGGGTCGAACCGACATGGCCTTGCGGCCGAGGGATTTTAAGTCCCTTGCGTTTACCAGTTTCGCCATCCGGGCTGCCCGACAAAGCTTACGCGATCATGCGCGCGCTTCGTTGACGGCCGCACCAGGTCACTCCAGCTGCGACTGGGCGTACGCCGCGTCCAGCGCTTCCATCGCATCCAGCGGCCTGGCCTGCGCGGCCTTCTCGTAGGCTGCCGCGGCGGCGTCCTCGTTGCGGCGCTCGTCCAGCAACAGCAGCACGTTGCCGTGCTCGATATGGGCGATCGGCGAGGCCGGGGTCAGCTTCAGCGCTTCCCGGATGTGCTTTTCCGCCTCGGAGGCCTTGGCGCCATAGGTCAGGCCGCCGATCATCGCGCCGATCTTGCCGATGATCTCGGCGTGGTACAGCGCCAGCGCGGTATGCGCCTCGGCGTGTTTCGGCGCCAGCGCCAGCGCGGCGTCCAGCGCGGCGCGCACCTTGCCAGCGATGCCCTGCTTGAGCGCCTTGGCGATCGACAGGCCCTGGCTGTAGCGGCCCAGTGCGAAGGCGTGGCGGTAGTGGCTGTTGGCCTCGTCCGGCAGCGCCTGGATCGCCGCCTCCGCCAGCGCCGCCGCGTGCTCGAAGCGCTTGAGCTTCTCGTCCTCGTCGTCGACCAGGTAGGTAGCATGGATGCCGATGGCCTTCACCGCCACCGACGCACCCACCGGCCCCAGCGCTTCGCCCGCGTCGAACGCGGCCTTGAAGTCGCCGCGATGGAACGCGCGCCACGCTTCCTGCAGCGCCGTGGCCAGCGCAACGGCATCGAGCTTCGGCGCGGCCTTGCCGGCCGCCTTCAGCAGCGCGGCGGCGCGCTTGGCGTCGGGGAACGGTTCGCAGTCGCCGGCGTGCAGCTTCGGCCAGGCTTTCTTCAGCGCGTCGCCGGCATGGGCAAAGGCTTTGGCGTCGAGTGGAAATGCTGCCCAGGCGGAAGCGGCGGATTTCTTGCTGGCCATGCGGCGATGCCCTGGTTGAGGTCCGGCGGCCAGCATCCCGCCGCCCGCGTCCGCTGACAAGGGGCGATAGTGTGTTTGCTCGAAGGCGCCGGCCCAGCCTGCGCATATCCCCCGCCCCGGAACACGCCATGCCAGCTCGCCGGAAGCCCTCTTCCCGCCGCGCCCCAGCGGTGTTCTTCACGCCGACGCCGCGCCATCTGTGGCTGGCGGCGCTGGGCCTGCTGGCGACGGCGCGCCGGCTGTTGCCAACGACCGGCGCGCGTCGCGGCAAGCCTGGCGGGTAGCGCCGGCCGCGGGCGCCGCGATCAGTCGAGGTAGGCGCTGGTCAGGGTATTGAGGTGCACGCGTTCGGCGTCGCGCAGGAACGGCGCGACCAGCATCATCACCTGCACGATGCCGTCGCGGATCGACGCCTGTTCGTCCTTGTCGCCGCGCGCCGCGGCGTAGTTCATCCAGAAAGTGGCGATCACCAGCACGTTGGTGGCGGCGGCGTCCAGCTCGACAGCGGACGCGCGCATCACCCCCGCCTGCACCAGCCCGCGCATGACCGTGTGCGCCTGCTCGTCGGCCCGCTTGAGGATGCGTGCGAAGCGCAGCCGCAGGCGGCGGTTGCGGCTGAGGATGTCGACCAGGTCGCGGTACAGGAAGCGGTAGTCCCAGATGCACTCGAACACCAGGTGCAACTGCAGCCAGACGTCCTCCAGCCCGGGCAGCCGGCCTTCCGGCGCCGACAGCGCGGCATCCATCCGCGCCTCGTAGCCGGCGAACAGCTGCTCGATGATGTCGTCCTTGTTGCGGAAGTGGTAGTACAGGTTGCCGGGGCTGATCTCCAGCTCGTCGGCGATATGGTTGGTGGTGACGTTCGGCTCGCCCTGCGCGTTGAACATCGAAAGCGACGCATCGAGGATGCGCTGGCGGGTCTGCCTTGCCATGCCGGGCTCCGTCAGGCGGTGAGGTTCTTCACCAGGTCCACGTACTTCTGCATCGCCTGTTCCTGCGCGGTGCCCTTGAGCTTGGCCCAGGCTTCGTACTTGGCGGTGCCGACGAAATCGAAAAACCCCGGCTTGGCGCCGCTGACGTCGCCTTCCGATCCCTGCTTGTAGAGCGCATACAGGCGCAGCAGGGTGTCGTTGTCCGGGCGCTCGGCCAGCGCATGCACGTCCTTGGCGGCTTGCTCGAACAGGGCTTTCAGGTCGGCCATCGCGTATCCCCCTTGCGTGAGGCGGCCATCTGACCATGCGTCCCCGCACCGGTCAATACGGCGGGGAATTGTCGCGCGGACGCGGCTCTGGCAACGTAGCGGCAGCGGGCGCGCAACGCGCCGGGCAAGCCTGAGGGGATGCGCAATGGCTTATTTCGTGACCGGCGGCACCGGTTTCATCGGCCGCTTCCTGATCGACAACCTGCTGAAGCGCAAGGGCACGATCCACGTGCTGGTGCGCAAGGATTCGATGAAGAAGTTCGAGGCGCTGGCGAAGCAGCGCGGCTGGGACCGCAAGCGCGTGCTGCCGGTGGCCGGTGAGATGACCGCGCCGAAATGCGGGCTGTCCGCCGCGCAGCTGCGCGCGCTGTCCGGCAAGGTGAAGCACTTTTTCCACCTGGCCGCGATCTACGACATGGCCGCCAAACCCGATGCATTGCATGCGGCCAACATCGACGGCACCCGCAACGCGCTGGATCTGGCCGTGGCGATCAAGGCTGGCTGCTTCCACCACACCAGCTCGATCGCCGCCGCTGGCATGTATCCGGGCGTGTTCCGCGAGGACATGTTCGAGGAAGCCGAAGGGCTGGACGATCCCTACCTGCGCACCAAGCACGAGTCGGAGGGCCTGGTGCGCGCGGAGAAGCGGATCAGGTGGCGGATCTACCGTCCCGGCATGGTGGTGGGCCATTCGAAGACCGGCGAGATCGACAAGATCGACGGCCCCTACTACTTCTTCACCTTCCTCAAGAAGCTGCGGCAGACGCTGCCGCCGTGGATGCCGACGCTGGGCATCGAGGGTGGCCGGGTCAACATCGTGCCGGTGGATTTCGTCGCCGACGCGATGGACCACATCGCCCACAAGCCGCGCCTGGACGGCCATTGCTTCCACCTCACCGACCCGGAACCGATGCGGGTGGGCGAAGTGCTCAACACCTTCGCCCGCGCCGGCCATGCGCCGGAGATGACCATGCGCATCGACGCGCGCATGTTCGCCTTCCTGCCGGGCAGCGTGCGCATGGCGGTAGGCAGCCTGCCGCCGGTGCGGCGCTTCGTCGGCATGCTGCTGCGCGACTTCAAGATCCCGAAGGAAACCCTGAAGTTCATCACCTACCCCACCCGCTTCGACAACCGCGAGGCCGAACGCGCGCTCAAGGGCAGCGGGATTTCCGTGCCGCGCCTGGACGACTACGCCTGGCGGCTGTGGGACTACTGGGAGCGTCACCTCGATCCCGACCTGTTCATCGACCGCAGCCTGAAGGGCAAGGTCAAGGGCAAGGTGGTGGTGATCACCGGCGGCTCCTCAGGGATTGGCCTGGCCACCGCGCAGAAGGTGGCGGCGGCCGGCGCGGTCACGGTGATCGTGGCGCGCGGCGAAGAGGAGCTGCTCAAGGCGCGCGACGAAATGAAGAAGGCCGGCGGCAAGGTGTTCGCCTACACCGCCGACCTTGCCGACATGGCCGACTGCGACCGGCTGGTGGCGATGATCCTGCAGGAACACGGCCAGGTGGACGTGCTGGTCAACAACGCCGGGCGTTCGATCCGGCGTTCGATCGAGGCCAGTTACGACCGCTTCCACGATTTCGAGCGGACCATGCAGCTGAACTACTTCGGTAGCATCCGCCTGATCATGGGCTTCATGCCGTCGATGACCCACCGCCGCAAGGGCCACATCATCAACATCAGTTCGATCGGGGTGCTCGCCAGCTCGCCGCGCTTTGCCGCCTACGTCGCCAGCAAGGCCGCGCTGGATGCGTTCAGCCGCTGCGCACAGGGCGAACTGTCCGGCAAGGGGATCAGCTTCACCACCATCAACATGCCGCTGGTGAAAACGCCGATGATCGCGCCGACCAAGATGTACGACAGCGTGCCCACCCTGACCCCGGACGAAGCCGCCGACCTGGTGGTGAAGGGCATCATCGAGCGTCCCAGCCGGATCGCCACGCGGCTGGGCATCTTTTCGGCGCTGATCAACGCGGTCGCGCCGAAGGCCTACGAGGTGATCATGAGCACCGCGTTCGAGCTGTTCCCGGATTCGGCCGCGGCCAAGGGCGACAAGCGGGCGCTGCGCGACGAAACGCCGAGCCAGGAGCAGATCGCCTTTGCCGCGCTGATGCGCGGGGTGCACTGGTAGCGATACGAACCGATCGTGGTCTCCGGCGTTGCCCCCACCGGGGCGGCCCGTGGCTGGAGACCATCGGCGACACGGATGTCGCCGATGAGCCTACATGGATGTATTCACGGCGTGTCTCCAGCCACGGGCCGCCCAGGCGGGGGCAACCGCGAGATCAACGCTTCGCAGCCGCCGCCTTCGCCCGCGCCGCCGCATCCTTCTGGTATTCGGCCACGTGCGGCAACTCGCGCAGCACCTTCGAATAGGGGTCGAGCGTGTAGCTCTCGCCCGCCCCCAGCGCGATCCGGCCCCGCCCGTCCGTCATCGGCACGTCCACCACGCGCTTGCCTGCGCGCACCTGCACTGGCATCGGGAAGGGCTTGTTGCCCTCGGTCTTCCAAACCAGTTCGAGGCCGGCGGCGTCGCGGGTGGCAACCAGCTCCGGCAATTTCACCGAACGCAGATAGACGTCGAAGAACCAGCCGTAGTCGTTGCCGGTGATGCGGTTGACCAGCGCGACATAGTCCGAAGTGGAGGCGTAGCGCGGGCGGAAGTTGCCCGGCTTTGGCGCATCGGTGCCATAGACCAATTCGCGGGTAACACGGAAGAAGGCCGCATCGCCGATCAGCCCGCGCAGGGTGTGCAGCATCAGCGCGCCCTTGTAGTACACGTCATTGCCGGGCCCGCGGTCGGCGCTGGAAACAGCCTTCTCCACCATGCTGCGGCCAGCGACGATGGGATGGCGCAGCATCAGCGTCGAGCGCATCTTCATCAGCGCCGCCATGTATTCCATGTCGCCGCGCAGCCACTGCAGGTACAGCGGCTGCATGTAGGTGCCGTAGCCTTCGTGCAGCCAGAAGTCGTCCCAGTCGACGTTGGTCAGCTGGTTGCCGAACCACTCGTGCGCGAACTCGTGCTGCAGCAGCCAGTCGTAGCCGGTCTCCGCCTTCTTGTAGTCGTTGCCGTAGGCATTGATGGTCTGGTGTTCCATGCCCAGGTGCGGCGTTTCGACCACGCCCATCTTCTCGTCGGCGAACGGATACGGGCCGATCACTTCCTCGAAGAAGTCCAGCATCGGCGCGAACTCGGCGAACAGGCCCTCGGCCTTGGCCTTGTTGCCCTTCAGGTACCAGAAGCGCAGCGGGATGGTGTTGCCGAAGCGCGAGCTGTAGTCGCCTTGCAGCAGCTCATAGGGGCCGATGTTGAGGGCGATGGCATAGGTGTCGGGCAATTTTGTGCGCCAGTGGTAGGTGCGCCAGCCGTCGCGTTCGTCCATGCCCTCGGCGATGCCGTTGCCGGCCGCCACCAAGGGACCCGGCACGGTGATGTGCTGCACCACCTCCAGCGGCTTGCCCATCGGATGATCGATGCAGGGCCACAGCAGGTCGCAGCCCTCGCCCTGCACAGCGGTGGCGATCCATGGCTCGCCGGTCGGGGCCTTGGCCCAGACGATGCCACCATCCCACGGCGCCTTCTTCGCCTCGTGTGGCTGGCCGCCGTAGCGGATGCGCAGGGTGGCCTGCCCGCCCGCCGCCAGCGGCTGCGGCAGCTCCACCTGCATTCGGCCTTCGGGGTTGCGCCAATGGGCGGCATCGACCTCCGCGCCATCCACCTCCACCCGCTCGATGGCGTAGTTGCGGTCCAGATCCACCACCAGCCGCTGCACTTCCTGCGAGACGCGGAAACGCAGCGTGGCGTCGCCCTGCAGCCACTGCCGAGCAGGATCGACGCGGAACGACAGTTCGACCTTCTCGATCACCGAGGCCAGCTGTTCTGGCGTGCGCGGCAGGCCCGTTGCCGCGGTGGTTGGGGTCAATTCCGGCTGCTGCGCGGAAGCGGCAGCAGGGATCAGCACCGCGGCAACGGCGATGGCAAGGGCGAAGCAACGGGCGGGCGCGGGCATGCAGCGGAATCCAGTGGGACGATCGCCTACCATGGCACGGGGCACCGGACCGGCGGGTCTGTCGTTGGTCATGCCGGGGCAAAGCTGAATGCCTGCTGGCAAGCGGGCTCTTGCACGCAAAACCTCAGCTTCGATTCATCGCGCAAACCGTTAACTGCAAGTGAGGGCGGCGAATGGTTCGCGCCCCGGGGAGACGAGACCATGAACCGCATTCCCAGACTGCATGTCCTGACCGCCGCCCTGCTGGGCCTTGCGCTCACCGCAGGCGCCGCGCTGCCCGCTGCCGCACAGGACGACGGCAACGACCGCCGCGCCGAACGCCTGGAACGCCGCCAGCAGAAATCCGAAAAGGCGTCCGAAACCCCGCGCCCGGCGCCGGCGGAAAGCCGCAGCCAGCGCAGCGACCCGCCGCAACGCTTCGAACGCGTCGAACGCGCCGAGCGCTCCAATATCCCCCGCAGCAGCGACGCCGAGCGCCGCGAGAACTGGGGTGAACTGGCCCGCCAGCAGCGCGAGCGGCAGGCCGCGCAGGATTCGCGCGGCCCGTGGCAGCAGCGTGAACGCGTGCAGCCGCAGGCCGAACGGGCGCGCGCGCCCGAGCCGCGCATCGCCGAACAGCGTGAACTGCGCCGCCCGCAGGTAGAAGAGCGCCAGCTGGAGCAGCGCCAGCGTTTTGCCGAACAGCGCGAGCGCCAGCGCGAGTCCGAAGAGCGGCAGCGCCAGCAGGCCGCGGCCAGCAGCCCGCAGGCGCGGGTCATCGCCGAAGCGCGTGAGCGCGAAGCCAGCCGAGACCGGCGTGATGATCGCAATGATCGTCGCGACTGGCGCGACGGCGACGGCCGCGTGTCGCGCGAACAGCAGCGCCAACGGATCGAGGAACAGCGTCGCCAGCAGGCCCAGTGGCAGCGCGACGATCATCGCCGCCGCAGCGAGTACGACCGCCATCGCCACCAGCTGGAGCGCCAGCGCCGGAACGCGCAGTACCGTTACCAGCAGGACTACTGGCGCCGCTGGCAGGCTGCGCAGTCGCGCTGGAACAGCCGGCGCTTCGACTACGACCGCGACCCGTACTTCTACACCCCGTACAACTACCGCTACAGCTACGGCGGGCGCTGGTACAGCACCAACAGCTACGGCGCCGAGATCCTGCGCGAGGCGGTGCGCGACGGCTACCGCGAAGGCTGGTATGCCGGACAGGCCGACCGCATGGATCGCTGGCAGTTCGACTACCGCAACAACTATGGCTGGATGGACGGCAGCTACGGTTACCCGGGCCGCTACGTCCGCCAAAGCGACTATCGCTGGTACTTCCGCCAGGGCTTCGAACGCGGTTATCGCGACGGCTACTACGGGCGCAACCAGTACGGCCGTTACGACAATGGCGGCGCGATGATCCTGCCGGCCATCCTCGGCATGATCCTGTCCTTCAGCATCAACTGATCCACGGTACCCCGCGCCAGCTGACGCCCGGCCATGCGCCGGGCGTTTCTTTGCCGGGCGAACACGCGGTGATCGATGGGTGGAACCTCAGCGCAGCTGGCTGTCCTTGCTGCCGCGACGGTTGTAGCCGGTGAACGCAGCGTCTTCGGCATCCTGCGCCTGCTGACAAATCAGGCACAGGCGCACGCCGGGCACGGCCTTGCGCCGGCCCTCCGGAATCGGCGCATCGCACTCTTCGCAGCGCTCCAGCCCCGCCCCGCTGGGCAGCCGGTTGCGCGCCCGCGCGATGCCGTCCTTCACCGTGGCGTCGATCTGTTCCTGCACCGCGCCGTCGCCGGCCCAACCGATGGCCATGTCCGCCTCCTTCCCGCACCCGCCATACCCAGGAACCGTGACGATACACCGCGCCCGCTGGCGCGTCGGCAACGCCTCGCTCACACTTGCGCAGGTGTTGCAGGGGGCGTGATGGACAAGCACGGCAAACGGAAGGCTGCGGACGGACTGGGAGCGGAGACGCGCCTGCGCGATCTGTATCGCCGCACCTACCCGCTACGCACGCTCGGCATGGGGCTGGGTTTGCTGCCGGTCGCGATGGTGCTGCAGGAACGCGAGGCGGGCATCGTCGCCTGGGGGTGGGCGTTTTCCTGCGGCCTGGCCTGGCCGCATCTGGCGCGCTGGCTGGCCGCGCGCAGCCGCGATTCCTACCGTGCCGAATTGCAGAACCTGGTGATGGACTCGGCGCTGGCTGCGTCGCTGGTGCCGCTGATGCACTTCAGCCTGCTGCCCTCGGTCATGCTGTTGTCGGTGACCACCGCCGACAAGATCAGCTCCGGCGTGCGCAGGCTGTGGCGGCGCTCGTTGCTGCCAATGCTGGGCGCGCTGCTGCTGTCGGGACTGCTGAACGGCTTCAGCGTGGACATCAACACCAGCATGAACACGCTGCTGGCCTGCCTGCCGACCATGGTCATCCATACCCTTGCGGTGGCCGCCAGCAGCTATCAGCTGGTGCGCCGGGTGCAGGCGCAGAACCTTCAGCTGGACATGCTGAGCCGGTTCGACACGCTCACCGGGCTGGGCAGCCGCGCGCATTGGCAGGCGATGGCCTCCGGCCTGCTGCAACAACCGCAGGAACGGCCGGCGACCCTGTTGCTGGTGGACGTGGACCGCTTCAAGGACACCAACGACCGCCATGGCCATGCGGTCGGCGACGACCTGCTGCGCGCGATCGCTTCCTGCATCCTGTCCACGCTGCCGGCAGGCGGCCACGCCGGTCGGCTGGGAGGCGACGAGTTCGTGGTGGCGCTGCCGCTGGCACCTGCCGAGGCCGCGCGCGTTGCCGACACCCTGCTGGCGCAGGTGCAGGCGCTTGAGTTCCCGCGTATCCCCGGCCTGCGCGCGTCGATCAGCATCGGGCTGGCGGCGCCACCGAGCGGAACCACCGATCTGCGCGCATGGCTGGAAGCCGCTGACGGCGCGCTGTACCTGGCCAAGGCCAACGGGCGCGGCCGCGTGCAGGCGTTCACCGCCGAAGCAGCCGACGGCTGAGTACTTGCGGCTCACGAAACCGTGACGAAACGGCGCTACAGTGGCGCAGTTGCCCATTGTCCGGAGCCCGCCATGCGCCGTCTCGCCGCTTCCGCCCTGCTGTTGATTTGCGCCACCCCGGTATTCGCTGCGCTCAAGCCCGGTGCCGCTGCGCCCGCTTTCACAGCGCCCGCCTATCTGGCCGGCCAGCCCTACACTTTCGACCTGAAAGCGTCACTGGCGAGGGGCCCGGTGGTGCTGTACTTCTTCCCGGCCGCGTTCACGCCCGGCTGCAATGCCGAAGCCGCGGCGTTCTCGCAGGCAATCGACAAGTTCAAGGCGCAGGGCGCCAGCGTGGTGGGCGTGACCGCCGGCAATACCGAGCGGCTGGCGGAGTTCTCCAGGGACACCGAAAAATGCGCCGGCAAGTTCCCGGTGGCGGCCGATGAGGGCGCCAAGATCGCCAGGTCCTACGACGCCACCATGACGCTGAAGCCGGACCTGTCCAGCCGCACCTCCTACGTCATCGGCAAGGACGGCAAGGTCGCCTTCGCCTTCGACTCGATGAACCCGAACCTGCACGTCAGGGAAACGCTGGCGGCACTGGCGGCGATGAAGACGAAGCGCGCCGGCAAGTAAGCGGATCGATGCAGCGCGGCGGGCGCCGCGCTGCCCTGCTTCAGTGCGTCGGGCGCACCAGCTTCTCGTGCAGTTCGGCGGTCAACATGGTGGCAGCCGAGCCGTACCAGCTGTGGTAGTCGGCCACCATCTCGCCGTGCTGGATCACCGGATCGGTGGCAACCAGCGCCTTGGCCTCCTCGATATCGGCGGTGGCGAACACGAACAGGCCGCGCCAGTCGCCGCCGGCATCCCCGAACGGCCCGGCCAGCGCCAGCTTGCCCTCCTTCGCCAGCCGCTGGATGTTGGCCATGTGGCCGGCGAACATCGCCTTGCGTGCGTCAGCATCCTTCACCGGGGTGGGGCCGGTACGCAGGATCACCAGCACGTAGCGGCGCATGCCGCGCTCATCGGCGCCGGTGCGCTGCGCCAGCGCGGCGTCGTAGACGGGTGCGGCGGATTGCACAACGGGCTCGGCCGCCGGCGCTGTGCCGATGGCGGCGGCGGCGGCGAGCATCAGCACATGGAGGCGGCGCATCGGGGGGCTCCTGTTGCGGAATGGGGGTGTCATGGGTCTGCCGACAGCGTTTCGCGCTGGGTCCGGCCCAGCACCAGCGGCTCGCGCAGCGGCAGGCCATCGGCATCGAACAGCAGCTTATTGCGGCGGCCGCGCAGGCGCGCGGCGAACAGGCCGGCGGCGATGCGCAGGATGCCGGCAAGCCGTCGCAGCGGGGGTGATGCCACCGCCGCAGTGGCCGAAGCGGTGTTGACCGCGATCCGCCCGGCCGGCCCGAAGCTGGCCTCGATGGCATCCGCCGGTTCCGCAATGGCGGCTACCGGCACCCCCAGGTAATACAGCTTCGCGTCGCGCGGGATGTTGCCCAGCGGCGTGCGGCAGCAGCTGGCGTACCAGCGCAGCAGCCCGTGCGGCCCCAGCGACATGCAGGCCAGTTTTTCGAAGCCGCGGGTGATGTGCAGCCCGTCCGGCGCCATCGCCACGATGTCGCTGCCACCGGCCGTGTCCAGCAACTCCGCGCCGCCCAGCCAGCGCGCGAACGCCCGGCAGTCCCGGCAATAGCAGCTCGCCCGCACATACGCGCGCTGCGGATCGATCCGCCCCTCCACCTGTCCACAGCGGCACGCAAGCTTCATCTCGCGCCCCTCCCCAGGGTGTAGGGCTGCACGATAACGGAAGCGGGCGGGTCCCGGGAGACCCGCCCGCTTCCGGCGTCAGCCGGCGGCGCTTACCAGATCTGCACGCGCTTGTCCGGCGCCAGGTACATGGCGTCGCCCTGCTCCACCTCGAAGGCTTTGTACCAGCCATCCAGATTGCGCAGCGGGCCGTTGGCGCGGTACATGCCGGGCGAATGCGGGTCGGTCTTGAGCTGGCGCAGCAGGGCTTCGTCGCGATATTTGCTCTTCCACACCTGCGCCCAGGCCAGGTAGAAACGCTGGTCGCCGGTCAGGCCGTCGATCACCGGCGCGGGCTTGCCGCCCAGGCTGAGCTGATAGGCCTTGTAGGCCATCGACACGCCGCCGAGGTCGCCGATGTTCTCGCCCATGGTCAGGCCGCCGTTGACGCACTGGCCTTCCAGCGGGCAATAGCCGTCGTACTGCGCGCCCAGCGCCTTGGTGAGCTGCTCGAAGCGACTGCGGTCCTCGTCGGTCCACCAGTTGCGCTGGATGCCGTCGGCATCCGACTTGCTGCCCTGGTCGTCGAAGCCGTGGCCCATCTCGTGGCCGATCACCGCTCCGATGCCGCCGTAGTTCACCGCGGCGTCGGCGTGCACGTCGAAGAACGGCGGCTGCAGGATCGCCGCCGGGAACACGATCTCGTTGAACGCCGAGTTGTAATAGGCGTTCACCGTCTGCGGGGTCATGCCCCATTCCTCGCGGTCGGTCTTCTGGCCGACGCGGCGGTTCTGGTCGGCGCGGTTGAACTCGCGCATCGCCACCGCGTTGCCCAGCAGGTCGTCGGCCTTGATGGCGACGCTGGAGTAGTCCTTCCACTTGGACGGATAGCCGATCTTCGGGCGGAAGCTGGCCAGCTTGCGGTAGGCCTCTGCCTTGGTCGCCTCGCCCATCCAGCCGATCTGCTCGATGTTGCTGCGCAGCGCTGTGCGCAGGTTCTCGACCAGCTGGTCCATCGCCGCCTTGGCTTCCGGCTTGAAGTAGCGCGCCACGTACAGCTCGCCCAGCGCTTCGCCGAGGCCGCCGCGGCCGCCGACCAGCGCAAGCGCCCGCTTCCAGTCATCGCGCTGCGCCTTCTGTCCCGCCAGCACCTTGCCGTTGAACTCGAACGAGGCTGCGTCGATCTCGCTGCTCAGCAGGTCTGCGTTGCCGTCGACCGCATGGAAGGCCAGGTAGTCACGCCAGGTCGCCAGCGGGGTGGCATTGACGATCTCGATCACCGGCTGGATCACGTCCGGGGTGGTGATGTTGAGCTTGTCCGGCTGCGGCATGCCCTGCGCGCGCAGCTGCGCGACCCAGTCGTAGCCGGGGAACTTCTGCTGCAGCTCGGCGAAGGTGAACTGGTTGTAGGTCTTGTCGCGGTCGCGCAGCTTGACCCGCTCCCACTGTGGCTTGGCCAGCGCGGTTTCAAGCGCCAGCACCGCTTCGGCGCGGGCCTTGGCATCGGCGCCGGTCACGCCGGCAAAACCCAGCATGCGCTGGATGTGCGCCACGTAGGCCTCGCGGATCTTGACGAAGCGCGCGTCCTGATTGAGGTAGTAGTCGCGGTCGGGCAGGCCCAGCCCGCCCACGCCCAGGCCCACCTGATACTGGTTCGGGTCCTTGCGGTCGATGCCCACGCCCAGCCCGAACGGCGCGCTGCTGCCGTCGATGCCGGCGTTGCCGAACGCGGCGATCAGCTTGTCCTTCGAATCGATCTTCGCGATCCGGTCCAGCACCGGCTGCAGCGGCTTGATCCCGGCGGCGTCGCGGCCGGCGCGGTCCATGAAGCTTGCGTAGTAGTCGTGCAGCTTGCGGCCGTTGCTGCCGGCGGCGAGATCCTTGCTGGCCAGCAGCTCGTCCATCAGCGCGCGGGTCTGCTCCTCGGAGCGGTCGCGCAGCTGGTTGAACGAGCCATAGTTGGTTTCGTAGTCCTTGAGGACGTAGGTGTCGATCCACTGGCCGCTGGCGTAGCGGTTGAAGTCGTCGCCGGGCTTGACCGACAGGTCGCGCGCGGTGAGGTCGACGCCGAAGCTGCCCAGCTGGGCCTTGCCGTTCGGTGTGGCGGCGGTGGCGGAGGAGACGGCGACAGCGAGGGCGCCGGCGATGCCGAGGCCAAGCAGGGAACGCTTCATGCGGGAGGTCTGGTGACGGAAGGAAACCCGAGAGTAGCCTGCATCCCTACTCCACCGCGCGTGACTTTGGTTGGCCTGTCCGTGAGCCACATCGCGGTTGCGCCGCGCGTTCAGACCACCGCGGTCACCACGATCTCCACTTTCCAGTCCGGGTTGGCCAGCCTGGCCTCCACGGTGGCGCGAGCCGGCGCCTGGCCCGGCGTCACCCACGCATCCCACGCCCGGTTCATGCCGGAGAAATCGGCGATGTCGGCAAGGAAAATCTGCGCGCGCAGGATCCGGGTCTTGTCGCTGCCGGCCTGCGCCAGCAGCGCATCGATGGCCTCCAGCACCTCGCGGGTCTGGGTTTCGATGTCGGCGCCGGCGGTTTCCGGCACCTGCCCGGCAAGGTAGGCGATGCCGCCGTGGATGCAGGCTTCGGACATGCGCGGGCCGGCGTCGATGCGTTCGATCATGGGAGGCTCTTCCGATGTGGGAATGGCACCTTCGCCCAGCGTCTCGGCGCGCGCAAGCCCTGCGCAGCCACGGAGGTCAGCCCTCGGCGTCCGCGTCCACGCCGTGGAGGTCATCGGGGTCGAAGTCGTAATCGAGCAGGTCGCCCGGCACGCAGTCCAGCGCCGCGCACAGCCGTGCCAGGGTGCGGAAGCGGATCCCCTTGACCTTGCCGCTGCGGAACAGCGACATCTGGGTTTCGCTGATGCCCACCGTGGCCGCCAGCTCGCGCGCGGTCATGCCGCGGTTGGCCAGCATCGCGTCCAGCGTGATCCGCACCGGCATCAGACTATCTCGTCCAGCTCGGCCTGCAGCGCGCGGGCGCTGTCGACCACCCGCGCCAGCAGCACCAGCGCCGCGCCAACCACGCCCAGCACGATCCCGGACAGGTCGAAATAGGCCAGCCCGCCCTGCCCGCCTTCGATCAGCCGCGTCAGGTTGGTGATGGCGAACACGCTGAGCAGCGCGCCCACCAGCACGCCCACGCCGATGTGGCGGATCGCCCGCGCCACCGCGGCGTGGAACAGCCGGCCCGCAGCCAGATCGCCCAGTGCGCGTTGCACCGCCCATAGCGCCCACAGATAGCCAAGTCCGGGCGAGAGGCGAACCAGCATCAGCAGCGTCCGGTCGCCCGCGCTGGCGTTTGCGCTGCCCATCCACGGCAGGGTGCTGGCGCCCAGTGCCAGCAGCAGCGCCAGCCCGGCGAACACCAGCACGGTGGCGGCGCGCAGCCAGTGGCAGTGGCGTCGGAAGCGGTCGGGAAGCGCCATCGGGCAGCTCTCTGAAAAAATCTGGACTTTAAGCTTGACTTAAATTTCTCTCCGTGTAAAAACTTTATGCAAGAGTTAAAACACGGAGCCCGGACCATCATGCCATCCGCCATCGAAACCCGCGGCCTGAGCCGCCGCTTTGGCGACCGCCCCGCGGTCGACCGCGTCAACATGCATGTGCCGGAACGCAGCATCTACGGCTTCCTCGGCCGCAACGGCGCCGGCAAGACCACCACCATCCGGCTGCTGCTGGGCCTGCTGCGTGCAGACGCCGGCAGCGCGCATATCGCCGGGATCGATGTGGCCCGCGACCGCATCACGGCCGCGCGCAGGGTCGGTGCGCTGCTGGAGGCGCAGGGCTTCTACACTCACCTCAGCGGCCGCGAGAACCTCGACCTCAGCCGCCGGCTGCTCGGCCTGCCCGCCACCGAGCCCGACCGCGTGCTGGAGATCATGGAAATGACCGCGCACGCCGGCCGCCGCGTCGCCGACTATTCGCTGGGCATGCGCCAGCGTCTCGGCCTGGCGCGGGCGATGCTGGGCGCACCGCCGGTGCTGGTGCTGGACGAACCCACCAACGGCCTCGATCCGGAAGGCATCACCGACATGCGCCGCTTCCTGCGCGCATTGCCCGAGCGCGCCAACGCCACCGTGCTGCTGTCCAGCCACCTGCTCGGCGAGATCGAACAGACTGCGACCCACGTCGGCATCCTCAGCCACGGCCGGCTGGTATTGGAAGGCGCGCTGGCCGAATTGAAGGCGGGGCTGGCCAGCGAAGTGCTGATCGAAACCGACACCCCCGAGCGCGCCGCCAGTATCGCCCGCGCCCACGGCTTCGATGTCGTCCGCGAACGCGACGCGCTGATCGCCCGGTTCCGCCCCGGGGATGACAGCCGCCATGCCACCGCCGCGCTGAACCGGGTGCTGTGCATCGCCGGCGGCGTGCGCGTCCATGCGCTGTCCCCGCGCCAGCGTTCGCTGGAAACCCTGTACCGGCAGGCCGCGAACACCGCCGCGCCGGCCACCCTGTCCGCATGACCACGGTGACGACGATGACCGCGCTTTCCCGCACGCCGCGTTTCACCACCGCAATCGCGGTGGAAGCCCACAAGCTGCGCCGTTCGCTGGCACTGCTGCTGGCAACGGTTGCGCCGCTGTTGATCGCGGTGTTCGTGTTCTTCAACCTGCTGCGCGGGGAGAAACCCGCGCCGTGGACGATGTCGCTGCAATCCTCGGCGGCGATCTGGGCATTCTTCATGCTGCCGATGAGCATCACCGCGCTGACCGCGCTGGTGGCGCAGGCCGAGCACGGCCCGCGCGCGTGGGATCACCTGCGCGCACTGCCGGTTCCGCGCTGGCACCTGTACGCGGCGAAGGCCGTCTGCATGCTGGCGCTGGTCGCGGCGATGAGCCTGTTGCTGGCGGCGTTGACCTCGCTCGCGGTGGTCGGCGCCGGCATTGCCAAGCCCGCCATCGCCGCCACCGGCGTCCTCGACATCGCCGGCTACCTGCGCCTGCTGGGCCGTATTTTCCTCGCGTCCTGGTTGCTGGTCGCGGTGCAGCTGTGGATCGCGCTGCGCTGGGCCAGCTTCGTGCCGGCGCTGGCGACCGGGATCGCCGGCACCTTCTTCGCGGTTGTCGCCACCTCGGCCAAGGTGGGCGTGGCGATGCCCTGGCAGATCCCGGTCAACCAGCTGGCCAGCGACCCGGCCCGCGCCGACCTGGCGTTGGCGCTGGGCTTGGCTGGCGGGATGGTCTGCTTCGCGCTGATGCTGTGGCGGATGGGCCAGCGCGAAATGCCGGCCTGAGCCCTCTGCTCGTCCGCGCCGGCGCTCAGCGATGCGCCAGCGCGAAATCCAGCGCCGCGCGCACCGCCGCGGCCTGCGCGTCGTTGCACTGCTGCGGGTTGGCACGCGGGCTGTCGGGATAGACCTCGGTGGTGGTGACGAAGCGCGCATCGGTGATGCCGGCGCACAGGCCAAGCGCGCGGCAGTCGTACTCGATCACGCCCGGCGCGACCACCGGTGAGCCGATGATGGTGCCATCCGGATCGGCCGGCGCGATGTGGGTGACCTTCGCCACCTCGGCGTTGATCGCCTGCTGGAAGGCCGGCTCCGGGCGCGCGCTGTCGGCGCACAGGTAGAAGCCGTCGGGGATCGTGCCGGGCTCGAACGGCTTGCCGTCGCGCGCGGCCAGCGCCGGGCGGAATTCGGTTTCGTCGCTGTCGGTGGTTTCGTGCAGGTCAATGTGCACCAGCACGCGGTCGCCCAGCGAGTGCAGCAGCGCCCACAGCGCGGCCGATTCGGCGGCCAGGCTGGCGGCGTGGAAGTTGCGGTTGGGGTCCAGCGCCTGCGCGTTCCAGCGATGGATGCGCTCGTACGCCCACGGGCTGACGCAGGGCGCGATCAGCACATTGGCGCGGCCTGCATAGCCGGCCGCGTGGCGCTCCGCGAACTGCAGCGCGCCGTGCACGCCGCTGGTCTCGTAACCGTGCACGCCGCCGGTCACCACCGCCACCGGCAGCGCCGCATCCCAGCCGCGACTGCGCAGCGAGAACAGCGTATAGCGGCCGTCAGCGCCGCAGTCCACTTCACCGTATCGCGCCACGTCGAAGTGCTCGCGCAGCGCATCGATGCGGGTCAGCACCTCGTCCGCGTAGCTGCGCTTCCTGGCCTGCAGCGCACGCCACTGGGCTATTTCGGTGTCGCCCCAAGGCTGGCCGGGTGTGCCGATGGCCGGGAAAGTCTGTGCATGCATGCGCGGCTCCTGCGATGGGGGGCCGTCAGTCTAGCCGCATGCGCGGGCCGGGCCGGTGGCCGCCTGCGCTGCACCCGCCATGCTTCAGATGTGCGGTCAGCCGCTGCAATCGCCGCAACACAGCGAGGCCAGCTGCTCGACCTCCGCCGGCGGGTAGCCCGCCTGCGCCAGCACCGCCGCCAGCTCGTCGCCGCTCATCCATACCGTGGCGCGCAGCGCGCCATCGGCGGGGTCGCGATCGATGATGGCGGCCGGGTCGACCTCATGCAGCGCATCGTCGATCACCGCCATGTCCGGCGCATCCGCCGCCAGCCTGATCCTGAATTCCATGGGCACCTCCAATGCGCGCCATCCGCAGCGCCTTGAGGCCATCCTGCGCCGCGCCGGCTTGACCCGCCCTGACGGGGATCAAGCCGTCGGGGCGATCACAGCATCCGCTTCAGGGTGTCGTCGCGGCGGAAGGCGTGGTGCCAGATCGCCGCCAGCACGTGCAGGCCGATCACCCAGTAGAACGCCTCGCCGATCGTGCCGTGCAGGTCTTCCAGCGTATGCGCCAAGTCTTCGTTCTCCGGCAGCAGCGCCGGCAGCGCCAGCCCGGTGAACGGAATCATCACCGCCTTGCCGTCACTCCAGGCGGTGGCCAGGCCCAGCAGCGGCATGACGATGAAGAACGCATACAGCGCCAGGTGGATCAGCTTCGATGCCAGCGCGCTGAAGCGATCCAGCGGCGGCGTCACCGCCGGCGCCGGGTTGCGGACGCGACCGACCAGCCGCCACCACACCAGCAGGAACACCGTGATGCCGACCCAGAAATGCCCCTGCACCATCGCCGCCCGCCCATCGCTGCCGCGCGGGAACAGGCCGCGCTGCTCGATCAGCAGGTAGGCGGCCAGGATCAACAGCGCCATCAGCCAGTGCAGGCGGCGCAGGACGGGGGCGTAACGGGGACGGGCGATGGCGTTCATGCACGACTCCAGCAGTGGATAACCCGACTATGCGCCGGCGGCGCATGGACATCTTGACTTCGATCAACTGCGTCCATCGCTGCGCGACGAAGCAGCGGACGCCAGCAGCGCGTCCAGGTCTTCATCCTTCTCGCGCCAAAGGCCGTTCATCCATTGCTGGAAACGGACCCGGAATTCGCGGTCGTTCTGATAATCGCCGCCGGCCAGTTCGGCCGGGATCGGGCGTTCGCGCACCCGTACCCGCACCTCGGGAATGCGGTTGGCCAGCAGGTCGACCAGCGAGGGCTGCCCCGCCGGGTAGGCGATGGTGACGTCCAGGATCGCGTGCAGGCCCTCGCCCATCGCGTCCAGCACGAACGCGACCCCGCCTGACTTCGGCTTGAGCAGGTGGCGGTACGGCGAGCCCTGCTTGGCGTGCTTGGCGCGGGTGAAGCGCGTGCCTTCGACGAAGTTCATGATCGAAACCGGGATGGCACGGAACTTCTCGCAGGCGCGGCGGGTGGCTTCGATGTCGCGCCCGGCCAGCGCCGGGTTCTTCGCCACCTGCCGCGGCGTGTAGCGGCCCATGAACGGGAAATCCAGCGCCCACCACGCCAGCCCCAGCAGCGGCACCCAGAACAGCTGCCGCTTGAGGAAGAAGCGCAGCAGCGGGATGCGCCGGTTGAACACCTTCTGCAGCACCAGGATGTCCACCCAGCTCTGGTGATTGGCCAACACCAGATAGTGGCCGTCGATCTGCAGGTCGGCATCGCCATGCAGGGTCAGCCGGGTGCGGGTGAAGGTATTCCACAGCCAGTTGTTGAAGCCGATCCAGCTTGCTGCAAGGCCGGTCAGCAGCAGGTTGCAGGCGGCGCGCAGGCGCGGCAACGGCAGCACCATCTTCAGCAGCGCGATGAGCAGCAGCGGGACCACGTGCAGCACGGTGCTGGTGGCGATCAGCAGGAACAGCAACGCAAGGCGTAAGGTCGGCATCGGCGGGCAAGGCGATGGAACAGGCGGCCATTGTCGCGGAAAACCCGGCGCGATTCAGGCCATCGGTATCATGTGCGCATGTCCACGCCGACCGCGCCGCGCTACGCCGGCCCCCTGCTGACGCGCGCCTCGGGCGATGCCCTCAACGCCGCGCATGCCGCCAGCCACGCCAGCTGGCAAGGCTCGCTGGATCTTGGCCGCAGCAGCGGCGAAGCGCAGCTGGGCGCCGATCACTGGCATTGGCAGGGCATTGCCTATCCCTACCCCGGCAAGCTCAAGGATCGCACCCTGTACTGGTGGGATGGCGAAGCGTTCGCGCCGGTGTCGCGCTACGCCGGCAAGCTGATCAAGCTGGTACCGACCGACTGGCAGGTGCCGACGTTCGAGATCGACGGCATCAAGATGCTGCCCACCTCGAAGGAATCGCCGCTGGACGATGCGCGCCGCAAGGTGGCGCTGGTGCAGCCGGCGGGAAAGACGGTGCTGGATACCTGCGGCGGGCTGGGCTATTTCGCTGCTTGCTGCCTTGACGCCGGGGTGGCGCGCATCCAGTCGTTCGAGAAGAACGAAGACGTGCTGTGGCTGCGCACGATCAATCCGTGGTCGCCCGACCCCGCCGCAAGCGGCGGGCGCCTGCAGCTGGCGCATGCCGACGTGTCGCAGGCCATCACGACGCTGCCTGACGCGGCCTTCGATGCCGTCCTGCACGACCCGCCGCGCTTCGGCATCGCCGGCGAACTCTATTCACTGTCGTTCTACCAGCAACTCGCGCGCGTACTGCGGCGGGGCGGCCGGCTGTTCCACTACACCGGCAACCCCAACAAACTGACCAGCAGGCGCGACGTGCCGCGCGAAGTGGCAAAGCGCCTGGAAACCGCCGGCTTCAAGGCGGAACTCGCGCTGGACGGCGTGCTGGCGGTCCGGCGCTGACGCATCGGCACCGTTCACGGCGTAGGCAGGACGTCACCCTGCCCGCCGGCACTGCCCGGCCTGCGTCGCTCCGGCTGGAATACGCATTCTTCTCGCACTTCCCGACCCCCATGCGCGCACGCCGACTTGTCCTGTCGCTCACCCTGGCCTTGCCCATCGATGCCGCCGTCGCGGCCACGCCCGTCCGCGTGAATCCCGCCGACCTGCACCTGGACAGCCTGCGGCCGGCGACGATGACCTACCTGGTCTACATGCACGGCGCCGCCGACAGCGGCATCAAGCGCGCGATGCTGGCCACCAGCGAAATCAAGCGCGAACAGGTTGACGGCCAGAAGGCCTGGGTGATCGAGCAGCGCTGGGAAGACGAGAGCGGCACCGTCCACACCGCACGCACCGTGCATGCGGCCAAGGATGCGGCGACGCTGTCGCAGACCAGCAGCTGGACGCGCCCGGACCGCCGCCTCACCACCGTCGTCGAACCGGCGAAGGGGCACGGCAGCATCGAAGGCGACCTGCCCGAGGCCTCGCGCAAGACCATGGAAGCCGGCTTCGCCGCGATGCGGGACGGCTGGTGGATGAACTGGCATTCCGACCTCACCCTGCTGCCGCTGCTGCCCTATGAAAAGGGCGGCACGCTGCGCATCCGGTTGTTCGACGTGGGCATGGCCGCGCCGATGGACGTGGACTACGGCGTACTGGGCGAACGCACGCTGGTAGGCGCCGACGGCCGAGGCCGCGACTGCTGGCTGGTGGAAACCGAAAGCGGCAGACCCGGCAGCGGCAACGTCCAGCGCTTCTGGATCGACAAGGCCAGCCGTGTGGTGGTCAAGGAAGAGGATGTGTTCAACGGCATGTACCGCTCGAAAGTGCTGCTGGACGTGCCGGCCACCATCGAGTTCCCGCTGCCGCCGGCGCCCGCCGGACAGGGATAACGCCTCAGTCGCGGCGCTCGACGCGGATCACCGCCGGGTCGTCGGCATGCTCCAGCAACAGCCGGCGCACCCGATCCTGCCAGATCGACCCGAACGCGGCGCGCTCCTCGCTGCTGGCGTCGTCGGCAAGCGCGCGCACCATCAACTCGCGCATCTGCGGCGCCGGCGGGATGCTGGACAGGTCCATCGACAGGTACACGGTGTCGCCGTTGTCGGCGCGACGGAAGCTGGCGATGCAGCTGCGGTCGCCGCCGCCGTAGCGCAGCAGGTTGTGGCGCGCGTGCTGGCCGGCAAGGCCGTGGAAGCCGTTGTTGGCCGCCGCACCGGTGAGCAGGGTGAACACCTGCGCGATGACGCCGGTGGTGCCCTCCACTTCCGCCGCGCCCATGGTCACCACCACGCCGCCGCGTTCCGGCACGGCGTCCGGATACAGCGCGCGCAGGCCGGCGCGCGCCATCAGGTAGGCGCCGGCCACGGTGGGACAGGAATGCCCGGCCAGCCGTACCGCATCGGGATAGCCGTACTCGATCAGACCGTCGTCCGCCGCCCCCAGCAGTTCGGCCAGCGGGTCGCGCACCAGCAGCCGCGGCGCGTGCGAATAGAAGGCGGGCAGGTGCATCGACGGGCTCTCCTGATGATTACTCTTCCGGCAGGCCGGTGATCCCGAAATCGATCACCACGCCCGCCTGGTCGCGCTGGCGGTATGCCACCGTGACATGTTCGCCGAAACGCTGGCCGATCTGGCCCAGCAGCGGGATCGGATCATGATCGTTGATGAAGCGCATGGTTTCGCCGTTGCGCAGCGCACCCAGCGCGCCGAAGATCGCCGAATGGCGGAAGCGGCGGGCAATGCCGCGCGCATCGAAGACGTGGACGCTGGGCTCCGGATCAAGCTGGATCGACATGGGAATGACTCCTGTTTGCAGTGAACAGGGCCATGCTACGCCGCGGCCCGTCCATCGCCTTGACGTAGGTCATGGGGACGGCGAGACCCGCAGGTGGCGCTTGCGGTCGAATCAGCCCTGGGCCGGCAACGCCGCGGCCAGCGCCAGCCGACCCAATGCCAGCAGGCCCTGCTCTCGCTGCTCCGGCGGCATGCTGGCGCCACTTTCCAGGTGGTCGCTGACCGCCAGCACCGCGAGCGCGGCAGAGCCTTCGCGCATCGCCAATCCGTACAGCCCGGCGGTTTCCATTTCGATGCCGTGGATGCGATGGCGACGCAGATGGGCCAGCAGCTGCGGGTCGCCGTCATAGAAGCAGTCGGTGCTGAATACCGATGCCACCCGCGCCGGCACGCCCTGTTCGACGGCAGCATCCACTGCGGCGCGCAGCAGCGCGAAATCCGCGCAGGTCGACAGGTCGTGGCCACCGAACTGCATGCGGTTGAAGCGCGAATCGGTGCTGCCGGACTGCGCCAGCAGCACGTCGCCGATTTCGACATCGCCCACCCCGCCGCAGGTGCCCACGCGGATGATCCGGCGCACGCCGTAAGTCCGCGCCAGTTCGGTCACGTAGATCGCGGTGGACGGAATGCCCATGCCGCCGCCCATCACCGTCACCGGCTGCCCGCGCCAGTGCCCGCTGTAGCCCAGCATGTTGCGGCGCGCGTTCACCTGCACCGGTGCTTCCAGCAGCTCGTGGGCGAGGAAGCGCGCGCGCAGCGGATCGCCCGGCAGCAGGACGGTGTCGGCAATCGCGCCGACGGCCGCTTCGATATGCGGTGTGCTCATGGGTCAGCTCGTCAGGAAGCAGTGGCCTTCCGCCAGCGGCGGCAGGCCAAGATGGGTGGCGAGGCCCTGCCCGAGGTCGGCAAAGCTGTCGCGCCGGCCCAGTGCGCGCGGCGCAAATCCGGGGCCGAAGGCCAGCAGCGGCACGCGTTCGCGGGTGTGGTCGCTGCCCGCCCAGCTGGGGTCGCAGCCATGGTCGGCGCTGAGTACCAGCAGGTCGCCGGGGCGCAGCGCGGCCAGCAGCTGCGGCAGGCGGGCATCGAAATGTTCCAGCGCCGCGGCATAACCCAGCGCATCGCGGCGGTGGCCGTAGACGCTGTCGAAATCGACGAAATTGGTGGCAACCAGGTCGCCTTCGCCGGCCTGTTCCATTGCCGCAAGCGTGGCATCGAACAGCGCGTCGTGGCCGCTCGCCAGCAGTGTCCGGCTCACCCCCTGCGCGGCGAAGATGTCGCTGATCTTGCCGACCGCGTGCACCCGCCCGCCGTGCGCGCAAACCGCATCCAGCAGGGTCGGCCGCGGCGGCGGCAGCGCGTAGTCGTGGCGATTGCCGGTGCGCCTGAAGTCGTCGGAACCTTCACCGACGAATGGCCGCGCGATCACCCGACCGATGTTGTACGGCGCCAGCAGCACGCGCGCGATCCGGCACACCTCGTACAGGCGTTCCAGCCCGAATGCCTCCTCATGCGCGGCGAGCTGCAGCACCGAATCGGCCGAGGTGTAGACGATCGGTTTGCCGCTGGCGATGTGTTCAATCCCGAGCCTGGCGATGATTTCGGTGCCGGAGGCATGGCAGTTGCCCAGCACCCCGGGCAGCCCGGCCTGCTCGACCAGCGCCGCCAGCAGCGCATCCGGGAAACTGTTCTCCACCGCTGCGAACAGCCCGAACGGCTCGTGCAGCGTCACCCCGGCGCTCTCCCAGTGGCCGGAGGGCGTGTCCTTGCCGCAGGCGCGCTCATCCATGCAACCCCACAGCGCCTGCGCAGCGGGCATTTCTTCGAAGCCGGCGGCTGCGCGACCAGTGGCCAACCCATGCGCCTGCGGCAGGCCAAGCCGGGTCAGGTTCGGGATGCGCAGCCGGCCGCGCGCGTGCTGCGCGCAGGCGTCGGCGATATGGCCGAAGGTGTCGGCGCCGGCATCGCCATAGTCGGCCGCATCCGTGGCGCCGCCAATCCCCAGCGAATCCAGCACCAGCCAGATGGCGCGCGCCACGGCTCAGCCGTCCAGCTCGGCCAGCAGCGCATCGAACAGCGCGCTGGCGCCGATGCGGAAGCGTGCCGGATCGACCCAATCCGCGCCCAGCCGCGCCTGCGCCAGCGCGAGATAGATCCGCGCATCGGCCAGGGTGCGGATGCCGCCCGCGGCCTTGAAACCGCAGCGCCCGCCGCGCGCGGCGATCGCGTCCAGCATCACCGCCGCCGCTTCGGGCGTGGCGTTCACCGATACCTTGCCGGTGGAGGTCTTGAGGAAGTCCACCCCGGCGTCCAGGCCCAGTTCGCAGGCCTGACGGATCAGCTCCGGCGTGCCCAGTTCGCCGGTTTCGAGGATCAGCTTGAGCGCGATGCCCGGCCCGCAGGCGGCGCGGCAGGCATCCACGCCGGCGCGCGCACGCGCCACGTCGGCCGCCTGCAGCGCGCGCCACGGCAGCACCATGTCGATCTCGTCAGCGCCGGCAGCGATCGCGCGGCGGGTTTCGCGAGCGATCCGCTGCGGATCGTCGGCGCCTTCGGGGAAGTTCACCACCGTCGCCACCTTCACCGCGGTGCCGGCCAGCGCCTCGCGGGCGGTGGTGATGTGTTCGGGATAGATGCAGACCGCCGCCGGCAACCCGTGCGCGCTGCGCGCCGCGCCGCACAGGCTGCGGATGCGCGCGGGCGTGTCGTCCTCGCCCAGGCTGGTCAGGTCGAGCAGGCCGAGCACGCGCGCGGCGGGGAAGAGTTCGGTGGTGGACATGGCAAGCCCGGTTGCGGATCGCCGCCAGTCTAGGCCGCACGGCTGCGCCGAACCTTGATCTGCAGCAAGTTCGCGGCCCGCCCGCGGGATATCGATTACAGTCACCTGCCCCGTCTGACATGCTCGCCATGGCCCCGAGCCTGCCGCCGCTTTCGCAAGTCCTGGATCTGCTGCCCGATGCGGTCTGCATCGTGGACGAGCACGGCCAACTGTTGTTCGTCAACGTCGCCTTCGAGCGCCTGCTGGGCTACGCCGCCACCGAAGTGCACGGTCGCCTGCTGTTCGACTTCATCCATCCCGATGACCGCGACGCCACCCTGAGGCAGGCGCGCGCGCTCATGGAGGGCGGCGGCGAGCGCCACTTCCGCAACCGTTACCTGCACCGACAGGGGCACGCCGTGGATCTGCTGTGGTCGGCGCACTGGCTGCCCGAGCAGCGCCTGCGCATCGGCGTGGCGCGCGAGATCGGCGAACTGCAGCGCGCCGAACGCGAACTGGAACACCATGCAAACCACGATCCGCTGACCGGCCTGGCCAACCGCCGCCGGCTGGAGCTGGCGCTGCGCAACGCTTTGGCTGAGGCGGCCGAAAGCAGCGGACAGGTGTCGCTGCTCTACGTCGACCTGGCCGGCTTCAAGCAGGTCAACGACCGCGATGGCCACGAGGCCGGCGACCGCGTCCTGTGCGAGGTGGCGAAGCGGCTGCAGCAGGGCGTGCGCCAGATCGACCTGGTGGCGCGCATCGGCGGCGACGAATTCGTGGTGCTGCTGCCCGGCTGCGATGCCGGACATGCCCGCGGCATGGCGCAGCAGCTGTGCCAGCAGCTGCGCGTGCCCTGCGCGCTGCGCGATGGCCCGCTGCGGATGGATGCCAGCATCGGCATCGCCACCTTCCCCGCCGACGGCCGGACCCCGGACGCACTGCTGGCGCATGCGGACAAGGCGATGTACGCCAGCCGCGGTTGCCGCTGAAACGCTGCCGCCGTCAGCGGATATTGGAGACGGAATTCTTGGCGGTATCGTGCCTGGTCTTGAGCACGCCGCCCTGCACGCTGAACACCAGCTCGATCTTCACCTGCGCCGGCGCTGCCCGCACCTGCGTCTTCACGGTGTCCTTCAGACCGCTGCCGGCGCGAGCGGCAACCACCACCAGCAGATAGTCGCCGTCAGCCAAGGGCTGGGTAATGTCGATGGCCGCTGCCGACGCGCGCCGACTGGGCAGCAGCGCAGGCGCCGCCGCCGTCGAGGGTGCGGCGGGCGCGGCGATTCGCCGGGTAGCGGCATAGGAGGCAGCAGCCGCCCCGCCCCCCTGCCCTGACAGCGACGACACCGCGGCCGAAACGATGCTGCCACCCGGCAGCGTGCCACCCAGCAATGCCTGCCGCCCCGCCGGATCCAGCGGCGTCATCCGCAGCGCGCCCAGATCCGCGCGCACGCCGTCGCCACCCGGCACCGCGATGAAGCAGGCTTCGCCGCTGCAGCCGATGTCGATCTTCAGGGTCGCGCCCTGCGCCAGCGCGCTGCCGGCAGCGTGCAGGCCGGCGTTGACCTTCTCGCCGAAGGTCGCGCCCTGGGTCTGCTTGGGCACCGTCACGTTCATCGAAATGCGGTTCGGCATCGAACCGTTGATGCCATTGACGCCGCTTGCCGCCGCGGCCGGCCATGCCAGCACCAGCGCGATGACGCCGATCGGAACGAACGCCCTCATGTCGCCACCTGCGGCTGCCTGACTGTGGCAGAGACTACGCGCGCATCGGGCGCGTGCGTCAAGCACCGTTCGTCGCTGACCGGTTGTGGATTGGGCAGCCGTTCACTACCGAACATCCTTCCGAAAGACGCCGGCGGTCGGCCGGCGGCAGGAGCCCCGCGATGCCGAAAGTCGAAGCGCCGTTCCACCCGATCATCTACGTCCGCGGCTACGCGATGACCCGCGACGAAATCGTGCAGACCACCTCGACCCCGTACATGGGGTTTGAAGCCGGCTCCACCAAGATCCGCCAGGCGCAGGACGGCAGCATCGTCAAGTTCGTGTTCGAGTCGCCGCTGGTGCGGCTGATGAAGGACTACGGCTACCGCGACGTGTACGCCTCCGGCGCGGAGCAGCTGGGAAAACTGCCGGCGCGCAGCCTGGTGATCCACCGCTATTACGACGAGGCCGACCCGGCCTTCGGTGCCGGCAAGGCGCCCTCGATCCCGGATGCCGCCAAGGCGCTGGCGCTGCGCATCACCCAGCTGCGCGACAGCGTCTGCGGCAACGATGCCGCCGCGCGCAAGGCCTTCCGCGTGCACCTGGTCGCGCATTCGATGGGCGGGTTGATCTGCCGCTGCCTGCTGCAGAACCCGGACATCGCCAGCGCCGAAATCCGCGCCATGGTGGACAAGGTGTTCACCTACGCAACCCCGCACAACGGCATCGAGCTGGGTGGCATCAACGTGCCCGGCTTCCTGTCGATCAACGACATGAACAACTTCAGCCGGCCGGTGATGGCGAAGTACCTGAAGGTGCCCAAGGACAAGGTCAACACGCTGGGCGAGTCGGGGTTTCCGCCCGAGCGCTTCTTCTGCCTGATCGGCACCAACAGCCGCGACTACGCGGTGGCGCACGGACTGTCCTCGCTGGCCGTCGGGCAGATGAGCGACGGGCTGGTGCGGATCGAGAACGCCTACGTGGCCGGCGCCCCGCGCGCGTTCGTGCACCGCAGCCACAGCGGCTATTTCGGCATCGTCAATTCCGAGGAGGGCTACCAGAACCTCGCCCGATTCCTGTTCGGCGACCTGTGCGCCACCGGCAGGCTGGACATCGAGGCGCTGCCCTTCCCGCCCGAGATCGAGCGCGCGTGCAAAGCCGGCAAGAAGATCGAATCGTCGTACTACATCGAAGCCACGGTGGCCCCGCGCGGCGCCTACACCTACGACCTGACCGCGCGCACCAAGGGCCAGGAAAGCGCGGTGCGGCGGCAGTATTCGGAGCTGTTCGACAAGGACGGCAAGCTGATCCGCAACGCGCGCGCGCCGACCCTGTTCACGGTGTTCCTGGACACCTCCAAGATCACCGCCGGCAGCGAGGTGGCGTTCTCGATCGAACTGGCGGTATCCAACGCCGGCTATGAAATCGACGGCGCGCTGTTCCTGAAACAGCACATCCCGGGCGAATACCTGTTCCGCAACACCCTGGTGCTGTTCGCCAAACAGGACGATGGCGGCGACTGGAAGCTGCGCTACGTCTGGGCCGATGAACATTGGGCCACCGGCCCGAAGACCGAAGCCGACGTGCTGGCGCTGGGCAAGAAGGCCATCGGCATCGCCCAGCAGTCGCCGTCGGCGTTCTCGATCCCGCTGGCGTCGGCGAAGGGATTTCGCGCCGCGCTGCAGATCGCCCTGTCGGCGTGGGCATGAGCCGGCCGCGGCCGCGGCCGCCGGCCCCGAACCGCGCGCCGCGTCAGGCGTGCATGGGCGTCAGCGATGCGTGCAGGTGGGCGGTTTCCAGCATGTGGCGCAGGCGCGCCTCGACCATTCGCAGGTCGTCCAGCTGCTGCGGTGCGTACAGGGTGTAGATCGGTCGGTTGCGCTGGCCTTCGGCCGGCTCCTTGCGGCTGACGCCGATGTTGCCGGTTCCGCTGGCCTGCGCCCACAGCCTGCGCAGCGCGTGCGGCCCGATGCTCTCGTCCTTTCCGAGCGTGAAGGTGAACATCGCGATCTGATGGCTTGACATGCGGGCACTCCTTGCGGTTCTGGAGTATGCGCTTTCCCCTCGCGCTTTCCCGACGGCCTTGCGGCCCGGTTTCCGGCCCGCATTTCGCTACTGCGGATGGAAGTCTCTGCCACATTGGAGTAGGATGGCGCAAGGCCTCCGCGCCACGCGCGTTTCGTCCGACGCCTCGCGTCGCGCGCCTCGCTCCCATTCACGCGCCCTGCAATGCTTGCCGGGCGGTTTTCGATTGCCCCTGCGGGGCGCCCGCGGCGATTACCGCCGGCGCGGCCTCCGCAAGTCCTGCGCAGATCCGCGCGCCAAGCCCGCTTGGCCGCCCGAGGCGCACACCTCCAACACGCCGCGAGCGCCATGCCCGCGCCGTCCGCTCACGCCGTCAGCCACAGGAGGCCCGCATGCCACGACCCAGGAAAGCAACCGAAAGCCAACCCCAGCAGCCGCTGCCCGCGACCAAGACCAGCCATCTGTTCCAGGGCCGCAAGCCGGCGGAACGCGGTGGTGCGCTCACCCGCGAACGAATCGCCGAACACATGGATGCCTTCCGCAAGGCTGGCGGTACCATTGAAGTGCTGGGCACCACCCGTTCCCTGCAGCACATTGGGCTGCCTGCGGACGCCCAGCCGGCGCCACCGGTCGTCCCCGTTGCCGCGCGCTCGCGCAAATCCACCCGCTGATACAGGAGTTTCCGTTGGCAAAGCCAAACTATGCGTTCGAAAAGCGCCAGCGCGAGCTGGCCAAGAAGAAGAAGCAGGACGAAAAAGACGCCCGCAAGCGCGAAGCACGCGCTGCCGACGCAGCGCCAGAATCAGCATCCGAATCCGTAACGGAAACCGCCGCGCCGGCACCGGCGCAGGCCGGCCCGCGCGTGCATCTGCGCAAATCCGCCGAGTGAACTGACGCCGGGCCGGGGTCAGCGCGCCGCGTAGCGGAACAGCGCCCCGGCCAGCATCCACGGCAGCGCGAAACCGGCCGTCAGCGCCAGTTCGCGTTCGCCGAAGCCGCCCACGGCCATCGCAATGCCCACCGCAGCCAGCTGCGCCAGCGCGGCCGCGAACATGGCGTTCGCCATCCCGGCCGCGCGGAACCGTGCCAGCAGGCTGCCCAGCCCGGCGATGCCCAGCACTCCTACAAACATCAGATTGGCGACGTTGCCTTCGCTGCCCAGCATGCCGACCGCCAGGTTGACCCAGATGGTCAGGAATCCGGCCAGCACCGCCACCCCGAAGCCGGCGCGATAGGCCAGCGAGCCGCCCAGCCACGCGGCGAACTCGTACAGGCCGCAGACCGCCGCCAGCAGCACCCCCATCACCGCGAAATCCAGCGCCGTCCAGTCCACTCCGGCCTGCGGATACAGGCGCATCACCAGCGCCGGCAGGAGCAGCAGGCAGGCCGCGCCGCCCCAGACCAACGGGCGCAAGCCATGCTTGCTGCCGGCTCCGTCATTTCCCGTCATCGCCGCTTTGTGCATCGTCCTGCCCTGCGCTTGTCGAGGATCGCCAGCATCCCATGGGCGAATGGGCGCGGCATGGCGCGCCCGTGAAGCGGGCGCGAAGTCGATTCCCGCACAGCCGGCCTCGTCTTCCCGCCAGGTCGTGCCCACCTGCGGCAGGGTCAGGTAGAGCGTGCTGACGGTATCCACCCGCTGCGGAAAGTAACGTTTCACCAGGGGCGGCAGCACCGGTTTGCCCATGCCGACGGAGACGCGGTTCGGGACCACCGAGCCGGCGTGCGGAATCGCGATGGATTTCATCGCGGAATGGTACGTACGTGTCCGCGGCCCACGGCAACCAGGCGGGCGCCTTCACACAAAATTCGATGTGCAGGTGTATCCCTGTCATGTCGCTACAGACTTGCGCCTCCATGTACGCAGCTCCGACCCCGGGACTGGACTACCAGCGGCTGCTGATGGCATCGCCCAATGCATACGCAGTGCTCTCCCGCGACCTCCGCATCATCGATGCCAACCCGGCCTGGCTGGCGCTGGCGAATGGCCCGCCCCGGAACTACATCGGGCGGCGCTTCTTCGATGCCCTGCCGGCCCGGATGCAGGAGTCTGCGCGCGACCTGCGCGCACTGTTCTCGCGGGTGATCGAGCGCGGGCAGGCTGACACCCTGCCCCTGCTGCACTACCCGCTCCCGATAGCGCAGGGAAATGGCGAGGGCTGGCAAGACCGATACTGGAGCGTGAGTTCGGTCCCCTTGCACGACGACGCCGGACGCGTCGCGGGGCTGCTGGTGTGTCCGATCGACATCACCCAGCACGTGCTGGAGACCGAGGCGGCGTCCGATCCGAAGCGCAGCAATACTGCACGTCGCGCCAGCGCGCAAATGGCCCGCGAACGACAGCGTTTCCGCCAGCTCATGCAGCAGGCACCAGGCTTCGTGGCGGTGGGGCAAGGGCCGACCCACGTGTTCGAACTGGTCAACAACGCCTATTACCAGCTGGTGGGGCACCGGGACATCATCGGCAAACCCGTACGCGAAGCCTTGCCCGAACTTGCCGGACAGGGCTTCTACGAACTGCTGGACCAGGTCTATGCCAGTGGACAGCCGTTCATCGGTCGTGCCATGCCCATCCTGCTGCAGACGGAACCCGGCGCTCCTCCGGTGGAGCGTCATATCGATTTCATCTACCAACCGATCGTCGACGAGGACGCCAGAGTCACCGGGATCTTCGTCCAGGGACACGATGTCACCGAGGCACATGCGCTGGCCATGCGCGTCAGTCACCAGGCGGCCCACGACGCCCTCACCGGCCTCCTGAACCGGCGCGACTTCGAGCGCCGTCTGCAGCACGTGATGGATGGCCTGCGCGAACACGATACCCAGCACTCCCTGCTGTACCTCGACCTGGATCAGTTCAAGGTGGTCAACGACACCTGCGGCCATGCGGCGGGCGACGCCCTGCTCTGCCAGATCGCCGACGCGCTGCAGGCGCGCGTCAGCGCGCCCCACGCGCTGGCCCGGCTCGGCGGCGATGAGTTCGGCCTGTTGCTCGAGCACACAGGTCTCGAAGCCTCCAGGGTGCTTGCGGAACAACTCCGCGAAACGGTCGAAGCGCTGGAGTTCGTGCATGGCAACCGCCTGTTCGGCTGCAGCGCCAGCATCGGGATGGTGACGTTCGATCGGACTATCGGCGGCGTGCACGAGGTGCTGATCGCGGCGGACAGCGCTTGCCTGCTGGCCAAGGAAAAGGGTCGAAACCGCGTGCAGGTGCATGCCGCCGGGGATCTTGAAGTGTTGGATCGGCGCCGGGAGATGGACTGGGTCAGTCGCCTGCGCGAAGCGCTGGCGGAGGGCCGGTTGTATGTCCATGCACAGCGCATCGTGGCGCTGGCGCCGACAAGGACGCCCCGCGACCGGATGGAATTGCTGGTGCGCCTGCGTGATCGCGACGGCACGACAGTGCCACCGATGGCGTTCATCCCGGCCGCCGAGCGCTATGGCGTGATGCCCACCATCGACCGCTTCGTGATCCGCACCGCATTCCGACACCTTGCCGCGCTGACGCCCGACGTTCGCGCCCGCACGTCCCTTTCCGTCAACCTTTCCGGGCGCACCCTGAGCGACGACCGCCTGGTGGCATTCGTGCAGGAGCAACTCCAGGCGCACCAGATCGCTCCCGGGGAAATCTGCTTCGAGATCACCGAAACCGCTGCGGTCAACAACCTGTCGCTCACCACCCGGCTGGTGCAGGAACTGCGAGGCCTTGGCTTCCGGTTCGCCCTCGACGATTTCGGCAGCGGCATGTCGTCGTTCGGTTACCTCAAGCACCTGCCGGTGGATTACCTCAAAATCGACGGCACCTTCATTCGCAACCTCCGCAACGACCGGGTGGATGCCGCCATGGTGGAAGCCATCGCGAAGGTGGCAGGCGTGATGGGCATAAGAACCGTGGCCGAATACGTCGAAGATACGGAAACGGCGGATCTGCTCGCCGAGATGGGCGTGGACTACGCGCAGGGCTACGGCATGCACGTGCCGGAGCCGCTGGCCGCACCGGCTTGAGAAAGTCTGGCCTGGCGACGTCGCCGCCCCCCGAGGGCGGCTTGTTGGCCGGCACTCGGCCCGTGTGCTGGGAACGCCAGCGCATCGGCGCATCGGCGCCGTACGCTGCCGCCGGCGCGGCCCCTTGCTTATCGCTGCTTCCAATCCTTTGCGCGCGGGTTTCTGCCAACATTAGGACCGATGAACAGCCCGCTTTCCGCTGAACCCACCGCTGCATCGTCGCCCAGGGGCGGCGTCGCCAAGATTGCCCAGATTGCCGCATGGGTCATGCTGGTGGTGTCCGCGCTGGTCCTGCTGGGCTGGTGGCTGGACGTTCCGGCGCTGACCCGGGTGTTGACCGGGTCCACCAGGATGAAGGCGATTACCGCCACTACCTTCATCGCCAACGCCGTGGCCCTGCTGGGGTGCGTCAGGCGCGAACGCATCGGCATCGCCTGCGTGCTGCTGAATCTGCTGGTGTTGGTCTTCGGTGCCGCCTCGCTGCTGGAATACACCGCCAACGTTGACTTGGGCATCGATCACCTGTTCGCCGACCCGGAAGCCTTTGCGCAGGGCAATCCACCGGGGCGCATGTCGCAGATGACCGCGATCGCGTTCCTCCTGCTGGGTACGCAGGGCCTGCTGGTCAGCCTCCAGCGCGCGCCGCGCCTGGCCCACCTGCTGGCCGGGCTGCTGCTGTCGCTGGGCGCCTTCACCCTGACCATGGCCGGTTACAGCTACCGCATGGGCGTCGTCCAGGTGCTGCCGGTGTCGGCGCCGACCGCCCTGCTGCTCATCGTCGCCACCTTGGGCTGGCTGGTCCTGCAGCGGCCGATGGGCATCATGCGGGTGGCGTATGCCGACAGTCCGGGCACGGTGCTGCTGCGATGGGCCGCGATCCCTGCGCTGCTGATGCCGCCGCTGCTGGCGATCGCGATCCGCGCGGCGGAGCATCTGCTGGGCTGGAGTCATGCCGAGGTGGTCGCGGCGGTGGGCTACCTGAGCGGCGTGGGTGCCTGCTCGATGGTCATAGGCATGGCCTGGCTGCTGCACCACCTGGACCATCAGCGGCAGAAGTCCGAGCGTTTCCAGGACGCGGCCTATACCGACGCGCTGACCCGGCTGGTGAACCGCCGCGGTTTCGACGAGGCCATCGACCGCCTGCTCCGCGGCCACCGCGAAAGCGACCACGGCTTCACCATGCTGATGCTCGACCTGGACCACTTCAAACGCTTCAACGACGATTTCGGCCACCTCGCCGGCGACCGTGCGCTGCAGATCACCGGGGAACTCCTGCGCGCGGCGGTGCGACCGCAGGACATCGCGGCGCGGTTCGGCGGCGAGGAGTTCGCGGTGATCCTGCCAGGAACCGACATGCTCGGCGCGCGGCGCACGGCGCAGCGGCTGCTGGATGCCTTCCATGCGCGGGAATGGCCGAACCGGCCGGTCACCGTGAGCATCGGCATCGCCAATTCCCACCCCGGCGACACCTCGGCAACGCTGATCGCGCGCGCCGACGCGGCGTTGTACGCGGCCAAATCGGGCGGCCGCGACCGCGCCTGCGAGAACCAGGTCATCACCGTTTCCTCCGTGCTCTGACCCGCACGCCGATGGCGTGGAGCACGCGGCGGCGCGCCGATGGCCGCCCTGCGCCAGAATGCGACCTCCCGCTACCGGAACACGTCCATGTCCACTGGCTCCGCCCACCGCAAACGATGGCTCGCAGCTGCCGCCGTTGCACTCGTGGCGTTGGCGGTGATGGGCATCGCCCGGCTGCGCGGCCCGGTGCTGCCCGGCTACGACGTGCAAGCCGGCCCGCTGGTGCAGAACGTGGTGGCCACCGGCCGGGTGGCCGCCGCGTCGCGGGTGCAGGTTGGCCCGGAGATCACCGGGCTGGTGCTGGAGCGCCGGGTGATGGACGGCGACCGGGTGGCGCCGGGCGACGTGCTGGTGGTGCTGCGCGCGCGTGACCTGGAAGCCCACCGCGACCAGGCGCGCGCCGCGCTGGCCGCGCTGCGCCAGGCGGAACGTCCCGACGCCGAGGCCCGCCTGCGCCAGGCCCGGGCGCAGCTGGCGCAGGCCGAACGCGACCACGCGCGCCGGCGCGAACTGGGCCAGCGCCAGCTGGTGGCGCGCGAAAGCGTGGAGCAGGCGGCGCAGGCGGTGGTGGCCGCGCGCGCCGCGGCCGAGCAGGCGCGGCTGGCGGTGGGTGCGCTGGCCGGCGGCGGCGCCCGTGAGGCGCAGGCGCGCGAGGAACTGGCAGCGACCGAGGCGACCCTGGCGCGCGCGGTGATCCGCGCCACCGTGGCCGGCACCGTGCTGACCCGCGGCGTCGAACCGGGCGACACCGTACGTCCGGGCGACGTGCTGCTGGAAATTGCCGCCGACGCACCGGGCGAAATCCTGCTGCCGGTGGACGAAAAGAACATCGCCCGGCTGCGCGTGGGCCAGCGCGCCACCTGCATCGCCGATGCCTTCCCGGGGCGGGCGTTCGCCGCCACCGTGCACCACATCGCGCCAGCCGTCGATCCGGCACGCGGCACCGTGGACGTGCGCCTGCGCATCGACCCGAAGGCCGGCTTCGTCCGCCAGGACATGACCGTCACCGCCACCCTGCTGACCGGCGAGCGCGAGCGCGCGCTGGCGGTGCCCAACGATGCGCTGCTCGACGCCCGCGACGGCAGCGATCGCGCCACGGTCCTCCTCGTGCGCGACGGCCGGGTGCGCCGCACCGCCGTGACGCTGGGCCTGCGCGGGCTGGCGATGAGCGAAGTCACCGCTGGCTTGCGCGAAGGCGACCGGGTACTCGCCGCCAGTGCGCTGGATGCCGATGCGCTGCCGGCCGACGGCGACCGCGTGCGCATCGAGGCACAAATGCTGCCAGCCAGCGATTCCGCCACCCGCCGCGAGCTGCCGGTGAAGTTCAACTGAGCGATGTGGATCGAAACCACCATCGCCATGCGGTTCCTGCGCCAAGGGCGCGGCCAGTCGCTGCTGATCCTGTTCGGCATCGCCGTGGGCGTGTCGGTGATCGTCTTCGTCACCGCGCTGATTTCCGGACTGCAGGCCAACATCATCGAGCGCACGCTGGGCACGCAGGCGCATATCCGGGTGGAGGCGCCGGACCAGGTCAACCGCATCGCGCCCGCCCCGCCCGGTGCCATGCAGCTGGTGCTGGAGGACCGCCGCGCGCAGGTGCTGCGAACCATCGTGAACTGGCCGCAGGTGCGCGACGTGCTGGACCGCATGCCCGGCATCACCGCGGTGTCGCCGGTGGTGTCCGGGCCGGCATTCGGGCGTCGCGGCGAGGCGGTGGAATCGGTGGCACTCGTCGGCGTGGACCTGCCCCGCTACCTGCGGGTGATCCCGCTGGACCGCAACATGGTGGACGGCCGGCTGGACCTGGGCGCCGGCAATGCCGTGATCGGTCGCCAGCTGGCCAAGGACCTGGGCCTGCGCACCGGCGGCAAGCTGCGCATCGACGCCGGCAAGGGCCGCGAGGCGATCGTCAACATCGCCGGCATCTTCGAATTGGGCGTGCGCGAACTCGACGCGCGCTACGTCTACCTCGACCTCAAGCAGGCGCAGTCGCTGCTGGCCCTGCCCGGCGGCATCACCGTCATCGACGTCACCGTGGCCGACCTGTTCGGCGCCGACCGCAGCGCCGCGCGCATCCGCGGCCTGACCGGGCTGAAGGCGGAAAGCTGGATGGAGACCAATGCCCAGCTGATGAACGCGCTGAGCTCGCAGAGCATGTCCACGCGAATGATCAGCGTGTTCGTGGCGATGTCGGTGGCGCTGGGCATCGCCAGCGTGCTGGCGGTCAGCGTGACCCAGCGCACCCGCGAGATCGGCATTCTGCGCGCCATGGGCACACGCCGCGGCCAGATGCTGCGCGTTTTCCTGGTGCAGGGCGCGGTGCTGGGGCTGGTGGGGTCGCTGCTGGGCGCGCTGGCGGGGCTGGGCCTGGTCGGCGCGTTCAACAGCTTCGGCCCCAAGCTGTTCTATATCCCGCTGCCGCCGGCGCTGATCCCGGCGGCGATGGCGCTGGCCACGGTAGCGGGCGTGGTGGCCGCGGCGGTGCCCGCTTCGCGCGCGGCCAAGCTCGACCCGGTGGAAGCCATCCGCCATGCCTGATCAGCGCGACGTGCTGCGGCTGGAGGGCCTGCGCAAGTCCTACAACATCGGCCAGCCCAACGAGGTGGAGGTGCTGCACGGCATCGACCTGCGGGTGGACAGCGCCGACTTCGCCGCACTGGTAGGCCCGTCGGGTTCCGGCAAGAGCACCCTGCTCAACCAGATCGGCCTGCTGGATTCCCCCAGCGCCGGCGAGCTGTACCTGCTCGGCCAGCCCACCCGCGACATGGACGACGAGGCGCGCACCGCACTGCGCGGCCAGCACATCGGCTTCGTGTTCCAGTTCCATCACCTGATCGGCGCGTTCACCGCACTGGAAAACGTGCTGATGCCGCTGATGGTGGCCCGTGGCAAACCTGACCGCGATGCACTGGATCGCGCCCGCGGCCTGCTGGCAGACGTGGGACTGGAGGCACTGGCAGACCGCAAGCCCGACCAGCTCTCCGGCGGCCAGCAGCAGCGGGTGGCGATCGCCCGCGCGCTGGTCACGAGGCCGGCCCTGCTGCTGGCGGACGAGCCCACCGGCAATCTCGACACCAAGACGGCCGCAGACGTGTTCGCCCTGCTGCGCCGCTTCAACACGCAGTTCGGCTGCGCCGTGCTGGTGGTCACCCACGACCCGCGCCTGGCCGACTCCTGCGACCGCACCATTACCCTGGTGGACGGACGGATCGATGGCGACGCCCGGCGCGCCTAGCGGCAGGTTGACGCGCTAGAACCCCAGCTTGGCGCCCGCTCCCAGCAGGGTGGCGACGCCCAGCAGGGCGAAAATGCCGGCGGCGATCGAGTGCACCAGCTTCATCGGAATCCTGTTCGCCAAACGGTCGCCAACGAACACTGCGGGCACGTCCGCGATCAGCATGCCGAGGGTGGTGCCGATGACCACCAGCAAAGGCGTTGCGTAGTGGGCGGCCATCGCCACGGTGGCGATCTGGGTCTTGTCGCCCATCTCGGCCAGGAAGAAGGTCACCAACGTGGCGCCGAATACCCCGAACTTCCCTGCAATCCGGGTTTCCTCTTCCTCGATCTTGTCGGGAATCAGCGTCCAGATCGCCATGCCGACGAACGACAGGCCCAGCACCCAGCGCAGCACCTCGGGGGTCAGCATGGCGGTGATCCACGCGCCCAACGCACCCGCCAGCCCGTGGTTGACGATGGTCGCCACCAGGATGCCGAGGATGATCGGCACCGGCTTCTTGAAGCGCGCGGCGAGGATGAAGGCGAGCAGCTGGGTCTTGTCGCCGATTTCGGCGAGCGCGACCACTCCGGTGGAGACGAGCAGTGATTCCATGGACTTTCCAGGGCCGGGCAACGGACGAATGACCACCGCGCATCCCCGGCCATCCCGAAGCGCAGTGGTCAAAGGTCTTGCCAAGCATGGGAACCGCCCGCGCCATGGCCTGTGGGCCAAGTGTGTTGACGTGGGCCTCTTCGCGACGAAGAGCGGCTACTCCCCAATGACCCAATCATTTTACATGGCAATGGCGTGCGGGTCATCGACAGCGGAAGGCCCGCGGGATCGGGGCGTTTCCGCGCCTGTCGATTTCCGTCGCACCCATCCGTCGTACTCAGTGAACCCTACCGGAGGAGCAGCGCCATGATCCCGAAGAACACCATCTGCCTGTGGTACGACGAGGCGGCGCTGGAGGCCGCCACCTTCTATGCCGCCACCTTCCCGGACAGCTCAGTGGGTCGGATGATGCGGGCGCCGGGGGACTTCCCCTCGGGCCGCCAGGGCGACGTTCTCACCGTGGAGTTCACCGTGTTGGGCATTCCCTGCGTCGGCCTCAACGGCGGGCCGGCGTTCCGCCACAGCGAGGCGTTCTCGTTCCAGGTCGCCACCGACGACCAGGCCGAAACCGACCGCTACTGGGACGCCATTGTCGGCAACGGCGGCGAGGAAAGCGACTGCGGCTGGTGCCGCGACCGATGGGGCGTATCGTGGCAGATCACGCCGCGCGCCCTGCTGGAAGCCATCATCGACCCCGACCCGGCCGCTGCCAGGCGCGCATTCGACGCGATGATGACGATGCGCAGGATCGATATCGCCGCGATCGAGGCGGCGCGCCGCGGCTGAGCTGGGCGACTGCCCTGCGGCTTCAGCCGCGCAGCAGGATCATCGGCAGGGCGAACAGCGCCAGCGTGAACAGGATGCCGACGACGACCAGCACCACCCGTCCCGGCTCCGCGCGCACGACCGACCAGAACGTCTCCGCGGTGCCATCGCGCTCGGCAGCCTCGCGCTCGGCGCGGGCGCGCTGCTGGCGCCCCTGCTGGTAGGTGGCCAGCAATTGCTTCGCTGCCGCGAACCCGGCCTCGTCGCGCAGCCAGATCCCGCCGAAGGAAATTCCCCAGCGGCTGGGTTTGGTTTCGTAGTACTCGACCCGGTGCTCATCGAGCAGCGCGCGCACTTCGTCGGCCTCGTCATCGGGTACGTTGCGCAGGTTCATCAGCAGCTTCGCCATGGCGCGAGGATAGCAGCCGCGCCCGCGGCCCAGCGCGGCCGCGCGCCTCCACGCAATGCCGACAGCGCGCGCCCTACCTGTCGATACGCAGGAACCGCGCCGCGTTGTCGTGGAAGATCGCGCGCTTCTGCGCCGGGCCCAGGAACGCGGCGCTGTCGATGCCTTCCACCGCCTGCGTGATGGCTTCCGGCCAGACCATCTGGTCGGAACCGAACATCAGCCGGTCGCCCATGCCGGCGGTGATCAGCGCCTGCAGGTAATCGTGGAATTCCTGCCGCGGGATGATCCAGTTGATCACCGACAGGTCCGCGTGCACCTGCGGGTACATGTAGAGGATGGCCTTGGTTTCCTGCAGGTAGGGCCAGCCGGCATGCATCAGCCACACCCGCAGTTTGGGATGGCGCTTGAGCATCGGCTCCAACCGCATCGGGTTGCCGAGGTCGACGCTGAAGCCCGGGCAGCAGCCATACGGCGTGCCCGGCGGCGCCAGGCCGGTGTGGATGCCGACGGGGATGTCGAGTTCTTCGGCCAGCGCGAGGTAGGGCTCGAACCACGCATCGCTGGGGTTCAGCCCGTGGTACTGCGCCCCGATCTCGCCCATCACCTTCAGCTCGCCATTGATGAACGCCTTGCGCAACATCTCGACCGGCGGCAGCGGCGTGCGCCCGTCGTCGAGGAACGCGCCCGCCCAGATGGTGTTGTCGCCCCCCGCGCGCCGCATGCTGGCCATCGCCGCATCGGGGCCGCTGACCAGCCCCAGCACGATGCCGTGCCGGCGCATCCGCTCCAGGGTCAGGCGCTCGCGCTCGGCATCGGAATTGGCCGTGGTCGGCTGGCCGGTGGCCGGATTCGGCGCGCCCGGCGCCGCCGGCCCCACGTGCAGGTGGACATCGATGATCGGCCCCGAGTACGTCTGCGCGAACGCGGGGCTGCAGGCCAATGCCAGCAGCAGGGCCAGGACGGAAAAGCGCATCGTGCGCTCCTTTGCGTGGGCTCACGACAGGCAACGGCAAGTGGATGGATGGACGGCCATCCGCCCCCGCAACGTCGCTGTCCCGCCGTTGTGCCATGCTGGCCGCATCCCCGACGGAGCGTGCGAAATGAGCAGCAGGAAAACGGGTTCCACCGCCAAGGCTTCCGCGAATGGCAAGCCGTCCAAGCCCGAAAAATCCACCAAGTCCGTTGCGGGCGGCAAACCCCGAACCGCCGCACCGGCGAAGGTCGCGCACACGCCGCACCGCTTCGACGGCAAGGTGGTGGTCACCACCGGCGCCGCCGCGGGCCTTGGCCGCGCCACCGCGCTGCGGCTGGCGCTGGAGGGCGCGGCGCAGGTGCTGGTGGACCTGAAGAAGGACGCGTTGAAGCGGCTGCAGAAGGAAATCCTTGCGCTCAATCCGCAGGCGCGGACGCTGTTGGTCACCGCCGACGTGTCCAACCCGGACGACGTCCACGCCTACGTCAAGAAGACGATGAAGACCTTCGGCCGCATCGACGGGTTCTTCAACAACGCCGGCATCGAAGGCCACCAGAATCTGACCGAAAACTTCGGCGGCAAGGAGTTCGACCGCGTCATCGGTGTCAACCTCAACGGCGTGTTCCACGGCATGGCCGAGGTGCTGAAGGTGATGCGCCAGCAGGGCAGCGGCAGCATCGTCAATACCGCGTCGGTGGGCGGCATCCGCGGGGTGGGCAACCAGTCCGGCTACTCCGCCTCCAAGCACGGCGTGGTGGGCCTGACCCGCAACTCGGCGGTGGAATACGGCCAGTTCGGCATCACCATCAATGCCATCGCGCCGGGCGCGATCATGACCGACATGGTCGAGAATTCGCTGCGGCAGATGGCCGGCGAGGATTGGGAAGCGGCCGGCAAGCAGTTCGTCAGCGTCAACCCGATGCAGCGCTTCGGCCGGCCGGAGGAAGTGGCCGCGGTGGCGGCGTTCCTGCTGTCCGGCGAAGCCAGCTTCGTCAACGGACTGGTGGTCACCATCGACGGCGGCCAGTCGTACAAATACTGATGCGGCGGGCAATCGCGGCAGGCGTCGTTCGCGGTGCCTGCCCGCGCGTTGCGGTTGGCGAAGTCGCACGTGCTGGGGCCCCGGCTGCAGGTTCCGGCAGCACGCCGCTGCCAGCGGACGTCAGCCCGCTTCCACCGCAGCCCTGCCCCGTTTCTTCCCGGTGCGCGCCTTTGCCCGCGCCTTCGCACGCTCGTCCACCACCGCGGTGAACAGCGCACCGACGAAAATGATCAGCGCCGCGTAGTAGATCCACACCAGCGCCAGCACCAGCGTGCCCATCGCGCCATAGGCAGAACCCGGATCCACTCGCCCCAGGTACCAGCCGATGGCCGCGCGCCCGACCAGGAACATCAGCGCGGTGGCCGCGCCGCCACCGACCGCGCGCCGCCAGCCCACTCGGCGATCCGGCAGATAGTGGTACATCAGCGCGAACGCGAGCATGTACACCAGCCAGGCGGCCACCTGGGCCATCAGCGGCAGCATCCAGTCCGCCCGCGCGAACAGCAGCTCCAGCACTGTATTCAGGGTCAGCGACACCACCAGCAGGAAGCCAAGCGCCAGCACCAGTCCCATCGAGAACACCCGCTTGCGCAGCCACGCCAGCGGGCCGGACAGCGCCGTCGCGTCGGTGCGGAACACATTGTTGAGCACGTCCTGCAGCTGCGCGAACACCGCGGTGGCGCCGACGAACAGCAGGCCCAGGCTCCCCCAGCCGGCAATCGAACCGGTATCCGGCCGGTTGCGCGCATTCAAGACGATGGTGCGCGCCACCCGCTCCGCATCCGCGCCCACCAGCAGCGCGATCTGCTGCATCACCGCTTCCTGCGCAAGCGGCAGGATCGAGGTGGTGAACCACACCAGGATGAGCAACAGCGGGGCCAGCGACAGGATCGCGTACAGCGCCAGCGCCGCCGCCTGCGACATCAGGTCGGCATCGATGAAGCGCCGCAGCAGCGCCATCGGCAGGCTGCCGCGGGCCTTGCGGATGAACGCCTGCACGGCGGGCCGGCGCGTGGACAGCCCGCTGCGCCCGCGCGAGGCGGTGGGCTTGGTGGGGTCGAGCTTTTCCGCCACCTGGCCGGGCTTCGCTGCGCTCACGATCTTCTTGACCGCATGCTTTGCCGGCGAGGCTGGGGATTTACCGGAGCTGCGTCGTTTCGGCATGCACGGGCCGTTGCGGAAACACCCCCGCACCATGCCGGGTGCCGCGTGAAGGTGGAATGGTGCAGCGGGCGGCTAATCCTGCTCGGCCGCGGCCTCGCGGCCCTGCTGGCGGATAAGCGCTTCCTCGCGGGCGTCGTTGATGGCGTGGCGCACGCCATCGAGATCCGGCGCGGAATCGTCATGCGCGAACACGCCGGTGAGTTCGCTGTCCGGGCGCAGTTCGCCGGCTTCGTACAGCGCCCACATCTCCTCGCCATACCAGGTGTCCAGCAGCTCCGGCGCCCACGCACCGAGGCTGGCGGTGAGGTTGTTGACGTCGCGCAGCAACATGGTGCGCGCGGCGTTGTTGCCGGCGGCGCTGACCACCTGCGGGAAGTCGATGACCACCGGGCCGTCGGGCGCCACCAGCACGTTGTATTCGGAAAGGTCGCCGTGGATCAGCCCGACGCAGAGCATCTTCACCACCTGCCTTACCAGGAAACGATGGAATCCGCGCGCCTGCTCCGGCGACAGCTCCACTTCGCCCAGCCGCGGCGCGGAATGGCCGTCGGCATCGACCACCAGCTCCATCACCAGCACGCCGTGGAAATAGCCGTAGGGTTCCGGCACGCGCACGCCGGCATCGCGCAGCTGGTACAGCGCGTCGACCTCGGTGTTCTTCCACGCGGTTTCCTGCTGCTTGCGTCCGTACTTGCTGGCCTTGCCGATCGCCCGCGCCTCGCGGCTGCCGCGCACCTTGCGCCCCTCCTGGTACTGCACGCGCTGCTGGAAACTGCGCTGCGCCATGTCCTTGTACAGCTTGGCGCAGCGGATCTCGTTGCCGGCGCGGACCACGTACACGGCCGCTTCCTTGCCGCTTTTCAGCGGTCGCATCACTTCATCGATCACGCCGTCATCGATGAGCGGCTGCAGGCCAGAAGGTGTTTTCATCGCATCCCGTGAGAAAGATCAAAATCGCAAATCCAGCGCGATAGAGTGCCTGATCGCTACACTGGCTGTCCCCTTTTCCGGCAACGCCGCATGTCCGATCCGGTTCGACTGGCCAAACGCGTGGCCGACCTCGCCGCCTGCTCGCGCAGCGATGCCGAGCAATACATCAAGAACGGCTGGGTGCGGGTGGATGGGTGCCTGGTCGAGGATCCCGCGCAGCCGGTGTCCACCGAAGAGGTGACGCTGGATGACGAAGCGCGGCTGGAGGCCGTGGAGCCGGCCACCGTGCTGCTGCACAAGCCGGTGGGCTACGACACCATCAGCGGGCGCAACCCGGCCGCAGCCCTGGTGCGGCCGGACACGCGCTGGCCGGAAGACCCTTCCGGCGTGCGCATGCTGGAACGCCACTTCCACCGGCTGACCCCTCTGGTGCCCCTGGACGCCGAATCCAGCGGCCTGATGGTGCTGACCCAGGATGGCCGCGTGTGGCGCCGGCTCACCGAGGACGGCGACGAGATCGAGCAGGAATACGTGGTCGAGGTCAGCGGCGAGATCGCCCCTTACGGCCTGCGCAGGCTCAACCACGGCTTGCACTACAACGGCCGGGCGCTGCCGCCGTGCAAGGTCAGCTGGCAGAACGAAGTGCGCCTGCGCTTCGCCCTGAAGGGCGTTCAGGGCGGGCAGTTGCGCGACATGTGCGCGCAGGTCGGGCTGGGGGTGGTGTCGATCCGCCGCCTGCGGATCGGCAAGGTATCGCTGGCGAAGATGCCGGTCGGCGCATGGCGCTATCTGCCGGTGGGCGAGCGGTTCTAGGCCACTGGCTGGCTCCCCTCGACTTTCGGGCGGCTTGTCACCTGCCCCGCCCGTCCACGGGCGCATACTCTGAAGACCGGCTGCAACCGCAGCCGTACCAACGCACAGCCAGGGAGATGCACGTGAGCAAGGGCATGAACCAGAAGAAGCAGGAAAAGAAGAAGCCGGCCAAGACGATGAAGGAAAAGAAGGCCGAAAAGAAGGACAAGAAGACGACCAAGGCGTTCGCGCCGACCTGAGCGGCGTGCCGGGGGAAAGCGTTCCCCCACCCAGCCGAGCGGTGCCACGGGGCGGGCGGCAAGGTGCAGCGCGCAAGCCGGCGCCGCCGACGCATGGAGGCGGTGTCCCGCAGCGCGCTCACCCCAGCCGCTCGATCTCCCGCGCGGCCATCCCCGCTGCGGACTGCAGCATGCCCGAATAGAGCTTGCGGCCCGGCCCCAGGTCGCGGGCGGCGGTCTCAAGCCCATGCACGTACGCCGCAAGCAGATCGCGCGCGTTGAACTGCTGGCTCAGGTCCTCCACCGTCCGGGCCACGGCATCACGCAGGTGCCAATCCACGTTGGTGCCGGACTCGGCCTGCTTGGCCAGGTCCAAGACCCGGATGACATGCGGCGTGACAAGACCGACAACGGTGGCTTTCATGCAAACGACCTGTGGGGGACAGGAGCGCGAAGATACCGCAACGCGCCGTCAAAGCGACGTGGCGGACGGGTCAGCCGTGCAGCTGCCAGCCCAGCGTTTCGCCGTGGGCCAGCGGCGCGATGGTGCGGTCGCCATACGGCAGCTCGGCCGGGATGACCCAGTCGCCCTTGCGCAGAGTCAGCGTGCCGGTGTTGCGTGGCAGGCGGTAGAAGTCGGCCCCGAAGTGGCTGGCGAAGCCCTCCAGGCGGTCCAACCGGCCAGCAGCTTCGAACGCGGTGGCGTACAGCTCCAGCGCGTGCAGGCCGGTGTAGCAGCCCGCGCAGCCGCAGTCGGCTTCCTTGTCGCCGCGTGCATGCGGGGCCGAATCGGTGCCCAGGAAGAAGCGCGCATCGCCGCTGATGGCGGCCTCCAGCAGCGCACGCCGGTGCACTTCCCGCTTCAGTACCGGCAGGCAGTAGAAATGCGGGCGGATGCCGCCAGTGAAAATGGCGTTGCGGTTGTACAGCAGGTGGTGCGCGGTGATGGTCGCAGCGATCTCGCCCTCGGCCTCGCGCACGTAGTCCGCCGCGTCCTTGGTCGTGATGTGCTCCAGCACTACCCGCAGCCCCGGGAAATCGCGACGCAGCGGGATGAGCTTGTCCTCGATGAATACCTTCTCGCGATCGAACACGTCGATGTCGCGATCGGTCACCTCGCCATGGAGGGCCAGCACCAAGCCCGCCTCCTGCATGGCCTCCAGCGCCGCGTAGGCCTGCTTCAGGTCGGTGACGCCGGAATCCGAATTGGTGGTGGCACCGGCCGGATACAGCTTTGCCGCGTGCACGAAGCCGCTGGCCCTGGCCCGAAGGACTTCCTCGGCCGGCGTGTTGTCGGTGAGGTACAGCGTCATCAGCGGCTCGAAGTCCGCCCCCGCCGGCAGCGCTGCCAGAATGCGCTCGCGGTACGCCGCCGCCAGCGCCGTGGTGGTGACCGGCGGACGCAGGTTCGGCATCACGATGGCGCGGCGGAACTGCGCGGCGGTGTGCGGCAGCACCGACTGCAGCTGCGCGCCGTCGCGCAGGTGCAGGTGCCAGTCGTCGGGCCGGGTGATGGTCAGCGTGGTGCCGGCCGGTGCCTGCGCGGGATCGGGAACGTGGTGGGCAAGCGGGGTCATGGGGGCTCCGGGGCCTGCAGGCGAGAACCGCAATTTTGCCGGTTGTTGCCCCGCGGCACCATGCACGCCGCGACGCCGGCATGAAGACGGGCTCCGGCTGGAGCCCCTGCCCCGGCGGCGTGATGCTCGAACTTCTCCCCTGCCCGCGTTTGCTGCGCGCCCGATTGCGCCCCCATCAGCCGTCGGCAAGCACCGGTGCCAGCAGGCGAAACGTGCCCGCGTCGGCGTCCATCTCCACCCTGCCGCCCACCGGCACGATGAACTGCTCGCGGATATGGCCGATCATCGCGCCGCGATAGGCCGGGATCTTCAGCGGCAGGATGTAGTCGTCGAAGATCTGGTCCAGGGTCAGTGAACCATAGCCGTCACCCGGATTGCAGTCGCTGCAGTCGCCGAAGATGAAGCCGGCGATCTTGTCCAGCGCGCCCATCAGCTTCAGCGTGCTGAACATGCGGTCGATGCGGTAAGGCGCTTCGCCCACATCCTCCAGGAACAGGATACGGCCGCTGAAATCCGGTAGATAGGACGAACCCGCCAGCGCGGCGAGCACGGTCAGGTTGCCGCCCAGCAGCGCCCCTTGCGCCCTGCCGCCGCGCAGGGTCTGGGTGCGGTTGCGGCGCGGCACCAGCTCGTCGCCGGCCTCACGGCTGTTCTGGTACTGCATCAGCTCGCGCTGGAAGAACAGCCGCTCGAACTGATCGACGTTGAAGCGATTCCAGCTGCCCGTTCCCACCGGGCCATGGAAGGTGACCAGCCCGGTCTTGGCATGGATCGCGCAGTGCAGCGCGGTGATGTCGGAGTAACCCAGCAGCACCTTGGGGTTGCGGCGGATCAGCGCGTAGTCCAGCAACGGCAGCAGCCGCGCAGCGCCGGAACCGCCGCGCACGCAGACGATGGCCTTGACCTCGCGGTCGCCGAACATCGCGTTCAGATCTCCCGCACGCTCGGCATCGGTTCCCGCCAGATGCCCGTAGCGACCGCCGTAATGCGCGCCGGCCCTGACCCGCAAACCGAGCGCTTCCATCGCCTCTTGCGCCAGCTGCAACGCCAGCCGCTCGTTGACCGCCGACGACGGGCTGACCAGCCCCACCGTATCGCCCTTGCGCAGCCCCGCCGCCAGCAGCTGCCCATGCGGGGCGGCCATCGCTCCGCGCGTGCCCAGCAACGGCAACACCGCACCCGCAAGCACGGCCGTGCCGAGGAATCGCCTTCTATCCATGCTCGAATCCGTTGCGGAAGTGGGGCAAGGGTAGCAACGTGCGGCAGCTGGATGGCCTTCCTCGCATGCCCGAGCCGGAAGACCTGCCGCCACAGAAGCAAGCGCGCGCAATCACGGTGAACAAGCATCCACCCTCGCCGAAATGTTCCCGGCAAGCTTTTGTCCGCATACTCGGATCATCTGATGAAGGTGGCATCCATGCCCGGACTGACCTCTGCCGAAGCCGCGGCGCGGCTGGCGCGCAACGGCCCCAATGTCTTGCCCGAGCGGGGCCGGAAGGGCGGCCTGGCGCTCGCCGGCCAGGTGCTGCGCGAACCCATGCTGTTGCTGCTGCTCGCCGCGGCGCTGGTGTACATGCTGCTGGGCGATCGCGGAGAAGCTGCCCTGCTGGTCGCTTCCGTGGTGCTGGTCATGGGCCTGACCCTGTATCAGGAATACAAGTCCGAGCGGGCCATGCAGGCGCTGCGCGACCTCGGCAGCCCGCGGGCGCGGGTCCTGCGCGATGGCGCCGCCACGGTGGTTGCCTCGCAGGAGCTGGTGGTGGGCGACGTGCTGCTGCTGGAGGAAGGCGACCGGGTGGCCGCCGACGCGCGCGTGCTGGAGGCCGCCGAGCTGCACGTCGACGAATCCCTGCTCACCGGCGAGTCGGTGGCAGTAGCGCGGCAGGCGGGCGCCGAGGGCGATGCCGGCATCGTCCACGCCAGCACGCTGGTGGTGCGCGGGCGCGGCACCGCCGAGGTGGTCGCGGTGGGTGTCGATACTGCGGTGGGACGCATCGGCCGCTCGCTGCAGTCGATCGTCACCGAACGCTCGCCGCTGCAGCGGGAGATGCGCCGGATCGTGGCGATCTTCGCCGTCATCAGCTTGGTCACCTGTGCGCTGGTGGTGGTCCTGTACGGCCTGCTCCGGGGCAACTGGCTGCAAGGGGTACTGGCCGGGATCACCCTGGCGATGGCCAACATCCCCGAGGAGTTCCCGGTGGTGCTCAGCGTGTTCCTGGCGCTGGGCGGATGGCGCATGGCCAGGCACAACGCGCTGGTCCGGCGCGCGCCCGCGATCGAGGCGCTGGGCGCGATCGGCATCCTCTGCACCGACAAGACCGGCACCCTCACCGAAAACCGGATGGCGGTGGCCGAACTGGACGCGGCGGATGCCACCCGCGCGCTGGAAACCGGACGCCTGGCCTGCCCGCCGCTGTCGCATGACCCGATGGACAGTGCGCTGTTGGACGCGGCCGCGCAGCGGCAGATGCCGGCGCAGCCGCCGGGCTGGCAGCGGCTGCGCGACTACCCGCTGAGCAGCCAGCGCCCGGCCTTCATCCAGGCCTGGCGCACGGATGCGGGCGAGGTTTTCATCGCCGCCAAAGGCGCCCCGGAAACCATCGCGGCGATGTGCGCGGGCTCGGCGCCGACGCAGGCGGAACTGGAGCCGCGCCTGGCCGCGATGACGCAGCGCGGCCTGCGCGTGCTTGCGGTCGCCGCCGGGCGCATGCCCGATGCGGCCAGCACGCCGCTGCCGGAGGACCCGACAACGTTCGCGCTGGACTGGCTGGGCCTGGTCGGTTTCGCCGACCCGCTGCGCGCCGCCGTGCCCGACGCCGTGGCCGAGGCGCGCGCGGCCGGCGTGCGCGTGATCATGATGACCGGCGACCATGCCGGCACCGCCCGCGCGATCGCGCAGCAGGCAGGCATCGACACCGATGCGGGGGTGGTGCACGGCGATGCGCTGGACGGCTGCGACGACGCCGCCCTGGCCGACCGCGTAGCCTCCTCCAGCGTGTTCGCGCGGGTGCGGCCGGAACACAAGCTGCGGCTGGTGGAAGCGCTGAAGGCACGCGGCGGCGTGGTGGCGATGACCGGCGACGGCGTCAACGACGCGCCCGCGCTGATGGCGGCGCACGTGGGCATCGCGATGGGCGGCCGCGGCACCGACGTGGCCCGCGAAGCCGCGTCGATCGTGCTGCTGGACGACAACTTCGTCACCGTGGTGCGCGCCATCCGCATGGGCCGCACCATCTACGAGAACATCGCCCGCGCCGCGCGCTACATCCTGGCGGTGCACGTACCGATCACCGGCATGGCGCTGCTGCCGCTGCTCACCGGCTCCGCGCCGATGCTGATGCCACTGCATGTGGTGATGCTGGAGCTGATCATCGACCCCGCGTGTTCGATCGTGCTGGAGCGCGAGCCGCCACCCGAGGACATCATGCGGCGGCCACCGCGCCCCGCCGACCACCCGTTGCTCGACCGGGCCACCCTGCTCGCCTCGCTCGGGCAGGGACTGGTGATGTTCCTGGCGGTCGCCCTGACCTACCTGCTGGGCGTCCGCGCGGGCTTGCCGGATGCGCAGCTGGCGGCGCTGTCGTTCACCGCGATAGTGACCGGCAACCTGTTCCTGATCCTGCTGCACCGCTCGGGCGGCTCGATCTGGCGCGCGTTGCGCACGCCCAATGCCGCGTTCTGGATCGTGGCGGCTGCCGCAAGCGCGGTGCTGGCGCTGGCGATCCTGCATCCGGCGGTGGCCGCCCTGTTCGGCTTCGTGCGGCCACCGGGCCAGTTGCTGGCCGTCGCGGTTGCGCTGCCCTTGTTCACGGTCCTTGTTCTGGACCTGGGGCGATGGCTGCGGTCAATGCGGACTCGCGTCGCTGGCGCCTCCAGCGCATGAACGCGACTTGCGGCAGACGCTGGCGCGACCATTGAAGGCAGACGTGGAAGCGTTCGCCGATACTGGTGACCCATGACCAGTGCGCCCCACCCCGACCGCCCGCGCTGGCCCGCGCGCCTGCGCCGCCTGGCCATCCAGCTGCTGTTGCTGCTGGCGTTTATCGCAGCGCTGGACTGGTATCGGGCACCGGATGCGCGCGCGGTCGCGGTGGCCCGCCTCACCACCACGCAGGGCCGGCGGGTGGACTTCCAGACGCAGCGCCAGCCGACCGTGCTCTACGTGTGGGCGGAATGGTGCGGCTACTGCCGCCACACCTCGCCGGCCATCGAGCGCCTGCACCGCAGCGGCCACCGGGTGGTGTCGGTGGCCATGCAGTCTGGCACCGACGCCCAGGTGCATACCTACATGCGCGAGCACGCGCTGACCTTCCCGGTGGTCAATGACCCCGACGGCGCGATCAGCCATGCGCTGGGCGTGGGCGTCACCCCGACCATCGCGATCATCTCCGATGGCCGCATGCGCCTGGCCACCAGCGGCTGGACCAGCGAGTACGGCCTGCGCCTGCGGCTGTGGCTGGCGCGCTGAAACGGGGCAATAGTGCGCGCCCCGTGAAACGGTGTGGAACCGTGAAACGGGGCCCGACACCTTTTCCTTGCTTCGACGCATGTCCTGTTCCCGGGGCAGCCAGCGTTGCCACAGATGCAGCCCACTTTGCTGCTCGAGGAGATTGCAATGGCCGTCAAGCGCGTCAGTTCACGTCTGGAATTCATCCTGCAGATCACCGACTACTTCAAGGGTCACTGGGAAGATCCGGAGTGGGGCCGCCGCCCCGCGAACCAGGTACTGATTGCACTTGCGGTAAGAGAGTTGGCGCAAGGGATACAGGATTCCGCAGCGCAGAAGCAGATCACCGAGATCGCGGACAAGGCAATCGCCAAGAATGCCGCGGCAGTACGGTAAGTCGCTCGTTTGACAACTCACTCCAGACGACACCGTTTCGCTGCGTCGCGATGGCTCTCGTCATAGCGCCATCGCGTCGCCGCTGCCCTGCTTCTCAAGCCAGAAGTCGACTTCCGACGCCACCCGTCCGTGAAACGCAGGCGCCTCAGCCTGGCTGTGTTTCCCCGCTTCCTTCGGCCGGGAAAACACACACACCCGATGTCCGGCTTTTGGCCGCATACATGGCGGCGTCCGCGGCGCGCAGGTAGTCATCGACGCTGATCATGCCGGGCGTGCTGGTGACCAGCCCGATGCTGGCCCCGCTGGCCACGGTGTGCTCGCCGATGTCGTAGGGCACTTCGAGCGCTGCGACGATCTGCCGGGCGCGCTCCAACGCTTCGGCAGGCTCGATGGCTTCGAGCAGAACATTGAACTCGTCGCCACTCATGCGGGCGACCAGGTCGCCGGTGCGCACGCAGGCTTCAAGCCGGCGCGCGACCTGCTGCAACAGCTGGTCGCCGGCATGGTGCCCCAGCGTGTCATTGACCGCCTTGAACCGGTTGAGGTCCAACAGCAGCACGGCGAACATCATGGTGCCCACCAGCGTCGGCGGCGCATCGGCTCTTGCGGCCTCGTCGCGGTACGCCTCGATGGCGTGCGCCAGGCGCTCGCGGAACAGCGGCCGCCCGGGCAGATTGGTCAGCCCGTCATAGGAGCTGCCGCGCTCCGCCAGGTCGCTCAGCGAACCCGCCATGCGCACCGCCACGCCGTCCTCGAACTGCGCGACCCCGCGCCAGTTGACCCAGACCAGCCGCCCCGACCCGTGGAAGGCGCGGAAATCCACCGAAAAATTCGGGCGCTCCCCCGCCAGGTGCCTGCCGTAGGCCGCCTGCACGCGCCCGCGGTCATCGGGATCGATGCGCTGCTGCAAAAACCGCCAGCCGCCGTCGTGCACGTGCGGGGTGTCCTCCAGCCCCAGGATCTCGTGGAAACGCTCGGACACGTGCAGGGCATCGGTGCGCAGATCCCAGTCCCAGATACCGTCATTGGAGCCGCGGGTGGCAAGCGCATAGCGGTTGTCGGAGCGCAGTAACTCCAGCTCCGTGTTCTTCTGCCGGGTTACGTCGATCATCAGGCCGATCATGCGGTTCGGCCGCCCCGGCTCCACCACGGCGCGACACAGATCGCGCACCCACACCACCTTGCCGGACTTGGCGGTCAGCCGGTAACTCATTTCATAGGCGTAACTGTGGGTGGCGTTGTAGGCGGCATCGTCGATGGCCAGTGCCTCCGCCAGATCGTCGGGATGCACATGCGTGCGCCAGAACCCTGGATCGGAGCGCCACTCCTCCACGCTGTAGCCGAACAGCCGTTCGACCTGCGGGCTCAGGAAGGTATTGCCGATGCCCCGCTCGGCTTCCCAGACCACGCCGTCGATGGTTTCCAGCAGGCGCAGGAAGCGTTGGCGCACCTCCACCAGGATCTGCTCGGTGACCTCGGTGATCTCGATCAGCACCCCCTGTCGACTGATCACCCGCCCCGCAGCGTCCGACTCCGGGTGCAGCTGCAGCCGTACCCAGCGGTACTCGCCATCGGCGAAGCGCAGCCGGAACACCGGCATGCCTGCGCGGAAAGTACCGACATCGTCGGGATGCACGAACCCCAGCAACGACCGGCCGATCACCGCTTCCACCGGATGACCGGTGACCCTGTGCCAGGCCGGATTGAGATAGGTGATCTCCCATCGGGCGTCCGCCTGCACCACCGCCTCGGGCAGCAGCTGCAGCAGGGTGCCGGACGGCGTGGAGGGAGCGGACATACCCCGCCATCGTCCCCGAAACCCGAACGTCCAGTCCAGCAAAAAAACGCGACCGGTGTCGGGTTACCCAGCTGGGATCGTCTTCACATGATTGCGGCATCGGCGCGTTTTCGTATGCGTGCACCACGCTGCTGTCCGGTCGGCCTTTGATCCCGTTTTTTGCTGCATCGGGGATACTGGCCCCATGGCACCCACTCCCCTTGCCCAGCCATCGCAGGCTGTCTCGCGCCGTCGCTGGCTTGGCCTGCTGGCCAGCCCGTACCCGCGCCGGCGCCTGCTCCTGTTGCATTGGCTGATCGCGTGCGTGGTGTACGTCGGCACCGCCGTCCTGCTCGTGGCCGGTGTGGACCAAGGGTGGATGCGTTTCGGCGCCTTGCTTGGCTGGTCCAGCTTCGTCACGGTGGTGTTGCTGTCGGGCTATGGGGCCATCCGCAGCGGCTGGAGCGAGCGCTTCGCCGACCCCGCGCTGACCCAGTGGCAACTCTCGATGGGCGTGATCGCGGTGAACTGGGGCTACGTGATCTGCGGACCGATGCGCACCGCGGCACTGTTCCCGCTGATGGTGGTCTTCGTCTTCGCTGCCTACGGGCTGCGGTTTCGCCAGATCGGCTGGCTGACGCTGTTTACCGTGCTATGCCTCGCCTCGGCGGTCGCCATCCGCCAATGGCTGCCGGCCTGGATCGACTCGGCGCAACCACCGTCGCCGCTGCAGGTGGATCTCTACAACCTGTCGATGATCGCGGTGGTGCTGCCCGCTTTCGCGCTGGTGACCGCGCGCCTGTCGGCCCTGCGCAAGAAGCTGCGCGACCAGCGCGCGCAGCTGGCGGACGCGCTGGCCGCAGTCGAGCGCCTGGCCGTCTCGGACGAGCTCACCGGGCTGCCCAACCGCCGCGCCATGCTGGAAACACTGGCCACCAACACCCGCCACGCTCGCCGCGGCCTGCTGCCGGTGACTATCGCGATGCTGGACCTGGACCACTTCAAGCGCATCAACGACACGCTGGGCCACGCTGCCGGTGACGCCGTGCTGGTGGGGTTTGCCGAATTGGTGCGGCAGCTCTTGCGCGAAGGCGACGTGCTGGGCCGCTGGGGCGGGGAGGAATTCCTGCTGGTCCTGCCCGGCGCCACCGCGGCGCAGGCGCAGCAGGTGCTGTGGCGGGTGCAGGCAGCAGTGCGCGACCAGCTGCTTGCCGGCCAGCCGGTCACGTTTTCCGTCGGCGTGGCCGCGCACCGTGGCAGCGAGTCCGCGGAAACGCTGCTGAGCCGCGCCGACGCCGCCCTGTACGAAGCCAAGCACGCCGGCCGCGACTGCGTCGCCATTGCCAGCGGGGAATCGCAAGTGGCGGCTGACCCAATCTAGGCGGTACAGCGGCGCATCGGCACTGCCCCGGGTACGGAGGAAGGCAGGGGAACTCGGGAGCTCGCCTCTTCCCTTTTGGGCGATAGGGCAGCCCGTACCGGTCGCGGGCGGGGTTGGAACGGCGACCGTTTCAGCAACCTTCCGCGCATTCCTGCAGCCGTCCATCCAACCCTGGTTCCCTCGCTAAGAGAGGTGCTGGCCGGGCGAACAGATATCCTTGGCCCAGCTCGCAACCCAGTGCCAACAGGGCCTGGCGCTGGTCCTCCGTCTCGATGCCCTCGGCCACGACCTCCATTCGCTGGGCCTGCGACAAAGCCAGAATGGCGCGTACTACGGCCGTGCTGCGACCTTCTTCGTGAGGCGACAGATCGCAAATGAACGAACGGTCAATCTTCAGCGTGTGCATCCGGAAGCGGTGCAGGTAGCTCAGCGAGGAATAACCCGTGCCGAAGTCATCCAGCGCCACCATGACGCCCTGGTCGGCCAGCTGACAGAACACATGGCCGATTTTCTCCGCGTTCTCCAGCAGCGCGCCCTCGGTCACTTCGATGCGGACCTGGGATGGCAAGACTTGATGGGCCTTCAGCAGATCCATCAGCCGCTCCACCAGGCCCGGCGAGCGGAAGTGCCGCGGGGAGAAGTTGACGTTGACGTATTGGCCCGGCATGAGCAGTCTGGACAGCACTTCCAGGGTGCGGGTGAGCACTGCCCAGTCCAGCGCTTCCATGCTGCCGTTGCCCTCGGCCACCGGCAGGAATTCTGCCGGGGAGAGTACGCCGCGCTGCGGGTGCTGCCAGCGCACCAGCGCCTCGTAGCCCACGGTTTCGCCGGTGGACAAGCGGACGATCGGCTGGAACCAAGGCACCAGCTCGGCCCGCTCCATCGCCCGCCGGAGGTCGCTCTCCATCTCCAGCAATTGCAGCGCCTGCGCGTGCAGCGCTTCGTCGAACACCTCCACCCGGTCCCGGCCACCGGCCTTGGCGCGATACATCGCGATGTCGGCATCGCGCAGCAGCTCGTCGGGCGCGGTGTAGTGCGGCGCGCTCATCGCGATGCCGACGCTGACGCTGCTGAACAGCTCCTTGCCCTCCACCCGGATCGGCGCCTTCATCGCCTCCACGATCCGCTGGCCCATGCGCATTGCCGCATCGGGGCCGGTCACGTCCATCAGGATCGCGAATTCGTCGCCCCCCAGCCGCGCCACCATGTCGCAGCCCGCGCGCACGCAGTGTGCAAATCGCGCCGCCACTTCCCGCAGCAGCGCATCGCCCACCAGGTGGCCAACCGAGTCGTTGATGACCTTGAACCGGTCCAGGTCCATGAACAGCACCGCGAAGCCACGCCCGGGCTCGCGCTGCTGGTGGGCCAGCGCACGCAGCAGCTGGTCGCGCAGGTAGGCGCGGTTGGGGAGCCCGGTGAGCGGGTCGTGCAGCACCTGGTATTTGAGCTGGCGCTCGATGTCTTCGCGCACGCGGATCTGCTCGGAGAGTTCCGCCGTGCGCGCCTGCACCCGCCGCTCCAGGTCCGCATTGGCTTCCTTCAGCTCCGCCGCTGCGCGCTGCCGCTCCAGACCGCTGGCAATCTGGTAGCTGATGAAGGTCAACAGGTCGCGCTCGGCAGCGCTGTAGCTGTGGCCGCTGGCGTAGTTCTGGACCGCCAGCAGCCCCAGCACGCGGTCGCCCGAGACCAGCGGCACGCCCAGCCATGCCATGGACTGACGGCCGATGAGGCCCAGCTCGCCGCTGGCCTGCAATGCCTCGATGCGGGCGCGGGTGGCAGGATCATCCATGTCCACCAAGAGCGGCCTCGCGTGCCGGATGGCGTACTCGGTAATGCCATTACCCACGGGACGGCTTTCCGCGGTACCGCCGTTCTCGTCGACGTAGTACGGGAAATGCAACCGCTGGCCGTCCGGCGAGAGCAGTGCAATGTAGAAGTTCCGCGCATCCAGGAACTGTCCCACGATCCCGTGCACCGCCTGGTAGAAGCCGTCCGGGTCGATGGCGGTATGGGAGAGCTCCGCGATCCGGTAGAGCGCTTCCTGGATGCGGACCGTGCGTTGCCGCTCCTGCATCTCCACGGTCAGCGCGTGCGTGCGCTCGGCCACGCGCCGCTCCAGCTCCTCCTGCTGCAGCTTGCGGTCCACTGCGGTCAGGATGTGGCTGCCCACGTACGCCAGCAGAGCCTGATCCGCCGCGCTATACCGCGGCCGCTCCATGTAGCTCTGCACTACCAGCACGCCCCGAACTGCATCACCCACCAGAATGGGGACGCCCAGCCAGTCGAAGCATTCCTCGCCGATGTCGCGCAATGGACCGGACACCTGATTGCGGATGTCGGGTACCGACCCCATCAGCGGTCGGCGGTCGCGGATGCAGTACCAGGTCAAGCCCTTGTCCATCACGGACATCGGGATGAACTGGTTGGCGTCGCGGATGACGGGGTCGACGGTATCGACCAGGTAAATGAAGCGCAGCGCGTCGCTGGATTCCTCGTACAACGCGATGTAGAAATTCTCCGCGTACATGAACCGACCGACGATGGCATGCAGCTCGCGCAGCATCGCGTTCAGCTCCATGCCGGAACTGGCCATGTCGGCGATCTGGAACAGGGCCGCCTGCAACTGCTCGGACCGGGCCAGCGCCCGCAGTGATCCGGACAGGTGCCGCGCTTCCAGGACCGCCTCGGCCACCGGCGCCAACAGCGCGCAGGCTGCCTCCAGCGGGCCGTTGTTGGCTTGGCCGGCGTGCAGCAACGCAATCCCGGCACCGGCATCGCGCGCCAGCAGACGCGCATGGTGCCCGGCGACCTCATCGATACCTTCAGTCCCCGCGCGCAGCGCCTCCAGCAACGCAGCATCACGTGGGGACACCGGGCCGGCAGGCTGGATTCCGCTGCCGCCGTCCGCCGTCCACCATGCCACCGAGGTCGCGCCCGCACCGGCATCGGCCAGCGCCTGCGCAATGCCCTGGGCCAGCGCTGGCAGCGACTGCGCTTGCAGCAGATGCGACAGCAGGCGCCCCACTTCCAGCGGATTGCTGAAAGCGTCGGTGCGCGGCAGGGGCTGGTGAGCGTTTGTCGTCATTTGGCTATTCAGCGGGCGAGGCCACCCGGCTACCTCAAGCTATCGGCGGCAACTGCGCGGAATCAAGAAAAGCGGCCGCCTGAATCGGCAATGCGTGCGCGGCATCACGCTGCACGAAGGGGTGTGGACATTCACCCGTGAGCGACCGAGCCACGTCGGGTGGGTTTTGACTGATGCGGGCGCCCTCGCGGCATGGACTTGGCCCGATCATCGCGCGTCCACGTCTGGACACGGTGAAGACCGGCGTCACCTGCGCAGGCGCCCCGTGCACGGCCAGCCGCGGCAACACTGCCGATGCGAGGCCCCACGTCGCCGTGGGCCTTGTGTTGCGACTACTTCTGCTTGAGCTCAAGAAGCTTGAGCGCACGCTGCTGCTCGGCCTTGCGCAGTGCGTCGCGCGCTTCCTTGACCACTTCGTTGGCCAGGTTCTGGCTGGTGTGATGACGCTTCGCGTCGATCGCCGCCTCCAGCCGCTGCTGGGCCAGCTTGATCGCCTTGTCGACACGATAGAGCGGGCTGTGCCCGTCGCCGGTGAGGGGGGGTTCGTAGATTTTCGCCATGGCGACAGTGTAGTGCGGTGCAGCGGGTCAGATTCACTTCCTGCGAGCGCGTGGATGGCCGCCCCACCCGCGCAGGGCCATTCCAGTAGCCCGAGGCGGCCGTTTCCCGAACAGGCTGGCGACACTGCCGGCGGTGCGAAGTTTTTCCACGCCCGCTTCACCCGCCTGCGCTACAACACCGGTTCCGACATCACTTCGGGACGAACGCCGTGGCCACCAGCAAGGATCGCGAACTGGAACAGAAATTCTGGAAGGCGCTGAGGTCCGACCGCACCGTCATGGTGGGCGTGGACGGCATCGAAGACGGGCATTCGCGCCCGCTCACCGGGCATCGACCCGAAGCAGGACGCGCAGGACAAGGTGGCTGACGTCAGCCTGCGCTGATCGCGTTGCGTGCGGACTGCGACCACGAATTGCCGGCGACCCGCGGCAGGAGATGGGGAGATGGAGATGCCCAACACCACTGACACCTGCGACGTTGCCGTGGTCGGCGCCGGCCCGGCCGGGTTGACCGCCGCCACCTACCTGTGCCGGTTCCTGCGCGACTGCGTGGTGATCGATGCCGGCAACAGCCGCGCCAAGTGGATTCCCGAGAGCCACAACTGCCCCGGTTTTCCCAGCGGCGTTTCCGGCAGCGAACTGCTGCGGCGCATGCGCGAACAGGCGATGGACTGCGGGACGCGGTTCGAGGCTGCGGAAGTGGAGCACATCGCGGCACCGAGTGACCCGGACGGGATCTTCGTACTCGCCAGCGGAACGCGGCAGTGGCAGGCACGTTGCGTCATCCTGGCTACCGGCATCGTCGACAAGCTGCCGGGCGCGCCATGGATAAGCGATGCCGTCGCCTGCGGGGCCATCCGCCTGTGCGCTGTCTGCGATGCCTTTGAAGCGCGCGACAGCTGCATCGGCGTGTACGGCCCGGCGCGCGACATCGGCGCACACGGTCTGTTCCTGCGCGCCTACAGCGACCGCGTCTACCTGCTGCCCAGCGACGACGCCGACGGCGGCGAGGACGTTCGCCGCGCGGTGGATGCCGGCGTGCAGCTGTTGGCACCGGGCGTGGCGCTGGAGTTCGACGGGCACCACTGCCGCTCCACGTCGGCCGATGGCACCCGCCTGGTGTTCGATGCGCTCTACCCGTTCCTGGGCGGAAGCACCGCCGCGCGGCTTGCGGTCGCCGCAGGCGCCACCCTGTCGGACAGCGGCGAGATCATCGTGGACCGCGACCAGATGACCGCGCAGCGCGGCCTGTTCGCCATCGGCGACGTGGTCAGCGGCCTGAACCAGATCGCGGTGGCTGTGGGCCATGCCGCCATCGCCGCCACCCGCATCAACGCGTTGTTGCCGATGGCGCCTCGGTGATCTGCGGCATACGGCGAGGGGACTGGTCGTTTCACCCGTGGCTACGGGGTACGTGACCCAGAGCCCGTTTGGGCGCGGCTTTGCGCGAACTCGGGGAAGGTCTCCGCGATCGACGCCTTGTCCGGCAGGATGTAGAACACCCCTCCCCGCTCGAAGGTCGGTCGGATGACCTGCTCGTAGAATTCGGGCGAAACGTTGATGCAACCGTGGGTGACGCGGTTGTCGTCCGGCGTAGGCGATGCCAGGCGTTCGGCGCGGCGCTCGGCCGGAACGCCGGTCGCGGTGGGGTGCATGGAGACCGCGGAATCGTAGTCCACCCACAGGACCCGCCCCGCGTCGATGGATGGGCCGAAGCCGCCGATGAAGCGACCGGCAGGCGTGGTGCGGTCGCGGCCCGGGATCTCGCGCAGGGCAAGGCCGGCAACGCCGGGCGCCGAATGGTCGCCGATCGCCGATCCGAACAACGCTGGCGCCGCGCCGCGCGCGCGGCCGTCGCCACCAAAGACGAGCACCTGCGCCGCGGCCTTGTCGATGATCACGAAGGGATAACCTTGGCTGTCCTTCGAAGCGACCACCCAGCCCGCAAGCTCGATCACCGTATCGGAGACCTTCTGGCCCGGAGGAAGCTGGTCTGCAACCGCGGCCGACGGCGCAGGGGCATCCTCGGCGGCGTGGGCAACGCCGACCGTCGCGAACGCGAAGGCCAATACGAACGCAGCGGGCAACGCCCGGATCGCGGAACGTGTGCGAATAGGAATGGGACGGTACCTCGAAAGAACGGATGACGGCCGGAACCCGGTGGTCGTTACGGACCACCGGGTTCCGGTTCGTGCCGTGCGGCGCGAATCGTGCAAGCGCGACTAACCGCGCGGCGTGCGGCGCGGCGCCGTTTCAAGCTGCTGGACGCGGCCTTCCAACGAATCCAGGCGCCGGTTGGCCTGCTGTGCGGCCTGGTTGGCGGATTCAGCACTCTGGGCCGCGCCCTGCACCTGCGTGTCGAGTTGATCCAGGCGCGAGTTGACCCGCGCGAAGTCGTCATCGTAGGTGGCACAGGCGGACAGGCCCACGGCGGCGACGAGGGCCACGCCGAGCAGGCGCGCATTCGCCAGGTGTCGATTGTTCAGAGGCATCTCCAATCTCCTTCGGTTGATGGTGGAACAACAGCGCGGCGCTCCTGCCGGCGTTCTGCCCCGCGTGAAGCTGACACCGGAGAACGTTGATGCGTGGTGAAGATGGCGAAACGGGTGTCAGGGACGATTAAGGTTCGCGGCGGCCGTCGCGGCAGCCGTCGCGAAGCGTCAGTGCGCGCTTCCCGTCCCCTTTGATTTCTTGGTGCGCGGATGCAAACAGGCAACCGCCCTTCCTGCCTCGCAACGTATGCTGTCCCGCCATCCACCGCACAACTGCCATGGCCTCTCGCGCACTTCGCCTGACCGCAACGCTGTCCGTCCTGCTGCTCACCGCTTGCAGCCAGCCGCCGTCCTACACCGGTGGCGACGTGACCGAACTGCAGCGCATCGACGTGGCGACGGGACAGGGCGCTGTCGCCATGGCCGGCGACGAAGTGAGCGTGCACTACACCGGTTGGCTCTACGACCAGAAAGCGGCCGACAAGCGTGGGCAGAAGTTCGACAGCTCCCGCAACCGGGGCCAGCCGTTCGTGTTCATGCTGGGCGCGGGTCGCGTCATCCGCGGCTGGGACGAAGGCGTTGCCGGCATGCGGGTGGGAGGCAAGCGCGAGCTCCACATCCCCGCCGCGCTGGGCTATGGCAGCACGGGCGCGGGCAGCGTCATCCCGCCGGGCGCTTCGCTGGTGTTCGAGGTGGAATTGCTGGACGTGCGCAAGTGACGTCGCGCGTCTGCAAGAGCGCCTAAAAAGGAGACGGGGGGTTGTTTAATTCCCTCCGTCCCCTTTTGTCCGCACGGTGGCGAAGTTGTACATCAGCCGGACCTGACCGTCGCCGGCCCAGGCCATTGCCAGGGTCGCGCTGCGGTCGCCCTTGCGGTAGTACATGCTCGCGCCACCGCGCGTGTCGACCGGCGAATAGTGGTTCTCGGTCCAACCCGCGGCCAGCATCGCGGCCTGTGCCTGCGCCGCAAGGTTCAACACCTCGCCGCGGGTCCGCAGTTCGACCGCGTGCGCGCCATCGTCTTCATTGACCTCCACGACCACATGGTCGGCGGGCAGGTAGACGTCGGTGGGGAACCATTCGGGAAGCGCGACGGGGGCGGCCGCGGGCTCTGCGACCACATCCGCGGCGCCAACGGGAACCGCTGCGACCACATCCGCGGCGCCTGCGGCGTCCGGTGCCGCGCCTGCGGCATCTGTGGCTTCCTTGCGGTCGCCGCTACAGGCACCCAGAGCCACTGCCAATGCCAACGCCAGCACGGGAAAATACGGATGCATGTTCAGACAGCTCGGCGAAATGATCCGGAAATACTACACGCGGGAGAAAACCCGGACCGGGAGAATCAAGCGATCCCTAACCGGCGAACCGGGCCTTCACCGATGTCGGCCACCCGTTCGGCGACGAAGACTGCCAGCAGCCCGTCCAGGCCTGCGCGCTGTCACGTCAAGCCAGGGCCGAAGTTCCCGGCATTCCCATGCATGTCACCCAGCGCGGGCGATGTGACGCCGCGAACCTTAGGGGGCACATGCACCTAGGGACTGCAGCTGATCATCCTCGCTTCTTTCACTGGTGCAAACGCGGTCACCGCCCAGTTCCTTCGCGCGGTACAGCGCCCGGTCGACGCGCTGCAGCGCGGTGTCGAGGGTGTCGGCGGGGTGCAGCACGGCCGTGCCCAATGAGGCCGTCACCTGCGCGACCGGCACCACCGACACGGCCGCGATCGCCACGCGCAGGCGCTCGGCGATGCCATGCAGGGCCGCCGCATTGACATCCGGCAGGATCACCAGGAACTCCTCGCCGCCCCAGCGCGCGATGCACTCGCTCGGCCGCAGCAGGCGCTCGCAGCTCGCTGCCACGGCGCGCAGCACGCCGTCGCCGGCCGGATGGCCGTAGGTGTCGTTGATGGCCTTGAAGCGATCGAGGTCGAGCATGACCAGCCCGGCCGTGCCGCCACGCGCCAACACGTCGCGAAGCACGCGCTCGCCGAACAGGCGGCTGTGCACCCCGGTGAGCGGGTCGCGGTGCAACTGCACCTCGATGCCGTCGCGCTCGGAGGCAAGCCGCCGGATCTTCCCCGCGAGGCCGCGCTGCACGGGCAGCAGCACCACCAACATGAGGCTGGCGGGCCCGAAGGCCATGGCCAGGTCCACGCCGCGCGGCGTCCACAGTTCCGCGCGGTGGGTCAGCAGGTAGACCAGCACCGGCGACGCCACCAGCACCCAGCCGACCGCGGCGGCGACGTACGCGCGCCGCCCCGGCACGAAGATGATGAGCATCGCCATGAAGACGGCAAACAGCGACGATATCGGCGGCAGCGTGTCGATCAGCCGCAACTCCGGCGACAGGCTTGCCTGCACCGTGTAGAGCCACGCGGGCGCTATCAGCGCGAGGGCCGACAGGCACAGGGCGATGCGCGTGATGACGCCCACCCACGCGGGCCGCAGCCACAGCGCGCAGATGAGACCGGCAAACAGCGCGCTGGCCACGGGCGGAAGCACCCGATCCATCGGGCGATGGACCGGGCCCAGCCAGTGGATCGCCGTCGCACAAACGCCCGCCAGCAAGGCCAGCGAGAGCAGGACCATCATGGCGACGCGGAGGTACTGATCGTCTGAATCCTGCACGGGCATTCGGGGCTACCTGGGAGTCGGCAGGCAAGGCGGCAACATTATGCGGGAAGAAGAAATGGTGTCAGGGACAATTCGAGCGCTGCGGCGGGCGTCCCGGCGGGCGTGCCGTGGCGAAGCGCCCCGTACGGGTTTCCACCCACGCGCGGAAGCGATCAGATCCCAAGGCCTTCTGCTGCTGCAGGTATTGGCGGATCTCGGCAACTAGCGCCGCAGGTAAAGCCTCCTCGAACAGACGACGATAGGAGGCCTCCCGCGCGGAGCGATCCGGCCCCAGCGCGAGATAGCAGGCATGT